>JAUWAU010000042.1 GCA_030601885.1 Armatimonadota bacterium
CCCCCGCCACAGACGCCTGCGTCGGTGACCGAAGCACCCATCGCAACACCAAGGCTTCACCCCAGCACCGCCATCGGAACTACGACAACAACAACGAGTGCAAATACCACAGCCCGGCCGTTACGCAGACAGGCTCCTAGCAGTCACCGCTCGCAGCCTCCAGCCCACCTTCAAGCAAGGCTGCTTGAGATCCAGAACGGCTACTCCCACCAAATGTGACAGCCTTTCTGACATCATACCATCGCTCATGAGATTCTTATGGTGGCCTAGTGTACAGCGGTTCGCCTAGGCAGTAGATGCCGCCGGAGCATCCAGGACGGGAGCTTCGCAACTGTCTCCTCCCAGGACGCCGACACGCCCCTCAGTGGCCGCCCTCACGGTTCTGGGGCAGACCCGGGGAGCCCGTTAGGTGCACGCCACCCATCTTCCTGATCAAAGCCGCGCGTCTGGTGGCGATGCTGAGGAGGTCCTGCCTCCTCGTCACCTGCTTCCTGCCCTACCGGCCTTCGTCGTTGCGCCGCCTGAAAATGACGGCGATGTGTTGTACGAGAAGGCCCTCGACTTTCTGCGCCACCAGGGCGGAAGGGCACTGCTGCAGCTCTTCTGCAACATCCACATCTTCCCCAGCCGCAATCCGGTCTACGAGATCGTAGAATTTGGCGTATGCTTCTTTGGCCACTGTCTCTGGGATCCCGTTGCACAACTGCAAGCGCTCCTTCCTCCCTCCGGCATCCCACCACCCTTTCGCCGCTCCCAGATCCCGGCTGGGAACCGCCTTCACGAAGTATCCTGCTCCGCTTGCGGCGCTTCTCATCAGCCATTTGGGAGCCTCCTTCTCCGTAGCGTGAGCGCCGCTTACAAAGGTAGAAACGCCAGAGAGAGGCCGTTGTGACACTGCGGCCGCGGGAGAGGCAAGATTTTTTTTCCCGGAGGCGCGTGGCCACACAGGGCAGCAGGGGCACCTGCTGCATGCTGCTGGCTGCGGACCGGAACGAGAGGGACCCGGTGGAAGGCGTCGGCTGTGCGTCCGGAATTACCGCAGAGGGCGGAGGGATCGCTGTTACAGACTGGAATAGTGGGAGGGGTTATTGTGTGGCGGTTGGGGGCCCGGTGAGCTTCGCCGACTCTGTCGGCGAACCTCGAGGCTGAAGATGGCTGGGATGACCGGTGCGGGGTCTGTGTGCTGATGCAAAGGCAGGGAGCCGGCAGAGCGACTCCCCTACTCGGGCAAAGGCCGAAAGGCAACGACGGCGGATGCAACGGAGGGTGCGAGCTATGATAGGCAAACCGTTGAGTGTTCTCCTGACAAATCTGCTGAGCGCCGGCACGCTGCTTGTGCTGGTCGGGGTGGCACTCGCCGCCAGGCAGGGCCCGCCGAAGGAGCCCCAGCCTCTGGAGCCTGGCGACAAAGAGCGCACACATACGGAGACCATCACGACACGCAGCCACACCTACACCGTGCGCTTCGAGGGCACGGTGGACGGGGCCATGATGCGCGAGCCCATCGGCTATGGCGCCTTCAAACAGACCTGGCAGCCGAACCGGTTCGTGCGCCTGGAGAACATTGGCGACACCGACGTGGTGAACCCGTGGATCCTCGTCAACGGCAAGCGTAACTTCCGCACGCTCGCCGACACCGTCGCCGAGGCCACCGAAGGCTGCACCACGGACGCCGAGAAGGCCCAGGCGCTGTGGGAGTTCCAGAAGCATCACCGCTTCCACGCCTGCACGTGGGACGGCGAGTGCAACGATGCCGTCAAAGTGCACAACGTCTACGGCTACACGCTCTGCGGCAATGACTCCCAGTGCATAAGCGACCTCTGGAAAGCCGCCGGGCTGACCACGCGGCGGACCTATCCTGTTGGTCACTCCACCGCCGAGGCGTACTTCGACGGCGCCTATCATCTGATCGACGGCGACGAGCACATCATCTGCCTGCTGCGCGACAACGAGACGATCGCCTCGGCCGAGCAGGTGGTGCGCGATCACGACCTCATGAAGCGCACGCACACCTATGGCATCCTGACTCGGCAGGACCGGGCCAGGGATGAGCGCGCGGCGTCGGCGTACTGGTACGAGGGGGAGCGCAAAGGCGAGAGAGGCGGACACACCGAGCACGCGATGCGCTTCACCCTGCGGCCGGGCGAATCCATCGAGTGGCGCTGGGACCACGTCGGGAAGCAGTACTCGGCCGGGATCCCGCCGGACGAGACGGACAAGAAGGGCAATGGCGTGGGCAGCCTGGGAACGCACTGGGGGCCCAACGCGTACGCGAACATGTGCAACGGCAAGATGCGCTACGCGCCCGATCTCACCAAGCCGCTCTCCCGCAAAGGTATCGAGTCCGAGCAGAACATCGCCTCGGTGGCCGATGATGGCGTCTCACCCGCTCTGCATCCAGCGAAGGCCGCCGAACCCGCGAAGGTGACCTGGAAGATAGCCAGCGCTTACGTCATCGTCGGCGGCAAGCTGCAATTGCGTGTCAAGCGCGCCAGTGCGGCCGACGAGATGACGGTGAGCGTCTCGCACGATGGCGAGGAATGGGAGAGCATCTGGACGGCCGACCGCACGGGTTCGTACGAGCAGGAGATCGTCTTCGACGACAACCTCTCGCCGCGGAAGAGGCCGCAGTACGCGTATTGGCTGCAGGTGGCCATGACGGCGGCGAACAGTGAGGCGAACGTGGGCATTGAGGGGATTGAGTTCGACACCGACATACAGATGGCGCCCCTGAGTCTGCCGGAGCTCGAGGTCGGCGCCAATCAGGTGCAGTACACGGACGATAGCGACGGCCCCCGCTCCGTGCGCGTGACCCACAACTGGGTGGAGCGTACCTCGATGCGCCCCCCGAAGGCGCCGCCGGCAGCCGTGTTCCCGGAGAACGGCGCAACGGTTGAGGGGACTCAGTTCACGTTCAAGTGGCAGACGCCCGATGACCCCGATGGCGGCGAGGTCGCCGACTACCACTGCCAGCTCTGCGCCCGAGAGGACATGCGCTGGCCGCTGTCGCCGAACTTCAATACGCTCAGCTCAAAGACGCAAGCGAAGGGCAAGCCGGAACGGACGATCCCATACGTTGGCCTGCTCAACCCGGGGCAGACGTACTACTGGCGCGTGCGGGCGAGGGATGCGGACGGAGTGTGGGGGCCATGGGGCGAGCGGTGGTCGTTCGAGTGCGAGGCGCCCGGCGTGCCGCTCGACCTGAAGGCATCGGCGAACGAAGCCGCCGGGACAGTGACCATCAGTTGGCATCCCAACCCGAAGGGCCGGCCGCCGGTGCAGTACAAGGTGTACGGGAGCAACGAGAAGGGCTTCACCGCGAGCGACGCTGAGTACGTGGTGCAGATGGGCAAGGGCTTCTGCAGCACCATGGAGGAGTACAACGCCAAGAGCGGCGACGAGCCCGACTGCGGGGCGGTGAAGACGCCGGCGAATCTACTGACCACCACCACGGACACACAGCTCATGGTGGTCGGGCCCGATATCGCGCTCCCCAATGCCAACAAGGCCTTCTATCGCGTAGTGGCCGTGGACGAAAAGGGCAACGAGAGCGGCCCGTCGGACTACGTGGAGGTCCCGAGGCCCTTCTTCTATACGGAGCGGTCCGGGCGGGCCAAGGTCGGACAGCGATACGAGTACCCCGCCGCTGCGATCTACTCCATCGGGCACTACACGGGCACACGGGAGGCCGGCGCGGCCTTCTGGAATCGGGAGACGCTGACCTATTCGCTCGCCGACGGCCCCGACTGGCTCACGGTTGACGCGGAGACGGGCCTCGTGACCGGCACGCCTGGCGCGGATGATGCTGGCACGCAGAACGTCGTGCTTCGCGTGGAGAACAACAGGGAGGAGACGGCCGAGCAGTCGTTCAAGATCACTGTGTCGCGGTGACGGCAATTGTCATTCTGAACGGAGCCGGAGGCGGAGTGAAGAATCTCGGCTGCAGCGAACGAGATTCTTCGCCTTCGGCTCAGAATGACGATTTGGCCAGAGGCTAACTTGCCGTGGGCCGCAGCTCGCCCTCAACTTTCACGTCGTCGAAGTCGCCCTTGCTGTGGAACGTGCCGACGCCGATGAGGCCCCAGGTGTGGGTCTTGTCGAAGGCGCGATGCAGCGGCGTGTCCATGTCGTCGTAGTAGACCTCGATGAGCCCGTCGCTGGCGCGGCGGACGACCTTCACTCTATGCGACTCGTCGTCCGTGAGCGTCGGCTTCGCCTTGCCTCCTGGGAGCAGCGGCTTGCGGTCTTCCTCGTTGACTATCAGCAGGTTGTTGTGGACGGCGTCCGAGAAGTTGCACAGATGCACGTAGTAGAAGTGCTTGTAGTCGGTGTAGTCAAAGACGATGATGAGGCTGCGCCCGCTTCGCGCCACGTCGTCCGTGCAGCGCACGCGGCACGTCAGGACGAAGTCGGAGAAGTTGGCGCCCTTCCAGAGGGCGAATGACACCGGCCGGCGGGGCTTCTCGCCGTGCGTGCCGAGGCTGCGCAGCGCAAACACCCGGTTCCCGCCATCCTCCTCGACGACCGCCCAATCATCTCCCTCGCGCCAGCTCCACGCCTTGGCGGTGCCCGCCTGGAATGTCTCGGACATCTTCCGGGGCCCTTTGCCGGCCGTCTCCGCGGCCCAGAAGGTGGCCCGGTGCGGGTCGTGGCATCGCGCGCAGGGGGCCGGGCCGGGTGGCACGGGTAGCTTGCTACCCGTGATCTCCGGGCCCGGCGCACGCACGGGTTGACCAGCAACCCGTGCCACCCGTTCGCCTTGTGCGATCGCGGGCGGCTCTTCACAGTGGGCAGCCAGCGCCGCGTGACACTGAGTGCACAGCGCCATGGCGTCCTGGGCCTTACGCAGCGGGCGCTCGGGCTTGACGCTGTTGTCCTCCACGGCGATGTGCTCCTCGCTCTCGCCGTGGCAGAGCACGCACGTCATGTCGTGGGGGCTGTGCTTGCCTCTGTCGAGCGCCAGCTCGATGTGTGCGTGGCAAAGGCCGCAGCGGCCGGCACGCTCGACAGCTCCAGCCGGGGTGCCGGTCGTCCGGATCAGGGCCGCAGCGATGCCCGCGAGCAGACCAATAAGGCACAGTAGGTGCAAACCGCGCATAGGCGATCTCCTCGGGTGTCCTGAGGGAAGCACGGGTAGCAAGCTACCCGTGGCACACGGGTTCGCTTCCAGGGCCTTCCCGGGTGGCACGGGTTGCTTGCCAACCCGTGTACTCCTGCATCAAGCGCGCCACGTCGTGAGCCAGCGATACTCGTCGGGCAGCGCGCGGACGGCGTGCTCGGCGGATGCCTGCAGCGCGGCCCGTTCGCCGGCGCTCAGGCCGGAGCTGCCTGACGCCCGCACGTTGTCCGCCACCTCCTCGGGCAGCTCCATGCCGGGTATGACCGTGCTGACCCCCTCGGTGGCCAGGATCCACTTCAGATTCGCCCGCGCCAGCGACTCGCCTCTGTCGCGCCGCAGGCCCTGCAGCTTCTCGTCGTCCGCCGGGATCCGGAACAGCGTCCCCTTGGCGAAGGGCTTGATGCAGATGACGCCCACGTCCCGCTCCTTCGCCAGCGGAATCAGCTTCTCGGCGGCCTTCGGCGTGATATAGCTGAACGGGACGTAGCACACGTCGATATCGTCGCGCTTCTGCAGCAACGACATCCACCCGTCGGGCTCGTGGTGTGACATGGCGAAGAAGCGCGCCTTGCCCTCGGCCTTGACCTGCTTGAAGGCGGCCATGGCGCCTTCGAACTGCTCGTCCGTGGGCAACTTGGAGCCGGCCATGAAGCGGAACAGATCCACATGGTCGGTGCGCAGCATCGCGAGGTGCTCGTTGATTTGCCGCAGCACGTTCTGCCGCGTGCCCTCCCGGTCCAACTCCTTGTCGTTGTTCACGTCGCTGGCAAGATAGACACGCTCGCGCTTGCCCTCGAGGGCGATGCCGAGCTGCCCGCGCTCGTAGTCGTAGTTGGTGTCGAAGAAATTGATCCCTAACTCGATCGCCCTATCCACGACGGCATTGCGCGTCGCCTGCGCCTTGGCATTCTTCTGCTCGTGCTCCGGCCCGTCGTAATGGCCGCCGAGGCTCACCTCCGACACCATGAGCTCGGTGCGCCCGAGGCGCCGGTATTGCATCTTCCAGCCGTCGTCGGCCTGCCCGGACCGCGCGCCGCCGAACGCCGCTCCGAGGCCCGCGGCGCGGGCAGCCACGCGCCGCAAGAACTCCCTCCGCGTCCCGTTTGTACTCATTGCCCGTCTGCCTCCGCTCTGGGCCACGTCTTGTCGAGCTTCGCGACGGCGTCGAGGCCGCGGGACATCATCAGATGGTCCGTGAGCACGATCGCCATCATGGCCTCCGCCACGGGCCCGATCCGGCCGCAGATGGTGGCATCGCGCCGGGTGATAGCGGCCAGCTTTACCTCTTTCATCTGCGGCATGTTGACGGTGTCCTGGTCGATGGAGATTGTTGCCGTAGGCTTGACGGCCATGCGGGCGACGATGTCGTCACCGTTCGATATCCCGCCGAGGATGCCGCCGGCGTTGTTCGTGCGGAACTTCACCTTGCCGTCTTCCATGTAGGGGATGTCGTTGTGCTCGGAGCCGCGCATCTTGGCCGCCGCAAAGCCCGTGCCCACCTCGACGCCCTTGACAGAGCCAATGCTCATGAGCGCCTTGGCAATATCGGCGTCGAGCTTATCGAACACCGGCTCGCCCAGCCCGGCGGGCACTCCGCGGGCGATGATCTCGACGATGCCCCCGGCGGTATCGCCGGCCTCCTTGATCTCGAGGATGCGCCGAACCATCTTCTCCGCCGCCTCGAAGTCCGGGCAGTTGATGTCGTTCTTGCCCACACCGGCCTTGATCTCCTCGAAGGTCATCTCCCGGGCTGCGATCCCGGCAGCTTCCTTGACGTAGGCCACGACCTCGACGCCTTCGCGGGCCAGTATCTTCTTCGCCACCGCCCCGGCGGCCACCCGCCCGGCCGTCTCGCGCCCGCTCGCCCGCCCGGCCCCGCGCCAGTCGGCGAACTCGCCATACTTCACGAAGTAGGTGTACTCGGCGTGTCCGGGGCGCATGAGGTCCTTGACCTCCCGGTACTGCTGCACGTGAATCGGCTGCGTGTCCACGTTGTAGATGGTCATGCCCACCGGCGCGCCCGTCGTCTTGCCGTCCATGACCCCGGCGACGACCTGGACTTGATCGGTCTCCTGGCGCGGGGAATCAATGGCCTTCGTGCCGGGCCGGCGACGATCGAGATCGGCCTGGACATCCGCGTCGCACAGCTCCAGACCTGCCGGCACGCCGTCAACTACGATCAGCAGGGCGCCGCCGTACGACTCGCCACACGTCGTGACGCGAAACATCCGGCCGTAGGTGTCTCCCAGCATGACAATCGTCCTCCTGACGGCAGGGCGAAGCGTCAAGCGCGACAGGCGGCGGGAATAGGCATTGCGGAGCTGCGGTCTGTTGCCTTTTCCCTTGACCCTTTACCCTTTTCCCTGCCTCATCCTTGCTCCGATGTTCTCCATGAGCTGCACGAAGGTAGGAAACGTCACCTGCACGGATTCGGCGGTGTCTATCTCCGTCTCGCCATCCGCCGCCAGTCCGGCTACGGCAAGCGCCATCACCACGCGGTGGTCGCCATGGCCGTGTACGGGCGCTCCGCGAAGTGGGCTGTGACGGACGATGAGCCCGTCGGGGAGCTCCTCGACATCGCCGCCCATCGCCGAAAGCGCCTCCCGCATCACGGCGAGCCGATCGGTCTCTTTCAGTCGTGCCTGTGGAACGTTCACGAGGCGCGTCTCGCCTTTGGCGAAGCAGGCCGTCGCCGCGAGGGCGGGGAGAGCATCGGGCGTAGCGTTGAGATCAAGCTCAATGCCCACCAGCTCGCCGCCCCGTATCCGCACCCAATCGGGCCCAGTCGCCACCTCGCAGCCCATCTGCTCCAGCATGCCCACGACGGCCTTGTCGCCCTGCGTGTCCTGCATGTCGAGACCCTGGAGCGTCAACTGGCCGCCGGTGACGGCCGCGGCGCACAGAAAGAACGTGGCCGAGGAGAAATCGGCGGCAATCGCCTCGCGAAACGCCGGATAGCGCTGTCCACCTGGGATGCGAAAGCGCTCCATCGTGTCGTCGTGCTCATACCGAATGCCGCGCCGGTCCAGCCACGCCAGAGTCATCTCAACGTACGGCCGCTCGTTGAGCAGCGGGACGGCCAAGTCCGTATCGCCGTCCGCCAGCGGGCAGCTCAGGAGGAGGCTCGACAGGTACTGGGATGTCGGACACTCGATCTCCGTATTGCCGCCCCGCAGGCGTCCCCTGACGGCGATAGGGGCACGGCCATTGCCACGCGTGCTGAACGCCTCTGCGCCCAGGCCACGAAGTGCAGCCAGGAGCGGCCCGGCAGGCCGCGAGCGCGTCTGCGCATCGCCCGTCAGGATCGTCCAGCCCTCTCCGAGCGCTGCCATACTGAGGCAGAAGTACAGCGTCGTGCCGGAGTTGCCCACCGATACAACGTCTTCCGGCGTCCTCAGTTCCCCGCCGGTGCCGTGCACCACCCACGCGCCGTCGCCGATCTCGATGTCTGCTCCCAGCGCCCGCCCGGCAGCCACCGCCGCGCGTGTGTCGAGAGAATCCAGAGGCCTCTCGATACGCGACGTGCCGTGGGCGAGGGTGCCGATGCACATCGCCCGTATCGTGTGGGACTTCGAGCCCGGTATCGTCACCGAGCCACCGATCTCAGATTTCTCGATAACTAGGTGCACGCCCACGCACCCCCAAGACGGCAACGCCCCGCTCGACTCCCGCTATGGAACTCTCCCCCCCGCCAGACGGTTGTAGGATTGGCGCGGCCGCATTGGGCACGAGATAGCGCCCGCTCGATTGCCCATCTTCGCCCCAGCGACCGCCGCTTCCTGCAGATGATCTGTGCGGCAGGCGCGGAGGCATGTCGGCTAGCTTACCGAAGCTGGTGGCTCTACAAGGTACATTGTGCCTCCGCAGGCAATGAGAGCCGATGGATCCACGGACTGGCATGTAACCTGCGGGACGCTGTGTCATACTAAGGGATCGGGGGAGATGATTCGATGAAGCGGTCAGCGGCGATCACCGTTTGTGTGGTTCTTGCCGTCGCATTGGCGCTCGTGGCGGCGCTGCCGGGGCTGTCGGCTGCGTCTCTGAAGGGGCTGCTGCCCACGAGCGAGACCGTCCCGGGCTGGGCGCCGATGGCGAAGACTTATGAGTACTGCGCCAACCCTGAGAAGCTCTACCTCATCTACAACGGCGGAGACGTGGAGTACATCGAGTCGGGCGTGCAGGAGGCGGCGCAGCAGACGTACAAGAAGGGCAGCTCGCTGGTGATCCTGACCGTGCATCGCATGCCCGACTGGCAGAAGGCGAAGGCCTTTTACCTCGACAAGCACGGTCGCATGAAGAAAGCACGGAAGCTCACGAACTTCACGGATCTCAAGGTAGACAAGGCCGGTTTCATGGCGATCCAGTATGGCCAATGCTATGGCTGGAGTTGGGGCAAGCACTATCTGATCGGCTTCTCCACCAAGGGAGCCAGCGAGGCCGACCAGGCCGCTTTGAAGGCCTTCATGGCCAGCCTCGCGAAGACGATCCGGAAGTCGGGATAGCGCCCGCGAGGCTGGAGCGTTCCAGCTGAAGCGGGCTAAGAACCAAGGAGGCAACTGTATGCGCAACAAGCAGGTGAGCAGGAGAGACTTCCTCCGCCGCTCAGCGGCGGCGGCAGCCGGGGCGGGCGTGGTAGTCAGCGGCATTGGCGATGGCTGTGGCTGGGCGCAGCAAAAGGCAAACATCCCGAAGCGCGTGTTGGGCCGAACGGGTCTGAAGGTCACGGAGCTGTCCTTCGGCGGCACGCGGCTGGACGACCGGGCCGTCCTGAACTACGCCATCGATCGGGGCATCAACTTCATCCAGG
Organism: Armatimonadota bacterium; assembly: GCA_030601885.1. Classification (GTDB taxonomy): domain Bacteria; phylum Armatimonadota; class Zipacnadia; order JAUWAU01; family JAUWAU01; genus JAUWAU01. Next base: position 9,927 of record JAUWAU010000042.1, read on the forward strand.
TCGGCCCCGGGTACTATCGCGGGAGGGCATTCCCCGAGTACTGCGCCATTATGAAGCAGCGGCGAGACGAGGTCGTCTTCGGCATCAAGCTCCATCCCGATGAGGAGCGACTTGACGACGCCCTGGAGCAGCTCGGCATGAAGTACGTCGATATGCTGGTGCCGGGCGTGCACAGCGTCGAGGAGATCGGCAGCGCAGAGCTCAAAGAGGGCCTGCTGCGGATGAAGCAAAAGGGCAAGACGAAGTGGGTCGGCTTCGCCGTGCACAAGAACGAGCCCGACGTGCTGGCGAAGGCCGTGGAGATGGAATATCTCGACGTGGTCCTGCTTGCCTACAATCCCGGCAACCGGGGCCAGCTCGATCCCATCGTCGAGAAGATGGAGAAGATCGGCATGGGCTTCATCGCCATGAAAACGCTCAAGGGTGTACCTCTCGAAGAGCATGAGACGGCCACCAAATCAATACTGAACAACCCCAAGGTAGACACGCTCATCAGGGGCTTCACCACCAAGGAGCAGGTGGATCAGCACATCGAGTGGACGCTCACGCGCACGGCGGGTGTGACGCCGGCCGACGAGCGGCGTGTCGCGGCGAAGATGGCCGGTGTGGCCTGCACCATGTGCGGCAACTGCGGCATCTGCCCGCGCAACGTGGCCGTCACCGACATCTTCCGCTTCGAGTACTACGCGCAGGATGGCCAGCTCGACGTTGCCCGGGACGAGTACGCGCGGCTGGCTGACTGCGAGCGCGCGACCAACTGCGACGACTGCGGCCTCTGCGAGGAAGTATGCAGCAACGCCCTGCCGATCCGGCGCCGCCTCAAAGAGGTGCACACGCTGCTGGCGTAGTCGGGAGCACAGGCATCCCTGCCCGCATCCTTGTCGCCTTCTCGGGAGCGCAGGCATTCCTGCCTGCATTCTTGTCGCCTTCTCAGGAGCGCAGGCATCCCTGCCTGCATTCTTGTCGCCTTCTCGGGAGCGCAGGCATCCCTGCCTGCATTCTTGTCGCCTTCTCGGGAGCGCAGGCATCCCTGCCTGCATTCTTGTCGCCTTCTCGCCCCGAAGGGGCGCTTAGTGCCTGCTTCAGCCGGGCCGTCTGCTGAGGGAAACCAGCAGGCGGCCCGAATGCTGTATGGCGCCGGGCTCGCGTGCTGTGCCCGAGCCACCTGGGAGGCACAAGTGTTCCTGTGCTCGAAACAACAGCGTATGGCGACGCGGAAAAGGAGACCACGATCCATGACCTTCTACGACAACGCCGTCGAGGCTTCGCCCGAGCTCATCGCGCGAGCGGTCAATGACCGCCAACGCCTTTTGCGTCACGAGACGGAGGATTTCCTCCGGCGCTTGTCTCTGGACTACGAGCAGCGCCGCAGCGACTACTGGCACCACGACTACTCGTCGATTGAGAGCTATCTGGCGTCCGTCGAGGACAACCGGAAACGGCTGCAGGAGGCCCTCGGCGACTTCGGCCCGGTCACCGGGCCGCCGGAGGCCGAGGCAGAGCCCTTCATGGAGGACGACAAGACGCTGGCGCAGTGGGTCACGGTCGAGGTGTACGAGGGGTGCTTTGCGCGAGCCGTCATCGGGCTGCCGAAGGGAGCAAATGGGCCGGTCCCGCTGGTGATCTGCCAGCACGGCATTGGGAGCTCGCCGGAGCGCACCTTTGGCCTTGACGACCCCAGCCAGGTGTACCACGCCTACGCGCGACGCCTGGTCGAGGATGGGTTTGCCGTCCTTGCACCCCAGCACGTCACCGAGGGCCCGCCCCGGGCGCGACTCACCTGGATGTGCCTGATGCTCGGCAAGACGCTCTGGGGGCTGGAGATCTGTAAGCTCAAGCGCCTGCTCGACGTCGCCGAGACCTGGGACGGCATAGACACATCGCGCCTCGGCATGTGGGGCATTAGCCTCGGCGGCGCCTACACCCAGTGGGCCGCGCCGCTGGAGCCGCGCATCCGCCTCGCCATTTCCTGCGCCTTCTTCAATGATCGGCCGCGGAAGATGGTGGTAGACGACCCGCGGCACAGTTGCTTCCTGTCAGCCGGCGAGCCGCATATCTTCGTCCCCAACTGGCTCACGGAGTTCGCCGACAGCGATCTCGTCTCGCTCATCTGCCCGCGCCCCTTCATGTCCCAGACGGGCAAGTGCGACGGCATTGCCTGGTGGCCATGGGTGACGGCGGAGTTCGACAAGGCCAAGGCGCACTACGAGCGCCTTGGCATCGCCGAGCGCTGCGAGCTGGCCCTCCACGACGGCGGCCACGAGATACACTACGAGTCCGGAGTGGCATTCCTCAAGAAATGGCTCGCCGAAGGCGCCGCCATATAGCGTGGCTCCGGGGGCACGAGCAGCTTCCTACGCGCGTTGCTGCCGCCCGCTCTGCTCCAGCATCTCCAGAAACGCCTGCACGCGCGTCTCGAGCTGGGCCGCGTCCTCCATGCTGTAGTCGGTCTCGAGCGTGAGAAGCGGGGTGTTCTCGCGCTTGAGTGCCTTGGCCACCTTGTACGCCTCCATCGTGTACGGCGCACAGAACTGCAGTGCGTAGTGGATCACGCCGTCCGCCTCGTAATCCCGCGCCATCTCGACGATGTGGTCGAGTCGTTCCGTGTTCGGCGTGAAACAGGCGCAGTCGATCTGCAGGTAGCGCTCTGCGATGCGGTCGAGAATGGCCTCGCGCGTCTCCCCGTCCTCCGCCACCAGGTTCCGCGTGCCCCGCTCGCCGACGCAGGATTCCTCGGCCACGATCGTGGCGCCGATCCCCTCGACGATGGACGGGACCTTCCAGTTCGGCGTCGCCATCGGACAGCCCGAGACGAGAATCCGCGCAGCGTCGGCCGGAGCGACTCCGACCTTGTCGGCAATCCGCTCCTCGAGTTGATCGCAGAGCGCGTTCAGCTTCTCGGTCAGGCGCACCGGATCGTCGTAGAACTGGATCTGGTTGATGAGCAGCGCATCCAGACCGGAGATCGGGGACGGGCGCGCCCGGCGCAGCGAGTTCAGGCGTTGGAGGGCCTTGCGTTTGGCGTTGACCACCCTCACTGATTCCCGCAGAGCGGCGGCGCTGATCTCACGGCCCGACAGTTCCTCCATCTTCCGGACGAGTCGCCCGACCTCGCTCCGCCAGAGCGCCTTGGCCGGGTCGGACTTCGTGTGGGGGACTTCGATCACGAAGGTGTCCTTCAGCTCGCCGAAGATCTCGTACGCTTTCTTCTTGCCGTCGCAGGTGGTCTCGCCAATGACGAGGTCGCAGGCCTCCACATATGGGCAGACCCTCGCGAGCTTGAACCCGACGAACGACTTGATGAGCGCGCACGTGTTGCGCGGAAGAAGCTGCTCGACCTGCTGGGTGCCAATGTCCGCCCCCGCGCACAGGCCGACGGACACGCCGCCGGCGGCCAGGATGATCTCCTCGGGGACGTACAGACAGAAGGTCCCGACGACCTTCCCGCCCCGTTTCTTCACGTCGAGCAGCTCCTGGATGCGAAGGCCGTGGATCTCGGTCATTACGAAGTCCAGATACTCCATCCCCTCGGGACGATTCTCCTGCGACAGGAAGACGTCCGCGTAGGCAGCGCCGAGGACTTGCAGCAGCTCATCGTGAGCCTCGAGGTCAATCCCTAAGCCCTCCCACATAGCCGTGTAGTCTGTGGTCGCCATAGCCTTTCTCCTTCCGTGCGTCGGCGCGCACAGCATGCGCCACAAGCCCACCCGGCGGGCAGGCCGGCCCCATGCCGATGCGTGCGCCTCGGATTCGAACATCAATGCACTTGGAGCCTGGAGGGTGACGGGGAGGGCCGGATCAGACGGGGAGCTGCCAGAGGATAGTCAGACGCCCGCAGCCGGCCTCCCGAACCACGTCAGGCCACTTCAAATCTGTGGGCGCCAAACTGCGCCCTACCGCGGCCCCTCAGGTACGGACGAGGCGGCAGGCCCTGGCGTCGGGCATCTGTATCCCCCCTTTTCTGAGGATTGCGCTGGGCATCTGCTGCAAAACAGCGATCATCCTTCAGCGTCGCCTGCTGCGCATTGCCCGCCTCGGAGCTCTGCGCCTGGCAGGCTGCCGGATGATCAGGCACGACGCTCGTGGCAACAAGCTATCCTTGCCGGGCGGAGATGTCAAGCGTGAGGCCTTCATAGGCAGCATCCGGATTCGGGTCCCTGGTACTCTGAGGACCTCCGGTCCTTGCTCGCCTACAGTGGGCCCGGAGCACCCCGGCGCAATGAGGGAATGCCGCGTCTTCCGGCGAACTCTCCTGAGCGTAGTTCCTGGCGGGGCGTTCCGTGCGAGCAACGTCGTTCGACAACGGCCAATAAGGACGCCAACAATGCACAATCAGAGCCTGATCCTTGGCGCACTCGCCATTTGCATGCTGGCGGTTTCCGCCGATCCTGGCAGCGCGTCCGACGCCAAGACGAATAGGCGGGGCGCCGTGTTCTCGCTGAACTCGTCAAACACGGGCACCGAGCTCAACGGCCGCCCGTTTCTGGTGGTCGGCTTGCGCGTTTCCAACGCCTTGATCTCCGACGAGAAGACCCGGGAGCTCATCGACAATATGGACCTTTTCGCCTCGTACGGCATGAACACGTTCAGCGTCTACTTCCAGGGGTCACGCTTCGGCGACGTCAAAGGCTACAACGAGGACGCCACGCTCAACCCGACCTGCGCCGCGCGCATGGGGAGAATCATCGAAGCCGCTGATGCGCGCGGCATGGTCGTTCTCGTCGGGTGCCTCTATTACAGCAACTCGAGGGGCAAGTGGGATGGCTGGGAGCAGGCGGAGGCAAATCGTGCCATTGCCAACACGGTCCGCTGGCTCAAAGAGCACGACCATCGCAACGTGTTCATCGACGTGAACAACGAGCACATGGCGGATTTCGACGATTCACAGTTGATAGCTGCAGGCAAGGCCGTGGACCCGACCTACGTCATCGGGACCAGCGGCAAAGACACCCCGCCCAACGCCGACCTGTCTCTGCACCACGGGAGCCTCAACATCCCCGGCAAGTACTATATCGAGAGCGAGGGCACGTGCGAGGGCTACTGGGGAGAGTACAGCAAGCGCAAGGGCCTATACGATTACATCAACATCGGCATTTACACAGATACGCTGAAACGCAAGATCATCGACCACACGAACAGGGTCCTCAACAGAGGACACGGCTTCATCTTCGCCTCGACCTGGCTGCAATGCCCGCCGCCGAGCGGTCCGAATCACGCTCCCGGCGGCAATGGGACAAGTGGCCATCCGGGCATCCTGTGGTGGCTGGAACACGTGAGGGCTATCGTTGGTTCATACGAGTACGCGGGAGACTAGAGCCGGTTTCAGACCGGTGCAGCCCAGTCAGCCTGCCCGGTCACCGTTCGGCCTCTCTGGGAAGCGCAGCTCTGGGAAGCGCAACTCTGGGAGCGCAGGCATCCTGCCTGCATGCCTTTCAGCTATGCTCCCTGCATGCCTTACGCGTTTTGAAACCGCTTCCAATCAGCCGCCAGTGCATACCAAGAGAGAGGACGCATGGTGCATGAGCCTTCTCGTTGCTGCGTCCAGAGCCACGATTGTGCTCGCGGTCGTCACGATCATTGAGTCAGGCCCTGCTGCACGGGCGATACCGGCCTTCCCCGGGGCCGAGAGCTTCGGGAGCAGCGGGCCAGCCGATCGCCGCGTCCTCGTCGCAGATCCCAACAGCATCTTCAACACGCCGACTGTCCCAAGGCCGGCGTACTTGCAGCCCATCATCGATCCTGTGTTTAGGACTCGGATAACCCGCATCACCGGCGATCCGGGCCGCACGCAGGGCGGCGTGACCTGGGGCGACCGGGCACGGCATCACAGTTCCCACGACCAGGCGTGGAACGCGGACGAAAGCCTTCTGATGATCTTCAACAACGGGACGCCGGACGACTTGCTGCTGGATGGGGAAACGTATGGATTCAAGTCTGCGCTTGACTTCCGTCACGACGAAATCAGATGGCATCCTCAGGAGCGGCATCTGCTCATCTACACTCGAGGCAACCAACTCAAGGCCTACAACCTGAAGGCGAACACGCACGAGACCTTGCACGAGTTCATCGAGTACGCCGACACTCGATATGCGCTCAAGCTGGGCCCTTGGGCCGGGAATCTGTCCAACGATGGCAAATGGATCGCATTCATCGCTCAGGCAAGATCGGGAGAATACGAGGCCTTCGCGTATGACATTGAGAAAGATAAGAAGCACCGCCCGCTGGAGCTGGGACGCCACGGGCCGGATGACAAGACCCTCGATTGGGTCTCGATGTCTGCCTCCGGCCAGTACGTCGTCGTCCACTGGACCGACACGAATACCAAGGTGTACGACCGGGATATGAATCTTGTCGGAAAGCTCCCCGAGAACATCAGCCACTTCGATCTGGCCGTGGACGTTGACGGGGAGGATGTAGCTGTTGGTGTCTCAAAGCCCGGCAAGTATGACGGAAGCCTCATTAAGCTGCGGCTGAGGGACGGTCACATGACGCGGCTTACCTTCAAAGCGTATGCCGGTCACACTTCGACGCGCAACATCCGCCGTCGCGGCTGGGCGTACGTGACGTATCAGACCCGGTCGCGGAACTGGCCGCCATTCTTTGACGAGGTCGTGGCCGTGAAGATGGACGGAAGCGGCCAGGTGGAGCGCCTCGCGCATATGCATGCTCTGGAGACGGACTATCCCACCGAAGCGCAGGCTAGCCCATCGCCAGACGGGAAACGAGTTGTGTTTGCCAGCACGTGGGACAGCGCCTCCGGCCGGCCTATCGGCTGCTACGTCATCGACACACGTCACCCGGCGGCGTCCCACGAGTGATAGGGGTTTCATCCACACGTCCACGGGCGTCCCGCGACGTCGGGAAATGCTCCGTGGTCAATCGTTGGAAGGGGGGCACATAAGCGTGCCGAACTCGCGAAGACGCGCTAGCACGGCCTCTGGGAGCGCAGGCATCCTGCCTGCATGCCTTACGCGTTTTGAAACCGCTTCCAATCAGCCGCCAGTGCATACCAAGAGAGAGGACGGATGGTGGATGAGCCTTCTCGTTGCTGCGTCCAGAGCCACGATTGTGCTCGCGGTCGTCACGATCATTGAGTCAGGCCCTGCTGCACGGGCGATCCCCGCCTTCCCCGGCGCCGAGGGCTTCGGCAGCCAGACGCCGGGCGGGCGAGGGGGCCGGGTGATCGAGGTAAATAACCTCAACCCGGAGGGCCCAGGCAGCCTGCGGGAAGCCGTCGCTGCGGAAGGGCCGCGCATCATTGTCTTTCGGGTGGGCGGCACGATTCCCATCCACGGAGGGCTGAGCATTCGGGAGCCGTTCGTGACCATCGCCGGGCAGACCGCCCCGGGGGACGGCATCTGCCTGCGGGGCGGGACCCTATCGGTAGGGACGCACGACGTGGTCATTCGGCATCTCCGCGTGCGCGTGGGCGACAGCCCGCAGGGCGCCAATCCGGAGAACCGGGACTGCATCGACATCTCTGGCGATGGCGAGCGCGTCTACAACGTGGTCATTGACCACTGCTCGTTCAGTTGGGGCCTCGACGAGAACGTCGCCACCTGGTACGGCCCCCGAGATGTCACCATCCAGTGGTGCATCACCAGCGAATCCCTGCTGGACAGCCTCCACCCGAAAGGCCCGCACGGCATGGGGATGATACTCGGCAGCCGGGACAATACCGTCACCATCCACCACTGCCTCTTAGCGCACAACAACGACCGCAACGCCCTCATCGGCGACACCGGCGGCAACAAAGGGCCGTCCGTCTACGACTTCCGCAACAACGTCATCTACAACCACGGCCCGTGGAGCTGCACCAACATACGCGGCACGACCCACCTTAACTACGTGGGCAACTACATCAAGATGGGGCCCGACGGGCTGCCGGATGATCCGCGAGGCGTCCGCTTCGATGCGGCCGCGCGGCAGCTTTACTTCGTCCGGGACAACATCTGGCCGGGCCGACCGCAGGGCCAGGTGGACGATACGCTCGTGCTTGGCTCCGTGCTCGGGCCGGAGAGGACGCCTCCGCCGGATCACTTCATTTCGCCAACCCCGATCCCCGCACCGTCGGTGACGACCGAGTCTGCCGCGGACGCGTATGAATCCGTCCTGCGCTGCGCCGGCGCTACGCGTCCCGTGCGCGATGTCGTGGACGCCCGGATCGTTGAGGAGGTCCGTACGGAGACCGGGCGAATCATTGACACGCAAAACGACGTCGGCGGCTGGCCGGAGTATCGTGCCGCCGCACCGCCACCCGATGCCGACCACGACGGCATGCCCGACGCCTGGGAACGACAGCACGGCCTGGCGGCAAACGATCCAGGTGACGGCCCCAAGGACCTTGACGGGGACGGCTACACCAATGTGGAGGAGTACCTGAACGGGACCGATCCCACCAAGAAGACGGCGGGCCAGGCGCTGCCACAGCGCGCGCCGCGCATGCAGCCAGGCAATGAGCATCTTCGCTTCGGAAAGGCCCGGGTTGTCTCCGAGCCGGCGGCCCTCGATCCGGCTGCGCGCCCGGCTTTCGTCCGGAAGGTGAGAGCATCAGGCAAGGAAGTCGCCGAGTACCTGGGCATCAGGTTCGTGCCGATTGAGCCGGGCGAGTTCACCAGGGGCCAGATCAAGGTCACGCTGACGAGGCCCTTCGAGATGTCGGCCTGCGAGGTCACACAAGGCCAGTGGACGGCGGTCAGGGGCACGAAGCCGTGGCTCGGCCGGGAGTACGCTCAAGACGCGCCGGAGAACGCCGCCAGCTACGTGAGCTGGGACGACTGCCAGGAGTTCATCGCTCGGCTGAACGCCTGCGGCACGGGCAAGTACCGCCTGCCGACCGAGTCGGAGTCGGAGTACGCCTGTCGGGCGGGCTCGACGTCTACCTCGGGATTCTGGTTCGATGAGGGTGCGATCGACCAGTTCGCCTGGTGTCTGGAGAACACGGTGCGCGCGGGGGAGAAGTACGCCCACCCGGTCGGCCGGAAGGCGCCGAATTCGTGGGGGCTGTTCGACATGGCCGGCAACGTGCACGAGTGGTGCCACGACTGGTACGAATACTGGTACTGGCGGCCGGAGCGGGGCGGTGCCGCGAAGATCGATCCGATGGGCGCCGAGCCGGGCTCCTACTACCGGGACTACCACATCCTGCGCGGCGGGAGCTTCTACTACCGACCGCGGCAGATCGTCACCTACCCGCGCTCGCACCACCGCCCCGGCTACCGGAACTTCGATGTCGGGCTTCGGCTGGTGCGGTCGGTGCAGTAATGCACGTGTTGGCACAAGGGCCAGTGGCCCCGTGGATTTCTCTTGAGGGAGACGATGTGAGAATGAACCGGTTCGTTATGACGATCGCCGTCGCGGCTATCGCCCTTGCTGGGATGGTGCGCCTGGGCGCGGCGGAGACGACGCGCTTCCAGGACCCGCACCCGGAGGGCAACGTGATTGAGTACTGGCGCCTGACGCACGATCCCGTCATTCGGGATCACGCCAACTACCACAACACCAACTGCTGGAGCCCGGACGGTCGCTACGTGTGCTACACGCGTTGGGTCAAGGGCGCCTCCAAGGGCGACGCGGAGGTGTACGTGTACGATTCGCACGAGGGTCGGCCCGTCCTCATTGACAAGGGCCTCAGTCCCCGCTGGGCCAAGCAGCACAATTGGCTCATCTACGTGCACTACGATCCCGAGGGCGGCGACCCGTGGGAGAAGGGCACGCAGATTCTTCGCCGCGACTTCGCCACCGGCAAGACGGACTTGATCACCCACGGCATGGAGTTCCTCGGCTCCACGGACAGCGAGGATCGCTGGATCTACGGCAACCAACGGCTGCGCTATCTCCCCGGCAAACAGTGGCACACGGCGCGGGCGCGCCTGCAGCCGGACTCCAAGCTCGAGGTCATCTACGAGAACAAGAGGGCTCGCCGCCCACTGTGCAACCCGCGGCATCCGGTCATCAGCGAGCGCGCCAAGCAGGAGAAGATGTTCGGCTCGAGCCGAGTGTGGCTCGACCTGGATGGCTCCAACGAGCGTATCGGGGTGGCGACGGTCCAATCGGGGCACATTTCCTGGTCGGGCGACGGCGAGTATCAACTCGTCGGCAACTACCAGGCGCGCGGGCGCAAGTGGAATGAGCCCTACCCGAGCGACGTGCATCTGCTGGCCAACACCCACTTCGGCGACATCAGCCCCTGCGGCAGGAGCGGCCGCTGGATCTGCGGCGACTACGCGGTAGCCGATCTGCGCTCGGGCGACGGCCACAGCCTGCCCCGGCCGCCGTCCGTGATGTGCTTTCCCGAGGGTACCGGCGATGCGTCCGACTCCTACGATGCCGACCCCAAGGGCAGCCCCGATGGCACGAAGATCTGCTTCGTGTCGAACTATGACTTCCAGGACGAGCCCTTCGCCCAGATCCTGGAGACGGTCACCGAGGAGGACAGCCTTCCGGTGACGACCACCGAGGGGTTTCCGGACTCGGGCGACATCAATGTTCTTGGCGAGGTCGTGGGCTATGCGTCCAAGACGCCGACTTCCTTCGAGGGCCTGGAGCGACACAAGTACGGCAGCGGCGGGTATCCCTTCCTGAAGAAGAACTGGTATGCTACCCTCTTCTCGGCCCTGCGGATGACGCCCGACGAGCGGAAGCGCGCGGCCGATCCGTTCCCCTGGCTCGTCGAGGGGCTGGGCGGGGACATGGACCACCCGCTCATGTGGCAGCGGCAGACCGATCTCTACGTGAGCGTCATCCGCCGGCCCGATCCGCCGCACCTGCGAATGGCCGACGGTGGCGCTCAGCTCATCCCGGGCGAGAATCACTGGGAGACCTTCGGCTACTATCTCGAGCGCGATGGCGTGCGCGTCAACGAGAAGCCGGCCCGCCCCGGCACGACGATGAATCTGACGAACGCGGGCACGTACCAGGCAGTGGCCGTAGAGTGGAGCGGACTTGCGGGGAAGAAAAGCCTGCCGCTGAAGCTGAGCCAACCGGCGACTCTCACGGTACTGGCCGAGAATCCGACGGACTTCTCCTGGACGAGGCGCGTGTGGGTCGTCGGAGATAGCGAGGTGTCCGAGGAGAGGGCACTAACAGCGCCCCAAGCCACCTGCGAGACGCGGCATCTGTACGATGGGGTGATCCGTCGGGAACGTTCCGAGAACGGCGTCATCGTCGCGGCCGAGGACGTGAATGCGGACGGCTATCCGACGCGCCGGCTTGTCTTCGCTGACGGGAAGCTGACAGCGCGCGAGTACTGGCGGGCGGACGGCAAGCGCATCAGCCTGGAGAACTTCGCGGCCGACGGCTCGAAGACCGAGGAGATCCGCTGGGACCTCCGATACGATCCGCCGACCGAGAGCGATCGCTGGCTCTACGACCACGGCGTGCCCGTGAAGCGTGTCCTCAAAGGCGGGCGCGAGGTGTACGAGAAACAGGGCGAGGATTGGGTGAAGACGAAGTAGTCGCTGCCGGGAGTTGACGATCGGAGGAGATTCGCGATGTATGAGCCTCTTCGCGAGTTGATGGCGGTCGTGGTGGCGCTCGTGTTTGCGGCCGCGTGCTTTGCCGCGAATGGGTCCGTCAGGGCAGAGCTCGTGGAAGTTAAGAAGATCTGGGACAAGGCGCCGCATAACGCCTTCACCGACCTGGTCCGCTTCAAGGGCCAGTGGTACTGCTGCTTTCGCGAGGGCGAGAAGCACGTCTCACCGGACGGCGCCCTGCGGGTGATCGCTTCGCCTGACGGCGTGGAATGGACGTCGGTCGCCCTGATGATCTCGGAGACCGCCGACCTTCGCGACGCGAAGCTCACCATCACGCCCGACAACCGCTTGATGCTCAGCGGCGCGGCGGCGCTGCACGAGCCAACCCCCGTCCACCATCAGACCATGGCCTGGTTCTCAGCCGACGGGCGACAGTGGGGCGAGCCAGTCAACATCGGCGAGCCGAACCTGTGGCTGTGGCGCGTCACCTGGCACAAGGCTGCGGCCTACGGCATCGGTTATGGGGCCCTCGGCGACGCGAGGCTGATCCGGCTGTACAGGAGCGAGGACGGCCGGGCTTTTGACACGTGGGTGGAGCACCTCTTCGACGTCGGCCGCCCCAGTGAGACGTCGCTCCTGTTCCTGGATGATGACACGTGCCTGTGTCTGCTGCGTCGCGACGGCGAGCCCAACACGGCTCAGTTGGGCATCTCGAAGCCGCCCTACCGGGAGTGGGCGTGGAAGGACCTGGGAGTGCGCATCGGCGGGCCCCACCTGATCCAACTGCCCGACGGACGCTTCGTCGCCGCCGGCCGCAGCTACGAGGGCGGCGCGCGCACCAGGCTATGGTGGCTCGACCCGGAGGCTGGCAGCCTCGAGGAGATCCTCACGTTGCCATCCGGCGGCGACACCAGCTACCCGGGCCTCGTGCTGCACGACGGCTTGCTCTGGGTCAGCTACTACGCCTCGCACGAGGGCAAAACCAGCATCTACCTGGCCAAGGTCAAGCTGCCGCCACCTGCGGGGTAGTCGCCGGCGTCCACGCAGGACGCACGGGTTGACCCCGGCCATTCCGGACCGTGAGCACCTGGCCTGTGTGGCACAGGCTGCCAGCCTGTGTGGCGCAGACGGCCAGCCTGCGATCTGCCAGGCAGGCTGCCTGGCCCACACTATTGGCCGATCGCGATCCTCACCGCATCCACCACGCGGCCATTCCGGACCGTCAGCACCTGCAGATCGCGACCCGGCTCGCCGATGCGCTCCCCACCCATGCCGGCGAGGTCCGGGCTCAGAACGACGCTGCGCTCGGCGGCTTCGCCAATCGCGATGCCACCCAGCACGGGCCTCACGGGCAGCGGCTCGACGCCGGCAGTGAGCAGTTGCTGCACGACGACGAAGGTGGCCGCGTCGCCGTCGCGGCGCAGCACGAGTGTGCCCATCCGCTCGCGACCCGGGATACCGGGCGCGCTGACCTGGATGATCTCGCAGCCCTCGGCGCCGATGCCGGTGAGATGCACCCGGGCGCCCTCGGGCTCCGGCAGCGCCCACGTCGCCTGCCAGGACCCGTTGGGGTCCGGTGAGATGCGCCGCACCACCTCCATGTATCTATATCCGGGCTGCTCGCCGAGCATCCCGTCTGCCGCCTGCCCCGACGGCGTGACCGTCAGCTCGCCGGCGCAGCGGAGGATGTAGTCTATCGTCGTCTGCTCCGGCGCCTCGACGCGGAAGATGTCGGCCAGATAGCCGGGCCCCAGCACCACGGTTCGCCGCAGCACAGCGTTCTCGTATGCCCCGCGGCTTTCGGCCACGGCCGCCTGGATCGGGCCCTCGCCTCGGAAGGCCAGGCATTCGCCGGTGGTGCGCGCTTGTGTAGCGCCGCCCAGCGTGACGGTGTTGTGCCCGGGAGTGGTCTTGTAGTAGCCGCGGTGCAGCGCAGTTCCGTACCCCGGGTTGCCCAGGTCGGGCATCAGCGTCCGTCCGAGCCCGTAGAGGATGATCTCCAGCTTGTCCGGATGCCCGTGCCCGCCCCCATGCTCGCCGTAGCGCAGCAACACCCAGCGCGCATCATCGCCCGCGCCGTCTCGCAAGATCGCTACGCCGGTGCCCGTTAAGTTAGCACTCGCGACCCCGGGCGCCGGGGCCTCAGACGGCAGCTCCTCGCCATAGTCGAGCGCTGCACGCGAGGTGCGCTTCGCCCCGGCCGCATACAGGTAGGCGAGCACGCCGGCGAACTCCCTGTCGCCGTACCAGCCAAGGGCGCGTTCGATCTGGTCCGTGCCGATGCGGCGCGTGCTGTAGCCCTGGTCGCTCAACGACGGCGGAACGAGGTTCGGCTGCGACATGCGCAGCGGCAGCAGGAACATCCGCTTGATCTTCTCGTCCTTGTAGAGGTCGAGCCCGTTGTGCCGCGCCACCTCGCAGTGCGTCGTCAATGCGCTCAGCGTATAGTTGTGGTAGCCGAGCGAGCGCTCGTACCACATGCCGTCGTCCAGGATCCCCTGCTTCACCTGCTCGTAGAATCCGTACTGGCCCTCGAGCGATTTCTCGATGAGCAGATCGTCGCCGAGCAGGTACCCGGCGGCGGCATAGCAGGCGTTGTGCCAGCATTGGATGTTGTGGATGCGGAAGGTGTAGGGAAAGCGGTCGTACGTGTCGGGGCGGATGAACTCGTTCTCGATGACGGCCCGCTCCTCGTCGGTGAGCGCGTTGTAGAGCAGATCGTAGGCGCGCATGACTCTGAGCAGCCACGTGCATTCCGACAGCGACTGCGCCATGATGCGCCCCCTGCCTGCCGGGCCGCGGTTGAGGGGCAGCGCCGGATAGAGGCGCGCGTAGTCCATCAGGATCTCGGCCCCGCGCCGGGCGTACTTCTCCTCGCCCGTGATGGCGTACGTGAGGCCCAGGTTGGCCGCCGCGTTGGCGAACCGACCGTGGATGGTAGAGATCCACACGCGGTCCAGTTTCTCGCCCGTGCGATAGGCCTCGCAGGTGGGGCAGAAGTGCTCGTGCGGCTTGGTCTCGTCGAACCGCAGCCGAGCGCCGCACTCCTGGCAGTAGTAGTCGTGGCTCCAGCCGCCGCCCTCCTGGGGCGGGTGATCGGTGCGCTCCAGCCAGGCGTCGGCCTTCCGGCGGGCGCCGGCGAATATCTCCGCGGCCCAGGGATACTTCGCGATGCGGCGCTTCATGGCTTCGATCTCGTCGGGGCTGTAGAACAGGTGCGGGTGCACGGGCGCCTCCTGTTTGACCCGTATTGTATGGGGTCTCGTGGTGAGCTTTCGCTCACCGGCCTCGGCAGAGAGACGGCACTCGACGCGACCAGGCTCCTGCGGCTCCACTAACCCAACGTAGCGCGTACCGGGGACACCCTCTCCCGCCTGCCCGGAGCGCCTCATCGGCAGGGCGCGCCACTCCGTGTCCCCCGCACGGCGGATCTCCAGCGTCACTCGGGGCTCCGCGTCCGCCGCGACGACATCGGCCACCAGCGCGAAGATGCGCCCGCTATACAGCGACGCGGGCCAGCCGATGGGCTCCGCCAGCAACTCGACGACGCTGATGCTGACGTTGTCGAATCGCGCCCACTCCTCCGTACCCTCGTGCCAGGTGCTCCAGGCCAGGCAGAGAACGATCTCCTGCCCCGCATAGGGCGCCAGCGCGAGGTGGCTGTTGCTGAGAATGGCCTCCTGGTGTGCCCACGTCGTGACGTCCTTTCCCTGGCGCACGAGTTGCTGACTGAACAGCGCATCCGGCGCGTCCGCGAACTTCGCCTCCGTCGGCAGTGAATCCCACGCCTCCACCGTGTAGGCCCGTACGTCGATCATGCCACTCCGGTCTTCGGCGGCGCAGTAGGTCTGGTAATCGAACGCGGCCTTCAGCGGAGGTGTCTTCGCCGGCAGGCGCACCCGCTGCCCGATGAGCACGGTGCCGGCGGCGTTGTCGTCGTCGTCGATGCCGAGGTGCCGCCCATGCGGCCGCTTCCCATCGCGCACGGCCACCGTCCACTTGGGCAAGCCCTCGGTGCTGGGTTTGTCGAGGTAGCGGATCTCCCACACGCCCTCTGGCTCGCCATCGAAAGAGCCGTCGCGAATCAACTCGACCTCAGCGCCGGCGTATGCCCCGGCTGCGAGGAGTACGCAGAGAGCGAAACTGAATCGAGTGAACATGCTTTTCACCTTTCGTAGCGCGAGCTTTCGCCGCGCATTACTTCCACCATATGGACGACCGTTGTGCCCGTGCCGGAGACGGCGATGTCGGCGCTGTGGAGGCTCTGCCGGAAGTCCGCCGCTCCGATGGGGACGACCTCCTCGCGCCAGCGGCCAGTATCTTGCCGCGGCATGGTGCGGCTCTGCTCGGCGCCGCCCGCGTCCCAGCGGATGGTCAAAGCCCCGGCTCCCTCGTCAAGGAACACGACGCGCACCCGGCACGGCTTGCCGCGCAGGCTGGAGGCGAAGGCGGCGTCCAGCCGAAAGAGCAGCCGCTCCCCCTCGTCGATGGCTCGCGCCCAGGCCCCGTGGCGCTGTTCGGGCGGCCCGACGTTCGTCAGCGGCGTCCCGGGGTCGCTGCCCGGAGCACGTGACATCAGGAACGTGTAATCGCCCCTCAGGAAGTCCCCCTCGCGCAGCGCCACCCAGGCGCCGGGCGACTCCGATGAACTGGCGTGGAAGCCCGCATAGCGCGCCGCGAACTCGAAGGCCGCGCGGTACTCGGGGTCATCGGCCCGGGCCAGGTCCGCGCCATAGATGGCGATGAACGACACGCCGCAGTGCAGATCCACCAGCAGCCGCCAGTAGTTCCACTGCGCCGGGCTGCAGGTGCGCGGGTCCGTGGCGCCGCCGTGCCGGCCCACGGAGTCGGCCCAAGGCTCCGCGTATGCCACCGTGAGGCCGCTTCGGGCGTGCCTCAGGAAGGCCTCATACTGCGCCTGAACGCCCGTTGATCGCGGCTGGAACTCCGAGGAGGTGTGGAACAGCGCCAGGTCGCCGGTCTGGAACCGGTGCATCATCTCCGGGCCCAGCACACCGGAGCGGAAGATGTTGTTCCGCACGAACACGCGCACATCGGGTCTGAATGCCTCCACGAACGTCTCCACGATGGCGCGCTGGTACTCGTGGAAGACCTCCCACGTCCACGGCACCGTGCAGATGCGCCCGTCCGGGGCGGGCTTCCACTTCGACAAATCGCGCTGCTCGCGCGGGACGTTCCCATGCTCCGTGCCGATGGCGTTGAAATTGAGTCGCACCCCGAGGCACGCGTCGCGCAGCGGCGACTCGCGCAAGTGCCTGCCGTAGGCGAGCACGAAGTTGCGGTACGCCGACACGTACAGCGGATCCCAGTACTGCAGCGTCCCCTGCTCGTCGCCGCTTTGCCGCGACCAGCGCTCGGGGTTCACCGCCACCTTGGAGTACAGATACGCGGGCTTGCGGTTCCCGTTCACCTGCACGGTGGCTCTGCGGCCCATGCGATGGTACTCGGCGAGCTTCTCATCGAGGCGCGTGAAGTCGTATTGGCCTTCGGCCGGCTCCAGATCGGCCCACTGCAGGAAGATCTGCCCGCCTTTGATGAAGGGCAAATCGAACACGCGCTGCGCATCGCGAAACCAGATGGCATAGAGGCCGCGGTCGGGGTCGAGCGGATCGCCCCACCGGCCCGCTGCCGCCGCCGTCATCAACGGGCCTATCATCAGGAACCCCGCCGCAAGGCAAGCTATCATCAGTCGCATTAAGCCGCTCCCCGTCTTGGCGTATCTTCGACCGTCCTTGTGGATATCGACCAAGCGTCAGCCCGTCACTGCGGTGACTCGCCCTCGCCTACGCCGCATCCCACGTAATCGGCTCGACCGATTCGCCCTCCGCCGACTCGCCCAGATGCTGCTCTACGAGCCGCACCGTGCGCCGGGCCAGATCCGAGATGCGGGCCTCGTGCACCGAGGCGAGCACGGTCATCGCGCGGTCGTTCAGCGGCTCCACCCAGTGAGCCGGCAACTGATCTGCCCCCAGGCGGGCTCCCAGGATTGAACCAACCGTCGCGCCGTTGCAGTCCGTGTCGTACCCGGGCATGATGGAGGCGGCCAGTCCCGCCGTGAAGTCATCCCGCCTTCGCGAGGGAGACGTAGCCGCGCCTTCGCCGACGAAGCGCTGCGGCGCGCAGGCGGCTTCCGCCTTCGCGGAGGACATAGCTTCGGCGGAGTCCTCGGCGGAGTCCCCGGCGCCGGCAAGCAGACCCAGGATGACGATGGCCGCATTCGTGATGGTGTGGCATCCCTGCAGATCGCCGTAGTGCTCGTCGATCTGGTCGGCCACCTGGGTCCAGTCCTTCGACGCCTTCCACCATTCCACCACCCGCTGCACCGCCTCCGCCAGGCGCGAGGCCTTGGGGATCTCCGAGAGGCCGATCCCGACGATCATTTCGACGTCGTCTTCGACGAACGCCGCCGCGATCATCGCCGCCACCAGCATCTCCCCGTAGATGCCGTTCCTGCGGTGCGACAGATACGCGTCGCGATAGGCCAGCTCCGCGGCCCTCTCCGGCCAGCCGGGGCAGGCGTAGCCGAAACTGTCCGCCCGGATCTGTGCGCCGATCCACTCGCGGCACGGATTCAGATGCCCGCCCGCCTCGCTCGGGGGCAGGCCATCGACGAGGTTGCGATAGGCCACGCGCTCGGCGGTGTACACCTTGTGGAACGGAAGCTCAGCCAGCCAGAAGGCGGCCACGTCCTCGGTGGTGAAGTCGAAGCCGTGCCGTTCGAGCAGCAGCAGTCCGCTGATGGTGTAGTCGATGTCGTCGTCGCGCTCCATGCGCGTGATCTGCCCGCGCAGACACGGATTCGTGGAGACGAGCGCTCGCCTCCCGACGAGCTGCGTGACGGCGGCGAGGTAGTCCTTGAGCGGATAGTTGCCGTCCGGCTCGGCCACCGCCCGGATCTCCGCCCGCGTCCAGCCCTCCACGGGCTTCCCCAGCAGGCACCCGGCGCACCGACCGAGCCAGGCGCCGTACGTGCGGTTGAAGAGGTCCTCGATGGAGAACAGATTCTGCATCCGGCGCGGGCCGTCAGGGCGCTGCTTGCGGATAGACGCCAGATCGGACGGCTCGACGTACTTCGCATCCGTCGCAAGCTCGGCGAGCGCGGCGAGGATGCCCTCGCACGCCTGGCGCTTCGCCGGGTGCTCCAGATTGGCCGCCGCCTCATGCTTCTCCGTCAATCCCGAGACGTCGCACCCCTCCTCCTCTCGCTGCTTGATCTCCTGCTGGGTCAACGCATGTAGCTCGTTGGTGTTCATACCGCAACTCCTTTCCCGCATGGCCATTGCCGCATGAGATCCGCATCCCCGCCGTTGACCAGGTTGCCGATCCTGACAGCGCGGGAAGCGTGCGCCTCGCCCATGTGATGCCGAGCTTGATCACGTCTGTGCCTCCCGAACGAATGCGCCCACGTCGATGCACTCCCCATCTCGCTCCCCAGACTCCCACGCCGCCAGAATCGCCGCAATTGACCTGAAGCAGTCGTGGAAGTCAGCCAGATGGCGGCTTGGATCGCGATGTCGGATGGCATCGACGAACGAGACGATCTGCTCGCGCCAGGGGTCGAAGGGTTCGGCCTCGTAGATCACCTCGTCGTTCGCCACCAGCTTCCGGTAGCCGTGCAGCGCCAGGTAGCCGCCCTCGTAGTAGAGCATGAACCACGGCACGCCGTCGGGGTTCTCCCTCTTTTTGTAGTCATACGGTTTGTGGAGGCACTCCGGGAAACCGAGCGTGGCAGTCGCGCCGTTCTCCAACTGGTAGTTGACCGACACCGACAGCGGCACAGCGCGGGCATCGGACCAGCAGTGGAACGCCTGCGCCCGCACGATCTCCAGTCCGGTCATGAAGCGGACGTAGTCCGTCGCGTGACAGCCCCACTCGATCGCCGAGCCGGGCCGGCGTGCGGTCGCCCCCCGGGCCCCGGGGCGCCGACTGCCCACCCAGTGGTACCGCGCGTGGATGATGCTCTTGTCGGCGAGGAATCTACGAGCCTCCTGAAACAGGGGACGATACCGTTCGCGGTACCCCACCTCGCCCATGACACCGGCGTTGCGGACCGCCTCGTCCATTCCGGCGGCGATCCTGATGTCGTACGCCTGGGGCTTCTCAGTGTAGATGTGAGCGCCCCTGGCGGCGGCGGCACACTCGACGGGCCCCCGGGAGAGCGGGCCCGTGATTGAGAACAGGATGTCGATCTCCTCCTCCTCGACCATCTCTATCCCGTCGCGGTACGTGCGCGGAGGGCCGGGCAGCTCGGCCGCCTTGGCGAGGCGATCGTCCTTGAGGTCCGCGACTGCTACGATCTCCACGTCCGGCATCTCAAGCAGCGGCGGGACGCGCACCATCTCGGCGTGCCTGCCGTAACCGAAGATCGCGATGCGTATGGTCCCTTCCGCCTGCTGCATGATGCTCTATCCCTCGACCGCACTGCTCCCGCCGTTGCCTCGAAGATTCGTTCCTGCCCTCATCGACGCACGCCGGAAAGATGGGGACTGCCACCAATTCCCTGCGCCATCGCAAGCGTCGCCCGCCAAGCTTCTCGGGAATTGGCTGGCTGTACCCATTTTCCGGCCCTCAGACTGACGCACCCGGGCCCTCGCGCCCGAACAAGAATCGTCGTTGCTTCCGGGTGGTGCTACGCGCCATGAGGAACCGCCTAGATGTACCCCGTCGATCCATCCGGCCGGACCGGGCTGCTGCGCTCCCAGTGGACGTATCCCTCGCTGCTGATCGCCTCCTCGTTCACCTCTACGCCCAGCCCGGGGCGGTCGGGACGGAGCTCGAGGAATCCATCTTTGGGCACATACGGGTCGTCGAGCCAGTTCCCGCCGCCTCGGTCGTCCGGCAGGTGGTATTCCAGAATCCTGAAGTTCGGCGTTGCCGCAGCGAAGTGCAAGTTCACCGCCGTGGCCAGCGGCCCCATCGGGTTGTGTGGAGCTACGGTCACGTAGTGCGCCTCCGCAATGGCCGCGATCTTTCGCATCTCCAGCAGTCCTCCGCACACGCAGATGTCCGGCTGGATGATGTCCGCCCCCTGCTTGGACAGCAGATCAAGAAACTGGAAGCGGGTATACAGGCATTCACCGGTCGCCAGCGGCACCCGCATCTGCGCCCGCAGCCGCGCCCAGGCATCACTGTTCTCCGGGCGCAGTGGTTCCTCGTAGAACATCGGGTCGTAGGGCGCCAGCGCATCCGCGAGTTGCAGTGCCCGGATGGGCTCGAAGATCTTCGCATGGGCGTCGAACGCGAACTCCCACTCATCGGGTGTGTGCGTGCGGAGCTCCTCGAAGTAGTCCGCGGCCGCCGCGCACACCCGTCCCCAGCGCTCGGCGTGCGGGTCCACGCGATAGGGGCTGGTCTTGAACGCCGTGAATCCCCACTCGTCGTGCAACCGATGCGCCACGTCGGCTGCCTCCTTGGCGGTCTTCCCGCCAATGCTCCGATATACCTGAACCCGGTCTCGTGCCGCGCCCCCGAGAAGCATATAGACGGGCAGTCCCGCCGCCTTCCCGCTGATATCCCACAGCGCGTGGTCAAGCCCTGACATTGCCGACAGCCCGATTGAGCCGGGCGGGAACCGGAGCTGCTGGAACAGCTTCAGCATGATGTACTCGATGCGACGGGGGTCCTCGCCGCTGATGAGCTCGAAGATGTAGTCAAGCGTCGGCTCAATCGCCAGATCGGGGCCGGGGCTGTAGGCCTCCCCCCATCCGTGAATGCCCTCATCAGTTTCCACCTTGACCAAAGCTCGCGAGCGTGTGCCCTCGCGAGTCATGAACGTCTTGATTGCGGTGATTCTCATCTTCGCCTCCTCTGGCGGTTCTCAATCGGCTCGACCACCAGTCGACCCGCCGGGGCGTCGGGCGCGGCGATAGATAGCCAGGATTGCAGCGTGTCGCATCATGGCGGGAAGCGCCTCCCCGTATGGCGCGCCACCGCCCCCTTCTGTGTCCCGGTGCTATGGTCCTTGGCAGGAAAGACCGTGCGATGGGCGGAAAGTGGGCGCGTACTGCAGGGGGCAATCATCATACTGTAGGGGAGAGAAGGCAACATGAGTAAGCGACAGCGGCGGGCGATGGATCGCCGTGAGTTTATCGCGCGGAGCGCGATGGGCGCCGTCGGGGTCGGTATGGCCGTCGGCGCGGCGGGAGCTCCCGGGCCCCTTCTGGCGGCCGAGGAGACGAAGCCGAAGCGCATCAGCAAGGGCGGGATGGTCTACCGCCGCCTCGGGCGGACGGAGCTGATGGTCTCGGAGATCGGCATGGGCGGCAGCCCGAGTCCGGATCCGTCCGTCTTCACTGTGGCCCTCGACCGCGGCGTGAACTATATGGACAGCTCATCCGGATACATGCGTGGCAACGGCGAGCGCAACATCGGCGTCGTCGTCAAAGGCCGTCGTGATAAGTGCGTCATCAGCACCAAGTTCCACCCGGGCCGCTTCGATGAGAACGTCAAGGCCAAGTGCATCGAGGCCGTGGAGGCGGCGCTCGAGCGCCTGCAGACCGACTACGTCGACATCATGTGCGTGCACGGTGGAGGGCCCGACACCTGCCTCAACGACGAGGTGGTCGCCGCCTTCGAGCAGCTCAAGAATGACGGCAAGATTCGCTTCACCGGCGTGTCGAACCACAAGGATCCGGTGAACGTGCTGCCCCCCATCATCCGGAGCGGGCACTACGACGTCGTGCTGCTGGCACTGAGTCGTTTCTCTGGCACGAAGGTGACGGAGCAAGATGTCAAGGCTGGCAAGGTGTACGACGACTGGCTCCAGGACAGCGGGCTGCAGAGCGTGCTGGACCTGGCGGCGGAACACGACGTCGGGCTCGTCGCCATGAAGAGCATGGCGGGCGGCGCACGGCAGAACGTGGCGCAGTACCAGGTGGGCGACACGACGCTGCCGCAGGCGAAGCTGAAGTGGGTGCTGGACCGGGAGGGCGTGGCGTCGTGCCTGTCGGAGCTGCTCAGTTTTGACATTCTCAAGGAGAACCTCGCCATCGTCGGCACGACGCTCACCGCCGAGGAACAGGCCATGCTCCGCGAGCACGTGCTGGCCAAATCAGCCGACGTGTGTCGGATGTGCGGCGCCTGCCAGCGCGCCTGCCCGGCCAACGTGCCGATCCCCGACATCCTGCGCTGCGTCATGTACCACGACGAGCACGGCAAGCTGCAGCGAGCACGGCGCAGCTACCGCCGGCGCGTCTCGGCTACGATGTATGCGTCGTGCGGAAACTGCGACGCCTGCATCAGAGCCTGCCCGCACGGCCTCGACATCAAGGCGAAGCTTGCCTACGCGCACAGCATTCTGGCGTAGCGAGGCGAGTTCTCCGGAGTGGGGCGACAGGACCCGCGATGGTGTCGCGACTCAGAAACTTGCGAGTGACGACGCGGCTCACCGGCGGCTTTGTGGCCGTGTGCCTGCTCATCGCCGCCCTCGAGTGCACCGCGATCAGCGGCCTGCTTCGCGTCGATCGACAGTATGACGAGGCCATGCGCGAGCTGTCCTGGGCCCGCGCGGCGATGTACGCCAAGGCCGCCCTCCTCGAGGAAGTGAAGGCACAGAAGAATTATCTTCTGCGCGCCGAGGAAGAGTACCTCGACCTGGACCAGCAGCATGCGGAGGAGTTCGACCGACACCGAGGTGAGCTGGGATCCGCGCCAATGAGCGACGCTCAGAGGGCGGTTTTGGCCCGGCTGGATGAGCAGGTGCGCAACCTGCGTGCAGCGTTCGACCGGGCCGTATCGCTGAGGCGAAAGGGGAACGTCGAGGCGGCCGACGCGGTGATGCGCGGAAAAGCTGCGGCGGCGCTGGCGACGCTCGAGGCCTCCGTCAGCAGCGCCCAAGCTCGTGCGACGGCGGCCGCGGACACTGCTCGAGAGGCAAGTGAGCTGACCAAGTTCTGGACGATCATACTGGCCATTTCGATCGGCGCGCTTGCCATCGTGCTGGGCATCGCCCTGTCCCTCTCCATCACGCGACCTGTGGGATCGCTTCGCCGTGCGGTTGACACAGTGGCCGCCGGAGGGAAGATAGAAGGAGGGTCCCGGGCGTGGTTCCGTGACGAGCTAAGCCAGGTAAGCGATGCCTTCCGTGAGCTCGTGGAGAGGGCATCGCTGCTCCGGGAGTTGGAGACGAGGAGCAAACGACTGGAGGCACTCTCGACACGGACCTCCCGGGCGCAAGAGGAGCAGAGAAGACGCATAGCCCGGGAGCTTCATGATGGCTTGGGGCAGGCACTCACGGCGCTCAAATTCGAGATCAGCGTCGCCCAGGGGCGCCTGCGCGATCGGGATGACGCAGCAGCCACGCATCTGGGCTCTGCGCGAAAGCTGACCGATGAGGCCATCCAGGAGGTAAGACGTCTTACGCTGGACTTGCGTCCACCTGCGCTTGACGACCTTGGCCTCGCGGCCGCGCTGGGCGCATACGTCAGACAGTACGCGGAGCGTTCTCCGGCCCGCGTCACATTCGAGGCACATAACGTGGAGGGACGACTGCCGCGGGGGTGGGAAACGGCTCTGTATCGGATCGCGCAGGAGGCTCTGGCAAACATCGCGAAGCACGCAAACGCCACGCGTGTCTCTGTGGAGCTGAGCCGCGACGGACCTCAGGTGACGCTCGTGGTGCGCGACAACGGGCAGGGCATGGACCTGAAGGCGTTATCTCACGGGGCCCCAATACAGTCCGGGCTAGGTCTGCTCAGTATGGGCCAGAGGGCCCAAGAGCTCGGTGGAGACTTTGAGATCAAGTCAGCACCCGGCAAGGGGACAACAATCCGGGTGCGGCTTCCAAGGTCTAAGCTCCAATTGGATAGCTGACATGACTGTGGCACGCGTGCGGGTGCTTGTAGCTGATGATCACACCATTGTTCGTCAGGGGCTATGTGCTATTCTGCACGGCCACCCTGACGTGGAAGTCGTTGGCGAGGCGAGCGATGGCCGTGAGGCTGTGCAGC
The DNA here is from genome assembly GCA_030601885.1 of Armatimonadota bacterium. GTDB lineage: Bacteria > Armatimonadota > Zipacnadia > JAUWAU01 > JAUWAU01 > JAUWAU01. Next base: position 34,369 of record JAUWAU010000042.1, read on the forward strand.
TTGCGGCAGAGCTGCAGCCTGATGTCGTCATCATGGACATCGCCATGCCGAAGCTGAACGGCTTGGAGGCAACGCGGCAGATCGCCGCGCAGCAGCCCGACGTCCGAGTCCTGATTCTCAGCATGTACACCGACATAGAGCATGTGCTGCACGCGCTGCGGGCCGGCGCTTGTGGATACGTCCGCAAAGAGGATGCCGACACGGAGCTCATTGACGCCATTGAACGGGCCCGGCCCAACGACGTGTATCTGAGTCCCGCCATCGACGAGGAGGCCGTGCGCCAGAACCTGCAACGAGCGGCGAAGCAGGCGCCGGACGCCGACTATGACCCTCTGACCCCGCGAGAGCGGGAAGTGCTCCAATTGGTGGCCGAGGGTCACCCGAATAAGCAGATAGCCAGGCTGCTGTCAATAGCGGTCCGGACCGTGGAGGAGCACCGGGCCCGCATCATGCGAAAACTGGACGTGACAGACCAGGCTGCCCTTGTGCGATACGCTGTGCGCAAGGGAATCGTGTCGCTCGAGCAGTAGCGTCGGCATCGAACATCCGGAGCCGTTGGGCAACTGGCCCCACCGCGCGGTGGGGCCAGTCCTTTTTGCCTGCGCGTCAGTCGAGACAGCCTCATCCCTCGCCTTGTGGTTTCCCACAATGTGGCTCCCCACGACGTGGACATCCACGAGTTACAACCCGGTGCGTTCCGGCAATAATGCCCACGCGAATGAGGCGGCATGGGACACACGAGCCGCCGGCACTGGCGAGACGGAGTCGCACCATCCGCCTCGCAGGTGCGAGGGAGATGATGAGAATGTCCGCGCAAGCGCCAGCAGTCACGGTACGTAGAACTTCTTCGTTGCGGGCACTCAGGCCCGAGCGGAGCACGGGCGCATGGCTGTGCCCACTCATCAAGACGCTGTGCACCGACATCTCACAGGCGCCTGGGCCTGAGGTCTGCAGCGACTGCGCCATCTATAAGACGTGGCACACGGCGAACAGCGTCGATCAGCGGTTCTGGTACTAAGTTCACCGCGCGCATCTGGTTCGCACCAGCAACCCGGCCGCGCCACGGTCTGCTTGCCAAGCGCAAGGGAGGCGACACCCATGTTCGCATGCACGCTAGAAGTCCTGGTGCCCACACGCGCCGACGAGCCCCAAATGGCTCCCGCGGCCAGGGCGATCACCGAGACGCCCACCGGCACCCGCGACGACCTAATGGTGTGTCCGCTGCTTCGAAGACCCTGTAAGGAGATTCCAAAACAGCCGGGCTTCAAGACGTGTCTCCACTGTACCGTCTACAAGGTCTGGCAGATAGCTCACAGCGTCGATCAGCGCTTCTGGTACTGATCCGTCCTGTCAGCACGTCACTCATAAGGGCGCGCTCACTCCGATATGTTCTCGGACGAAGCGCTGAGCGCGGGAGTTGAGCACCATGCGGCCCAGCATTGGCGTGTACGTATGCCACTGCGGGACCAACATCGCCGGGGCGGTTGACGTGGATGAACTGGTGGAGTTTGCTGCCGGCGCCCCCGATGTGACGGTAGCCCGTGACTACCAATACGTGTGCTCTGACCCCGGTCAAGAGCTGATCAGGGAAGACATCAAGGCCGAGCACTTGACCCACGTCGTAATCGCCGCCTGCTCGCCGTTGATGCACGAGCACACCTTCCGCCGCACCTGCGCTGAGGCGGGTATCAATCCATACATGTTGCAGATGGCCAACGTCCGCGAGCAGGTGTCGTGGGTGACGGAGAACCGCCAGCTCGCCACCCAAAAAGCCAGGCGCCTCCTGGCGGCCGCCATCAGGCGCGTGCGCTTGCACACGCCGCTTGAGGCGCGTGAGGTGCCCATCAAGCCGGCCGTTGTCGTCATCGGCGGGGGCGTCGCCGGCATCGAAGCCGCCCTGAAACTGGCGCAGGCGGGAAAGAAGGTCTATCTGGTCGAGCGCGAGCCGACCATCGGCGGCCACATGGCTCTGTTCGACAAGACGTTCCCCACCCTGGACTGCGCCGCGTGCATCCTCACACCGAAAATGGTCGAGGTGGAGCAGAACCCGAATATCGAGTTGCTCACATACGCCGAGGTTGAAGAAGTATCTGGCCATGTGGGCAACTACAAGGTCAAGATCCGGAAGAAGACGCGCTACATAGACACCGAGAAGTGCAACGGGTGCGGTATCTGCCTGCAGGAATGTCCGGCCCTCCGCATCCCGCGCGAGAACCGAGTGGTCCGCAAAGGCCAAGTCATCTTCAATCGAGCGTGACAAGCTCGGCAACGGTGCCTCTGACGCTTGGCCCGCCACGAGTCGGGCACGCATGGCGCCACGCAGATACGAGCCGACTCTGGGCGATGCTTCGAACGAGGTGAATTCGCGAATGCCTGCCACTGATACGACCGCCGTAGGCGAGAAGACGCCCTCAGTAGATCTCACCGAATACTTCTACGAGTTTTGGCACGACAAGTGCTGCGGGGAGTGCATTCCCTGCCGTGAGGGCACGGAGCAGATACTCACCATCCTCGAGCGCATGTCCCAGGGGCACGGTCGCGAGCACGACACGCACGAGCTCGAGGAGCTCGGCGATTTTATGGCCGCCACCTCCAAGTGTGGCCTCGGCAAGAAGGCCGGGAAGCAGCTCCTCAGTGCCCTGAGGGGCTCGGCGGAACACCAGCCCACTCCGGTCAAGCAGGAGGACGTCCTGCCGGTCCCTGCCGGAGGCTAATCAAAGCCTCCACGAAAGCGAAGGCCGGCCTGCGGGCATGTGAGCCAAGTGCCAGACAGCGCGGAGCGAGCACAGAGTTAGAGGTATCCTCATTGAACCGGCTGAGTCTAATGGCGCATGTTACGATCAATGGACATACAGTAGAATGTGACGACGGTATCACGATCCTGGAGGCCGCGAGAAAGGCCGGTATCGATATCCCGGCCCTCTGCTCGCACCCGGGCATCAAGTCTCCTGCGTCGTGTCGGCTGTGCACCGTCGAGGTGACTGCACGCGGACGCACGCGCCTCGTCACAGCCTGCACGCAACGCGTCGCCGATGGGATGGAGCTGCACACGGACACCGAGCAGTTGCGGCACTACCGGGTCCTCCTCCTGGAGCTGCTCCTCTCCCGCTGCCCGAACGTGCCGGCCGTTCGCGAGCTCGCCCAGCACTACGGCGTCACAGAGACGCGCTTCGAGTCGCATGTGCCCGAAGAGAACTGCGCCCTCTGTGGGCTGTGCGTATCTGTCTGCCAGAATCTGGTTGGCGCCAAGGCCATCGACTTCGTCAAGCGCAACGGGCGGCTGGAAATCGGCCCGCGTTCCGACAACGGGAAGCCGTCTGCCGACTGCATCGCATGCGGCGCGTGTGCCATGCTCTGCCCCACAGGCGCCATCACCATTCACGGATACCCGCCCGTAGATCACAGGGAACTCACGTCCGCAACGCCCAGAGCAATCTACGTCCCGTTCGCGCAAGCCGTGCCCAACATCCCGCTCATCGACCCGGAGAGCTGCATCCATGCCAAGACGGGCAAGTGCGGCCTCTGTGACCAGGTCTGCGACCGCGATGCCATTCAACACGACCAATGCGAGGAGACCATCGAGCTCGACGTTGGCGTCATCATCGTCGCCACCGGCTTCGAGCCCTTCGACCCCCGCGAGATGCCCCAATACGGCTACGGGCGCTTGCCCAATGTCATTACGGCGCTCGAGTTCGAGACAATGAGCAACGCGGGAGGGCCGACGCACGGCGAGATTCTGCTCACGGACGGCTCCTCCCCGCAGAGCGTGGCCATTATCCATTGCGTCGGCAGCCGCGACGAGAATCACAATGAGTATTGCTCCAGCGTCTGTTGTATGTACTCGCTCAAGTGCGCCCATCTCGTGCGCGAGAAGGTCCCCGCTGCGGGCATCTACGAGCTGTATATAGACATGCGGGCCACGGGCAAGGGCTACGAGGAGTTCTACAAACGTGTGCTGAGCGAGGACGTCACCTTCATCCGAGGTAAGGCCGCCGAGGTCACGGACGTCGCCGAGCAACCGGACGAGGACGGCAAGCTCATCGTCACCTGCGAGGATACTCTCATCGGAGAGATCAGACGCCTGCCGGTCGATATGGTCGTTCTGAGCCCGGCCCTCAAGCCGCGGGCCGACGCACCGGAGCTGGCGCGAATACTCGGCCTCTGGTGTACCGACGGCGGCTTCTTCCTGGAGAAGCACCCGAAGCTGGCGCCAGTGGCCACAAGCAACGATGGCGTGTTCATTGCGGGGGCGTGCCAAGGGCCCAAGGACATTCCGGCCAGCGTCGCGCAGGCGTCTGCAGCGGCGATGGAAGCCACCGCTCTCATCGACGCCGGAAGCGTCATCCTGGAGCCGATTGTTGCGCACATCGATGAGGAGACCTGTGGCGGCTGCAAGACCTGCATGAACTCCTGCCCGTACGATGCCATCCAGTTCGACGAGGAAAAAGCGGTCTGCGTCGTCCAGGAGGTGCTGTGCAAAGGCTGTGGCACCTGTGTTGCCAGTTGTCCCGCTGGTGCCGCCTCGCAAGAGGGCTTTGAGGACATGCAGTTAGCTGCAGAGATCGAGGCAGTGTTAGACTCGTAGTGTCTCGGCCCGCAGAGCCGAGTTGGGCGCCCCCGTGACCTGTCTCTTCCGGGCGGCGGCGCGGCGAGAGGGGGCCCTCGCCGCGCGCCCCGGAAGGAGAGGACAGGGGGGCGCATTTTTTTCTGCAATTCTGTCGTACGAGTTGAAAACACGCCCCGCGAGCCGGCAGCGCCTTCACGGCCCGTGCCTACGACTCGGAGAGCACAACCAACTCGTACACCGCCACCTCCGGCACCGTAACGGCTGCGCCCCGGACAGTGCGAATGCCTGACAATTCTCGGGGGTCGTGATCGGGGGACGAGTTCGCAGCTCTGGCGAGCTCCCGCCCGTCGGGTGCGATGTCCACCGTGATACTCCGCTTCGGCCGCATCGCTTCCCCAAACTTTTGGGTAACCGGTCCTGGTGTCGGTCCGCCAGACGCCCGCTGCCTCTTCTTCGCCTCCGGCACCAGCCACCGCAGGAGGTGTGTGGCGGCGAAGGCGCGCTGGCTCCGGCGATCGCACAACAGGTGCAATGAGAAAAGCCCCTCCCATTTCGGGAGGGGCTGCTGTGTCATGGCTGTCCTCGCTGGTACAGCTTCGAGTTGCAGCCCCGACTCATTTGATGAGCTTCACACGCCTGAAATCCTTCAGCGACCAGCCCGTGTCGTCGAGGAGTCTCTTTAGCAGGTTCGGTCCGTAGGTCTTCCCTGGGTGGTAGTGAATGCTCACGCGCCGTCCATCGGGCTTCCGGTAGACCTGCTCAGCCCCACGCGTCTCATCGAGGACCCATTTGTCCCTTTTCAAGGCAGCGATGAAGTCGTCAGCACTGAGGTTCTTGAGCTGGCTCCAAATGTGCTTGGGGTACTTCATGCGATAGCAACGGAAACCTCTTCGATATGGTGGGAGACGTGTTTGGTGCGCCCTGAGGTCTTCGATGGCCGAGGCGCCTCAACTTCGACATGTAGGGGAACTGGGTCACCGTGCTTCAGCAGCGATTGTAGGTATGCAATAGCAGCATCGGCGGCGTGCTCTACTGCCTCCTGCTCCGTTGCCCCACACGTATGCAGTCCCTTCAGCGCAGGACAGTACGCATGGTACTCCTCCCCGTCAGGCTCCACCCTGATCTCCACGGTGAACTTGATTGTCATCGAGTCACCGACCGGCATGGGATCTGTCCTCCCCAGGCAGGCAACTGGTGTTGTCCCGCCTCTTACCCTTCTTTCTCCATTGCCCGGATGTTCTCCTCTCGTCGATTGCGGGGCTGACTCCTGGAACGATTCGGCGGCGGTTGGTGTTCCTGCGCAGCACTTATAGTATACCAGACCCCGGGCTCTCCGAGTAGTGACTTTTTCTACATATCGGCTGCGATCTCCTGCCTCATTAGATACGCCTGACCACGCATTGTTTCACGATGTTCGCCCAGGCGCGTCACGCTCCGTGCGCCTCCGCGATCTGCGCCACCGTGCGGCGCCTGGGCAGGAAGTCTCCGGTTAGCGTGGCGTTGTCGCCGATGAGCACAAGATGGGCGCCGGCGCTCACGCGCCGCTCGATGATGCCAATCGCCCGGTCGTCCAGGCACGCTGCCCGGATGAGCACGATGCCGTCGTAGCGGTCGAGGTCGCCGCCCCTCATCTTCTCCGCCGCCAGGCATCCGCGAGAGCGTATCATGGGGCTGCGCCTCCCCCACCGCGCACCCGTCGCCACCCGCCCACGCACTGCCACTCCCAGCCCCTCGTCTGCATAAACTCATCCATCCTCAGCGCCCCGGCCCAGCTGGCTATCGCGTCCCTTTCCCTCCTCCAGCGCGCCAGCCACCCCCGGGGCCCCCCCACCAGCACGCTGGCGAAAGCGCCCCAGGCGAGTAAGAGCGCGGCTGCGGAGTCTGGCGCGCCCACCCGGGCAATAGCCGCCAGCACCAGGAAGAACCATCCGAGCATGACTACCATGAGAGGCACGCTCCATAGCTCCAGTCTCTTGGCTCTGCTCCGGGCTCGCCCATACTCCTCAAGCGTCATCCCAGGCGGAACGTCGTCCCACAGTGGACCTCCGAGGTAGTACCGCCCCGGGGCGAACATCTTCTCGCCGTACGTCCTCCGCCAGAAGCCCTGCTGCGTCGCATAGGCGGCAAGTACCCCGGTTCGGCCACGGATCAGCCCCACTGTCCACCCACCAATCAGCCAGCCGGCGCCGGCCGCGGCGACAGCGCCCACCGCGGCAACTGCCAAGGCAGCCAGCACGGTCCGCCCGGAGCCACACGTGAACACGCCAATGCCGAAGTGGCCCAGGCAGAACAACAGCCCGCCAAGACCAATGGACCCCGCCCGGATGCTTGCGGACAGCGTCTCCGACGCCTCAATGTCGGCGTCGAAGACGAACGGCTGCCGGGGCTTCTCGGCCGATTCGCCCGCAGATGTCTCTCCAGGCGCCGACACCCGCTAGCACCTCCACTCGCATGCGTCTACGATGCTGTCCGCCGCCAGCCGTGAAGCCAGTGCCACTGCCAGCCCTTCGCGCGCATGAAGACGTCCATCGTGAGTGTGCCGGCCCATCGGGCCACCGTGTCCCTCTCCCGCCGCCAGCGGACGAGCCATCCGCTGGGGCCGGCCACGAGGGCGCTACAGAAGACGCCCATGGTCAGCAATACCTCGCCTGACTGGGTTGGCGTATCAGGCCGGGCGATGGCCGCCAGCGCGAGCAGGAACCATATAAACATGACTGGGAGCAGCAGCACACTCCATAGCTCGATCCTCTTGGCCCTGCCCCGAGCTCGCGCATACTCATCGAGCGTCATCCCCGGCGGAACGTCCTCCAGGCGCGGCCGCCCGAAGTAGAACCGCAACTTGGCGCCCATCCGTTCGCCCGACGTTTTACGCCAGAACCCTCCTCGCGTGGCAAACGCGGCCGGCACGCCGCTCCTGGCACGGATCAGCGAGACGGTACATCCGGCACTCAGCCACCCGATGCCGAGCGCGACAACAGCGCCCGCCGCGGCGACTGCCACGCCTGCCAGCACCGTGCGCAATGAGTGGCATGTGACCATCCCACCCACCAGCAGACCCAGACAGAACAGCCCGCCGAATCCGACCGACCGGGTCCTGACGTCCGCCGAGAAGGTCTCCGCGGCCTCAATGTCTGCCTCGAAGACGAAGGGCTGCTCGGCTCGCTCGGCCAATGTGCTCGATGTCGAGTGCTCCGTTTGCAGGGCTCCCCAATCCCCCGGCTGACTTCGTCAGTGACACCTTCGGACCGCCTCCCCTCATCTCCTGCCACCCCCCAAGAAGGTACCCGCCGCCGAGAGTGGAAGGTGACCGCGCACGGACGCCTTCCCACTGAGGACCGACAACCGATGCCTGACAACTGCCGAGTGGCTCTCATCCAGTTCCCCGGCAGCAACTGCGAACAGGAGACGAAGCGGGCGGCGGAGGCGGCAGGGCTGTGGGTGGACATCTTCCGCTGGAACCGCGACCCGGCGCTGCTCGCCCAATATGCCGGCTACATCATCGGCGGCGGCTTCTCCTACCAGGACCGCGTGCGCGCCGGGGCGGTCGCCACCAAGGAGCCCATCGTCCGCACCATCGTTGAGCAGGTGGCGCAGGGCAAGCCGTGCCTGGGCATCTGCAACGGCGCGCAGGTGCTGGTGGAGTCGGGCCTCATCCCGGGCATCAACCCGGGCGAGGTCGAGATGGCGCTGGCGCCCAATCGCCTCGACCCGCCGGGGCGCATCACGTACTACTCCTGCCAGTGGACATACGTGAAACATACGGCCAATGCCGGTCGCTGCGGCATCACCTCGGAATTCGACGAGGGCGAGGTCTGGCCGGCGCCCATCGCCCACGGCGAGGGGCGCTACACCACGCAGAAGGCGGACCTGCTCGAAAGGCTGGTGGCAAACGATCAGATCGTGCTGCGGTACTGCGGCGAGGATGGCGCCATCGAAGACACCTCCGCCATCAATCCCAACGGCTCCATGGACAACATCGCCGGCATCTGCAATCCCGACGGGAACGTCCTGGCGATGATGCCGCATCCGGAGCGCACCAGTTGGGTGCGGCAGATTCCGTACGAGCTCGGCGGCCCGTGGGGGGACGCCAAACACAACGCCCGCGGGGACTTCGACGCCCTCAACGCCCCCGGGCCGGGACGGAAGTTGTTTGCGTCGTTCAAGCGAGTGTGCCAGTTCGCTGGGGGATAATGGTTGATGGGAGGCCCCCCTGCGCGGGACCTCGGTTGCCTTTGCTGACGACTGATGACTGACGGCTGATAGCTGTTGACTGACCACTCACCACTGACAACTAACCACTGGGCGGTGGCACGCGATGGTAGACGTTGAGCTGCTCGTGCGACTCAGGATACCGGACGTTGTGGCGCTGACGGCGCGGAACGCCCTGCAGCGGCGCATGGGCTATGCCGATACGCTCGCCGACCTTCAGCGTGCCGACTATTGGAAGCTGACGCTGAACGTCGCCTCGCCCGAGGACGCACTGGCGCTGGCGACCGATCTCGCGGAGAACACGAACCTCTTCGTCAACCCCAACAAGCACTCCTACACCGTTGCCGTGGTCCCGCGGGAGCTCCGGGCGGCCGCCGCCACGACCGCTCACCGATCGTCCGCACCATCGTCGGGACCCTTTGAGGTCCGCGTGCTGATCACATCGCCCGACGATGCCGGGGGGCAGCAGGCATGCCAGGCTCTCCAGGAGCGTTTGGGCTATGGCGACAAGGTAGCCGACGTCCGCAAAGGCACTCTATGGACGCTGTTCATCAGTGCCGCCGACGCGGAGCAGGCCCGGCGCATTGCTGAGGAGATGACCATCACGCGCCGCATCGATCGAGGGCTCCTTCTCAATCCCCACTACCAGGAGTGCGAGATCTGGACGATGTGAGGCAGTGGTCAGTGGCCAGTGGTTAGTGGTCAGTAAAGGCCACGGCTCAAGGAGATACGGCTCCCATCGACTTCCTCCCATCCCCCGTGTGCAGGCCATGACGATCCCGGACCTCTCAGACACCATAGCCGCCATTTCCACGCCCCTTGGCCAAGGCGGGATCGGCATCGTGCGCCTCAGCGGCGAGAAGGCGCTGGACATCGCCGACCGGATCTTCAAACCGGGCCGCGGCGAGCAGCTCCCTTCGACGCTTCCTACACATACGGTGCACTACGGGCGGGTAGTTGACGGCGACGAGGTGGTTGACGAGGCGCTGCTGACGCCGATGCACGCCCCGCGGAGCTACACGCGCGAGGACGTGGTGGAGATAAGCTGCCACGGCGGCATGGTGGCCCTGCGCCGGGTGCTCGAACTGGCGCTCGCCCATGGCGCTCGGCTGGCCGAACCGGGGGAGTTCACCAAGCGCGCCTTTCTCAATGGCCGGCTCGACCTGGCGCAGGCGGAAGCTGTGGCCGACATCATCGCCGCCAAGACCGAGGCGAGCCAGCGCGCTGCCGAGGCGCAGCTCCGCGGCGATCTATCCCGCGAGGTCAACGACATCCGCGAGCAGCTCGCCGACCTGCTCACCTATGTCGAGGCGTCCATTGACTTCGTGGAGGAGGACATCGAGCTTCTCACCCGAGACGAGCTGCGCCGCCGCTGTGACGCCGTCACCGAGCACGTTCAGCGGCTCATCGAAACGGCAGACGCCGGGCAGGTGCTTCGCGAGGGGATAACGGCCACCATCGTCGGCCGACCCAACGTGGGCAAGTCCAGCCTCATGAATGCTCTGCTGCGCACCGATCGCGTGATAGTCACACCGGTGCCGGGGACGACCCGCGATGTCGTGGAGGATACGCTCAACATCAAAGGCATTCCGATGCGCGTGGCGGATACAGCGGGCCTGCGGGCGTCGGCGGACGTGGTGGAAGCGGAGGGCGTCATGCGTACGCGGCAGCAGATGGCTGCAGCGGACATCGTCATAGCCGTGCTCGACGGCTCCGAGCCACTCACGGACGACGATCGCGACCTGCTCGCCAGCCTCCCGTCCGGGCGCAGCCTCATTGTGGTGAATAAGATCGACTTGCCACAGCTCCTCCGCAAAGAGGAGCTCTCGAAGGCGCCCAGGGAGGTGCAAGTGGTCGAGACCTCGGCGACGGAGCGCACTGGGCTCGACGATCTCGAAGAGACCATCGTGGAGCTCGCCCTCGGCGGCGCGGTGCTGCGCACTGATGGAGTCATGGTGACCAACGTGCGGCACCGGGACGCCCTCGTCCGAGCCGAGCGGAGCATGGGGCGCGCCATCGCTGCCATGGATGACGAGCTGTCGGAGGAGTTCATCGCCAGCGACCTCCGGGGTGCCCTCGACGCCGTCGGCGAGATCGTGGGCGAGACGCTGACCGAGGACATCATCGACCGAATCTTCGCCACATTCTGCCTTGGCAAGTAACGCTACGGGACTATGCACTTGACACAGGTGCCGGTTTCTGGTATAATAGAAGGGAAGGAGCAAGAAAACCATGAATCTTCCCGAACTGATAGATAAGCTCCATGACGAAGAAAGCTGTTACAAGCACCTTGAGAAGGTGCGCTGGCCGAAGGGCGTACATTGCCTGAAATGCGACAGCAAGAGCGTCTCGACGGTCACGCGCACCCTCAAACACCGCCACGGGACGAAGACGGGCGAGACCTACCAGCGCCGCGTATACGACTGCAACAAGTGCCGCCACCAGTTCAGCGCGACCGCTGGTACCATCTTCCACGATACGCACTTGCCGCTTCGCACGTGGATGCTCGCCATTCACCGGCTCGCCGAATCGAAGAAGGGCGTCTCGGCATTGCAGTTGCAGCGCGAACTGGGTTTGCGCAGCTACCGCACGGCTTGGTATCTGTGTCACCGAATCCGCGAGGTGCTGAAGCAGTCCAAAGGCCCCGGGCTGAAAGGCATCATCGAGGCGGACGAGACCTATCTGAAAGGCAAGGGCATTCCAAAGGGCGAGAAGCCGAAGCGCGGACGCGGCAGTCAGCGCACGACGCCGGTCGTCGGCATCAAGGAGCGTGGCGGAGAAGTGCGCGCCAAGGCCGTCCCGAACCTGCAGACCGATACGATTCTGGAGTTCGTGAAGGCCGTCATCGCCGAGAAGGGCATCGAGGCCTTCCACACAGACGAACTGCCTGCCTACAAGAAACTCGCAAGCATTCCTCCGCACAGCGCCGTCAAGCACTCTGAAACCTATGTCATGGGAGACGTTCATACCAACAGTGTCGAGAGCTTCTGGTCCTTGCTCAAGCGTGGCATCATCGGGAGCTATCACAGAATCTCGGCTAAGCACCTCCAGCGGTATGTTGATGAGTATTGTTGGCGGTCAAACAACCGCGAAAACCGCGACATGTTCGGGTTGCTGTTGCGCATGGCGGCAAGAGGTCGGCATATCCGGTACAGCGAAATCACAGGGCCGGGAAAGCACCGCAAAACCGGAAAGGCGTGAGCGCATCGTGGAAGACCCAAAGGAGACGCCGGAGCCCAACGGCCAGGACGCCGAGCAGAATGGCCAAGATGCGCAGGGGGCCAACGCCACTGACACGGCCACTGACGCTGACAGCGACACTGGCGATGACGAGTGGCCGGGAGGCGACCCGCAGCAAGACACGGAGATTATGTGGGTAGAGAAGGCCCGCACTGTCCCAGAGAACAAGATGTGGCCCCCTAAGCAAGGTCAGCAATCGAGCCGTAATAGCAATGCGGCAAACAACGGGACAACCAGCAGCACAACAGACCAAACGAAGAAGTGACTGGCGGAGCGCACGAGCGCCCCCTTTGCGCTCGCGACCACGCGCATCGCCTGCGTGGCCACGTGGAACTGCGGGATGAACCTCGCCTTGGACTCAGAGCCATGCACATGGACGAACCTGAGCGCATCCTCCACCGACGGCGGCTGTGGGATGGCCGCCGGTCGCCGTGCCTTGGCAGCCATTGCTATCGCCACGACCGCACAGATGAAGGTTGGGAACACGGCGATTCCGAGCGTCCAATCCACCGTCACCGCTTCGTATGCGAGGGCTATGACCGCAAACCCCGAGAATGCGCCAACGTAGTTCACGATGCTATCGGCCTTCGCGTCTAGGGCGTCCATCGTATCGGCTAGGCGCGAGTAGGCACCCTCTGCGTACTCATAGCTCCACGTGTAGTCCTCACCCTCTTTGGGTTTGAACCTCCCAGCAAAGCGGCGGGCCTTCCTACAATCCTCGTCAGCCTCGACAATCGCACGAAGCCATGACTTCTCATCCTCTACATTCTTACTGCCTGGCGCGGCGTCGTCCACTGCTCTTGCCTCCTTTGCGCACATTGCTTACAAAGGCCGCTTGTCTCATTGCCATCTCACTAACGTTCTCGCCCTGTTTGGTGAGATAGTCCTGCAGCTCACCAATCAAGCCCGTCCTGCCCGCCTCCGCAGCCTTCACTTGAGACAATTTCGCACCAGATGCCTCGGCGAGTCCACGCTGTGTCATCTTATGTTGTCTACGCCATGCGGCCAAAGGGCTGCCTTTCATGCGCGCATTGCTCCTGTCGGTGCAGTTTGGACTAGGCCTTCACGGCACAAATCGCGACATCCTGCAGGAATCTGCCGTCCGGCAACGAATTCTATCGTAAGGAGGACATTTCCAGCCTCGCATTTGTTGCACATCAGGAACGGAGGGTCTTGCCATGGAACGCCACCCTAGCCTAGCAATCTATGCCGGCCAAGAGGATTTGGCATACTTCTGCGCCCAATTGTCGGTTCTGTTTGAGGGCCGGGATCTCCACTTCATCGCGCCATCGTCAATTCTTGACCAGCGCGCATTCAGCATACAGCGCACTGAGGAATGCCTGCGTATTTGGGCACAAGGCATCCGCGACCAGAATTGGCACTGTGTAATCGGCCGTATCCGCAGAGAGCAACCCAGCCAATTCTATGGCGCATCGCCCGACCATCCCGCATGGCAGTCGATCCCTCTGCCCGAGGACGCTCCGCCAGGCCCAGCAATCGCACTCGGTGCCGTCTGGCGTGAGCGGATTATGTGCTATGTCTTCTGTTCTGGCCTACCTCTTGGCCCTCCAGAGTACATCGCCATGCCGTGGGTACCAAGGTCGCGCAGACGCACAGCTCAGTTGCGGCTCCCGCCAGGCCTCGGCGGCGAGGTCGATGTAGCTCTGCCCGCATCCTTCGATGATACTATCCGAACATGAAGAACCCATCCATGTGCGCTTGGCTCTTGGGCCGCTGGCGCCACCTCGGACGATTCCGGGTCCGGCACCGGAATCCATCCCCAGATGGGATCAAACTTCCTATCCCTTCCCATTCTCACACCTCCTTCACCTGTGTCGCGTGTGTATAGTCCCGTTCTTCTTTGCACCACAAACCTCCGCGTCCTGCAGCACTTCGCCGCCTCGACGACGAAATATGAAATAGCGACCGCAAACTGTGAGGAGGGATGAGAATGGCATTGTATCTCGGCAACAAAGAGACGGATGAATTTCACATCACAACAAGGGCCAACACGCCCGGCTGCAACCAACGCCAGATCAAACCCGAGAACAGAGTTTATTTCGATCCGGACACACGCGAGGAGGCTGTTCGGCGCGGCTATAGCCCGTGCGGCCATTGTAAGCCCTGAGTGAAGTTGCGCCGCCTCCTACGGACCTGCCCCGCAACGCATCGCCTTGCGGGCCGCCTCAGCGAGCATCTCTTGCTGGGCGAGTGCCTTGACGCCCTCGTCAGAGCCGAGCGGAGCATGGGGCGCGCCATCGCTGCCATGGATGACGAGCTGTCGGAAGAGTTCATCGCCAGCGACCTCCGGGGCGCCCTCGACGCCGTCGGCGAGATCGTGGGCGAGACGCTGACCGAGGACATCATCGACCGAATCTTCGCGACATTCTGCCTTGGCAAGTAACGCTATTGCGGGCGCGCGCGGCCTCCCTAGCGCCGCCCCTTCCCCCCATTGAGCCGTATCAACATATCCACCTTCGCGTGCAGCGCACTCACCTCGTTGCCCACGGCCTGCAGGTTCACCCGGAACTCCCGCAGATACTCGTTGAGCTGACCGTGGGTGGCGTTGCAGCGCCGCTCCGTGGTCTCCACCCGCGTCCTGAGATTGGACTGCACCAGCGCCAGCCGCACGACGTAGCCAATGGCGGGAACGACGATCGTCGCCAGCGCCACGATGGCCACCCGAAGCCAGCCAAGCGATTCAGTCACCATAGATCACAGCCTGTCGCATGTCTCGCTACGCCGGCAGCGCATCCTCGATGGTCGAAAGAGCGGCGCTGTCCAGATCAGGCACCCTGATGCTCCGATCGATAGCACCGTCCGGCGTGCCGTTCTCGTTGGCCGAGTAGATCCGCACCCGCGCACCGCCCATGCCCGACGATCGCACCAGGTCGAGGTAGAAGTACCCCTCTGCGTCCGTCGTCGCCTGCGAGTTCTCGTCGTGGTAATACACCGGCGGCCCGGCAGCCGGCGAATCAACAAGTTCGACCTTAATCTGTCGGCTGCCAACCGGTGCCGCGTCCTCGACCTCCTTGATCCAGTCGTACACCCGGCACATCCCGGGCTGGGCCGGGCTGCCCGCATCAAACGCCGTGCCGTAATACTCCGCCGTCTTCGGGCTCTCGTCCGACGCTGAGATCGTGAGCGCCTCGTCGCTGAACGTCCAGCCCGACTTAACCAGCGCAATCGCATACGTCCCTGCCCCAGCCACCGCAAGGCTCGTGGCTTGCCCGTTCGCATCCGTCGATCCTCGGCTCACCTCGTCGCCCGCAGAGTTCTTGATGCTCACCTGCGCGTCGGGGACCGGGTCGCCGCTGGCGTCCGTCTCCTTGACGGCAATGTGGACACGCCACACCCCATCGGTTTCGTCGGGCTGCACGCCCCTGACACGCCGCACCAGCTCGACCACATCGGTGTCGTCGCTGTCCCAGCACTGCACGATGTAGTCAACGCCGGCTTCGTCGTAGGTCACCTCGTCTTCGTATGCCCCGCTCACGTTCACGTCCTCGCTCATCGCCTGCGGCCCCGGATCGCTGGTGACCCACTGGCTGCCGTCCCAGTACTCCACGGGGGAGCTCTGCTTGACGTACCGGGCACGCACCGTCAGAGAGCCGCCCTTGAGCAGCCCATCGTTTATCTTGCGTGCCACGAATTGCGTTACGCGGGGGATGCCAATCACAACTCTATCGAGCGTACCCATTTTGATCGCCTCTGGCCGTGCGTGCCCGCCCTGGGGCGGGCCTCCTCGCCCATCTAATGCCGGTAGAGCTCCGGCGGGCTACACCACCAAGTCCTCGTCGGCGACAACCACGACGCTCCCACCAGCACCGCCCGTCGCCAGCTTGACCCAGAAGTGTTTTTTCGTCGTCTGCGAGCGGCCCGAGACCATCTCGTAGACAACCTTCAAATAGTACTGCTTGCTCACGCTGTACCTGGACAACGTAACCTGCGCGTAGTACAGCCCGGTGCCGAACCACGTCAGACCACCGAGTGTTTCTACTACACTGTGGTCTGAAGCCCTGTGTGTCGTAACGGATGTAATCGCCGCCGGGTTGGTTCGGGTCTGCTGGCCATCGGTGTCATACTGCGCAAACCCCACCCATACCCGTTCCCGGAGAGCCTCTGTGGTGGCGGCCGCATCAGCGCCCGGCCACTCCGCCACTCGATAGCCGTAGAGCCTCGGCGTCGGATCGCCGCTGCTCGCCCTCGCCAGATGGAACCGTAGCCGCAGTGTCGAATCCGTCCGCGCCGACAACTTGGCACCGCCCCACGCGACCTCTGCGTTCGTATCATCCACAGCCACGTCGTCGCAGTCCGCTTGGCCATAGCCAGTCAGCTCGCTCCCCGTGGACGGGTCGATGACGGCGACCTCCATCTTCTGCCCAGCCGCATCCGCGTCCACGTTGACGCGCAGCGAACCCCAGCCACTGCTCGGCCTCTGGATGTCCACTGTCTCCACATACCCGCTCGTCTCACCGGAATCTAACCCGATCCAGTCGAACCCATCGAGACGCATGTGCGCGTAGCGGATCTCGTTAGCGTAGCTGAACGGGCAGTGCCACACGCCACGCCCATGATCGGTAATCAACTCCATGTGCTTGAACGGGGTCAGGTAGTAGAACTGCTGCCAGAGCTGCCCCGGCGAGATCAGGGTCGGCGCCCGGGTGCGCGAGGTAATCGGCGTCCGCGTCCCGCCGTGGACCACGTACTGGAAGGTGTAGTCGTCCTCCCAGCGCAGCGACGGGTAACATGACTCGACCTCGCCAGCCAACGGCAGCATCGCGCTGCCCGAGGTCCACAGCTTCATTCCCTCAGGCGTGTCCCCCATCGCGCAGTACAGCGCCCGGGCCTCCCACGGGCTGCCGTTGTTCCAGGTGTTGCGGTCGCCGTAGCACTGTGCGTACATCTGGTAACGCTGGCCGCGCGCCGCCATAGGGTTGTAGCACGGCTGCGCGGAGGGAACCTGCGTGTCGGCGAAACTCGGGGCCTTTACGGGCGAGATGATCGGGCGGCCCTCGTTCAGCAGCACCAGCGTCGTATTGTCCGTGAGTTCGCCCACGTAGGTTAGCCCCCGGCACTGGCCGGGGAAGTTGGGGCTGTCCGGCAACTGGTACTGGGTGACCATCAGTAGGCGGCGCCCGTCGTGGGTGTCGATGACCCCGCCCGGCCAGGCGTACAGGTACGGCGTGGGGGCGCGGTACACGAGACCCCCTTGCGTTACGCTGCCCACCGTGGGCCAGTTGGACAGGTCCAGCTCCCCGTACCCGATGTTGTACTTGTACAGGCCCGACTCGCTCGGCCAAGGCGTTTCGCCGTGTATCCCGCCCGCCCATATCTGCAGCTTGTCGCCCTCGGCGTCGAACAGCGAGTGGCTCGCGTACACCGCGGCGTGCGACCACGTTCCCGCCTGCGCCTCCCATATCAAGCCCTTATCCGTCCAGGGGTGCTCGGTCTCCTCGTCATATATCTGGCGTCCTGCGTCGGATTTCACCAGCAGGTGGTCCTCGTCGGGGAACGTATCGCCCGCGGTCGTCTTGAGCACCGGCTGCATGGGGCCGTGCAGGCCCAGCGAGGCCACGTCCACGTAGGCACCGGCTGTCACTGCCGCCGGCGTCTCGATAGAGAGTGAACTTAATGGCGCATTGGTCCCATCGTTCGTGCTCTGAGCCACCGGCAGCTCATGCTCGTCGTTGAGCAACACCTGCACCTTCAGCGTCGCACTGCCGAGGATGGGTAAGGCAGCGGAGAGCTTGACATCGACCATCTCCGTGGTGTCCAAGGCCAGGTCGATGTCGTAGGCTCCGTAGCGCCCGACGACCTTGCCGGGGTAGAAGTCGAGCCGCCAATAGCGCCGGTCGTATGGCGGCTCGGGCGTGACCACCTTCAGCCGCACGTACTCGTCCGCCGCCAACCCCCCGGTTCGCAGACGCAGATGCACCTGGTGCGGCCACTTCAGGCGGAACAGCTCCGCGACGACTTGGAGATCGTTGTCGGTGCTGTCGGCGGTGACCCGGAAGAACCCGTCATCGTCGCTGTAGACACCCTTCCATGCGCTCCAATCCTCGTAACCGTACTGCTGACCGTCGACCACCTGCGCGCTGTAGAATCGTTCCCCATTACTCGTCCAGTACGGATCGGCGGGCCCGCAGGTCGTCTTCTCGAAGCCGGTGTCCTGCCCGAACCAGAAGCCGTTCTTGAAACCGTACTTGCCCGCGATGGGCGCTGCGGTCCCGGCGGCGTAGTCGGCCACGGCGCTGTTCTCGTCGAAGCCCGCGCGGAACGTTAGCGTCGCGTTGGCGATGTGGCCGTTCTGGATCGGCTTCACCCCGTCGCCGCCGTTCCACAGCGCAACGAGCTCCTCGTCCGTCGCGTAGCCGTCGAAGGTGCAGAACTCGTCGATCGGACCCATCGCGTACTTGCCGTAGGTATCGGTTCCGATTGCGAATATGCTGAAACTCGTGGGCGCGGTCCACGTCGCATCCGTCTTCTCCGCCCGCACTTGCCCGTCGCACCAGAGGCGCAGCACACCGCTACCGGCCCCGCCGGTGTAGTCACCCTGGAGGATGATGAAATGCCATTGATCGTCGCCAAGTAGCGTGTAGCCGTCCGTCCAGGTCAACACGTTGTCCCACCACACGGGGCAGGTTAGTTTGATGTCGTTGCCATCGCGTTCAAGCAGCCAACCGAAGTCGTTGTTCCCCACGATATAGACCACGCGGCCCGTATCGTATCCGCTGTCGTGCTTGTGCCAGAAACACACGATCTGACTGCCGTCCGTCGCCGCTAAGTTCCCGTCGTTGGGTTCGTAGAGCGCGTAGTAATACTTACCGGCGTAGGCTTCGCACCTGAGCGCGTGGTTGCTGGCCATTTCCTCTATGCCTCCGGCGTGCTTACTCGTGCTACGTAGCGACTCGTGCTTCGCAGCGGGCCGCTTGCTACTCTGCGAAGTAGCGAAGACACTTCGCTACGTAGCACGAGTCGCAGAGTAGCAAGGGTCGCTGCTTCGAAGATTCGGCCCGTCGGCCCACCCGTTGTAGCCGGAGCAGCTTGCTCCGGCGGCCCCCAGCTCCCCGCCGGGCCCATCTTCATCGTTTCCGGGTGGCCCAACAGGGCCATGAAGAGCTGCTTCGAAGATTCCGCACATCGGCCACTCATGTG
>JAUWAU010000012.1 GCA_030601885.1 Armatimonadota bacterium
TGGTCGTAGATGATGTAGATCGTGCCGGTGGTTCGGCATCAGGCAGTAGGCCCACACCTGCACGCCCTCACGCTCACACCACTCGGCCATGATGTAGAGGCAGGGAAAAGGGTCAAGGGAAAAGGGAGAAGACGGCTGACGGCAACGCCTGGGGCCACGACGCGTGCCAGCCTGGCCATGCTGCCACCACAGCGCCAAGGGCTCTCGGAGTCAATAATTTAGTATGGTGTCCCCGTAATTCCATAAGGGAAACGCGCGGCGGAGCATGCGCGCCTACCGGGACACGGCCTCGCCTCGGAGCCGACGGGCGAGCTGGGCCTCGTGGAGATTCGCCGGCCGCAAGTCTTCCGGCGGAATGGCTTCCCACCACTGACCCTCCGGATCGCATTGCGCAGGGTCGTCGGTCGTCAGCCCCACCAGGTTGAGCGCCGGCGGCGCGAAGTTGCTGCTCGGCGGGCTCACGGGACGCTTCGACCGGATGTTCCACCATGTCTCCCTGGCCGCGCAGTGCTTCCCGAGGCTGGCGCCCCCGCCGCACTTCCACGGTCGCGTGCCCTCGCCGATGTCGATGTCAGTGAACAGGTTCTCGTAGGGAGCCCGTTTGTGGTGGTCGAATGAGAGGTCCACGCCCTTGCCGCTGGACGCCACGTTGTGGGACGAGCCGTTGGTCACCGTGATGTCATGGATGAAGCGCGTGCGGAGGTCGAAGCCGGTCAGCAGGTTGTCCGTTCCACCCAGCGTGATGCCGTGGTGCCCCGTGCAGTTCTGCCCGTCCACGGCCCGCCGCGATGTCACCTTCACGTCCGTGAGCGTGCAGAACTTGCCGCCGACGAAGATGCCGCTGTCGGGATTCTCGATCCGGACATCGCGCACCCAGCAATCCGCAACGCCGCTGAGCGCCACGCCGTTGTACCCCAGCTCGGTGAAGTGCCCCTTGTAGTCCGTGACCGGGTAGCGGAGCGTGAGGTGCTCCACGCCCGAGTCGCTCACTGTCGGCTCGAACCGACGCACTTGTGGCTTCCACTCCGTACGGATGTCAAACCGCAGCGCCGGATGGAAGCGGATCTCGCCCGCCTCGATGGCGTCGATCCAGACCACCATCGACGTGCGCGTTCTGCCGTTGAGCTTGCGCGTGTCCCCGGGGTCGCCGGCATACAGGTAGTGCGCCAGCGAGTTCTCGGGCGTGTCCTGCTGGTAGATCTCGACACGCTGCCCCACCGTCAGTCCATCGCTTGACGATAGGCGCAGGCGCGTGCTCCCGCGCTCGGCAGGCGGCTCGATGTCCGCTATCTTCTCGGACTGGAAGCTGCCCCGGAACCAGACGAAGCCACCGGACCAGGAGTAGTTGCTGGTCCGGCGTCCGCCGGTCGTCGCTCCCCAGTTGGGCTTGATCTCATTCAGCGGCGTTGGGAAGAAGAGGATGGTCTTGTCTGGCCCGGCGCCGCGCAGGATGGTCCCCGCAGTGCGGATCTCGAGGATCTCCGTAATGCGGTACTCGCCGGGCGGGATCTCGACCACCTTGCCCTCTGCCGCGGCGATGGCGCCGAGGAGGGCCTTCGAGTCGTCGCTCTTCCCGTCGCCCGTCGCCCCGAAGTCCCGCACATTGAGCGTGGCCTTCGGTTCCGGCAGCGCCGCCGCTCCGGCACGGTACCCCGCGTAGGAGAAGTCCGGCAGACGACTGTCCGGCGTCCAGTTCTCGCCGCCACGGCTCCAGAGCTTCGAATAGGTCTCCGCACCGTTGACGGCGCATGCCTGCGCTACGAGAACAGCGATCATCGTGAGAGTTGCCCATTTCATGGCTGCCAAATGCTCACTTCCGTTGATGGATACTAGTGACAGGGGGCCTGCTATTCCGGGCGGACAGACTCCGTCTTCACCCACGCCTTCAGCATTGCTTCGCCAATCTCGCGGCCCCTCGTCGCGTTCATGGCCGCCTTGGGCGGCGCGTAGGGGATCTCGATCGTTGCCGCGATGATCGTCCCCTTCCTGAAGGCGAAGTGGTTGTTGCAGTGGTCGCCCACCGCCCTCGGCTCGCGCTCTCTCAGCCATACGAGCGGACCGTGGGGGCTGTTGGGGGGGAGTCCTTCCGTTATCAGACGAGCGAATTGCTTGACATGCTCTTCATTGCCCGCGGGAGTTGCCTTGAGAAATTCCGAGGACACCGGGGCTGTTGAAAAACCCAGGCTACACGCCCGTTCCCGTAGCGCGGGCTTTCCAGCCCGCGATGTCGGCCTGGAAAGGCCGACCTACGCGGTGGGCGGACGGTGGCCAGACGACGAGCCGCCCGGGCCCGGTTTTTCAACAGGCCCACACCACACTTGATTCTTGCGGCGGTGCTTCCACGGGCCCTTGGGGCCCCGCTTCTGTAATTGACGGAGCACGCGCCCGAGGGATGCCTCCAGACGTCCCAGGAAGCTGTGGTTGCCCAGAGGCCGCCCCGTCCGCTCGTGCCGCCCCAATGGCTCCCACTCCTCCCGCGTCACCTGTTCCCCGAGGAACTGCTCCCACCTCCCCTCTCCCACCATCTCCACCAGGGCCTGCACTCTTGCCAGCGCATCATCCCGCCCGGCCACGTGCGCGCCCGCGCTGCTCCAGCGATACTCGCGCCGCCCGCTTCGCCAGACCCACTCGCACCCGGGCACAGCAATGAGGTGCACGTGGTTCGGCATCAGGCAGTACGCCCGGATCTCGACCCCGTCGCGCTCACGCCACTGCGCCATGATGTAGAGGCAGGGAAAAGGGTCAAGGGAAAAGGGAGAAGACGGCTGACGGCAACGCCTGGGGCTACGACTCGTGCCAGTCTCGCCATGCACCCACCATAGCACTGGCAGCTTCCGCGGTCAAGAATTTAGTATGGTGTCCCCGGAATTCCCGGAAATCCAGACGACTTGACAGGAATGCGAGAAAACGGGAATCCAACTGTGTGTTTGTCCGCACCACGTCAAATTTGTCGAGGCGTCTCCTTGACATTGATGTGAGATAGACGTAAGATAATCGCGTGTATATCGTAGATTAGTCAATTGGAGGGTGAGCGCTGAAACTCGCTGGTTTCTTCTCAAAACACCCAGTCTTCACCGTCCAGGAGCTGGACGCGTTCCTTGCGTGGAGGGGCACTGGCAACCGGCGGACGCGCGATTCCCTCCTGGCTCATCATCAGAAGCAGCGGCATATACTGCGCGTGCGTCGAGGGCTGTACGCTGTGGTGCCGCCAGGCGCCGATCCCGCCACATTCCCGGTTGATCCCTGTCTGCTGGCTGCGAAGATGACCGACGATGCAGTGCTCGGCTACCACACGGCTCTGGAGTTCCACGGCAGAGCCCACTCGGCCTTCGAGCGCTTCTTCTATCTGACCGCGCGGAGGTCTGTTTCCGTGACTTTCCGTTCGCATCAATTCCGTTGCGTGCTCTTCGCCAAGGCGCTCCGCGCCGAGGGGCAGCAGAACTTCGGGGTCATGCAGGCGGAGAGAGCCGGGGTTGACGTCCGCGTGACCAGTCTCGAGTGCACGCTAGTTGATGTCCTTGACCGGCCCGAGCTCGGGGGTGGCTGGGAGGAGATTTGGCGATCTTTGGAGTCCGTCGAGTTCTTCGATCTCGACACGGTCGTCCAGTATGCCTTGCTCCTCAGGAACGCGACGACAGTGGCCAAGGTTGGCTTCTTCCTGGATCAACACCGTGATGCTCTGATGGTGGATGATGCTCACCTCGAACCGTTGCGCGAGCACCGCCCGAAGCAGCCCCACTATCTCGCGCGCAGCGACAGGAAATCAGGACGGCTGGTGGCCGAGTGGAACCTGGTTGTGCCGGTGGAGGTCCTCGAACAGGCCTGGGCGGTAGTGACATGAGGATCTCGAGAGAGAAGCTGCTCGCGGAAGCTGAGGCCACCGGGTTCCGGCTCGAGGTGCTTGAGAAGGCCATCTATCTGCTCAATCTGCTGGAGCGTCTCCAGAGCCATCCTTTCCTCAAGGGCCGACTGGCACTCAAGGGCGGCACCGCCGTGAACCTGTTCGTATTCGACGTGCCACGCCTGTCCGTAGACATCGACCTCAACTACATCGGCGCTGTCGAGCGCGAAGCCATGTTGGCCGAGCGGCCGATGCTGGAGAAGGCCATCCGGGCGGTCTGCAGGCGCGAGGGGCTCTCCGTCCGGCACGTCCCGGAGGAACATGCGGGTGGGAAGTGGTCGCTTCGGTACGAAAGCGCTGCGGGCCAAGGGGGCAACCTGGAAGTGGACCTGAACTACATGTTCCGCGTTCCTCTGTGGCCGGTTGCGACGCGGGACTCCCGATCGGTCGGTTCCTATAGGGCCGTGGGAATCTCCGTACTTGATATTCATGAGCTCGCAGCGGGGAAACTGACTGCCCTCCTATCCCGCCGGCAGCCACGCGATCTCTTTGACGTGCATCAGCTCCTGAGGCGGGGCGGCCTGGATCGTGAACGGCTGAGGCTAGTGTTCGTGGTTTACGGCGCGACGAGCCGCAGGGACTGGCGCACAGTCTCCGTAGGCGACGTGGCCTTCGACGCCTATGAACTGCAGAACCATCTGATTCCGCTACTCCGTGATCATACTGTGGCGGGTGGCGCACGAAGGGCTGACTTCGGAGACCGTCTGGTCGAGGAATGCCGCCAAGCGCTTGATGTGGTGCTTCCTCTGTCGGAGGCCGAACGGGGTTTTCTGGATCACCTCCTTGAGCGTGGGGAGATCAGACCCTCGTTGCTCACACAGGATGAAGCACTCGCGGAGCGGATCAGGCGTCAGCCGCTCCTTCACTGGAAGGCACTCAACGTGCGGCAGCACAAGGGCCTATAGGCTATCTTCAGACGCGGAGCGCTCCAGGGCAGCACGGGGGGAGTGGCGGAGGTACAGCGCGTCGCCCGGAAATCCGGGAATTCCTGGCAGCTACGAAGCTAGGGAATTGGTATTATGTCCCCGGAATTCCGCAGGGCGTACGCTGTGTGCAGCTCACTCCTCGCGTGACGACCGTTGAGTAACCTCGCCGGTCAATCCGTCGATGAGGGCCAGATGAGCTACCTCAGTATAGTAGAATCCCTCGCCGCCGCAATCCACCTCGTACCCGTAGTACAGACGCACATCCCAGACCGGGTGGCCGAGCGGGCGCTCGGCGTAACTTCTGCTGAGGCGCGCCTCGACCCGGTGGATAACAGCCCAGTCCGGCAGCCCCCTCTTCGCAATCTGGAGCGCCGCCTCGCGGTCAATCGAGGGCGGGATTGGCGTTCGGCCCTCCTCCTGTCGCGCCCGGAAGCCCAGGAGTTGGCCACTGGTCGCATCAACGGAAACGGCCAGCCATCTGAATGGCTCGCCGCTCCGATGGATCTCCCACTGGATATCCCACGTCGGCCAAACCGAGCCCAGCTTCTTGAAGACAGCGGGCAACCCAAGGGGCGAGAAATCGGGGAAGTGCTCCTCCGCGAATTCGCGGGCAACTCTCAGTGCACCCCCCTTGCCTGACCTACTGTCGGCTCGTTCCGAACGGAGCACACGGAACTCCCCGCTTGCAACCCACACGGGATCCCGGTCGACCCGCAGCCTCGCGCTGCGGCGGCCGTTCTGATATACGTCGTACGTATAATGGCGCGTGGTAAGGGCAGTCCACATTAACTGCACGTTCTCGATCTCGGCCCCGAGGAACTCGGCCGCGGCGCGGCGCGCCGCTTCTCGCTCAGCGGAGCCACCGACCGTCGCAACCAGCCACCACACAATGCTCCCGATGACCGCTGCCGCGCAGATGATCCCAACGGCCTTCGTCCGTCTAGTCCGCAGCATGTCGGCCCTCTCTCTCCCGTGTCCACGCATCCTCCCCGGCTACCCGCCGGTTGTCGTTCACGTCTCATACGTCTGCGGATCAGTCTGCAAGTGCAACTCTCTCAGCGCCTTCCAGTCCACCATCACCGGGGCGCCGATCATCCCGCCTTCGGGCGGACAGATGGCGGCACGCGAGCGAGGACGGCAGCGAGAACGGCGCGCGCAATGCGCAGTGCATCGTCCGTGTCCTGCTGCGTCGGAGGGTCGGTCTCTCCGGGGTAGCGGAACTGCCACGCATACTGGGATAGCGGAGCGGCCTCATCGACGATCGACTGGAGCGTGGCGTCAATCGGTAGACACTGTTGCCCCAGCTCCTCGAGGCTGTGCGTCCGGCGGAAGGGTACATCATGCCAGGTTAGCAGCGCCTTCATTGCCTTTTCGACCGCTTGCTGGCAATGGAAGACCGCGTCCTCGCGCAATGGCTCCGGTGCGGTAAGCGCGTGCTCGGCACTGCGCAGGTCCAGATGGGCTTTGCTCAGCCATCCGGCCGTGTCGGCCATACGGGCCTCATCAGGCCCCATACACCAGTCTCCCTTCGGCCATTACCGTGGCAGGAAGCGAGGCGCGCAGGGGGAGCCGGGACTCGAAGGCGTCGCGAGTCCACACGAGCACGTCGGCTGCCACACCAGTTCCGCGCAGCACTTCATACGCGAGCCGACTGCGACGGCGATCCGGTGGCACATCATCAGGGACGACTACCAACAGGTCGTAATCGCTGTGTGGCCCTCTCTCCCCTCGCGCACGCGAACCAAAGAGAAAGATCCGCTCGGGCCGGTAGGCTTCCGCGAGCCGGCGGACGATCTCTTCCAGCACGGGATCGTCTGTCCCCTGCACCTGTGGTCTCTGCCGCTCGGTGTCCATGCCTTCTTCTCCGTAATGCCTGTCCGTTCACCGGCAAGTCTATCGGATATCCCGGCAGTACGCAAGTGGGTGGCGAGAGGCGGGCGAAATGAGTCAAGTGAAGAGGCACGCATGCGCGATTCGAACGGCCTGCCGTGGTGTGCTCAGCCCTCCATAGCTTTCAGCTTGACCTCGAGATAGTACATGAAGTTCTCATATGGCACATCCGGCGGAACTGTGTGGTCGATGGTGGGGATGTAGCCCCCGTCGGGCATGAGGGGCGGGATCTTGGCCATGACCTCGTCTTCGATGGCCTTGCGGTCGCGGGCGAGAGCGCGCTTGTCGATCCCGCCGCTCAGCGTCAGGTCGTGACCGTACTCGCTGCGGAGCTGGCGCGGGTCGTTGCCGGCGGCCACCTCGAGCGGCCAGATGCCGTTGATGCCGGCCTCGAGCAGCAACGGGATGAGGACGTCGCAGTTGCCGTCGCTGTCGAGCAGGATGATGTCCACGCCGTGGGAGCGGAGGTGATCGTTGACGCGCTTGTAGCGGGGCAGCAGGAACTCCTTGAAGATGGGCGGCGAGACGAGCGGGCCGGTCTTGAAGGCGAAGTCCTCGAACCAGTTGAAGTAGTCCACCTCCACGTCCTGCAGCGCCCGGGCGGCGGCCTCGATGATGAAGTCCGCGATGAAGTCCAGCATCTCGTGCATGAGCCCCGGGTCGTCGTAGAACATGAGGCAGGTGGCCTCGGTGCCCATCCAGCGGCGCGGGGTGCTGTAGAGGCCGATGCAGGCGTTGGGCACGAGGCACAGCGGGTAGTCGCGTTCGCGGTATCCCTCGACGAGCTGCGGCCAGTTGGCGGGGTAGCGCTCGGGGTCGCTGGCGTCGTAGCGCGTCTTCATCCTCTCGAAGCTCTCGCGGTCGGTGACGGGGAAGGAGAGGTACTGGTCCATCGAGGCCCGTGTGCCGCGGACGGTGCCCTCCTTGAGCGCCCGGCGCACGATGCCGCCGGAGTCGCGGAGCACCACGTGCCGGTCGTCCTCCTCGAGCACTTCCTGCTCGAAGGGCGGCTTCATGCCGTAGTTGACCGGGCAGAATCCGCGCCTCTCGATGCCGAAGAAAGGCATCCCGTGGAAGCTGATCTCATCGGCAACTTGCGCGGGCATGCCCTCGCCGATCCACCGCTCGCGGGCCTGTCCCCAGGCGCCCATTTCGAAGTTCGGCGGCCGGTCCACGGGCTCGAAGTGCATGCATCTGAGGAAGCGTTCGCGGGTGGTCAATGGTCTTCGTCCCTTGCGCGGGTGAAGTTGGCGCGTCGGCAGTCTGGAAGCTTGTTCGCCTTGCGGGTGGCTGCGCCTTCCGGCGTTCCGGTGGGCGAACCGAGGGAACGCGTTGACGACGGCGAAGAGCCAGCCACAGAGAGCACGGAGAACACAGCGCGGCGGAGCCGCAACCAAAGGCGGTGGCAGTCGTTAGTCGGTGGTCGTGAGTCGTTGCCTCACGGCAAGCAGGCAGAGATGCCTGCGCTCCCGGCTACGGCGAATGCCCGTGAGGATGCTGGCCCGGGATTGTCGCAGTCAGAATCACGACGGGAATTCACGATTCTGCCGGTGAGTAGTACAGAGAGAAGAGCGAAAGGCAGGATTCAGATGTCGGTGAGTGGCTCGAGTAAGTCAACGCAGCGAGTTGAGCTTCCGGACAGGACGGAGCGGTTCTTTCCTGAGAGGTACGCGCCGTCCGACCTCGATTTCCACGTGAGCATTGCTTTTGAGACCAAGGCAAAGGCAGGCGGGGGACGGAGCCCCCGCCCTACAACAGAGGAGCGGATCTCAGGGCCGGAGATGAAGCTCGTGGCGGGGACGTGCGGGACGTGGATTATTGAGGTGACGAACAACTGGCGGGACCTGGCGGCCGGTGCAAAGATCGCGTTCATGGGGTTTAACTGCCAGTTTGCGTACGGCTTCCAGAGCAGCAATCCCAAGGCCAGGGACTACGTCACCGTCGAGACCGACAGCGAGGCTGAGCTGGCCGTCATCGGCGGCGGGCCGACGCGGAACATCTGCGATGTGCTGGTTCGCGCCGGCGTGTTCCGGCGGGGCGAGTCGTTCAGCGTGCGGCTCGGCGATCGGCGGCAGGGGAGCGTGGGCTCCGAGGCGTTCTGGACGGCGACCAATGGGCGGATAATCACGGCAGTAGACGCCGATGGCAGTGGCGAGTTCCGCGGCATGAGGGGCGATCCGTTCGACTTCGAAGTCGTGGCACACGACGAGCTGAAGCTGATCAGGCTGCTCGGGCCGACGGTGGCGGCAGTCGGTGAGGCGTTTCCGCTGCACCTTGGTGTGTTCGACAGAAACCGGAACGTCATCGAGACGTTTGCGGGGTCTGTAAGCCTGCGTGCACCGGATGGGCTGACGGGAATTCCGGAGAGCGTGGAGCTGCGGCCGGAGGATGGCGGGCTCAAACTGTTGGAGAACGTCGTGGCTGAAGAGCCGGGGGTCTATCGGATAGAGGTTCGCTCCCAGCAAATCGAAGCGACATTTGTGAGTAATCCCATCGTCGTGGAGAAGGCCCCCGCCCATCGGGTGTATTGGGGAGACGTACATGCTCACGCGTGGGGCGATTCGTCGATGTATTTCATGTATCTCAGGACGCCGAAACTCGACCCGGCCGGGCGACATCGACAGGCGCGACATGTTGGGAGGCTGGACTTCGCCGCCCCCGGGCCGATGTCTCTCCCCTTTGAGGACCGGGACGAGATATGGGACGCGTACGTGAAAGCCTACGAAGGGCTCGATAAGCGCGACGACTACGTACCGTTCCTGAGCTACGAGGCCCACCCGCAGCCTGCCGGCGACCGACAGGTGATATTCAAGGGCATGGAGGAGCCGCCGTCGCTTGATTGTCGGCGGCCGATGGAGGAGGTGTATGCCAAGTACGGGGCGCGGGACGATGTGATGCTGGAAGTGCACATCGGCGGACAGCCCCCGCGGTGGGACAAATACCGACCAGAGCGGGAACGGATGGTGGAGGTGGCCAGCGGCTTCGGCTGCGCCGAGTGGCTCCTGCAGAGGGCTCTTAGCCTCGCATATCGGCCAGCCGTGTGTGGCGGATCGGATCTGCACCTGGGGCTGATGGGAGGCCCGAGAGCGGTCGAGACCTTCAGGGGACGATTCGGGTACAAGTTCGCCATGAACGTGCGCGACTCATCGTATGGCACCGGGCCACTCACAGCGGCGATCGCAGCGGAACTCAGCCGCGAGAATCTGTGGGACGCCTTTGAGCAGCGATGCACCTATGCGACGAGCGGCGCTCGCGCGTATCTGGATTTCACCTGCAACGGCATGCCGTGCGGGTCGGAAGTCGCTGTAAAAGATACGGTCGCGGTTGGCATTCGCTGCCATGCGTCCGCTGAAATCGACCGAGTGGATCTCATATGTGGGCAACGCTGCCTGGTATCGTGGTTCCCCGAGTCCCTTGACTTTGAAGCTGAAGCTGCCTTCTCCGCAGGCGAGGCGCCCGGAGAGTGGCTATACGTCAGAGTACATCAGGTAGACTCCGAATACATCTGGTCGTCTCCCATTTGGCTCTCGCGCGAAGGGGAGGTGCCTGCACCTGGTGATCTGCCCCTCTGGAACGAAGACGATGACATCGACCTGTCGGAAGCGGGCGAGAATCTAGCCTCGCGATATCTGGAGGATGTGCTCGCGTATCTGGAGCTCGAGGAGGACGCGAGCCTGTTCCACGACGTGACGCCGATAGGTGTCGTCGAAGGATCGATGGGGACGTATGCGCTGTTCTTCTGCTACTACGGCAAGGGCGAATGTCGGGCTGGAATGGACTCCGCCGAAGCGGCTACGTCCCTCTCGCGAAGGCGGAAGCCCGAGCCACGCGAGGGTGGGGGGTGGCCGATGGCGATTCGGTGGTTCTTCGAGTTCGAGATCCCGAAGATCCGATACGACTTTGGCTTCCGGGATTTCGGCGCGGCGGATGAGTTCGAGGTCGCGGAGGAGCTGGAGGCGGAGTAGGGGCGCGGAGGGCCTGCCCCGCGGTCAACGCCTATCAGTCGCACGGTGGGGGGAGGGACGCTATCGTGCTTGTTCGTGCCGGAGGTGTGCTGGAGATCTGCCGAGGGTTGGCTGTGTTGGCCCTTGCAGGGTCCGTATGCGCCGCAGCCGAGCAGGATCGTTCATTGGAGTTTGTGCTCGACGAACACACCTTCCTGCTGGCTCACTTCAACGATACGCCGCGAGCAGCCGACTATGCCAGGGGCTGGAAGGAGTTCGGCGGGAGCGGCGCGGGGCTGACGGAGGGGTATTGCGGGAAGGCGATAGACCTGCGCGGCCTCCAATTGAATCCCGACTTCCTCACGACGTGCAACAACCGCACACCCAGATTCGTCTGGTTCGGCGTCTGGCCCCGGGGCAACATCAACTTCCGCCAGGGCACGTACGAGTTCTGCTTCAAGGTGTCGCGGGACGATGTGAGGTGGAACCGTCCGCGCCAGAGCCTTTTCTTCACCCACTACTATCAGCCGCGCCGGATGAGCATCGCGAGCACCGTGCTCACGCCGCGCCGGATGACGTGGAAGTGGCATGCGCTCAGCGGAGATGTATTGACTGGCAGCGTGAACTTCGATCCGCCCCTGGATCCGGACGACTGGCACCACTACGCCATGTGCTGGTCGCCGGGCGAGCTCGTGATCTACATCGACGGTCGGCCCGTCGGTGCGCACGACCTATCGGGGAAGCACGGACTCCTGCTGACGGCACAGACGCACAGATCCCTGGCGATGAATGGGATCGCGATGGATGAGCTCCGTATCTCTGATGTGGTGCGGTACAGCAAAGCGTTCGAGCCGCGGTGGCGAGACGGGCGAAGGCCCGCGTATGCATTCGGCGGCGTCCCGGGCGTCGAACGCTTCCCGCCGGCGGTCGAGGATCCGTATATTCCTGCAGCCCTGCCGGCGCCGAGCGGAGCGAGGCCTGTGCGCTTCGACTTGGGCGGGCTCTCCTTCGTCTTCGACCGCAGCAACGGCATTCTGACGGGCTTCGGCGTCGCCGGTGACGCAACGCAGCGGAACAGTAATGGAGTCATGCTGTGGGAAGGCCTGGAGCGAAACGTGCTCTCTGCATCGGCCGCCACGGACTGGCGTCAGCGCGAAGGACGGCTGTCCTTTGAGCAGGAGTTTGGCGACACGGCTGCATTGACCCATGAGCTGAGCAAGCAAGACGAAAGCGTCCTGTGGCAGGTGACGTTCCGGAACCTCACCGACCGCGAGCTGTGGCTGGAGGCGCTGATGAGCTTGCCGGTGCCGTTCGGCTCCATTGGGCAATACTTCGATATGTCCTGTGTCCAGGATCAGCTACCCCTCGCGCGTCGCCGAGACGAATACGTGTTCTCGCTTCCCTGTGTGGCGGCGGCCGGAGAAGAGACAACCGTCGGCGTTGGCATTGACCCACACATTGGATTGAGCTCCTTGATCTCCGAATGGATACCCAAGAATGGCAGCGGCACAATCCGCCAGGGAACGAGGGTCGTCTTGGACCCGAACGGCGAGTATTCGCTGCAATTCCGTGTGTTTGCTACCATGGCGCAATTCGGGGTCCTCGAGGGGGTAGCACACTACCACGGCCTTTTTCCCGACCTGTATGAGCAGGACCCAACGGTGCCTATCTATAGCTACATGCCAGTGTGCCGGTACTTCGAACACCTCTCCGTGCCGGACTTGGCGCGGCTCTGCTACATCGGGAACCAGTGGGGGCACGGCCCCGGGCACTGCAAGGGCGACGAATGGGGCACCGAGCGGCTGTGGAACCTGCCCAAGGATCCGGAGAGGCCGGATCACGCGTACGCGGCGAAGATGGAGAGGGTATGGGGAAGCATTGAGGGCATGCGAGGTCAGATGCTCACACGCAGCAAGAGGGCGTATGACAACTACTACACCCCGCGGCGGAGCCATTACCTACCGAACTGGGCGATGCGGTTCGTGGTCGAGGACATTTGGCCCGAGGGCATGATAGGCGGCGATCCGCTCGTGTCCGGGCAGTACTACCCCTCGATGTACTACGCGAACGAGTATGACACTCCGTTGGGTCGCCATTACAAGCAAAGCACCCTCAACATCATGCGGCACATCAGCCGGTACTCTCCGGGCTTTATCAATGACATGTGCCATACGTCTCCGTTGCGGTTCATCGACGACATTGCCCGAAAGACGCCCGGACGCGCATTCTCCGCCGACCGAGGGACGTATTTGGTGGGGGCATTCGGCCACGTGGACCGCTACCGCATGATCAACAGTTTCCGCGATGAGCGCGGCTTCAGGCAGAGCATCTGGTCCGACGGCGGCGTTGTCTCTTACATGCTTCTGGCGCATTCCGCGGCGGCTGCGATTGAGAGTTACATTACCTTTGAGGACTTCGCCGGTCCGGAGCTGGGGCTGAGGGCCGGTCGGTACATGCTCGGGGAGAAGCCGTATGCGGTCCATTACAAGAACGAGAGTAGTTACTTCGGCAGGTATTTTGATCCGACTGACTTCACCCCGAAAACGCTGCGCGACTACTATCGGTATTGCCGAGCGCAGGAGTTGCTGTGCGCTCTCCGGCATGGCGTGCACGTGCCCTACGAGATGGTGCAGGGGCAGCAGGATCTCATGGAGCTTGATCCCATTCTCGTCGAGAGCATCGTGCTCGGGCGCAAGATCGTCCCGGCCGCGAGAGTGCAAGAGCCGCTATTCATCAGGCGCGCCGGGGAGAGGCTGGCCAGCTTCTTGGTCGTGGGCAACGAGGAGCCCAAGTCGCTGTCCACCGACATAGTGATGACGAACCGCTTCTTCAGCGGGCGACCCATCTTCGGCGCCTACTTCGGAGGCACGCTGAAGCACCGAATGGACGCGGAGACGACACGTCTGGAAAGCGTCACTGTGGCGCCAAGATCCATGTCGGCTTTCAAGATCCTGGGGCTGTTGGACGTTGAAGGGCAAGCCAAGGTGGACTCATCGTTCGCCGGCGATGGCGTGAGCATGACCGTGGCGCTGCAGATCGATACTGCTCGGCCGGCCAGGCTGGAGCTGAACACCTTTGCACCGATCTACCGAGTCAACCGGCTCCACGTCAATGGCAAGTCATTCAGCTACGCCGAAGGCCGGAAGATCCGACTCCCGGCCGGCAAGTGCAACGTGGTGGCGGAGTACGCCTCGCCAGTCTTGGCCTTCAGCCGGGACGAGTGGGACGCTGTGGAGCTGTTACGCGACGGCAATACGAACTTCTGCCTGATCACCGATACAAATTCGTCCTTTGATAGCGGAACGGCCGGGATGCTCAACGATTTCCTCGAGCAGTACGATGAGGAAGATGGGGTGCTGGGCGACTTGCCGAAAGCCGCCGTTCAGGGCAATGCGCCGGAAGGCTTCGAGGGCTGGAAGGTGTTCATTGAGTCCAACGTTGACGTCGAGCCGGGATGGGCAAGAATCGACCGAGAGCGGAGAGAGCTACACGTTGAAGGGCGAACGCCTGGCGAGGCGCGACGAGCGATGGTAGTTCTGCTGCGTCTCGTTGACCGGAAGTATCCGCACATCGGGCGGGTGTTTGTGCTCAAACGGTACGGCGAAGAGCCGTGGACCAAGCTCGCCCGCGAGGAGACGCAGGAGTTCTTCGCCAACTTCGCCGACAAGCAGTTCCTCATAAAGCCCATCCTGAAGCCGGGGCTCGAACACCTCTACGAGGGCGGCAATCCGGACTTCGCCGGCAAATACGCCCTTCGCTTTTCACCGTACATCTTCGAGCCCACGTACGCTGACGACTACGTCTATGGCTATTCGCAGACGCCGTGACGAGGCGCCCGAAGCTCCGCGATGTCGTCATTTCCTGAATGCCGGGAGTACGTTAACCCATACGGGCTTGGAAGGGTTCGCTGCCACGCAGCGATGCACGGTCTGATTCGACGCCGGCCGACTGGAAGGGGTATAGCAGGCAGCGTGGAATCTACAATGAAGACGGAGATACAATGGAGGCATATCCCGAAAGCCGACTTGCGGCTGTGGCGGCGGCGCGGGCGCCGACCCGCCCTCTTGCCACCCTTCAGTCTGGCCTGACGTGGCGCTCGCTGCTCATCGGCGTGCTCTTGACGGCGTTCATCAGCCACTGGAGCCAGTACGCCGAGCTGGTGATCCACGGCACGCAGATCTCCCTCACTTACCCGCCCATCGGCGCCTTCATCATCTTCGTCTGCATGTATCTGATCACCAACATCTTCCTGAAGGCCATCTACCGACCGGCGGCGCTCACGCGCGAAGAGCTGGTCATCATATTCAGCATGCTGGTCGTGGCCGCCAGCATCGCCTCCATCGACCTGGCCCAAAAACTGATCCCGATGATTAGCGGGCCGTTTTACTACGCCACGGAGGCGAATCGGTACGAAGAGCTCTTCCTGGCCCACATCCCGTCGTGGATGGCTCCAAGGGACCCGGGCGTGCTCAAGGGTCTGTATGAAGGGTGGGCGTACGGCATACCGTGGAGCGCCTGGGCAGTGCCGCTGGTGATGTGGACAGGGTTCACGATCCTCACCTACATCGTGATGCTCTGCCTCCTCACGCTCGTGCGTCAGCAGTGGATCGAGGACGAACGGCTGCTGTTCCCCTTGGTCGCCGTGCCACTGGAAGTGATCCAGGAGAGCGAGCGGGGGCGCTTCCTGAACGCCTTTTTCCGCAACCCAGTTATGTGGATCGGGTTCGCGGCGGGCTTCCTGGTACACTTCTACAACGGACTGCCGGGGTATTTCCCGGGGCTGCCAATCCTGGAGGTCGCCCAGATAGGAGGCAAGCGCATTTACACCTCCTTGTGGGGATACCCCTGGAGCGAATGGGGCAGCCTACGTTTCTCGATCCTGCCGCTCATTATCGGCCTCAGCTTCCTGCTCACCCGCGAAGTCAGCTTCAGCCTCTGGGCCTTTTACTGGCTGAACCTCTTCGAGGAAGCTGCCGGCACCACGATGGGCTTGAGCGGCGTATCGCTCCCGACGGCGGGTGAGGGTTTCCCCTTCGCCGGTCACCAGACGGCAGGCGCGTACCTGGCCCTGGCGGTGGGCAGCCTCTGGATCGCACGCCGCCCGCTGATGGCCATCATCCGCACCGGCCTTGGACTGAGCCGGGAGACCCAGGAGCGAAACGAGCCCCTCTCGTACCGCTTCACCGTGTACGGATTGATCGTTGCCTTTCTGCTCCTGTGCCTCTGGTGCGTGTATGGGGGCATACCCCTGCTCGCCGGCGGCACCATCCTCCTGATATGCTTCGGATATCTGCTGGCAATGACGCGCCTCGTGTCCGAGGCCGGCATGCCATGGATGTCCGAACCCACCTGGCGGGCGCACGACATCCTGCGCACCATCGTTCCCACGTCAGCCATGTCAACGAAGTCGTGGACGGGCGTGGGGATGCTCCTGGCCTTCTCCCACGACATGCGCGTGTGCCCCATGCCACGCGTGATGCAGACGTTCAAGATCACCGACGTGTGCAACATGAGCAATCGCCACATGACCGTTGCGCTGGCCATCGCCGTCCTCGTCGCGATCCCCGTGTCCTATTGGGCCTTCCTGGACGCCGGCTACACCCACGGCGGAGTCTTCATCAACCGCTACCGCTTCGTATCGCTCGCGACACAGACGGGCACATATATGGAGCGTGTCCTCGGGCACGGCATCCAGAGCACGGACTGGGCCACACTGGGCATCATCGCCTACGGAGCGGCGAAGCTGTCGATACTGACGGTGCTGCGGATCAGGTACGTGTGGTGGCCGCTGCACCCAGTCGGATATGCCATGTCCTTCATTACGTACCTGCAGCGCGAATGGCTCTCGGTGCTCATCGGCTGGGCGTCGCAGACGACGCTGCTGCGATACGGCGGCCACACCGCCTTCCGCCGCGCCCGGCCGCTCTTCCTGGGGCTGATACTCGGCGCTATGCTCGCGGCGGGCGTGTGGCTCCTCATTGACGGCTTCACCGGACTGCGCGACCATAAGATCCTGTATTGAAGGCAGTGGTCAGTGGTCAGTCGCTAAAGCTAGCGACTCCGCCGAGGACTCCGCTGAAGCTACGTCCTCCGCGAAGGCGGAAGCTTCGTCGCTCGCGCCGTCGCCAAAGCGGCTATGGCGCGTCGGCGACTCGCGAAGGCGGATGGCGGATCGGGGAGCATCCCCCGCCTGTCTTCCGGCGCGCCATGGAAGACATGCCCTACAGTGGGACTCCACCACGAGCCAAGACCATGCCAACACCGCCGCCCCACCGGGACAACCGCCTACTCGACGCGCTCGGCATGCTGATGCCCTCCGGGCATCCGGCGGCCAGCCACCGCAAGAAGCTCCGAGAAGTCGAGGGGATGCTCCCTTACCTGCTGGAGCCGGCAAGCCCGGGCGCAAGTACGCCGACGGTCTTCCTCGACTGCGGATGCGGCAAGTCCTATCTCTGCTTCATGCTCGCAGCCGAGGCGCGGCGGCTGGGCGTTAAGATCAGGATATACGGCGTGGATGCGAACGGGGAGCTCGTGGCCAGATGCGGCGACATCGCGCGGGAGCTGGGCTTTGACAACATGGAGTTCGCGAGGAGCAAGATTGGCAACTTCGCGCCTGCAGAGCCCGTGAACGTCGTCTATTCGCTCCACGCGTGCGATACGGCGACGGATGACGCGCTAGCCAAGGGGATGGAGCTGCGGGCCGAGCGCATCGCCTGCGCCCCGTGCTGTCACCGACAGGTGCAGCGGCAGCTCAAGAGACAGGGGCACAAGTATTTCCTGGCGCCGATTCATCGGCGGTTCCCGCTGTTCAGCGATCGGTTCGCCATCTCGCTCACCGACGGCCTCCGCGCGCTGGCCCTTCAGGCGGGAGGCTACTCGGTCATCGTGCGCGAGTTCGTGGATCCGACCGTGACGCCGAAGAACGTGCTGCTGATAGGCGACCGGAGCGGTCGGGGCAGCCAAAAGGCCGCTCAGGACTTCTGGCGGATCGTCGAGGGGATGGGCATCGAGCCGGCGATAGCGAAGGCCATGCCACCGCGGCTGTGACGCCGCATTGGCGACCAGTCGGCCAAGATGCTTGCGGGAGATACCCCCGAGGGATTGAGAGCTGAGGGCGTCAGTAGGCTTTGCTGCGGTGGCGCACGGCGGTGATGATTACGAGGCCAGCCCCGTCGTCGATCTGGTAGAGCACTCGCCAGGCTCCCACTCGCACGCGCCACGTGGGAGGATGGTGATCGCGAAGCAGGCGGCACCCCGGAGGGCGTGGGTCCCCTGCCAAGGAGTCGATGACGGGAGCCACACGCTCGGCTACCTCATGCGAAAGCCGTCGAAGGCCGCGTCGTGCGCCAGGGGAGATTATCAGCCGCATCAGCGTAGCTTGCCCTCGGCACGCAGTTCAGCCTTCATTTGCTCCCAAGGAATGGGCTCTCCGGGCACCTTCTTCCCCGCCTCCAGGTGCCGGATATCGTCGCGCTGCTCGGCCAGCTCGACAAGTTCCTCGAACACCTCGATGGGGAGGAGCACCGCGGTTCGCTTCCCATTCCCATCCACCACGTACTGTACAGCCAGCTTCTCCGTTGTCTTGGGCTCGGTTGCCATCGCAAGCACAGTATACCCGGAGCGCGGCCGGACAGCAAGGGCTTTCAAGGCTTCCGGCGGGTGCGCAGTTCGGCCTTCACTTCCTCCCACGGGACCGGCTCGCCGCCCTCAGCCCGCGCCGCATCGGCCGCCCGCATGTCCTCCAGGTCCTCGGCGGCCTCTACAAGCTCCTCGAACACCTCGATGGGGAGCAGCACGCCGGTGCGCCGGCCCTTCTCATCCACCACGTACTGTACAGCCAGCTTCTCCGTTGTGTTGCTCTTGGCTGCCATCGCAAACGAAGTATACCCGAACGCCGGTCATGCTCCTCGACGCTTACGCGCCGCAGGCGCACTCGGATGCGGCGCCGCTGCTACTCGGCCGCCGTCACATGTATGTAGATGGTCGGCGACTGGTAGTCCGGCGTCGCGCTGAAGACGCGGATCTCGTACCGCGCTCGTGCCTTCTCGCGGAGGATCGCCCGTGGCGTCGCTATGCGGAAGCGGAAGCTGCCGTCCTCCTCGGGGAGGTGCCGAATGCCCGGCACATCCCCGAGCTGCTCCCCCGTTTCTGCGTCGAAACACTTGGCCCAGATGATCACGACCTGTCCCGGTTTCGCGCGCCCCTCGACGTCCGTCCCGGGCCCAACCCCACTCCCCTCGGCGGGCCTCGTGACAATGGGAATAGCCGGGTCCAGCGCCTTGCCGCCGGCTTCCGTGGCCGCCAAAGCGACCGTCACCTGCGCCGATTCCGCAGTCTCGCTCTCCGCCTCCCGTGCGGTGACGGTACAGAGCAGGTTCGCCCGGTCCTTCACTGGCGGCAGGGCGAGGCGCAGCTTGAACGCGCCCGATTCATCGGTTGCTACTATCGTGGGCGGCGCCTCGTAGACGGCTTCTTCCTGCCCCGTCTTCAGCACCTTGAAGGACACCGCGACGGCGCCCTGAGGGGAAGCTTTGCCAGCGACATCAATGAACCGCCCAATCGTGTCGTCAGCCTGAGGCTGGTTGATGGTCACGCGAGCCCATCCTGGCACGCATGCAAGCACGGTCACCAGAACGGCGCTGCCAAGACATCGCCCTGCCTGCATCGGACTGCACTCCCCTTCTGCGAACACGGCTCGTTGGATCTCGCTCGTGACGACGGGTTCACCGTTGCACCGGCTCGTACCTGCAGCCTCCCAGGCGGAAGGTCGCCGAGCGCCTCATCGGGGCGCCGCCGGTCTCCTGCGACCTCGCTGCTTTTCGTCCCCCGGGATCCCGGCACCGATTCGTGAAACGAGTTCACCTGCGCGTCTTGTGCGCCGCTGCCTCGCTCGGGCAGGCGAGGCATCCTTCCGTCTCAGTGCGGGCCCGGTCACTGGCCGCCGCCGCGCGCGTTGCGAAGCGCTGTGTGATTACGCACCCACATCTGGCACACAGTGCCGAGAACTTCTTGTCTCTGCTGTGTTGCACGACGTGTGGCCCCCGCTCCCGCAGCTCTATGTGCAGAACGCGGCGCTCGTCGCGCAGATTGTGGTAGAGTGCCCGCCAACGCCGCGCCTTTTCGCGATACCTTCCGGATGCGGCTCGCTGCGAAAAAGTAACCACGGTCAGCCCCAAGCAGGCGAAAATGAGCACATGAGTGCCCCAGCGACGTACGGTGTCTGCCCTCGTGTCCTTTTCCCCCAGCGTCAGGCGCGCCCGTGCGTCCGGGGCGAGCTCCAGGATATCGATCGGATTGCCGGCTTCATCAACCAGAGGCGGCTGCCAGCGCCCCATGATCACACCAACAACGGCCGCCCCCATAAACACGGCCAGGAAGCCGAGAATGACTGTTTTGAGCGTTGCTGAAAGCATCCCCATTTGGCACCACCCTTCTCGACGCATCGCGGCCTTACCGGACGTCTCGTGCGTCGGTCGCGCCATGGCCGAGTCCTTCCCCTGCGATCATGTCCTCGGCAGCAGCCGTCCACTGTAGCCCCGAGAGGCAACCCCACAGTGTAGTTTTCTCGGGGATGCGCCACAGTCCCTCTCCTGTTTCTCTGGGAGAGGTCGCGCTGCGCGCACTACGCAGACATGCTGCGGGACCTCAAGCCGCCCTTCAACTGCCCGGGCCTATGCCCCCGGCACCCGCCGCCCATCGCCCTCCACCTTGGGATCGAGCGGCGCCACGAAGGGTCGCTGGCGGAGGATGACGTACTCCTCGTCGCCGTCGCGGTCGCGGACGTAGCCGCCGTTGGCCTCAATCACCTGCTCGCCAATGGCGACGATGCGATGGGCGATGTCACTGATGCGCTCCTGGTCGGGTAGGCCATCTCGGGTGACGTTCCGATAGGTGTCCTTGAGCGGCGCGGTCCACTTCTCGGGCAGACGCGAGGCGCCGTGGATGAGCCCCAGGAGGCCGCCGGCGGTCGCGGCGTTGCAGTCGGCATCGTAGCCGATCATGCAGGCGAGCAGGATCGTCCGCTCGAAGTCTCCGCCGCCATAAAGCAGGGCCATGGTGCACGCCGCGCCGTTGAGGACGCTGGAGTTCTTGTTCCAATGCGCGGCGTATTTGTCGTGCAGGAGCTTGCGTGCGGCGCGCCAGTCACCGGGATGCTCCCGGTGCCATCTCACGACGTCGGCGACGGCGTGATGAAACGCTGACTCGGGCGGGAGGGCCGAGAGCGCCGTGTTGACCAGGGCTGCCACATCGCTCTCGAAAAAGCCCTCGGCGTACAGCACGCCGAAATAGTGCGCCGCCAGCACACTTTCGCCGTACACGACCACGTGGGCGAACTTGTCGCCGAAGCGCTGGGCCGTTGCCGGCATCCCCGGGCAGATCATCCCCCATAGCTCCTGCGTGAACTGCCCCGACAGGTTGAACCACGCCTTTTCGTTGCGCGAGGGATGACCGGTCTCGGGCGGCAGTACGCCCTCGTCCATCAGCTCCCGCGCCCGCTTGTTCGCCACCCAGACGCGCCGGTTGATGTGGCTCTTCCACTCCTCTGCCACCTGCGCGTAGGTGAGCCCGATGCCATGCTCCTCGAGGGCGTGCAGGTACACGTACTCGATGTCGGTGTCGTCGTCCGAGCGCGCGCCATCGGCGTAGTCGGGCCTGAACTCGATGTCCGGCCCGGGCTCTTCGATGAACTTCATCTCGTACGGTAGGCCGAACATGTTCCCCGCGCACTCGCCCAGCCAGGCGCCGTGGACTTTGTCGTAGTAGACGGCCGCCGGAAGGGTCGTCTTCTCGACCGGCTGGGCCGGCGCTGCCGGTGCAAGGACTGCCAGGCCGAGAGCCGCAAGGAACGTTCGCATGGTCATCACTCCGTCTGGTCCGGCGAGATGATCGGTGCCACACAGTTGTTTATGCTCGATTGGGGCACCCGGTGAGGTTCGGGGACGCAGTACCCGAACCTCCGCGATGAAGCTGGTTGCGAGGGCGAAAGGCATGCCACCGCGGCCAAATGTTCGGAGCAGTCCTCATCGCGGGATGCGCCACCCGGAAACGATGAAGATGCGCTCATATCGTCGTGTAGCTCGGGCTGCCAGCCCGAGGCCCGCCGGAGCAAGCTGCTCCGGCTACAACCGGTGGGCCGACGGGCGAAATGTTCGGAGCAGCTCTCCATGGCCCAGTGGGCCACCCGGTGAGCTTCGGTGCCCGAAGCTCCACGATGAAGATGGCGCGAGGAGTGGCA
The DNA here is from genome assembly GCA_030601885.1 of Armatimonadota bacterium. Lineage (GTDB taxonomy): Bacteria > Armatimonadota > Zipacnadia > JAUWAU01 > JAUWAU01 > JAUWAU01. Next base: position 21,898 of record JAUWAU010000012.1, read on the forward strand.
GGCTGGGAAGGCTGCGCTCCAAGTGCGGGGATTGCGAGTGCATGTGTCGCCGCCCGCGACCGCGTTGCCGGAGGCACTGGCGAGGCTGAGCAGGTGGTTGGAGCCAGGGGCGGGAAGCACTCCTGGCGGACAAGTAGTGGCCGCATGGAGCGTCGGTGCCGCAGGCGCGGGCGGGCTACGGCCTTGACCGGTGCACACCGAGTCCCATGGCGCCCAATAATCGTGTGGCACGCACACCATCACAACCAGCTATCACGGCTCCAACCTGCTGGTGCATAATCTGAGCGGCAGCCTGTGCCACGCGACGTACTTCTGAGGAGTGAAGGATATGCCAAACGACAAGCTCGGCTTTGGGATCGTCGGCTGCGGCCTTGTGTCACAGTTCCACGGCAAAGCCATCACAGCCGCAGAAGAGGCGGAGCTGATCGCAGCGACCGACATGATTCCGGAGCGCGCCGCGGAGTTCTGCAAGCAGTTCGGCGGCGACGCGACGGACAGCTTCGAGGCGATCATTGCCCGGGACGACATTGACGTGGTGAATGTCCTGACCCCGAACGCCCACCACGAGCAGTACGTGGTGCAGGCGCTGGAAGCCGGCAAGCACGTCATCGTCGAGAAGCCGCCGGAGATGACGTTGGAGAAGACGGACAGCATGATCGCCGCCAGCGAGCGGGCCGGCAAGAAGCTTGCCGTGTGCCTCCAGGTGCGGCTCCGCCGGGCCATCGAGGCCATAAGGGCCGCCGTCGATGCCGGGCGCTTCGGCCGCCTGCTGCACGGCGATACGTACATGAAGTGGTTCCGTACCACGGACTACTACATGTCGGACCACTGGCGGCAGCAGAGAGATCAGGGAGCCGGCGTCACCATCCAGCACGCCTTCCACTACATCGACCTGCTGCATCACCTCATGGGCCCGGTCAAGAGCCTCCGGGCGCACATGTCTAACCTCGCCCACCCTCAGGTGGACCTCGAGGACACGCTCCTCGCCTTCTTGCGCTACGAGAACGGCGCGCAGGGAGTCGTGCAGGCGTCCACGGCGCTGTACCCGGGCACGGATATTCGCCTCGAGATCAACGGTGAGAACGGCACAGCTATCATGGAGGGCGAACGGATCACAACGTGGGACTTTGGGGACGAACAGCCGGACGACGAGGAGGTCCGGAGCATTGGCAGCGAACAGGCCAAGACCGCCGCCGGCGGCGCCGCCGATTTCGCCTTCTTCGAGCACCAGTGGCTGATCGAGGACATGATTCGCGCCATCGAGACAGACAGTGAGCCGCGTGTGACCTGCCCGAGCGCGCGAGGGACGCTGGAGATCGCGCTCGCCATGTACAAGTCGGCGGATGAGGGCACCGAGGTGACGCTGCCGCTCGGCTGAGGGCCGCTTTCGACCACGCAGCAGTAGGGGGAACGAGTGCCCATGAAGATCTACATCACCACGGATCTGGAGGGGCCGGCGATGGTGTCGCGGTTCGATCAGACGCGTGACTCCACGCCGGAGGCGAAGGCCGTCGCCATGGAGCTGCTGACCGGCGAGATTAACGCCGCGGTGGATGGCATCCTCGATTTCGACGGCGACGCGGAGGTGATCGTGTGGGACGGCCACGGGAGCGGTGGCATAGATGTGCTGAAGCTGCATCGCGAGGCGAAGCTCATCGCGCGTGGGCCCATCAGACCCCCGTACTTCCTCGACGAGAGCTACGACGCGCACATGTTCGTGGGCCAGCACGCCATGGCAGGCACGGAGAATGCCCCCCTCTGCCACACGTACAGCTCCAAGACGGTCGAGCACTATAAGATAAACGGCATCGAGATGGGCGAGTTCGGCTGCCGGGCGGCTATGGCGGGGGCCTTCGGCGTACCGACGGTGTTCGTAGCCGGCGACGACAAGGCCGTGGCCGAGGCGAAGGCCCTGATCCCCGGCATCTACGGCGCCGCCGTCAAACAGGGGCTGGGCAGGGAGCTGGCCCTACACCTCTCGCCCGCAAAGGCCCGCGAGCTCGTCCGGCGGACGGCCGCTGAGGCGTGCGCCCATATCGGCGACATAGCGCCCTTTGTGCTTGAGCCGCCGTACGAGCAGGAGATTCGCGTGCTGGAGGGCGTCAGCGTCTCGGGATACATCAAACGCGGAGCGGAGCGGATAGATGAGCGCAACGTGGTGAAGCGCAGCGATAACATCTGCGACCTCTTCATATAGACCGCTGTCGCGGGCGATCGCAGAACGATAGGGAGGGTGAGGCATGTCAGAGATCCGACAAGACCAGGCGACGAAACGCTGGGTGGTGATGGCTACGGAGCGGGCCAAGCGCCCGCGTGACCTGGCACCCAAGGAGGCGCCGGAAGTGCAGGAGGAAGAGCACTCCCCGGACTGCCCGTTCTGCCCCGGCAATGAAAGCAGAACACCGCCGGAAGTGCTCGCCTATCGGGACGAGGGCGGCGAGCCGAATACGCCCGGCTGGCAGGCGCGCGTGGTGCCCAACGCGTTCCCGGCTCTCCGGCCGGAGGGCGAAGTCGAGATCCGACAGCCGCACTGGTTCACCAGCGTTACGGGCGTCGGGGCGCACGAGGTGCTGGTCGAGAGCCCAAAACATAATGCCGACCTGGCTACCATGAGCATCGAAGACGTGTCTGTGGCCGTGCGGGCCGTCGCCGAGCGCTTCGAAGCGCTGCAGCAGGACCGGCGGCTACGCTATATCGCCTGCTTCCGCAACCACGGCCGCCCGGCCGGCTCGTCACTCACGCATCCGCATACGCAGATCATCGCCACGCCCATCGCGCCCACTAACGTGCGGGAGGAGATCGAGGAGGCCCGCCGGCACTACGACGACCGGCTGCACTGTGTGTACTGTGAGGTCATGGAGCGAGAGCGCGAGTGCAATGAGCGCATCGTGCTGGAGACGGACTCGTACTTCGTCTTCGAGCCCTTCGCCTCACGATGGCCCTTCGAGACGTGGATCGTGCCCAAGCGGCATTCGGCCATCTTCACGCTGGGGGGCGCCGCCGACATCGAGTCGTTGGCCCACGCGCTGCACACCACGCTGAAGGCCCTGCACCGCGGCGTGGGCGACCCGGCGTACAACCTCGTGCTGCACGAAGCGCCGCTGCGCGATAGCTGCGAGGACTACTATCACTGGCACATCGAGATCCTGCCGCGCCTTGCCACGGCGGCCGGCTTTGAGCTGGGGACCGGGATCTGGATCAACACGGTGATGCCGGAGCAGAGCGCCGAATACCTGCGGGAGTTCGTGGGCGACTAGCCCCCGGCGCGCAGCCCCAGCGGCCCGCCGCGCAACTGGCATACGTACGTGTTGCTCCAGCGGTCGTGGTACGTCTGCCGGTAGGGGTGGGAGCGCATCGCGAGGCCATCGATGGGCAGCCATATGGCGCCGAAGTAGCCGATCACCGCAAAGGTGCCGTACTTCGCCAGGGCCCGTGTCGCCGCTGTGTGCCAGCTCGGCCGCGCCCCGCGACGATCCACGACGGCAATGCCGAGCACTATCTTGCCGATGCTCTGCCCCCGCGTCGCTACGAGGATCAACTCGTTCGACGCCACGACGAAGAGGCTTATCGGACTGCCGAGGAACGCGGCGGCGAAGAAACTGAAGCTCCCCGGCCTGGCAGAGGTCTGCCACATTACGATCAGCGCAACAACCATCGGAGCGCCGAGGATGACGCAGTCTACCAACTGCGCCAATAGCCGCTGGCGAAAAGTGGCCAGCGGAAGCGGCCAGGATGCCAGAATGGAGCGCAGCGCCGGCACCGACTCCGCCCCAACCCACTGCGCGCTGCCCGTCTCTCGCACCCAACAGTGGCAGCCAAAGCGCCCCTGTGCCGCCCAGCGAGCCAGCGTATCCGCATCAGCCGGCCCGTAGATCTCGCCGTGCATGGAGACGTACCAGGTGCGGTGTGGCGGCACGCCTGCTGGTACTGGCGGGGCTCTGCTGTCGATCCGATCGCTCATGTATCAGGTGCTCTCCGCTCGAACGCCCCCGGCTCAGCCTGGACCACGTAGGTCTGCGCAAGGCGGTGGTGCAGCGTCTGCCGGTGCGGATTCCTGAGCACCCAAGCCACCGCGGCGCAGTCGATCAGTTGCGCCAGGCACCGGCCACCAGAAGTGGCCAGCGGCGCGGGCGGTTCCCCCTCTCGCCGTTCACGCTGGCGTCTCATCGTCCCTCACGCATCCTTGCGGACCCGACGTTACCTCTCATTCTCCTCTGCCCGGCGCAGCGCGCAATACGCATGCATCTCCAGAAACTCGAAGAACCTTACCAGGAACTTCAGGTCCGCCCGACCGCGCTCTTGCGCCAGCAGCTCGCGGATCTCGTAGATCGACCGCCGTCCATCGGCCCAGAACAGTGCCGAACACAACTCCGTGGCGTACGGAAACGTCTGGGAGGTGACCTCGGCGAACTCCGCCCGCGCCGCTGCCGGCAGGTCGGCCATCGTCAGGGAGCCAAATACGAGGCGCTCCGGTATCATCGCCTGTGCCTGCTTCTCCTCAGGCGTGAGATTGGGCGCCTCGACCTCAGCCGGCAGGTCGGCGCCCAGACAGCGACTCAGCCGCCGGCGCTCCAGATCGACCGCCAGCTCCAGCTCCCCCGCCAGCCGTGATACGTGCGTCTCTACATCGTCCTTCTGCTCCGGCGGCACGAGGCGCTGCACCGAGCCAATGGCACGCTCCTCCTGAGAGCGCACGAAGGCCAAGCGGGCGGCACACTCGGCGGCGTCGATGCCTGTCCCTCGCTCGGCCAGCGCGTCGCTCTCGTCGAGCAGCCGGCGGTGGGCCCGCGATGTCGTGAGCGCCGCGAGGTGTTTGGCCTCCTCGAGCCCGGCGCTGGCGAGATAGTACGCGTACGCCGTCGCCGCCGTGCCGACGAGCTGCAGCGTCTCGGGAGAGACCTTGTCGGGCGTGTCGGCGTCGCTGTGGTAGAACCGATCGGGCTGGTGGATCAGCGACGGCGTGGGGATGTCGATCATCGGGTCCGAGATGAACCCGTCGTGGACCATGTAGCACGACTCGCGCCAGCGAAAGGTGGGCACGCGCCGGCTCTGCAGCTCGATGAGCCGGGCGATGAGGTCATTTGTGTACGATGGGCTTGCCGGCGGCGTCCGATCGATCTGCAGCACGCTCCCGCATAGCTCCTGATCCTCGCCGACCATGTCCGCATTGAGCCCGGCGACGATGCGGGGGACGAGCTCCCGATGCATGTCCAGGAACGCGATGGTGCCGTGCTGCTCGAAGCACAGCAGTATACGGACGCTGCGTCGCGGCCGCCGGAGCTTACCGTCGGCGATGAGCCGTCCCAGACACCGTCCCGCCTCGAGGCACAGCGCCGCCCCTGACATGTTGTCGTTGGCGCCGATCTCATAGAGGTGGGCAACGAGGAGCACCTCCTGCCCGCCTGCCTCTGAGCCAGGCAGGACGCCCGTCACGATGTCTACCTCGCCATCGTAGAGGCGCGTGTCCACGACGGCGCGCATCGTCAGCCGTTCCCCCTGCGCCCGCGCGCGACTTAGATCTCGTCGGAGCTGTTCGCCCTCGGCGAGCGACAGGACGAAGGCGAAGGCGCCGCTTGTGTTCCGGGGGCCGAAGCAGTAGTTCTCCCAGTATCGAGCATCCCGGGCGACGGCGTGCGGGTGGGCGAAGTCCGAAACGATGCCCACAGCGCCGCGGCCAAGGGCCTGGTCGGCGATGCTGCGCACCCTTTCGGAGGTTAGCACCATCTTGCCCGTCAAATCCTCGCCCTCGGCCACATCGTCCCAGAGCAGCAACTCCGCCTCGACGCCCTCTGAGGGAGTCGGGGCGCTGTACATGGCGATGCAAATGCGCTTCTCCGGATGCCGCACCACCGTTCGGCGCATGCCCTCGGGCGCGGCGATGGACAGCTCCGCTTTGAAAGCGTCCCACGCCTGCGGCACGATCCAATCGCCGCGCTTGCGGACGCCATCGGCGGGATGCGGGATCACTTGCACGTCGGCGAGGCCTGCGGCCTCGAGTTCCCCACGGAGGTACTGCGCCGTCTCGCGGAAGGCGCGGTAATCCCCCCGGCTGTCCGAGACGAAGATGCCGCGCACGGTCTGCAGGCACCGCTCGCCCGAGAACTCGTCGCCGGCGATCCGCAGTAGCTCGGCAAGTTGCATTTGGCCATCACCGGTTTTGCCGACATCCAGGTGCTTCTTCGCCATCCGAGGCCCGCGGGCCTCGCGCCGGGTGCATCCGGAACGGCACTCACCGTGCCGTCAGGGCCCGCGGTGGATCAAGGAGCCTGAGGAGAGGCGGAGAGCGGCATGATCAGCACGCTGCGCGAGCTACCGGCCATCGCGGAGGCCCTCGCATAACTCAAAGCCATGTGCCGCGCTCCGACATCGGCCACGGAGCATTGTGCACTACCGTCACTATGTCCCCAGAATTCGCCGTCTCCGGCGCTTGTGCGCCTTGTGCGCTGCTACGGTTGCCTTTTGAGACGCGGTTGTGCTACACTATTGCGCGTATCGCTACATCCGGGCACGCCAGGATGGGGCAGGGGCCCGCGCCGCGGAGGCGGGCAAAGGTGGTGGCGTGCTCGTTGCGCTTGCGCGTGCTAGGGGTTGCTTGCCAACTAGTGCCTGCTTCCGTAGGTCCGCGTCGGAATTGTCGGGCTGGAAGGGACTCCGCCGAAGCTTCGTCCCTCTCGCGAAGGCGGAAGCCCGACGTACGCGGGGATGCGGGCCGCGAGCGGCGCACTGAAGGCCGCAGCCGCGTAGGCGGGCCATTCTTGGCCCGCTGCCTTTGACACGCGAACTTAGCGAACGAAGCACTAGCGCGTTCCTAGACGACAGCAGCACGGGTAGCAAGCTACCCGTGGCACGCGAGGGCTTCAGGAGAGCACGACAATGAAAGACGACATCCACCCGAAATACATGGAATGCAACGTATCGTGCGCCTGCGGCGAGAGCTTCACGACACGGTCAACGAAGCCGGAGCTGCGCGTTGAGGTATGCTCCAAGTGCCACCCGTTCTATACGGGCACGCAGAAGATCGTGGACACCGAGGGCCGCATCGAGCGGTTCATGCAGCGCTACAAGCTCGCGCCGAAGGAATCCAAGAAGGCGAAAGTTGCCACAGAGGCGGGCGCAAAGAAGTAGACAGGCGGTGTTGTCCGGCGTGAGGTCGGCCATAGGCATCCAGGCAGCGCGTCGCTCGCTGCCCGAGACGCTCATATATGGTGGGCAGGCTGTCATTGAGGGCGTCATGATGCGCTCGCCCACCCAGGTGGCCATCGCAGTGCGAAAGCCCGACGGCGAGATCGTCGTGAACAAGCGCCGGGTGGTCACCTTCGCGACGCGGCATAAGTGGGCCCGGTGGCCGTTTCTACGGGGGATCTTCGGGCTTTTCGAAGCCTTCTCCCTCGGCATCTCTGCGCTGAACTACTCGGCGGAGATAGCCGCCAGTGCGGAGGCCGAGAAGCAGGGCGGCGACGGGGACGACGACGGCGAAGTCGCGCGTCGGCAGGCAGCCGGCGGCACGCAGGATTCGGGAGAGACGCGTGCCACCCAGGTGCGGCAGAGGCGCGCCATTCCCGCGTGGCTCATGGCCATCAACATGGTGGTGAGCCTCAGCATCTTCCTGGCGCTCTTTCTCGTTCTGCCGACGTATGCGGCCGGCCACATTGTGCCGCACGCGAAGAAGGCGTGGATGCTCGCCAACGCGGTGGAGGGCGGCATCCGCCTCCTACTGGTGGTGGGCTATATGGGCGCCATCTCGCTGTGGGAGCCCATCCGGCGCGTTTTCCACTACCACGGGGCCGAGCATCAGGTGATAAACACCTATGAGGCGGGCGACCCGGTCACGGTGGAGGCGGCCGCGACGCATGAGCCACTGCACGCACGGTGCGGGACCACGTTCTTGGTGATCGTGATCCTGCTGAAGATCGTGGCGGGGATCTTCGTGGGCTGGCCCTCTCTGGCGGTGCGGGCGGTGCTGCGACTGGCGCTGCTCTTTCCCGTCGCAAGCGTCGCCTACGAAATCACCAAGTTGGCCGCCAAGTACCCGGACAATCCACTCGTGCGGGCGACGATCGCGCCCGGGATGTGGATACAGCGCCTGACGGCACGGCGCGCGACGCCGGACATGCTGGCGGTGTCGGTGCGAGCATTCGAGGCGGTCCAAATGGAGAGTGCGCAACCACAGGCGTCGCCGAGTGGGGTCGCGGCGAGCTGAGACGCCTGATGCGCCAGAGCAGACATGCGCGAGGCCTTCGAGAAGCTGATAGACGAATACGAGCGGCTGGAGCAGCAGCTCGCGGACCAGTCGGTGACAGGCAATCCGCAGGAGCTGCGGCGCGTGGCGAAAGCACACGCGGCGCTCGAGCGGCCGGTGCAGACGTACCGCGAGCACGAGGCCGCCCTCAAGGAGCGTGAGGAGAACGTTGCGCTCCTGGAGGAGGCGGACGACGAGCTGAAGCAGCTCATCCAGGAGGAGACGGCGCGGCTGGACAGGCGCATCGCAGAGCTGGAGGAGCAGCTTCGCCTGGCGCTACTGCCGAAGGATCCGGACGCGGACAAGAACGTCATCATGGAGATCCGGGGCGGCACCGGGGGCGAAGAGGCTGCCCTGTTCGCCCGAGATCTGTACAACATGTACGCGCGCTATGCGGAGCAGCGGGGCTGGAAGACGGAAGTGATGAGCCTGAGCGAGGCGGAGCGGGGCGGCATCAAGGAGGTCGTACTGGCCCTCGAGGGCGGCGACGTGTACCGAAGCCTCAAGCACGAGAGCGGGGTGCATCGGGTGCAGCGAGTGCCCGTGACCGAATCCAGCGGGCGGATTCATACATCGGCCGCGACAGTGGCCGTGCTGCCTGAGCCGGAGGAAGTTGACATACAGATCGACCCCAACGACCTGGAGATCAAAGCCACCATCGGCAGCGGACCAGGTGGGCAGAGCGTCCAAAAGAACGCCACCGCCATACGCGTGAAGCATATCCCCAGCGGCATGGTGGTCTACTCCCAGGACGAGCGCTCGCAGCGCCAGAACAAGGAGAAGGCGCTGCGCGTGCTTCGCAGCCGGCTGTACGAGATGGAGCGGGAGCAGCAGCAATCGGAGATGGACGCCGCCCGGAGGCAGCAGGTCAAGAGCGGGGATCGGTCGGAGAAGATACGCACCTACAACTTCCCGCAGTCGCGCGTCACCGACCACCGCATCGGGTACACCACGCACAATCTTCCGGCCGTCCTCGACGGGCAACTACAAGAATTCGTGGACGCGCTGCTCGGCGCCGAGGAGCAGAAGCTCCTCGCGCAGTTGTCTGAGGCTGCGGCTCACGGGCCTGGCGCGGGAAGCGGGTCCTGACATTGCGGATAGCCGGATGCCGCGCAGCCGCCGGTGGTGGGCAGCAGAGAGTGCGTCCGATGTCGCGCCGCGACGCCGAGGATCTCGAAGCGGCTCCTGATCTCATCGCCGAAGGCGCCCGAGTGCTTTCTGGCGCAGACATCGAAGGCGCGCGCTTCGAGGCCAAGATCATCCTGGCACACATTCTTGCCACGAAGCCGTCGCGTGTCGTCATCAACGCCGATCCCCTCGCGCCAGACTCGATCTCCCGCTTTCGAGAACTGGTCAGCAAGCGCGCCAGCCGCGTTCCACTGCAGTACGTCATCGGCACTCACGATTTCATGGGCCTGATGCTTGCCTGCCGACCGGGCGTGTTCGTCCCTCGGCCCGAAACGGAAGTGCTGGTGGAGACGGTCCTGGGATCACTCAGGCCCGGACGCGACCGACCCACAGTGGCAGACGTGGGGTGCGGGAGCGGCGCCATCGCCGTTGCCATCGCGCACCACCTGCCTGGGGCCGCCGTGCACGCCGTGGACATATCGGCCGATGCGGTGCGGCTGACCGCTGAGAATGCGCGACGACTCGGTCTCGCTCAAAGCGTCCGCGTGTACGAGGGGCATCTCCTGGACCCGTTGCTCGCCGCGGGTGTCGCCGACGAATTGGATGCCATCGTCGCCAACCTGCCCTACATTCCAAGCGGCGAGATCGACGGCCTGGCCCCGGAGATCTCGAAGCACGAGCCACGCGAAGCACTCGACGGCGGGCCCGACGGGCTGATGTACTTCCGCAAACTCGTATCTCAGATAGAGGCTTTGCCCCCCCGGCGGCGCCTGGTGGCGCTCGAAGTCGGGCTTGGACAGGCACGCCAGGTGGCACGCCTGCTCCAGAGCGGCCTTGAATGCAGCGCCATAGAAATGCGGCGCGATCACGGTGGCATCGAGCGCATCGTGCTCGGCTTCATCGACTCGCAGAGCCATTGAGCCGACACCCCCGGAGCAACGCGATGGTGCGTGATGCAGAGCTGCTGACGAGAGTCATCGCCATCGACCCGCGGCGGCCCGACCCGGAGCTGGTCGGCATTGCCGCGGAGACGATTCAGACGCGGGGCCTGGCCGCGTTCCCCACGGAGACGGTGTATGGCCTCGGGGCCGACGGGCTCAATGAGGAGGCCGTCTGTCGGCTGTACGAGGTGAAGCAGCGCCCGCGGAGCAACCCGTTCATCCTCCATGCGGCGGACGCCACAACGGCACTCTCGCTGGCCGACACAGTGCCGAACGCGGCGGAGAAGCTGGCGCAGCGCTTCTGGCCGGGACCGCTCACGCTCGTGCTCGAGCGCGCGCCGCGCGTGCCCGCAGTGACGTGCGGCGGCGGAGAGAAGGTGGCGGCGCGGGTGCCGGATAACACCGTTGCGCGCATGCTTATCGAGCTCAGCGACACCCCCATAGCTGGCCCAAGCGCGAACCTGAGCGGCAGCCCGAGTCCTGTCACGGCGCGGCACGTCCTGGCCGACTTCGAGGGCCACATCGAGGTAGTGCTTGACGCCGGCCCCTGCCGGCTTGGGCTGGAGTCAACCGTGCTCGATCTCACCGAGCAGCCGCCCCGCATACTGCGCCCCGGTGTCATCACGGCCGGAGAGATCAGCGAGGTGATCGGCGATGCCATCGAGGCTGCCCCGCAGGCGAGTGAGTCCCGCTACCGGCCCAGGGCGCGACTTGTCGTGGTGTCCGCGGCCAGCAGCACGACGGCGGCAGCAGTAGCGCGGGGGCTCGCGGCCTCGGGAAAAAGGGTTGGCCTCGCGGTGAGCGCAGAGGGAGCCGACGAGGATTGCTGCCACGTTCAGCGCATCTGGGGGAGGATGACAGAGCCGGAGGCCATTGCGGCCCAGCTCTATGGCGCTCTGCGGGAGCTGGACGACGCGGGCGTGGACGTGATCGTGGCAGAGGGCGTGGTGGAAGATGGCATTGGCGCGAGTATCATGCACCGGCTGCGGACGGCGGCGGACGCGATTGTTGAGAACGCCGAGATGGACACGGCGTCGGAGTGATGCACGGGCTTTGAGATGCGGGGAGGCGGGCGCGGGAGGCTGATGGCCTTACGCGGCAAAGACCCAGTGCGGGGGCCTTCGCCAATGGCGGCGCGACCTACAAACGATGTGACGCGTTGGTTGCTCTCACGGGAGAGTCTGCTCACGCTGCTGGGCCTCGCTCTACTCATCATGGAGCGACATAACCGCGACTTCGGCCTCCTGCAGGGTCAGCACTGGATCTTCGAGTGGCACGTCTCAACGGTCGTCGCCCTGTTCGTCATTCCCGCCATCGTCCTCATCCTTATGCGCGGCGCGCCGGGCGATTTCGGCCTCCGGTGGGGCATCGCCCGCATCTGGGGCCCGTATCTGGCGCTATACTTCGTGGTGGTGGCGCCGGTGCTGCTGATGGCAAGCCGCATCCCGTCGGTGCAGAGCTACTATCCGCAGTACGGGCAGGTACGTGTGGAGCCGCGTCTGTGGGCTCCCCTCATCCTGAGCTACGGCTGCTACTTCTTCGCGTGGGAGTTCTTCTTCCGTGGGTTCCTGCTCTTCGCACTCGCCCGACGTTTCGGAGCGTACGCCATCGTGTTTCAGACCGTTCCATTTTGCCTCATGCATCTGGACAAGCCCCAGGTCGAGGTGTGGGCGGCGGTGGTGGCTGGGCTGGCCCTGGGGCTGATGGCATATCGCGGCAAATCGTTCCTGCCATGCGCCTTTCTGCATTGGCTGTGCGCGATGGAGGTCGAGCTGCTCGCAACGTTCTGGCGCTCCGGACTGTGAGCGCCACAAGCTACACCCTCAGATAGCGGCCAGACTGTGGCCCCCGAGCGCCTGATGCCGCAGAAGCCGCGCGCTATCGGCTTCAGTGCGCGCTGATGCCGCCGCTGGCCGACGGCATCTGACCCCTGCGGCACGCTGCGATAGGCACTAGCCCACACCCGGATCGCATACGGCCGAAACAACGCTACCCACGGCAGCCAGCTTGCCGGTCATTGGCTATGCTACATGGCTTTTCGAATGGCCCGCAAATCGGCCGCTGACAGAGGCAGGTTCTTCAGAACCAAGATCACGCCGTCGGCAAGCTGCCCGCCGAAGATCCCAGTTATGACTTCCTGCACGCATGCCGCAGCAGCTTGTTCTCGGTCCATAGTGGGTACATATACGTTGCTCCGGCCCAGACGGCCCTGCTCCAGCACGTTCGCTTTCTCCATCCGGGACATTGTTGTGCGAACCGTGTTGTAGCTCCAGGGTCCGTGGCTGTAGAGCTCCTCAAAGACCTGCCGAACTGTTTGGCCCTCACCAGCATCCCACAACACGCCGATGATGGCCAGTTCCACTCGCTTGAGACGGAGAAACATGCGGTGCTTCGCCTTCTGAGCGTCTGATGACATCCTTGCCATACTTATCCCTCACTTACTTGATGCATGATATCAGCCTACTACTGTACGCATAGTACCCACCGCGGCTTGGCGAAGAAGCAGTGACTAGTATTTCGATGCGTTTGCGGAATAACCTATCGACTGCAGGAGATCGGCCAGTTATGTAATCCATCTCACATTTTGGCTTATGGGCAACCTGTCTTGCTGCAGGACTCTGACATGGACCACAGCTACTTCTCATGGCACCGCAACCGGATGCGCGGCTGCCGCGAGCGTATCGACGCGATGAGGCTGAACAAATAGGCGCCCGCCGAAGTCAAAAGGAGTGACCGACGGATGCAGCCCCTGATGGGCTCTACACGTTGTGAACACGCATGAGGAGGAAGGGGCACGTAATATGAAGCCATTCCGATCCGCTGTTCTGTTCGCGTTGCCCGCGTTGGTGGTGCTGACGGCTTTCGTGAGTGCGAACGTCATCGGGCGCGGAAAGCGGCCGGCGGATGAGCCGGCCCGGGTGCTCCCGCCGCCCATCCCACCACGGCCGGGCGACCCGGTGGATGCGCTTATCGACGATCTGGAGATCGGCCCGGCCGAGCGACACGGCGCCCTCACGATCTACCCGCTCCGGCGGCGCCACGACTCCGGGTTCGTGCCGCTGACGTTTGACGAGGGTGTGTCGCACGGAGATGTGGTAGTCCGCGAACTCGCGCGGAGCCGTGTGAATGAGGTGGAAGTGCAGAATCGCTCGCGCCGGGATCTGTTCCTGATGGGCGGGCAGATGCTGTTCGGGAGCAAGCAGGATCGCATCTTTCAACGCGACGCCCTGATCCCACCGCACAGCGAATGGGTGCGCGTGCCGGTGTATTGCGTCGAGCGCGGCCGCTGGACGCCGGTGTCAAAGCACTTCTCCGGCAAGGGACGCGCCGTGGCGCCGGCGCTGCGGCGAGCGGCGCAAGAATCAGCCAGCCAGGAAGAGATCTGGAGCGGCGTTGCCCGGCAGCGCAACGAATTCAGCGTCTCCAAGGGCCGCACAGAGGCGTACGGGGCCATCTACGAGGACGACGAGGTGCAGTCCAGGCTGCGGGAGTACCGGGAGCGGCTCAGACCTGTGCTACAGCGCGGCACGTGCGGGGTCGTCGTTGTGGGTCGCCGGGGCATCATCTGTGCCGATATTTTCGGCGATCGGGCCCTCTTTGCGAAGCTCTGGCACAGCCTGTTGGACTCGTATGTGTTGGACGAGGGAAAGCGCGGCTGGGGGCCGGGGAGCGACGAGCACTCAGTGCGGGAATTCCTGCGCGGAGCGCGTAGCGACCGATCGGGGCACCACCATACGCCGACGCCCGGCATAGGCGACGCGCTGCGCATCTCCGGGCCTACATCGGGCGCCGCTCTCAGTTTCCGCAGAGATGCGGTGCATGTCGATCTCTACCCGACGCTCTATAGGCCGCTCATGGAGCGATAGGCCGGCAGCGCCTCTGCCAGTCGCGTGGCGCGGGTTGCTTGCCAACCCGTGGATCGTGCCGCCGGAGGTAGCACGGGTAGCGAGCTACCCGTGGCACCCGGCACTTCTGGAGTGAGTACTGAACACACGAGCCCGGCAGCTTGCCGGGCTCGGATGCATTATGCGACGCCAAGTGCGGTGCCCTACGTGGTGTACTTGGCGTTGAAGGTCACGTATTCGGTGGAGAGGTCGCACGTCCACACGGTAGCTTCCTCAGCGCCACGGCCGAGGTCGATCTCGATACACACCTCATCGCCGGCCATGGCCGCGTCCCCGTCGCGCTCTGATACTTCACCCGGCTGGCCCTTGCGGAACGCCGCAAGCCCGCCAATGGTGATGCTCACGTCCGCCGGGTCCACCGGCACGCCGGCGGCCCCGATGGCCGCGGCAATTCGGCCCCAGTTGAAGTCGCGCCCGTGAACGGCCGTCTTCACCAGCAGCGAGTTGGCGACGGTGCGCCCCACTCGGCGGCCGGCCTCTCGGCTCTCAGCACCCGTCACCCGGATCTCGACCAGCTTCGTGGCGCCCTCCCCATCGCGCACGATCTGCTTCGCGAGCGACTGGCACACGTACACGAGCGCGTCCCGGAAGGCGACAAATGCGTCTCCGGAGGCGGGTATCTCATCGTTGCCCGCCGCGCCGTTCGCGAGTATGAGCACGGTGTCACTTGTGCTCATGTCGCCGTCCACCGTGATGCAGTTGAACGATACGCCCACGGCTTCGCGCAGAGCTGGGCCCAGCACGTGGGGGGCGATGCGGGCGTCGGTGCTGAGGAAGCAGTGCATGGTGGCCATGTCGGGGCAGATCATGCCGGCGCCCTTGCACATTCCGCCGATGCGCACGGCCCGGGCGCCGATCTCCGTCTCGACGGCGCATTGCTTAGTGACTTTGTCCGTCGTAAGCATGGCCTGCGCCGCCTCAGTCGCCGCCTCGTGACTGAGCCGCTGCGCAGCGGTCCGGATGCCGCTCTCGATGCGGTCCATCGGGAGCGGGATGCCGATCTTGCCCGTTGATGCCACGAGGACATCCTCGCTGGGGACTCCGAGCGCGTCAGCGGCAATGCTCGCCATGCGCCGGGCGTCGGCCAACCCCTGTTGGCCCGTGGCGGCGTTGGCGTTGCCGCTGTTGGACACGATGGCTCGCGCGCGCCCATCCTGCAGGTGCTCTCGCGAGACCATGACCGGCGGTGAGGCAAAGGCGCTCGTGGTGAACGTGCCGGCCGCCGCGCATCGCTTATCGGCATAGACCAGACAAAGGTCCCTGTTGTTCTCGGGCTTGATCCCGCATGAAACGCCGGCGGCGACGAAGCCGTCGGCAGCCAGGATGCCCCCACTGGCCTCTTTCAATGCGTATGCCTCCTGAGACGGCAAGGTGAAAGGATGAAGGGAAAAGGGCAAGAAGACGTACAGCCGAGTGCACCTGGTGCGCTTTGCGGTTCCGTCTTCTCCTTTCTCCTTGCCTCTACGGCCAGACGTTGATGACGTCAAGGCCGGTCGTCTCGTCGAAGCCGCACATCAGGTTCATGCATTGCACGGCGGCTCCGGAGAGCCCCTTGACGATGTTGTCCGTCACGCCGAAGGCAACGACGCGGCCGCACACGTCGTCGCGGCACACGGCCACGTCCACGTAGTTCGTCCCGGACACGTGCTTGGTGGACGGAAGCTCCCCCGCGCGCATGACGCGCACGAAGGGCTCGTCCGCGTAGAACTCCTCGTACGCGCTCTGAAGATCGGCGTCGGGGTCGCGAAGCGTGGCAAACACCGTCGCCAGAATGCCGCGGACCACGGGCACGCGACTCGGCGCGAACGTGACCTTGACCTCCGCGCCTGCCACGCAGCTCAGCTCCTGCTCGATCTCGGGCACGTGGCGATGTCGGGGCATGGCGTACGCGGCGACGGTCTCGGCTGCCTCGGGGTAGTGGTTGAGCAGATTGATGTGACTGCGACCGACACCGGATATGCCGGTCTTGCTGTCGATCACGATGCTGGACAGATCCACCAGAGGTTCTTTCACGAGAGGCGCCGCCGCCAGAATGGCCGCCGTCGGATGGCAGCCGGGCACGGCCACGAAGTCGGCGCCGCGTATCTCCTCCCGATGCAGCTCGGGCATGCCATACGGGGCCGTACCGACCAGGTCCGGGGCGGCGTGCTTGTCATAGTGCTGCTCGTAGACTTCCACGGACTTGAGGCGGAAGTCGGCGGAGAAGTCGGCGACCTTTTTGCCCGTTGCCACGGCGTCTCGGACCATCGCAGTCCCCACGCCCGGCTGCAAACAGAAGAAGAGAAAGTCGGCACGCCGGGCCGCCTCGGCTACGTCCGATTCATCGGTCACCAGATCGCACACGTCCCGCAGGTGCGGGTAGAAATCGCTGATCCGCCGCCCGGTCTGCAACTCCGCCACATAGGTGATTTCCACCTCGGGATGCCTGAGCAGCAGGCGCAGGAGCTCCACTCCGCCATAGCCCGCCGCGCCGAAAACGCCTACTCTTAGCATACGTCGTCCTCCTGGCAGAAGTGCGCATCAGCGTACTGTCGCGCCATGCAAATGTCAAGGCGCGGATACACACGAGGGTCCTGCGAAACTCCAGAGGGAGCTACAATCGAAAGGTGTGTAAAAGGGTTTGGCGGTAACCTCCAGGTTGGAAACCAGTGAGCGCAAGCTCACACAAGGAGGCTACCACCATGAAGCAGGATATCACGCCGGAGAGTCGGGCGCAACGTGTGACGTGGGAGACGTTGGAGGACTACGTTCGGGAGAGTGTCCAGGAGCTGATCCAGGGACTCCTGGAGCAGGAGGTCACGGAGCTGTTGGGTCGTGGGAAGTCTGAGCGACGTGGGGTGGTGGATGCGGCGCCTGGGTATCGCAATGGTCATGGGAAGCCGCGTCGTCTGACGCTGGGAAGCGGGACGGTGAGGGTGCGGCGACCTCGGGTGCGTGATTTGGACGAGCGGTTCGAGAGCCGAATCCTGCCGTTATTCGTGCGGCGCACGGAGCAGGTGAGCGATCTGATCCCGGAGCTGTACCTGCACGGTCTGGCCGAGGGCGATTTCGATCTGGCACTACGGGGTCTGTTGGGAGAAGATGCTCCGCTTTCGGCAAGCACCGTGGCTCGGCTGAAGACGAAGTGGCAGGCGGAGATGGCGGGGTGGAATGCCCGGCGGCTGGACGATCTGGACGTGGTGTATTTGTGGGTGGATGGCGTGTACGTGAAAGCGGGCTTAGAGGACCGTAAGGCCGCGGTGCTGGTGCTCCTGGCGGGTCTGAGCGATGGGCGCAAGGTGCTGGTGGCACTCAAGAGCGGGCAGCGGGAGTCGACGGCCAGCTGGGCCGGCGTCCTGCGGGATCTGCGGTCCCGGGGGTTGCGGGCGCCGCGCCTGGTGATCGGCGACGGTCACCTGGGGATCTGGGCCGGACTGGGCCAGGTGTACCCGGAGGCCGCCGAGCAGCGGTGCTGGAACCACCGCATCCTGAACCTCCTGGATCGCATCGGGAAGAGGGATCAGCCAGCGGCCATCGCTCTGCTACGCACCATCGTGTATGCCGGCACTCTCCAGGAAGCCGAGAGCCACAAGACGAGCTTCCAGCACTGGTGTCGGCAGCGGGGGTATGAGGAGGCCGGCCGGCTCATCGACGAGGACTGGGAGCGGATGGTTGCCTTCTACGGCTTCCCCAAGGAGCATTGGACGCATCTGCGCACAACGAATCCCATCGAGTCGCCTTTCGCCGCACTGCGGCTGCGCACCGACGCGGCCAAGCGGTTCAAGAAGGTGGAGAATGCGACAGCAGTGATGTGGAAGATGCTGCTCATCGCCGAGAGCCGTTTCCGACGTCTGAACGCTCCGGAGCTGATGAAGGAGCTCTTCGAAGGGGCCGTCTACATCAACGGACTTCCACAACCAAACCAGACCAAGAGGCTCGCCGCCTAACCTACGTTTACACACCTATTGACGGGACCTCTCCAGAGGGTGCGATACCCCAATTCTGCGGGGGGCTTACCTCAATGACGAACGTGCTGACTGGTGGATCACATTAGGAGGGGATATTAGCTCACAGGGACAATGCCACGAACATCTCTGGGAGTTAGGCCCCCAGGGCACCAAGCGAGGGCCAAACTTAGCGATACTTCCGCTTCAGAGCTGGGTCGCCGTTCACGCGAATGCCGTACACCCGATAGCCATCATACGTCCGCTTGCTGCGGAATTCGAGGCTCTTGATTCGCGCCCAGTATTGCTCCAGATAGGAGTAGTCATAGCCCCCTGGGAGTTTGTGCAGGTAGTAGTGGAACTGATTCGCGTAGACGATGGATGCGACATTATCAGCGATTTGAAGCCCGGCTGTAAGCCGTGAGTCCGCGAACAAGGGGGCTTCAGCGAGATTCGTGAGCAGCCGTCCAGTATCGTGGCCGAAGACATATGAGAGGTACGAACTTCCAACCTGAAAATCCTGCCTAGCCTCTCTGCCGCGGGATCGCGAGTCCATTATCATGATGCCGTGCTGAAAAGCATGATGCTCCGAGAGGTGGATGCTGAAGCGATCCGCCAACTGCTGCACGGCACTCGTGTATAAGCCGACAGAGGAGGCGGCTGTACTCGGCTCCTTGATGAAGACGATTGCGAAGACCCTTGCATCCCATTGTTCTAGCCCGTTCAGCAGTTCATGCGTAAATGCTTGGCGGCGAGCGCTCTCCTTGTTCCTTGGCGCAGTAAGGTCATTTCCTTTCGCCTCCCAATGCTCGGGGCGGGCTAGACCCGGCGCCGCCATTTCGGCCGCGAAGTACTTCCGCTTGAGGTTCAGATACTCCCGGTCGATGTTCCGCCATTCATCCAGTGCCAAAGCGACACCACCCAAGACGAACAGGGGTGTCTGCCCAGCTTGGAGCGGCACGTCGTGTTTGTGAGGACTACCAGCCTCATCAACGTATAGGACGCATGTGTCCATGATCCCCGCCCCAAACAAAAAGGTAGCCCGCCCATCAGGCGGACTACCTGGCTGTGCACAGGCACTCTACAGTGGCTTGAGTGGGCTCTCCCACTACGCTGAGCACGCTTGACTTATACCCCAAAGGACCGAAGAAGTCAACCCATTTCTGCCACTTTTTTCCGCTTTTTCGGATGTTTGGGTAGGACAGCCGTCCAGGGGGCCAAAGGCCCCCTGGACGGCTGTCCCCCACAGACTGCTTTTCGCGCGCCCTCCCCCTGCGGACCAGCGCGAGGCATGCTTGCCGTGGTCACGGCGCGCCCGTGAGGCAACTGAGGAGCGCAGGGGGCGCCCGGGGGGGCGAGGGTCAGTAGCCCTCTGGGCGCATAATGTCCAAGGCGCGGGAGGCGTCCTGGTCGCCGAGCTGGGCGGCCTTCTCAAAGCACTGCCTCGCCTCCGGGTAGCGCCTGAGGTGGTGAAGCGCGGCGCCCTTGTTGTACCAGACTTCCGCCAAGTCGGGGTTGATCTCCAGGGCGCGGTCAAAGCAGGAGAGCGCCTCCTCGCTTCGGCCCAGCTTGCCCAGCGCATTGGCCTTGTTGAACCAGGCTTCGGCGTCGTCAGGGTTCATCTCCAGGGCGCGCTCGTAGCAGGACAGCGCCTCGTCGCTTTGGCCCAGCTTGTGCAGCGCCACGCCCTTGTCGTAGCAGGCTTCGGCCGAGTCAGCCACGGCAGAAGCCCCATAAGCCAGCCCCGAGAAGGTCAGCACTGCGCCGATCTCAGCGCCGCATGCGCCTGCCGGGTGTCCTGCCAGCACCATCAGCGCTAACAGCGCAATGCTGATGCGACGTTGTGCGATGCTCATCCTCAGTCATCCCTTTGCTGGCTCGACCAGGCTCGGGTCAGGGGGGCACTATGCGCGGCTACGATGTCCTCTCGACCCAAGCCCCGCCAATGCAGTGGTGCTGGAGCTAGCCTTCGCTGCTGACGCCTGGAGCCCTGCCGACTGAAACCCGGGAGAGTCACCTATTTGGCAAGTGCCGCCTCGGGCAGCGCCGTGTGTCCCTTGCCTAGAGAGAATCCTCAACTTGTCTCCGTGTGGGCGCCGCTTGGATTCCTGGACGTTGGATCGAGAGCGACGCAGCGACATTGGCAAACCGAGCGGACTCGAACACATCGTTGGATTCATAGTAACGGACAAAAAAGGCAGCGGCAAAGACGTCTCCTGCTCCCGTTGGATCAACCACTCGTGTGGGCTGGACCGGCACCCTCCTATGCCGCCCGTCGGAAAACACCGTGCAACCCCGTGCGCCTTCCGTGACCACCAAAACGGTCGCCGGCCGGGACAAACGTTCCGCCAAGCTCCAGTCGCCGGCAATGTCTTCGATACTGATGACCACAGCCCGAAACTTGTCGAGAAGCTCTGTTCCCTGCCAGGCAATCCGAAACACATTGCCATGCTCATCCCACCCACGCATCCATCCCTGCGGAGTGACCACCACCGAGTTTGTCTCAAAAACGCCGGCCAACTGAGGATCCACTTCCTGGGCCACAGGACCGAGATGCACGAGAGCTGCGCCCAGGCAATGCGGCGGGATGTCGTCGGGCCGGATGGGCCGGGCCACAGGTCCAAGCTTCTGCCGTCGCCCACCGTGACCGTACAGGTTCCGAAACGTCGTGGTGTGCGGCGAGGGACGGATGTGCCATTCAGCATCGGCCAGGCACGTCGGCGGGTGGAAGTCCGCGGCGGCGGCGGTGACGATGACAGGGCGCCAACCCAGTTGCTTGGCCATGAAACCAGCGTAGGTTGCTGTGCCGCCGGCGACGAAATCGCCCTCAGGCGCAACATCTTTGGTGACGTGGCCAACTACCAGGTAAGTTCGCTCTGCCTGTCGCACCACGGTTCGCGTCTCAGTCTTCGCTTCCAACCTCATCAACCGAGTCGGGAAGCGCAGCGCCGGTCCCCTGCTCGACCTGCAAAGGTTTTGAGACCCCTCTACCCACTGATCCACGATCGAGCCGATGCAGATGAACGAGAGCCCGATACGCATAGATCAAGGCGGTCACCAACGCATGGCAGAATATCGAGACAATCGCGTAAAAAGGAACGCCCAGCAGGACGAATAAGAGAATGTGCACGTTGAATAGGTTCCTTCTCCCGGCCACCCTTCTGAAGATCCTCTCGAACCTTCCATACATGTCCAGGCTCTTGCCCGCGCTCTGCCCGAACCGATCGTAGACATTGCGGTAGAAGGCGATCAACAGGATGGTCATCGCTGCCAGAATGAGCGGGGCGGTGCCGTGAGTCAGAGAGAGGTAATAGGCGAGCGCGACGATCCAGGAGAATTCAAACAACAGGTCAAAGGCGTGCTCCATCCCGCCCACCCGGGTCACCATCCCCTTGACCCGGGCCAGCTTGCCATCGAAGCCATCTATCAGTCCGACGGCAAACGTTAACAGCGACGCGACCAGCAGGTGTCCGGTGGCAAACAGAGCAGTGACAGCCCAGGCAACAACATTCACCACAAACGTCACCTGGTTCGGGGTGACCGGGTAGTTTGACAGTCGGGCCACAACCCAGTTCTCGATGGGGTTGTGAAGATAACGGGCCAGCAGGTCCGAAGGGTCCTTCTGCCCGCTGTCGATGAGTCGCACCTCTGCCTTGCGTCGGTCCCGGGCTGTCGCAATCTCAAGCCAGTACGGCGCGATATCCCGACGCAGCTTGGGGACATAGCTCTCCAGATCCGAGACTAGCTTGCAGTGAACTCCAGAGCGCTCAAGCAGCCCTCCTAACGCCACTTCGATATCCTCAGGGCCCTCGTCCGCCAGAGAAGCAACCGCCTCCCCATCGACCAGGGCGATCCCAATCCACTTGTAGTCCCCTGTCTGCTGCGCGGGCTCGCCGATGGCCTTGACCCGGTCCCCATCCACCGCGACGCTCACCTGCCCCGGCCCTTCGTCCAGGAACAGCGTGGGGCTCGTCTCTTTGCAGATCTCCTCAATGATGCGAGGATCGAAGAGATGGTCGCCTTTGAGCAGGATAATGCGATCATCGTCAACTTCATCCCGATGACTCAGATATCGGACGCGTAAACCCTCAAATTCCTCCATGAGTCGGTCCTGGCAGCCGGTGAGCAGCACTTCGCTAACCCCGATCTGTTTCAGGCTCCTCAATGTGCGTTCAACCAGCGGAACGCCGCAGATCCGTTCCCAGGATGGCGCGACGATGACAGCCTTCATGGCAATTACGGAGGTCCCTCCTCGGTCAATTCCAGATCCTGAAGGGTATCGATGTCCCGCCAGAAGGCTCCTGACACGTCGATGGCCCCAAACGGTTCTCCCTCTCGGATCAGGACAGAGACAGCGTCGGTGACGGTGATCCTGTGACAATGTCTGAGGCCGTTTAGCGCCTCAAACACCCGCGGGGTCATGGAGAACACACCGGTGTCGATCCCGTTCCATCGCTCCAGGGCCTTTCCAATCTCCTTGATCTGGTTCGCCTCGATCCACACCTTTGTCGCATCGTCCACCTGAGTTGGAGTCAGGGTTGGCGCCCTATCGACGCACAGTCCCAGACCGTGGTGATCTCGGGCCTCGAAGTACAGTTTTGGATCGACCAGATGATCGGCCATCGTGAGCAGGAACCGATCCTGGACGAACGGCTGCACCTGAAGCAGCGAATAGCCGTTCTCTCGCTCGACATCCCGGTTGATCACGGTGATGATCTCGAACGGGTACGCCGCTCGATGTTGACGTAAGAACGCCTCAATCTCCCGGTGCCGGCGTCCGGTCACGAGGATGAGGCGACCTGGATTTGCCTGGGCCAGCCTGTCCAGAACGTGTTTCAATATCGGCTGGCCCGACAGCTCGACCAACGGCTTGGGCGCCTTCTTCGGCATCCTCGTTCCGTCTCCCGCGGCCAAGACCACAAAGTCCACGATGGCTGAGCTCCTGGTTCAGCGCTTCGCCTTCGTCCCGTACGTTCACGCAAGGGCGAAGCGAGGCTGGGCACGGACTGGCCTTCCGTCCCCGGCAATGAACTTCTCGAGGGCCACGAGGGCCTCGGTGTCTCGCATCTGCCGCGGCGGGTGCTTCATGGTGAAGGCCGAGACCGCCTCCAGAGGACCCGCTATCTCCCGATCCAGAGCCAGCTTCGCGCAACGCACTGCATCGATCACCACGCCTGCCGAGTTCGGGGAGTCCTCGACGCTGAGCCGAGCCTCGAAGTTCATCGGCACATCCCCGAAACCGCGGCACTCCAGCCGCAGGAAGCACACCTTGTTGTCCTTCTGCCAGGGGACGAAGTCGGACGGGCCAATATGAATGCAGTCCTCCGGAAGCCGCTCGTCGAGTTGGGACTGGACCGATTCGCTCTTCGAGATGCGCTTCAACCGGAGACGGGACTGCTCTAGCATGTTCAGGAAGTCGGTGTTGCCGCCGGTGTTTAGCTGGTAGGTCCGTTCGACCCGTACACCGCGGTCACAGAGCGTGCGGACCAGGACCCGGTGCAGGATCGTGGCCCCGAACTGGCTCTTGATGTCATCGCCCACGATGGGAAGGCCTCGCTTTCGGAACTGCTCGGCGAACTCTGACTCGCTGGCGATGAACACCGGCACGCAGTTCACCATTGCCACCCCCGCCTCCAGACACGCTTCCGCGTAGGTCCGAACCGCCTGCTCCGAACCCACGGGCAGATAGCAGACCAACACCTCCGCCCCTGACTCGGACAGCTCCCTCACGAGATCAACGGGCTCGGCGTCGGACACCTGGAAGACCTGATGCTCCGGGTAGTCTTTCATATGGTCGGCGATCCCGTCGAGCACCGGCCCCATCTGCACGGTGACCCCGTACTGAGGCAGATCCCGGTGGAAGACCGTCGTGCAGTTGGGAGCAGCGAAGACCGCCTCTTCCAAAGGGCGTCCCACTTTCCGCCGGTCAACGTCGAAAGCGGCTACGACCTGGATGTCTGCGACTCCGTATCCTCCGACCTCCGGACGCATCAGCCCGGCAAAATCCCGATGGCCTTCTTGCTGGTAATATGCTATGCCTTGCAACAGGGAACTGGCGCAGTTTCCCACTCCTACAATCGCCAGATTCACTTTCTTGCCCATATGTGCTTTCTCCTTTTTCGATGATGTTCTGTTGTTTCGAAGCCCTCTTTCGCTCGCAGGAGCCTCTCTCGCTCGGAATCCGTCAGCCCACCAGCGAAGCGGTCCTGGTCAAACCTTCGGCCTCGGTGACGCCTCATCTGAGTCCCGACAACGCCACAGTGGCAGCGGCGCGCGCAACGCCTCGCGCTCTGACTCGGTCGCCACCTTTGGCATTACCAGGACATCCTGCGTCTGCGTTGCCGCTCCATGGACCTTGTCAATGTCTCCTTTCCCAGCCTTTGTAGGCAGCAGCGCGCGCGCGTCCCTGGAGGCAGGAAAAGGCCGCAGGGGCGCTGCCCGTGCCCTCGGTGAGATCATGCCCGCATTCGTGCCGCAAACGAGGTGACGGTGGTTGCGGTCCAAAGCCGCCTAACAGCGACCCGATCCAACGCCCGGAGTGCGGCACGCGTGGGGTGGTGCACGACGTGCAATTGCCGGTCAGAGGTGGCGGACCGCCTCGCTGGGGGATGGCCGAGCGAGGACGGCAACTACGGATGGCCTTGCCACTCCCGCCAACCGATGCTCATGAGTCCCAGCGAAGGCCCCCGTGCACGCAAGGCGCCTCGGCCCGAAGGGCCGCTTCGTCCCGCCCCTCGTCGTACGGCCGAAAACGACTTCTGCTGGGACTCCCTCCACACCTAGAGAGTGCTCCGATGAATACTTCGCCTTCTCATCACCCAATTCCTGCCCTTCGCCCCGCCCCCGTCAAAGCGATTCCGCGAGGGGCCGCCTCACCCCCGACCATCCCGTCGCGGCCGAGCGCCGCCACGGACTCGTGCACACTCCCTCCACCGAACCTCATAGTCGTCATGTTCGTCATGGGCGTGACCCCTGTGAGAGCCGCGAGGATGCCGAATATCACGACTATGACGACCATGACGATGTTTGCAGCGTGCGTATACAAGCCCTCGCGGCGCGAGAAGCGGTCCAGGCCCGCGCATGTGCGCCAAATTCAATCAATGTAATCTATATTACATGTTGACGATAGGCTTCCACGGAGCCCCGCTCAGCCCGGCGAAATAGCCCCTCGGAGCTGCTCGGCATCGCGAACGGTAACGTCAGCCGCACGCGTGTCCGCCTTCGCACCGGGCTGATCAGAGAAGCGGAGGCAGGACTTCAAACGCACTCAGCGTCCGCTTCAGTTGCTTCCCGCTGCCGTCGAGCAGCGCGACTTCGAGATCGTACGTGCCGAGCGGCAGATCGTCGATGTTGACGAACGCCGTCAGTCGCCGCGACTCCAGGCGGCCGAGGCGAGCTTTCTTCAGCGCCTTCTCGTCGCGAAGCACCCGGAGTTGGAACGCGAAGCCATCCAGAGGCGCTCCCGGGGGCACGAGCATCTCCAGTTCAGCCATGACCGGCCGCTGAGAGCCAGACAGCACCAGCCGCCGCGACAGGGATGCGTTGAAGAACGCCGCATCGTACTCGGCGGCGTAGCGTCCGAGGCGGGTCGCCCCCGCGTCCACCGCAAACTCATAATGGCCGAGCTCGGAGCCCAGCTCGTACGGCGCGTCGTATCGCGCGAGGCCGTTCGCCTCGGCATGCCGCGTGGCGCCGAGGCTTCTCGTCTCGGCGCCTGGCGCTTTCATCTCCGCCCTGACCGCCGCCGCGCCGCCGGACTCGCCGACCCAGATGCTCACAACGTTGTGGCCGGCGCTGATGTGGCCGAGCGTGAGGCGTTCCATCACGGTCGGGGCGTCCGGCAGGTAGACATCGGCATTGGCCTCCGGCTGGTGGAATCCGCCGCGCGGCAGCGCCGTCCAGCACGAGTTGGTGCCGTGCTGCGGCGCGCTGCGGCACACGCTCATGCCGAAGCAGGGCTGGTCTATGCGGGCATCGGCCAGGGGGATGGCCACTTCAGCGGTCCAGGAGTCCGTGCCGCGTTGGGCCTTCGCGTCCCAGATCTTGCTCACCAGCGTCTGGTCCCCAAGCGTGCCCCCCTGTCTCACCCGCGGGTGCCACACGAGGTGGCGCGTGCCGAGCGGGGTTATGCCGAAGTGGTAGTAGCTCTCGTGCGTATGCCTCGGATCCAGGAATATCTCGACCACGTCGTCGTTCCAGATGTAGCTGTTCTCCTCCGTCTGCTCCATGCGCAGCCCTGACATTCTCGGCTCAGCGCAGCGTATCCCCACGTAGAGCGTGCGGCCGTCGGAGAAGAGGTAGACGTCCGTGGGCGGCTGCGCGGCTCTGCCCGTGCCGAGCTCGATGAAGCTGGCGGCCTGGGGCTGGTCCTGGTAGCAGGGCTCGTCCAGTGCGCCATCGACGGTTATGGGCCCGTCGAGCTTCCGAACGCGCAGGACGAAAGGCTGGCGCATGGGAGGGCGCGTATCGCCGGCGGCTGCCGGGTCGTCCTCGAAGCGGACGCGATGCAGCAGCGGGGGCTTCCCGCGCCGCCCGGCTCTCGACTCCATGGGCTTGCCCTCGGTGGCTGCCTTCAGTTGGGCAATGGCGAGCGCGGCCTTCCAGCGGAGGCCGTCGAAGTCCTCGGGCGCGAAGGGGCGATAGAGCGCCAAGCCCTTTCGGCCGCCCAGGCCGACCAGGCTCAGATCGACGAGATCGCCGATCTCGGAGAGCGCCTGCTGCGCCGACCGGCGTGCCGCGGCCACCGCCGGCGCTTTCGACTGGGCGGTCTCCTCGATGAGGGACTGCAGCGTGCACAGATAAGCGTCGTCATCCACGCCCTCCCGGGCCTCCTCCCAGAACCACGAGCCGATCATGCGGCCAGTGGGAGAGTAGGTGACGTTGCACCAGCCGGGGCTCTCGTTCATCACCTGGCGGGCATTGTTGTCCATGCCGAGGCCATTGTCCCAGTCGTTGTTGGGGACGCCGTAGTACGGGCCGTAGAACTCGTGGAAGCTGCCAACAGCTCCCGCTTTCCACAGATAGTACCCGGGCACCATGCGGCCGCGACAGCCGTAGAGGATGAAGGGCTTCCCCGACGCCCGGGCCATGGCGACCTGTTCTTCGGCATCCGTGCGCACGCCGTGGAACATGCCGAGCCCGACGAGGTCGGCCTCCTCGATCGCCATCGGCTGGCCCCAGGCGGTGTTGCAGGTGTGCATAGTGAAGATGTTCGGCCACTCCGCCCGGTTCTCCCGGACGAACTGCAGGAACCTGATCCAGCCCTCGGCGCCCTTGCCCGGCGGGAAGTGGCTCTCCTCGGCGGATGCGTGCAGGTATGCCTTGGTGAACTCGAACTCCGCCAGTTTGGCGCTGAGGTCTTTGAGCCACCTGCGCGTGTCCTCGATGGACCACTGGTCGGTGCTCGTGTCGAAGGCCGGGATGAGGTGATACTGCGCCAGGGGAGCGCCGTTGACGAGCAGTGTATCCTGCCGGCCGAAGGGAGAGTCTTTGATGAGCTGCAGGGTCTGGGTGGCCGGCCCGGACAGGGAGTCATCCCTATCCCAGTCGGTCCGGCCCGCCTCGCGCGAATACGCCGTCCGCCACCAGACGGAGAACTCGGGGGCGAAGCCGTGCTCGTGCAGGTCCATGAGGACGGCCCAGCGGTAGAACTGCTTGTTGCGGACGTCGCCCTCCAGGACGGGATAGCGAGACGGGTAGGGGACGAGCACCTGGTTGGAGGCGCGCCGCATGACGTGAAGCCGCTCCGGGCGCTCGAGCTTGAAGGGCATCACCCGCAGGGACAGGTTCAGCACCGCCGCCGGAGCGTCCTGCGGGGCAAAGCGCACCTCCCCGCGGTACACGCCCGGCTCGGCAGCCTCGGGGACCTTGATGCTCAGCCAACAGCGCTGGACGATGTCCTTGAACAACTCCCGCACGTCCCAGTCGGGGAGGAACGTGCCGACGATGGAGTACGCGGTGGCCGGCGTTGGCCGTCGGTCCTGTTTCTGCTGCAGGTACCAGACGCGGACCACATCCGCGGGGAGCTCGGCTCCGCCCTCGGCGCGGAGGGCGGTGGGAGTGACGGTGACGTTGCGCAGGTCTTTGAGCGGCAGGATGCTGAAGGTGACCGGCTCGTATTCGCCCGGGGTGGCGAACAGGGCGAGGTCGGCGCCGACGTCCTCCGGGTCGGGGCGGGAGTCGTACTCAACCGCCTGCATCCAGTGCCGACGGAAGATGACGTAGCCGCGCTGCTGATCGCGGGCGGTGGGCTCGTAGTCGCCGCTGTGGGCGCCGCGGCCGGAGTCGGTTGGCAGCAGCTCGGCCCAGTTGGCGGCGAACTCCTCGGCAAGCTGCACGTCGAGCGCGGCGATGGCTTTCTCGTGGGCGGCGGCCATGGCGATGGGCGTGATGATGATGGCCTGCATGAAGCCGCTGACGGCCTTCACGGCCATGCGTGCGTTGACGACCTCCACCGCGAAGTCGTGGCGGCGATATCGCGGGCGGATGTACCTATCGTAGACGGCGAGGCCCTTTCGCTCGAGATCGTCCGGCGTCACCAGCGTGGCATGGACGTAGCGGAAGTACTCGTCGTCCATGAGCTCATTGTAGTCGCGAGTGTCGTCCACCACGCGCTCCCCGTTGATCTCGACCACGTGGTTCATCTCGCGGATGTCGGTGCGCCAGAGGCCGCCCACGTACAGAGAGCACGTGTAGGTGCCGTTGGGCAGCGCGCACGAGAAAGTCGCGCGCCGCACGGCATGGCCCTGGAGCTGAGTCGGATAGCCGGGCTGGAGGCTGCGGAGGGCCGCAGGGACTGGCGTGCCGGGGCGGATGTCCCAGCCGAAGTCCCCGGTTTGCTCGAATGATCTGTCAAAGGGCACAGCCGTAAAGCCCGGCGTGGGCCGCGTATCCTCGGCGACGAAATCGAACGCCAGCGACCCGGCCGGGGGCTGAAACGTGCGCCGGGGGAGCCTGAGGATCTGCACGTCGTCCACCACGACGATGCCCTGGAAGCCGCGGGCCGGGTACACGGAGACCTCGATCATGCGAGCGGGCTCCGGGACCGTGAAATCCAGCTCCTGCATGCGCCAGCTCTCGGAGACGCGGGCGAACCCGCCCGTGTGCAGGCCGGCCGGCCGATACGTGCGCCAGTCCAACGGCTCGCCGTCCGCGCCGAGGAAGCGCGCCTGCACGTACATGGCCTGGCCGCCCTCGAGGTTGCTCTCCTCGATGCGGAAGTAGTAGCGGAGGCGGTACGTGGTCGCGGGCTCCACGGGCAGAGGCGCTTCCGCGCGAACGCTGCCCGGCTCGCCCTTCGCGATCAGCTTGATGCAGCGCGCGCCCGAGTGAGGCCGGTCGTCGGAGAGCACGACGCTGTCTGCCGCGCCGCCCGCGCGCACCCAGCCGGCGGGCAGCGACCCGTCGGCTTCGTCGAAGGAGCCGTTGGGGAGGATGTTCGTCGGCCCATCTGAGCCGACGGCGGAAGCCACCCAGGACATCACGAACACGAAAGCCACGCACCGGAGCATGTTCGACACCTCACGTTGCTGCCGAGCTAGCATATTTGACTCTTGCGGCCATCGCCGGACATTACACTTCGCTCTCGCTCAGCGATTTGCCTCCCACATGGCCGTTTGCAGCTCCGGGCCGGGAGATGGATAGCTCGCACAGCAGGAAACGCCGTATCGGCAGACAACCTCATGACGAGCGGACATGAGACTCAGAGACGTCCGTCGGGGGTGGAGCAATGAGAAAGATGGCTGTCTTGATGATACTCGTGTGTTCCGCCGCCCCGGCATGGGCCGAGCGGCCTCTTCGACACGTTCTCTTCGACTTCGAGGGCGGCATCGAGGGCTGGTGGGGCAACGTCTATAGCGGCGCGGGCACGTGCCAGCCGCGCGTGGCGGACGAGCCCAAGTTCGGCTCGGGCGCGCTGCACTGCGAGGTTCGGGGCGTCGAGGGCGGGAGCAACACGGTCTCGGCCTGGTTCCCCGCCGACGCCCAGTGGCGGGATTATGAGTGGGGTCTTATCAGCTTCTGGGTCATGGTTGTAACACGCCTTTCGGTGGTTGGGAGGGTGTTCGTCGGAGTGTGGCGGGCGTCCTGCGGGGAGGCCAAGGCGCTGGGAGCCTGCGGTAGAGGGGCGATGGATTGAGGTAGCGTGTCCCAGCTGCGCGCGTACTTCCCCTCTCAGTCCGCTTCGGGCTCGCCCCCGAGGATCCTCTCGATCACGTCGCCGAGGTCTTGGGGCGGCCCGCATTCCTTCCAGTGGTTGGCAAGCGCGGGTAGGAAGCGCCCGCTGTAGTGGACGCCCCTGCAGTGAAGACTGTGGAACCTCCTGAGGATGTCCTTGCCTGGGAAGCGCTCTCGCCATATCGCCTTCCCCCAGGCGTCGCGGATCTGCGCTTCTTTCTGAGCGACCGCGTCCCGGACGTTGTTCTCCTCAAGCAGGTCCCCAGCCGCGCATTGCGCCTCCCGCGACGCCCTCACCAGCACCTCCACCGCCTCAGCCCCGCCGATCTTGGCGCCCAGTACGGTGCCGATCCTCCACTGCAGGTTGAAGTGGACCCACTTGGCGGCGACTTCTGGAATCAACTCCTCCGCTATCTCCGAGAGGGCCCTGTCGATGGCGCCGCGCGAGTCGAGCCCTCTGATCCCCATCTGAGGCAAAGCCTCCTCAAGCAACTGCGCGTCGAGGAAGTAGTTCTCAATGGAGTAGCGCGGCCAGACGAAGAGCCGGCCCTCGCACCGGGCGCGCATGTGGTCTATCTGTTCGTCGCTGAGGAAGTCTCGATCCCGCACCATGTAGAACTCCGAGTACTTGCACGCATCCGTCAAGAGGTCTGCTACCCTTTGTCCAAGCGCAACCAGGTTCAGCACCGAACCGCATGCCACGAACGATATGCGTGGCAGGCAATCCGCGAATGCAGTTTCGAGGATCTGCTTGTCGCTGTGTGAATCCATACCCTCGACAAACACGATCTTCTCCGCGATCAACTGGAGCCCCACGTGGGCACCGAGGGCTCGGAACACGCCGACCTTCTCCCCCTCGTCCGCTAGCCGACGCACCTGGTTGTGGCCCTCATAGTGCCCGATCTGGAACACATGCTCCGGAGCGGCGCTCCCAACAACCTCGTACGAGTGCGTAGTGACGATGATCTGGCTCTCGCCCGTCATGCTCTGGAGCGCAGGAATGAGTCTGGGTTCGAGCCCGGCGCTCAAGTGCAACTCGGGCTCATCGTACAGCAGAATCAGCGGGAAGTCCTTGATCCGACGCAAGTTCGTGAATACCATGAGCACTTCTTTTTCTCCATCGCTCAGCTCGTCGATGTCTATCTCACCGTACGGTGTTTCGACGACGTACGTATACTCGCCAGGTGTCTCTCGTGGGCCGGCCAGTCTCTTCGGCGAGAAGAACTCCCCGAACAGCGCCTTCAGGTCCGCGAGTGGGTCGGGCGCCTGCGGATCCGTCTCACGGCGGGCGTAGTGTGTGAACGTAGTGCTGATCAAGTACTGCTTCGTAGCTGCGAACTTGGTCACTACATCGCCCGCGGTGTGCGCCGGCAGCTGCACGCGCGCATCTCTGTCCCTGTCTGACCCCAGCGGATCTGGGCGCAGCTCCGCTAATGTCGTCCGCTGTAGGAAGCGATGGGGGGCGATGTAGTCCATCACCCCTACGGGTGAGTCGGCCTCATAGTGGGAGAGCATGCGATGCAACAGCGGTCCAGCTGGCTCGAGGCGGATCCGCCCGCTGGCCAGGATCTCCACACTGCAGTGGATGGTGGGCTGGTCAGGTGGGTCGAGGGCCGTCCCAGTCAACTCGGCGAGCTTGGGTACGAAGTCAATCTCCGCTGGCGTCAGCCGGAAGACGGCCTCTACAACAGCCTTCTCCTTGCCCTTGGTGACCGGATTCGACACCCCCTCGGGAACACACAGCGCGTTGGCACCGTTGACGGTGCGGCGGTATTGCGGGCGGAGTCTGTACGGGCCAGCGTACTCTTTGAGGAAGACCAAGGCCTCCACAACAGCAGATTTCCCCACGCCGTTCGGGCTCACTATGACTGCGAGGTTCGGCACCTCCTCGATGTGGAAGTCAACCAGGCTCCTGAAGTTCCTAATCGCAATTGACTTGAGCTTCATGGTCGCACCTGCCCTTCGGCGCCGTCTTTGCTCTCCTCGGCCCGCTCGCAGGCGACGACGATGGGTTCAGCGATGCAGCCGGCTCCGCCGAGAAGGTCCTTCAGACCCTGGAATAGCCCCCAGTAAGAGCTGTCCGATACCTCCCGCGCCCATCTCATTGCTGCCGCCCACCCTCAGACACTACTGCGGGATCCCTGGCCCCTTCGCTCGCTCCCTACACCTCCGCCCGGAAGACCGTCTGCAGTCAAGACCATAAG
This sequence comes from Armatimonadota bacterium, assembly GCA_030601885.1. Lineage (GTDB taxonomy): Bacteria > Armatimonadota > Zipacnadia > JAUWAU01 > JAUWAU01 > JAUWAU01. The sequence continues at coordinate 54,412 of JAUWAU010000012.1, forward strand.
AGGCCCATAGGTACCATTCGTTTGGCCTACCGCCGTCGCCCACCACGGACAGCGTGAGCAGCAACGAGCGGAGACGGCTCCCTCTCATACGCACCCCGCTCCCGTTCGCCGTAGACGTGCCTTCTACAGCGCCTCCCCCTCCTCCTCGCGGCCATGAATTCCGCGGACGCCATACTGAATCACCGAACTCCCGCCTCCAGGCCTCCCTACCCCGGTGCCGACCGCTCGCGGCACAAGTGCATGTCGAGATAACAGCACAGCATCCCCCCAGCGCACGGCGTACCCCTGTGGCCGTCCCCCAGTCGCCCTTCCGATACCACATTCGCCACGTGCGAGGCCGATGGCAAGCACCTTTACGCGGTGCAATCGATCAACCCGCGGCCCGAGCAGCAGGTCAGGAGCGTTACGCTGAGGGCGATCGAAGGGCCGGCGCGGCCGATTCTTGCAGGCCTGGCCATTCAGGGGCGCGTGGAGTGAAGTTGCTCCTGCCCGCAGACTTCCGGGAGCCAGATGGTGAATACTGCCCCGCCATCCGGCTTGTTGGCCGCCTCGATACAGCCACCATGGGCCTCTACAATGGCGCGGGTTATAGCCAGGCCGAGGCCGGTACCGTTGGGCTTGGCATGGCTGACAAAGGGCTCGAAGAGCCGGCCCGCGATCTTCTCCGGTATGCCAGGACCGGTATCTGAGACCGCGATCCTCACTCCCTGCCCATCGGATGTGGCGCGGAGCGCGAGTGTGCCTCCGTCCCCCATCGCCTCGAGGGCGTTGGTCGCGATATTGACGATCGCGCGGCGCAGCTTCTCCCGGTCTGCCTGCACGTAGCCGGGCCGGTCGCGACCATCTGGCTGTCGGCCGAGGCCACGGAGCGCGAGCGGGAGGCCGCCGCCGATCGAGGGCGAGGCGTTGCAGCAGGCGATCGAGAAGTGCCGACGGGCATTGCAGGGGAAGGACGTCGACGAGGCGAATCGACGGCTGCGGCAGATCGTCGCGAAGCTCATCGTGCGGCGGGTTCCGTTGCGGGGGGAATTGGTCTTCTGGACCCAATAGCGGATCAGTCTCAGATAAGCTCTGGACATCGCATCTGAAGTGAGGCACAATGAGACAGGGGGTATTCTAATCGTGGCACAGTCGATTCCTCGGGAGGAACAGACAATGGTTGCCACGGCGGAGAGTCTCGTCGGCATTGGCGTCTACTCGCCCAACGAAGCCGCACGGTTGCTCAAGACTCCCGTCCGCACTCTGAGGCGCTGGGTTGATGGATATACATATCGGGTCCGTGCCGGAGAACAGTATGGGGCGCCGGTCATAAGTCCACAACTGCCCCATCCCGACGAAACCGAAATCCTTACGTTCCTGGATCTAATGGAGCTGTACTTCATCGCCAGGTTCCGGCGCGAGGGCGTGGATCTGAGGACGATTCGCGATGCAGCCGAGCGCTTGGCCGAGAGGTACGCCACCGACCATCCATTCGCCACAGAGCAGTTCTTTACGGATGGCCGCCGTATCTTTGCTGACTGGCTCGAGAAGAAGACCGGGGACCGACTTACGGAAGAGCTGGCGAAGCGGCAATTGGTGTTCGATCAATTCGCCCGTCCCTTCTTCAGAGAGGTCGACTTCGACTTCGAGCGCAGAATACGGCGATATTGGCCATTGGGGAAACGCGCCCGCGTCGTCCTAGACCCGGCTCGCCACTTTGGGAAGCCTATCGATAGCAAGACTGGCGTGCCGACGTGGGCCCTGTACCAAGCCGTTGATGGCGGAGAGAGCGAGGAGCGGGTTGCGGCATGGTACGACGTGCCGGTCGCGGCAGTGGCGCGGGCCGTCGAATACGAAGGAAGTCTCATACCGGCCTGACGTACTTCTTCGACAACATGTTCTCCTTCCGGATCGCCATAGCAACCGGAGTTGTCCGGAAAGCGAACGCCATCCACCTGACGGACAGATTCTGTGCCTCGGCGCCTGATGAGGAGTGGTTGCCCGAGGCGCGAAAGCACGGGTGGGTCGTCATCACTGCCGATTATGGCGTGCGGAAGGATCCAGTTCAACGGAAGATACTGGACGGACTTACCGTGTTCTTCATTGTGAAGTCGGTGTTCCGCCAGGTCCTCGAGGACCAGGCCGTGTGGTTCATCCGGAAGTGGCCGAAGATCGAGAAGGCTGCAAGAGTGCGCCGCCCGACGCACTTCCGCGTCATGGCGAACGGGGAGGTGCGGCGATATGATGACTGAATCGCCCAACTTGCGGTTGGCATATCGCCCAGAAGACGCCGCGGGAGGCGCTCGCGACGGCCGAAGAGGCCCTGCGGCTCTACGACGAGCTGGTGGCCGAGGTGGTCGGCAAGCCGAAGAAGTGGGACGGCGTCGTGCCGGGCAAGAGTGCTCTGCAGCGGCCCTCGATACGAAACGAGATCGATAGGCTGAAAAAGCGGATCGAGACGCTGCGGGCACGGGTCGAATACGTGCCGCGCGTCCCTCCTAACTGAGCTCCACGACGCCCCAGAGCTCCAGGTTCGGTATCTCGAGCTCTATCTGCTCTGCGTCCTGCTTGAGCTCGACATTGGCCGAAGTCGTCACGTCTCCGTCAGCGGGGAGCTCGGCGAGAAGGCGCGGCTGGTGCATGGTGGCGGTCTTGAACTCGCGACCGCCGAAGAGCCTCGCATCGAGTGTCACGGTGAACGGTCCCTTGAGGCGCATGGCGCGTGCGTCCGGGTCGTAGTCGCGGTTGAGGAGGTGGACAACGGCTGGCGCTTCGCGATCGCCGGGGACGGCGCGGGGCAGAATCCACACGTTTTCTGCGCCCTGGACTTTGATCGGCCGGGGGAGAAAGCCGGGGAGGCTGCTGCCGAAGTGCTCGGCGACCGGGCGGTCGCCGGCCAGCTTCCGCACACGTTCCCTCGTCTCCTCGGACAGGAACGCCGGGCTGGCGAGCAGGATGGCGGAGCAGGCCTCGAGGTCCTCGGCGGTCACCTGTCGCTCGAGAAGGTCGTTCCCCTCCACAGCGACGCTGAAGGGCACGTTTGCCGCGGCAAGACGCGCGGCGAGGGCGTTGAGGCTCGACAGGTCGCGCTCGATGGCGTCGCATGCCACCACGACTGCGACCGTGGAGATCGTTTGGCGATGGTCGAGCAGCGGCGCACTGCTCTTGATGAAGTGGGCCATGCATGCATAATGATCGGTCGTTGGGCGGTAGTTGCTTGAGCCCTCGATGGGGGACATGACCCACGCTTTGCCGGGCATCATGAGGTGATGCCCGAGCGCGTAGCTCATGGCGAGCCACGTGCACACGAGCAGCGGCCGCTCGTCCTCCCGAATCAGGTACCAGTCGTGCCCGTGGGCAGTGCTCGCCACGGGCTGCCGAAAGGCGTCGCCGAGCTTGTACACGAGCAGCGGGGGAATGGGCGGCCTGCAGGTCCCGGCCACGTGCGGGACCTCCGTGGTCATGAAGTCCTGCAGCGCGAGGAAGGGGAGCTTGATCCAACTGCTGGCGTTGGCGTTCATGGACAGAGGGATGTCGCGGCCGACTTTCTGGCGCACGCGATCCCGCAGCTCGGCCACCAGGTCGCGGGTGGTGAAGAGCTGGAAGCGCACGAACTCGCGCCAGAGGGGCGCCGAGCGCGGATCGCCGCCGTGGGCGAGGACGAACTCGCGGTAGTTGAAGTCGGCGAGGGACTTCACGCCCGCCTCCTGCCACACGGCGGGCGGGCGCTCGCCGAGCCACTCGCGGAAGGCGACCATTGCGTGGTCCGAGAAGTCACCCGGGCTCTGATGCCTGACTCCGTACGATCCCATCGCCGGCTCGTCGAAGTGAAGGGCCGTTGCGCCCGTGGAGCCGATGGCGTCCATCTGCTCGAAGAACCAGCGCCGCGCCGCGGGCGAGTAGACGGAGGCCGTCGGGATGCGCCAGCGTTTCGCGAGCCAGGGCACGGGCACCCAATCGCCGTTGACGTCCAGCACCGTGTTGCGGGTGAGGTCAACGCCGAGATCGGCGAGGCGCGCCAGCGTCCCCTCGTTGTCCTTGCGGAGCTCCCAGAACAGCGGCAGGTTCGGCGAGTCGCGCTGCCCCTGGGAGACGACGAACCGTCCGCCCTCCTGCACCATGGCGCAGTCCACCGCGTGCATGCGGACGCCGGCATCGTGCGCCATTCGGATGAGCTCGCGCCGCGCGGCGATGGTCTTCTCGTCGGTGCGGAGCTGGCCGCCCCAGGCGACGATGTCGATGCGGTACTTGCGGAGCGTCTCGGCCTTGCCCTCCTGGTACATGGCGATGATGTCGGAGTGCTTTATCAGGTCGCCGCGGGTCCGGACGCATCGGGCGCCGGTGATGCGGATGGGCTCCGCAGGCATCTGCCTCGCGCTGTCCGGTAGTCGAGCCATTGAGACGCTGTCCACCTCCACGGTGCCGCGCTGGCGGAGTGTCACGAAGAAACGGGCGCTGCCGCTGTCGATGGGCTCTGCCATGAATCGGAACTCGCGCCAGGCCGGACCCGCGGGCGCGACCGTCTGCCAGAAGCGAATGCGGGGCTCCTCGTGCTGCCGGATGTGAAGCTCGACGGGTGTGCTCGTCAGGCTGCGGAGTTGCGCGCGGATCTCGTACACGCCGCCGGCCTGCATCGGGACGTCGAAGGCGGAGCGCATCTGTAAGAGAGCGTTGGGACGATCCATGCGCAGCAGCTCCAGCCGCACGGCGCTACCTTTGCCGTCGGCCCCGGGGACGCGGGTGTAGCGGGTGCTGGCGCCGCTCCAGGTGGAGACGTCCTGCCAGCCGTCGGGCACCTGGCCCTGCGCGGTCGCTCCGTCGATGGTGCTGTCGAGGGGCTGCCACTCGCCCTCGAAGTCGCCGTTTCGGAGCATCTCCTCCGCTCCATGGGCCTGCATTGTGATCGCGCAGAGGAGCAGCATCCCGACGAGCAGTCTGAGTCCGATCACAGTTCAGCACCTCCGTCACGGCGCGGTGGCCGCCCGTTATCGCGCCTCCCCGGCCAGTCGCGACAGCGCGTTTCCCGCGGCCATGCGAGCTGCCTGGACCGCGTCCGGATCCGTCATGATGTACGACGAGTAGCGGCCACCGCGGTTCGGCGTCTCCACCAAGCTCTGCACGCGCTCGAGGGCCGCTCGGGCCTCCGCGCTGCCGCGGTCGGCGTGTTGGCGCAGGGCCAGGAAGATCTCGTAGTCGTCAACGCCGTCCCGGGCGGCGATGAGGCGTATGCTGGGCAGGGGCTCGGGCTCGCCGAGGCGATGCCCGGGGTAGGTCAGGAATCCGTCGCCGTTCGGGTAACGCACCCAGCGCCAGTTCACTCCGTCGGCGCTCTGGCGGATGTACGTGTGCCAGCCGCGCTCCCACGGGTCGTAGGTCCACCAGGACACTCCCCAGAACTCGTACGCCTCCACATCGTACTTGAAGCAGAACCACGGCAGCAAGCGCTCGATGGCCAGGAGCGGCGTGTCGGTGCACATCTGACCATCGGTGGTGAACCAGAAGCGGTCGCCGGCGGCGCGGCGCTCGCGGAGCTCCTCCTCGGGGAATGATCCGTGCGGGCCGATGCCCCAGAGCGATATGTGTCCCGCCAGGCCCTCGATGTAGCGCCAGGTGCTCGAGTACACGGGCACGTCGGGGGCGATGGCCCGCGCCATATCGGCAATGCGGGCGATGCCGGTGATCGTCGCCTCGCTGGTCTGGTGTGGCTCGTCGGAGATGTAGAAGACGAACTTGTCTCGCCAGCCCTTCTGCGTGATGTGGTCGATGAAGAGCTGGTACGCCTCGGCCCAGGCCTGGTTGTACTCGGGCGTGAACGGCTCGAGGTCGAACACTTTCTTGGGCGGCCGTGCCCAGCCGCAGGCGTAGAAGAGGCGGGGCGTGTAGAGCTTGTTCACGTGGAGGACGTCGAGCAGGTAGTGGGCCATCTCGTCGAACTTCGTGGTGTCCATGATGACGCGACCGTCGCGGTACTCGAAGGCGGGATAGGGCTCGACGAAGGCCGGGGAGACGTTGTAGCGCGCGAGCATGCGGTACCAGGTGCGGACGGCCTCATCGCGGTCCGGCCCGGCGAAGATGTCTGCGCTGCCCCGCCCCCGGCGCAGGTCGTAGAGGGCCGGCAGGTGCTTCTCCTCCGGCTGCGTGAATGGCCACACGGTGAGGCTGACTGCCACGCGCACGGACTGACTTCCACCATGCAGTTCGACCGTGCCCTCGTATTGGCCGGGGACGGCGGTCCGCGGCACGCGCACATCAAACAGAAGCGACTCGCTGACATTCGCGTCGAGGGTCACGCGGCCGTCTCGAAGTGGTATGAGCGGGTCCGGCCACCAGCCCGGCCATCCGTCATTGCCGCGCCGTCTGGGAAGCAGGCGAGCGTAGGCCGGCTCGGTGGTGTTGTCGTAGCCAATGGGGAAGTCAATTGGGACGCGCCCCACCCGATACACCATCGGCGCGTCGATGCGCGCTCCGCCGGGCCCGGTGAGCGGCGTTACGGTGATGGTTAGAGCTGCATCTCGCGAACCCCGCACGGCCACCTGGAAGGCCTCGTACTCGTTGCGGGCGGCGCCGAGGGTGGCCTGGCGTGACGGTGCGGGCGGCGGGAGATCTTCGCCGAACACCTTCACCAGCGGATTGACGACCCACGCCTGCACACCACGCTGGGGCTCCCGAGGCTCAAGCTGGCCGGCGACGCCTTCGCCTGCTTCACAAAGCAGGATTGCATCGTGCCACACGGTCCCATGGCAATTCATCGTGAGGTGTACTTCGAGGTAGGCGCAGTCGGATGGTGTGGTGACGGTGGCAGACGTAAACGTCCAGTCGGTCTCGCCGCGCAGCCGCGGATCGGTGCTGAAGAAGGCGCGCTCCGTCAGAGTCCCGTCGGCGCGGAGGAAATGGCCATGGATCCGCACGTCCCCGTCCACGCCCTCGGTCTTCATGTGCCCGGCGAGGATATACCGGGTTGAAGGCTTCACGGCTGCCTTGTGCCGCCAGCCGGTCCACCCGGGGTTTGCGATATGCGCCGGGACCGTCAGTTGCAGGCACCACCGCCCATTGACCCCGCCGCGAACACGCCGTGCCTCGAAGCGGCGTGGCGCTTCGCGAGCTTCCTCGCCGGCGTCCCAGCCAAGCGGTCGGTCTCCCTCACTCTCCTCCATACCGGGATTGCCCACCACGTTCATCTCCCCTGAGACCAACTCGCTCAGGTCCCCGTGTTGGCTGATGCCGGGAGCTCTTGCGTCGTCGGTAACGTACATCCAGAGCAGCTTTTCACTCCGCGCCGGCACCCTTGCGGCAACCCGGATCTCCTCGGCAAGGGACCCAACGAAAGGCAGCGGCACGTCGGGCGCCTGTGGGTCGATGAGGCGCACGCCTGGCTCGGCGGTGAAGCCGATGAGCTTGGCGATGCCATTCCTGACACGTCGCGTATCGAAGGACAGCACTCCGCCGGCGATGTCTTGGCTGCCGAAGTTCCGCGCGTAGAGCGGCACCCGCCATTTCCACCGATCATCGGACGGCCATTCGGCAGTGGCTCCGACGACCTCGAGCCGTCTCGTCTCCGCCGGGAGGGTGCGCGCGCTTACTGTGCCGCCGTCGAGTGTCTCAAGGCTCGCGTCGTCGTACCAGGCCACGCCGGAGCCCCGCAGCAACGTGCCGCACGAGAACCTCTGCCCACCGGGGGGAACCGCGAACTCGATGACGACCTTGCGCCAGTCGAAGCTTCCCTCCCAGCCCATGGTCTGGTTGACCACTTGGGGCTTATCGCCATCCACGTGAACGTACCAGCCGGCCTTGCCCTCTACGCCCTCGGCCTTGACCCAGGCGGTGAACCGGTACTTTTGGCCCTTCGCAACCGGTAGGTCGCCCTGCATGTAGTTGACCCAGCTTGGCTCTGCGCCCTCGTCCACCTCGCAGCGAGCCGATCGCCCCCCGCCGTGGGAGACGTTGGCATCCGGCGACATGCGATGCTGATGATCGACGCCCCACGGCGTCCAGCCGGCGGGGACGTCGGCGGCCGCCTGCTCAAAACCCGTGTTCGTTAGCGAGGCCTTCAGCCACTCGGGCGGGAGCCAGGCGTCCGGATTGCCGGCATACAGGAAGACCGTCGCTTCCTGTGAGGGCCCGACCTCCGCGGGAATGGTTATCACGTCTCCGGCAGCCAGTGCCCCGTCTCGCTGGGGAATGCCGGCGGAGTCCTGCAGGTCGTAAAGCAATTCCGTCCCCCGCGCGGTTACGGCGCGCAGGCTCGCGACGGGTTTGCCGATCAGCTCCCCCGTGCCGTCGCGATGCTCTAGCCTGACCTGGACCGGTGTCCCCTCGAGGCCCGCGTCGAGGATGTTCGTGATGAGCACCGGCACTCGCGCCGTCCAATAGCTACCGCCATCATAGCTGAGGGGGTGGTGCCATGGTACAGACGCGGCGTCGGCACTCGCCGCGTGGGGAGCCACAACACCGAAAGTCGCCATCGCCGACAGTACCGCCAATGGTCGCAGCCAACTCTTCACCCTCATCCGCTCCCTTCGTTTTCGTCCGGCTGGCAGTAGTATTGTGAGCGGCCGCGGTCGGCTCCTGCCTGAAAGGAACGCGAACTACAGAATCTATGCCCGTGGGACATTCATCGGCATTTGATGGAGCGGCGCCGCGATCGGCAAGCGTCTCAAGATAGAGAGGTTTGCAGTGGGCTCAAGGGAAGACGTGGCAAGTCGATCAAAACGGATCCAAGCTGTTCGCAGAGATGCGTCAAGGAGACCGCCATGAGCTCGACGGCAGCACCAGTGCCCAATGTCGTCTTTATCATCTCGGATCATCATCGATGGGACTACATGGGATGCGTGGGCGCGGACTTTGTGCGGACGCCGAATCTCGATGGGCTGGCGGCGTGCGGCACCGTGGTGAGCCAGACGTACTGCACGGCGCCCGTGTGCGTGCCGTCGCGCGTTGCGATAACGTCGGGACGTTACCCCATGAATACGGGATGCTTCTCCCTCTGGCTTCCGGCCGATCCGGCGATGCCGACGTTTCTGCATTCGCTCCGGGACCAAGGCATTCACACGGCCATGATCGGGAAGTTCCATCACCACGTGCTCGGAGCTAAGAGGGGCGCCGCACTTCGGGCCCGCATACGGCCGCCCGGTCAACATTCCGCCCGACAAGATCTCTTTGTACGATCTGTTGGAGGATCCGTATGAAGAGGACAACCTCGCCGACGACTCAGCGCACGCGGCCTTGCTGGCAGAGATGAAAGAGAAGCTGCTGCAGCGGATGATCCGAAACACGCAATCGGTCCCGCTGGTTCCGCAGGAGTGACCATGCCAGCGCAGGTGTGTGTGGGACAGGCTGCCAGCCTGTCGTAGGAAGGACGGGACGGAGAATGGTCAACAAGGAGAGAGGTGGGCGACTTCAAGGCAAGGTCGCCATCATCACCGGCGGTGCGTCGGGCATCGGTCGCGCGTCGGCTGAGCTGTTTGCGGCAGAGGGAGCGGCCGTGCTGATCGTGGACCGCGACGCAGCCGCCGGGCGTGAGGTACTCGACACGATCCGAAGCCGGCAGGGCACGGCGGAGCTCCTCAAGTTGGATGTGGCATCAGATGGTGCCGCCGAGGTGATGATGGACCACGCCGCGCAGTGCCTGGGAACGCCGACGGTGCTCTTCAACAACGCCGGCGTCCACGGGCACGGGGCCACTCCCGAGGAACGATGGGACGATTGCATCGCGACGAACCTGACGGCCATGCACCGTGCGTGCCTTGCCGTGCTCCCGCACATGCGCGATGCCGGGGGCGGCGCCATCATCAACAACGCTTCGGTCTCCGGGCCGGTCGTGGGCTTTGCGTCTCCGCACTACGACGCGTCCAAGGGCGGCGTCGTGGGTCTGACTCGGCATCTCGCGAGTGAGTGGGGCGAATACGATGTTCGGGTGAACGCCATCTGCCCGGGCTTCATCATGACGCCGTTCATCGGGGAATCCTGGACACAGGAGCGACTGACGGCTCTCAGGCGTGACATCGCCCTGGGCCGCTTCGGCACAGCGGATGAGATGGCGCAGGTGGCCCTCTTTCTCGCCTCCGAGGAGTCGAGCTACGTCACCGGAGCCACCATCGTTGCCGACGGGGGTTGGACAATTCACTACCGCAAGTACTGAGACGGGCTGCAGCCCGCGCGCCTCAGCGGGGGTGCTCGCTTCCGGTGGTCAAGTATAGCGCGTCCAGCGCGGCGCGGCCGTCGAAGGATATCTGGCGGGGGCGTGGAAGCTCTCTGTCGCGCCTGGGCGGAGGTGTCTGCATGAGCCTGATGGGCATCGATGTTGGCAGTACCGGCACGAAGGCCGTCGTCTTCGACCTCGAGGGCAATCAGCTTGCGGCGAGCTACCGGGAGTACCCGGAGCTGCATCCGCGGCCCGGCTGGATCGAGCTGGAGCCGCAGCGCGTCTGGGACGCCGTGAGGGCGGTCATCGGCGAAGCGGCCGCCAAGGCCGGTGGCGATCCGGTGCAGGCGCTGAGCATCTCGGCGCTCGGCGAGTCGTTCACGTCCATAGACCAGGACGGCAACTATCTGCACAACACTATCACGTCACCGGACAATCGGTGCGTGAGCCAGGCTGAGAGCTGGCGAGAAAGGCTTGGCGAGCTGGCGGTATTCAGGATCACCGGCATGCCCCTGCATCCCAGCTTCACGCTGAACAAGATCATGTGGCTGCGGGACGAGATGCCCGACGTGTACCGAAAGACGTGGAAGTGCCTCCTGTGGCCCGACATGATCTGGTACAAGCTGGGCTTGGAGCCGACCACCGACCACACGCTCGCGGGACGCACGATGGCGTTCGACATCGTCAAGAAGCAGTGGTCGGAGACGATGCTCAGCGCCGCGGATGTGTCCCCGGAACTGTTTGCCACGGCCGTGGCCTCCGGCACCGTCCTCGGCGAGATCCCGGCGGCGGCGTGCGAGGAGCTGGGATTGCCCCGGGGCGTCGTCGCCGTCGCCAGCGGACACGATCAGCCCATGAATGCGCTCGGCGCCGGCGTAATCCGCGAAGGCATGGCTGTGGACGGGATGGGCACGGTGGAGTGCATCACGGTCGCCTTCGACGAGCCCGTGTTGAACGAGGGGATGCTGCGCAACAACTTCTGCTGCTATCCGCATGCGGCGCCCGACATGTACGCCTCGCTCGCGTTCACGTATTCCAGTGGCAGCGTGCTGCGATGGTACCGCGACAACTTCGCCTCGGCGGAAATGGCGGAGGCGCAGCAGTCCGGCCAGGACGTCTATGACATAATCCTCAGCAACCTGCCGGACGAGCCGACGGGCGTCTTTCTCGTGCCGTATTTCGCCGGCTCCGGCACACCGTACCTTGACCCGCTCGCCAAAGGCGTTATCATCGGCCTGGATCTGAGCGTGGACAAGAAGCGCTTCGTCAAGGCCATCCTTGAGGGTATCTGCTACGAGCTGCACCTCAACGTCTCTCGGCTGGCCGAGGCGGGCATTGCCATAGACCGCCTCCGCGCCACCGGGGGGGGAAGCAAGAGCGCCTATTGGCTGCAACTGAAGGCGGACATCACGGGAAAAGAGGTAGTCACGCTCAACGTCACCGAGAGCGGATGCCAGGCAGGCGCCATGCTCGGCGGCGTGGCGACCGGAGCGTACGCATCGGTGGCCGAAGCCGTGGACGTGCTGGTGAAGGAGCGATCTTCCTTTTCCCCCGACCCGAAGCGGCACGCCCGGTACCAGGAGCTGTTCGCGACGTATCGCGACGTCTGGCCGCAGGTGCGCGATCTGGCCCGCCGGAGCGCGTAGCCTGTCACTGGAATACTGTGGCGCAGGCTGAGGGCGCACCGGTGGCAAGCTACCCGTGCCACCCGTAGATCGAGGGGACGACGGAGGGCGATACGGTTCCGCTGCCGAATTATACGCGTACGAAGACGCGGCGGCAGGGGGGCGACGGTACCACCAGAGAGGGACCAATGGCGGACGTCGAAGAACGAGCTCAGATCCTCATCGAAGCGCTGCCATATATCCAGCAGTTCGCCGGCAGCACGATCGTGGTCAAGCATGGTGGGAGCGCCATGGTTGACCACGAGCTGCGACGGGCGGTGGCCAGGGATATCGTCATGATGCACTTCGTCGGCATCCGACCCGTCGTAGTGCACGGTGGCGGGCCACGGATCTCGGCCATGATGGAGCGGCTGGGCATCCAGCCCGAATTCGTCCGAGGGCTGCGAGTGACCACGGAGCAGACCATGGAGGTCGCCCAGATGGTCCTCGTCGGCTCCATCAACAAGGAGATCGTCTCGCTCATCAACGCCGAGGGCGGCCAAGCCGTCGGCCTCAGCGGCAAGGACGCCAACCTCATTCGGACCAGGAAGATGGAGTCGGAGGCGGATTTGGGCTACGTAGGCGAAGTCGAGTCGATTGATGCCGGCGTGCTGGAGACCCTCGCAGCATCTGGCTACATTGCCGTCGTCTCGCCGGTTGGCGCAGGGCCCAAAGGCGAGAGCTTCAACATCAATGCCGACCACGCGGCGGCGGAGCTGGCGGTTGCAGTGGGCGCCGCCAAGCTCATCAACCTGACAGATGTGCCCGGCATTCTCGCCGATCCGGACGACGAAGAGTCGCTCATCTCCACGCTCACTCTGGACGAGGCTCAAGGGCTGCTCGGAGGTGAAGACATCGGGGAGGGGATGATCCCCAAATTGGAGTCGGCCATAAGAGCCGTCGAGGGCGGCGTGCCCCGGGCGCACATCATCGACGGGCGTATCCCACATGCGTCGCTCATCGAGGTGTTCACCGATCGGGGCATCGGTACTATGATCTCGGCTGACCCATCGACCGATGGTTGATGGGTCATGTCCCGCGCTCCGCCATTAGCCGGGAAGGGAGGGCAACGGGAAAAGCGAGAGAAACTAGTGCCCGAGTCGAGCTCGGGCATTTCGGCTTGTCCTTTTTCCGCGCATGAGAAGGGAGAAAGGGCGAGGGAACAAGGGAAAGAAGGCGGTGGATGAGGCGCGCAGGCGAGTTCCGTCTTCTCTCTTTTCCCTGCTCCTTTTTCCTTGCATCCGAAGGAGGGAACATTCGTGCCGTACGAGTTAGGGGACTACAAATTCGATGTAAGCGAGTTCTTCACCGACAAATGCTTCGCCGCGCTTACCGATGTGCGCGTCAGCCGCCCGGACGCAGTGCGCCAGCACGCTGCCGCGCGCAAGCGGCGCGAGGCGCTCACCAGGGACGGCAAGCTGGTGATTCTGGCCGCCGATCATCCCGGGCGAAACATCACCAAGAGCGGCGACGCCCCGCTCATCATGGGCAATCGGCAGGAGTACCTGGGCCGCGTGCTGCGGGTGGTCGCCTCCGATGAGGTGGATGGCCTCATGGGCACGCCCGACGTCATCGAAGACGCTGTCGCGGCCGACATGCTGGTGCAGGAGGGCGGCGGGGTCAGCTTCCTGGATGGCAAGATACTCATGGGTTCGATGAACCGTGGCGGGCTTGCCGGCGCCTCATTCGAGATGGACGACAAGTACACCAGCTTCTCAGCGCAGTCCATCGCCAACCTGAACATGGATGCCTCGAAGATCATGTTCCGGCTGGATCTGACAAGCGCAGACTCCGGCAACACGATCCACTACAGCTCGCAGGCCATAAATGAGTGCCACGAGCTCGGCATCACCGTCTTCGTCGAGCCGCTGCCGGTGGTGCATGAGGAGGGCAAGTACAATGTGCAAAAGGAGGCGGGGGAGCTGCTGAAGATTGCCGGGGTCGCCGCCGCCGTCGGGGGCAGCTCGCTCGGCACGTGGCTGAAGATGCCGTACTGCGACGGCTACGAGCAGGTGGCCCGGGCAACCACGCTGCCGATTCTCATGCTCGGCGGCGAGTCGCTCGGCAACCCCACGCCCATCATTGAGGACTTCGCTAAGGGCATGGCCGCCGGGCCGAACGTGCGCGGCGCGCTCTGCGGGCGCAACATCCTCTTCCCCGGCGATGACGACCCGCGCGCCGTCGCCGCCGCCGTATCGGCCGTCGTGCACGACGGTGCCTCAGCGGACTCGGCCATTGACAAGCTGCAATCCGTCCGGGGCGTGGACATGGGTTTCCTGAGCAAGTGGATCTAGCGCCGCTCGGGTCCATAGAGCCCACAGAGATCACCGAGACAACGTCAGTAGGGGCGACCCACCGGGTCGCCCCTACTGACGTTGCGTGGATCGGTCTCGGCGAGAGCGAAGTTGCCGTCTTTGAGCGCGCCCGGGTTGACGACGGGCGGCCCACGTCGAGTTTGAGGCAGCACGAGTTTTCACTAAGGCGCTATGGCGGTGGGCCGATAAGGAAGACGCAGGGAGCCGGTTGTCAGTGGTCAGCGGCCGGTAGAACACGCTCGCCCGCGCCCGGCCTCTGCTGACCACTGAGCACCGACCACTGACCACTACGGACAATCATGGGCCATCGCATACTGCTCGTTGAAGATGACGCGCGGCTATCCGGCGTGCTTGCCGAATACCTGGGGAGCCAAGGCTACGAGTGTGTGGTGGCGCGCGACGCGGAGGAGGGGCTGCAGCAGGCTATGGCAAAGGCCCCCGCGGCGGCGATCGTGGATGTGGTGCTCCCGCAGGCGAGCGGCATCGATCTGCTGACGGCCCTTCGCGCACTGCACGCCGACATGCCCGTGCTGCTCATGACGGGGCATCCGGAGCTGGGTTCGGCTATTGAAGCGCTGCGGCTATCGGCGGAGGACTACCTGATCAAGCCCTTCCCTCCGAGCGAGCTGGGAGAGCGCCTGTCGCGCGCCCTCCGCAAGCGGCATCTCGTTGGCGAGGAGGCCCAGGCGGACGCTGCCGAGGATGCCTCCTCTGGCCTGACGGCCGAGGGCTGGCGGGTGCTGGTGCAGTCGGTGGAGGCCATCTGCAACGCGCTCGAGGCAAAGGACTCGTACACCAACGGGCACTCGCAGCGCGTAGCGCGCCTGGCCCAACTTCTCGCCCTGGAGATGGGGCTGATGGGCCGGGAGATCGAGGCGATCCGCATCGCCGGCGCCCTGCACGACATCGGGAAGATCGGCGTGCCCGAAGAGGTGCTGAACAAGCCAGCGACGCTGACCCAAGGCGAGTGGAAACAGATCAGAGTGCACCCCCAGATCGGTTTCCGCATACTGCGGCCCCTCATCGGCCAGCCGGACGTCCTGGACCCGGTGCGCCATCACCACGAGCGCCTGGACGGACGGGGCTATCCCGACGGCCTGCCGGCCGATCAGATCGGCATCGGCAGCCGTATTATCGCCGTGGCGGATGGATACGACGGCATGACGTCGGCCCGAGCGTATCGGCCGCGGCGCGACTCATCATACGTGGCCGGCGAGCTGAATCGCTGTGCCGGGACGCAGTGGGACGTGGACGTGGTGGAGGCGCTCTTCCGGGCAGTTCCCGAACTGACCAAGCGGCGGACGGCGATGGACTGACAGTGCGTTGCTTTGCCGGGCGGGGGACGGTCGCCGATGCGCCATCCGCCTTCGCGACGGCGCGAGACCCCGCGTCACAATTTGACCATGGAACGCATGAGCACCGGTGTGGCCAACCTGGACGAGCTGCTTGGCGGCGGCATACCCACTGGCGCGACGGTGCTGCTCGCTGGGCCGCCAGGCGCAGGCAAGAGTATTCTGGCGCAGCAGCTCCTGTTCCACTCGGCACGCTGCGGCGGCACTGCAGTGTACTTCGTCGCGCTCGGGGAGCCGCCAGCCAAGGCAATGCGACACTGCGAGACTTTGACCTTCTTCGACGTGGCCAGCGTGAACAAGTCCGTGCACTACAAGGACATCACGGCCATCCTCCGCGAGGGCGACCTGACGAAGCTGATGCTCGCCATCAAGACAATTATCGCCGATGTGGACGCGACGGCCATTGCCATAGACAGCATCAAAGCACTCTACGACCTCGGCGTCTCTCGCGGAACCGTGCGCCAGTTCGTCTACGACCTCTCGTTCAACGTGTCCCTGGGCGCGTGCACCGCCTTCCTGGTGCGCGAGACCGCGCCGGATGCATGCCTGCCCGACGCGCCGGAGTTCAACATCGCTGACGGCGTCATCGTGCTCGGCTGGCGCACCGTCGAGAGTGGCGAGCCCGACCGGACGCTTCGCATCCTGAAGCTCCGGGGCAGCGACCACGCGCAGGGGACATACCGGATGCGTCTCACGGCGCGCGGGGTGGAGGTGGAGGCGCGCGCTTGAAGGTCACTTTCGCGCGCGTGCGGGGGATCGGCGGCGGGCGCGGATATCCAGGGCATCGAGAGTGCCACTTTCCCCTTCACTCACAGATACTTATCGTGAATGTCCCCGGAATACCCGGCGGTTGCCCGGTGGGTGCGCGCCGCGCAAGTGGGTGGAGTCATTCAGCGGCTGCGTAGCTCTTCATGGCGGCTTCGACCCCGGCGCCGCTCTCCATCTCGTGGCCCTGCCGGCGCAGCGCATCCTCGAGGGCGGTCAGCACCAGCAGGACGTTGTTCTTTGTCGATGACTCCCCCATCAGCCCGATGCGCCATATGCGGCCCTTGAGGTCCCCGAGCCCGGCGCCGATCTCGATGTTGTAATCCTGAAGCAGCGTCTGGCGCACTTGCAGCTCGTCGATCCCCTCCGGCACGCACACGGCGTTCAGCATCCACAGCCGATGCCCCTCCTCCACCAGCATCGACAGCCCCATGGCCTCAAGGCCGGCCACCAGCGTCTCGTGGTTGCGGCGATGGCGCTCGAAGCGCGCGTCGAGGCCCTCCTCGTGGATCAGCCGCAGCGCCTCGCGGAGCGCGTATATCATGCTGATGGGCGCCGTATGGTGGTAGAAGCGGTCCTGGCCCCAGTAGCGCCGCACCATGGTCAAGTCCAGATACCAGCTCTGCACCTTCTTCGTCCGCGCATTCAGGACGCTCACGGCCTTGTCGCTGAGGGAGATCGGCGCCAGTCCCGGCGGGCAGCTCAGGCACTTCTGCGTGGCGCTGTAGACGGCGTCAATGCCCCAGGCGTCCGCCTGGACGGGGAAGCCGCCGAGCGACGTCACCGTGTCCACCAGCAGCAGCGCGTTCCGATCCTGGGCCATTTGCGCCAGTTGCGACAGCGGCTGCAGCACGCCGGTGGATGTCTCAGCATGCACGACGGCGATGAGCTTCGGTCGGGAGCTCTGCAGTGCCGTCGCCACCTGCTCGGGCTCCACTATGCTGCCCCATTCGGCGCGCACCGGGACGAGCCGGCCGCCAAGGCGCTCGACGATGTCGGCCATACGCTCGCCGAACACACCGTTGATGCACACGAGCGCCTCGTCGCCGGGCTCGAGGAGGTTGCAGAGGCACGCCTCCATGCCCGCGCTGCCCGTGGCGGACATGGGGAACGTGAGGTCGTTCTCCGTCTGAAGGAGCTGCTGGAGCAGCTCCTTCGTCTCGTCCATGATCTCGAGGAAGGCCGGATCGAGATGGCCCACCAGCGGCGTGGCCATGGCGCGGAGCACGCGCGGGTGGACGTTGCTGGGGCCGGGGCCCATGAGGATGCGAGTCGGAGGGTTGAGATCTGTTGTGTTCGTTGGCAAGGGTGATCACCTCAACTAGAACTAGAACTAGGGACAGTCACCTATTTCCTGACAGAAGACGTCCTGCTGGCAATGCCTGGCGATCTCACATGATGCCAACTCCGGAAGCACGATGCCTGCCCTCCGGAAATAGGTGACTGTCCCTAGTTTTTTAGTTTTTCCTGCGTTGGCGACGCGCCCTGGTCCACACGGGCTCGACCATCTCGGATTCCCACTTGGCGAGAGCCCCAGTCAGGCGCTTGACCATGTTGGGCTTCGCCTGGGCCAGGTCGGCCGCCTCGCTGATGTCGGCGGCGAGGTCGTAGAGCTCCGGGGGGTTATCGCCAAGCCGCACCAGCTTCCAGTCGCGGCCGCGCATGGCGTGGTTCGTGCCGCTGCGCCAGAAGAGCGTGCCGTGCGGTCGGGCATCTTTCTTGCCTGTCACGTACGGCAGCAGGTCCACGCCGTCAATGACGCGGTCCCCCGGCAACCTCCCGCCCCCGGCGACCACGGCGGTGGGCAGAATGTCGAGCGCAATGACGGGCTTGTCGTACGTCTTGTTTGCTGGGATGCGCTCGGGCCACTGGATCATGAAGGGCACGCGAATCCCGCCCTCATACATGCTGCCCTTGCCGGCTCGAAGCGGATCATTGATGGAGCCGTTGGCATTCTCGGGGCCGCCGTTGTCGTCGATGAAGAACAGGAGCGTGTCTCGTTCCAGGCCGAACTCCCTCAGTTTCCCCAGCACCGCCCCAACGCCATCGTCCATGGCGCTCAGCATCGCCGCGTACGTGCGTCGCTTCTCGTCGGCGATGTCGGGAAAGCGGTCCAGGTACTTCTGCGGCGCCTGCATGGGCGTATGCACGGCATTGTAGGACAGGTACAGGTAGAAGGGCTCGTTGCCATGTCTGTCTATGAAGGCGACGGCCTCGCGGCTGAATGCGTCCGTGAGGTAGTCCTTCTCGTCCACGGGCTCCTCGCCGCGGAGGATGGGATTAAAGGTGCCGAGGCCCGGGTCTATGTACGAATGCCCGCCGTGCAGGAAGCCGAAGAACTCGTCGAAGCCGCGCTTGAAGGGGTGAAAGTGAGGGAAGATCCCCTGGTGCCATTTGCCGACGGCGCCCGTGACGTAGCCGGCCGCCTTCAGAAGGTCGGCGATGGTCACCTCCGTGAGCGGCAGGCCGACGTGCTCCTCCAGGCCCTGCGGAGGCGGCCCGGTGTTGAACTCGTGGCCGAAGCGCTGCTGATATCGGCCGGTCATGAGACCTGCTCGCGTCGGACTGCACACCGGGCAGGAGACGTACCCGTTGGTGAACCGAACGCCGTTTTGCGCAATCGAGTCGATGTTAGGCGTCGGGATGTCCTTGCAGCCGTGGACCCCGATGTCCGAGTAGCCCATGTCGTCCACGATGATGACGACGATGTTGGGCTTGCGCTCGGCAGCGTGGAGTCGGCGGGCCATGAGCCCGGCCATGCCGGCGCCTGCTGCGGTGAGGAACTTTCTCCGGTCAACGCGTCTGCTGCGGGATGACATGGACTCACCTCCGGCTGATGATGGGCCGTGGCGTTGCGTTCGACGTTGTCGAAGGCGATCCTTCTCGCCTCGAGTGCCGCCGGCGTCGAAAGCCGGCAGGGAGGGAGGAGGGGAATGGCGGAGAATGCGGAGGTCGAAGTGCCGAAAGGAGTTGGCGAGACACTGCGAGACCAACTGATCGATCTGGCGCGCGAAGCCCGGCTCAAGGCGTACGCGCCGTACTCCGGCTTCAGGGTAGGAGCAGCCGCGCTCTTTGAGGACGGCCGGACGTACGGAGGCTGCAACGTTGAGAACGCGTCCTCGGGCGCGACGCGCTGTGCGGAGCAGGTGGCCATCTGCAGCGGCGTCGCCGCTGGCTGCCGACGTCTGAGAGCCGTCGCCGTCGTGTGCGAGAGCGATTCACCGGTGTGGCCGTGCGGGATCTGCCTGCAGGTCATTCGCGAGTTCGGGCCGGATGCCATGGTCATTGCCGCGACGGTGGACGGCGCGGTCGAGGAGGCGTCGATGCGCGAACTGCTGCCACGGCCGTTTGGACCGTCGGCGCTGGCGTGACGACCTGACGGTGCGTCCTGGCTGAAGCGAACGGCAACACTGGTAGCAAGCTACCAGTGCCACACCAACTGCTCGACAAGGGAGCTGCACCATGCAGATCGACCTCTACGATTGCGTGAGCCCGTTGGACTTTCGCTACTACGGCGCTGATGAGCGGATGCGGGAGCGCCTCGGGCCGTACGTGAGCGAGCGCGCCCGCGTCGCCTCGGAGGCACAGGTCGAGGTCGCGTTGGCGAAAGTGCTGGCCCGGCGCGGCATCTGCCCGGAGAGCGCCGCGGCGGAGATCGAGAAGGCGGCCGGAGAGGTCACGGCCGAAGAGGTGGCCGAGGAGGAAGCGCGCATCAAGCACAACATCCGCGCGCTGGTGAACTGCATTCGGCGTCGCGTGCGCGATGACGCGAAGCCCTACGTGCACTTCACCGCCACCTCGTTCGACATCATTGACACGGCCACGGCGTGGCGCTTCAAGCGGGTGTCTGCCGATGTCGTCGTTCCCGACTTGAAGGAGCTGCTGCGCGTGCTCATCGACATCACGCGGCGCGAGAAGGACACGCTGCAGATGGGCCGCACACATGGACAGCACGCCGTGCCCATCACCTTCGGGTTCGCCATGGCGGAGTACGTCAGCCGGCTCGGCAACCGCATTCAGGCCATCGAGACGACGGCTGAGAGCCTTCGCGGGAAGGTCTCCGGCGCCGTGGGCGCGTACAACGCCAGCGCGATATTCTGCGAGGATGCCGATGCCTTCGAGCGCGAAGTCCTGGCCGAGCTGTCGCTGGAGCCGTCAACGCACTCAACGCAGATCGTCGAGCCGGAGTACGTCGCCGACTTCGTCCATGCGCTCATCTCATGCTTCGGTGTCCTGGCCAACCTCGCCGACGATCTGCGGCATCTGCAGCGAACGGAGATCGCCGAGGTGGCGGAGGCCTTCGAAAAGGAGCAGGTCGGCTCGTCCACCATGCCGCACAAGCGGAATCCGTGGAACTTCGAGAACGTTAAGAGCATGTGGAAGAAATTCATGCCCCAGATGGTCACCGTCTACTGCGACCAGATCTCGGAGCATCAGCGGGATCTCTCCAACTCCTGCTCGCAGCGGTTCATCCCGGAGATCATCACCGCGCTGGTGTGCACCGTGGATCGGCTCCGGCGCGTTTGCAGCCGCCTGGTGACCGACGAGGAGGCCATGCAGCGGAACTTCGATATGACCGGCGGCATGGTGGCGGCAGAACCCGCCTACATACTCCTGGCAGCGTACGGTCATCCGGACGCCCACGAGGCCATGAGGCAATTGACGCTCGAGGCGCAGAGGAGCGGAAAGGCGCTGTGGGAGCTCATCAGCACCTCCGAGGAGCTGGCGCCCTACCTCGAGCGCATGACACCGCGACAGCGGGACATGCTCCGCGATCCGGCGAGCTACTGCGGCCTGGCGGTCGAGAAGACGGAGAAGGTGTGCGAGCACTGGGAGCAGGCGCTCGGCTTGTAGAACTGCATCGAAAGGTGCGCGGACAGCCATGACAGGAAAGCACGTTATCGTCCTCGGCATTGCTACCCTCGTCGTCCTCGCCGTCTCTTGGATGATGACTCCGTCCGGCTCCAGGGCTCAGCAGCGGAGCAGGCACAACATCCACGCGACGGCCGACATCCATCCCTCCGTGATCCTCGAGGGAGAGGTAACGGTCGGCGCCTACACCAAGATCGGCGCCGGCACCGTCATCACGGGCAAGGTGACGATTGGCCACCACACGCTCGTCCAGTGCAATACGACGATCCGTGGCCGGAACCAGATCGGCAATTACGTCCATATCTACGACAACGTGTGCATCGAGGGCGGCCGACCGGCGAAGAGCGGCTCGACGACGAACGAAGCGGCCGACCAGTCCATCATCGGCGACTACTGCTGGGTCAACCATGGCGCCACGATGCACGGGACGCAGCTCGCGGATGAGGCGGCGCTCGGGCTGAATGTGTGCTGCGACTACAACACGCGCCTCGGCAAGGGGGCGGTGCTCGCCAACGGGAGTGCCACGCACGTCGATCAGGTGATCCCGGAGAACAGCTTCGCTGAGGGCGTGCCGGCTGTAGTGAAGAAGCGCGACATCACGGATGCAGACCGGGCGGCATACTTCGGGCTGGTGCCCGCCGAGTGGACGCGCTACACGGGGGAGAGAACGGAACAGAGCAGCCAGAAAAAACGGTGACTGTCACCGTTTTTTCCAGGAGGGCCGACGATGACAATCGAGAGCTTCACAGCGGACTACCTGGACGCACTCAAGGCCGACATCGACGCTATCCCGATGGGTGACGTCAAAGCCATCGTTGAGACGATCAATGACGCCTGGCAGAACGACAAGCAGATCTTCGTCATCGGCAACGGCGGCAGCGCGGCCACGGCGGCCCACTTCGTCTGCGACCTGGCAAAGGGGACGCTGGGACACAAAGGCGACGCGAAAAAGCGCCGGTTCAAGGCCATGACGTTGGCCGACAACGTCTCGCTCACCACTGCCTGGGCGAACGACACCTCGTACGACAACATCTTCTCGGAGCAGCTCGCCAACTTCGTCAATGAGGGCGACGTGGTCATCGGCATCTCCGCCAGCGGCGAGTCGCCGAACATCATCAAGGCCATCGAGCTGGCCAACGAGCGTGGCGCGCGGACCATCGGCTTCTGCGGCTTCGGCGGCGGCCGCCTGCAGCAACTCGCCCACCAGCACATCACCGTGGACAGCGACCATTACGGCCGCGTCGAAGACGTGCACCTCGTGCTGGCGCATCTGATTTGCTACTACTTCCAGCAGTTGTAGCGCCTGGCTGCATCGGCGTAGGCACCCAGCGCCACACTGCCGATCGGCCGACTTCAGGCAGTCAGCACAGCGTGGGAGCCGTCGAACCATGAAAAAAGCAGTCATCACCGGCGAGAGACAGGCCGCGGTCGTCGATGTCCCGGATCCTGGGTCCAAGGAAGATTGGGCGCTGGTCAAGGTGCACGTGGCGCCCATGTGCACCGAGTACAAGGGCTTCGTGGCCGGACGCAAAAGCGAGTTCCTCGGCCACGAGGCCGTCGGCGAGGTCGTGGAGGTGGCGCAGCCCGGCAAGGTCGAGGTGGGCGACCGGGTCGTCGTGCAGCCGCAGTACCCGTGCGGGAACTGCCGGCTTTGCATCTCCGGCAACTACATCCGCTGCCAGAACAACCACAACTTCGCCGAGTTCGTCGGATCCCCCGAGGGGCGCGCCACGATGGCGCAGTATCTGCTGAAGCCGTCGTGGCTGCTTTCGCAGATCCCGGACGCGGTCAGCTACGAGCACGCCTCCCTGGCGCTGTGCGCCTTGGGGCCATCGTTCGCGGCGCTTGAGGTCGCGGGCCTCAGCGCCTTCGACACGGTGCTCATAACAGGCATGGGCCCGGTCGGCCTCGGCGGCGTGGTGAACGCGCGCTTCCGCGGCGCCCGCGTCATCGCGGTGGAGTCCGTGCCCTGGCGGGTCGAGCGAGCGAAGGAGCTTGGGGCCGAATGCGTCATCGATCCCGGCGACGAAGACGCCGTGCAGCAGATCATGGACTTCACCGATGGCAAAGGCGTGGACTGCGCCGTAGACTGCGCTGGCAGCGTTAAGGCGCAGCGCCTGTGCATCGACGCGACGCGCCGACTGGGCACGGTCGTGTGCGTCGGCGAATGCGGGGACGAGCTCACCATCAAAGGCAGCCCCGATCTGATCCGCACGGGGATTACGCTCACCGGCGCGTGGCATTACAACCTCAACGATTTTCCCAAGGTCATGAAGGTGATCCAGGAATCGCCGCTCATCGACTCGCTCTTCAGCCACGTCTTCCCCATGAGCCAGATCCAGGAGGCGTTCGAGACGTCGGCCTCGCACGAATGCGCCAAGGTGTTGCTGAAGCCGTGGGAGTGAGAGGCAAGGAGAAAGGAAAAAGGTGAGAGGAGAAGACGACACGGCGGCCGACCAGACGCGCGTGAGAGTGATGTTGCAGCCTTGGTGCTATATGCTGGCTTTAAGGGTGGCCCTCATTGCGGCGGTGCCGACCTCGGCGGCGGAGCTGACCGTCGCGAATGGGAGCTTCGAGGAGCCGGTCATTCCCGACCCCCGCAGCCAACACTGGCACCAAGGGCCAGCGGCAGGTTGGGGAGGCGCGGTGGCCGGCCCGTCGCTGCAGTGGGAGACCATTGCTGCGCGCAGGGGGAGACAGGCGGCATTCATCAACGATCCGAAGATGCGGACCTTCGGACAGACGCTGCCAGAGCGCGCGAAGGCGGGCGAGGTCTACAGGCTGGAGTACTATCTGTACCGGACCGGCGCGCCGGGGCACTGCAAGGTGGTGGGGAAGCTCCTGTTCGGGGACGTGGTCGTCGCGTCGGATGAGATTAGCACCGATCGCCTCACCAGGGAGGCGTGGGCGCTTCGGGCGGCGGAGTATGTGGCGAAGCCTGAGGATGCGGGCAAGCGGATTCGGATCGAGTTCGTCGTTGACGATCTCTCCCCTGACGCATACACGAGGTTCGTCATGGATGAGGTGCGAGTGTACAACCCACCCCCGCCGCCGCCGCGGCATCGGCCCAGGGACTACTACGTCGCGAGGACCGGATCGGACGACAACGACGGCACCCGGGCCCGACCGTTTCTGACGATACAACGAGCCGCCTCCGAGATGCAGGCCGGCGACACGTGCTATGTGGGCGAAGGCACGTACCACGAAACCGTGCGCCCGCAACAGTCGGGCGAGAAGGGCAAGCCCATTCGGTTCGTCGCCCAGCCAGGAAAGCAGGTGATCCTGAGCGGGGCCGAGGCGATCGCGGGGACGTGGGAGATCCACAAAGAGCGGATCTACAAGACAAAGGTGGCCGAGAACCTCAGCCAGTTGTTCCTCGACGGCGAGATGATGGTGGAGGCGCGCTGGCCCAACCAGCCCTTCGACGAGCGCTGGGACAAAGACACCTGGGCCAGCGAAGGCGAGGGCAGCGAGTATGGCAAGGTCGTGGATCCGCGACTCGCTGAGACGGGCATCGACTGGACCGGGGCGCTCGCCACGCTGAACGTCGGGTCCTGGCAGACGTACCTGCGTGCCGTTCGGAACCACGCGGCGGGCAGCGGCACATTCGAGTATGACAAGGACTTGACGCGGCGGCTGGAGCTGGAAAGGAAGCGCCGCCCCGGCTTCAACCGCTACTTCCTGTGGGGGAAGCTCGAGGCGCTCGATGCGCCGGGCGAGTGGTTCCTGGATCGCGAGTCGAGGACGCTGTACCTGTGGCCGCCCGATGGCAAGGATCCCTCGGGCCGACGGATCGAGGGCAAGACGCGCGAGTACGCCTTCGTCGTCGATGGGCTGGACCACATTGAGATCAACGGCTTCCGGTTCTTCGCTGCAACGTTCGTGTTCGAGAACGCGAGCGACTGCGTGGTGGAGAACTGCGAGCTGCAGTTCCCCACGCACGCCAGGAGGATTGGGGAGCGGGATGACGGAGATCACTATGTCCCGTCGCAGTGCCGCCGGGCCAACGCGCAGTTTCTCGGCGGGCTATGTTCCCTGTCGCCGACGCTCATAGCGGGTCGGCGGAACGTGGTGAGGAACTGCCGCATCGCCTTCAGCGAGGCGCCGGGGCTCCTCCTCTCCGGCAGCGACAACACGATCGAGAACTGTCTGATCCACGACATCGACTGGCGGGGCCTGGGCAACGGCGCGGCGGGGAATCTCGGCGGGGTGCACATGGGCGCCTCCGCAAGGTCCACCTTCCGCCGGAACACCGTGTACAATGTGGGCTCATCGGAGGCGGTGATCCTGCCGACTCAGGGCCCGTCGATCTGCGAGTACAACTACATCCACCACGGCGGGCTGGTGCAGAGCGATGGGGCTCTGATTCAGTGTCATGGTTTGAGGCAGAACGGCACGGTGATCCGATACAACTGGGTGCACGACCACAACGCGTTCAACTGGGGCGGCAATGGCATCCGCGGCGACGATCTGACGAGGGATCTCATCGTGCATCACAACGTGGCGTGGAACTGCAATGCGAAAGGCATCATCGTCAAGGGCGACAGAAACCAGGTATACAACAACTCCTGCTTCAACAACCTGCTGCTGGATATCGTGCTCTGGTCGGAGCCCACGCCGCACAAGGAATGGGCGCCGGGACAATGGGCCCATCTGCTTCAGCAGCAAAACGCCAACTCGAAAACGATCAACAACTACGCCCCGGCGCTCACCGGCCAGATGCCGCACGAGGTCCGAAGAGCGCGCGAGCTGAAGCCGCCACTGGGCGAGTTGTCGAACAACTATGTGCCGACACGGCCGATGCTCACCGATCCGCGCGGGCCGGCCTTTCGTGAGGACGAACCGCTGCTGGTCAATCCGGCGGGGTTTGACTTCCGTCCCAGGCCGGGGTCGGCATTGATCGACGCTGGCCGGCTCATTGAGGGCATCACTGAGCGCTTCGAGGGAAAGGCGCCGGACATCGGGGCCTATGAGTCCGGGGACGCGGCATACTGGATCCCCGGCTATCAGGCGAAGAAATCGTCCCGCCCGATACCTCCCGCCGGAGCCGCTGCCGTGCCGCCAGATGGCGCTCTAATATGGCTGGGGGGATACGGCGGCGAAGCCTACCACGTGTACCTGGGCGCGAGCGAGGCCGCCGTGGCCAGGGCGGACACGGACTCGGCGGAGTTCAAGGGCACGCAGTCGGGCAACGTCCTCTCGCTTCGCGGCATGAAACTGATCGCGGTGAACTACTGGCGGATTGACACGGTGGTTGGCGAGGAGGTCGTGCGTGGCGACGTGTGGCGGTTCACCTGCGGCGAGGAGGACTAAGGGCCCCTTCGGGGCGACGCGACCAGATGAGTCGCGCAGGCAAAGGCGAGGCGAGAAGGCGACACGGATGCAGGCAGAGATGCCTGCGCTCCCGGGGAGAGCTTGAGCAGCCGCACGCTGTGCCCGGGCATCTCGATCTCGAAGGTCACCTGGCCCCCGCCAACAGTCGGCAGCTCATCCACCTTCGTCTGCGGCAGGGCGGCAAGCTTCTGGTATTTCTCTATATTGGCTCGCAGGAGCTGGGCCCCAGCCCCCCCCAAACGCCGCGAGATGCTGCCGCCGAATACGGGCGCGTTGGGCAGTGGCTCGATACCGGCCTCTTCGCAATCCTTGTAGAACTCGCGCGCGAACACGCCGTGGCTCTCGTCCACTGTCCACTCGGAGAGCCGCCATCGGTTGTCCGGTTTCATTTGCCGATCGTGCACCGTGAGGCTGACGTGTTCGGCCGCTTTTGGCCGGCGTAACGCCCGGTGGTTGTAAAGCAGGATGTAGATGGCGTCTCCCTTACGGACGCCGATGGCCCCGCATCTGGCCGGTGAAGTGCCGGTCACCTCGGTGGCCAGTCGCTCTCCGCCGGCCATCTGCTCGAGCATCCCGATCACGTGCGCCCGCGGATGCCGGATGCCTGCCGATGTCTGGGACCATTCGTGCACCTGCGCGACGTTCAATGCGTACACGCGCTCGGCGATGGCCGCGTACCAGCTCGCCCCCCATTCGGTGACATCGCCGCCCATTAGCCGACGCCCATACTCGTCCTGCAGGATCGCGAACTCCGCCACCTCGACCGGCACATCGCGAAACTGCGGATACCGGTCGAGCCGTTCGCGCATTCGGCGGACTGCCACCTCGAAGGAATCCATCGACCGACCCACGCGGCCGTACCACGAGCACGACAGGAAGCACAGCCGGGTGCCGGTGCCTCCGGTGCAATAGTTCCTGCCCGTCGCCGCGTGATCGACGATCTCCAGGCCCCACCTCGGCCGGCCCGATGCGGTGGTGGCGTCCTCCATGCCCGGATTGAGGATGTTGCCGGGGCCGATGTCGGCCTCCGGGATGACCCGCGTCACCGCGTCCACGGTGTAGTCGTAGTGCTTGAGGTATTCCTCCTTGCTCCCTGCCCAGTGCCCGGGATAGAGGTCGGGCTCGGTGCCGACGCGGAAGCGCCATTTGCTCACCACGTCCAGTCCGAACTCATCCACCATCGCCCGCACGACGGCCTCCACGTACTGGTGCCAGACCTCGAAGTCCTTCGGCGGATACGTGTTGCCGTACGTGTGCATCTCCGCCGGCTGGCTCATCGCCGTCGGGACGTTGTCGAGGACGATCCTCGGCGTATAGCCCCATGCGAGCATACCGCGGAGCTGCGCGATCAGTCCGGTGAAGTCACAGCGGATCTTCCCGTCCGGGCCGACGCCCTTGAAGTACTGGTTCCTCCCGTCGGTGCGTCCGCCGATGAGGCGCACGCAGTTGACGTACCTGGTGAAGGGTCGGCCGCGGCGAATGGAATTGCGCTGCTCGGGGTCGGCGAACATATGCTGGCTGGTGAAGTTGCTGATGGACCAGAAGTTGTAGCACTCGCCAATCGGCCGGTCCGCATAGACGTCAATCGTCCGGCTTCCGGGCTGCAGCTCGGGCAGCGGCAATGGCTCGGCGGCGATGCGCACGTTCTCGATGAGGCCTCGCCACGGCGCCCGGGCGCCCCGAATGCCGGCGAAAAAGCGCGCCGGCCAGTTCTCGATGAGCCGCCCCTCGGCCATCCCCACGAGCTCGTCGTCAACGCGCAGGAAGAAGGTGACCGTCGTCTCGTCGCTCTCCCAGGTGAACTGCACGTGGTGCCAGGACGCCGGCTCCCAACTGCGCGAGGCCGCATGGCGTATGGACGCGTAGTACTCCTCGCCACCCTTGTAGACGGCGATGAGGCCGCCGTTCCGGAAGAAGATGGTCACGTGCACGTGGGCTTCTTCGCCGACGTGGAAAAGCGTTCGATCTTCCTGGGCGGGCCAGTCGTCCGGGGTGCGGCACCACAGCTCGACCGTGCCCGTGGCCGCGGCGAGGTGGTCCGCCATCGGGATCTCGATCCCGCCGTCGGAGAAGTCGATGCCCTGACCATCTCGACCGGCGGCTGTCGTCACGCTCGGATGAACGGTGAGCCCGGCGGCCGCGAGCTCGCCGAGAGTATCGCCATCGATGAGCAGCTCGGCCCGTGATGTTGCGCCCGTCGTCAACACGGCCACTAACGAGGTCATGACAGCGTTGGTAAGCAGATTCACAGGAGCCATCCGACCTTGCCTCCCAAAATCTCCCGTCAATGTCGTCGCACTGCGTTTTCCAGAGCCGACCAGGATTTGCCTCTGTGCAGACCTAACACCTCTGCGCTGCTCGGATTTCGAGCCCCGCCCAACGGCAATGTGTAAACGCAATGTCAGCGCCACTGCGTATATAACATCGAGCACGAACGCCGTGATCGCAGGCCATCGTCCCGTGCCCAGTGAGGACAACGAGCTGGCAGCCAGGTGCAAACAGGGAGACCCCTACGCCTTTACGCAGCTTGTGCGGCGGCTTCGGCGGGGGTCAGGCGCCGTGGCACACGGCTCCGGTCGGCGTTGTCACTTGCACCACAATTCGCTTCCCCCGCTTGCATTTCGCGCGTTATATGCGTATCCTATATGGCCTCCGGATGGCGGCATCCGGAGGACAATCGTTTTGCATAAGAGGAGGCCTGCGTACATGCAGTATCGGATGCTGGGGAACACGGGTAAGAAGGTGTCGGCGCTTGGCTTCGGCGCCATGCGCTTGCCCAAGGACAGAGACTACGCCATCGAGTGCATTCGGCGCTGCCTCGACTTGGGCGCCAACACCATAGACACAGCCTTCGGCTATCACCGGGGCGAGAGCGAGGTGATCGTGGGCGAGGCCATCGCCGATCGGGCGCGCGGGGACGTGTATCTGTCCACCAAGAACCCGCTCCGCGACAACACCGGCGCCGGCTGGCGGGAGCGCCTCGAGACCCAGCTCAAGAAGCTCAACACCGACTACATTGACTTCTACCAGGCCGTGCATGGCCTCAGTTGGGACAAGTACGTGGACAACTTCTCCAAGCCCGGCGCCGGCCTCGAGGAAGCCATCAAAGCCAAGCAAGAGGGCACCATCCGCCACTTCGGCTTCTCCACGCACGACTCGCCGGAGGGCATCCAGAAGCTCATCGACACGGGTCATTTCGAGCACATCATCCTGCAGTACAACCTGCTGGACCGCAAGAACGAAGAGGTCATCGCGTACGCCCACGAAAAGGGCGTCGGCATTATGGTCATGGGACCCGTCGGCGGCGGGCGACTTGCGGCGCCGTCCCAGCAAATCCGGGAGATGCTCCCGGGCGGTGCCAAGAGCAGCGCCGAGATAGCCCTGCGCTTCGTGCTGGCCAATCCCGGGGTGAGCTGTGCCCTCTCCGGCATGAACGCCATCGAGCAGGTGGAGGAGAACGTTGCCACCGCATCTCGGGAAGATCCGCTCAGCGACGAAGAGAAGCTGCACGTGATGCAGTCGCTCGAGGAGAACCGGAAGCTCGCGGAGCTGTACTGCACCGACTGCAAGTACTGCATGCCGTGCCCGAACGACGTGAACATCCCCCTCAACTTCCGCATCATGAACTTCCACCGGGTCTTCGGGCTCACGGACCACGCCAAGCAGCAGTACGCCCGGTTCTTTGCGGAGAAGAAGCGCGTCGAGGGCCTCGCCGCCAGCGAGTGCCAGGAGTGCGGCGAGTGCGAGCCCCAGTGCCCCCAGGACATCCCCATCATCAAGCAGCTCAAGGAGACGCACGAGGCGCTGGGGGACAGCAGGGAAAAGGGTTAAGGGTCAAGGGAAAAGCCAAAGGCAACGACAATGCAAAGGGGGCGGCCAGCGCCCCCTTTCTTTTGTTTGCCGCCACTCGCACGTATTTGCTCCATTGTGGTAACATCACCGGTCCCCGAGTGCATCAGACCTAGAAGGGAGGGGCAAGCGGAGGGAAGTAACTTATTGCGTGGGGTATCCTGGTGTAGGCCGTAGTCGTTTGCTGACCACTGCCGTGCATGCCGGAGGAGAACAGCCGTGCACAAACGAGAAGCGGTGCGGCTCGACCGCGTCACGAAGCTCTTTCAGCGGAGCGGTCGGGCGTCGAACGCCAAGAACAGCAACCCCGGCAAGAGGAAGCGCCGCGAGCTGCGGGCGCTGGGCAACGTTGACGTGACCATCGGCGCGGGCGAGATCTTCGGCCTCGTCGGCCCGAACGGCTGCGGCAAGTCCACACTGGTTCGCGTGCTCGCCACGCTGCTCATCCCGGATGCCGGCACGGCCAGCGTGTTCGGCCACGATGTCGTGTCGGAAGAGCGTACGGTCCAGAGACTCATCAACAGAGTGTCCGTCGAGGCAGCCTTTTTCAAGAAGCTGTCTACCGCGGAGAACCTGCGCTTTGCAGCGCGGCTGTATGCGCTCGACCCCGGGGAAGCGGGGGACAGAGCAAACACGATCCTGAAGAGCCTCGGCTTCCCGATGAGCAGGATCGACGACTCCATGCAGGACCTGTCGCGCGGTATGCAGCAGAAGGTGGCCATCGCTCGCGGGCTGCTCACAGAACCCATCGTGATGCTCCTGGATGAGCCCACGACGGGCCTGGACCCGAAGTCAAAGCGCGACGTGCAGGCCTTCATACGCCGCATCAAGGACGGACACGACGCCACCGTGCTGCTCTCAACCCACGACATGGACGAAGCCGACAGGCTCTGCGATCGTGTCGCCATCATGCGCAACGGCAAGATCATCGCCCAGGGCACGCCGGCTCAGCTCAAAGCCATGTGCAGCGGCGACGGCGAGGTGAGCCTCGAGGACGTCTTCATCGAGCTTACCGGCCGCAAGATCGAGGACGAAGACGAAGAGGAGTAGGCCCCCAATCTGTGTGGCACGGCGCCTGACCCCCTTCGGGGTCGGCGTCCCGCCCGTAGGGTCAGGGACTTGCTCGTGCCTGTCTGAAGCGGCACCCCGTACGGGGCCAAGCCGTGCATCCGCGGGGTAACAGAAGCACACGGGTAGCAAGCTACCCGTGCCACACGATTCTCGCTGGCAAGCCACCCGTGGTACACCTCGCCCCTCCGTGTGCCACGGCTTGCTTGTCAAGCCGTGCGTTCCCTGCGAGGCCAAAGACACACGGGTAGCAAGCTACCCGCGCCACCCGGTCTGCCATCGGAGGCGCCACCATGGTACGCACCCTATACGTCAGAGGACAGCCATGGCTCGCATTCATCGAGCGCAACTTCGCCCTCCTGCGCCGCTATTGGCCGTGGGAGCTGTCGTGGACGGTGTACTCGGGCGCCATCGTGCTCTCCATCGGCTTCCTGGCCGTCGGGATGGAGCAGGTGAGCGGCGTTGACCTCCCCAAGGACAAGATCCTCGTGTATCTGCTCACCGGGTCGCTGCTGTGGCGATACCTCTCCGAGCTGTTCTGGGAGACCAGCAACGTCATCAGTTGGGAGCGCTGGGAAGGAACGCTCGAGTACACCTTGATGGCGCCCATCTCCCGCTTCGTGCATCTGATCGGCACGAGCCTTTTCGCTGTGCTCTATTCTGGGCTGCGCCTGGTGTTTCTGATGGTGCTCTGCGCCATCTTCTTCCAGCTCGACCTATCGGCGGCCAATATCCCCGGCGCTGCCGCCATCCTCGCCATCGCCACCTTCTCGCTCGTGGGCCTGGGTCTGATGGGTGCATGTCTGCCATTGATGTCGCCGGAGAAGGGCATGCAGATGACGGGCATCATTGAGGCGGTGCTGCTGCTCGTGTCCGGGATCTACTATCCCATTGAGGTACTGCCGCAGTGGCTGCAGTACGTCTCGCGCCTCTCGCCCATCACCTACACGCTCAAGGGCATGCGCGCCTGCCTCATTGACGGCGCCGGGCTCGGCGACGTCTGGCCGTACATCTGGCCCCTGCTCATCAGCGGGGCGATAATGATTCCGGCCGGTTTGAAGGTATTCGCGATGGCCGAGAAGTACTGCAAGCGCAAAGGGCGGCTGAAGCGAAGCGGGTAACGCGCATCCTCACGGTAGCGCATTCGCGGGACAGTCCGTAGCCGGGCACGGCGCGGTATCGGTCGTCGGCGGGGAGGCGGCCAGGCGTCGGGGTTACTCCTCATCGCGGGTTGCCAACGAACAGACGACCTCCACGCTCTTCCGGATGCTGTTGGTGATGTGGCAGCGGTCGGCCACTTGCAGTATGGCCTTGGCGTCTTTTTCGGAGACCTCGAGTGGCAGCTCAATCCTGACGTCAACCCGGGTGGTGCGCGAGGGAGCTTTGGCCGTCTCGCGATCGACGCTGATCGTCATGCTCTCGTGTGGAATGTCGTGGTGTCCGCAATAGGCGGCCACATAACCACCGACGCACATGCCGATGGCGGCGGTAAAGAGATCGGCCGGGTACATACCATCGCGCCCCGCATTGCCGTCCTCTCCCCGACCGGTGCTAACTGTGTAGTCGCCACATGTGGCAGTGAACCGTGTGCCGCTGTCGTACTTGATGAGAACTTCCATGGGCCTACACTCCAGTAACAGGTCTGATCGAATTCGGAGGCTGGTTCCTTGTAAACCGCGGGTTGCCCTGCCTGGCGAGCCAGCACGCCGGCGGCAGGGGCGGGAATCAGGGCCCGGCGGGGGAGGTGCCGGCACTGACGGCTGGCTCCTGAGCCCCGGGGGCCAGGCGTGCATGGATAACCAGTGCCGTCGTGCGATAGAAAGCGTGGGCGAACTTGGTGAAGGGGGCCAGCAGTATGAGTTCCATCGAGACGACAACGTGTATGATGAACATGTAATAGCCCCACATCTGCGGGGCCGGCAGGTACAGAGCTACTTCCAGGGCAAAGCCGCTCACGCCGGCGAGCCAAAGCAGCAGCACGAAGACCCAGTCGGAGAGCAGGGAGTGGGACGAAGGCTTGTCCGGCTTGCTCAATCGCTTCACGATGGCCACGGTGGTCCCATAGACCAGGAACATGCCGCTGACGGTGCCGAGCAGCCTGACCGGATACCACAGCGGCACCATCGTGCCGGTGGGCTTGATGCCGGTGAGGTCGAGAACCCAGTCGGAAGCCGTCGCGGCCAGTAGGCCCAAAAAGCCCCAGAGAATGGAGCCGTGGATGAACCACGGTTTCAATACCCACGGTTGCTGCTTCTCCTCGTCGCAATCTCGGTATCTCCGCTCGGCGAAAACCTCCGTGAAGATCGTCCGTACCAGACTGGCGAACCATTGAAAGACATTCCCGCCATGCTTGCCTTCGGCGGCCGCGCCCGCCAGGCCGCCGGCCGAGCGAGACATCTTATGGACCATGTTGGCAATGCTGATGGCGCCGGCGAGCACGACCATGCCGATGACCGTGATGCCGATATGGTGGATCAATCTGGCGGAGACGAAGTCAAAAAGCGCCAGCGACTCCGGCCTCATGGGGCCGTGCCTGGCGAGCATGATGACGGTGAGGAACGCAGCCAGCAGAAGCAGGAAGATGATGCTGAAGGGCGCGGAGGTGTACAGGAGCCGGGACAGTCGCGTTAGATCGTAGTTCGCGATGGCATACCGCCTGGTGGCTGCCATGAACTCGCCCGGCTCGGCCTCTCTGGGGCAGGTATCGGAACACTCGCCGCAATAGTAACAAAGCCAGAGCTCGTTGGTCCCCAGGAGCCTATCTCTGACCCCGATCTGAGCGTAGCGGATCATCTTGCGAGGGAAGTTCTCCGTCTCAGTGGAGAGGGGACAGATGGCCGTGCAGTTCCCGCAGTTGAAGCATGCATTCACGTCGAAGGCGCCGTACTTGTGCAGCTCAAGCAGAAGTGTTGGGTCAACACGTATGCTCATTTCTCATCCTTCTCGACCAGCCCATACTGAAAGTAGTCTCCGCTCTGCTCCCCCTCAGCCACTTTGCCGTACCTCCTCATGGCGATCAGATGCCAGAACACTTGGTCAGTGGGCACACCGATAGCTTCTGCTACCTCCAGAGGCGTCTTGGGCCCTTGGGCGAGAGTGTCAGCTATCGCTCGCTGGATCCTATTGTGCTCTCTGACGCGCTCGCGCAGCTCGTCGGGTATGGGCCCCCGGCGCTCGCGGATGATGTCGATGGGCTTCTTCGCCTCAGTGGACATCGCTGGCTACTCCTGGCTCTGAGCCGGCGCCTCCGCCACTAGAGCATCGACCATGGCTTCGAACTGCGGGAGCGTCCAGCCTTTGACATCGATGGCCCTGTTCGGGCACACAGCCACGCACGCGCCGCAGCCCTTGCACAGTGCTGGGTTGACTTCGGCTCGTCGCACTGCTCGCCCATCCACGTTCATCTCGACGAGAGAGATGGCCCCCTTGTATTCGCACGCTTCCGCGCACAGGCCCGCGCCCTCGCACCGCGACAGGTCAACCTCAGCGACGAAAGGATGGAGCTCGACGTAGTCACCCGAGAGAATGACCGCTGCTTTGGCCGCGGCAGCCGACGCCGCAGCACAGGCCTCGGTGGTGTCCATCGGCCCCTGGGCCGCCCCGGCCAGAACAATGCCCTCGATGGCCGTTTCCACCGGCCTTAGCTTCGGATGCACCTCGAGCAGGAATCGATCCACGCCCAGGGGGAGTTTGGTCATGTCCACCAGGGTGCTGATGTCGCGGGGCATCACGCCCACGGACAGCACCACCAGATCAACCGAGACCTCCAACTCCTCGTTGTATGTCAGCAGGTCCTTGACTCGCACCACGAGGGGATACTCGTCTCCTCCCCTTGGTTCGACCACCGGGGGCTCATCCGGTGCATACCTGAAGAACAGGACGCCGTGCTTGCAGGCCTCCTCGTAGTAGTCTTCGTGGCCTTTGCCGTAAGCGCGGATATCCTGGTAGAACTCGAACACATTCACATGGGGAAAGCGGTCTCGAATCTCGTTGGCAGCCTGGAGCGTGGCAGTACAGCACACTCGCGAGCAGTAGTCATTGACCTTTCCGTCCGCCATCGGCTCATCAACCCCCTCAACCTGGCGGCTGCCCACGCAGTGAATCATGGCCACATGGCGTACTGCCCGGCCGGCCCATCTCAATTCTCCTCCGGTGGGCCCTTCCGGATCGAGCAAGCGACTGAGCTGCGGAAGGGTGATCACCTCGGGGAATTGGCCGTACCCGTACTCACCCTCCCGCGGCTCGTAGTGGTCGAAGCCGGTCGCCATCACGATGACGCCTGCCTCTACCTCGAGCTCGACGGCCTCCTCATCCAGAACGATCCCGTCGCCTCGTGCCGCTTCATGGCACTGGGCGCACTTGGTGCAGATGTCCCAATCAATGGCCGGCAGCGCGGGGAAGCAGTTGTCGTAGGGCCGGTATAGGGCCTTCCGCTTCGTCAGGTTGTAGTCGAACTCGTTGTCCGTCTCCTCGGGACAGGCGGCTATCGCGTCGGCTGCTTTCTCCAATTGTGGCGTCACGCCTCGTGGCTGCTGCGTGATATTGAGGCGAAACTGGCCAATGTAGCCCTCGATGCTGGTGACTTCGGCATACGTGTGCGCAGCGATGCGGGGCTCAGCCAGCACTTCAGCAGCGAGTTGGCCAACAAGCGGGCGCGCCTCGTCCTCGGTTGGGTACAGCTTGTGCAATTGCGCGGTTCGTCCCCCCAAAAAGGGGGACCTCTCGACGAGGGTGACATCGATGTCCTTGTGGGCCAGATCCAGTGCCGCTCGCAGGCCGGCGACGCCCCCGCCAATGACGACGGCACGGGCGGCGGTGTCCACGCGGATCATCTTCAGCGGCTCCAGCAGGCGTGCCTTCGCCACTGCTGCTGCCACGAGGCGGATGGCCTTCTCCGTGGCCCCCTCTGGGTCATGACTGTGGCACCAACTGACCTGCTCCCTGATGTTTGCCGGCTCAAACTGATAGGAGTTCAGCCCGGCTCGGGCGAGGGTGCGGCGAAACGTCAGCTCGTGGAGGCTGGGCGAGCACGCGGCCACTACTATCGCATCCAACCCCATCTCCCGGATGTCATTGTCGATCAATGCTTGACCGGGGTCAGAGCACATGAAGACGTAGTCACGGGCGACCGCCACCCCAGGTAGCTTGGCGGCGGCCTCCGTCACCCGCCCGACGTCAACCACATCCGAGATGTTGCCGCCGCAGTGGCAAGTGTAAGCGCCGACTTTGGGAGAACCGTTGCCCTCTGAGCCCATGGATCCGTTCTCCTATGGCGGCTACTGCCCACCTTCTGCTGCTGCCGCAGCGCCGGCGACCTCCGGGGCCCGCTTTGCCTCCGTCACGCCGGGAGCACCGAGGTATATGGATGCCTTCATGGCTGCTGCGCTCGCCTCGGCGATGGCATCCACGATGTCTTTGGGGCCAGTAGCCGCCCCAGCGGCGAACACGCCGTCGAGTGTTGTGAGGGTGGGATCGATCTTGGGCTGCGCAGATGAGATGAAGCCGTCGTCGTCGGTCTCGACCGGCACGACCCCCGTGGGGTCCCATCCTGGCACCATGCCCACCGAGAGCACCACCAGGTCATGGGTGTCTTCAGAGATGGCGCCGGTCTCCTCCATGTGCTCGAACCGCAAAGTGAGGCTGCCGTCTTCCTGCTCGTCGATGCGGGCCACTTTGCCCTTTACGAAGTTGATCCCCATGACCTTGGCCGTCTGATAGAACTGCTCATAGCCTTTGCCGAAGGCCCGGATGTCCATGTAATAGATGGTGATGTCGGCGAGCGGGAGAGCGCCCGACAATAGCATCGCCTGCTTTATGGCGTACATGCAGCACACGCGCGAGCAGTAGGGCACGCCCAACGTCCGATCGCGCGACCCCGCACACTGCACATAGGCGATGGTCTCGGGTGCCTTGCCATCCGATGGTCTGAGCACGCGCCCGTACGGGCCATGTGGCGCCAGCAGCCGCTCCATTGCCAGCGCGCTGAGAACGTTCTTGAACTCGCCGGCCCCATACTCGGCCTTGGCCGACACCGGCGTTACCTCGTAGCCCGTCGCCAGGATCACTGTCCGCGCGCGGACACTGACCTCCTGCGGCTCTTGGGCAAAATCGATGGCCTTGGGTGGGCACACCCTCTCGCAGCGCCCGCAGGCAATGCAGTTGTCCAGGTCCACCAGAGCAACCTGGGGAATGGCGGTAGCGAACGGCACATAGATGGCCTTGCGCGCTGTGAGCCCGCTCTCGAATTCGTCGGGCACATGCACCGGGCAAACGTACTCGCACAGCAGGCAGCCCGTGCAGGCATCCTCATCCACGTATCGCGGCTTCGCCAGCGCCGTGACCTGGAAGCCATCCTGTTGACTGCTGACGGACTGGACTTCGGTATACGTGAGCGTGGTGATGTTGTCGTGATGGGCGACGGCAGCCATCTTGGGCGTCGTGATGCAGCTCGAGCAGTCGAGGGTGGGGAAGACCTTGCTGAGCGCGATCATCTTGCCCCCGATACTGGGCTCGCGCTCCACGAGGATGACCTTGAAGCCCTGGTCGCCGAGGTCCAGGGACGCCTGCATGCCGGCGATGCCGGCGCCTATGACGATCGCATCCGCTTCCAGTTGAACGTCGCTATTCATCTGCGGCATCGCGGGCCCCCACCGGGCCAAGCTCCTCGAGTGTCTGGTTCAAGCCTTCGACTTCCCGCAAGAACGCCTTGGTGCACACCGAGCAGATAGCGGTCAGTCGGAGCCGCTTGGGATCGAGGCCCCGCTCCCTCATGCGCTTGTAGACGCGGTCAATCCGTGCGGCAGTCTTCTCGTACGCCCCCTCGTAGGGGCAGTCGGTGCCGCAGGAGGCCACGATGATGCCGTCAATGCCTTTGGCAAAGCAATCGAGGTAGAAGTCTTCGGGGAACAGCACCGGGTCGAGGCACTTGAGCACGTAGCAGTTGGAGGGGTAGTCCAAATGCATTTGCCCCACTGCGTCTGCGCCGGGGTAGGAGCAGAGCGCTGTGGCAATCACCAATACCTTAGGCTGGCGTTCGCTGCGTCCGTCTACTGCTGCACCCATCGGGTAGGCTACTTCTTCCTGGTCACGAAAATCCGGTCGTAGCCATCCGCTTCCAGAACGCCGAGAAACTCGTGCCCGACCTTTTGAGCCCACACTGGGATGTCGTTCTTGCTGCCGGGGTCACTGGACCAGATCTCGAGTACTCCCTCCACGGGCACGGCGCCAATGCCCTTCTTCGCCTCCAGCAACGGTCCGGGGCAGGCACTGCCGCGCGCGTCCACCACATTTGCGGGTTCGAGACTCTCCAAATCAACTTGAGCCATGTGCGTTGCCTCCCTGATATTGAGATGGCATCCGAGCCAAGACGGCTGCTCCCTCAGTCAAGCCTCAGACCCTGCCCACATCACCAAGGCCGGGCCTGCACAGATGGCCTAGAAGGTTAAGACGATGTCAGCCTCGTCCGCTTCACTGACAAAGGTAGCTACTCCGCCGATGGTCACGCCCTCGATCAGGTCCTCCTCCGTGACCCCAGTCATGGGGAAGGCGGCGGAGCAGGCCACCATCCGCGCGCCAAGCTCCTGAGCCTTTTGGATGAATTCCGGCAGGCTCATGGGGGCGTTGGGCAGTACGATATTCTCCGCGTTGCCCTTCTTGATGATATTCAGCCCACTGAGAGTGAAGAAATACATCACGTCCATGTCAATTGCGAGCCCTCCCAAGCCGAGCATGAAGGGCGGATACGCCTTCTCAGGAGAGTCGGAACCGCAGAATATGACCATCTTCGCCATTCTCGTACCTCCGAGGTTTGCTCAGGTTGCTTGCCCTGGCGATCCCGCTTCTGGCTTGTCGCCAAAGGCCAATCTGGCCAACTCGCCGCCAGCCCGAAGCTGCTCGCGGATCAGCTCCCGCAGCGTCTGGCAGGCGTCGAACAAGCGCGGATCTGTCACGGAGTAGACCACGCCCCTCTGCACTCGCATTCGCCGCAGCAGGCCCTTATGATGCATCACCGCCAAGTGTTGCGAGACGTTGGTCCTGCTGATACCGATCCGTTCGGCGAGTTCACTCGGACGCAGTGGACCGCTGCGCAAAAGGTCGAGGATCTCCAGGCGCGCGGGATGCGCAAGGACCTTGCAGACCTCGGCGTGGAGTTGATACACTCTGCGATCCGGTTCCCGGGGATCAGCCGCCATACGCACCTCCGCCAATCACACACCAAACTCACAGTGTATGAATAACATGAATTCAGAAACTTTGCAACCCCGACATCATCGACATGCCTGCGGCCAAGGGCGGCACTGACACCGGCTCTATCCCGCCGGAGATGATCGCTGGCGCCCTGGGCGCGTGCATTGGCGTCTACCTGGTGGACTACTGCCAGAGGGTGGAGCTGCCGACCGAGGGGTTATCCCTGACGGCTGGATACGAGACGTCCGAGAAGCCAAGCCGCATTAGCAAGATGCAGGTGCAGGTCAAGCTGCCGCCGGGTATTCCCGAGCGGCGCCTGCGCGCGCTGCAGAAGGTGGCTGAGTCGTGTCTGGTGCACAACACGCTGCTGCAGCCGCCGGAGATCGAAGTCTCCATTGCTCAGCCCGGCAGCGGGTGAGACTGGCCGGCGGCTCGTGGTCGGAGGGCGCGCAGGGCGGCCCTGTCGCTCTCACGGCGTCTCCGCCTGCCGCTCGCGATACTCTTCCACCGCCTGCTGCCGATATGTCCTGACCGCCTCCAGCCCCTTGGGGTCGCCGATCTTCTCAAGCGCACCGGCGGCCTCTCGCCGCACATACGAACTCCTGGCGGCCAGAGCCTCGATCAGGGCCTCGACCGCACGCGGGTCTCCCAGCTCCCCAAGCGCCTGCACGGCCCGACGGCGGACAATGCTGTCCCTGTTGTGCAACTCCTCGATCAGAAGCTCTACCCCCCGTGCGTCTCCAATCTTCCTGAGCGCCTGGGCGGCCGCGCGGCGCTGGGTCAGGCTCCTGCCGC
This sequence comes from Armatimonadota bacterium, assembly GCA_030601885.1. Classification (GTDB taxonomy): domain Bacteria; phylum Armatimonadota; class Zipacnadia; order JAUWAU01; family JAUWAU01; genus JAUWAU01. The sequence continues at coordinate 94,733 of JAUWAU010000012.1, forward strand.
GCACCGCCATGTCCACCAGAGGCAGGATGGCGTGGGCATTCCCGATCTGTGCAAGTGCCTCGGCGGCCCCCCGCGCGAGCCCTGACGACTCGTGGCCCAGGAGCTCGATCAGAGCATCCACCGCACGCGCGCCCCCCGCCGCGGCAAGCGCTTGCATCACGGCCCCGCGCACATATGCGTGTTCGTCGCCCAACGCCTCGATCAGGGCCTCGACGGCAGGCGCATTGCCGATCCGTCCGAGCGCTCGTGCGGCATATTGCTGTAGGTTCCGGTCGCCCTCGCGCAGGGCTTGTGCCAACGCTCCCACGGCACGAGGGTCAGGCACCTTCTGGAGCATGAATGCCGCCCATTCGCGCAACTTGGGATCATCGCCCCGCAAAAACTCCAGCAGGGGGGGAACGGCCCCGGCATGGCCCAGCCCTACGAGCGCGCGCAGGGCCCGGTCCCTCACTGTGTGCTGTTCGTCCTCGAGGGCCTCCACGAGAGCCTGGGCTCCGCGGGCATTGTCGATCTGGCCCAACGCCTCCGCGGCGCACATGCGGGCATACCCGTCCCGGTCGTGCAGCATCTCGATCAGCGGCTCGACCGCATCCGTCGCCGCCATTTCGCCAAGCGCCTGGGCGGCCGCACCCCGCACGGTCTCGTCCAGATCCTTGAGGGCTTCGATGAGCGGGCCAACTGCATGACGGTCGCCGATGTGCCCAAGCGCCTCAGCGGCTGACCGGCGCGCGTACAGGTGCTCGTCGGTCAACGCCTCGATCAGCGGATCGACGGCGCGCGCATCTTTCGTCCGACCGAGGGCGCGGGCGGCCGCGGATCGGCGGGTGCAGATAGGGGCTTCCCTGAGGACCTCTATGAGTGCATCCACCGCGCCTGGGTCCTTCGTCCTCCCGAGCACCCTAGCGGCCGTCCTCGCAAGGTCCAGATCCTCGTCGTCCAGTAGCTCGATAAGAGGCGGTACAGCAGGGGAGCCAACCCTTGCGAGTGCGGCGGCGGCCGCGTCCCGGAGTTCGGGGTCCAGGCTTCTTAGTAGGTCCATCAGAGGGGCGACCGCTGGTGCGCCAGCCTTTCCCAGAGCGTGCGCGGCAAGCTCTCGCAGCTCGGCCTGCTTGGCCTCCATGGCCTCCATATGAGTATGAGGAGGGACTGGGAGGCCGCTGAGAGCCCCCGGGGTGATGGGAACCGTCCCGGCCGGGTCCGCCAGCACCTCCACGAGAAGATCGACCGCAGGATCACCGATCCGGCCCAGCGCCTCGGCGGCCGCCTCGCGGACCTTGTGCCATTTGTCCGCGAGCGCCAACGTCAGGGGCCGGACGGCGCGGGGGTCGGCGATCTTCCCAAGCGCCTCGGCAGCCGTGCGTCGCACGTACGGGTTCTCGTGGGCGAGGGCCCCGATCAGAGGTTCAACCGCCGGCGTGCCTATCTGGGCGAGTGCCTCAGCGGCCGCGATCCGGCCGCTACCGCCGATGTGGGGCAGTGCGTTGATCAGAGCCGCGATGGCAGGAGTGCCGATCTGGGCAAGCGCTGCGACAGCCGACTTGCGCACCTTCTCATCCCGATCTCGCAGGGCCGTGATCAGAGGCTCAATTGCGTCGCTCTCGCCGGTCTTGCCGAGTGCCTCGGCAGCCATCGCCCGGACATCACGGACCTCGTGTCGGAGGTCCTTGGTCAGAGATTCGACTCTACGTGCGTCCGGCGTCGCCTGCGACGCCTGAGCGGCAGCGGGGCCTGCGCGACGATCCTCAATCAGCGCGCCTTTGGGCGCCTGCGCGACAAACACTTGCGGATCCATCCGCGTGTCGTAGGCCACTCGCATCATGGGGCCGCTGTTCTGTCTGGTGCCGTTGTGCATGCGCCACTCCTGAAGCGCCACCACCCGCATGCTCTCGGCATCTACCCAGATCGTGGCTCCCAGGCCGTCCGGGCCCGGCTTGACGTCGATTCGCTTAGCCGGCTTTCCGTCGAAGGAGTCGTTGGACACCGTGTACTCGTGTGCCGAGTCGTCGCGCCGCAGCCTCTCGAGCCAGACGGCGCCGGGGAGCTCCATCAACTGCCTCCTGGTGCTATCCGGCGCCGGAGCTGACAGCACCATCTTGTTCTGCTTGCGGTCGTATACGCAGGTGCCGTCGGCCGTGTAGATGACAAACCCCCGCTCGGTCTCACGTCGGACACCGTGGTCTGCAGAGAGCCAGATCCGCTGGCCGTCTATCATCACGTAGGCCGTTTTCACCTTTGCCATGGCTGTCAGCGTGTCTGCCACCACGTCCCTGTGTCCCATGTTGAGCAGAAGGGCGCACAGCAGAACGATTGCCACGGCGCCAACTCCTGCCAGTGCCCGCCTGGCCGTCACGGCTCTTGGCACCCACCGCTGCAGAGCAGGCATCACGCCCCCCGCCCTCTGCTGTCGAACGCGATCCTGTACGGCGGTCGTGAGCTGTCTCCAGTACGCCTCGCCGGGGTCGGGCACTTCCAAGGCTCCGACGATCTCTGAAAGCCGGGTGAGTTCTACGTGCCGAGCACTGCACGCCGCGCACGTGCGCATGTGTGCACGCAGTCGGCCTGCTTCGTCGTCTGCCAACTCTCTGTCAGCGCGTAGGCTCAGCATCCCCTCAGCCGCTTTGCAGTCCATATTCAACACCTCTCCCCACTCGCATCCGCCAGCACGTCAAGGAGCCGCTCGCGCAGGGCGGCTCTGGCGCGATGCAGGTGTCGCTTGACCGTTCCAGGCGAGCATCCCATGATTTGTGCGGTTTCGTCCACGCTCCATCCCTCCAGCTCGAAGAGCACTATCGCCGCCCGCTGCCGTTTTGAGAGCCGGCCGAGTTCTTCGCGCACGCGGGAGGATGTTGCACTGGTCTCCGCATGCGTCTCGGGGTCGTCACAGCGGCGCAGAGGGAGCGCCGCGCGAGACTCAGCCGCCGTCGTGCGTTCACGTCGTGCCCAGTGCGAAAGGCACCGGTTCACGGCGATCCGGCACAGCCACGGCCCGAAATCCGAGCCTGGCCGAAACTTGCGCAGGTATTTGAACGCCCGCACGAACGTCTCTTGAGCAATATCGTCCGCGTCGTCGTGGTCCCAGCAGAAACGATAGGCGAGACGATACACTCGTGCCGCATGCAAATCGACGAGGGCACCGAACGCATCAGCGTCGCCCTGCTGAGCGCGTGCGACCAAGGCCCTCTCACCGAGAGCCTCACGGTCGCCCTCCTGAGCGCCGGTGACCAGCGCCCCCTCGGCGTCCACCATCACGCGAGCAGCCTCCCACTGCCTCGGTTGGGCACTCCTACTTGCTACTACCCTTTGGACACAGTATCGGTTGACATATGGGGCCCGAATTCCCCTCGACCAGTGACGCGTCGTTCCCGCTGGGTAGGTGCCGGGCAGTGCCCGGGCACAGCGACGAGTGCCACAGCGGATGTTTGAGCCAGCGTGCGTCCTATCTACGCCCAAGCTTGCCCGATTCCCTGTGCGGCTGCTGTAAGGTCCCGAATGTGGACGAGGCATCCCCCAAACCCGGCAGCAGCAGCGCACCCGCGTGCGGCGCGTGCCGACACGGCCTTGACTTTTGAGGTGTGCGGCGATAGAATGCCGCGCAGGATGCAGGCTTCGGCTTCTAAGGCTATGGCGGGAGCCTGATACGTTGTGCGTACTCACCCTGGCGGCGCTCCACACAATAGTGCACGTGGGGCCCGGCGACGGGAGGGACACAGACCGTGAGGCGGCAGATAAGTCCGGTCGTAACGGTAGTCATTCTGATTGTGGTCATCGCGATCCTGGTCCTGGGATGGTACTTGTTCTACGGGCCGAAGAAGGCTGGACAGCTCCCGGCGCTCCAGCAGGCCATTGAGCCAGGGGAGGACGAGGATGAGGGCGGGCCCTCGGTCGAAGGCGGCATGGGGATGGCAGAGCCGGCCCTTGAGGAACCACCCTTGGAAGAGCTAACCCTGGAGGAAGGCATGGAGGGGATGGCGGAGCCAGAGGCCGGCGAGGCTGAGGAAGAGATGGAGAGCGAGGGCACCTAATACTACAACCGTGTTTGTCATTCTGAGGAGCGAAGCGACGAAGAATCTCGGCCGCTGGCGTCCCTTTTCGTGTCAAAGGCGAGATTCTTCGCTCCGTTTCACTGCGCTCAGAATGACATGGCTCGACAAGCACGCTTGTAGGACTAAGACGCAATAGGAAAAGGTCGGGCGCTGGCGGCAAGCTGGGGGCTGCCGCAGCGAAGCACGTGCGCGTTGTCGTCATTGGCTCCTGGATGCACCATGCAGGAGCCAATTCGCTGTCTGCGCACATACAGCATCGGCCTGCACGCAACAGCGCGCGGACGGAGGCCTGCTGTGCAGTGGGAGCTCGTAACCGCCTCCGTGGTGATCGGGCGCGAACACCTCGCGACGGCGCTTCCCGCACTTGCCGACGAGGGCGTTCGGGCGCTCGAGGTGTGGATGAACTCGTCCTCGCACTTTGACGCCACCTCGGCAGCAGACGTGGACGAGCTGCGAACGACGATGGATGCGCACGGCCTATGGGCCTACTCCACTCATGCGCCCTTTGGGGAGCAGCTTGACATCTCCGCGTTGCATGAGGACGCGCGGGTGGGCGCCGTGGGCGCGCACTGTGCGGCGATACACGCCAGCAGGGCGCTGGGCGCGGAGCTCATCGTGGTGCATCCAGGCACTACCGCCCCGTCGGCCGGCGAGCGGCCGGCACGGCTCCGTGCCGTCATCGAAAGCGTCAAGGCACTCGCGGCGGTCGCCGACCGGTGCGGGGTGCGCGTCGCCATAGAGAACATGATCCCGGACGCCCTCGGCGGATCGGCCGAGGACGTGGCGCATATCGTCGATGCTGTGGGGACGGCCCATGTGGGTGTCTGTCTGGACACGGGGCATGCACACCTGGGCGAGGGTGTCACGACCGCCGCGGCGACACTGGCAGAGCGAATCATCGCCATTCACCTGGATGACAACGACGGCTCGTCGGACCAGCACATCCTGCCCTCCAAAGGTGCCATTGACTGGCACGCCGCGGCGGCGGCATTGCGCCAGCTCAACTACCAGGCGCCCATATGTGTGGAGTCGGGCCGGTGGGAGGAGCTGACGATACGTGAGATGCACGAGGTTGTCCGCATTGCTCTCGCGTGACGATCCGTCGCGTCGGTCCGTGCGGACCGACGAGGAGGTGCAAAGGCCGCGGAGCGGGAAGGCTGGATATACACGGAGGCATTAGCGCGACATCAACACAGGCTGAGGCGGCGCAAGGAATTTCGCTGCCGTCCGACGCATCATACCGGCGAGCGCGAGACCGTGGGCAGTAGGACGCCGCAGCGCGGGACGGCAACGGAGAGCCAATAAGGAACTCGTCCGGATACAGATCCAGAGGCATCTTTGAGGCCAACGAAGGGAGCAAAGACAAATGGCGGTACGAGTAGGCATTAACGGTTTCGGTCGAATTGGACGTCAGGTACTCAAAGCAATCTTCAACCTACAGACGGACGCCGTGGAGGTTGTGGCGGTCAACGACCTCACCGACGACGAGGCCCTGGCGCATCTGTTCCGGTACGACTCCAACTACGGTCGCCACGAGGGCACCGTTGAGGTGGGGGAGTCTGGGACGGTCAAGGCCGACGGTCGGGACGTGGAGTGGGGGACTATCATCATCGACGGCAGGGAGATCAAGAGCTTCGCGGAGCCCGATCCGAGCGCGCTGCCGTGGAAAGCGCTCGGCGTTGAGATCGTGCTCGAGTCTACCGGCGTGTTCCGCGAACGCGAGGCGATGAGCGCGCACCTGCGGGCGGGAGCCAAGAAAGTCGTGCTGTCCGCGCCCGGCAGCAGCGCCGAGGATGTGGACTGCATGCTCGTGCTCGGGGTGAACGACGACGTGTACGATCCGAGCAAGCACAGTCTCGTCTCGAACGCCTCGTGCACCACGAACTGCCTGGGGCCGGTGGCGAAGGTACTCCACGACAACTTCGGCATCGAGTGCGGGCTGATGACGACGATCCACGCCTACACGAGCGGGCAGAAGATTCTGGATCTGCCGCACAAGGACTATCGGCGCATGCGGGCCGCGGCGCTGAGCCTGATCCCGACGACGACTGGGGCCGCTCGGGCCATCGGGCTCGTCATTCCCGAGCTGGACGGCAAACTGGACGGTTTTGCCATCCGCGTCCCAACGCCCACCGTCTCGGTCGTTGACCTGACCTGCACGCTGGGCAAGAGCACGACCGCCGACGAGATCAACGCGGCGATGCAGGCCGCCTCCGAGGGGGCGCTGAAGGGCATTCTCGGGTATGAAGAGCAGCCACTGGTCTCGGTGGACTACAAGGGCGATCCGCGCTCCGGGATATTGGATGCCGAATCCACGTCGGTCATACCCGCGGACGGCGGGAATCTGGCAAAGGTGGTGGCCTGGTACGACAACGAGTGGGGCTATTCGTGTCGCGTCGCCGACCTCCTCGCCTTCATGGCAGAGAAAGGCATCTGAGAGGGCCGCACCCAGTTGCAAAGCCGTGGAGACGCCGCGGTGGGCCTGGCGTCTCAGCCCGTCCGAGAGAGTGCCGTGACCGCGTTGTCGCGGCGGGTCTGCGGCTTGTGGGAGGGCACACCATATGAACAAGAAGAGCATCCGCGACGTGGATTTCAGCGGCAGGCGAGTGCTGACGCGAGTGGACTTCAACGTTCCGCTGGACGACGAGCAGCGGATCACCGACGACACGCGCATCAAGGCGACCTTGCCGACCATCAATCATCTGCTCAACCAAGGCGCTCTGCCTATCTTGATGTCGCACCTGGACCGCCCAAAGGGGAAGCGCGTGCCCGAAATGAGCCTGGCACCGGCGGCAGAGCGTCTCGAGCAGCTTCTCGATGGGCCGAGCATGGCCTTTGCCGACGACTGCATTGGCGAGCCGGCCCTTGACGCCGTGGTCAAGTGCCCCGACGGCGGCTTGGTTTTGCTGGAGAACACGCGATTCCACCCGGGCGAGGAGGCCAACGACGCCGAGTTCTCCGACCATCTGGCCGCGCTCGGGGAGAACTATGTGACCGACGCCTTCGGATCGTGCCACCGGGCGCACGCCTCGACGGTGGGCGTTGCGGAGCGGCGCCGACCGGCCGTTGCCGGGCTGCTGGTGGAAAAGGAGCTCGAGATGCTGAGCCAGCTCCTTGGGGCGCCGCGCCAGGGATTCGTTGCGGTGCTCGGCGGCGCCAAAGTGGCCGACAAGATCGACGTCATCAAGAGCATGCTCGGAAAGGTCGAGAAGCTCCTCATCGGCGGCGGCATGTCGTACGCGTTTCTCAAAGCGCAGGGCAGGGAGATCGGCAAGTCGCTGTTCGAGGAGGGCAGCCTTGAAGCGGCCCAAGAGGTCCTCGGGCTTGCCGAGGGCAGCGAGACCGATCTGGTGCTGCCGACGGACTTGATCATCGCCGACGCCTTCAGCGATTCGGCGGCCACGAGGACCGTGGCAGCCGACACTATACCCCCGGGCTGGATGGGGTTGGACATCGGGCCCGAGACCAAGGACGCATATGCCGACATCATCCGCGGCGCCAAGACCGTCTTCTGGAATGGCCCTGTCGGCGTGTTCGAGATGGCGCCCTTCTCCTGGGGCACACGCGCCATCGCGGAGGCGATGGCAGAGGCGGATGCCTTCACTGTCGTCGGCGGGGGCGACTCGGCCGCGGCCGTGGCGCAGATGGGCTTCGAACATGGCATGCGTCACGTCTCCACCGGCGGGGGGGCATCGCTGGAGTTCCTCGAGGGAAGAGAGCTACCGGGCGTTGCCATACTCGACGACGCGTAGGCGGCCCGGCGGGTGGCACGGGTTGCTCGTCTCTGTCCAAAGCGGGACCCCGTACGGGGTCAACCCGTGCATCTCAGGTTACGCCGGAAGGCACACGGGTAGCCAGCTACCCGTGCCACATGTCGTCTTTGCACAGCTCACACTGGAGAGTGATACACGTGCGAAAGCCGATCATCGCGGGCAATTGGAAGATGAACAAGACGCTCTCGGAGGCGCGGGAGCTGGCCCAGGCCGTGGCGGAGCGGGTCGGATCAGTGAGCGACGTGGGGATGATACTGTGCCCGCCATTTGTGGCGCTCGAGGTCGTGGGGAGCATCATCGACGGTTCCAACATCGAGCTTGGGGGCCAGAACGTGTACTGGAGAGAGTCGGGCGCGTACACCGGCGAGGTATCGCCGACCATGCTGGTGAGCGTCGGGTGCCGATACGTCATCGTCGGCCATTCGGAGCGGCGGGGGCGTTTCGGCGTGCCCGAGCCGGACATGACCGAGGGCCTGCATAGGCTCTTCGGCGACAGCGACGAGAGCGTCAACGTCAAAGCCAAGGCAGCGCTGGCGGCGGGCCTCATCCCCATCATTTGCTGCGGCGAGACACTGCAGGAGCGTCAGGCGGGGGACACCGACCTCATCGTCCGCGAGCAGGTTTCCGCCGCTCTGGAGGGGCTCAGCGCCGAGCAAGTCACATCACTGGTCATCGCCTACGAGCCCGTATGGGCCATCGGGACGGGCGAGACGTGCCAGGACGATGAGGCCAATCGGGTCATAGGCGTCATACGGCTCACGGTGGCCGAGCTGTTCGACACCGACCCGGCCACGTCGATGCGGATCCTGTACGGCGGCAGCGTGAAGCCGGAGAACGTTAAGGGCCTCATGGAGCAGCTCGAGATAGACGGCGGACTCGTCGGTGGCGCCAGCCTGGAGGCGGATTCCTTCTGCCAGCTCGTGGAGACGACGCAGGCGGTGTATCAGCGATAGAGATCTCGTCGCCGTCGGTGGGGATCTATGGGCCGCCATTGGAGGCCGCCACTTCCCGGCGCAGGCGCATCAGCGATCCGTCCGCGATCGCCGCGCGGGCGCGCTCCATGAGCCGGACGTAGTGGCGGAGATTGTGGATAGTGGCCAGGCGCAGGGCGAGAGCCTCGCGGGTAGTGAACAGGTAGCGTAGATAGGCACGGCTGTAGCGGTTGCATGTGTCGCAGTCGCAATGCGCGTCGATCGGGCCCGCATCGTCCTTGTAGCGGGCGTTCTTGATTCGCACCGTGCCCGTGCTAGTGAACAGGGAGCCGTGCCGCGCGTTCTTGGTGGGCACGACGCAATCGAAGAGATCGATACCATAGGGGAGAGAATCCAGGATATCGCCGGGCAATCCGACGCCCATGACGTAGCGCGGCTGCCGCTGGGGCAGGAGCGGCACGGTGTGGGCCAAGACGCTGTGCAGCTCGTCCCTGGGCTCGCCAACGGACAGCCCGCCGAGGGCGTACCCGTCGAAGCCAATCTCGACGGTTCCCTCGGCACTGCGCTCCCTCAGATCATGCAGCACGCTTCCCTGCACGATGCCGAAGAGCGCCTGATGGGAATTGCGATGGGCCGCCTTGCTCCGCGCGGCCCATCGCAGCGTCAGCTCCATGGACCGCTCCGCGTAGTCCCGATCGCACGGATACGGGCAGCACTCGTCGAAGGCCATGGCGATGTCGGAGCCAAGGGCGTTTTGGATCTCCACGGATAGCTCCGGCGTCAGTTCATACTGCCGTCCATCTATGTGTGAGCGGAAGATGACGCTTCGCTCCGAAATGGTGCGCTGGGCGCCGAGGCTGAAGACCTGAAAGCCGCCGCTGTCGGTCAAGATGGGTCGGCGCCAGTTCATGAATCTGTGGATCCCGCCGAGGGCCGCGATCGTTCGGTGCCCCGGACGCAGCAAGAGGTGGTAGGCGTTGGCGGCAACGATCTGCACGCCGGTGGCGGCAACCTCTTCGGGCAGGCATGCCCGAACGGTGGCGTGACTGGCCGAGACGATGAAGGCCGGCGTTTTGAGAACGCCGTGGGCCGTGTACAGCTTTCCCGTGCGGGCGTCTGTGGTCTCATCGGTGGCAATGGTCTCGAAACGCATACGCAACTCCCGCGGCTCGGGCCTGTGTAACTGGCGCAACGGAAGGTTGTCTGGGAATGGGGCAAAATCCTCTGGGCGGCCGCGGCAGCCGAATGTACTGCAGTAGGGCGCTACGAGCCGCTCTTACGACACGTACCTGAATCTACCATGGCCACAACGAGCACCGAGGTCGAGGCGGAGAAGATCGCCGCAGAGCTGCGCGAACTGCTGCGCGGCGATGTGCTATTCGACGATCTGACCCGGGCCATCTACAGCACGGCGGCCTGCATTTATCGGATCAAGCCTCTGGGCGTGGTCGCGCCACAGGACGCTGAGGACGTCGTCGCGCTCGTTCGCTACGCGGCGGACAACGACATCCCGCTGACGGGTCGCGGCGGCGGGTCGGGGCTAGCGGGCCAGACGGTCGGCGCCGGCATCATCGTCGATTTCGCCCGACACATGAATGGGATCGTCACCATCGACCCGGTCCGCCAGATCGCTCGAGTGCAGCCCGGCATCTTCCTCACGCGCCTCAACAAAGCCGTGGCGGAGTACGGCCTGCTCTTTCCCCCGGATCCGTCCAGCGCCGACTTCTGCACCATCGGCGGCATGATCGCCAACAACGCCGGCGGCGCGCGCACCGTGAAGTACGGGGCCACCAAGAACTACGTCGCCGAGCTTGAGGTGGTGCTTGCCAGTGGGGAGTTGGCACACGTGCGAGCGCCTGGGGCGCCCACCGACGAGGACGAGCGGAGCAAGGCGCTTGCTGATATCGCCGGAGCCGTCAAGGGCGTTCTCACCACACACCAGGAGGCCATACGTGCCAACTGGCCCGAGGTAAACAAGAACAGCAGCGGCTACAACCTCGTGGAGGCGATGGTGGACGGGGAAGTAGATCTGCGGAAGCTCATCGTCGGCTCAGAGGGCACGCTCGCGCTGGTGACGGAGGCGACGCTGGAGCTGCGTCCGCTCCCGCCCGATATCGGCGCCGGCATTCTGTATTTCCGCTGTCGAGTGGATGCGGCGAAAGCCATCGGCGAGATCCTCAAGCTCTCACCCAGCAGCATCGAGCTCCTGGACGAGACGTTTGTGCGAATTGTGCGCGAAACGAACCCCGAACTGCGGCATCTACTGCCCGAAGGCTGCCGAGCGGCGCTGATGGTAGAGTTCGAGGGCCACACACAAGATGTGGCGGCGAGTCTGCGCACGACGGAGCAACACCTGGTGGGGCGGCTGGAGCTCGCCACCGGGATGGAGTCGGCCTTCGGCTCCGAGGAGAGGGAACGCCTGTGGGCGCTTCGAAACGCCGTCGGGCCTCTGGTGAACCGCGTGGTGGGCCGGCGGCAGGCCGTCGTAGTGATCGAGGACGTCGTCGTGCTGCCCGAGCGTCTTCCGGAGCTGGTTGACGGCCTCGAGCAGATCTTGGCCAAGTACGGCGTCGAGGGCACCATCGTCGGCCACGCGGGCAACGGCAACATGCACGTGCGGCCGATCCTGGACCTGCGCGACCCCGCGGACGTGCGGCGCATGGAGGACATCGCCGGGGACACCTGCGAACTGGTCGCATCGCTGAGGGGTACGCTTGCGGCCGAACACGGCGATGGCATCTCCCGCGCACCGTACCTGCGGCGGATTTTTGGCGATGCGTACGAGGCATTCGGGGAAGTCAAGCGCATCTTCGACCCACAGGGCATCCTCAATCCGGGCAAGATCGTTGGCGACGGCAGCGGCGTGGCGGATAAGCTGCGTCTGGGCTATGAGTACAAGCTGGCGACGACGAGCACGCGGTTCGACGACGAGCGGCTCCGCGAGCTGGTTGAGAAGTGCCACGGATGCGGAACGTGCCAGGCCTATTGCCCCGTGTGGAACGCGCTCGGCGTCGAGGAGGCCACCGGGCGAGCGAAAGCCAATTTGCTGCGCGAGATCATCCACGGCCACCTCAGCCCGGATGCACTGACCGATGCGCGCTTCAAGGAGATCATCGACCTCTGCGTTGACTGCAAGCTCTGCATGACCGAGTGTCCCACGGCCGTGGACATCGCCACGCTGTGCGAGGAGGCGAAGGCACAATACGTGGCCGCCAAGGGGCAGAGCGTGCGCTCCGCAGTCTTAGCCCGGGCGGACGATCTGGGCCGAATGGGGCGCGCGCTGGCACCCATGTCGAACGTCGCGCTTCGGCTGCGTCCGGTACGATTCGCCCTGGAGAAGGTCATGGGGCTTGACCGGCGCCGCGAGCTCCCGCCGTTCCGTCGCGGGATGCACGCCAGCAGGGACCAACGGGCGAGCACCGGCAAGCAGATCGTCTACTTCGCCGGCTGCTACGCCATGTACAATGACCCGGTGGCCGAGGGGCAGGCAACGATCGAGGTGCTCGAGCGTAACGGCTTCCACGTCCATGTCCCGCCGCTGCGGTGCTGCGGCGCCGCGTTGGTGAGCATCGGAAGCGGCGACGCCGTTGTGAGGGACGCCGAATGGAACGTCGGCGCGCTCAGAGAATATGTCGATGACGGATGCACGATCGTCGCCAGCGCGGCCACGTGCGGCCTGATGCTCCGGCACGGCTATCTGCACCTGGTGCCGGGCGACGACACGGAAGCCGTGGCGGCGAGCACGTGCGACGTGCATGAATTTCTTGTCAGCCTTCACGACAGCGGCGAGCTCAATACCACCCTCGGACCCGTCTCGAAGCGAATCGCATATCACGCCCCCTGCCATCTCCGCGCCCAGGGCGTTGGTGAGGCGCCGCTGGCCCTGCTGCGGTTGATCCCCGAGCTTACGATCGCGGACATTGAGGACAACTGCTGCGGCATCGCCGGCACCTTCGGCATGAAGCGGCGGAACTTCGATCTGTCTATGCGCATCGGCGAGCCATTGTTTGCCGAGATCGCACGGGCCAGGCCCGACGTCGTCGTCACCCCTTGCGGGACGTGTGCCATGCAGATCGGGCAGGCCAACGGCCTCCCCGTGACGCATCCCATGGAGCTGCTGCGGGACGCCTACCGGGCGGCCGAATAGCTCGACCGGTGGCACCCGTCTTTCGGACAGGCATGCCATCCCCACGATACTACATCACGGTGGTCAGCGGTCTCGAGGAGGTCGCCTGGGGCGAGCTGCAGGAGAAGTTGGCGGCGCCGCGTCTGGTGCGGATGGAGCGGGGAAGGGTATTCTTCGACTCCGCGTCAGCTCCGCGAGAGCTGCTCGCCCTGCGGTCAGTGGAAAACGTGCTCGCCTACGCGGGCGATTTCGGTGGCATCACCGCCGACACCAACTCGTTGGAGCACGTCCGTCGCGAGGTGGCGCAGATACCTCTCGACGAGCAGGTCCTGATGTACGAATCCATTACGGGGCCGAAGCGGGAGCCCAGCTTTCGTGTCACCGCGCACCGCACCGGCACGCACGACTTCAATTCCGTGCAGGTAGCCGCGGCCGCCGGCGCGGGCGTCATCGACCGATACGGATGGCGGGTGGATCTCACGGGCCACGACCTGGAGGTTCGTGTGGACGTCCGAGAGGACACGTGCCTCGTCGGGCTGCGGCTGTCGGATACGGCGCTGTCTCGGCGAAGCCGCATCGAGCACGGCCCCGCATCGCTCAAGTCCACCGTGGCGCATTGCATGATTCGGCTCATCGGCTGGCACAGCAACGAGGCCTTCGTTGACCCGATGTGTGGCACCGGCACGATCCTGGTGGAGCGAATCGCGCTCGGATTCCCGAGGCTGCTGGTGGGCGGGGAGCGCGAAGAGCGAATGCTGCAGAAGTCCGTGATCAATCTGGGAGCGGCATTGTGGCCCAAGCCACCCGCCCGCGATGCCGGGCAGGGGTGCCTGGCCCCCACTGCCGCCACTCCCCCGGCAGAGGACGCGCCAGTGCGCTTCGTGCGCTGGGATGCACGCCGCGTGCCGGTGGCCGCGGGCTGCGTGGACCGGATCGCCTGCAATCTCCCCTGGGGCCGCCGCGTCGGGTCGCACAGAGTGAACGTCCACCTGTATCCCGCCTTCGTGCGCGAAGTGGGGCGGATGCTTGCTGAGGGGGGTAAGGCGGCATTGCTCACCGCGGAGAAGCGCCTCATCACGCGCTGCATTCACCGGGAGCATCGGCTGGCACTCGATGGCATCCGGCCAATCCGAGTGGGCGGCCTGCACGCGTCCATCTATGTGGTCAAGCGCGTGTAGGCCATCCGGCTCCTGCTGTCACGCTCGGGGCTCCGGCCCCGTTCCACCGGCTGCCGCCAGCATTACGTCCTCCAGTCGCGCCGTGTGATGCGCCCAGCCAAGCTCTGCCTCGACCCGCGCCCTGCCGGCTGCGCCGAGCCGGCGTCGAAGGCCGTCGTCCGAGAGCACCCGCACCGCGGCCGCAACGACCGCGTCAACGTCGCCCGGCGGCACTAGCAAGCCCGTCTCCCAATCCACCACGGCCTCCTCGGCACCAGCGTAGCGGACCGCGATGGAGGGCTTGCCGGAGGCCGCCGCCTCAAGATACGCGATCCCAAAGCCCTCGAAGCCGGAGGCCTCCGGGCCGCCGCTGATCATGGTAAAGCAGTCGCTGGCGGCATAGAGGCTTGGCAGCAGCTCATCCTCGACGTAGCCGGCGAACAGGACGTGCTCCCGCACCCCTTCGACGGCTGCAAGGCGCTCCAGCCGGGCGCGATCGCCCCCCTGGCCGGCGATGACGTACAGGAGGTTCTCTGCCGCTGGGACGATCTGCGGCAGCGCCCGTATGACGACGTCATGCCCTTTGTATTGCTCCGCCGGATCCAGACGGCCCACGGTGAGCAGCACATGCTTGCCGGCGAGCCCAAATCGCTCCACGGCCGGCGTCGCATCGACCGTCGGATGGAAGCGCTCCAGGTCAACGCCTGGCGGGACGATGGCGATGGAGTCCTCGGCCACCCCCGCATCCACGAGCAGAGCCCGCGTGAAGCGGCTGACGGCGATGACCGTGTGCGCCTGCCGCATCAGATGCATCTTGCGGCTCGACAGCCTGCCCGAGACCGCGTCTATGCCATATGCAGCCAAAACCGTCGGCACACCGCTGCCAAGAGCCGGTGGGGCTGCCGCCAGAGCCGCCGTGGATGTGCCACAGAACACTACGTCGGGGCTATGAAGCCGAATCAGCTCTTCGACTCTCCGCCGAAAGCGAGGCAACGCGCGCAGCTTGCGCAGTGCCGCGATGCGACCGCGTCCCTTCGGCCACGCCGCTCGGACGATGGGGAAGGGTGCGCTCGCGTCGAAGGAGGCGCTGCCGGCTGCGGTCGGCGCCAGTACGACAACGCTGCAACGCGAGGCACGCAGGCAGAACTGGTACACGTATTGCTGTATCCCGCCCACGTCGGGCGGGAAGTCAACTGTAACCACCAATACTGTAGCCATGCATGGTACCTCGGCGGATCGCGACCGCCTTGTCTTTTGACCAGAACATAGGCAACTTCCTGCGCCAGTGGTACTGCGAACCGCGAGCACACAGGAACAGCCGATTGCATCCCGACATGCCGATCATCGGCGATTGAACGAAGTCCGATTGGCGCCTCAGGAGAGGACCATCGTGGCCGATCTGCCCTCCAGCATCGAAACCTCACATCTGGGGAGGTGACGTGGGCTTTGTTGCTGAATCACAACGCATCGGAGCGACAATATCGATGCCGCAGGATACGTGGAAAGATTGGATGGACCAAGCCGAGCACGACCTGGAAGTCGCCCACGGGACAAGGGAGAACGGCTGGTACGACACGTCCGTCGTCCAGTCCCAGCAGGCGGCCGGGAAAGCCGTGAAGGCGCTCTGGATTCGGGAGAAGAACCAGATGGTGCGGAGGACGCATGCCGTTGACGACCTGGCGCGTGAGGCCGGCGCCCCGCCGGGCGTTGTCGCGGCCGGAACCCGGCTGGCCCGGGCGTACTTCGCCTCGCGATACCCGGACATGGGCCCCGCACCGCCGTTTCGGAGCATCAACGCGGACGAGGCGGACGCCCGGCTACGCGACGCCGAGGAGATCATGACGTGGGTGAGACAGCGTCTGGAGAACCGGTAGCCGAACACGCGAAGGTGAAGGACCCAGAGCTTCGGCGCTTCCTGGACGAATGCCTGGACGGCATCCGGGCGGGTCTCCAGCCCCAAGGCTTCTGGCTCTTTGGGTCGCGCGTGAGCGGGAGTCCCGATCGGTGGAGCGACATCGATGTGCTCGTCGTGTCGGAGCGCTTTCGAGACATGAGAGTGCTGGATCGAATGGAGCTCTTCGACCAGCACGCCCGGCCCCACCGCCACGTGGACGCCCTATGCTTCACCCCCGAGGAGTTCGAGTTCAAGGCAGCGCAGCCCACCCTCGTCGCCGAGATCGTCAAGCACGGGCTCGGGTTGCGGGTGATCTAGGGGCAACACGGCTGGGAGGCAGTATCATATAGGAGACGCATCGTGTGGCACGGGTAGCTTGCTACCCGTGTGCATCCTGAGGCCCACACGGCTTGACGAGCAAGCCGTGCCACAGCGTGCTGCTGTGTGTGTGGCACGGGTAGCTCGCTACCCGTGGGCATCCTGAGGCCCACACGGCTTGACAAGCAAGCCGTGCCACAGCGTGCTGCTGTGTGTGTGGCACGGATAGCTCGCTACCCGTGGGCACCTGCTGACAGGAGCAGCACGGCTTGATCCCGTACGGGATGCCGCTTCAGACAGGCACCAGCAAGTCCCTGACCCTACGGGCGGGACGCCGACCCCGAAGGGGGTCAGGCGCCGTGCCACACAGATGTCCGCTACTCGACGACCTCGGACAACTGCGGTGGTGCGAGCTCCCTGGCGATGAAGACCTTGTGCCACAGCTCCAGACACAGCAGGTTCCACAGCCGCTGCGCATGATCCCCCTCCCCCCGCCGGAACTCGTCCACCAACTCCCGAATGCTCTCGACCCGCAGGCACTCGCCGATGCCGGGATCCTTGAGCAGCAGCTCATCGATCATCCGGCTCAGGTCCGACCTCAGCCATTGCTCGATGGGCACGATGAAGGCGTGCTTGGGCAGGCGCGCCACGCCCGGCGGGAGCAGCTCGTCGGCGAGGCGGCGGAGGAAATACTTCGTCTGCCTGCCGCGCACCTTCCGTGCGGCCGGGATCTGCCGCAGGAAATCGATGAGCGGCGTATCGAGCAGCGGCACGCGCGCCTCCAGCGATGTGGCCATGGTGACCTTGTCAACCTTGATGAGGATGTCTTCCGGCAGCCACGTCTCGGCGTCGAGCTGCATGAGGGCGTCCACGATGTCGTCGGAGCGCACGCGCTCGATGCGCTGCCCAAGCAGGGCGGTGAGAGCCGACGCGTCGATTTCTCCGGCGATCTCCGGTCGGTACAGAGCTCGACGCTGCGCGGCACTGAAGTTGGCGATCCAATTCAAGTGCCGCCCGGCGGGGCTGCCGGACGACAGCATGCGCTCCAGGGCGCGCTTGTGCCATCGGCTGACGGGCAGAGCGCGAAGCAGCCTGAGTATGGCCTGCTCGCGGATCGCCCCCGGGATGGCCTGCAGGGCTTGGGCGAGGCGGAAAAGGAAGTACCGGGGATAGCCGCCCTGGAACTCATCGCCGCCCTCGCCGGTGAGCACGACGGTGACATGCCGGCGGGCAAAGCGCGATATGAAGAACGTCGGCACGGCAGCGGCGTCCGCGATCGGCTCTTCCAGGTGCCAGACGAGTGACGGAAGAAGCGCTGCCGCTCCGGCATCGATGACGGTCTCGTGGTGTTCCGCGCCCACGCTCTCGGCGACCCGGCGTGCAACGGACAGCTCGTTGTAATGGGGTTCCGCGGCAAAGCCGACGGTGAAGGTCTTCGGAGGGTCGGCCCCTGCTTCGGCCATGCAGGCCGTGACCACGCCGGAGTCCACACCGCCGCTCAGGAGCGCTCCGATGGGGACGTCGCTCACCAGATGACTCCCGACAGCATCCTGAGTAAGCCTTCGCAGCTCGCTCAGGATGTCCTCATCGCTGCCCTCGCACCATTGAGGTGTGGCCTCGGGGCGCCAATACGGCTGTGCGTGCACCTCGGAGCGCTGGAAGGTTAGCCAATGGGCAGGTGGCAGCTTGTGGATGCCGGCGAAGATGGTGGCGGGCGATATGGCGTACTGCACGGCGAGGTGCTGATCGAGCGCCACCGGATTGACGCGCCGGGGCACATCCGGGCACTCGAGCAGCGCCTTGATCTCCGAGGCAAAGAGCAGCTTTCCCTCCAGCAGCGTATAGTAGAGGGGCTTGATACCGACGCGATCGCGGGCAAGGAAGAGGCGCTGTCGCGGGCGATCCCATATCGCGAAAGCGAACATGCCCCGGAGGCGGTGCACGCAGGCCTGTTGCTCGTCCTCATAAAGATGGACGATGACCTCGACGTCGCTTCGCGTGCGGAATCGGTGGCCGGCGGATTCGAGCTCGGCGGTGAGCTCCCGGTAGTTGTAGATCTCGCCGTTGCAGACGACCGAGACCGTGCCGTCCTCGTTAGTGATGGGCTGGGAGCCGGTGGCCAGATCAATAATGCTGAGCCGTCGCACGGCGAGCCCGGCCGGCGGATCCAGCACCTCGCCCGCCTCGTCGGGGCCCCGATGCACCATCGTGTCGCGCATGCGTGCCAGCAGCTCGGGGTCGGAGTATCCTACGTAGCCGCAAATCCCACAGCTCAAAGCAACCTCCCGCAGCGCATTCGCTCAAGGCACTGCTCCAGCCTCTGCGCGGTAGCATCCCAGGAGAACTCCGCCACTGCCTCCCGTGCCGCGCGCGACATGCTCTCCCGCAGCAGCGGCTCGTCGTGTAGCCGGCAGAGCTTCGCGGCGATGTCGCCGGCGTCGTGCTCAATAACGAAGCCGTTCCGCCCGTCCAACAGGATGTCCTCGACCCCGTTGAGCTGCGGCGCCAACAATGGCAGCGCGCTGGCGGCAGCCTCGAGCACCACCAGGGGGAAGGCCTCGAAGTAGCTGGGGAACACGAGGGCATCGGCTGCCGCATACGCTCCGCGACAGGAGGGCAGGGGGCCAATGAAGTGCAGCCGGGGGCGCGCAGATTCAGACGCAAGCGCCCGGAAAGTGCGCTCGTCCCCGTCCCCGACGACCGCCAGATGGATGTCCCGGTCCCCCACCAGCTCCAGCGCCGCGATGGCGTGATCGAGCCCTTTCCGTCCCCAGTCGCCGCCGACGAACAGGGCCACAAAGGCGGCATCGAGTAGGCCATGCTCCGCGCGGAAGGCACTGCCTAACGTGGCCCTACTGTGGGGCGAGAACTCCGCGAGATCCACGCCGTTGGGGACAACGTGCACCTCGGAACGCCGAAGTCCATGGCACGAGGCGATGTCGCGCGCCAGGCCCTCGGAGACTGCGATGACGCGACCACGCAGCTTTCGACATAACCACCTCTCCACCGCCACGCTGTAAGCGAACCACAGCCGCTTCACCGCCCGTTCCATGGGCGACGGTTCCAAGGAGGCCGTAGACAGCGTTCGCATCCGCTGCCGGCTCGCGGCCGCGGAGAAATGCATCACCATCGTCGTCTGGGCGAAGCAGTTTGGCCCTTGCGAAACGATTACGTCAAAGGCTCTGCCGCGCACGGCTGCACTTGCGCGGAGCGCAAAGAGCGGAATGCGCAGCATGTGAGGAAGTGCCGGAACCGTTACTCGGTGCACCGTTATGCGACTGCTGCGCAGGTCGGCGAGGGTGGTGCATAGCAGGTGCACGTCGTGCCTGTCCGCGAGGCGCTCAGCATGCTCCAGTACGACCCGGCCCATGCCGCCGGTGCGGCTGATGTCCTCAAGCACAAAGACGATGCGCAGGCTGTAGAGCCCCCCATCGGCGCCGGTATCGCAGGCGGCGGCCCGCCGGACACCGGCGCGGCGCTGGCCACCTGGTGTCACGCATTGCGCTTGCGCGGCGTCTGTCCGGCGTGTTTGGGCCCCGGTCGTGCTCGGGCGCCAGCCTTCCGCTGCCTACCGCGCTGGCGTCGGGTGCGCCAACCCGCCACGTAGGTCCAGAGGCCGACCATCTTGCCGCAGCAGGCGACCAGGTACTGCTTCAGCGCAGAGCCATCGCCGCCGAGCAAGCGCCTCAGCAGCTTCCACAGCCCGATATCCTCGCCCTCCCCGATGAGGAAGCTGAAGAGGAAGAAGAGCGGCCATCGCACCGGGGGGAAGTGCTTCAGCAGACAGTACGTGGCGTTGTGGCTATGAGCGAACACGCTCTCGGGAGCTCGCGCGTCACGTCCGCCCGGCTCGGCGCGCTGCGCCGCAATGTGGTGAACGATGATGCTCGGGTCGTACACCAGCTTCGTCCCAGTGGCCCGAACTGTAAGAGATGCATCCGTGTCGCTGAGGCTCGTCGGCGGCACCAGCGCCTCGTCGAAACCCGGCAGAAGGCTGCGCCGAAACGCCATGTTGCAGCCCTTCAAGTGGTCAACACAGACCGGGTCGCGGAAGAGCGGGTCGCAGTGATGATTGCCGATGATGCGGCCCAGCCAGTCAACGCATCCCACGCGTGTTACGGCGGGAACAGTAATGGGCATGCCATCCCGGTACACGACGTCCCGACCACCAGCACCACCCACCCCCGGGTCGCGGAAGTGCCCCTCGATCTTCGCGAGCCACTCCTCGGTCACCAGGACGTCGTCATCGATGAAGCACACGATCTCGCCGCTGGCGTGCGCAAGCCCCGCATTGAGGGCCTGCGCCTGCCCGGCCCGATCCACAACCGCATGGACGAGGCAAATCCCGGATGGGAAATGCTCCCGAAACTCCGCCGCGATGTTGGCCGACGTCGCATCGGTGTCACGGATGACCACGACGATCTCGTCGGGAACGCGGCGCCCGGCCATCAACGACTGCAGGCAGCAGCGCAGAGAGCCCGGTCGCTTATACGTGGGCACGACCACCGAGAGCACCACAGTGCAAGCCGTCCAACCATCAGCGATCAATGGTCAGTGTGGAATGCCGTGCGCGACCGCTTCCCTCGTCCGGTTAGCTGAGCGCTCAGCCCGACTGCTCACCGGCCACTGACCACTGGCAAGTGCCTCTACGACGCAAAGCTCGGCAACTGGGTGCGCAAGATGGCACCGGTGTAGGAGTCTTGGAGTGCCGCAATCTCTTCCGGGGTCCCCTCGCCGATGATCCGTCCGCCGTCGTCGCCGCCCTCGGGTCCGAGGTCGATGATGTGATCTGCCACCTTGATCACGTCCATATTGTGCTCGATGACGACCACCGTGTTTCCCGCGCGGACGAGTCGGTCAAGCACGGCAAGCAGCTTCTCGATGTCGGCGAAGTGCAGCCCGGTGGTAGGCTCGTCGAGGATGTAGAAGGTGCGGCCGGTGGCGACCTTGGACAACTCCTTGGCCAGCTTCACCCGTTGGGCCTCGCCGCCGGAGAGGGTGGGTGCCGGCTGGCCGAGCTTGATGTAGTCCAGGCCCACGTCGTCGAGCGTTTGCAGGATGCGCTTGATCCGCGGGACGTTCTCGAAGTGTGCCAGCGCCTCGCGCGCCGTCATGTCGAGCACTTCCGCGATGTTCTTTCCCTTGTAGGAGACTTGTAGCGTCTCGCGATTGTAGCGCGTCCCGTCACATGCCTCGCACGTCACGTAGACATCCGGGAGGAAGTGCATCTCGACGCGCCGCATGCCGTCGCCGTCGCACTCGTCACAGCGCCCGCCCTTGACGTTGAAGCTGAAGCGCCCCGGATTGTAACCGCGTATGCGTGCCTCCGGCGTCTGTGCGAAGATCTCGCGAATGGCGGAGAAGACCCCCACATAGGTGGCCGGATTGGACCGGGGCGTGCGCCCGATGGGGTTCTGATCGATGTTTATGACCTTGTCGATGTGCTCGAGGCCCGCCATCCCATCGTGCCGACCGGGGCGTCCGGCGGCGCCATGCAAGCGCCGGGCCAGCCCCTTGTACAGTATGTCGTTGACCACGGTGCTCTTGCCCGAACCCGAGACCCCGGTCACGCAGGTAAACAGCCTCAGAGGTATTCTGACGTCGATCGCCTTGAGATTGTGCTCGCTCGCGCGCTCCACTGTGAGGTACATGTTATCAACCGGCCCGCGACGGCGCTTCGGCACGCGGATCGTTTTGCGGCCGGAGAGATACTTCCCCGTCAAAGACCGCCGGTGACTGAGAAGCTTGCTCACCGGGCCGGCGTATACGACCCTTCCCCCGCGCGTGCCGGCACCGGGACCGAAATCGACCACGAAGTCGGCCGATCGGATGGTATTTGCGTCGTGTTCGACGACGATGACGGTGTTGCCGAGGTCCCGGAGGTGAAAAAGCGTCTGGAGCAAGCGGGAGTGATCGCGGTAATGCAGGCCAATGCTGGGCTCGTCCAGGATGTACAGCACCCCGGCGAGGCGCGCGCCGATCTGTGTGGCCAGATGAATGCGCTGCGCCTCGCCACCCGAGAGCGTTGGCGCGGCGCGATCCAGGGTCAGATACCCGAGGCCGACGTCTGCCAGGAAGCTCAGACGGCTGTGGATCTCTTTGAGCAGTTGACTCGCGATGGCGGACTCGGACCTGTTGAAGCGAATGCCGCCGGAGAATGCAAGCGCCTCCGTCACCGACATGGCGCAGACGTCCACGATGGATTTGTCCGCAACGCGCACCGAGCGGCTCTCCCGGCGGAGGCGCGATCCGCCACACGCCGGGCAGGGCGCCTGGCTCATGAAGCGGCCGTAGTAGTCCTTTGTCGCCACAGACCGGGTCCCGCGGTACTTGCGCTCGCTCGATGGCACCAGGCCTTCGAACGGGCGCTTGTACTTGAACGCTTTCCCCTTCCGCGTGCGGTAGGTGAACTCTATCTCCTCGTCGCCGGAGCCGTACAGTATGGCTTCCTGTTGGGCTTTCGTCAGCTTTCTCCACCGCGTTGCCAGCTTGAAGCCGTAGTGGTCGGCCAGGCCCCGCAGGATGTGCTCGGCGTGTAGGCTTGTCAGGGTCCCGTACAGCTCCAGCGCGCCGTCGAGGATCGACTTGCTCGGGTCGGCTACCAGCAGCTCCGGGTCGATCTCCTCCCGCGTGCCCAATCCACCACACTCCCGGCACATGCCGTACGGGCTGTTGAAGGAGAACATCTGCGGCGTCAGCTCGCCAAAGCTCATACCGCACTGGTGGCAGGCGAAGCGCTCGCTGAAGAGCACATCCTCGCCGCCAACCACATCCGCTATCAGCATCCCGTCGCCGATCTTGAGCGCCGTCTCAATGGAGTCCGCCAGGCGCGAGCGGACCTTCTCCTTGATGACCAGTCGATCCACCACGATCTCGATGTCGTGGCGCTGCTTTGCGTCCAGGCGGATTCGGCCGCTGAGATCGTGCGCCTCGCCATCGATGCGCACTCTGGCAAAGCCGAGCCGCCGGGCGTTGGCCAGCACGTCCACGTACTCGCCCCGGCGGCCCCTGACGACGGGCGCGAGCACTTGCAGGCGCGTGCCCTCGCCCATCGCTAACATCTTGTCCACGATCTGCTGCGGTGTCTGGGAGCTGATCTGGATGTCGCAATCGGGGCAGAAGGGCTTCCCGACGCGGGCGTAGAGCACGCGGAGGTAGTCGTGAATCTCGGTGACGGTGGCCACGGTGGAGCGTGGATTGCCGCTGGCCGCCTTCTGCTCGATGGAGATGGCCGGCGAGAGGCCGTCGATGTGATCGACCTTCGGCTTCTGCATGCGCTCCAGGAACTGCCGCGCATAGGCCGAGAGCGATTCGACGTACCGCCGTTGGCCCTCGGCATAGATGGTGTCGAAGGCCAGCGACGACTTCCCCGAGCCGCTCACGCCGGAGAACACGATGAGCTTATCGCGGGGCAGCTCGACGTCAATCCCCTTCAGGTTGTGCTCTCTCGCGCCGTAGATGATGAGCTTCTGGTTCCGCATTCCGTCAACCGCGGGGTGCACAGATGTTTGGCCCCGGACCGTCCGGGCCTCCTCGTATGATACTGCTTCGCCTCTTGGAGCGTCAAGGATTTGTTGGGGCGAAAATGGCTGGTGTCCGTCAGGGAAGAGGGAAGTGGGCGAGCGCAGAGGGGCGCCCCCGCGCAGAGCGCCCGGAGGGCAGCCCCTGCGGGCCGACATGCTACTCACGTGCCTGCTTCAGAACTGGCCTCATTCGCTGACGCGGTGGCGCTCGCGGCCACGTCCTCCGCCGGGTACGAAGTTCCACAGCCACTCGTGGTTCCAGACGAAGAATATGTCGGGCGGCCGCTGTGAGCCGATGACCACCCGGATGTTCGTCTTGTACGTATCCGCCTCGTGCGCGCTGGCGTCGATGTCGATGTCGGGGTACGCGTCCTCGAATCGCTTCACCATCTCCGCGAGCCCACAGCGGCTGCAGCGACGAGCGCCACCCCAAGAAGCGCCGAGTGCTGACCACCACCACAACTCACGGGTTGACCCCGTACGGGGTCCCGCTTGCTACTCTGCGAAGTAGCTCGCTACGTAGCACGAGTCAGACAGGGACGAGCAACCCGTGCCACACTTCAACGGCTCGGCGTTTGCCTCGTTATTGCTCCGGCGCTACGCCTTCTTCGGGCGTGCCCACTGCCTGAGCGACGATCTTCCACTTGCCGGCCTCCTTGACGAGCAGCGCAGCCTGGGGACGGTAGCCGATCTGCGCGCCGGCGCCGTCAAATCCCTTTGCCATCTCGATGGCGCACGCGGCATTGGGACCAAGCATGAACAGGTGCCGCACGCTCACCGCCGCGTCGGCAAGGCCAACGTCCATGACCATGTACGTGAGCTGCCGATATTGCGCCTGAAGCTCGTTGTAGCCCAGCCGCCGCGCGCCGAGCTCCGGCTCTATGTGGATTACCGGGAGGCTGAAGGCAGCCATGTAGTCGTCCTGTTTCTGCTGAACGACGGCCTTCACGACTCCATTGGTCAAGGCGTCAATCTGCTGCCGCGTCGCCTCGTCCGGTTCGAGTGCCTGCACGGCGCCCATGATGACCGCGCTCAACCGCCATCCGCCGGCGTGTTTGACAAACAGCCCGGCGATGCGATCCTCCATCAACACGTTCCCCGCCTCGCTTACCCACTGTATTGGCGCCGCCAGCACGGCCACGTTCGCGGCGAGCAGCTCCACGGTGGGCTCCACGAGCTGGGCCTGCTTCGCCAGGCCGTAGCGGGCGACGGCGGCAGCGACAGCCTCCTGGGTGAGCAGGTCCTCGGTCGCCTCCTCCACGCGCACCGCCTCCGTGCCGGCCACTATGCCGGCTATCAGGGGAAAGTGTATTGCTTGCTTTATCGCCTCCAGATCCCCCACGATCAGTGCCTGCGTCAGCGAGTCCACCGCAGCAGCCAGCTCCGCCTGTGGCCCCGTGAGCTGCTTCCCGGTCTCCTGAGCCCCGACACCAGAGGCTGCGCCGAGGGCTACGGCCAGCGTGAGAGCAATTGCACGGATGGTCATGCCAAGCGCGCTCCTTTCCATTTGCGCTGTACCGGCCTCACTGCGTGGAGGATTCCGTCTGCCGCATCGGTTTCCTTCGGCAGGACGCTACAAGGACAAACGCGCGGCGCAGGGAACAGGTTGCCAACGAGGTCGAGGGACGCCCGGCATGGAGTCGCACACAGCCGATGAGAACCTCATGGCGGCGCTGGCGCACCTGGGCGTCATCATACCCTTCTGGGGAATCCTGGCGCCCGTGATCGTCTGGGCTATGCACCGGGACAGATCGGGGTTCGTACGCGCGCACGCTATCCAGGCGATCGGGTGGCAGGCGTTGCTGATTCCGCCCTGGGTTCTCATGTGGGCCGGCATGTCGTTCCTTCTCTTCGGTACAATGTTGTACGTGGCCCGAGGCGTGCCGCCCCCGGAGCTGTATCTACCCTTTGGCTTCATGGGGGCGTACGGGTTGCTTTCGTTGGTATTCATGGTGGTCGGCCTCGTCGGGGCCTACCGTGCATTTCAGGGCAGCCTGTACCGGTATCCCTTCATCGGCCATCGCCTGGATCGGTTCAATCAGTAGTCGGACGCGGAGGCACAGCGCAATGCTCCCAAAGAAACTCCTGGTTACCGGCGGGGCGGGGTTCATCGGCTCGAACTTCGTGCGCTTTTGGCTGGAGCAGCACGAGGACTGCTCGATTGCTGTCCTCGACAAACTGACATACGCGGGCAGCGTCGAGAATCTTGAGGGAGCCGAAAAGGATCCCCGGTGCACGTTCGTCCAGGGGGACGTCTGCGATAGGGACGTCGTGGATGCTCTGATGGCCGAGGCGGACGCGGTCGTGCACTTCGCGGCCGAGACCCACGTGGATCGCTCCATCCTGGCCGCCGGCGACTTCATCCAAACCGATGTGTTCGGCACTTTCGTGCTCCTGGAATCGGCCAGAGAGCACCGCGTTGACGGCTTCGTGCACGTCTCAACGGACGAGGTGTACGGCGAGCTGCTCGAGGGCTGGGCGAAGGAGACGGCGCCGCTGATGCCGCGCAATCCCTATTCGGCCAGCAAGGCCGGCGGCGACCGTATGGCCTATGCCTTTTTCGCCACCTACGGCGTCCCGACCATCATCACGCGGGGCGCCAATACCTACGGCCCGTACCAGTATCCGGAAAAGCTCGTGCCGTTTTTCGTCACGCGCGCCGTACGCGATGAGCCGCTCCCGCTGTACGGCGACGGGCGGCAGGTGCGCGAGTGGCTCCACGTGAGCGATCACTGCGGCGCCATCGAGGTGCTTCTGGAGCGGGGGGAGCCGGGGCAAGTGTACAACGTGGCCGCCAGCAACGAGCGGCGCAATATCGAGATGGCCAGGATCATTCTCGATGAGCTTGGCAAGTCCGAGAGCTTGCTTCGGTTCGTGAAGGACCGTCCCGGCCACGACCGGCGCTATGCTCTGGACTGCTCGAAGCTGCACAGCCTCGGCTGGCGGCCGAAGGCTGATTTCGACGCCGAGATCCGCGCTACCATCCGCTGGTACGCCAAGCACCGCGACTGGTGTGAATGCGCTCTCGCGCGCAGTAAGGCATACTTCGAAGAGCAGTACGCCGACCGGGCGTGACGGCAGGGGAAAGGATAAAGTGCCAAGGGTTCAGCGGAGACGGGAGCGTCCTAGGAAACTCGGCACCCGCACTTACCCCGGCTTCGTAGCCACCATACCTCAAGCTGCCGTAGTGCGGGTGAGGGCCAGGCACTCAGCTCCCGGGAGAGGTAGGTCGCGCCACTCGTGTTGAGGCCGGTTAGGGCGCAGCCAGCCGTGAAGCAGGGAGGCGCGCATGCACGCGCCCTTGTCTGAGCGGACGCGCGCCTTGCCATTCCCGTCTCATCTGTTATACTCGGCTGGGAGTGATGTCATACGCACAGGGCTTAGCGCGCGCGACGATCACGGTGCGCTGCGGGCGCAGATGATAGAGTTGTCGAGACAACGCCAAGAGCATGGAGGAGCCCAATAGAAAAGCGCTCTGGAACGGAAGTGCAGAGATGAGCGATGCGGAGGGAATGCCGCGAGTGCACACATTGCCATGGCGAGACCACGTGGCGGGTGTGGAAGAGGCGTGTCGTGCCCTGCGCGTTCGTCGCGGTCGAGGGCGTGACTTGGCTAAGCTATTGACCGAGCTCTTCAGGGACAACAAGCGCTCGCGCGACCATCTCCTTGCAGCTAACGAGAGCTTTGAGATCACCGAGATCTACGAGCTGTGGCAGCCTCATTTGCCGCGCTTCCCAGGTTTGAGAGAGAAGATTGCAGACTGCCTAAGCAAGGGGCCAGTCGTGGCGGAGGACGAGCGGCCCTCAACGGCCAGCAACAGGCCGCGGAACGATGCATTCGTGTATGTGTTGGCAGGTCGTCTGCTTGAGGCGGGCATCCACGTCCTGGCAGTTGACGGCATATCACGCGAGGGTGTGTGTTGCGGTGGCACATCGGACATTGTCCTGAACTGGAAAGGACAGCAGATCGTCATCGAGTGCAAGCGGCCGCAGGCAATTCACGGCGTGGAACGGCGCATCAGGGAGGCAGTGGGCCAGATCCAAGACGCGGAGGTGCCAGGGATTGTTGCGTTGGACTGCTCTCGCATCGTCCGCCCCATCGATCCTGCAGGGGCAACGCTTGGGACGCCTTCTGCACACAGGGGCTTGCGGTACGTAGAAGACCGGCTTCAGGAGTTGCTGGGAATCATTCCCCGGCCCTCCCCAGACAAGGGCGTCCTTGGCCTAGTACTGTTCGCGAGGGTGCCCCACATGACAGAGGTTCATCGCAGTACGATACTCTCGCCCACTGGAGAGCCATTTGTGTCATTTCAGCCCGACTCGATAGCTGCCCAAGTGATTTGGCATGACGACAGGGTGCGCGGTACTTGGGTTGTTCGGGAGATCTGGGTACACATAGGAGAACACATGCGGAGCCAGGAACGTCGCAGAGGAGGCCATCATGTGCCGCCCGAGGCTCCGAGCGCGGAGTGGTTGTGCGAGGTTTGAGGCGAACATCGCCCCTCTTCCCGTAGTACAACCGCAGCGATGGGGCTGGCCGGCGAGGATTTGAGGCGGGCGTGGCGAACACGTATGTGCATTGAGGAGGACGACCGTGTCGCAGGGATCTACTGCTGCATTGCCCACCCGACAGGCGCAACGGGTGCTCGACGTACACACTGAGCGCGCGTGCGAGTGTCCGGGAAACCACATCAACTGCTTGACGCCCAAGGAGTGGCTCAAGGCGCAGATCGGCGTGTGGCAGTTCTTCTACGAGGGCCGAGACGTCAGGGACAAGGACGTCCACCCCGCAACCTATCCCATCGCCCTTTCCACCCGGTGCATTGAGCTGTTCACGCATAGGGGGGAGCTCGTCCTGGACCCCTTTGTGGGCAGTGGAACCACGCTCGTCTCCGCCAGAGACACGGATCGCAACGCGGTGGGCTTCGACCTGCACCCTGGCTACATCGAGCTGTGTAAGCAGCGGCTCAGCCAGCAGCAACTCCTGGCGGATTCCCAGCAGTTGGCCATCTGCGACGACGCGAGGAACATTCCTGAGCACCTGCCGGAAGAGTCCGTTTCCCTGATCCTCACCTCGCCCCCCTACGCCAATCTGCTGAACCGGCCGCGGAAGAATAAGTCCAGGCGCGGCCCCGAACGGCACAACCGCCAGTATCAGCGCGTGGAGCAGTACTCCCAGGACGAGCGTGACCTCGGCACGCTACCGTTAGAGCGCTACGCTGAGCAGATGGCGAACATCTTCGAGGGGTTGCTGCCGCTCCTTCGACCGAAGGCGCACTGCGTGGTGGATGTCCCCGACATGTGGTGGGAGAATGAGCGCGTCACGATCCACATCGCCCTTACAGAGGCATTACGCTCAGTAGGCTACGAGCTACGAAACACCATCATCTGGGACAGAACGAACATCGTGAACCGCGTTGGCATCTTCGGGTGGCCGAGCAACTACATCACTATGGGCGTGACCTTCGAGTACCTCCTGGACTTCTGGCGACCGCCAGCCGATGGCTGACATCAGGGACCAAATCAGCGCCTTGATGAGTCGCGTCCGCAAGCGGGGCGGCCTTCCCTCTTCGTCCGAGATTGTTGATGAGGCATTCACAGAGCTAGAGTATACCCCCGCCGACATTCAGCCCGACGAAGTCTTGGCGAGATTCGACGAGCACCTGAGGCGCGTGTGGGAACATACACTGACAGTACTGGAGCGCCACGAGGACCGCTCCTATGCTGAGGGCATACTGCGCGAACTCGCGAGCGAGTATCCCCAGGATCTCCAGGCCGCAGAGAGAGTGGCCGAAGAAAACAGCTTCGAGGCGGGGGTCATGAGCCTCTTCGCCTCGTGGTATCCCCTGCTACGCCGCTGCTTCCTAAGCGTCAGTCAGAGCAGAAAGGCACGCGGCGGGAAGGATTTCGAACTGCAGATAGAACGGCTCCTCGACCTGGCCGGCGTGCCATACGTCCGGCAGGTGACGCAGTACCGTACCGACCTTATCCTCCCCGACCCGGACACATACCAGGAGAACCGCAACATCGCGGCCGTTGTCTCGGTCAAGCGGACGCTGCGGGAACGGTGGGCAGAGGTCGCCGAGGAGCTCTTCAGTCTGCGCTCCCCAAACGTGTACCTGTTCACGGCGGACGAGAACGTGACTGAGAGGCATGTGGCAGAGATTTGCGAACGGTATAACATCTACTTAGTCGTCTGGGAAGAAGTCAAAGCGGCCCGGTTCGCGACCAGGCCGCTGGTCCTCAGCTACACCGAGTGGGCAACGCAGCGCCTACCACTTCTGCGCGAACACTGGGGATGACACGACCGCTGGCTCCAGTGCCTCCCGCGGCGACGTGGGCCAGGGAGACGTCCGGGGGTCGGCACTGAGCGAGGAGAATCTGGTCCTGTGGGATGGCGTCAGGGAGGCGTTCGCCGCAGTCGTCAACAACCTGCTGGGGGCAAAGGAACTGCGCTTCGTGCCCGTACCAGCGCTGGCCTACGGGCTCGACGGCGAGGTGCTCAAGCTCCGGGTAGCAAAGGGCCCGCCAGCTCGTGCTTATGAAGAGTCGGGCTGGTTGCCGGCGGCGCGCCGCCCTGGCTGCCCATCTCCTGAGGAGTGGCTGCAATGTCAGATACAGCGATCTATGCGGTCATAGCGCTCGCCAGCGCCTTGCTGACCCTCATAATCAGGCAACTCTTCGAGTCACGGAGCAGGCGTTCCGAAGAGAGACGATGGTATGCTGAGTTCTTCCTCCAAAGGAAGATCGAGGCACTCCAGAACGCGCACGGAGCACTCGTGGCCTGCTACAACCTCATCCCTCAGTTCGAGGCCATGGGCAGGCCGGAGCGCGAGCAGTTCGACGGCGAGATACGTGCCAGAATCCACGCCTACCAACAGGCGCAGCAACTGGCCTCGGTCTACCTGGACGAGGAAGGAACTAATGCCGCGTACGGGGCAGCCTTGGCAATCGAGGAACACTTCGGCCTACGCATTCTCGACTGGGAGAGAAGCGACGAGGAGCTTGCACTCTCCGTCACCTATGCCAAAGCCAAGGCCGCGCTTGATGATGCCCTCGACCCCGACATCTTGAGACAGCTCGAAAAGGGCAAGGCCTGAGAATATCGCGCGGCCCTGCTGCGGTCACCCGAGACAACGGGCCGAGGGGATCATGGAGTTCCTCGGCGTCCCAAGGGTGGGCGGCTACATCAGCTCTGCCGCTTTCGCCGCGGCGCGCCGCATGTCAAGCATGAGCAGACCCAGCGAGGCTTCGCGGTTCGCCAGGCACACCAGGACGGCCTCGCTGCCGGCGCGGAATACCATGACGTAGCCGTCCCCCCCGCGCGCATGCAGCTCCTCGCACTCCCCGCGGCCAAACTCGCTCATGGAGCGTGCGGCATGGCCGAGTAAATCGGCCGTCAGTGCGGCTACGGCCTCCTCGTCCAGATCCGGCTCCAGATCCGACGCGACGCTGAAGCCGTCGGCCGTCACTACCGCTGCGCCGGTGATGTCCGAATTGCTCTCCCTGACGCTGCGAAGCAATTGCTCGAGGCTTTCAGGTGCTGCCTCCTCTGGTGTCATCAGGCGTCACTCCCATGATTGCTGCAATGCCGGCCGACGGGCGCCCAGCTCATGCTGCGCACCTATGTCCGTGCGGCCTCGTCCACGCGCCGCATGGCCCTTATGAGTAGCTCGATGTTGCTTGTGGCCAGCGCCTCGGTGGAGGGTGGCTCCTTGCGCTCGAAGCCGAACGTACCCGACTTCCAGCTCAGTGCTCGCGCAAGCGCATCCTCGCCTGAGCTCTCGCCCACCTCTACGCTCACGATGTTGCCATCGCTGAACCATATATCGGCAGACGAATCGGCTGAGTTGACCGTGAGGAGTCCCGACAAGCGCGAGTCGCTGATGGTCTGGATGACTCCCGGCAACGAGACGTCCTCGACGCGGCCGGCGACGACGGAGTCTTCACCCAGGGACTGCTCGCCAAGCTTGCGGCGAGCCAGGATGCCCTCGATGCGCGCTACCAACTCGCTCATCGAGAACGGCTTGGTGATGTAGTCCCATGCGCCGAGCCGCAGGCCCTTCACCCGGTCGGGGACGCCGTCGCGTGCGGTGAGAAACACGCAGGGAATCTCATCCGTGTACCGCTGGGCTGAGATCGTCTCGACGAGCTGGAATCCGTCCAGGCCCGGCATCATCACGTCCACGATCATCAGGTCGGGCCGGTTCGCCGTGGCCACATCGAGTGCCTCAACACCGTCCTGGGCCGTGATCGGTTCGTAGCCCAGCGCCGTGAGCTGCGTCACGAGCAGCTCCCGAATGTCTGCGTCATCATCCACAACGAGTATTGTGTGCCCCATCGCAAACGATGTCCTTTAGTGCTTTCGTGGTGGCGAAGGAGCGCGCGTGGCGCAGGGCCCGTGCACAGGGCTACAGTGCCCCGCGCGCGGCAGCACACACGACCGCCCTCATGTCACTCTTATACCATAGCTGCAGAAGGCTTCACCATTCGAGGCCCATGTGTACGAAGCGGTCCGCATCTCAACGCTCCCTGATCCACTCGAGCCTCGGCCCGCGAGGAAGCGAGGGTGGCTTGGGGCACATCCACTTGCACAGAACCCAGCCGGCCAGAAAGCCGCCGATGTGGGCGAACCAGGCGACGTTGGTGACATCGCCGGCGAGCGCGCCAAAGCCGGCGAAGACTTGCATGATGAACCACAGCACAATGAAAAAGCGCGCGGGGATAGGAATCAGGCCGGTAAAGATCGACCAGGGGAAGATGAACGTCTGAACGCGCGCCCCTTTGAAGCTGACGAAGTATGCGCCGAGAACGCCGGCCACTGCTCCGCTGGCGCCTATGGTGGGGGTTGAGCCGAAGCCGGTGAAGATCGCCTGGGTGATGTTGGCCAGCGCGCCACAGGCCACATAGAAGAACGCGAACTTGATCTTCCCGAGTTTGTCCTCGACGTTGTCCCCGAACACCCACAGAAAGAGCATGTTCGTGCCGATATGGGCCAGGCCGGCGTGCAAGAAGACTGAGCTGACCAACGTGGAGAGCACACGGAGGGGATCTTGCAGGATCGGTCGCGAGATCAGATTGCGGCCGACAAAGGCATACTGGTGCGTGACGCCCGGGTCGATCCACTGATAGTATAGAGCGACCCCCGAGCCCACTATGAGGCCCGCGGTGATGATCGGCAGCGATCGCGACTGGATGTCATCTCGCAGTGGAAGAATCAGAACGGATCAATCCAATCCCGCCGCGTCGGAGCGGCAACAGATCAAGGCTCAGTGTACATTAACTCCCTCAGGCGCGCCATGTAAACTGGCATACGCCAGGTGGCGTAGATAAACAGTCCGACGGGCAGCGGCAGAAAGCTGAAGTAGTAGCTCAAGCTGTAGCTGAGACAGGACAGCATCAGTCCGTAAATGAGGCACGCGAGCGCAGCGCCCAGAACGACGATCATGGCCGCTCGCGCGGCAATCCAGGGCCGCTCGTCGAAGGGCGGCGACGCCGGCGGATTTGCGAGCAGGCTGCGCTCGGCGGCGAGTGCGCCGATGGCAAGCGCCGGGCAAACGACAAACAGGATGATACGGCCGAGCAACGGGGCCATCTCCGCGAGCGGAGGCGGAGTGCTTTGCGTCCATCGCGGGCCGACCACGCCGACGAGCACGACCGATATCGCCATGCACGTCATCAGGAATGCGGCATATACCAGCCACGTGCGGCGCCTTTCCCTTCGTAGTCCGGCGGCGTCCGGTGCTGCGAGCTTCGCCGCGCCCGGCGCCGCCTCTGGCTGGGCCGGAGCCAGGGGCGCCCGGCAATGCTGACACACGACGACAATGTCTGACAGGGGATTATCGCCGCCGCACGAGGGACATTTCCGCACTTCGCTTCACCGGTTCACAGAGCATATGCCTTAACCCTTTCCCTGCTGCGACCAGTGCATCCTCCTGAGAGTGTGCCGTCTTCTCCATCGTCACCCGATGTGCTATAATCCGGCTAATGAGCTATCGCCTTACGTGGCAGAAGAGGCGGGCACGTCGTCGTCACCTGCGCGTCCTGATCCCCATCGCTGTACTCCTGGCCATCGCCACCGTCGCTGCCGTGAGCCGCACGCGGCCGCCTGAGCGGCTCTTCTGGCTCCACGAGGCCGGGCGAGCGGCGGATTCGCACATCGTCTTCGGTGAGAACACCATCTTCGTCGCCTATTGCGACGGCGTGATAGACGCTCTGGAGGCGGCAACGGGACGGTCACGCTGGGGCGAGCCGTTTTATGCGGCCACTTCGGTGCACTGTCGCCCGGCTCTGGGGCATGGGCTGGTGTTCTTCGGAGCCGACGGCTTCCAGGTCCGCGCACTGTCAGCCGAGACCGGAGCCGCGGCATGGGACCCGCCGTTCACAACGGGCGGCGCTGTGCAGAGCGGGCCTTCGTTGCTCGCCGACATGGTGATAGTGGGCGCCGACGACGGCGTGGTGTACGCGCTGGATGCTGCCACCGGGCAGCAGCGGTGGCGATGTGCGCGCCCCAGAGGGCCTATCGCTGCCGCTCCGGCGATCGACGGCGACACGGTCTATGTCGGCTCGCTCGATGGCCACTTGTATGCCATCGACGGTGGAACTGGCCGTCCGCGATGGCGCTTTCCCCTGGCATCGGCCAGGGAGGCGCCGCGTGTGGGCTCGATTCTATCAGATCCCGTCGTCGCGGGCGGCGTGGTATGCTTCGGATCCGACGACGGCAGCCTGTACGCCATCTCCAAACAGGACGGCACACTGCTGGCCAGCTTTCAAACTGGCGGCGCTATACGCTCGCGGCCCGCAGTGTCCCGCGGCCGGGCGTACTTCGGCAGTGGCGATGGGATATTCTACAAGTCGGATCTACACGCGGGCGTTGTCAGGTGGCGCTTCCGGGCCGGCAGCCCCATCCATTCATCGCCCGCGCTGGGGCACGACACAGTGTACTTCGGCGCCGATAACGGCAAGCTGTACGCGCTCGATGAGGCGACGGGGAGCCTGCTGTGGACGTTCCAGGCCGACGGGCAGATCAACTCGACGATCGTGCGCCGGGGCGGCCTGCTGTTCTTCAGCGCCTGGAGCGGCAAAGTATACGCCATCCGCGAGAGCGTCGCAGGTGCATGACCATGAGGGGAATGGGATCAGGTCACCACGGGAGGATCTCGGGCGGGCCATCTACCTTGCCCGACGGACGACCGCGCGACCACAGCAGCGGCGACCAGCCCACGGCGCCGGTTTTGAGCGTGTACCGGCGGCTGCTGGTCTATCTCCGGCCCCACTGGACGAAGACCACCATAGCGCTCGCGCTGTTGGCGGTCACCTCCTTCGGGCGAGCCGTCCCGATCCGCATCATTGGGTGGGCAATTGATGCGGCGAAGGAGATCTGGCAGGCCCCTAATGGGCTTGGGTCGGCCGACTTCCAACCGCTCATCGTCCTCGCGGCGGCGTATACCGGCGTCCTCGCGCTGACGGGCATATTGGGGTTCTTCAGCTCGTATCTGCTCGCACAAGTCGGCCAGCGGATCATCTTCGATCTCCGAAAGAACCTCAACGATCACCTCCACCGGCTGTCGCTCCGCTACTACGAGGGCGAGCGCACCGGGGAGATCATCTCCCGAGTCATGGGCGATGTCCAGGCGATGGAGTCGAGCCTGCTGGGGCCGCTGCAGAGCCTGGTGAGCGATTTCACTCGCATTGGCGGAATAGTCACCTTCACCATCACGATGGACTGGCGTCTTACGCTCATGGTGGTGGCCATAGCGCCTCTGGTGGCCGCCTTTGTTTACTACCTTGGCGGCAAGATACGCGTAGCCTTCAGGACGGCGCGCGAGAAGATCGCCGACCTCACCTCCGTGCTCCACGACGGCATCAGCGGGATACGCGTCGTGCGCGGCTTCGCCCGCGAGCCGGAACAGGCACGCCAGTTCGATGAGACGGCGGAGGAGAGTTACGAATGGAATGTGCGGGCAGCGAAGCTCGTGGCGGCGGCCCGTCCGGTCATGCGCCTCCTCACGGCCTCAGGCGGCGTCGCCCTCATTCTCTATGGGGGCTGGCAGCTTGGCCACGGCAATATGACCGAGGGGGAGATGGCCTCCTTCGCTCTCTATCTGCGCGAGCTGTACCGGCCGATACTTGGCCTGGGGCGGACGTATAGCATGATCCAGCGAGCTATGGCCGCCGCCGAGCGAGTATTTGAACTGCTGGACACGGATCCCGAGATCGTGGACGCACCCGATGCACGAGATGTGCGCAAGATAAGTGGGCACGTTGAGTTCAAAAACGTCAGTTTCGCATATAATGAAGAGGTCTCGGTTCTCCGCGACGTGAGCCTGACTGCTGAGTCCGGACAGATGATCGCCATCGTGGGGCCCAGCGGGGCCGGCAAAAGCACGCTGGTGAACCTGATCCCGCGCTTCTACGAGGTGAGCGACGGAAGCATCACGGTGGATGGTTATGACATCCGGGAGCTGAAGCAGCGCTCGCTGCGCCGGCACATCGGGATGGTGATGCAGGAGACGTTCCTGTTCAATACGACGGTGCGGGAGAACATCGCCTACGGCAAGCCGGAGGCAAGCGAGGACGAGATCGTCGCGGCAGCGCAGGCAGCGAATGCGCACGACTTCATCGAGGCGTTTCCCGACGGTTACGAGACGCAGATCGGCGAGCGCGGGGTGAAGCTGTCGGGCGGAGAGCGCCAGCGTATCGCCATTGCCAGGGCGATCCTGACCGATCCGCGCATCCTCATCCTCGATGAAGCTACATCATCGGTGGACAGCGAGACGGAGATACTGATCCAGCAGGCCATCGATCGCCTGGTGGCCGAACGCACCACCTTCTGCATCGCCCATCGTCTCTCCACCGTCCAGAATGCAGATCGAATACTGGTACTGGACGAGGGGCGGGTGGTAGAAGAGGGGTCGCACGAGGAGCTCATGGCTCGGGGCGGGCTCTACCAGCGGCTGTACGAGACCCAGTTCAGACTTGCCTTGCCTGAGACGGCAGCAACAGAGGCGCCCCTGAGCGTTGCAGAGGATGATGACGTGGGACTGGTCGATTTCGACGGCGACGACGAGGTGCCTGTCTGATCCCACGGCGCAGAGGCGCGGGGACTGAGCTGTCCCGGCTCCCACGATGGCAAACGCTCAGACGACGCCGCTCATAAAGCGCAACTTCGTCCTCGGCGTCGTCAACGGCGCCATCTACCAGGTCGGCCTGGCCTGCATGGACCCGGGCACCGTCGTGGCCGCCTTCGTCGTGCATCTGCTGAAGGACAATCCGCACCTGATGTATTGGATTGCCCTGATGAGCTGCGTCCGCGTCGCCGGCTGGCTGTGGCCCCCGCCGCTCATGGCCGGCCTTCTCGAACGAACACCCCGCAAGCTCGGCTACTACCGCGTCTCCGGCGCCGCGCGGGTGGTCGCCCTCGGCATCATAACCTTCGTCGTTGTGCCCCGAGCGACCGAGGGAAGTATCGGCACCTTTGCAGCTTTTGTCCTTCTGATGTTGTTGGTGAACTCCTTGGGCGGCATCGGCATGATCCCGTTCTTCGACATCGTGAGCAAGTCGATGCCGGCGAACCGCCTGGGCCGCTTTTTCGGCGCACGGCGCTTCCTCGGCGGAATCCTGGCATTCGGTGCGGGATTCGCGGTCAAGCATATCCTGGACGAGCGCACGGGCTACCCGTTCCCGACGAGCTACAGCATGGTGTTCCTGCTCGGATGGGCCACAACGGCCCTGTCGGTTCTGTTCTTCTCCCTCGTTGACGAGCCGCCTGGGGTGGCGCATCGGCGTCGGCTTAGCTTCGCCATGCAGATGCGTCGTGGACCCCGCATAATGCGCCGCCATCGAGACTACCGCAGCCTCGTCTTCGTGCGCGTGCTATCCGGCCTCACGAACATTGCCGTGCCCTTCATCGTCCCCTTCGCGCAGCTCCGGCTCGGCGCGAGCGAGGCCATGGTCGGCCTCTTTGTGTCCATCCTGATGCTGAGCGGCACCGTGGCGAACGTGCTGTGGAGCTATGTGGGGGACGCGCAGGGCAACCGCCGGCTGCTGCTGCTCACCAACAGTGTGGGGCTGGGGGCGCCCGTGCTTGCCCTTGTGGCGGCGCGGCTGTCGCCGGAGGTCGTGGCTACGCGGCTCGGTGTCGATTTCAGCCCGCAGCTCGTGGTCGTCAGCCTTGCGCTGCTGCTCCTGGGCTTCTCGCAGACCGGGCGCATGATGGGCGAGACGAACTACCTGCTCGAGATCGCCCCCGAAAGGCAGCGGCCCACCTATATGGGCATGATGCACGCTATCTTGTTCCCGCTGGCGTTCGCCCCACTGCTCGGGGCGGCCGTCATCGGCGCGCATCAGCGATTCGAGCTGGGTTTTGCCATCTCCCTGGTTTTCGGCATCGGGTGCCTGGCAGCAACCCTCTGGCTCAAGGAGCCACGGGCGCGCACGAGGGAACCTGACTGAGACGATCAGACAGGCAGCGCAGTTGCAAGGTGCGGAGACGCAGGGGATGGTCGTGGTTGGGGGATGCCGGAGCGTCGGTCTCGACCTCGTGCCGGGGCACGGGGTCCGGAGCGCGATCGGGGCTCATAAAGAACCGCGGCCGCCCCAGACGCTGTTCCCGACCGCCTGGGACGGCCACGGCTGCCCTCTTAGAGGCTGTGAGTCAAGTCTAGACCGCCAAGAAGAGAGCGAAGGAACCTAATCGAGCTGCCACTAGATATAACGTCGGTTCCGTGGTCGTGTTCCAACATGGGGCGTAAATTGTTTGACAAAGTGTTGTAAACGACTTGTAAATCGGGGCGGGCCCCGCCGACGACGTGACGAACGTCACCGAGGGGCTTACGTTATGCCCGGCGAAACTGAGGGAACAACAGATCCGGCGGTGAAAGGAGGCGCGTCAGTGCGACTGCGCAATGTCCCACGCGCATCAACTCTGGTAGTGGCCGGCGTTACGCTCGTGGCGCTGATGGCATCCGGCGCCGTCGGCGCAGACGGAAAGTCAGCTCGCGGCCGATGGATCTTTCGCTAC
This sequence comes from Armatimonadota bacterium, assembly GCA_030601885.1. GTDB lineage: Bacteria > Armatimonadota > Zipacnadia > JAUWAU01 > JAUWAU01 > JAUWAU01. Next base: position 133,520 of record JAUWAU010000012.1, read on the forward strand.
GATCGCTCCGGCGATCAGCCGCCGGTCGGGCGCGCGCAGCCCGACTTCGTCGGTGTCGTCACGGAGCTGACCGAGACGCGCACGCGGCAGTGGAGAATGCGCGTGCGTGTGGAGGCCCTCAACGGCACCCGGCGGACCATCATGGTGACCGAGTCAACGCGCATCGACGGTGAGCCGGCGAAGAAGACGCAGCACACGCTGGCCCGAGGCGTGCCGCTGGCGGTGTTCGGCCAGGAGGTGCGCGGTGAATTCCACGCCACGGCGCTCTTCGTCATCTCGGAAGATGACTGGAGCGAGATCGTGGCGGACGCACGTCCAGAGGCAGGCCAGGACGTACCAACGCCGCCGGCCGGAACGGCGGAAGTGCCGACGAGGTATGAGTGGCGGGAGGGGCGAGAAGACTACGACACCGATCTGAGTGACTTCCCCTGGCCAGCTCGTCGCTGGGAGCCGCGGTACCCGATCCTCGAGGTGACCGCGCCCGAACGCGCCAGGAGGTCAGCGGTGGCAAGTCCGATGGAGCGTGTGCGCCGGGCTGACTTCAGCGGCACCATTCGGAGCATTCGCAGCGGCGGCCGGGAACTGTCCGTCACGACTGCAGGGGCTGTCATCGTCGTTACGCTGGACGAGCGCACGACAATTCGCCGCGACGGTGCAATCATCAACCCGGACAAACTGCGCGAGGGCGATGTGGTAGACGTGGCCGTCGGGTTGTGGCGAGGCACGGAGAGCTGCGTAGCCAAGCAGCTCTGGGTTCTCACCCAGGACGTGCCCGCGGCTCCTTAAGGCCCCCTCACGAGAGCCGCGCTGAAGCCATTGGATACAGACCGAGATGCGGCGCCTGGCCCAACGGGCGCCGGTCAGGGGTCGGTGGCTTCGTCGTGGTCCTCGCGACGCGGCTCTTCGCTTACAGCGCCGCCGACAGGCTCGGGTGCAGCCACGCCCAGCAGGGCGAGGGCGCCATCCAGGACCTCGTCCGCCTCGTCGTACTTCCCCTCGTACAGCAGGCGTCTTACTTCGCCCAGCAAGCGCTGGGCTTCCTGCGCACGCTCTCCGTCCGCGGCTTTGGCCTCCCGATATGGCTCCTCGGCCGATTCCAGCTTCTGGCGAACGACGTCCTCCGTCACAGGCGCGCCGGCCACGGGCTTGTCCTCCGCCTTCTTCTCCGGCTCTTCGGGCAACGAGAAGACACGCTCGAGCAGTGCGAGCGCCAGCCTCTGCTTACCGGCCGCATAGTCGTCATCGGTGAGCGTCCGCACTCTGTCGAAGGCGTCACCGATGTGGCCCACGGCTTCCCGGGGCTTTATGAACGGGACGGGGAGGGGGCCCTCCAAGCGGGGAGAGGGCGGGCGGGCGGCGCGCTCCCTCGCCCCCGGCTCCGACGGCCGCCGCGGGCCCTCGCGAGCCAGCTCGACCAGCGCCCGGCGACCGTGCTCGATGCGTGCAAGCTCCGCCCGGGCCGTCTGAAGAATCTCGCGGACCTGTTCCTGGTTCTTCTCGCGCAGCGCAAGCTCGGCGTTGGCCATGCTGTCCCGCGCCTTGTTGAGCGCCTCCTGCTCCTGGGTCATCGTAGCAATGAGCATCTCAATCAGTCGCCGCACTCCCGCCATTCCCGGGGCCTGCGGGCGCCTGCCGGGCCGGGCACCACGCGGGCGGTCCGCGGGTCCGCCACGGCCTCTTCTCTGTCTTGTACGCGCTGGCGATGGCCTCGCCCGCTCTAGCCTGGCGGTCCCCTCGTCGAGCAACTGCTCCGCACGCTTGACGTCGCCCTTCTCCATGGCCTCGCGTATCTTCGGCAGCAGCTCTGCCAACGCGCGCGGGTCTTTTCCTGCGGCCTCCGCTTTCCGGGCTGCCTCGCGGAGCTCAGCCCACTTCCGCTGCAGCGCCTGTGCCTGGCGCGGTGGACCACCCGGGCGCCCCTGCCGACGCTCGCCCGGCGCTTCAGGAGCTTTGGGTGCCCCACCGAGGGCCCTCTCGGTCCGCCGCAACAACTCCTCCACGGCCCCCGCGTCGCCCTCTTCCGCGGTTTCGATCACCCGTCGCAGGAGCTCCTGGGGCTGTCGGACATCCTCCCCCTCACCCCTCTTGGCCATCACGGCCCCGGCGAGGGCCTGTGCCCGCCGATTCAGTCCCGGATGGCTCTCGAAGAATTCGCGCGCCTCCGGGCTCACTTGGCGGCCCTGCCGCCCGCGCGCAAGCCCGAACGGCTGCCCGAGAGGCCTCTCGCCGGGTCCACGCTGGCGCCGCCTCGGGGGCTCCACCTCCACCTTCTCTTCAGGCTCTGTATCGGCCCTGTCGGCACGCACCGGCGCTTGACGCCTGAGTCGGTCGAGCTGCTCGCGCGCGAGCGCATACTGTCCCCGTGCGATGAGGCTCTTGGCCTTCCGGACCATGTCGGTGACGCTCCTCGGGGCCTGCGCGCCGGCAGAGCTGACCATGGCAATCGGCACAGCGGCAGCGTAGTTGGTCAGCGTGCTCCGGATCACGTCACGTTCCCGCTTGAACTTCAGCGCCCCGAGAGCGGATATGACTACCAGGGCAGCGGCGACGGCGACCGACACAAGCTCGCGGCTTCTCATGCGGACCTTCCTCTCCCCAATAACAGCAGCAGCGCTGTCGATAGTCAATTCTTGGACGAACGATCAATTCGAGGGTTCATGCTGCGGTGACCGAATACCTTCATTGCCTCGGATGCCCCTGGAAGCTCCCCCGTCGGGATGATCCGCTCCGCTTTGTGCATATTGCGAGAGTCACCCGAAGATATGTGTCGCCATCGGTGGGCGAGCGCAACACAGCAGCGCATTGGGTGGCGGGCGAGAGGCGCGCTCGAACCGTTATGTGTGATGGCTCACATTATGGCAGTGCCAGGCGCTGAACATACCGTGGATGTTTAACAGGCAGCCATCTTGACAATAATGTTATAAAGTATTATGATAACGACACCGAATAAGAAGCCGAATGCCGGCACAGCGACAGCGATGAGTGCCGGCGATGATCGGGCCGGTCTGTTGGGCCATGATCGGCGCCCAGGCCGGAACAGTCTGCGAAGGCGGTGATGTAAATGGCAAAAATCATCGGTATTGACCTCGGCACCACGAACTCGGTGGTAGCGGTGGTCCAGGCCGGCGATCCGGTGGTCATAACGAACCGCGAGGGCTCGCGGATCACGCCATCGGTCGTGCATTTCGGCAAAGATGGTCAGCGGCTGGTTGGCGTTCAGGCCAAGCGGCAGGCGATCCTGAGTCCGGAGCGCACCGTGACGTCGATAAAGCGCAAGATGGGCACTCGCGACAAGAGCACGGTGGATGGCAAGGACCACTCTCCCGAACAGATCTCGGCAATGATTGTGCGGAAGCTCAAGGAGGAGGCCGAGGCATTCCTGGGCGAGGAGGTCAAGGACGCCGTCATTACCGTGCCCGCGTACTTCGACGACAGCCAGCGCACGGCAACGAAGAACGCCGGCGAGATCGCCGGGCTGAACGTGCGTCGCATCATCAACGAGCCGACGGCGGCCTCGCTTGGGTACGGGTTCGGCGAGCAGAAGAAGGAGGCCACCATACTCGTGTACGATCTCGGTGGCGGCACCTTCGACGTGTCGATCCTGGACGTTGAGATCTCGCGCGGCAAAGAGGACGACAGGGACTACTACGAGGTTCTCGCCACCAGCGGCGACACGCACTTGGGCGGTGACGACTTCGATGAGCGCATCGTTGACCATCTGGCCGAAGAGTTCATGAAAGACACGGGCATCGATCTGCGCAAGGACCGACAGGCGCTCCAGCGTCTGCGAGAGGCAGCGGAGAAGGCCAAGTGCGAGCTCTCCACCACGGTGCAGACGCAGATTAGCCTCCCGTTCATCACGTCGGTGGAGGGTGAGGGGCCGAAGCATCTGGACATGACGCTCGCGCGGGCGAAGCTTGAGGAGCTCATCGGCGATCTCATCGACAAGACGGCGCAGTCGGTCGAGCAGGCCATGAAAGACGCAAAGCTGACGAAGGATGGCATCGACGAGGTCATCCTGGTGGGCGGCTCGACGCGCATCCCCGCCGTCCACGAGTTGGTGAAGCGTCTCACCGGCAAGGAGCCGCACAAGGGCGTGAACCCGGATGAGGTCGTTGCCATGGGCGCTGCCATTCAGGCCGCTGTTCTGGGGGATGAGATGCGGGATATGGTGCTTCTGGACGTTACGCCGCTGACGCTCGGCATCGAGACGCTCGGCGGCGTGACCACCAAGCTCATCGAGCGCAATACCACCATCCCCACGAGGAAATCGGAGATCTTCTCGACGGCCTCCGACTTCCAGACGACCGTCGAAGTGCACGTGCTGCAGGGCGAGCGCGAGATGGTGGGGGACAACAAGTCCCTGGGCAAGTTCCATCTGACGGGGATCCCGCCGGCGCCTCGTGGGGTGCCGCAAGTTGAGGTCACCTTCGACATCGACGCCAACGGCATCGTAAATGTCTCTGCCCAAGACAAAGCCACGAACACGGAGCAAAGCATCACGATCACCGGCTCCGGGCAGCTCGACAAACAAGAGATCGACCAAATGATCCAAGATGCCGAGGCGCATGCTGCAGAAGACAAGCAGCAGCGCGAGGTAGTCGAGGCGAAGAACGAGGCAGACACGGTTGCCTATCAACTGGAAAAGACGCTCAATGATCTGGGCGACAAGGTCTCCGACGGTGAGAAGCAGCCGGTGCGCGACAAGATCTCCGAGTTGCGCGAGGCCGGCAAGGGCGATGACGTGGAGCGCATCCGCAACGCCATGCGGGCCGCGCAGGAGGCGTTCGCGCCGCTTGCCTCCAAGGCGTACGAGGCTGCCACGGCCGACGAGGCGCCGCAGGCTGAAGCGGCGCAGGCCGAGGGCACGACGGGGCAGCCCACGAGTCAGGAAGGCGACGACGTCATCGATGCCGAGTTCACCGCGGAAGACGAGAAGCAGTAGCCACCATTACGCGATGAGGAGGGGAGTAGCATGCGCTACGACTACACCGATCCATTCGATGGTTTCAGCCGTCTGCGCGAGGGGCTGGACCGATTGCTGGAGGACACCATAGGCACCGCTGCCCGCGTAGCGACGACCGCGCCGGGCCGCTGGTCCCCGCGCATGGATATCTCCGAGAGCGCGGATGCCTTCACGATCACGGCCGAGCTCCCAGGGCTGTCCAGGGACGACATTGACATCGAGCTCACGGGAGACTCGTTGAGCATTTCGGGCGAGCGCAAACGTGCGCCCCGCGTCGCCGGCGAGCAGCTCCATCGAGCTGAGCGGCCGCACGGGCCATTCTCGCGCTCCTTCTCCATCGGCGTGCCCGTGGATACGGAGGGGGCTTCGGCCAAGCTCACCGACGGCGTGCTCACGCTGGCGATCCCGAAGGCGGCGGAAGCAGCGCGCCGAGACGTACGGATCGAGGCAGCCCAAGAAGAGGGGGGGCGAAGCGATGCGTAGCCAGCGGCCATATCGTCGGGGTAGCATATGGGACGTGCACAACCAGACATTCGCCGATCTCGGTCGAGTCTTTCGAGAGGCGTTCGGGGAGCACTTCAGCATCCCGGCTCGGGAAGCCGCGCGTGACTGGGCTCCGGTGCTCGATTTCTGCGAGATGCCCGAGAGCTTCATCATCCGCGTTGACCTACCCGGCGTACCCCGCGACGCCGTCGAGGTGACCACTGAGGACGATATGCTCATCATCCGCGGCGAGAAGCGTGCGCCGGAGCCGAGACCGGACGCAACGATACGCCGCACGGAGCGGCAGTATGGCAGGTTCCGCCGACGGCTGACCCTCCCCGCCGCGGCCGACGTCTCCGAGATATCCGCCCGAATGCACGACGGGGTGCTTGAGGTGACGGTTGCCAAGAGCAAGGGCGCCAAGCCGAGGCGGATCGAGATCAGCGGCTAGGGAGGCAACGCGCCTATCCGGGGGCCGTATGCCGGGAAGTGAAATCATGACGGCAGGGGGTGATGCACATGGCCAGGCGTGACTTCTATGAGGTGCTGGGCGTTTCGCGTAATGCCTCGGACAAAGAGATCAAGCAGGCCTATCGGAAGCTGGCCCGCAAGCATCACCCCGATGTGAACCCGGGCGACGGGGACGCTGAGGAGCGCTTCAAGCAGATCAGCGAGGCCTATCACGTACTGAGCGATCGCGAGAAGCGCAAGGTGTACGACCAGTTCGGGCGCCAGTGGCAACAGGCCACCCAAGGCGGCCCCGGCCGAACGTACACGTGGACCGGCAATGTGGAGTTCGGCGACTTCGCCCGGCAATTTGGCGGCAGCTTCAGCGACTTTTTCGATGAGTTCTTCGGCGGCGTCCACGGCGGGCCACGCACCGCGAGCCGTTCCGAGGGGCCTCGGCGCGGACAGGACATCGACTCCGAGATCACCGTCAGCTTCCGCGAGGCCGTGCTGGGCGGCACGAAGGAATTCAGTGTGGGCATAACCGACACGTGCCCGCAGTGCGGTGGCGAGGGGGGTGAGTCGATCCCGTGCTCGGCGTGCGGCGGCTCAGGCGTGACTCAAGCGCAGCGTGGCATCTTCAACCTCGGCACGCCCTGCCCGCAGTGTGGCGGCACCGGGACGCAGCGATCGAGCCAGTGCGAGAAGTGCCACGGCTCGGGCGAGACGACCAGAAGCCGGCGCATCAAGGTGAAGATACCCTCCGGAGTAGACACGGGCAAGAAGATTCGCGTCAAGGCCGAAGGCGCCCTTGGCATAAAGGGCGGTCCCAATGGGGACCTGATATTGACGGTAAATGTGGAGCCTGACGAGTTCTTCGAGCGGCGCGGCAATGACCTCTACATCGAAGTGCCGATAACCGTCGCCGAGGCCGCTCTGGGCGGTGAGATCACCGTCCCGACGATCAACGGCAAAGCCAAGCTCAAGATTCCCGCGGGGACGAGCAGCGGTCAGACGCTGCGCATGCGGGGGCTGGGAGCCCCACGGGTGAGCGGGAGTGGCAAGGGCGATCAATACGTACGCGTGATGGTCACCGTGCCGAAAAAGCTCACCCGGAAGCAACGAGAGCTGATCACTGAGTTGGCGAAGACATTGGACCAGGCCCCCCGGGAGAGGATCCGAGCGGCCAAGCGAAGGCGCTAGGCCGCGTCAGGCCAGCCGGAATGTGGAGGTGAAGAGCAGTGCAGCGGGACAGCACCGAACCAGTATATGTCATCAGCGTCGCCGCGAAGCTGGTGCAGTGTCATCCGCAAACGCTGCGGATGTACGAGCGCGAGGGACTGCTGTCGCCGGAGCGCACGAGGCAGAACGTCCGACTCTACTCCGACGATGACCTGGAGCGCGTACGGCAAGTACGGCGTCTCACGCAGGAGCTCGGGGTGAACATTGCCGGCGTCGCGGTGATCCTCGATCTGCTGGAACAGATACTGGACCTGCAGGAAGAGAATGTAACGCTGCAGGCAGAGCAGGCGCGGCTTACCGCACTGGTGCCCCGCAGCGATGCCAGTTCGAGCTCGAGGCGCATCCGCCGCCGGCCGCGGCAGGCCCGCATAGTGGAGATTGAGTAGCCACCAGAGGCCGTACTGCGCCGTTGCAGCCGACGACGGGCGCCGTACCGGATGGTGATCTCCGATGGACATTGAGCGGCTTACTGATAGAGCAAAAGAGACGCTGGGAGCGGCTCAGGGAATCCTGGAGCGCTACAGCCACAACCAACTCGACGCCGACCATATCCTGCTCGCCCTTCTGGAGCAGGCCGATGGTGTGGCGCCGAAGGTGCTGGCGCACATTGCGGCCGATGCCGACAGTGTCCGCACGGAGCTGGAGCGCGCCTTGGCCAGGGTCCCGGCCGTGCAGGTACGGGAGCCGAGCGACACGGCGCAGATCTTCATCACACCCAGGGTGAAGAAAGTGTTCGACCTGGCGTGGGAGGAGGCCCAGCGGCTCAAGGACACCTACGTTGCCAACGAGCACCTGCTCATCGGGATCATCCGCGAGGGCCAGAGCGAGGGGGCGCAAATCCTTCGGCGCACCGGGGCGGACGTGGAGCGCGTGTACGCGGCGCTGCGGGACATCCGCGGCACCCAGCGCGCCACTGACCCGCATGCCGAGGCGCGATACGAGGTGTTGGAGCGCTTCTCGCGCGACCTCACTGAGCTGGCGCGCGAGGGGCGGCTTGACCCAACGATCGGCCGGGAGAAGGAGATCAAGCGCGTCATTCAGGTGCTGAGCCGGCGCACCAAGAATAACCCGGTGCTGCTGGGTGAGCCGGGCGTTGGCAAAACGGCTATCGTCGAGGGCCTGGCGCAGACTATCGCCAGCAACGACGTGCCGGAGATACTCCGCGGCAAGCGAGTGATCGCTCTGGACTTGCCGGCCATGGTGGCCGGGAGCAAATACCGGGGCGAATTCGAAGAACGCCTCAAGGGCGTGATGGACGAGATACGCGCCGCCAGCCGCGAGATCATCGTGTTCATCGACGAGCTGCACACTGTCGTCGGCGCCGGCGCGGCTGAAGGCGCCATGGATGCCTCCAATATGCTGAAGCCGGCGCTGGCCCGGGGCGAGATGCAGTGTATCGGCGCCACCACGCCCGACGAGTACCGCAAGCACGTGGAGAAGGACGCGGCTTTGGAGCGCCGCTTCCAACCTATCATCGTCGAGGAGCCCACGGTGGAGCAGACCGTCGAGATCCTCGCGGGGCTGCGCGACCGCTACGAGGCGCACCACGAGGTGAAGATCAGCGACGAGGCCCTCACAGCCGCCGCGGAGCTGTCCGCGCGATACATCACCGATCGCTTCCTGCCCGACAAGGCGATCGACCTCATTGACGAAGCGGGGAGCAAGCTGCGCATCGAAACGTACAGCGCGCCCCCGGAGATTCGCGAAATGGAGCGGGAGCTGGAGCAGCTCGACGCCGAGGGCAAGCGAGTGGCCGATGCACGCGAGTACGAAAAGGCCATCGAGATACGCGACAAGGCCGAGGCGCTCCGGCCGAAGCTGCGCGACGCAAAGGAGCAGTGGCTCCGCGAGAGCGGCCTGAGCGAGAGCGTGGATGCCGAGGACATCGCCGGGATCGTCTCGGACTGGACCGGCATCCCCGTGTCCAAGATGCTCGAGGCAGAGGCCGAGAAGCTGCTCAAGATGGAGGAGGCGCTGCATGAGCGCGTCGTTGGGCAGGATGCCGGCGTTGAGGCCGTCTCGGAGTGCATCCGCCGCGCGCGCGCCGGCCTCAAGGACCCGCGGCGGCCCATCGGCTCGTTCATCTTCCTCGGCCCCACCGGCGTGGGCAAGACGGAGCTGGCGAAGACGCTCGCCGAGTTCCTCTTCGACGACGAGGACGCCATGGTGCGCATCGACATGTCCGAGTATCAGGAGAAGCACACCGTGTCGCGGCTCGTCGGGGCGCCGCCGGGCTACGTCGGCTACGAAGAAGGCGGCCAGCTCACCGAGGCCGTGCGGCGACGGCCATACCGGGTGATCCTGCTGGACGAGATCGAGAAGGCGCACCCGGACGTGTTTAACGTGCTGCTGCAGATCCTGGAGGATGGGCGACTGACCGATGCGGCGGGGCGCACCGTTGACTTCAAGAACACCGTGCTGATCATGACCTCAAACCTCGGCAGCGAGCACATCGAGCCCCCGCGGGCCGACATGACCGAGGCCGAGGAGCACGAGGCCTACGAGCGCATGCGCGCGGGAGTGCTCGACACGCTGCGACTTGCCTTTCGACCGGAACTGCTCAACCGCATAGACGAGATCATCGTCTTCCACGCGCTGAACGAGAAGCAGATCCGGCAGATCGCGCAGCTCATGCTCAACCGGCTGCGCGATGCGTTGGCCGAGAGGGATCTGAAGCTCGACGTGAGAGACAGCGCTCTGGCCGTGCTGGGCAAGGATGGCTTCGACCCGGCCTTTGGCGCCCGGCCGATGCGGCGCACTATACAGCGGCTCATCGAGAATCCCATCGCCAGTGCTATCTTGCGCGGCGAGTTCGCTGAGGGCGATACCATCGTCGCCGACGCCGACGGCGACGAGATAAAGCTGCGTCTGCTCGTGGGAGCGCAGCAGGCGGCAAAGTAATAGGCGGAGGTGACGTAGATGGACAAGATGACGCGTTGGAGTCCATTCACTCAGATGTCAACGCTGTGGGACGAGATGAACGACCTGTTCGAGCAGCGCTTCGGCGGCCGATCGCTCATGCGGCCCCTCAGTGGCATGACGCGCTGGGCGCCGAGCGTGGACATGTACGAGACGGACGACGAGATCGTGGTCAAAGCCAACGTGCCGGGGATGAGCAAGGAGGACCTCGAGGTGACGGTGACCGAGGAGGCCATCACCATCTCCGGCGAGACCCAGGCGGAGGAAGAGGTCAAAGGCGAGAACTACATGCGGCGCGAGCGCCGGTACGGCAAGTTCACTCGCCGGCTCCCGCTGCCGGGCGCGGTGCACCTCGACGAGGCGAAAGCCAAGTTCACCGACGGCATCCTCGAAGTACGCGTGCCGAAAGAGGCCAAGCCGGAGGAGGAAAAGGGGCGGAAGATCGCCATCGAGTAGTCACGGTGCCGACGCACAAAAGAGGGGTCAGGCCCGAATCTCGAATCAGGGCCTGACCCCTTTTTCTATTGCCACGATGGGTCTCCGCGCTTTCTGTCGCCGGCTGGCCCACCTCTTCCTGAAGCCACATGCCGGACCGAATGGCGGACAGCCGGATTGGCCTATCGCTCCTGCGTTGCGACCGCTGCCCGCAGCCGCTTGACGCCCTCTTCGATGCTGAGGCCCTTCCGGAACACGCTGGAGCTTCCTGCTACGAGTACGGTGGCGCCTTGGGCGACCATCTCTGGCGCGTGCTCGAAGCTCACGTTGCCGTCCACCTGGATTTCCGCATCCGAGCCCCGTGCCCGAAGGAGCTCCTTGGCTTCGGCGATCTTTGGGAGTGCAGTCGGGATCAGCTTCTGCCCCGCAAAGCCGGGATCGACCGTCATGATGACGAGCATGTCGATGAGGTCGGCGGCGTATTCGATGGCGTCAAGAGGCGTCGCGGGATTGAGGCAGAGGGCGGGCCGCGCGCCGCCTTCACGGATGAGCTGCAGCGTGCGCCGAAGGTGCCGCGTGGCTTCGACATGGATGGCGAGGATGTCGCTGCCGGCGTCGAGGAACTGCGGGAGGTAACGCTCCGGCTCCTCCACCATGAGGTGCACGTCCAGGGGCAAGTCGCTGATGGCGCGGACGGCCCTCACGAAATCCGGGCCCAGCGTGATGTTGGGCACGAAGCGCCCGTCCATGATGTCGAAGTGCAGCCAGTCAACGCCCGCCTGCTCGAGGGCGCGCACGTCGCGCTCCACGTTGCAGAGGTCGGCGCACATGAGGGACGCTGATATCTTCGGCGGTTGAGTGTCCACCCAGACAGCACTCCTTCTGGCTGGCAGCGCCGACAGATGCACTATGTCATTCTGAGCAACGCGAAGAATCTCGCCGTGCACAAGGCGAGACCCCTCGCGTGGCTCAGGGTGACAGTGAGGCCCTGCAGCCGCGGTCCTGGCAGAACTCCGCCAGCTTCTCCCGCGTCGGCAGCGACGGCTGGGCGCCGAAGACAGTCACGGCGAGTGCGCCGGCGCAGACGGCGATCTCGACGGCTTCCCTGAGCGATTGGCCCTCGGCAAGCGCGACGGCCATCGCCGCGGTGAAGGCATCGCCGGCAGCCGTCGTGTCCACGGCCTCGACGCGCTGCGCCCGGATGTGAGACACCTCATCGGGCGTCGCGACCACGGCGCCCCACGCCCCGAGTTTCATCACGGCGGCCGCCGCACCCATCTGCAGAAGCCGCCGGGCGCCAGCCTCGGCCGAGGCCACATCCGCGATGCTTCTACCAAGCAGCGCCTCGGCCTCGGTCTCGTTCGGCGAGATGACGTCTACGAGCGCAACTACCTCGGGCGGCAGCGCCCTGGGTGGGCCGGCGTCGAGGATGGTGGTCACGCCACGTTCCCGCCCCATCCGCAGCGCCGCGCGAACTGTGTCGAGTGGTATCTCTAGCTGCAGCACGAGGCAGTGCACTTCGTCCAGCACGGCCTCGAGCGGCTCCAGGTCGGCCGGGAGGCAGCGCTTGTTAGCTCCGGGGGCCACGACGATGCTGTTGTCGCCATCGGCGTCCACGATGATCATGGCGATGCCGGTCGGAGCATCCGGGTCGGTGACGAGGTGCTCGATGCGAAGGCCCTCGCGCTCATACCCCTGCCGGAGCGTCTCGCCGAAGGCGTCGGCGCCAATCCGGCCGACGAAGTGCGTCTCAGCGCCGAGCCGGGCGCAGGCGACGGCCTGATTGGCCCCCTTGCCGCCGGGGACCATCTTGAACTCGCCCCCGCTGAGCGTCTCGCCCCGGCGAGGCACGCGCTCGGCCGTCACGACCAGGTCCATGTTGGCGCTTCCGATGACGAGTAGGCGCGGCTTATCAGGCATTGTGCGCACTCCGTCGTGTGCCACGGCTTGCTCCCCAATCCGTGCGCCGTCTTCCGTCTTTACCGTTTGCGTCTTCTCCCTTTTCCTTTCTCCCTTCTCCTTGCCTCACCCCTACGGCTCCACGATCACCTTCATCCCGGTGCGGTTCTCCACGATCTCGAAGCCCTTCAGGATGTCATCGAGACTGACGCGGTGTGTAATGAGCGACCGCACGCGTATAGCGCGGCTGCCCAGCAGGCCCAGCGCGGCCCGGTGGTGCCAAGGCACACAGCCGTGCGAGCCGGTGACGAGCAGCTCCCCGTAGTGGATCCTGTTGCTGTCGAGCTGTATCTTCGGGCTGCCCTTCGGCAGACCGCCGAAGAAGTTGATGCGGCCCCGGTTCTTCACCAGATCAACGGCCTGCATCTGCGCCTCGGGCGACGCGCACGCGGTGACGACCACGTCGGCTCCAGAGCCGTCAGTCGCCTCCATGACGCGCTCCTTGAGGTCCTCCTCGGCCGTGCATACCAGTACGTCAACGCCCAGTTGCCTGGCTATCTCAAGCCGCGGGCGCGAGCGCTGCGCCATGATGATCCTGGTGGCGCCCAGTTGCCGGGCAAGCTGCCCCAGGAGACAGCCGGCGGGCCCGGCGCCGATGATGACGACCGTGTCGCCCGGTCCGACGTTCACCCGTTCGAGCCCGTTCACGCAGCAGCCCAGCGGCTCCGCGAGCGCAGCGGTCTCGTAGTCGAGCCCCTCTGGGATCTGATGGACGGGGCCGAACTTCATCGTCGTAGCGTTGAGCTTGATGTACTCGGCGAAGCCGCCGGGGAATTGGTACCCGATGGCGTAGTTGATGAGGCAGTTGTTGCCATACCCCGCCCGGCAGAACTCGCACACCCCACAGGGCACATCGGCCCCGACGGACACCCGGTCGCCCACGGCGAAGCCGGTGACCTCCCGCCCTACCTCGACGACATCGCCGGCGATCTCGTGCCCCATGATCTGCGGTGGCTTCACGCGCGGGTTGCCGTGGTGGTAGATGCGCAGGTCGGAGCCGCAGATGGAGCAGGTACGCACTCGCACCACCATTTCCTCATCGCCCGCCGTCGGTGTAGGCACCTCTTTGACCACGATCTGCTCCAGCTCTTCCAGCACAGCAGCTTTCATGGTGCGTCCTCCGTTGCGTCAGTATGCGGCAGCAGGACCGCTCTGCCGACGGTTTCCCGGCGAGCGGCGAGCATGTCGAAGGCGTCGTGGACGCGGGCGAGCGGGAAGCGGTGGGTGATGAGCGAGCCCACATCGATGGTGCCGTCTCGCATGCCCTCGAGGGCCGTGTGCCAGTCGCTCGGAGGATCCGGGGCGAAGGTCGAGTTCCACGTGCCCTTGATGGTGAGTTGCTTGCGCAGAATGCTGGAGACGAGCTCCTTCGGCAGCTCGACATCGGCGGATGGATTCCCCATTATCACCACATGGCCCAGCGTGCCGGCCATCTGCACGCTCTGCCTCACTGTCTCCGGCACGCCGGCCGCCTCGATCACCAGGTCCGCTCCCATGTCGTCGGTGGCATCCAGCACTGCAGCCACCGGATCGGCTGTGCGCGCATTGACGCACCGCTCGAATCCGAGCCCGGCGGCCATATCGAGCTTCTCCGGCACGATGTCCACCACGAGCACTTGCCCGGCGCCGCGCGCTTGGGCCCATTGCGCCGCGAGCAGGCCGATGGGGCCCGCCCCAAGCACGGCCACGGTATCGCCCTCGGCGATATCGGCGCGCCGCACGGCGTGCAGCGCAACTGCAGCAAGCTCCGTCAGCGCGGCATCCTGAAGCCGGACGCCGTCAGGCACGGCGATGGTGTTCCAGGCGGGAGCCTTGACAAACTCGGCATAGGCGCCGTCGCTGCGCGAGCCCAGGTAGTCGTAGGCGTCGCACACCTCGTACGCGCCCTGCCCGCAGTACCGACAGCGGCGGCACGGGATGAGCGGAAACACGGCAACCGGATCGCCGGTGGCCGGGCCCGGGGCATCGTCGCCCCTCTCGACGATCTCCCCGGCGAACTCATGCCCGGGGATCATCGGCATAGTGTACATGCCCACGGTCCGGACGCGAGGGACGTCTGATGCGCAGATGCCGCAGGCGGCGACCTTGATGAGCACCTCACCCCGGCCGATGCTGGGCACCGGCACCGCTTCGTAGCGCAGATCGCCCGGCGCGTGGAGCACTGCTGCGTGCATGGTCCTGTCGCTGTCCATCGGCGCGTCTCGTTTGCTGTTCTCCTGCAGCCTATCGCCAAACCGACGGAGCCACGAAGATGTCATCCTGAACGCAGTGAAGCATCTCTGCGTGGCGCCCCTCGGAGATGCTTCGCGGAGGACCGCACGCGGTCCTCAACGCTCAGCATGACAGTGGAGCGTTCTTGGGATACCGCCTCAGTCAGGGACGTACGGCCGCCAGTAGTCAACCGATGCTTTCAGATCGCTCAGGACGCGCGATTCGGCCGGCTCGCGCTCGCGGTGCGAGAGCTCCAGCATCAGCATGACATCCTCAGCTCCTGACCGCCGTAGGGCATCCAACACCTTCTGTGGCTCGATGACGCCCGCCGCATTGTGCTCCGGAGTGAAGGGCCAGTGGCCGCTCTTGTCGGCGCTGCTCTGTTTGAGATGCACCACCGGCGCCAGAGGGCCGAGCTCCACCAGCCAGGCGTACGGGTCGGTGTCGCGCGGATCGGGCGAGGCGACATCGCCGTGATCGACGTCGAGATTCAGGAGTATGGGAATGGCGGTGTCGTCCCCGAGCATCTGCAGCAGCGCCTTTGTGTCGTCAATCGTCGCCGCCATCTCCCGCTCGATGGACATGGGCTCGAAGAGCAGAAACTCCAGGCCCAGCTCAGCGCCGTAGTCGGCCAGTCGGCGCCACGATTGCACCGCGTCGCCGACGCGTTGGCGTTTTCTCTCAGGGTCGGCACAATCAGTGACGGACAGCGTGCCGAAGTGGCTGCCCGCGGCCCGGGCACCGAGGCGGCTCGCGAGACGGAGCCACCTGTTGAACCACCCGAACCACACCTCTCGGATCGCCCTGTCGGGGTGCATCAGGTGGTTCACGCGCGTGTAGGCGCTGGTGAAGGTCGTGTCAATGGCGACGTTGTAGCGCGCCGCGTTTTCGCGGATCTGCTCGACCTGCGCGTCCATCACGTGCGCGGGCAGAAACGGGTTCAGCAGATCGGCGACGAACTGCGCATAGCGCAGGCCCAGCTCTTCGCCGACGATGCGCAGCCACACGGCGGGCTCGGGAAAGCGATTCACCGCAAAGCCCGCGTTGATTCCGAGCCTGACTCGCACGCATGTCACCTAGCGCAAGCGAATGTGTGTCATCAACAAGAGAATGCCTCGGCGTGTGCGGCGCACGAGTTGACGCGCAACCCGTGCCACCCGCAGCCGAAAAGCGTAGTGTGGCACGGGTAGCTTGTCCCTGTCTGACTCGTGCTACGTAGCGAGCTACTTCGCAGAGTAGCAAGCGGGACCCCCCACGGGGCCGAAGGGTCAGGGGCTACCCCTGTCCGTGTGCAGGAGCACGCACGGCTTGACGAGCAAGCCGTGCCACACCGTGCTGCTGTGTGTGTGGCACGGGTAGCTTGCTACCCGTGGGCGTCCTGCCAGCCAGATGACTCAGTCCGTCAGCGGCAGCGATACCGTCTGGCCGGCTTCGGAGGAGCGGTATATGGCCAGGATGAGCTCGACGGCCCTGCGCGCCTCCTCGCCAGGCACCAGCGGATCTCGGTCCTCGTTCACCGCATTCGCCATGTCCTGTATCTGGAGTTTGTGGCCAAGGCCGGAGATGGCCTTCGGATCGGCAAAGGCGCCGGTCTTCGGCGCTTCCCGCTCGATCTCCGGCGGCTCGTGCTCCTCGTCCATGATGGCCCATCGGAGGATCTTGGACTCCTCGATTATGATGGTGCCCCGGTCGCCGTGCAGCTCGTGCCGCGACGGCAGCCCCGGATGGATGCTGGTTGTCGCCTCGATGACGCCGAAGGCGCCATTCTCGTAGGTCAGAATAGCCACCGCCGTGTCCTCGACCTCGATGTCGCGCACCAGGTGCGCGGCGTGGGCTGTGACAGTCTTCACCGGACCCATCAGCCAGAGAAGCAGATCGATGCCGTGCACGCCCTGGTTCATCAATGCGCCGCCGCCGTCCCATTTCCACGTGGCACGCCAATCGGCGCTCTGGTAGTACTCGGGCGAGCGGTAGTACTTCAGGTACGCGTCGCCGACGACCATTTGGCCCAGGCGGCCGCTCTGTACCGCCTCGCGCACGACGTGAGACACCTTTCGCGTTCGGCGCTGGAAGATGCACCCCAGCTTGACGTTACCGCGCTTGCACGCGTCGATGAGCGCATCGATTGCGTCCAGCTTCACATCGATGGGCTTTTCGCTCAGCACGTGCTTCCCCGCGTCCGCGCACGCTATGCCCATCTCCGCGTGCATGCCGCTGGGCGTGCAGAGGCACACAACGTCAAGGTCATCGCGCTTGAGCATCTCCTGATAGTCCGTATACACGTCCGGCGTGCCATCATACCCGTCGGCGAGCGCTTTCGCCTTCTCTTCGACGATGTCACATGCGGCGACCAGATCAGCGTCCTGGGATGCGGCGATGCCTTTGGCATGGAGGGGGCCGATGACCCCGCACCCAATAATGCCAAAGCCGAGTTTGGCCATGGTGAGAGCCTCCAATCGCTTGCGCTGCTGCTTTGTTGCGACGCCTTCGCGAGCGCGACACAGTATTCGCCCGCCCGCGCGGCATACCTGCTGGGTGCATGTCGGCGGCACGAAGTCGTTGGACGACACGAGTGCGCTATGGCATACAACATTGGGAGATGGGCGCCTCCGGTGTGGAGGGCGATATTGCGGCGGGCACCACGCGCATGAGTGTTGGCGGCCGGGAGGGAGCTGATGTGACAACGAAAGGACGCCAGGCAGCAGACGCAGAGTCATCACCACCGGGCAGGGACGGCGACGCCGCTGCACGCGAGCGCCAGATGTCCACGGAACCTCACAGCGATTACTCCCAATTCTCACTCGACAGCGACGGGCGCTTCCTCGGGGCTGCCGATGACCGGCTCGCGACACGAGTGGGATATGGCGTGGCGGAACTGGTTGGGCAGCATTACAGCACGTTGCTTGCCGAGGGGCAGGCGGAAAGCGTGCAGTGGTGGCTCGACCGTGTGCTCGCCGGGGAGAGAGTAGGCCCGGTGGAGGTGGAGGTCGTCCGAAAGGGCGGCGACAATATCTGGATCCAGTTCACCGCCACGCCGAGGCTGGAGGGTGAGCGGATCGTCGGCGTGGATTGCCTGGCGCGGGAGGTCACGGAAGAGGTACATGCGCGGACGGAGCTGCCGCGCCTCCGACAGCTCCATGAGAGCATCGTGGAGAGCATCCGCGTTGGCATCCTTGTGGTGGACTCGCAGAAGAGCATCGTCGCCTGGAACCGGCACATGGAAGAGTGGTTCCAAATGGGCCGCCAAGAGGCCATGGGGCGGCGAGTAACCGAGTTGTTTCCGAAGCTGACCGAGGAGGGCCTGGAGGAGTGGTTGGGCGTCGTAATGGAAGGCGGTGAGCCGTTCGTCCTGACGCGGTGGTGCCACGAGTCGGAGCGACGGCACGCGACATTTCACATCGACTTGAGCGTCGTGCCGCTGCGATGCTCCGATGGGGACGTCTTGGGAGCTTTGCTGCTTTTCGAAGATGTCTCGGACGAGGTGAAGTTGGAAGCGGAGCTGCGCAAATCAGACCAACTGGCGACGATTGCGCAGACCGCGGCCGCGGTGAATCACGAGATAAACAACCCCCTTGCCACGATCCTCGGGAATGCAGAGCTCCTGCTTCGGCAGTGCAGCGACAAGTCACCGACCACTGTGAAGCGCCTCAAGCGCATCGCCGAGGCCACCGGACGGATGGCCGAGGTTACGCAGAAGCTTGCCAAGATCGTTGACCCGGTCGTCACCGAGTGGGCGCCGGGGATGACGATGCTGGATATCGAGCGCTCGGCAGCTCCCGAGAAGTGAACGCGCGCCTTTGTGTTTCTGGCCACTGATCACTGATCACTGATCACTGACCACTGGGGCGGCGTGGCCCGTCAAGCCCTCTGCCCCATGGCAAACCCCTCGATGATCTCGCACAGCTCAACCACGAACTCCGCCGTCGCATCCATGATCACGTACGCCTCTTCGCTCACGGCCGGGTTACGCCAGGTGCCGTCCTCCTGCTGAGATTCCACCAGGTAGTCACCCACGGCGCGCGCGATCTTCTCGTACTTGTCGTCCCCGGTCATTCCGTAGAGCAGGGCGCTGCCCCAGCCCACCTTGCCGCTCTGCGGGGTGCTGTAGCGGTCAGGGCCGCAGCGCGTGCAGAAGTCGATGTACTGCTGCGCCGCGTTCAGATACCGCGAGCCGCCAGAGGCGCGACACAGCCGGACGAGAAACGCAGCACACGCCCCACCGATGAAGTACCACTGCTTCTCCTTGGCAGTGTCGATCACGTGCTGCGTGGCCTCGTCCTGCGGGAAGTCCACCACGAGGCCATTGGCGTCGCGGATGAAGTACATCCGCTCGTCGGGCATCGGCTGTTCCTCGAGCATCTTCACCAGCAGATCGCCGGTGCGCTGCGCGCTCTCGACGGCGCCGACCCATAGGCACGCCAGCCCGGCGATGGGCGTGGACATGAGGTCAATCGAATCCCCGGCCTTGGCCGACGGGCCGACGGTGGGAAAGCCGCCCCAATCGTTCTGCAGCGACATCAGAAACTCGGCCGCGGGACGGGAGATGTCGAATTGACCCAGCCGCTCGGCGCCGCACACCATCCAGGAGTTGGCGTAGTGGTAGTACTTGCCGTGCGGCTCAAGGCGGGGCCAGCGGCCCTTGAAGTCGCCGTCGGCGGCGAAGTTGTTCTCCCCCACCCAGTCCAGCAGCCGCACGCCGGCGGCCACATTCCCCGTCAGTGAGAAGGCGTATGGTGCCTTGTAGTACCCGCCGATGCCCTCCTCGACGGGATGCATGGAGCCATCGGGATTCTGCTGCTCCAGGAGCCAGGCGATCCCGCGATCGATCGCCGTTTGGTAATGCTGCCAATCGTTCATTGCTCGGTCCTCCGCAAGCCCAGCGCAGTGGTCAGTCGTCAGTGTCTGGTTCTTAGTTGCTGGTCGTTGCCACAAAGCTCCGCGATGCCGTGTCGCACGGCGCCGAAGGGTCAGGGGTTAAGCCGTGCTCCTTGTTCCGCCTCTGCCTTTGCCGTTCGTGGTTGCCTCTATCCTTTCTCCCTTGTCCTTTCTCCTTGCCTCCTCCGTGCTCCCCTCTACATTCGCCACAGGCGGCCCGGCTCCTCGCGGCACACCCCATCACCCGAGAAGGCCCAAGCACGGTATGGATTGAACACTGGCTCGAAGATTTGGTCGTGTGCCTTTCTGTAGGCGAGTACCTGTCGCCGACGCGCCATAGCCGCTATGGCGACGGAGCGTGGCTCGCCACTGTCCCGACTCGGAGAGGTCGGGGCCACAGCCCTGTCTCAGCGCTCCCACGGGCTGTGCGCCAGCCCAGACATCTTCATCGTAGAGCTTCGGGCACCGAAGCTCACCGGGTGGCCGAACCGGCCATGGCTGGCCAAGGGCACAGAGGAAACCGGGCGACACACGGGGAAGCCCCATCGCGCGGGCCGGGCTCCGTCCGCCACTCGTGCATGGTGAAAAGGAACGAATACGATGCCAAAGCGAACTTCGCGAGTTACCAGACGTGGATTCCTCCAGACGGCCACCGGAGGCCTGATGGCCGGGGCGGCCGCTTTTGCCCAAGACGTGCAGGCTCCGACGGACAAGCCTTTGATCCCCCTCAGGACTCTCGGCAAGACCGGCGTGAAGGTGTCCATTATGGGTGAGGGCGGCAGCAGTCAGTTCTTCAAGGCGCTGCCATCGGATGCGGAAGAGGCCGAACGCGTCGCCGTCGAGCTTCTCACGACGGCCGTCAAGGGCGGTGTCACGTACTTCGATACGGCGCACAGCTATGGCAGGCGCGGCGCCAGGGGGCTGAGCGAGAAGTTCTACGGCATCGCGCTCCGCCCGTGGCGGGATCAGGTAGTCATCGCGACGAAGACGGGCAAGCGCGATCGCGATGGGGCGCTGCAGGAGTTTGAGATCAGCCTGGAGCGGCTGGGAATGGAGTACGTGGACCTACTGCAGCTCCACGGCATCCGTTCGCGTGACGACTTGGCGGCTATCAACAGCAATACGGGCGCGTTTCAGGCATTGCGGGAGCTCAAGGACCAGAAGCTCATCCGTTTCGCCGGCATCACCGGACATTCCACCGCACCGCACATGAAGCGTTGCATCGACGCCCTCGACGGCCTCGACTGCGCCCTCTTCCCCATCAACGCTGCCACCGACCAGCGTGACCGGCGGGCCTTCGAACCCGAGCCGGAGAACCCGGACGGGCACTTCGAGACGATCCTGCTCCCGTACTGCGCCGAGAAAGGCATCGGCGTCATCGCTATGAAATCCACGGCGCAGGGCTACCTCATCGGGGAAGGCCCGGACAAGGCCGACGCGCAGTCGCTCATCGGGTACGCCATGAGCACGGAGGGCGTCACGACGACCATCGTCGGCCCCGGGTCGCTGGAGAACCTGAAGAGCAACCTGAAGATGGCGCAGAACTTCGAGCCGATGAGCAACGAGGAGCGGGACACGCTGGTGGCGCGGCTCAGCGGCTCCTACAGCCACCTGGCGTACCTGCAGCCGGGCTATGAGGACGTGTAGGGGACGCGGGTGGCGCGGCGGGCCGCGGAGGCCGGAAATCGTGTATCGTGTCGCCCGAAGTCTGCCCGAACCTCAAAGAAACTTCACAGCGTAGGTGTGACCCCGTCGTGACGTCGTGAGCGTCGTGCTAAGCCTCCACCAGGACCTCCTTCAGCACCGACGCGCAGTAGTCGCAGCGGTGGCATCCCTTGTCGCAGCTTGTGGTGCGGTGAAACCAGTCAGGTGGGAAGCGTGAGTTGTCAATGACGTACGGCGCGAATACGGGTCCGTGGCCGGGCTCCAGAAGGTCGAGCAGATTGCCGTCGAACTGACCGGTGCAGTATGCCTCGACCACCTGTCGGGGATTGGCGTGCATCCTCGTTGCGAGCTTCAATACGGAGAACTGAGCCTCGTAGTGGCTGACATCCTCCGGCCTGACCCAGGAGTTCTGCAGGAACGTGACCCAGTTGTCCGTGTCGCGGTAGTAGTCCCAGCAGTGTGCCGGCCTCATGTCACTCATACTGACCATCTCGCTGACCTCGCTCTCGTGTGCCACCAGATTGTCGTGGAACGTCTGAGCAGAGCAGAAGTTCAGACAGCCACTGTTGGCCAGCATATACAACCCCTTGCCGTGTGAGTCGCACCATCCCTTCAACTCAGCGATCCGCTCCAGGTCGCGATTGTATTCCCGCTGCATGGAGAAGCTGTCGAAGCGATCGCTCATGTACTGCATGCCCTTAACCGTCCCGATGCGCATGTTCACCGAGGCGCGCACCTCGAGGTCGGGGAAGTTCTCCTTTACGGTATTGGCTATCATGGGCGACGTCGTGGTCACACCATCGAGCCCCGCAACTTCCTGCAGATGGGCGATGGTGGAGCACACGAGATTCGCCAGGTATCGCGATACGCCGTACCTGCCGTAGCAGGCGGCATTGAAGAGCAGGTCGAGCTTGACGCCCATCTCCTTGAACGCCGCCAGGTCCTGCTCGAGCCGGTGCTGGCCCTCCCAGTCAACCAGCCCGTTCGCGGCCGTCATTGGGCTCCTGCCGCTCGGCATGTCCAACCAGGGGAAATACACCTCGTCTATCTGCGGGCGGAAGTCCCGCACGATGTCAACGAGCGGCTCTTCGTCCTCCTCGGGCAACTGGTAGCCGACCGCGAACTTCACTGTATCCTCCACGGCTTTCGCTTGCGGAATGGGTTCTTGAAAGTCTTCGTGATGCGGCCCTCCTCTTCGAGGTGGATCATGCAGGCGCGGATGCAGCCTCGCGCGCCCTCCAGCGCCCTCCCGTACACGTAGACGGGACTGGGCTCCGTGAGGAAGGGATTGTGCTCCGGATCGGGCCACTGAAAGCCGACCTTGCATCGGGCTACGTCGAGCTTGCCCCACTCCAGCTCCTTGCCGGCCACGTTGACCTTCACTGTCTCGGTCTCGCTTATGGCGTCCGCCGTGCAATCCCTGACGCAGAGCATGCACCTGTCGCAGATCTCTCCCTCGAACAGCGGGTCGGGCTCCAGCGGCGCGTCAGTGATGATGCAGGCGAGCCGTTGCCGCGGACCGAATTCGGGGCTGAGAAACACCTTGCCATAGCCGATCTCGCCCAGCCCGGCGGCGACCGCGGCGATCCGCAGGTGGATGAACACGTCCGGCGCGGGCCTGTCGGGAGATACGGGCCGGCTCCAATTGGGCCGCGGCTCGCCCGTCTGCGTCTGGATGTGGCACCAGGGGAAGTTGTTTTGGATCGGCACCGCCTCGTAGCCCTCGTCCTCAAGCATGTTCGTTATCTTCCAGAGAACCGTCGGCTGGAGGACGAAGTTGATCCCGGCATAGCCCATGCCGCAGTACGAGACGTAGAACGTCCCCTCCTCGATCCCCCGCAGGCAGCCTCTGGGGATGCGGAATCCCAGGACGATCATGGCCGTGGCGTCGGGGAAGATGTAGCGGGGGTCCATCTGCTTCGGTGCGCCCTCGAAGCGGTCCATTGGCGTGATGCCCACCAGGTCCGCGCCGGCTTTCTTCGCGTATTCCTTTACCTCTTCAGCGGTAAGCATGCCTCATCTCCTTTCAGCGATAGTGCCTGTTCAGCTCCGAGGCGTACTGGGTGCCCACGCTGTCGGCGTGGTCGCGGAGCCACTCGCTGAGGCGTGTGGTGCCGGTCGGAGGGCTATCCGTCACGAGCAGATTCGCCATCAGCCCATCCACTTCATCCCGCGTCAGCACCACGTCTTTCACCAAGGCCCCGATCACACGGGATGGTTGGGACGGTCGGGATGTCCGGTGAGGGTTCTTACCCGGTGGCCGATGTCGAGCAGCCGGCGCGCGATGTACTTGCCCGTGTACCCGAAGGCCCCGGTGACGACGTGGAGCTGGCGATAGTCCATCCTCACATGCCCTTAACCATCAATCATCACCGTCCGATCCGGTCAACCGACTCACCAGCTCCGCGTTCTCTTTTACCTGGAAGTCGAACATGCCGACGGCGATGAAGTCGGCGCCGGCGTCGAAGGCGTGCTTGAAGCCGGACTCCGGGTCGTCGCGCGCCCCGCCGAGCACCTTGAAGCCA
This sequence comes from Armatimonadota bacterium, assembly GCA_030601885.1. GTDB lineage: Bacteria > Armatimonadota > Zipacnadia > JAUWAU01 > JAUWAU01 > JAUWAU01. The sequence continues at coordinate 157,247 of JAUWAU010000012.1, forward strand.
ATGAAGGGCTTGTCGATGGACTGCATCGCGCGCCTTGCGGCGTCCGGGTCCGCGCACTGGTAGCCGACCCGGTTGATGGTGAGCATGTAGAACTCGGCCCCGAGGTCCAGCTCCTCGGCCCGCTCGATGCACCACGGCACGTGCGCGCACACCCCCGGCGTCATGCCGAGCTCGCGGATCAGATCGATGAAGCGGCGCAGCAGGTCCGCTTGCCCCGCCTCGAAGAGCTTCTGCGTCTGGCCGCCCTGGATGAAGGCGCAGATGGCCTTGTGCTTGGCCGCCAGCCGGATGTGGTCCTCGGCGTACTTGACGTAGTCCCCGCCCCGCGTGCGGTCCGGCGGGATCTGGGCGATCCACTGGATACGCCGCCCGGCACGCTTTTCCGACAATTCCAGCCCCTCGAGGATGTGGTCGAGCACCGAGGTGAGCGCCGTGTTGATGCCGCAGTGCAGGCACCGGTGCAGCGTCTCGGCGATCTTCTCCGGCGTGAAGTAGTGCTTCATGAGGGTGCTTACGTACTTGAACTCGCCGGCGTGGGCGTATCCGCCGAAGGGGTTGCCGGCGCAGATGAGGCGGGTGATGCGATGGTCGGCGATTTCCCGGTATTCCATTGGCTTGATGCCTCCGTGCTCGCCCTGGGGTAGTGCCTTTGATTGTAGGGGCAGGAGGCTCCGGTTGAATCCCCGGTCCCTCCCCCCGACGACCCGTGCGGCGAGTCTGCGGCTCAGCACACCGCGGACATGCCCCCGACTCCCTCTGCATCTCCTTCTGTGATCGAAGCTGCGATTGGATGCATTATAGCCCAAACCACCCCCCCGCACCAATAGCCGGCGCCAAAGCTCAGGGACCTGATTCTGGATGCTGCCACTGGGCGCAATGGCGCTGCCGAGATCGTGGGCCGTCGGCGACCGTGCCCCGCCTCGCCAATGACGAACGCCGCGGGCGCCCTCATGCCCGGGAGCGCGGCGCAGGGAGGGCGGAGGCACTCCGACGGCGAAACCCCATCTGTCGCACGGCCGCCGTATCAGCAGCTCGAAAACCCAAGGCGGAGGCGCTGCGACTGAGCGGATGTCTATAGCGGGTATGACGTCGTTGCGAGTGCGGAAGCGCCGACGGTCCTGAGGAAGTCTCTTCGTGTGGGCTTGTGCCTGGCCACGTCAGCACCTCGATCGAGCGTGTGGGTTGTTCGCCGTGGCGGGGGAGGAGGCCTGCTGGCCGGAACGCCGTTGAGGGCGAGGCGGGTTAGCAACGGTAAGAGGGACGTGCGTCCTGGGGGGCGCAGGCTGAGTCGCTTCGCTCGGGTGAAGGGGGCATTGGGTCTGGTGTCTCGCGAATCGCCCAGCACAGGAGTTGAGTGTTGTGTCGCCTGGATCGCCCCGAAATGGCCGGGCGCGCGGGAGGGGGGGCTGCCAGGGCCGGTCCGCTAGTCGACATCCCGGCCATACTTGGCCCTCTTCAGTTTGTAGGGCTTCGTGCCCCCCTCAAGGTGCTGTATGACGGACGGCCTCACGGTCTCGACCTCGATCGCCCCCACTCTATCTAGGTGACCGCCGTCGGCGTCGGCGGAAAGAATAGCGAACGTGTCGGCGTCAGCGGCGACGGCGACTGTGGAATTGTGAGTGGTGAAGATAAACTGCCGCCTTTCTTTGTCTCCTCGTACTGCTTGGACAATGTCCTCCCAGACCGCCCTGATGTCGAGTGAGTCCTCGGGCTGATCCATCACCACCGGAGCGTCCCCTTCGGCCAACGCGAGCACCGTGAGCGCTGAGCTCTTCTGTCCGACGGACAACTGCGCCAGTGGCTTCAACTTGCCCTCGTCGGAGCAGTGGTACTGCACGACGGGCTCGTCCTCCGGATGAAGGAGGTACTGCCACGATAGGACCTCCGTTAGGTGGACCCTTTCGTCATCCATTATGGCGGCGATAAGCCTCGCGGCGGCTTGGTCGTTGATCCCGGCCTCCTTCGCCAACTGGTCGGCCCTGCGACGGATGACAAGGTCGAGGAACCTACGGACCGACACCTTCTGAACGAGGCCCTCAATGGTGCTCCTGCGCAGACGCGTTCGAAGACCCGCGAGGGCCTCGGCGTAGCCTTCGCGGTTAGCCTCCGTACGAAGCTCCACCTCTATCCGTCCCGAGCAACTCGCATTGAGTTCGGCAAATCGCGCGTGGCGAGCCTGCGAGAGTCGGCTCTTCCCTTCCTGTACGGCGTTGAGGAGTCGCCGACGCGCGTCCAGCAGGCCGGGAAGCATCCTGGCTGCCTTCTCCTGATCGGCCATGGCGCGCTTCTCCCTGGCGAGTTGGTCCTCCAGCTGCACGCGCCTGGCGTGGAGCTTGGCCATGTCTGTGTCAAGCTCTCCCATCGCATCGGCGTAACGTTGCCGAACGTCGCTCATCCGTTCCCCGAAGGCCTCCTCCAGGACCACCTGCTCATCTGCTATCAGATCGTTGTAGCCTATGAGCCGTTGCAACTGGTCGACGATGCGCCGGGCAGTGCCGTGTGCGAGGGCTACAGCCAGATTCAGGCGTGCGTCCGCCTCGAGTCCGCGCGCGTCGCCAATGGATGGGGCTGCGAGTGCGCCCACCTCCTCGCGCGCGCGGACGAGCTGGTCCTTGATCTTCTGGTGGTAGCCGCGGACGTCGCCGAGCACCGCCTTCGTCTTCTGAACCGCATCCATCTCCAGCGCGATCGGGCTAGCAACTCGCGTGCGGATCTGTTTGAGTTCCTCTGCCCGGGCAGCAATGCTGGGCTCGCGCTCTGCGATCTGGGCCTCTGCGAGAAGGGCCCGGGCGATCGCTTCGTCGCTCTGACGAAGTGGACCGAGGAGTTCCTCGTCGAGGAACGTCTCTCGAGCGATCTTCAGGCTTTGGTCCAGCCAGCGCATCTGTGCATCCGTGTCCTCTACGGTGAGTGCGATCTCGCGCTGACTGAACACGACCGTTGGCATCAGACTCGCCACGTCCACCTGCACTTCCTCTGAGCTTTCGAGGTCCACGACGTGTGTTGGGTTCGTCTGGCCGTCGTAGGTCCTGCACACGCTATAGCGCGCGCCTGAGGGTGAGTGCAGGACCACCTCGACCTTGCCGCCGAGACCGAGGCAGTTCTGCAGCTTTCCCTGGTGGTCTGCATGGACGGGCTTGAGAGCTCCCTGAGCGGGGTCAAGCCCTCGGTGCAGCGCGAAGCGCAGGAACTCGATAACGAGTGACTTGCCGACACCCTTCCCGCCGAGGAGGGCGTTCAGCCCCCGGTGGAGCTGCAGCTCCAGGCCGTCGAGGAACCCTCCCGAGACGCGGATGCTCTCGATGTAGGGGTAAGCAGAGCTCGGTTCTTGGGGATCGATGCGGATGCGGACATCCGGGTCCTCGAAGCACTGGCGCAAGGCCTCGAAAGACGGTTCCGCGACCTTGAACAGGGAACACTGCTGCCCCACGGCCGAGACCGAGTGGCTGTCGGAGGCGTGATACTGCGCTACGTCCGGGTAGTGCTCCTCCACCCACTCGGAACGCTCAACTCCCTTGAGATGCTGGCCCGCCAGGACGTCCGCTCGGGCGCGCCCCCGGGATTCCGCGACGTAACCCGAGCTGCTGTCGGGATGCGGCAGAAGCGGCAAGCCGCCGTTGTCATGTATTCGCTCCACGACCTCGCCGACCGTGAGATCAGCATAGGCGCCCTCGGTGCCTTTGTCGTCCCTCATCTGCAGGTTTCCGAGGAGCTTGGTGATGAAGTCCGAACCGCAGTGAGTGGGGAATAGGCCGACGACGTGGAATGGGCCCCTCTTGCCGCCGGGTGCCGATATCTCGACCCCGGGGAAGATCGCCAGGTCCGTTCGCTTGGCGGCCTTCCTGATGTCGTCGATAGCATCGCCCGTCATGTGGTCCGTGATAGCGATCCCCCCGAGCCCCATCTCGATCGATTTCTCAACAATGGCCTTGGCGATCTGGTGGGGGGAACGGCCCTCGGATTCGAAGTCCTTCGATGCCCAGGTGTGCACATGAAGGTCCATCTTGACCCATCGCGTTCCGCTCATCTCTCGATCAGCTCCCTAAGGCGCCGGGCTGTACAATGCGACCCATAGAGTGGTCGCCTGTAGATTATACTCACGTGAGGTTCGGGCAATCAAGTCATGGTCGGCCCCCGCTCTGGTCATCAAACGTGCGTGCGCTGTTTATGGGTACAACGGCCGGGAGAGGGCGCGGGCCGTACGCCAAGCGTACCGAGTTCCAGGATGTCGTAGCGGTTCTTCTCGATGCCGATGCCGTGCTCGACGAGAAGGGCAGCCAGTTGGTCGCCGTTCATTAGCGCTACTGGGGCGGCGTCGCTGCGGGCTGCCTCTTCGCGGGCGCCTTTGCTGAAGTCGCTGGTGGTTATGATTAGCCCCTGCTCGTGGGCGCCGAGGCTGCCCCTGACCTGCTGGACCACCGGCGTCTGGACGTTCTGTTTCCATCTCTTCACTTGAACTGCCATTCTCGTGTGGATCACATCGCCCGTGACGAGCACGCCGCGGACGTCGATTCCTCCGTCGGCGTGTCGCTGAGTCACCTCGACATCCGGAAAGCCAAGGGCCGCGAGCAGCTCGGCGGCGAGAGCCTCGAACTCCTCCGGAGCCAGGGCGTGGAGCCGTTTCCGCAGCTCCTCCCTCACACGGCGGTTGTGCTGGTCGATCTGGAACGCCAGGCCTTTGCCCATCCACTCGCTCAGACCGACGTAGCCCCTCCCATGCTGGACGAAGCGGGGGCGTTCGCCCCTGGCCTGGGCCCGCTTGATCTCCTGGAGGATGACGGCATACATGGTCGCCTCGGGGGTGCGGCCCGAGGTCGTGATGAGCTTGCCCTCGAGGGCGAGGCGGGTGATCTCGCGGTAGTGTACGGGCTGCTTGTCCTTTGTGCCCCGAAGTACGAGTTCGGCGGCGTCCGTGAAGGAGTATGTTCTCGGGGCGCGTCGTCGCTTCTTTGCTGGCTTGTCGGGTACTGAGGGCTGATCACGGCCCCACTGCCGCAGCCCGAACGTGCCGCGAGCTGTTCGGACGAATGTGGCGTGTTTGCCCCGCTTACGGATGTCGGTGGTGAGTTGAGCGTTGAGTGTCTGTTCGGGCGTCTTGCCCTGTGGGCGCCAGAGGGCCGACTCAATGGCGCGCTTGGTAATCTCGCGATAGTGGAGCGGATGGCCGGTCGATTGGAGCACTTGCTGTGCGGCGTCTTTGCAGGTCATGGGACACCCCCACTCTGGCATTGGCTCGCAGCAGTCAGGTGGTATGATGGGTCTGTTGAGCCTTCAGCTTACGCGTGTACGTCGGCGCACTATGTATGTAGTTCGCCGTGCGGAGGTGGTGGTCCTGCAGGGCGCGGGGCGGTGAGGTAGGGAAAACGGACAAGGGTGAAGGGTAGAGGCGGAAGGCAAAGGCGGCGGGCCACGGAGGACCCGCCCTACAATAGAGGCAAGGAGAGAGGATCAAGGCGACAGGCAAAGGCGCCGGCCCACGGGTGACCGGCTACAGTGAAGGCAGCGGCAGCTCCACCCGCGCGTCTCTCTGCACCGACGGAATGCTCGCCCTACAACAGAGGCAGGGAGAAGGCAAAAAGGTAAAGGCGAAAGGCAAAGGCGCCGGCCCACGGGTGACCGGCTACAGTGAAGGCAGCGGCAGCTCCACCCGCGCGTCTCTCTGCACCGACAGAATACCCGCCTCGAGGATCTCCTGCGCGTCGCGGCAGAGCTGCGCCGAGGTCGGGCCCTCGGGCTCGACGTCCTCAAGGAGGCACCACGAGAAGTATTCGGCCGCGTTGCGCCAGTGAGCCGGCAGCTCCGGCGACTGGATCGTGCGCCCCTCTTTGTCCTCCGTCGTCGCCAGCCATAGCTCGCCGCGCCGCACGATGATGGTCCCGGTGGAGCCGTTGATCACCGGCCCGTGCTCCGGCAGCGGGCCGATCTGCGTCCAGGAGGCCTCCGCGATGCCGTAAGCGTTGTCGTAGCTCATCAGGATGAAGGCGTTGTCCTCCACGTCGATGTAGTCCTTGTACAGCCGGGCCGCGGTGGCGATGACGCTGTTGGGCTTGCCGAGGAACCACGTGCAGATCTTCGCCCCGTAGCAGCAGTAGTCCATCAGCACGCCGGCGCCGTTCTTCGACGCATCGTACAGCCACGAGTAGAAGTACTCCGAGCAGCCGATCTCTTTGGGGCCGGCGTGGGCGTGGTGGTCCCGCAGTTGGCAGACCTGCCCGATGGCGCCCTCCTCGACGAGCTGCCTGGCGTGATGCAGCGCCGGCTGCCAGGTCGAGGGGTAGCTGATCATCAGCTTGATCCCCGCGCCCCGAGCCGCCGCCAGCATCCGGTCGGCATTGGCGAGGCGATCGGCCATGGGCTTCTCGCACATCACGTGCAGCCCCGCCGCCGCGCACGCCTCGACCACCTCCGCATGGCGGGAGTTCTCCGTGTAACACAGCACCGCGTCCAGGTCCTCGCCCGAGAGCATCTCCGCGTACTCCGCATAGCCCGCCTCCACGCCGCAGTCCTGCGCGATCTTCTCCAGCAGCGGGGGATTGGGATCGGCGGCCGCAACGACTTCGGCTCGCCCGCACTCGGCGAAGCCGCGCAGAACGCCCCAGACGTGATCGTGCACCAGTCCGACGACTCCGATTCGCAGAGGCACTCGCGACATATCTGATCGCTCCTTTGGATGTTGTGGCTCAATGCTGCAGTCGGATGCGCCGTCGGTAATTCGAAGCGTCGAGCGGCATGTCCTCTTCGCCATGGCTGTCGGAGCTATGACCCGGCGCTGATTTCTGAAGCTCCTGTGCGAGGCTTGAACGCTCAGTATTGTGGCCCAGGCAGCTTGCCTGGGTGCCGTACGGTCGCCCGTTTCCGCGCCACATGTCGGGCGGTGGGCCGAGACGAAGAAAAGCCGCGCTGCTTGAGCGCGGCTTTATTCAGCGGTATGGTGCCGACGGGGAGAGTCGAACTCCCACGGGGTTACCCCCACTGACTCCTGAAGCCAGCGCGTCTGCCAGTTCCGCCACGTCGGCTTCGGGCGTACTGCCAAGGACATTATACCCAGGCACCGGCATCTGGTCAATGTGGTAACCCGGCACCAGGAACTGTTGACCGGCGACACGGTCTGTAGTAGCGTGTAAGTGCTGTGGGTGGCCTCCCGGCGGCGGCCTCGTCACCAGGGAGGGAAGCCGGCGACGGACGGCGGCCGGCAGCAAGCTCTCCCGCGACGGGTCCGCGAGCCGGCTGAGCATCGAACGCAGGACGAACAAAGAGGGAGGGACTCAACGATGATGTGCCGTTTGGTGATCGTACCAGCCGCGATAAGCATCGCGGTGTTGGCATGTGGCCTCGCGTATGGCGCACCGTCCATCTTCGGGCCCACGGGCGTGCTTCTGACGCCCAATGCCGAGGTCGTCGGACGGGGCGGCCTCGATGTCGGGGCGCATTTCATAGACCTGGATACGCCGTTGACGGGCGACATGGATCTCGCAGCGTACAAGGCGACGGTCGGGCTATCGGATCGGTTCGAGGTCACGGGCGCGTTCCTTTCAGTCGATAACGGCGCCGTTGGCGCCGATCGGGACGAGTTCATTGTGCACGGGAAGTACCAACTCGTCCCCTCCCGGAGCCAGGGCACCAGCGTGGCCGTCGGCGTCATTGACCTGTTTGAGGATGCACTTGGCGACATCGTCTTCTACGGGGCGCTCAGCCGAACTGCGAACCGCGCCATGACGCACAAGCGGCTCGTGCGGGGCACCGTGGGACTCGCCTTCGCGGATAACATCGGTGGCGCAGGGGACGATACGGAGATTTTCGCCTCGCTTGAGGTCGGCGTCAGTGACCGGGTCATCGGCCTGGTGGAGCACTTCAACGACGACCTCAGTTTCGCCGGCCGCATCGAGATCGCGCAGCGACTGCACATCGATGTCGCAAGCGTGCAAGCAGGCGGGGATCGAGAGTTCTTGATCGGAGGCGCCTATCACGCGAGCTGGTAAGCACCGGGCCGTGCGGCGTTGCCGGTGTGCCCGTGAGAGCGAGGTTTGGCGTTTCGCGAGAGTTGTGCTATAATATTGGTGGGCGAGGGCGCGAGCAGGGGAGAACCGCGTGTTGGAAACGCTGGCCACGTGAGGGATGTGGTTATGTCAGCTAAGGTAGCGATCCGATGTAGCTGCGGGCACCGTATTTCGGCCAAAGAGGTGCTCCGCCACGGCATCTTCATGCATCGCTACCGCCCCCTGTACGCCTACGTACGATACCGATGCGCCCGCTGCAAGCGGCTGGGCGAGAAGCTCATAGACTACGATATGTGGGATCAATCGGTGCTGCACCAGCCGTCGGGGGAGCTGACGGAAGAGGAACGTGATCGGTTCGCCCGGATGGACGAGATACAGCCGGACGAGGTCATCCAGTTCGTTGCCGGCGTCAGGCGACTGAAGATGCGTGACCTCGCTGCATTGCGCAAACCTTAGGCGAAAGCTCGCCTGAGCTTTGCCCGCCTCCGGCGGGCGGGCATTATCTTATCTGACGCGGTTTTCGGGGCGCTCGCGGGCGATGCGAGTGCCCCGTTTGCTGTCGGAGCCAGGGGTCCGAGATGATGATGTTGGCCTTCCTGCGCTGCTCGGCCAGCCACGATACCCGCAGCTCTTCCCGCTTGCTGAAGGCGACGCGGCTGCGGATCTTATCGCGCACCTCCCCGAGCGACTCAGTCTCGGGCGGCTTGCGATCTATCACCCGCAGAATGCAGAACCCATCGGGGGCCTCGAAGACGTCGCTGATCTCTCCCACCCGCATCGCGAACGCCCGCGAGGCGATCTCCTCGGCGTAATAGCCCTCCCGCGGGAAATAGCCCGTGTCGCCCCCTTGGTCTTTCGTGCCCGGGTCGATCGAGAAGGCTTTCGCGAGCCCGGCGAAGTCGGCCCCCTCCACATCGAGCACTTGGCGAATCTGCTCCGCGTTCTCGCGCGTCTCCAACATGATGATGCCCGCGCGAACGCGCTCCGGGAGCTGGAACTCAGCGATATGGGAGTCGTAGTAGTCCCTGATCTCTTTGCGCGACACCTTCACGGTCTTGGCAATGACCTTATCGAGCAGCACCTGTGGCACCAGCGTCTCCCGAAACTGCTCTTCTGTGATGGCCCGACGTTTCAACTGCCGCTCGAAGTCGGCCGGCGATCCGGCCATGGCGACGGCGCGCTCGTAGGCCCGATCGATGTCCTGTTTCGTCGGGCTGATTCCCAGCCGCTGCGCGCGCTGTCGCACCAGCGTCTCAGTGATCATCTGGTTCAGGATATCCCTGCCGCGCCGGTTGCGCAGCTCCAACATGAAGCGTTCCCGCTCGATGGGCACGCCGTTGACCGTCGCCACCGGTCCGGCCTCCGCCGCCGCCTTGTTCGTCCTGCACGACGGGGCGACAGCGACGACGAGAACCGTACCGGCAGCAATGGCCGCGGCGACACATGCTCTCTTGAACACCTTCATCACCGACGCACGCCTCCGTGAATCAAGCGTTTATCCGTGCCCTACCCCAGTCAACCGGGTGGCACGGCTTGCTCGTCCCTGTCTGAAGCGGGACCCCGTACGGGGTCAAGCCGTGCACTCGCCTGCCCACTCACGTGCGATCCGCAGTGCGGCTTTCTTATCCAACGGCCAATTCATATCCCCGCACTTGGAGGATTGGATGCACGAGGGACAGCCGTCCTCGCACGCACAGTTCGCGATGGTGTCCACCACCGCCTTCAGGAGTTCGTCGAGGCGCTCGAAGGCGGCCTCACAGATGCCCACACCGCCGGGGTAGCCGTCGTAAATGAACAGACCGGCTGCGCCCAGATCCGGGTGCGCCTCGTGCGATGTGCCCGCGACATCATGCGGGTCGCACAGTGCGAAGATGGGCAGCAAAGCGATGATGCAGTGTTCGAGCCCGTGGACGCCGCCCGCTAGGCGCTCGCCGGAAGCGGGAAGTGCCCGCGACGTCTTCTTCGCCAGAGGGATCCAGAGCCCTGTCGTCTCGAACTCCTGCGGAGGCAGGTCCAGCGTCTCCGAACTTACGGCTCCTTCCCCGAACTGCCGACGCTTCTGGTAGCCCACCACTTGCTCCGTGACACGCAGCTCGCCATAATGGGCGACTGTCGAAGGGATCGGCCGCTTGTCCGCCTCCCGCAGCACCTCTACCCGCGACGTGACCAGAGGGCTGGTATAGTATCGCGCCCGGGTCGGCCGCACGTAGGCGACTTTCTCATCCAGATCGAGCCGCTTCACCAGATACGAGTCCCCGCGATGCAGATAGATGGCGCCTTCGTGCACGGTCAGCAGCCCCGTCTGCGCGTCGGCAGTGCCAAGCAGCGTGTTGCCGCGGGACTCGTCCACGATGTCGTACCCCTCGCCCGAGGCAGAGCGGATGCTGATCTGGGCGGCCGGGTAGCCATCCCCGATCCAGTAATACTTCGTGTGACGTTTGACGACGTATCGGGCCTCGGCGAGAATGTCCAGGATCGCGTCCATCTGCGGCCCGAAAAGCGCCTCGTCTTGGCTCTGGATCGGCAGCTCGTAGGCCGCGCAGAGGAGGTGGCCCGCCAGAATGTAGCGGTTCCGGGGGTCAGCGATGCCCCGCTCGCTCGTCGCTTGGAATAGGTAGTCCGGCGTCCGCATGATGTACTGATCCACCGCGCTGTTCAGGCCAATGAGAATCGCCAGTGAATCCGCCTGGGTGCGCCCCGCCCGCCCCGCCTGCTGCCACGTGCTCGCGATGCTGCCCGGGTACCCGGTGAGGATCGCTGCCTCCAGCGAGCCCACGTCGATGCCGAGCTCCAGCGCGCTCGTGGCCGTCACGCCCAGCAGATGGCCCTCGAAAAGCTCTCGCTCGATCTCCCGGCGTTCCTTGGGAAGATAGCCGGCCCGATACGAGGCAATGCGTTTGGCCAGGTCGCCATCGTCATGCTTCAGCTCCTGCCGGGCGTAGCGCAGTATCAGCTCGGCCACTTGGCGGGCGATGGTGAACGTAATATTGCGCACGCCGTGACGCACGAGCATCGCCATCAGCCGCGCCGCCTCGACATTCGGGCTTCGCCGCGCTCCATCGCGCTGCTTGAGCAGCGGCGGACGCCAGAGCACAAAACGCTTCGTGCCGCTGGGTGCGCCGTCGTCGTCCACGAGGCGTATCGGGACACCGAGGAGCTGCTCGGCAAGCTCTTTCGGGTTGCCGATGGTGGCCGAGCAGCAGATGAACTGCGGCTGCGCTCGGTAGTGGGCCGCGATGCGCCGCAGGCGACGCAGTACGTTCGCCGTATGTGAGCCGAACACGCCGCGGTACACGTGCATCTCATCCAGAACCACATACCTCAGATTGCGGATGAACTCCCCCCAGTTCTGGTGATACGGCAGAATGCCGAGGTGCAGCATGTCGGGATTCGTCAGGATCACCTGTGACTCGCGACGGATGCGCCGGCGCTCCGTTGGCGGCGTGTCGCCGTCGTAGCAGCCGGCGGCGAACACCGTGCCCGCGCCGAAGTCGCTCAGCTTTCGGAGCTGATCCTGTGCCAGGGCTTTCGTGGGGAAGATGAGAAGCGCCCGCGATGTGGGCCGCTCGTAGATGGCCTCGGCGATGGGGATGCTGTAGCACAGCGTCTTGCCGCTGGCGGTGGCGGCAACGATGACGACATTCTCGCCGGCGAGCGCCAGGTTGACTGCCTCGGTTTGGTGGGTATACAGCCTCTCGATCCCCAGCTCGCGCAGCACGAGCTGCATCTCATTGCTCAGCTCAGTTCGCAGCTCGCCGTATCGGGCCTCGCGCGCCGGCAGCTCGCGGACGTGTACGATCTGGTCGGCGTAGTCCTCGCGCGACCGGATGCCTTCGAGGAGATCGGTTACGTCCATGTTCTACAACATCCCACACAGCAACGGGACAACTGCCTGTCTTTGCCGTTACTGTAGAGCGGGGTGCCTGTCTGACTCGTGCTACGTAGCGCGCTACTTCGCAGAGTAGCAAGCGGCATCCCGTACGGGATCTCCCGCCGTCGCAGCAGCTAGCGACTCCGCCGAAGCAGCTACGTCGCTCGGGCCGTCGCCAAAGGGGCTTTGGCCCGTCGGCGACTCGCGAAGGCGGATGGCGCGTCGGCGGCCCTGCCCCGCCTGCCTCTGCTGCGCATCGGGGGGATGCGTGGCGGATCACCCCTGCCCCTACAGCATCTCGTCCTCCGGCTCCTCGACAACATCGTCATCCGGAGCAGTGGACGAAGCATCCTCCTCGGTCTCCGCTTCTTCCGTGTCCTCGGACGCATCGATCGTCTCCGGCGCAGGTTCCGGCGCCGGCGAGACCGCTTCGGCCTCGGAATCGTATGTCTCGCGTGGCCGGCCGAAGATCTTCGCCAGTAGTATGCTCAGCGCGTAGAGGACCATGACGGGTCCGGCAAGAAGGCTCATGTTGATGGGGTCTGGGGTGGGCGTGATGATCGCCGCCCCCACAAGTATGGCGACCACGGCATGGCGCCATTTGCTCAGCAGCCCCGTGTGCGTCACGAGCCCTATGCGGGCGAGGAATGTGATCACCAGCGGGAGCTGAAAGACGATCCCGAAAGAGAGCAGCAGCCGCATGAGCAGCCAGATGTATTTCGAGACGTCAAGGATAGGCTTTATCTCAAGGTCCTCGAAGAAGCCGAGGAGGAACCCAAAGACGAGGGGTGCGACGCTATAACACAGCATGACGCCGGTTCCGAACAGGATAATGGACGAGGGAAGGACGATGTATACGTACTTCTTCTCGTGCCCGTACAGCGCGGGCTCCACGAAGAGCCATGCTTCCAGCGCGATGAGGGGAAAGGCGAACACCAGTCCGCCGAAAAGGGCGAGCTGTACTGCATAAGAGAAACCGCCCATCACGCTCGGGCTGAAAATGACCACCTCCATATCCTCCGGCAAACCAGCCCGTACAATCGCCTCTCGGAGGGGCGATTGAATGATTGCCATTATATGCTCTCTTAGGAACCATGCCGCCCCCATACCCACAAGGACGTAGATGAAGCAGCGGATGATGCGGCCGCGCAGTTCATCCAGATGCGTGAAGAAGTCCATTTCCCTGGGGTTCGCCATAGATCATCCGCTGCCCATGTCCCCGAACCGGGCGGCCGTCTCATCCGTCGTGCGATGTGGGATGCGCCACTGTGCCGGCTGGAAGTCCCGTATGGGACATCCTTGCCTGCACTCTTGTCACCTTCTCCCCCCACCTGGCCACACACGACGCACCCCACAACCCAGGCGTGCAGTGCTGACCCTAGAACGCCTCTCGAAGTATTGCCAGCAAGTCGTCGCGCGAGGCCTTTCGCGGGTTGTATTTCAGCGAGCTTGATCCCACGGTGCCGTCCGCGATGCGCTCGAGGCTCTCCTCCGTAATGCCCACGTCCCGGAGTCGCTGTGGGAGGCCCACCTCGCGCGCCATTCGCCTCACCCTCGCTGCGACTTGATCGCCGGCCGGCCGTGCGGTGATGCCGAGCGCGGCGCCGAGTTGGTCCAGCTTGTCCTTGACGGCATCGGCGTTGAAGCGGAGCACGTGGGGAAGCAGGATGCTGCAGGCCACGCCATGGGAAACGTGGTGGAGCGCCCCGATGGGATGGACGAATCCGTGGACGGCGCCCAAGCCGGAGTTGGCGAAGGCGAGGGCCGCCGTTAGGCTGCCAATGGCGCAGTCGCTGCGGGCGTCCCTATCTTTGCCATTGCGGTACGCCACCGGCAAAGCTGCAGCAAGCAGTTGCGCCGACCGCAGCGCCAGCGCCTCTGTCACCGGTGTTGCTCCGCTGGAAAGGAGGCTTTCGGTGGCGTGCGTGAAGGCGTCCATGCCCGAGCTGGCGGTGAGGCTCGGGGTCAGCGTCACCAGCAGTGCCGGATCCACGATGGCCACTGCCGCGATCCAATGGTCACTGCGGGCGCTCGCCTTGATCTGTTTCTCAGCGTCGGTAAGCACCGCGTTCCTGGTCATCTCGCTTCCCGTGCCTGCCGTGGTTGGAACGGCGATGAACGGGACACCTGGGCGTCCCTGCTCCTCGCCCCGCTGTACGACGCCCACTGACGCATCGTGGTGCATCATCCCGGCGGCGGCCTTGGCCACATCGAGCGCGCTCCCGCCACCGAGGCCCACGACCAGGTCACAGTTCCGAGCCCGGGCCAGATCCCGCGCTTCATCCGCCTGCTCGACGCCGGGATCCGGCGTCACGCCACTATGCTGCACAACGTCTACTCCGGCCGTGCGCAGGAATCCAACGGCCTGTTGCAGCGCGCCGGCCCTGCGCAGCGCGTTGCGGCCCGTCACGAGCAGCGCCCGGGTGCCCAGGGATGCTGCCTCGGTGCCCAGGAGCCCGAGGCTCCCGGTGCCGGACACGATCTTGCGCGGCACCATGAAGGTCCGTGTCGCCTGGTCAGGCGCTCGTGCGTTGCCCAATGTTACACTCACGCTCCGAATACGATCGCCTATCGGATGCAAAAAGGACCTCCGCACTCGTGTCGCTTTGGAGGTCCGTGGGATCAGCCGCCGGTCAATGCCCGCCGGCCGTATCAATAGACCGTCTCTTCCGTCTCGCGATCGAACAGGTGGGCTTTGTGCATGTCGAAGATGACGTCCAGGTTCTCCTGCTCTCGCGCCTGGGTGGCGCTGTCGATGGAGGCCAGCAGGCTATGCCCACCGCAGTTCAGGTACAGAATCGACGTTGCGCCCATGGGCTCGATGACGTCAACCCCCATGCGCACCGTGTTCCCATCATGCGGAGGCACCGCCGGACTCAAGTCCTTGTCGTATATGTGCTCCGGCCGGATCCCCAAGATCACTGGGCGCCCGACGTATCCCTCCAGACCGTCGCCCTTCGCATCGGGCACCCGCACCTTGAACGAATCCGCATCCACCCAAAGAGCGCCTTCATCGCGCTCCAGCGTGCAATCGACGAAGTTCATGGGCGGGCTGCCGATGAACCCGGCCACGAAAAGGTTCGTCGGGTTGCTGTAGAGGCCCAAGGGCGCGTCCACCTGCTGCACGAGTCCGTCCTTGAGCACCACGATGCGGTCGCCCATGGTCATGGCCTCGACCTGGTCATGCGTCACGTACACCGTGGTGATGCCAAGACGTCGGTGCAGCTTGATGAGCTCCGCCCGCGTCTGCACCCGCAGCTTCGCATCCAGGTTGCTCAGGGGCTCGTCCATGAGAAAGACGGCCGGCTCGCGTACGATGGCCCGGCCCAGCGCCACTCGCTGCCGCTGGCCGCCGGAGAGCTCCTTGGGCTTGCGGTCCAGGAGCTCCTCCAACCCGAGCATCTTCGCCGTGCCGTCCACTCGAGTGCGGATCTCGTCACGCGGCATCTTGCGCAGCTTGAGCCCGAACGCCATGTTGTCGTACACGCTCATGTGCGGATAGAGCGCGTAGTTCTGAAACACCATGGCGATGTCGCGGTCCTTGGGCGAGACATCGTTGACCAGGCGCTCCCCGATGTGGATCTCGCCGCCGGTGGGCTCCTCAAGGCCTGCGATCATTCGCAGGCACGTTGTCTTGCCGCAGCCCGACGGCCCGACAAGTACCAGGAACTCCTTGTCCTGGATCTCGAGGTTGACGTCCTCACAGGCAACCACGTCGCCGAAGTGCTTTGTCAGACTCTTTAGCAAAACGCGTGCCATTAATCCTCGAACCTCCGACTAGGTGCGTTCCTCGTAGCTTTCGAGGGCCGCTGTCCACGAACTGCACCCGGCCACGGTCGCCGGAAGTATAGCCCCTCGGAAATCGTCTTGTCAACGGACGCTGCCCTCGCCACCGTGGCTCCGACTCTCAGCCTGGGGAGCGCTGGCGCGCCTGCGTGGGGCACACGTGTGGCTCCGCCCTCCGGGATGCGACGAAGTGCTGCGAGAGCTTCGAGGAAAAACACCGGGCCCTACCGATTCTCCACGGCTACAATGAGCTCCTGAGGCTTGGAGGGGGCGTAAGAATCGTCGTAGAGAACGATCGCCAACGTGTGCGTGCCGTCCCGGACCTCTCGGCTGTCCCACTCGAATCGGAATGGCTCGCTGTTTCGCACGGCCCGTACGCGACCATCGACGTACAGCGTCACGAGCTTCACTCGCTCCTCGTAGCCGACGTCGGCCAGAATGACCACGTTACCGCGAAGCACGTCGCCACTCGCCCCACGCAGGAGGATATTGAAGCCTTTTCGTGGGCGCGGGGGCAGAGCCGGCGGCTCGGGCGGCGCCGGAACGGCTGCAATGGCGACGGGTGGCTCGGCAGGCGGAGTCGCTGGGGCGGCGACGACTTCGCTCAGGAAGTGAGGATGCGAGATGAGCTGCGCATAGGTACTCAGAACACGCTCATCGGATGTCAGGGCGTAGTTGTTGTCTGCCAGCTTCTCGCCGATCGCGTCCACCGAGAACCAGTTGATCATCTTCACCCGGGTGAGCTGCTTGGGCAAACTGGCGTACAAAACGGACATGCGGCCGATGGCGAAGTCCACCAATCTCCGGGCGGTAGCGCGGCAGTAGTGGGTAGCAGCGTACTCCGAGATCTGTATCGGCTTGCGCTCCGCGTACCGCTCGTAAACGAACTTCAGCAGGTCTCGCGGGTCCTCGCCCGCCGGCTTGTTGGGGTCACCGTCGTGGCGGTGCACCGAGTAGATATTCACCCCCACCCAGTCTACGTACTCGTCTCCCGGGTAGTAGCGTGCGATAGTGGAAATGGGCTGGGCAAAGACGCACCACACCATGGCAACGTTGGGAGCGATGCGCTCCATCACGTCGTGGACGGTTCGGAACTTCTCAATGTACTTGTGCTCGTTGCCCGAGTACGGCATCCACGTCCCGTTCATCTCGGAGGCGAAGCGCAGGAAGATCGGGCAGGCGACGTCCCGGGCGTCCTCGGCCCACTGGGTGAGGTAGTCGTCATCTTCGATGGCGTCCAGGCCCTCGAGGGGCTCCCAGGCGATATGCGGGACAGCGCCCGCCGACTTGACGCGCTGCACCCACTCGGTCGGGAATGGCTTCCCATAGCCCACGTAGCAGAAGTAGCTGGCGTGCTTCTTCTGCGTGAGATCCTCGAAACGGCGGAAATCGCCTCTGACGACGGGGTCGAGCTGCACGAATGCCCCGATATAGCAGCCCGTGGGAGGCTCGAACTTCGCCAACTCCGCTCCGTGGCCGGCGGCGACGGCGACAGAGGCTGCCGCGGCTATTGCTGCGCAGGCACATCGCATGGCGACGTGAGTATATCAGCGGCCCGCGGGCATGTCAAAGCCCGGTGCATTTGAACTGCAGCAGGCTGGCGCGGGTGACGGCGGCGTGGCCGTAGCGCGTACGGAGACGGTCCTTCGCTTCCGACAATTGCGTCCGTGGGGCGGCGCCGCCATCAAAGAGCGACATCTGTGCGGGCGCGGCGCCGTGCCGAAGGTCGCCCACAGACACTCCGATCGCCCGTGCTCGCTTGTGGAGCGGCGTCCGCTCGAGCATCGCTGCCGCCGCCCGGTAGATGACGTCCTCCAGGTTCGTGTAGTCCGGCAGCGTAGTCGTGCGGCTTATCGTCTGTGAGTCGCCAAACTTGAGCCGCAGTGTCACCCTTCGGCCGGTACACCCGTCGCTGCGCAGTCTGGTCGCAACCTGCTCGGAAAGAGCCAGCAGCGACAGCCTCAGCGGCTCTACATCGGCGGTGTCCCGGGCGAGAGTCAACTCCTGGCCCACGGCCTTCGGGGCTCGGACTCGCTCTGCCGGCTCAACGGCGTCCTGAGCTCTGACGGGCTCGTGGTCAACGCCCCGCGCCGCGTTGTAGAGGCGTCTGCCGGCGCCTCCGAACTCCCTCTCCAGGGCAAAGAAGGGGATACGCCGCAGCTCTCCGACGGTCCGCACGCCCATGCGCCGCAGCCGCTCGTGGACTTCTCGCCCCACAACCCAGATCGCCGACACGGGCAGCTCATCGAGCACGCCCGGCAGCTCGCCCGGCTCAACGATGGTGAGCCCATGCGGCCCGTTGCCGCCCGAGACCATCTTCGCTACCAGTTTACTCGGTGCAATGCCCACGGAGGCGACGAGCTGCAACTCCTCCGCCACTGCGGCCTGTATCTGCCGCGCGATGGCCTCAGCGCCGCCGAACATGCGCAGGCTGCCGGTGACATCGAGGAACGCCTCGCCAACGTCGAACGGCTCCACGCACGGGCTGAAGCGCTCGCAGATGCCCAGCAGCTTCCTCGCCTCGGCCGTGTATGTGGGCATATTGACGGGAAGGAAGATGCCTTCCGGACATCGCTGGCGTGCGCGCCACATGGGCATCCCGGGAACGATGCCGCACGCGCGTGCCTCGTCCGAGACGGAGGACACGGTCGCACCCGGCGCCGACAGTTCCCCGACGATGACCGGCTTGCCGGCGTATTCAGGGTGAAGCTTCTGCTCCACCGACGCAAAGAACGCGTCCATACTCACATGAAGAATGGTCCGCTGCATGGCATCTACCACTCCCAGAGTCCAGGCGCCAAGTGGCCTGCCGCGTGCAGGATGGCTCGTTGCGACCGGCCAGACCAGTGGACGAACATACGTTCGACTATGGCTATCATACCTGGTATTGCCCCAATAGTCAACGGCGAAACCGGCATGAGCCACCTACCGCGGGCCCTGGCTGGGCCAGTCCCGGGGACACAGTGAAAGACTTACATTCTATACGTGGGAGTAGCACGGTGAGCCTCAAACTGGCAATACAAGCGACGTCCGGCCATGGCGTGCCACGGACATTGGGTCCGATTCTGACCGATCACGCGCGGCGCAGCCGACGCCGCAACGCCTCCCGTGCCAGTCTGAGCTCCTCGATCCGGAGCATCCATCCCATGAGAATGAACAGGCTAACGCCCGCGGCGGCCGGCGCCACGGCGTGCAGCAGCTTCGCCGTCAGCCCAGCGCCGGCGTAGAGCCGTTCGACCAGAGCCAGCACACCCCAGGCGGCCAGGCCCGCAAGCGCCGAGGCGAGCGCCGTCTTGCCGAGCGTAAGAGCCATCCGCCCGCCCTGAATCCCGCCACAGCGCTTGGAAAGCACGGACAGCAGCAAAATCACATACAGCAGTGGCGGAAGCGACCAGGCCATGGCGCAGCCCTCGAGCCGGAACGCCTGCCTCAGGAGCGGCCCGAACACAAGGGTGGCGATGACAACGAGGATGCCTATGTAGAGAGGCGTCTTGGCATCGCGCATGGCGTAAAAGGCCCGCGCCAGGATGGCCTGCGCGGCGAACGGCACCGCGCCGATGGAATACCAGACGAGCACGGAGCAGAGGGAAGCTGTGTCGGCCGCCGTGAACTCCCGCCCCTCGAGCAGCAGCCGCACGATGGGCTCGCGCAGGACCACGATGAGCACTATCGACGGGATGCTCAAGAAGAGCACGCTACGGACGCCGAACGAGACACCGCGACGAAACTCCTCCGGTTTCGCCGCCGCCGACAGCGCTGCGAGGGTCGGGTACAGGGCTATGGCCATTCCCCCGCCGAAGGCCCGGACGGTGAGCGAGACGATGCGATCGGCGAAGTACAGGATGCGCGGCCCGGTGAGCGACACATCCGTCGAGAGGCGCATGATGATGATTCTATTTATCTGCGGTACTGCGAGGCCGAAGATGATGGGAAGTGCGAGGGCCACGATCTGCCGGAGGCCCTCGTCGCGGAATCTCATTTGGGGTCTCAGGGATGCCCCGCGCCTGCGCAGGGCCCACGCCTGGAGGGCAAAGCCCCCGAGGATGGCGCCGACGACCACTGTGGCGGCTTGTCCGGTGACGTCGTAGATGCGGGCGAGACTGATGACCCCGACGATGAGCACGAGATTGTACACGATGGGACCGATGGCCGGCCAGAAGAAATGGCGCAAAGCATTCAGCGCCCCCATGAGGAGCCCGCCGATGAGAAAGAAGAGCTGCGCGGGGAACATGATGCGCATCAGCTTGGCGCAGAGCGTCATCTGATCGGGCGTGAACTCCTCGCCGCCCGCCACCAACCGGGTGAGCTGGGGCGCGAGAAGCATGCCGAGGCCGATGATTATCCCCCCGACCAGCAAGAGGGCCCCCAGGCAGGCGTTGAAGGTGCGCCACGCCTGTTCGGGCGCGCCGCGCTCGCAGAAGCCGGTGAAAACGGGGACAAAGCCGGTGCGGAGGGCGCCGCCTGCCAGTAGGATGTAGACGAAGTCCGGCACGCTGAACGCCATCACGAAGGCGCTGTAGCGCGCCTCTTCGAAGTGGCGGGCGTACAGCATGTCGCGAGCGAGCCCGGTGAGGGCGCTCACGAGGATGGCCACCATCATGAGCACCGCGGCAGAGGCCACGCCCTCGGGGCCGCGCTCCTCGGCACCTTCTGTCTCGTGGTTCGACGGCATCGTGGTACTGCCTCGCGTCGGCGGCCGGCCTCACCCGCCTCGCCCAGCTTCGCTGCGTGTAGCCGCCTACTGGTCACTGACCACTGGCCACTGACGACTGTCTTCTTCGGCGCCGCTCGGCATCTCTGGCCCATGGTGCGTTTGGCTCGAGGCGCACAGCGATGCGAAGCTCTGCCGCGGCCTCGTTGGCTTCGCCGAGCGCCTCGCGGACGAGCCCAAGATGATACCGCACCACGCCACTGCTCGGCCGCAGCGACTTGGCCTCCTCCAGCGTCGCCGCCGCGGACCTGCAGCGCCGCTGTCTGTATAGCACGTACCCGAGCGTGTCGAGAAAGGCGGCATTGTGCGGACCCAGCGCCGTGGCCTGCCGAGCCAGCCGCAGGGCCTCAGCCGGCTTTCTGCCGGTGGAGGCGTACAGGTAGGCCAGGTTGTTCATGGGCAGCGGGTCGGTGGGCGCCACTCGCAGCGCAGTCCTGTAGTGCTCCTCCGCCTCCGCGTACTTGCCGAGCGCCTCCAGGGCCGCACCACAGTTCGCGTGGATCTCCGAGAGGTCGCCGAGCAGCCGGAGCGCCTGCTCCGCGTACCGGAGGGCCCGTTCGGGCCGGCCGCCCTGCAGGCAGGCGGTGATCAGCCCAAGCCATACGTCCTTGTTGCGTGGATCCAGTTCCGTCGCCGTCTCGAATTCTTCCTCCGCCGCCGCAAAGTCGCGCCGCGACAGGTGGATTTGAGCCAGGTTGTGGTGCGCGAGGGGATGGTTCGGCCTCACCAGCACCGCGCGGCGGTACAATCTGAGTGCCCGCTGTACATCGCCATGGTCTACAGCGACGCCGGCGCAGCCCAGTATGGCGGGGACGTACTCGGGATCGTAGTTCAGCGCTGCCTGGAACTCGGCCAGAGCCAGCCCGGGGAGACCTTGCTGGGCGTACAGCGCGGCCAAAGCGGTGTGCGCGTCTGCGGACGTGGGCTCCCGCCGAACCCGGGCCTGCGCTGCCCTGACCGCCGCAGGCGGCTCCCGGTCGGCGTCCTGCCTCATGATCTCGTCGCGCCATTGCGGCGCCACCTTTCCAGGGCAGCCGCTCAGGCCGTAGGCCGCGCACAACAACAGCACGAGCGCCACCGCATTACTGCCACGATGTCTCATCTTGCTGGGCATGCTCATGAGTTATCGGCCGCTCGCCTCGCCGTGCCCTCATCCGCCGGCCCTGGCAGCCGACGCCTCCACGTCGCACCGGGCGGCGCGCCCGGCGCTCGCCACATCGTCCCCATGTACGGCCCCTCCAATCCGTAGGCCATCTGCCACCACCGGCTCCGCTCCTGGGGCGGCACTTCGGCGGGATCGCGCGACAGATAGAGGCCGCCAAGCGGCACGATCCTGGCAGCGAGTGTCAGTTCTGCCTCCGTCCGAACCAACTCGATCGCGGTGCGGTCCGCCTGCCAGGCAACCTGCTGCGGCACGTCGGTCATCACGAACTCGTGCGGCAGCGTTGCGCCGGCGATGAAGGCAGTGGATGGACCGCTGGGGAGGGTGAGCGGCGCGCGCGCCACAACAGCCGCCAGCGATGGCCAGGCGACGGCAGCTATCAGCCCTGCCGCCGCGCCGGCGTGCAAGGCGCGAGTGCGAACCGCCGCCGTCGCCCACCACGGCTGCGCCGCGATGGAGCGCACCAGGTCCGTGAGGCGCATCAACGCCAGAGCCCATCCCAGGGGCATCAAGGGCAGGAACATGGCGACCGAGCGCGTCAGCGTGCCGCCCACCAGGGACTGAAGCAGCACGGCTCCGAAAAGGCACAGACGAAGCGCGTCGGTGCGCCGTTTGCCAAAGGGGAGCAGCAGACCACCTAGAAAGATCGCCGCCAGCACGCTGTCGCCATAGACGGGAAGTTCCTGACGAATATCCGCAAAGCTGTATATTACCTTACGTGCCATTTCCTTTGGATGTCCGAGGGCAAACAGGGGTGGCCATTGTACGTCGGGGTCGAGTGTTTGAAAGACGGTTCGACCCGGATACGTCCACGTTCCGGCGACGAGATCGTATTGCCGCATGCTGAAGAGCGGCATTTGGATCGCGCCAGCATTGCGCACCAGCCACCCGCCTACAATCAGCACCGCGCCTAGCACGATGTAGCCGATGCGTCGGCGCGCCCGGCGGCGGTCGCTCAGACGCACGAACGCGGCGATGGGAAGTAGCAGTGGAGCCAGGTAGAACTCGGTCAAGCATGCCAGCCCGAAGGTCGCACCTGTGGCGAGCGCAACTGCGGTGTCCGGATGGCTCGTCGGCGGCTCGTCCGGGGCATCATCGGCGCTCGTGAGATGGAGCAGGAGCAGAAAAGCTCCCCCGAGGAGGCAAGTTGCCAGGAGCGCATTCGTTCCCGAGACGGCCTGCCGCAGCACAGACAGCGCCAGGGCAAAGGAGGCTGCCCCGAGCACGGCCTCGCCCCATGAAGCGAGGCGCAGCAACAGCAGAAACGTGACGGCCACGGAGACAACGTAGGCGATGCCTGAGCTGAGCACGGCTGCCTCGTCGCTTGGGCCGAAGAGAGCGAATATGGTGGCCATGAATGCGGGAGCCATGGGCGCGGTGGAGACGTCCGCTTTGCGCAGCGACGCCGGGTCCGTGTCGAACAGCAATCGCAGCGGGGTTACAGCTCGGGAGCAGAAGCCCTTGCCGGTGGCGATGCTGCGGGCAAGCTGCGCATCGTGCATCGCCGCGGGGTCTGCGAGGCCATTGAAGCCCGTCCCGTGTGCCGTGAGAAAGGCGCACACGGGGATGAGAAGTACGAGGGTCAACTGTCCTGCGTTGCGCCACGCAACCGGTTGCATCGGGCCATTCCCGTCGCGGCCACCAGGCCTTTAGGGGCTGGCCGCGCTGGGCAGCACTCACCTAGCTCTGCCCGGACGTTTCGTGGCGTAGAAAGGATGAGCGCGCCAGGAGGATACTCACGCCGACCGCCACCAGCAGCGCCACTGCGCCGAGCGTCGCCGCCGTGCAGGGCGAACTGGCGCTCACGAAGGCAGCACCCCCAATCCCGGCAGCCAGCGACAGGGCGACGAGTTCGAAGCCGAGGCGTTGCCCTGAATCCAGTGCTCTTCCGACGAGCACATACGCCAGCGCCCCGACGATCCCGGTAATCAGGGGCGTCAGCACGTGGCGCTGCAGGAGCATGCCCGCGCCATGAAAGTGGCAGCAGGACACATTGAGGCCGATCAAGAAGCCGGTGGCCCACCCGATGACGCCGTAGCCGAAGTTGGTCAAACGGCCGCCGTGGGCGAGCTCCCGCAAGACGTCCGGGGGAACAGGTGCGCCACATCTGACACATCTGCCATCCCGCACCATGCGCGCCAACGGACCGCCGCAGCTTCTGCAACTGTTGTCGAGAGCCGTGATGCCCATCGCGTGTCGCAGGCACGCAGCGCAGCCGCTATAGGCCTGCTCCGGCCTCGCCTCGCGCGTGAGCCCTCAGCCCTACCCGCGGCCGGCATACATTGGCTAGGACTCCGACCAGCCGTGGGCGCCGATGAGCGGGACGAATACGACGCCGCACACGTCCCGTTGCCTGAACTCGCCGCCCTCCTTGGTGCCAACGAGCAGCGATTGGGAATGGCGAGGGCCTACGGGCATAGCGATCTTACCGCCTTCGGCGAGCTGGTCTACTATGGGCTGTGGGAACTCCGGCGCGGCTGCGGCCACGATGATGGCATCAAAGGGCCCGCAGTATGGCAGCCCCTCGGTGCCGTCACCGGTCACGACGGATATGTTCTTGTATCCCAGCTCGGCGAGGTGCTTCCGGGCCGCGGCCGCAAGGCTGGGCAGCCGCTCGATCGTGTACACATAATTGGCAAGCTCCGCCAGCAGGGCCGCCTGATACCCCGAGCCTGTCCCCACCTCCAGTGCTTTCTTGTGGCAATCGAGCTCGAGCAGCTCGATCATGAGCGCCACGATGTATGGCTGCGAGATGCTCTGACCCTCCCCAATGGGCAGGGGCTGATCGTCGTACGCCGAGTAGAGATACTCCTCGAGCACAAAGCGGTGTCGCGGCACTTTTCGCATTGCCGCCAGGATGCGCTCGTCCCTGATACCGCGCCGCACCAACTGCTGCTCGACCATCTCAAGGCGGGCAGCTTTCCAGTCGGCTTCGGACCGGCCGTGTCTCCGCATCGCAGGCCTCGTGCACGCTCTCCGCTAGCCCTCCGTGGCAGGCCGCAGCGCTGGCCATCGGCCGCAGCGGTCTTGCGCCTGAGGGGCGCGGCTAACTCTGTGTCCACTGTTCCATTCGCGCCCGGCGTCCACCTCCCCCGTCCGAGTGGCTTCGGCACACCGTCCCGCCAACGGAATGCGGTTCTTCTTGGTGGCAGCTCGCCATGGCCCTGTTGGGCCACCCGGAAACGATGAAGATGGGCCCGGCGGGGAGCTGGGGGCCGCCGGAGCAAGCTGCTCCGGCTACAACGGGTGGGCCGACGAGCCGAATCTTCGAAGCAGACGGCTTGCACGCCATCCTGAG
>JAUWAU010000033.1 GCA_030601885.1 Armatimonadota bacterium
TTCTTGGGAAACTCGCTCCCGTCCACGATCAGCACCCCGTCCCCATCGCCCAGGCTCGCGGCCACCAGCTCGGCGTGTCTGGCCAGGATCGCTCCATCATCCCATGCCCCCTCACCCAGGAAGCGCTGCATCTCGCGCACCTTCCCCTCCCCCACCGCCAACGCCAGCCCCTCGGCACATTTCCTGCGACCCGGCAGCAACAGCCCCTGAAGATACGTCAGCGCCCACTGGCGCTGTTCACGACGAAAGAACAACTCGGCAAACTCCCGGTGATAGGCCACCAGCTCATCGGCCAAGCCCACAACATCCGCCTCCGACAGCTCAAAGGCCGGAAAGCCCTCGCCCACGGCCGCTTCCGATACTGCGCTCATAGCTCTGGCTCCTGCTGCGATGTATGGCTGCGATTGCGAGTGTCTACGCCATTATATCATAAAGCGTCGTAGTAGTACTAACGACTATGGACTGGCTTTACGGAGGTGCGTTTCTGATGGCAGCATGGCTGGGCGAGTTCACCCTCGTCAGCTACTTCGCGCGGGGCGGGTTCTGGATGTATCCGCTGGCGCTTTGCTCGCTGGCGGGCCTGGCGGTGATCCTGTACAAGCTGCACGAGTTCTGGCGGGCGAGCATCGTGGGCGAGGATTTGATGCTGAAGGTGGAGGGAAAGCTGACGGCGGGCGACACGAAGTCCGCTGTAGGCCTATGCGAGGAGTCGCCCGGGCCCCTGGGGTTGGTCATCGGGGCGGGCCTTCTCGCCAAGGATAAGCGCCGGGAGGGGATTCGCCAGGCGGGCCAGGAAGCCGGCGTGCGCGCCATCGCCTCCCTGGAGGGCTACCTTCCGGCCCTCTCGACCGTGGCCAATATCGCGCCGCTGCTGGGCTTCCTCGGCACGGTCACCGGGATGATCAAGGCCTTCGCGGCAGTGGCCGCCGAGGGGCTGGGCGATCCGACGACCGTTGCCGCCGGCATCTCGGAGGCGCTCATCACGACAGCCACCGGTCTCATCATCGCCATTCCGTGCCTCGCGGCGTACAACTACTTCGTCTCGCGCGTGAACCGCTTCGCGCTGCAGATGGAGGAGGCGTCCGCCAGCGTAGCCGACCTGGTGTCCGCAGGGGGTGCCACCGGTGCCGCTTAGGAGCAAGCTGCGACTCGAAAACACCATTCCGATGGCCTCCATGGCCGACATCGCCTTCCTGCTGATCATCTTCTTTCTCCTGACGAGCACCTTCGCGCGAGACAGGGGACTGGACATCAAGCTGCCGAGGGCCGCGACCACGGAGCAGCTCCCCAAGAGGGCCATCACGGTGCAGATAGGGCGCGATGGCGAGATCCGGCTGAACGGGCGGCCGGTGCAGGCCCATCAGTTTCAGCAGGCCCTGGCCGCGGCGCTCGCGGAGACGAGTCTGAAGAAGGTCACCGTACGCGCCGACGCGGACGTGGCCTACGGACGGGTGTTCTCCGTGGTGGACATCGCGCGGCTGGAGGGGGCCCGTGCCACCACGCTGGCGGGCACCTTACGGGAGGAGTAGGCGGATGGGCATGCTGCCGAGATACACATTCCGTCGGTGCATCGTCGCCTCGGCGATCATCCACGCTCTGGCGCTGATCGCGATCCCCGTGCGCGGGCGCATGCAGCCCGCGCCGCCGCAGGAGATCTTCGTCATGGCCGAGGCGCCAGAGGAGCTGCCCGAGCCTGAGCTCGAGCAGCCCGAACCCGAGCCCCCGCAGGAACGGCAGCTCGTGAAGATCGCCAAGTTCCGCGCGCGACCTCAGCGCATTCCTCGCCGCGAGCCGACTCGAGCCGTGGAGCCCGAGCCTCTCGAGGAGCCGGAAGTGAAGGCGGTCGAGGTGGCACTTCTGCCGCCGCCGACGGCGCAAGAGTTGGCCGCTCCGCCCGAACCGACGTTAGAGCGGGAGCAGCCGCTGCCGGAGATCGAGGCGGCGGAGCTGCCTGAAGCGCGGCCCGAACAGATGGCCGCACTCCCGGAGAAGCTCACGCCGGACATCGCCGAAGCACCGGAGGAGGAGGCGGGGACGCTTCCCGAGGCCGAGACGATCGCACAGGCGCCGCAGCCCGAGCCGCTGGAGACGCCAGAGCCGCCGGACATGGAAGTGCCCGGGCCGGAGCTCGAAGGGCCGGCCGAGACGCCGACTGAAGTGGCCGCGCTGCCGTCGCCGCCGGCGCCATCTCCGAAGAAGGAGGAGCTTGGCTCAGGCTCCATCGAGAAAGCGAAGCCGGAGCTGGGTCTTGCGATGGGTGAGGAAGAGGGAGCCGGGCCCGAGGGCGAGGTCATCACCGCCGGCGTGCCGCGCGAGGAAGCTGCGGCCGGGCCGCAGGACATCGGCTCCGCACCTCCGGCGAGCGTGGCCGCCGGGCCCGTGCCGGACTTTCCCGACCAGCCCGCCGGGCCGGTCCCGCGACTTGGCGTCGAGCTTGCGACCCTCGACGCGCCCGGTGCCGCCAAGGGCGATGGCATCCCCGCCGGTGGCTTTGCCAAGGCGACCCCCACTCTTGCCGCCGGCCTGCCAGAGGCCGAGCCAGGCGCGCTGGGCTTGGGCTCCGAGCTTGCACGGGGGCCCGGGCTGCAGCCGGAAGCGGGGGGTGAGCCGATCAATATTGCCCCCGGGCCGATGGGGGATGAACCGATAGTCATGGGCCCCGGCATCGGAGGCGGCGCTGGCCGACCCATGGGCGGCGGTGGTGGAGTTGCAGTGGCACTGGCGGGAGGCCTGGCCGGGCCTGGCGGAGGATACGGCGGATCCGGGCTCGCGCTCGGCAGCGGAGCCGGCAAGGGCGCGCCGCGGCTGGGCGTAGCCTTCGGCAAAGGTGAGGGTGACGCGTATGCGCGCCGCCCTGGCCTCGGTGGCGCCGGAGGCGGCGGCATGGGTGGCGGAGTTGGTGGCGGCCCCGGGGGCGTCGGCGAAGGCGGACGCGGTACAGGTGGTCCGCGCGGCGTGGCCGTGGGGCGTGCGGGAGGCGGCATTGGAACCGGGCCGGAGCCCTTCGGCATTCCTGGAGCGATGCGGTACGCCCAGGGGCGCCCGGGGGCTCGGGGACTGGCGCCTGGCATTGGACCGGGGGGTGGCTTCGGCGGCCCTGGGGCCGGCGGGCCGAACGTCGCGGGAACGGGCGGCGGGCGTGGCGCTCTGGTGGCAAAGGCAGTCCCCGGGGGCATCGGTGAGGCCGTGGGTGCGGACCGTGGTCCCGCCGTACGACTCGGAGGGGGCGGAGGCACCGGCGGGACGGGCCGACAGCCGGGCGGACCGGGGCGCAGAGGTCCGCTGCAAGTCGGCAGAGGCGCGGGCGGCGTCGGGGTCGCAGCGGGTGGCCCAAGCTTTGGCTTGCCGCCGCTGCCGCCAGTGCGGGGAGGGCGTGGTGTGGGCCTGGCAGACGCAGGACATGGAGCAGGGCCTGGACCGTCCCGAGGGACCAAGCGCACCATAGCATCGGCGAAGGCGCGACCAGGCGGGCTGTACGTGAACGTCAGCGGCATCTTCGATATGCCGCTGGGCATCACCACCAGCGACTACAACGCCGACGCCTCCGGCATGCCGAATCTGCTCGCGGAGGTGCGCAAGCGGACCGATGTTGACGTTACGATACGCGAGCGGTTCGTGCCGCTGCAACTGGACAAGATCGAGGATTCGCCCGTGATCCACCTGCGCGGCCACAAGGCCTTCAGGCTCACGCCCGCCGAGCGCGAGGTGCTGCGCAAGTACGTGCAGCAGGGGGGGACGATCTTCGGTGAGGACTCCCACGGCCCCTTCGGCGAATGCTTCCGGCGGGAGATGCGCAAGGTCTTCGGCGTCGAGCCGCGCGACCTGCCCAAGGGGCACGAGCTCTATAAGGCATTCTACGTTCTCGACGGTGTGCCGCGCGGCGACATGGGCGAGCAGCACCCGCTGCAGGGCATCAGCGTCGGCAACCGTCTCGGCGTCATCTTCTCCCGCAACGACTACGGCGACCTCTGGGAGGGGACAGGGTGGTGGGTCCGGCAGGAGGACCGCGAGGCGGCCTACAAGATGGGCGTTAACATCTACGCCTACATCACCGCCCACTGGAGCAAGTGAGCGGCTTCCCCAGGTCTCTATTCGCCCGATCCGTTACTTCTTCGCCTTGGCCTTCCGACGACACACAGCACAACGCCCACGATGACTCCCAGCCCGCCCGCTACGGCGTAGGGCATCCACTCCGGGACAAGCAGCTCCTCGAGCCGTCTGAAGATGCCGAGCAGTAGCAGCGCGCTGCCGATCGCCGTCAGGACGGCACCGGCCCCCGTGGCGATGATGCTGAGGCGCGCCGCTCTGATGGCTTCACGGAAGCTGTCGTCGATCGTCTGGTGTATCTGATCGTTTATGAAGCGGCAGATCGTCTCAGCCAACTGGCGATCGCCGCCGGGGAGCGTCTCGTGCTCAGGTGATTGTCCTTGGTCCTCAGGCATGGCTCCCTGCACAGAACGCGTGGTGCGCACACGCACTCGTATCATTGGTGCGCGCGCGTATTGCGGGACTATTGCGGCATACTACTCCGTTCGCCTCTATTCTACAGTGGCGGCCATGACCCCTTGCTGGGGCAGCACAGTGCGGTCACCTGCGCAGGGCGGCCCGGACGCGCTTGGGCTTGTGGAAGATGTGCGCGTACCTTGCAGCCGGGTGTACGTTCCCATCTTGATCGCGAAAGCGGATGTACTTGTCCGCCGCCGGCGAGCAGTCGTAATACCCGTCGGGCGTCCAGACAACCCACTCGCCGGTGGGCACAAACGAGCTCTCGTGTTCGTCGCGCTTGGCGACGTGCCACACCGTCGCCACGCGCTGACCGGTCGTCGGATCCCAAATGCTTGTGGTTCCCTGCGCGCTTGCGCCCGCCAAGAGCCGACTGTTGGGAGTGAAGGCAAGGGTAGAGCCCTCGAACCTCCGCAGTTCCCGCCCCGTGTGCGCATTCCAGAGGATGCCCGTCTCGTGCTCATCAGCCGATGCCAGCCATCGACCGTCCGGGCTGAAGGCGACGGAGCGTACGGCGCCGCCGTGTCCGGGCAGTTCGTGCGATTGCTGGCGGCTGGGGACGTGCCACAGTATCAGACGCCGCTCCTCGGTGCCGGCGGCCAGCGTCACCCCGTCTGGGCTGAAGGCCAACGATAGCACATCGCCGGGGCATTCGCTGAGCATCGGCACCACCTGGTGGCTGCGCAAGTTGCACAGGGTGACGCGGCCCCGTGACTCGCCGAGCGCGATGGTGTGGCCGTCTGGGGCGAAGGCAGCCGCCTTGACATCCTCATTGAAGGTCCTCAGGGGGTGTTCCTGATCTCCGACCTCCATGTCCCACAGCAACGCCCCGCCGTAGTAGCCCACGGCAGCCAGGAAGCGACCATCTGGGCTGAAGGCCACATGCGCGGCGCCGCCTGGCGCACGTCTGCCCAGCGTCCGGAGCTGCCTGCTCGTGCGGGCGTCCCACAGGACAACGCGGCCCTCGTCACTCCCCATGGCCAGCGTCTTACCATCGGGGCTGAGGGCGGCGCAGGCGACATGATAGCGATCTATTACGAGCCGCCGGATCATCTCCCCCGTGTGCCAGTTCCACACGACAGCGGCACGGCCGGAGCAGCTACACGCCAGCCCGAGGCCCGAGGCGCCGAAGGCAACGCTGCTGACGGGTGCGACGCGCCCGGGGAGCCTATGCAGGCGGTCGCCCGTGTGGGCGTCCCACATGATCACGGAGCCGTCCCCGCATCCTGCAGCCAGCCTTCCGCTGTCCGTGGTGAATGTCGAGCACCACGGGCCCCACGGCCGGGCATTGAACGTCCGCAACAAATCGCCGGTCGCTACATCGCGTATCGTCACGGTCCCATCCGAGTACACAGACGCCAGCACGAGGCCATTCGGCCCGAAGTGCAGCGCCGGGGCCCCGGGGGAGGGCGCAACCCGCTTGTGGACCTCCTTCCCCGTTTCGAGGTCCCACAACACCACTGTGTGCCGGGTAGCCGACATGTGCGGCGCTGCTGCGAGTGTGCGTCCGTCCGGGCTGAACGCGAGAGCTGCGCCACCCTCCTCGTACGTGAACCTGCGCGTCTCCTCCCCTGTGCGAGCGTCCCGGAGTACCAGGCCGTAACCCCACTCGGCGGAAGCCAGGGCGGCGCCGTCTGGACTGAATGCCAGGGCGCCAACGGGGCTCCGGGCGTCCTCAAGCGTCCACGCCACCTCGCCGGTTTCAGTATCCGACACGACCAGACCGCGGCCGCCGCCAAAACCGCTCGAGCCCGCGGCCAAAACGCGCCCCACTGGGTCAAAGGCCACACACATGACGTCGTCGCCGAACCCCTCGATCCGGCGCACTTGACGTCCGCTGGGAACCGCCCAGAGCGTGACGGCCTTATCCGAGCCGCCCGAGGCCAGGAAGCGACCATCTGGGCTGAAGGCCAAGCATAGCACCACGTCGTACGGCTTCAGGCCGCCCTGCAGCCTCTGCAACTGGTCACCTGTGCGAGCGTCCCACAGAACGATGGTCCCGTCGTCGCCGCCGGACGCTATCGTGCGACCGTCGGGGCCGAAGGCAACGCATCGCACGCCCTCCCAGTGCCCCGTCTGCGGCACGAGCGCGAGGCCGATCGGCGCTGCGATGCGTTCCAGCGCGTTGCCGGATGCGAACGACGCCAACGTCGCAACGAGGGCTAAACCGCCCACATCAGCCACCTCCACTCAGCCTGATAGGGCTCGTTCCCCAGGAGCCGTGGCAACATCGACATCTGCTGAGGCGGCACACCAGCACCGAAGGGACGCCAACATGCCCTCTTTATTGGTATGAGCGCGGGCAGACGCGAAGGTTTCAGCCTGGAGGCCCGGCTGGGCTTCCGGCAATAGGGGGCGGACGCCGTTTCGTGACCGGCGGCTTCCGAGCACTGCCATCGTGCACGCCGCGGGTCACGTACTCGCGCCAGGTTCCCGTGATGGCCGCGACGACGGCGAGCTTGAGCAGCACGACGAAAGCGACGCCGAAAGTGGCGCCGGCAGATAACTCACCGCGGAAGAACCCGCTCACCGTCGGCTCATCCACCGGGATGAGAGCGGCGGGGATGGCAAAGAAGAAGGCCCCGATGGCGAGCGGCGGGCTCACCGCATGCTGCACCCGCGTCGTGAGGGCCACGCCCAGCACGATAACGAGCCCCCCGAGCACGTATCGCCATAGCGGAAGCGCCTCAAGCGGCGGCGCTCTGACGATTTCTGGGATGCCGAAGGCCGTCAGCCCAGTCTGCAGGGCCAGGTCGGGGAAGAGGGCAACGCCGACGCATGCTGCCACCAGCAGGCCATCCCATCGGCGTGCTCGCGCCGGGCGCTTCGCCCGGTACGCCTCCAGCAATCCCGCATCCTCGCGCGCGACCTTGCCCTGCAGCACCTCGTGCAGCTTCTCCAACGCGCTTCCTGAGCCGTTGCAGAGCACCTCCAAAGGCCGAGATCCGTATCGGCCCAACACCTTGAAAGTCACCCGCGCCAGCCTCATCCCGTCTGCGCTTGAGGCGCGCCTGTCCGGCCGCCCTGCCGATGCTGCCGGCTCACTGCGCATCTGATAGCTGAGCACGTCGTCCCACGCCGTGAGCCACGTGTCCTCGCACCACGTAACGATGCTGAATATGGAGTAGTGATCGCGGCGCAGGATGCCATCCTCAGCGAGGATGATAGTACTATGGCGGGGTACGAGGATGCGTCCGGCGAGGGCAATGAGCATCACAGCGAGGATTACCTGGACGGCGACAACGCGCCAGGGCTCGGCGACCGACCCAACCAGCGGCCAGAGCAGCAGCCCGAAGGCGGCGAGGATACCCATGATGCCCGCGATTACCAGCACCTCCACCACAAGGGGCCGTCGGCACCATGGTCGTGCCTCGGGCGGCTGCGGGATCACTATGGGCCATGTTGGCGTCAGATCAACGAGCATCGCTATGTAGACCTTCGGCGCCCTGTCACTGCTTCCTGCCGCCCGGATGCGGAGAATCCGCGCGGGCCCGGAGCAGCCGCAGGGGAATGCGCCCGCTACGGCGAACTAACGCCGGTCCGTTGCGGCATCGGAACGTCGGCTCTCCAGATTCTTTCGATCCGTGGGGGTTCAGAGAATCCGCATGGACGGAACGGGTCCGCGGAGCCAAGCCGGTTGTCCAAGAAGGGGCGGGTAATGCTCGTATGAATGGCTCACACAGCCACTCAGGAGATATGAGACAGCACACATTGGCCAGGCGCACCCTATGGCGCATCGGCGCCGCGGTCGCCGGTTGTCTTCTCGGCATGGCGACCGTGGCATGCTGGGCGCAGCGCGACGAGCTCAGCGTGCCGAACCCGGGTTTCGAGGAGATCGGGGGAACGGTGGCTCCGGAGTTCCTACGGCACGCGGCGATCACGGATCGCGTACCTGCAGCCTGGGTGGCGATGCAGTGGGCGCCCTTCGGCAGCAAGTTCGAGACCATTGTCGAGGACGGCGCGGGCCGTGCGGGCAGCCGGGCATGCGCTGCGCGGAACCTCGACGCGACGGCCTGCCCCGGCATCTACACGCGCATATCCCTGCCACCGGGCCGATACGAGCTCACGTTCCACGTGCGCTGCCAGCCAGGCAAGCGAGGCTTCGTGCGCGCCTATCTGGGTGACGCCTATTCGCCCCTTGAGCTCGTGGGACCCGGGTGGCGGCGGGTGACCTACGAGCGAACAATTCGCAGCGCGCTCAGCGATGCCGAGATACGACTGCAGAACCACAGCCGGCGGGTGACGACGGTGTGGTTCGACGACGTCTCGCTCCGTCGCGTTGCCTCACGCTCCGTCAGCTTCGTGCCCGACAAGAGGCGCCGCCCCCCCAAGACGCTCCTGCTCTCCCCCTTGGCTCCGGCGGACCTGCAGCGTGACGCCGCCGCATGGGCCGAGCGAGGCTTCGGGGGCTTCCTGCTGCGGGACATCATGACTGACTGGTCGGTGGACATCTGGAGCGCGGATGGCGACCCCGTCACAACTGGCGAAGACGACGAGAAGCTTCAGGAGGTGCTGACCTGCAACGCCGCATGCCGCGCCCACGAGATCGACAATTTCATCTACGTGCCCTGGACGACGCCGATTCCCCTGTGGCTGGACGATGAGGGCTGGGAGGACGCCATCGACGCCCTGCATCAGGCGGCGATCTTCGCCGCCCGCTCTCACTGCAAAGGCGTAGCCATCGACGTGGAGTCCATCGCGGAGCAGTTCTGGCCGCAGTGGGAGGGCTACGACTACAGCTTGTACTCGAAGAGCGCACTGCGCCAGGCGGCCTACGCGCGCGGGACGCAGATCGCGACGGCGATCTTTGGCGCACAGCCGGAGCTCGAGCTCCTGCTGCTTCCCGAGGGGCTGCTGGAATACGGGCCGTTCTACGAGTATCTCTTCCGTGGCATCATGGAGCAGGCCGGCGAAGCACGCTACCGGGGCGGAGTGCACCTGCTGAGCAAAGGCACCTTCGATGTCACCAACGTCGAGGACCTACTCCAGTATCCCAGCTCAATTGACATCGCCGTAAGGACGCTGGTGAACAAGGCGGCGCAGCGGTATTGGCAAAAGCGCTGCAGCCTCGCTCTTGGCAGTTGGCCCCTTGGCTACACCCGGCCCATCACCGCTGCCGACGGCGACCTCGCCGGCTGGGGCGGGCGCGCGCAGATCTTCGGCGACGAGCAGATCGGCAAGTACGGCGATCGCGGCCCGCGCTTTCCCATCGAGCGGTTCAGCGAGCAGTTCGCGGGCATGATGATGGCCGGCAAGAAATACGCCTGGATCTATGCCCATGGACCGACATGGTGGCGCGGCGAGCCAATGCCCGATACCGCGGGCATGACTCCGCAGGAGATCGCGAAGCTGCGGGCGCGGCACACGGTTGAGAACATCGACGAATACTACAGCATCGTGCGCCGGCACGACGTGGTGAAGCTCCGCAAGTAGCGCAGCTTCCGCCTCGACGCAGCCTCCCCAACAACCACACGCTCACGCCGATGGCCGGCCGCTGCCTGCGGCAATGATTCGTAGCATCACATCGCAGAGGGCAACCAGGTCGCGCGCATTGTGCCGGAAGATTGGCGCGAGGATGCCCGCGTTCGAGGTGGCGACGAAGTCGTGGTAAGCCTGTGGGATGTCTTCGCCGGGGATGTCGTCCCGGCGCTCGGGGAAGCCGCATAGCCTGAGCTCAAGCGTCTGCAGCCTGCAATCGGGGAATACGCCGCGATACAGTCGCCGCGCGTGCGGCAGCAGATCGATATGCTCCCCGCTGAAGCTGTAGTCCAGCAGGTGGTACACCATGCGATCGTGGATGAACGGCAGGTCGAAGGTCCGGCCGTTGTAGGTCACGAGCACGTCGGTCGCCTCGAGCACGCTCTGCACACGCCACAGCAGCGCCGGCTCCTCCGTGTAATCCCGCGCCAGCATCTGCTCTATCACGAGCGCATCGCCTGCATACCTCATGATCCCGCAGAGAAACAGCGGCACGCTGGCCAGGCCGGTGGTCTCGGTGTCCAGGAACACCACCTTCGCGGGATCTGCCTCTGACAGCACGGCAAACTCGTGGTGCACGGCCGCAAGATCGCTGCGCTGCCGTGTCTCGACGAAACGCTCGACCAGGCCCGGAACGGGCATCACGTCCGCGGCCCGAATGCGGGCCACATAGATCGGACCGAGCTGGTTCTCCACCACCTCGCCCGGCAGGACCTCCTCAATGCTCCGCGCCGGGCCAAAGCTGCGCTCACGCGCTTCGTCCTGCTCGGCTCCCAAGCTTTGCTGCAGGCGCTGCTTGAGACGTTGCCGACACATCGGACCGAGCCGGCCCTTCGGCGCATCGGCCGAGGGCGCCGCCGGCGGGACGACACTTGCCCCGCGCCTGGTGGTGGGCTGCGGCGGCGCTTCCGGCTTCGTGTCCGGGGCGGCCGGCGACCGGTCCGCAGGGGCAGAATCCCGTTGCTCCTTGGCCTCGGCCGGAGTGTCGCTCGGTTCATCGGCCGCCTTCTTCGGCCGGCCGAGCTCGGAGAGCTTCCGACGGATGTCTTTGGGCAATGGCACGACGCCGCCTCCAGGTCGCTCTCGCGGTGCACTACCTCTTCTTCCGCTGCGCTGCGATCCGCTCGTCCTCGAACTGCTCGATCTGCTCCATGAGGTGATCGACGTTCTCGCGATCCTCGAGCATCTGCTGAAATGCCCGGTACTCGGGTACGGTGAGAAAGCTCTCGATGATGGGCTGCAGGAAAAGCAGCCCCTGACTGGCGACGAAGCTCAGCGGCCTCATGGTCTCGAGCACGAATACCGCCGGCGTCGCCAGGCGCATTTCGACCAGCCGTCTGGCCGTCTTCTCAATGATTTGCCGATCCTCGTCGCTTGGTTTGTCCGACACGCTGACGCCTCTGTGGTGAAATTCGTCATCGTGCCCTTCGCCGGGAGCCCCCGGTAACCCTCGCGGGCAGGGCAATGCCACCACCAGCACCATCCCAGGAATCCGCCGACCCAGCATCGAAGGTTAGTCCTGGCAGAGCTGTATAGGAAAGAGGGCAACGGGCGATGGACAAGACGACCAAGACGATACTGATCGCTGCGGGTGCAGGCTTGCTTGTGCTTATTCTTCTCACAATCGTGGGTGGGGTGCTTGCCTACCGGTACTTCCGCGTCGTGTCGTCCGGAGTGAGCATGTCTTCCAACCTGCAGACCCCCGTCGTCGTAACCGACTCGGGTTTGCTTTCGAAGAGCCTTTTTCTGGAGGATACGCAAATCGGAAGTGTTACGGACATTGCCATGGGAGAGTTCGATCCGAGTCCGGGCGTGGAGATCGGCGTTGCAGGCTCTCAAGGCGCCCTGTTTGTGGACGACGAGGGCAATGTGCAATCATCAGTGACGTTTAGTGGCATGGCGAGCCACGTGGACATTATTGATGCGGACGGCGATGGCGTGTGCGAGTTCATGGACCGAGGTGGCTGGGCAGTGGCTGCTTCACTGATCGACCACCAGGGGAACGCGCTCTGGACATACGGCGCGGGCATGCCCGGCGTGGACGATATGGCCGCTGGTGACATCGACGGCGATGGCGCCCTGGAATTTGTGGTTGGCTTCAATGGAGGCGGAGGAGTGCATCTGGTGGAGACAAACGGCACCCAGGTGTGGCGGCAGCCCGACGGCAACGTGTGGCACGTGGAGCTCGCAGATGCTGATGGTGACGGCACGCTTGAAATCGTGCACAGCAACGCGGGCGGCGAGATGAAAGTGAGAGATCAACAGGGCGCCGTGGTCAGGCAGGCCCGGCCTGGATCCTACTTCTCGCATTATTTCTCGCTGTGCAAATGGCCGAGCAAAGAGGGCGGCGAGCACGCATTGCTTGCCGAGAACGGTACGATCTGGGTTTCCGACTTCACCGGCAAGACCGTGACCCAGTTCAACGCACCGCAATGCGGCAGGCTCGGGCATGCGCGGGGAGTACCCGTGAAGCTGAAGAGCGATCAGCCGGAATACTTCGCCGTGGCCGTTGACTTTTTCCCCCAAGATGCGGGCATTCTGTACGTGTATGATGCGGCCGGGGCCCTCGTGTATCAGGAGATTCTTGGTGAGTCGTGTCCATCGATTGCCGCGCTGTCGCTGGGTGAGTCAGAGACGGAAGCGTTGCTCGTCGGTGGGAACGGGAAAGTCTGGCGATATGAAGTCGCGAGTCCGGACTAAGGCCGGCGCGGGTGGGTGCTGACGAAACACCACAGATTCCCGTCGTAATCGGCCACGTAGAGACAATTCCCCGAGATGATGGGCGAGGATTTGATGGGCAAGCCGATGTACAGCTTCCAGACGACCGCGCCGGTGCGCCGGTTCAGCGCATACAGGTGGCCGTCATCGGAGCCGAAGTAGAGCAGTTCGCCCGAGAGCACCGGCGTGGACATGCCGCCCAGGCTCTGGCGCCGGTTGTTGACGAAGAGCTCCTCGTCCTGCCCCGCCCGGAAGCTCCAGCGGCGCTCGCCAGTGCCTGCATCGAAGGCCACCACCTCCACGCCCCCGGCGTACACCATGTCATCGGCCACCACCGGCGTCATGACCCCGAAGGAGCCCAGCGGCGATCCTTCCTTCCAGCGGATCTCGCCGGTAGCCGCGTCGAAGGCGTGGAACGTGCCGGCGTTCATAAAGACCGTGTCGCCGACGGTGATCGGCGTGGAGACCACGCGCGTGCCCTCCGTGGGCGTATCCCAGAGCTGCCGACCGGTGGGCAGGTCGAATGCCGCCGTGTGCTCTCTGGCGGCCACATACACCGTGCCATCGCGGACGAAGGGCGACGCATACTGTTTGCTCGCGGCGTCGATCGTGGCGATCTCTTGACCGGTGCGCTGATCGACGACGAATAGCGGCCCGCCATCGCCGAGGACGAGCACCTTGTCCTGCCACAAGGTGACCGCGGACTCGACGAAGCGATGGGTGCTTCCCGGCGGCGTGGGATAGAGGCCGTAGGTCCAGAGCGTTTCGCCGTCGTCGGCGTCGAAGCAGTAGAGCTTGCCCATGCTGCTGAGCGCAAACACGCGGCCGTCAGCCGCGGCTACGCCGAAGCGGACGGACGAATCGGTATCGGCCTTCCAGAGGCGCTTGCCAGTGGCCGCCTCGAAGGCGGCGACGCCGACGCCGGGCCAGAAGGCTTCGTCGTTCTGGACGGCGATGAAGACGCGGGAGTCGAGGAGCACCGGCGACGGATACATTATGTTGGCCCCGCCAGTGGGCGCCGTCCAGGCGAGTGTCAGCGGCGGCTCGAGGGTCGTCTCGGCGATACGGGGCCTGTCCAGGCTGCCGAGGAACTGCGGCCAATCGCTGCCCGGCGAGGGCTGCGGTGGGGTGCCGGCTGCTACCTCAAAAGCCGTCTCCGTCGTCCACGATTCACCGAGGTTGTTCGTCGCCGTCGCGGTCAACGCGTATGTGCCGGGGGGGCGCTCGCCGGCGGGCCACTCGGCGCGCCACGTCCAGTCGCCGACGGGCCGGAGCGTCAGCTCCTCGGTCGGCCCGCCGCCCTGACGGGTGACCATCGCGGTCACGTCTGTCACCCACGTCGTGGTGTCGTACGCGCAGACGATCACGGGGATACTCTCGCCGCGCACCGTTCCCGCACGAGGCGGCCAGGGCACCTCGAGGCGCTTGTACTGGCCGGTGACCCGCTGCTCCGTGGTCATCCGCGGGCCTTCGAAGCGCACGATGCGATACCGGCGCGTGAAGGCGCCCCAATCGTGCCCGCGGATCGGCGCCGTGTCGATGTACGGGATGTCCTTGTACTCACAGATGCCCACCTCGTGGTAGTGAGCGTAGAACAGGGCGCGGATGGTGTGCCCCTGCGACCAGAGATCGACGCGGTCGTTGGCCGGCGGGATGTGGCAGGCGAGGATGATCTCGCGCTCGGGCGGCTGCGCGGCGATGTCGGCGTCGAGCCAGCGGTCCTGGCGGGCGCGGGCAGCCTCTGAGAAGTAATGCACCTCCGCGACGAAGACGACGAAGTGCCTCCCGCCGTAGTCCCAGGAGTAGTACGGCGGGCCGAGCATGGCGGAGTAGTTGTCAACGCTGCGGGTAGAGTTGCCGTCGTGGCCGCCGAAAATGTGGTAGCACGGCATCGTGAACGCCGACGCCGCCCAGCGATACATCCGCAGCTCCTCGAGCGTGCCGCTCATCGTCAGGTCGCCGACGCTGAAGAAGAAGGCCGGCAGCCCGAGGGCGGGGTTGAGATAGCTGGTCCGGGTGATCTGCTCGAACTCCTCGCGCAGCAGATCGGCCTCCGCCTGGGTGCGAAACTGGCTGTCGGAGGTGACCAGGAAGCTGAAGCTCGGGCTGCGGGATCGTGGATTGTCGGCCAGGCCGAACTGCGCATCGTACCGGCTCGGCCTCTCGGCCGGGTCGATCCGCACGAAGAAGGGCGTGCTGCAGCGGTAGCCGGTGGGCTGGGTGACGAACACGAACCGGCCCTCGTCCGCGTCGAAAGAGAGGGCGAACGCGCCATCGGCCGAGGTCGTCGAAACGCGCTCGCCGTCTGATACCATGACCCCGGGCATGCCCTTCTCGCGCGAGTCGTGTCGGCCATTTGCGTTCAGGTCGTGAAAGACGACTCCCGAGACGGTGACCGGAGCGGCGTGGGCGTCCGGTGCGGCCGTCGCAGCCAGGAACAGCGCTGCGGCTATCACAAATACGGATCTGGCTGGCATGTAGCCTTGCCTCACTGGTTGACTCTCCTTCAATGGTCCAGAGCTTGTGCAGCGCCCTTTCGACGCGGCATACGGAGGAGTCCTCCCCCCACACTGTGAACCCTACCGTCCGGTCGTCGCCGACCGGCCGCCTGGCGACCACCGCACGGAGTTGAAGCCAGTGACGTGGCGAGTGGTGCTTTTCTCCATCGGCATTATGGCCGCCACCAGCGTCTGGATACAGTACGCGGCGCTGCTGACGCTGAGCGCCCAGGTGGCCATGGCCGTGCCCCCGGTACCGGCGCTTGTCGGCTTTCTCTGTCTGATAGCGTACTCAGCCCTAGCCCGCCGCTGGCCCGCGCCGCTGCGCCTGGGGCGCCGAGAGCTGCTGATCGTTTACGTGGTGCTGTGCCTCTCGGTGGCCATGTGCGGCGGGGGCGCGCTCCGGTTCTTTCTTCCCGCACTGCCGACGTTGCGCTACCATGCGCTGCCCGACAATGAGTTTGGCGCGATGGCCGAGGCGCTGCCCGCGTGGTACGCGCCGACGGACGCTGAGGCGATCCGCACGTACTTCGAGGGCGCCGATACCGAGGCGGTGCCCTGGATACACTGGGCGCTGCCGCTGGCGGGCTGGTCCTGCTACTTCGTCCTGTTCATGACCGCCCTGCTCTGCATCTGCGTGCTCTTCTTTCGGCCATGGAACGAGGGCGAGCACTTACGCTTCCCTCTCGTGGCACTGCCGATGGAGCTGGTCTCGCCCGGCGAGCCGATTATACGCCGCCCGGCACTGCTGCGCGATCCGCTCACCTGGGTCGGCGTCGGGATCATCAGCATCTACAACCTGCTGAACATCCTGCGGAGCTTTAATCCCTCTGTCCCGGCCCTGCCCCAGTCTATCCCCCTGCAGCAGCTCTTCACCGAGGGCCCACTGCGGAACATCTGGTGGCTGCGCATCGACATCCACCCGGTGCTGTTCGGCTTCGGGTACCTCATGACGACCGACCTGCTCTTCTCCTCGTGGTTCTTCCTCGTTGTGCTGCTGGGCGAGTACGCCGTCATCAACTCCCTGGGCTATCAGATACCGGGGGCTCCCTTCGAGGTGGAGCAGTCTACCGGTGCGTATGTAGCTGTGGCGGTGTTTCTGGTCTGGATGGCGCGTAAACACATTGCCGAGGCGGCCCGGGGCGTCGTGCAACCGGAGAACAGCTCCGCTACGCGTCTCGAGCGCTGGGCCGTCGTGGGGCTTCCCATATGTCTCGCGGGCGTGGCCCTGTGGCACTATGCGGCCGGGATGCTGCCGCGCATGCTGCTGCCTTTCTATGGCCTCATCTTCACGTTCGCCATCGTCGCCATCCGCATTCGGTCCGAGGCCGGGCTGCCGACGCTGTGGCTGCAGCCGTTGGAGATGGCCGCAAACCTGCCCGTTATCGCCGTCGGGTCGGCACCCTTCTCGCCGCGCGGCAGCATCAGGAATCTCACCATCCTGGGCTCCTGCCACTTCCTGCCGCGCGGCTACTTCGGGGGCCTCGGCTCGTACCAGATGGAGGGCCTCAAGATCGCCCAGGACGCCGGCATACGCTCGCGCCACATGGCGCAGGCGCTGACGTATGCGGTGGCGCTCGGGCTCGCCTTCGGCATCTGGCTGCACCTATCCGCGTACTATATGTATGGGGCGAATGTGCTCGAGGGGGGAACCACGGAGGGCGGCTATCGCATCGAGCTGTATCTGAAGCGGTACCGCACCATCTCCGATTACGTACAGGCGCCGATCGGGCCGGATCGGATGCGCCTATTTGCCACGCTTGCGGGCTTTGTGCAGGCGGGAGTGCTGGTGCTGCTGCGGCGCGCCTTCCTGCGCTTTCCCCTGCACCCGCTGGGATTCGTTTTCGGCCTCACGTGGGGCCGGCAGAGCCAGGCGATGCTCTTCAGCCTGTGGCTGTGCAAGACGCTCATCATCCGGCTGGGCAGCGTTCGGCTGTACCGGCGGCTTCTGCCTCTGTTCCTCGGCATCGCCTTCGGGCACCTGATCGTCGCCGGGCTCATCTGGGGACTGATCTCCACGTTCGGCGGCGAGGCGTTTCGGGGGTACGTGGTGTGGTTCCATTGAGGCAAGGAGAAAGGGGAAAGGAAAAGGGAGAAGACGGCAATGGCGGGGCGCTTGCCAGCCGGTGAGGCGATGCTCTACAATACGGGATAGGAGCTCGTCGAGCGGAGAGTGGACATGTCCGAAATAGTCGTACAGCACATCGAGATCACGCCTGGGGTGTGCGGGGGCCGGCCACGGATTGCTGGCCGTCGCATCCGGGTCCAAGACATTGCCGTCTGGCACGAGAAGCTCAGCATGAGTGTGGACGAGATCGTGTCGGCATATCCCACTATTACTCCAGCCGACGTGCACGCCGCACTTGCGTACTACTGGGATAACCGAGAGGCCATCGAGAAGAGCATCGCGCGCGAGCGGCGGTCGCTCGGCGCCTCCAAGCGTCATCATCCCTCGCGGATACTGGAGAAGTTGAGGGCCGCAGGCAAGTGAGAGTCCCGGCCCCGAGCCCGGACCCACTATGTGCGGTGGGGGGCAAGGCGATGACTCAAGGACGTTTCGATCTGGCCTCATGGATGATCAGCGGGTCAACTAGCCTCGAAAGGGGGGGCAACTGATGGCGATCGTGCGCCGCCGCAAGAGCCCGTTCGTCAAGCTGTTCGACAAGACCCCCGAAGGCGTCGTCTGTCCCCACTTCTACGAACTCGTGCTCTCGAATGGCTGCCCGTTTGACTGTCAGTACTGCTACCTCAAGCTGACGTTCCGTGGGAAGACCGAACCAACGCTATTCGACAACGACTGGAGTGAGGTAGAGAGACAGTTGGAGCGCATCCCCACCGGGGTGTTCTCGACCGGAGAACTCGCTGACAGCCTAGCGATCGAGCCGCCGTTGCTGGAGCCGGCTCTCGACTACTTCTCGGTGCAGCAGAGCCGCCATCTTCTGCTGCTGACGAAGAGCGCCAACACGAAGTGCCTCGAGCGCCGATCACCCTCGCCAAACATCATTGTCTCCTTCTCCGTCAACAGCTCACCGGTGCACGCCCGGTGGGAGAAGGGGACTCCGCCACCCACGAAGCGGCTCGAGGCGGCCGCGCGGCTGAGAGACCGCGGATGGCGGGTCCGCATCAGGATCGATCCGGTGGTCCTCGAGGACGGCTTTGGGGACTATCGGGGAATTTGCGAGGCCGTGCGCGATCTATCGCCGGAAATGGTCACCGTGGGGACGCTGCGCCACTTCCCTGGACTCTTGGGATTCGCCCCACGCGCACCCAGACGGGGTCTGGAGAAAGCCCCGGACGGCAGACTGCGGTACGGTGTTACCGCGCGGGTTGCTGCCTACCAACGGATTGCCGAGTGGCTCGGTTTCCAGCCGGCTCTGTGCAAGGAGACACAGGAGATCTGGCGCAAGCTCGCATGGGAGTTCGCCGGATGCAATTGCACGCCATGAGGTGGCGACATGACACCGCGGGGAGAGACGACGTGGGCTCTAGAGCCCCACACGGTGGCGAAGCTACAGATACTGCATCGGTACCTCCAGGCCTGGTTCCCCATCATGGCGCGCTGGCACCGCCGAGTGCTATACATCGATGGCTTTGCTGGGCCGGGGCGGTACAGTGGCGGGGAGGAAGGTTCGCCCATCATCGCCTTGACGGCTGCTACCGACCGACGGCCGCC
Organism: Armatimonadota bacterium; assembly: GCA_030601885.1. Classification (GTDB taxonomy): domain Bacteria; phylum Armatimonadota; class Zipacnadia; order JAUWAU01; family JAUWAU01; genus JAUWAU01. The sequence goes on from JAUWAU010000033.1 coordinate 18,871, forward strand.
GATCACGAATGAGGTCGTGTTCCTGTTCATCGAGCTGGATGAGGATCGATGCCACCATCTGCGTGAGCTCGTCTCAGCTTTCCCTTTGCCACCGAACATGCGCGCAGAGGTCAAGTGCGGTCGGTTTGACGAAGCAATGCGGTCCGTTCTAGACGAGATCGACCGTCAGCGCAGATCGGCCAGTCCCACCTTCGCCTTCATCGACCCCTTCGGCTACAGCCACACGCCCTTCGAGATCGTCAAGCGTATCATGGGCCACGACAAGTGCGAGGTCCTGATCACGTTCATGTATCAGCCCATCAACAGGTTCGTACGTCATCCTGACCAGACCGAGGCCGAGCATCGTGACGCACTCTTCGGGACCGCCAAGTGGCGTGCAGCCCGCGACATTGAGGAACCCGACCCCCGGAAGGAGTTCCTGCACAACCTGTATCGAGACCAACTACTGCACGAGGCCGGGGCCAAGTACGTGCGCTCCTTCGAGATGATTGATCGAGGTAACAGGACCGAGTACTTCCTGTTCTTCGGCACCAACAACGTGCTCGGACTGAAGAAGATGAAGGAGGCAATGTGGAAGGTGGACCCCGGCACGGGGGTGGCCTTCTCCGACACAACAGACCTTCGGCAATGTGTGCTCTTCCAGACTCAGCCGGACTATGCGGCGCTGCGGCGGCTCATACTGGCGCAGTTTGCCGGGCGGGAGGCGAAGGTGGAGGACATCGAGACGTTCGTCATGGTGGAGACGCCCTTCCGCGAGACGCACTACAAGCGGCAGGTCCTGAAGCCCATGGAGGGCGATGGCTTGCTTGAGGTAGTGTCTGCTCGCCCGGGCAGGAGAACGGGAGACTTCCCCTCAGGGACGCGCATCCGCTTCGAGTAAGTGCGCCCGCCGATGACGGAGGAAGGTGCGAGGGGGTCCACCGTGAGTCGGGGGCACCGGGCTGGGCGTGCCGTGGGGCCGAACTGCGCCTCGGGGATTGGTACCCCGGATCGCCCGCACGGCGTGCTGCGCGCGCGGACTATTGGCCACATGGTGCACACCCTTGTGTCTCTTCACGAGTTTCTGACCGCCGAGGGAATGGCCGGACATGTCGAGGCTCTTGTGAGCGTGCGGTGGGGCCAGAGGCCGCCCAGGGAAGCTGCCTGGGCTACACCGAGGGGCAGTACCTCTTTAAGGCAGGGCGGGACCGCGTTGCGAGGGATCTACACCATGTGGCTTCTGTGTGCGATGTGTTTGCTGTCCGCTCTCGCGTCGTTGCCGACGGCTGCGGCGTTTGAGGTGGATATGTCGGAGCAGCCGGCGAGCCACCCGCCGCTGTCGCCGCCGGAGGGCGCGGTGGCCATCACCAATCCCCCCTCGATGGTCTGGCGTGTCGATGAGCGGGCCGCCACGTATGTCGTCGAGATGTGCCAGGGGCGCCGTTTCGATGGGGATGTCATTCGGGTGGACGGCATCGACATGCCGTTCTACAACCACTCAGCGACACTGGCCGACGGCACCTGGTACTGGCGATACTTCGTTATCGCCCCTGGAGGAGAGCGATCTGAGCCGAGTCCGGCCCGCAGCTTCGTCATCACCTCCCAGTCGATTCCACTGCCGGTACCCGCGACAGAGGACATCCTCGCCCACATGCCGCCGCACCCTCGCATCTTCGTCACGCCCGACGCACTGGCTGAGTTCCGCCGGCGCAGAGACGGGCCAGCCAAGCAGGCGTGGGAGCATCTCCGCTATGGCGTAAGCTCCTACCTGGACGCTGAAGCGCCGAGGCTCAAATTGCAGCCGATGCCCGAGGAGCCGGGCAAAAGCCGCCAGCAGGTGCTCTACCTGAAAGACGGGCGGCCATTTGTGCCCGTCGGCTACAAGATCAACAACCTCAAGTCCGACGCCGGCAAAGCAAACGCGCTGTCCTTCGCCTACCTGATCACCGGCGAGCAGCGCTACGCCGAGGCCGCCAGGCGATGGGCGCTCTTCGTGTCGGACTTCCGGGTCGATTACCACCTGGCAGATCGCGCGCAGCACGATACCGTGGTGTACTGTTACGAGTACGGGCTCAAAGGCATGGCGCTCGCCTTCGACCGGCTGTACCATCTGCTCACCCCGGCGGAGCGGGCCAAGCTCATCGCCCACATCGAGTACCACGGCGAGGCCGCGTACCAGTGGTGCCGCGATCGGCTGAAGCTGCACCTCAACTACCAGAACTCCCATGGCCAGCAGTGCATGCACGCTCTTTTCACCACGACGTTGGCCGTTGCGACCGACTCGCGCAAAGCCGCTGAGTGGGCCGACTATCTCATCCGGCAGTACGTGAACCGCGTCGCTTGGGGCAGCAACGACGGGGGCTATTCCGAAGGGCAGAAGTACAGCCACAAGGTGCAGTTCATCCTGGAGGGTTTGGCAGCGCTGAAGACCGCCACCGGCATCGACCTGTTCAAGACGCCGCGTTGGCAGAACACCGGCGACTTCTGGATGTATTGCATGTCACTCAACTACTGGTGGAACCACTGGGGGGACTGCTACTCGCTGCTCGACCCCGATTTCGGCAGCGGAGCCGATACGTACATCACGAGCTTCCTCGCCTCGATGAGCCAGAGCCGATACGTCAAGTGGTGGAGCGACACGCGGATCTGCAACCCGGCGCATGTGCCGCTGTGGTACCTGTCCGGCAGTGGGGTGCGTCCCAAACCGCCAGTGGACGTACCTCAGGCGAGGCTTTTTCCCGAGGTCGGCCAGTTGGCTGCGTACGACCGCTTCTACGATCACCAGGGAAGTAGGATCTTCTTCCGCAGCAGCCAGTGGGGCGGGCATAGTCATGCCCATTGCGATCAGAACAGCTTCATCCTGCACGCGGGCGGGGAGATCATGGCGTGCGACGCCGGGTACTACACCCACTCCGGCGACACGTACCACAGCAAGTGGAGTCGCACCACGGCGGCCCACAACTCGATTCTCGTCAACGGGGAGGGGCAGCCCAGGGGCATCCAATACAAGGGGCAAGTCTCGGCGTTCTTCAACACGCCAGAGTACTGCTTCTTCGTCGGCGACGCCTCGGGGGCCTACGGCGATCTGCTGCGCAAGTTCCACCGCGCGGTGCTGTTCGTGAGGCCGGATGTGTTCATCGTCTACGACGAGTTGAGCGCGTCGGAGCCGGCGGATTACGCGTGGGTGCTGAACGCGTTCGAGCCGGCGGAGACCGACGAGGCCGCGCGCGTCATGGTGGTCAAACAGCGCCATCAGCGTCTCCTGGTTCGGCATCTCGCACCGCATGAGCTCACCTACTCGCAGACCAACGAGCGTCCCTATCCCATGAAGACGCGCGCATGGTCGCGCTACACGGAGGCATTTCCGCAGCATTGGAACATCCGCGTCCGGACGGTTGAGAAAAAGGCCGACGAGCGCATCTTGGCCTTCATGCACGCGTACGATCAAACGATGGGCCCACGGGTGAAGAACGTGGAGCGGATTGACGCGGAGAACGCACTGGGCGTGCGCTTCGGCGACGGCGACATGTCCGAGACAACGCTTTTTCGGCTCGCTCAGAAGGGCCGCCTGAGCGCCAACGCAGGCGACGTCGAGACGGACGGTCGCGCCGTGAGCGTCCGACAAGGCGCCACCGGTCGCGTGCAGCGGTGGCTGCTCCACGGGGGCACGAGGCTGACAGCAGGGGGCAAGGAGCTTCTGCAGGCCGAAGACGCCTGTGACGCAGCCGCCAACTTCGAACTCAGTAGCGCCGCCGCGCAGATATGCCTTCGGCATCCGTCGCCGCTGCGCATCCGAGTTTGGCTGCCCACCAGGCCGCGCACCGTGTTCGCTGCCCCACCCAACAAGCCTGCGGAGGCGAAACGGACGGAGTTCACCTGGACCGGAGAGGCCGCGGTCATCACGGTGGACGGCACTGGCGAAACGGTCTTGTGGGTTGACCCAGTCGTCGATCTATCCAAGCCGCCGCCGCCCCACCGACTCACGATAACGGATAGCGCCGGCAGGCATCGGATCGAGCTTGAAACCGCCATTGCGGACAACGGCGATGTCATCGCCTTCGCCGAGCTCTCTCCGCGGGAACCCGGTGTATACGAGCTGACATCCGATGACCCCGGCCTCGATCTGCTGATTCAGGATCGCTGGGATCCGAACCTGAGCGCCCGAGCCAGCGGCAAGGTCGTCGGGCATCTACGAGATGGCGTGGAGGTCTTCGCACGGTATGCGCCGGACAAGACGCCCGACCTTCGAGCCGTTCTGCGAGAAAGCCACAAGGGTCGGATCGTCAATCTGCTCCGCAACGGAAACTTCGAAGAGGGCATCCCTGATTACCCGCCCCGTGGCTGGACGGTCCAGCACCCGCGCACCGGCGACCTGGGTTGGCCCGAGTGGAGTCAGGAGGACCCCGCCGAAGGCACGTCCTGCCTCAGGTTCGTGCGCCCACGAGACAGGATCTCATTGACGGCCCAGCCCATGCGACTCCGCACGGCGGGGCGCTGTGTACTCCGGTTCAAGGCGAAAGGCACCGCCACGCACGCCAGTGTGTCGGTGTCTGGTCAGCAGGGCACCAGCGCGCAAGTACGGATCGAGCCAGGCTCCGATTGGAGAGAGTACCGCACCGAATTGGACGTGCATCCGGGGTACTGCAGGATCGCCATCCGTTTCACCAGCGGCGGAGAGCCCGATCAGGTGCTGTGGATTGACGATATGGAATTTGGGCGCGTTGGGTGATGAGGCTCCCGGCTTGAGAGCTTTGACCGTCAAGCATTAATCCTACAACCGTGCTTGTCCAGCCATGTCATTCTGAGCGCAGTGAAACGGAGCGAAGAATCTCGCTTTTGACACGAAAAGGGGCGCCGGAGGCCGAGATTCTTCGTCGCTTCGCTCCTCAGAATGACAAGCACGGTTGTAGTATTAACCATTGCCTTTCACGGGTACAGCGGCCATATCATGGGCAAGAAAACGAGCATGGCCACCAGGAGGACGATGTTCAGGAGCGCGCCCACGCGAGTGTAGTCGAAGAAGCGATATCCCCCCGGCCCAAAGACGAGTATGTTGGCTTGGTGACCCACCGGGGTGAGAAAGCTGGTGGAGGCGCCGATGACGGTGGCCAGGACGAATGGCTGCGGATTGGCCCCCAGCCCCAGGGCCGTGTCGATGGCAATCGGGACGACGAGGACAGTGGCAGCCGCGTTCGACATGGGCTCAGTGAGCAGTGCCGCCAGGATGTAGATGCCGGCCAGAATGGCCAGCGGCCCGAAGCGGCCGAGCACGCCGGCAAGCAGGTCGGCCAGAAACGCGGCCGTGCCCGTCGTTCCCATGGCGATCCCCAGGGGCAACATGCCCGCGATGAGGAACACGCTGCGCCACTCGATGCTCTCGTACGCCTCGTCCATCGTGAGGCACTCCGTCAGCACCATCAGAACCGCTCCGATGACCATGGCCGTGGAGACGTGAATGTCGGCGAAGGTGACCAGCCCGAGCACGAGGGCCATCACGCCGGCGGCGATGCCGGCCTTGTGCCGACGGCGCAGCTCATATTTCACCGGCTCCAGCACCAGGAACTCGCCCCCCTCCTGGAGCGAGGGCATCCGCCGGCGCGGGCCCTGCAGCAGCAGGGCGTCGCCGAATTGCAGCCGCACGTCGCGGAGGCGCTGGGTGATGAGCTCACCGTGGCGCCAGATGGCCAGGGCAGTGAAGCCGTAACGCTCACGGAAGCGGATCTCGCGCAGCGTGCGACCGATCATGCGGGAGCGGGGCGCCAGGGTGGCTTCGAGGATGTGCGCTCTATCAGATTCGAGCTGTGCCAGCTCCGTCTTGCGCTCCGCCTCGATCTCGAAGCCCAGCGCATCGCGGGCCCGCATGAGATCCTTGAGGGCGCCTTCCACGATCATCAGGTCGTCGGGCCGGATGCGCGTGTCGCGATCGAGCCAGGTCCGTATCTCCCCCTCGCGGATGATGCCGAGGACATTGAGATCGTAGTCTGCGCCCAGCCTCGACTCCACCAGGCTCTGCCCGGCCAGTTTGCTGTCTGACGGCACCCTGATCTCGCTGACGTACTCCCGCAGTCCGTACTCCTTCTCTGGGGCGTCGGGCGTGTCGCGCACAGGCAGCAGATATCGCCCCACGATCACCATGTACACGATACCGGCGGCGAAAACGATGACGCCGGTGGGGGTGAAGTCGAAGAAAGAGAAGATCGGAAGTCCACGCTCAGCCAGAATGCCGTTGGCCAGGATGTTTGGCGGCGTGCCGATGAGGGTCATATTGCCGCCCATCAGAGACGCGAAGGCGAGGGGGATCAAGAGCCGCGACACCGGGACCTTCGTCTGGCGGGACAGGCCTACCACTGCGGGGAGCAGCACGGCGGTGGCGCCGATGTTGTTCATGAATGCCGACATCAGCCCGCAGGTGAACATGAGGACGGCGATGAGCCGCCACTCGCTTGCCCCCGCAAGGCGTATGATCCGCTCGCCCAGGAAGTCGGCCACGCCGGTGCGGAACAGCCCGCCGGAGACCATGTACACGGCCCACACGGTAATGACGGCCGGGCTGGCGAAGCTCGCAAAGGCGTCCTCGGCCCTCACCAATCGAGTGAGCACCAGAGTCAGAAGCACCATGAGGGCGATCAGGTCAGGGCGCAGCTTCTCCGTGGCAAACAGCACGATGGCGACGCCCATGATGGCGAGGGTGAGGCCGATTTGGGGAGTGATGTGTCCCATGCCTTCAGGCTTGCGCATGCGTGTGTTCATGCGCACGCAGGCGGTCAGCCGCTATGCTACTCGCCGGGGCGTGCCGCGTCAAACCCCCAACGAGTTCTCGCCCCTTGGGCAGAGGTCGAGGGCGGGGCAAATGTCAATGGGCGACCGTGGATACCTGCGGCGCCACCAGGGCCCTGGAGCCAGTACCATCTGCCCGATATATACTTGACGCCCCCAAACAAACGTGCTATTATCCCTTGGCGGGAGGAGTCCGGGTGACCACATGGGAAGTCGCAGAGCGCTTTGGCACGGACGCGAGATGCCGAGAACACCTGGAGAAGCTGCGCTGGCCAGACGGCCTGGTGTGCGTGAGGTGCGCGTCACGGAGAGTATACCTCAAGAGAAAGCGGAAGCAATACGAATGCTATGACTGCAGACGTCGTTTCTCAGTCCTCTACAAGACGATCTTCCAGGACTCCAAGATTCCGCTTCCGGCGTGGTTCTTGGCCATCCACCGCGTTGTGGGCAGCGCGGGGAGCATGTCGGCCAAAGAACTGAGGCGCGAGCTTGGCATCAGCTACAAGACGGCGTGGTTCATGATCCAGCGCATCCGCAGGTTGACAGCCGCTCCCGACGGAATCGATGCCCTGCGCTGGATCTTGGGGGCAAGTACGGGTGAGGACTCGACCTACCGCAAACGCGTTTTTGGGGGCAAGGCGGAATGAGCCCGGCCAGCGCAAGACCCGTCCAAGAGAAACAGTCTGAAATCGGCCGCAGTGTATGCACGGAATCTTACGAACTCGTCCACGGGGACTGCTTCGAGTGGCTTGAGGCCCGGCCGGAGCATAGCGTCCACGCAGTCGTGACTGACCCTCCCTACGGACTCAGGGAATACACAGACGAGGAGAAAAGGAAGTTACGCAAGGGGCGTGGCGGCGTGTGGCGGATACCCCCCACCTTCGATGGATGTACAAGGCGTCCCTTGCCCCGTTTCACGGTCCTCACGGAAGGCGACAAGCTGCGGCTGCGCCACTTCTTTTCGCGCTGGTCGGCGCTGGTGCTTAAAGCACTCGTCCCTGGCGGGCACGTGTTCATCGCCACCAATCCCTTGGTGTCACACCTGACCTATTTGGGGCTGATCGAGGCCGGGTTCGAAAAGCGCGGGGAGGTAGTCCGGCTGGTGCAAACCCTTCGCGGCGGCGACAGGCCAAAGAACGCGCACGAGGAGTTCCACGGTGTGACGGTCATGCCGCGGTCGTGCTGGGAACCGTGGGGGCTCTTTCGAAAGCCGTGTGAGGGTCGCGTGCAGGATAACCTGCGGAAGTGGAAGGCCGGAGGACTGAGGCGGATCTCAGACGACGAGCCCTTTCGGGACGTGATAAAGAGCGCACCAACTCGGAACACTGAGCGAGGCATCGTGCCACATCCTTCGCTGAAGCCCCAGGGATTCATGCGCGAGATCGTGCGGGCCGCCCTTCCGCTGGGAGAGGGCGTCGTTCTGGACCCGTTCATGGGAGCAGGATCAACGATCGCGGCCGCCTGTGCCGTCGGTTATGAGAGCATAGGCATCGAGCTGGACTCTGTCTACTTCCAGATGGCCGTGCAGGCGATACCGCGGCTGGCTGACTTCGTTCCGAACGGTGACTCGGCGGCCAGAGATCGGAGAAAGGGCGCGGGACAACGGAAGCTCCAGCTATGACGAGGCGCGCGTGCGGCTCTATGGTTGATCCGCGATAATGTCCCGGTGCCGCCCCACGCCGACACCAGGCACTCGATATACGAAGCCGGCCCGGAGCTTCTCGACGCCTGAGGACGTGATCGAGGCTGTGGGGGTTCGGCGAGATGCTCCGCGTCGGCCCGAGAAGGACCAATCATCCTCCGCCAACTTGGCCGAGAGTATCTCCACGAATGTCATCGGACTGGATCCGCCGGTCGGTACGCGTCCTACCTGGTACCTAAACACCATGACCCAACCCTCCTCCGGATTGTGTCCCTGCCATCCCCCCTTCTGGATTGACGCTTTGACCTCGATCCCCTGGTCGCCCTTGAGTATGGCGCTGCTTGTGTAGTGCCCCGCCGGGAGAAGATCGGGATGGCCGCCTACCTTCTCGTTGGCGATGAGGGTTGGGCAGACCCTCGCCATGTTCTTGACAAGAAACTCCGAGATGATTCCCGACAGGGAGTTGCCAAGGAGGAGTTCCTCCAAGGGGCGGAATCCGTCCTCGACGAGGTACTCGTTGACCCCGTGAAACAACCGGTAGGTCTCTGCCGTAGCCTCTGCGACGTGCCCCACTGTGACGCCATAGGGCAACTGGGCGTTCCAGTTGACGTAGCGCGCGTCCAAGCCCGACGGACGCTCCATGCCCGCAGCCTCCCGTGCCAGGCAAAGCGCTCTTCCTCGGCTTTCCTCCCGTGTCCTGCACGACCCAACAGGCCGCCCGGCCATCGGGGGCGCCACGCGCCTGGCGTGGCCCTCCGGGCCTACCCCTTCAACCCGGTCAACTGAATCCCCTGGATGAAGGTGCGCTGGGTGAAGAAGAAGACGATGATGATCGGGAGCACGACGATGGTGGCTGCGGCCATGAGCATGTTCCACGGCGTGCCGCCGTGCTGGCTCTGGTACACCTGGAGCCCCAGAGAGAGCGTGAAAGTCTCCTGGTGCGTCAGGTAGATCAGCGGCCCGAGGAAGTCGTTCCACACATACATGAAGTGGAAGAGAGCCACAACGGCCAACGCGGGCTTCGACAGGGGCAGCACCACGTGGCGGAAGATGCCGAACTCCGAGCAGCCGTCAATGCGGGCCGCGTCACAGAGCTCCTGCGGTATCGTCAGAAAAAACTGCCGCAGCAGAAAGATGTTGAAGGCGCTGCCAAACCACGCCGGCACCCAGAGCGGCCGGAAGCTCCCGATCCAGCCCACGTGCTTGAATATGGAGAACATGGCCACCATGAGCACCGGGAACGGGATCATCATGGTGGCGAGCGTGACGGCGAAGAACGCATCGCGGCCCGGCCAGCGTATGCGGGCGAACCCGTACGCGATGAAGGCGTTGGCGATCACGGTCCCCGTCACGCCCAGGATGGCCAGATACACCGTGTTCATCCCGTAGCGCAGGAAAGGGATGTAGCCGAGCTTGTCGCTCTGATAGGTGATGGCTCGCCAGTAGTTGTCCCACCTGAAGGTGGACGGAATCCACTGCGGCGGCAGCCGCATCGTCTCCTCGATGGGCTTCAGCGACGTCGAGATCATCCACAGCAGCGGAAACAGGAACACTGCCGAGCCAATGATCAGCAGGCAGTAGACGAGCGCTCTGCTGGCGCGGCCCTTGACGGTCAGCTCTGCCACCCCCTGCCGCCCGGACGCCGCGGGCTCGCCTGTGTAGGGGCGACCTGGCGGGTCGCCCCTACGGCCTTGTCGAGGCATGCACTAGTGCTTGCTTCCGTAGGTCCGCGTCGGAATTGTCGGGCTGGAAAGCCCGACCTACGCGGGGATGCGGGCCGCGAGCCGCGCGCTGAAGGCCGCAGCCGCGTAGGCGGGCCATTCTTGGCCCGCTGCCTTTGACACGCGAACTTACCGAACGAAGCACTAGCCATAGTGCACGTACCTCCGCGACAGCCGTAGGGCGAGCATCGTGAGCCCGAAGATGATGAGAAACAGTATCCAGGCCATGGCACAGGCGTAGCCCATGCGCAGGTACGGGAAGGCGTTGTCGTACAGGTACATGGTGATGAAGTAGATGGAGCGCGCCGGCGAGCCCTGCGGCGAGATAACGTACGGCACGGCGAAGAACTGCAGCGTGCCGATGATGCCCATGACGAGATTGAACAGTATCACCGGCGATATGACGGGCAGTGTAACGTGGCGCAGCTTGCGGAAGTACCCGGCGCCGTCGATCTCCGCCGCCTCGTAGAGCTGCTGGGGCACGTCCTGCAGGTGCGCCAGGTAGATGACCATGGCATGCCCGACGCTCCAGGCGCTCATGAGCGTCAGGGCGGGCTTGGACCAGGAGGGATCGGTGAGCCACGGCGGGCCGGTGATGTGCAGCCACGACAGGCAGTGGTTCAGCACGCCGTTTTCGCCGTTAAACAGCCACAACCAGATGATGGCGAGCGCCACCATGGGGACGAGCGCCGGCAGAAAGAAGATGGTACGAAACAGGGCCATCCCGCGCACGCCGCTGTTCAGCAGAATGGCGAGGCTGAGCGAGACGAGGAGCCCAAGGGGAAGGGCGAAGGCTGCATACAGCAGCGTGTTGGCCAGCGCCTTCCAGAAGACCTCATCCGTCATCAGGTCGCGGTAGTTGTCGGGGCCGGTCCACTGCGCCGGCTGCAGCACCGAGTACTCGCAGAAGCTCCAGTGCAGCGACGCGCCGATGGGGTAGAGCAGGAAGCCGCCAAAGCCCACGATCCACGGCGAGACAAACAGCAGCCCATTGCGCATGTCGCGCTTCGCTCGTGGCGTCATCCCACGTCGCCTACCCATTGACCGGCCGCGGGGCATTCGTGAGGCGTGTCGCGGCAGCCGGAGGCGGTTCTCACACGCGCTTTCTCCCGAGCCTCCGCTCCCGCCGCATTTCGCGATCCAGCTTCTCCTGCATGCGCGTCTGCACAGCTTCCAGCGCCTCGCGTGGAGTGGCCCGGCACAGCCATATCTCGTCAAAGGCGTTCGTCAGCTCGTCCCGGTACTCATCCCACACGCTGATTTTGGGCGTCGAGACAGCATTCGGACTGTGGGCGAGCTCGATGAACACACGGATGTACGGATTCTCGTGCTCGGCGAGGAACCGGGGGCTGACGGCCCGCAGCGGCGTGTGCTTGCGCTGGCCCATGTTGAGCAGCTCCATGCCCTCTTGCGAGTTGACGAACTTGATGAACTCGAAGGCCTCCCGCGGACGGCGCGCGCCGCGAGGGATGACGAGCACATCCTCTTCCACAATGGTCACGTTCGCCAGGTCGGGTCTGTCGGCAGGATGGGGAAACGGCGCGGCACCCCACTGCAGGCCCGGGGCGTACTTGCTGATGAAGTTGTACATCCACACGCCCTGCAGCTCCATGGCGACCTTGCCGGCGAGGAAGGCGTTCTGTGGCGACGAGAAGTTGCCGAATCCGCTCTGGAACACCTGAAGAGCCTTGGCTCCGTACTTCTTCGCGTACGACTGCACCCATTCGTATGCCCGGATGTTCTCTGGCGAGGCGCACGTGATCCTGGACTTGCCGTCCCAGAGCCTTCCGCCGAAGAAGCAGCCCCAGCTCCAGTGCCACCAGCCCGGCTCGGCGGGCAAGAAGCCCATCTGCACGAGCCGCCCATTGCTGTCGCGCCTGGTGAGCCGGTCGGCGTAGGCGTCCAGCTCCTCGAGGGTTCTGGGCGGCCGATCCGGGTCGAGCCCCGCTTCCGCGAATAGCGTCTTGTTCCAGTGCAGCGCCACGGACGCGGGCGTGGTCGGCAGGGCCCACATCTTGCCCCGATGCCTGCACATGTCCCAATAGCCGGGAATGTAGCGCTCGCGCGTTATGCCGGCCTCTGCCAGGTAGTCATCCAGGGGCGTGAGGGCGTTCTTGTCGGCAAACGCGTGCACGTTGAAGGACCACAGGCCGGCCACATCGGGGGGAACGCCGCCCGCGGTCGCCACCACTGTCTTTCGGTCAATCTGGCTGATGGTGAGCAGCTCGACGTAGATTCTATCCTGCGACGCGTTGAAGGCGTTCACCACATCGCGCATGGCATCGCCCTCAAAGCCCGTCCACTTCTCCCAGTACGTCACCACGGTGCGCCCCGCGGGCCGCTGCCGGTGCGGGCAGCCGCTGAGCAGCAGCGGCGCCATCAGCAGCAGCCAAAAGGGCGGACGCCGGCCGCCGGCCCTTTGCTTCCCCTTGTCCGCTCTCCCGCCTGGCTGCGTCACCGGCCAGCACCGCCCCTGAATTGCAGGCACTTGGCAGACGTTGGCGAGACCGCGACCAGCCACTCGGCGGCCCCCGCTCTGGTGCGCATTGGGTACACACCAATGACGGGCTCTCCGACGTTCTGCCTGCCGAGCAGCTCGCCATTCTTCCCAATCAGGTGCACCGATCCGTCGCTGCCGACAGCAGCCCACTCGCGCACTCCGTCGCCGTTGATGTCAACGGCCGTGAGTGGACGAGCGAGGGCGCGGACCAGACCCGGTACGGGCCGGCGCCAGATGAATTGGCCTGAGGAGTCAACGCCGGCGACGAAGGCGTTCTCGGGTTCGCGGAAGGTGGCCGTTTTCACGGCGATCTCCGCCCTGCCGTCCCCGTCGAGGTCGGCGGCGGCAACGTAGCACGCCGACGCCCATATATCCCACGTACGCAGCGCATGGCCCTGCCAGCTCACCACGGTCACAGGCGTATCGTGCCCAGCCACGAGGATCTCGGGGCGTCCGTCGCCGTCTATGTCACCCACGGCGAGGCTGGCAATGAGGCCGGGAAGCGGGAGTTCCCATCTGAGCCGGCCATCCGCATCCAGACAGGAGAGCCCCATGTCGCTCTGAGCGGCGATGGTCTCCTCCACGCCATCGCCATCGATGTCGGCAACGGCGCAGGCGGCGACATCGTAGCCACGGGGGAGGGGGTAGTACCACACGTCGTCGCCGGCGCGGTCATAGGCCGCTACCGACCTCTGCCCGTACCGCCGGCTCCCAAGAATCATGGCCGGAGGATTGCGTTGCTTTGCCACATCGAGAGAGCGGGCCGTTTGCCCGAGCAACACGCTGCGCTGCGGTCCGCCGTCTGCGTCGAAGATGACGACAACGTCATCGTCCTGGAGCACGAGCAGCTCGTCGTCGCCGTTCTCATCGATGTCCCACGTCGCGGCCGCAGTGTAATTCCGCCCGCCGGCATCCCACAGCATCGTCAGCATCGAGTGCGTTCGCGTGCTCGCCGTCGGTGGTCCATGGGCGTGGGCCGCACCGGCCTCGTGTTCGCGCGAAGCGCTCGTGGCAGCCAGGATGAGCGCCACCGCGACAGCTCCAAGCAGCAGGCTGCACCCCCGCGCGATGGGCGCGCCCAAGTCAGGTGGATGGTGATCTCGATGGTCTGTCTGCTTCATAATTGTATGCCCGCTTACATGCTAATGTCTAGATCGCAACAAAAGGCAAGGGAGAATTGGTTGATAAGTATGTAACATCAGCAAGTCCTGCACGGCAACTTCGCCGCCCGCCGGCCGGGTTATCGTGACAACAAACGCGGTATAATGCCAGTAACGACACAGATTTGCCCTGCGCAAGACATGATGGCGTCATCGGACGAGGAGGCGTCGGAGGACGCATGAAGGTCATCGTCCTGGACGGTCCACTCCGGAGCCGGGAGTTCCGGATCACCAAGCCAGCGTTCGCCATTGGGCGAAAGCAGGATGCGGACGTCTGCCTCGACGGCGATCCGCGCGTCTCGCGACTGCATTGCCGCCTCACCTACGAGAACGGTCGCTACTGGCTCGAAGACACCAACAGCGCCAACGGCACATTCCTTCATAACCGCCGTATAGCCCAGAAGGTTCACTGGGGCACCGAGACCATCGTGCGCGTCGGCCGTACCCACCTGACCCTGCGCGAGGAGAGCGAGGCTGACCTGCAGGCAGTGGCCGAGCGGGCCGTTGCCATCGTGGCGGAGGAGCCCGAAGGGCAGCGCATGCAGGTGAGCCAGACCCTCGATCCGCAGACGATGCACTCGCAATGGGCGGTGGCGGTGGATAGTGCGGAGCTGGTCGAGACGCTCCAGCACAGGCTCGACGTCCTCCACCAGATCGCCGATACGCTCAGCGGCAAGCTCGACCGAGCCGCCCTGCTGAGGGCGATCATGGATAGCATCATGAAGGCCGTGCCGGCGGACCGCGGCATCCTGATGCTGGCGGATGAGGAAGCCAAGCGCCTCATCTCGAAAGTCGTCCGCACCCAAACGGACCAGCTTGACGAGCGCATCAGCGTCTCTCGCGCCATCATCTTCCAGGCACTCAACGAGCGTGTGTCCATCCTCAGCTCCGACGCCATGGCCGACGAGCGCTTCAAGTCCAGCGACAGCGTCATGGACTTCCGCATCCGCTCCGCCATGTGCGTGCCGCTGATTCACCGTGAGAACGTACTGGGCATCATCTATCTGGACACCACCTCGGCGGCCCACGTCTTCACGGAGGAAGACCTGGAGCTCATCACCGACATCGCCAAGCAAGCGGCCATTGCCCTGGCCAATACGGAACTGTATACTGATCTGCGCACCGCGTACGACGAGCTCCAGGCCACACAACAGCGCCTCGTGCGATCCGAGAAGCTGTCCATCATCGGCACACTGTCGGCGAGCGTTGCGCATGACATCAGTAACGTCATCACACCCATCTCCACCATCGTTGAGCTCGCCGTCATGCGCGATGATATTGAGCCAGAGCTCCGCGACACGGTCGAGCGGCAGACGCAGCGCCTGCGGGCCCTCACGCATCAGCTTCTCTCGTTCTCGCGTCCCCAGAAGGTCAAGAAGGAGCCCCTTGACCTTGCCTCGGCCCTCGAAGCCACGCTCGACCTGGTCCGAACCGAGGCGCGTCGCAGCAAGGTGCGCATCAAGCCGAACTTGCCCAAGGACCTGCCGCCAATACTGGCCGACCCCAATCAACTCGAGCAGGTCTTCGTCAACCTCATCCTCAATGCCGTGCAGGCCATGGACCCCGACGGCGGCGACCTCGTGATAACCGCGGCGACCGATGACGGGGTCGTCGAGATGGAGTTCCGCGACACCGGCCCCGGCATCCCCGCTGAGCATATGCCACGGCTCTTTGAGGCCTTCTTCACCACCAAAGGAGAGGGCGGGACGGGACTGGGCCTGTTTAGCTGCAAGCGCATCATTGAAGAGGGACACGGCGGCGAGATCGCCGTGGAAAGCGAACTGGGCGAGGGCACGACGTTCGTCATTCGCCTCCCCACAGCGGAGCAGCCCAGCGAGTAGGCCCCGGGCGCCACGGGTAGTCCCTATCCGTGCTTTCACTGGCCAGGGGTGCCCGGGTTGACCAGCAGGCCGTGGCACACGAGCGGCGATGTCCGGGACTCACAAATCCTCCAGGAGCCCAATGCGTTCCTCGAGCTTCGCCTTCCGCTCGCCCAAGTCCTGTCGCCTGGCGCGCTCTTTCTCCACGACCTCGGCCGGCGCGCGGTTGACGAACTTCTCATTCGCCAGCTTCCTCTGGCTGGATTCCAGCTCCCGCGAGAGGCGGGCGAGCTGCGCGTTCAACTTGTCCATTTCCCTCGCGACATCGACGTCATCGGGCACCTTGACGAGCACGTGCACGCCCGCGGCCACTGTGGGAAGTGCACGTGACACGTCGGGCACCCCACCGACGGTGAGCTCAAGATCCGAGAGCCCCGCGAGGTTCCGTATCTGCGATTCTTCTCGCCGGAGCAGCTCGGCGCACTCATCGTCCGGGGCCGTCAGGATGGCCTCCACTCGCTGCGATGGCGGGAGGCCGACGGTGCTTCGGAGGTGTCGCGCCGCGCGGATGACCGCCTGAAGCGTGTTCATCGCCTCCTCGACTGCCTCTGCATCCGGCCTCTTCCCCGCCTCCGGCCACGGCTGCACCGCGAGGCTCTCTGTGCCATCATGCAGCGTCTGCCACAACTGCTCCGTTATGAAGGGCGTGAACGGGTGCAGGAGCTTGAGGATGTCTCGCAGGGTCGCTGCCAGTACGGCGCGGACGGCGCTGCCGCGGGCGTCGTCGTCGCCGTACAGGGCCTGCTTGGCCATCTCGAGGTACCAGTCGCAAAACTCGTCCCAGACGAACTGGTAGATGCGCCGCGCGGCATCGGCGAGCTCGTAGTTCTCCAGATACTGCGTGACCTCAGCGACGGCAGCGTCGCGGCGCGCGAGGATCCAACGGTCGGCCAGCTCCAGAGCCGCGTCATCGAGGACCGTTTGCGGCGCCTCGGCGTCGAGGTTGGTGATCACCAGGCGCGATGCGTTCCAGAGCTTGTTGCAGAAGTTGCGCGCGCCGACGAACCTGTCGGGGCTGACCGCGATGTCCTGCCCGTGGCTGATGAGTGACATGAGGGCGAACCGGACGGCATCGGTCCCGTATTGGTCCATCGCCGCGCGGGGGTCGATGACGTTGCCCTCGCTCTTGGACATCTTCCGGCCCCGGACGTCGCGCACCAACCCGTGGATAAAGACCGTGCCGAACGGTTCCTGGCCGGTGAGGTACAGGTCCATCATGATCATGCGCGCGACCCAGAAGGTGATGATGTCGTAGGCGGTGACGAGCACGGAGGTGGGGTGGAAGTACTCCAACTCGGAAGTGCTCTCGGGCCAGCCCATGGTGGAGATCGGCCACAGGCCGGAGCTGAACCAGGTGTCCAGCACGTCCGGGTCTTGCTTCAAGTCCGTGCCGCCGCACTCGGGGCACTTGTCCGGGTCCTCCCGAGCGGCGAACTCATGATCGCAGCCTTCACAGTAGAACACGGGTATCCGGTGGCCCCACCAGAGCTGGCGGGAGATGCACCAGTCGCGAATCCCCTCCATCCAATCCAGGTACACCTTCGCCCAGCGCTCCGGCACGAACCGGATGCGCCCGCTGCGCACCGCCTCGATGCCCGCCTTCGCCAGCTCCGAGGTCTTCACGAACCACTGCTCGGACACGAGCGGCTCGATTGCCGTGTGACATCGGGAGCACGTCCCCACCGCGTGCACGTGCGCCTCGGTTTTGACCAGCAGGCGCTCCTCCTGCAGCGCCTCGAGGACCTTCTCGCGGCAGTCCTCACGGCTCATGCAGGCAAAGCGCCCCGCCACTTCCGTCATCAGCCCGTCCAGACCGATGACGACCACCTGCTCGAGGTTGTGCCGAACGCCTATCTCGAAGTCGTTCGGGTCGTGGGCCGGCGTGATCTTCACCGCTCCCGTGCCGAACTCGGGATCCACCTGAGGGTCGGTGATCACGGGAATGGTGCGATCCATGAGCGGCAGGCGCACCTTGTGGCCCACCAGCGCCTTGTAGCGCTCATCGTCGGGATGCACTGCCACGGCAGTGTCGCCCAACATCGTCTCGGGGCGCGTCGTGGCTACCATGACGCCCTCGCCGCCGTCGGCGCCGGGGTAGTGGATGTACCACAGATGCCCGGCGGCCTGGACGTGCTCCACCTCGATGTCCGAGATGCCCGTGTGGCACCGCGGGCACCAGTCCACCATTCGCACGCCGCGATAGATGAGGCGGGCGTCGTACATAGTCACGAATGCCTCGCGCACGGCGCGCGAGCATTGCTCATCGAGAGTGAAGCGCTCGCGCCGCCAGTCACAGCTCGCCCCCAGGCGTTTCAATTGGTCCACGATGCTGTCGCGGTGCCGGTCGGCTGCCTGCCAGACGCGCTTGACGAACTCCCCACGGCCGAGCTGGTGCCGCGACAGCCCTTCCTCGGCTAGCTCGCGCTCCACCACGTTCTGAGTCGCGATGCCCGCGTGGTCCATGCCGGGCATCCACAGGCTCTCGCGGCCGCGCATGCGCTGCCAGCGGGTCAGCACGTCCTGGACCGTCAGGTCCAATGCGTGACCCAAGTGCAGCTTGCTGGTCACGTTCGGCGGGGGAATGAGGATGCAAAAGGGCTCTCGCTCCGGGCGCACCTCGGCATCGAAGACGCCCTGCTCGAGCCAGAGGGCGTATTGCTTCTCTTCGACATCTCGCGGCACGTACGCCGTCGCTATTTCAGCACGGGGCATTGTTCCGGCCCTCCGGTTCCGGCAAAATGCAAAAAACCTTCCGCCCAGGTAAAGGACGGAAGGGCCTGTTCTTCCGCGGTACCACCCTTACTTCCCTCTCCAAGCGTGCCGTGCCTGCCAGACACACAGCCTCGCGCCACGCCTGAAGCGGGCACTCGATGCGGAGATAACGATCCGCCGATCGGCCTGACCTACGAGCACGACCCACTGCATGGCGCGCGCTCGGCCAGGCGGCTCAGGGGCGACGTTCGCTCTCGTGCGCGTCCGGGAATCTCACCAGCTACTTCCCGGCTCTCTGGACGCCACGGCGGAGCTACTCCTCCCCGTCATTGCCTGTTGAGTGTCTCTATTACTGAAGATGCGTCCAGCCGCGTTCTCGTGCCCCCGGCTCAACGGCCGTCGGGTGCGAGAACGACGTCCAATACTTCCTCCATGCTCCCGACGAAGCGAAACTGCAACTTGTCTCGCACGTTGAATGGTATCTCGTCGAGTTCTTTGAGGTCTTTCTCGTTCTCAGTGGGCAGAACAACGGTACTGATGTGCCCGCGGTAGGCCGCCAGGATCTTCTCGCGCACGCCGCCGACGGGGAGGACCTTGCCGCGGAGCGTGATCTCTCCCGTCATGGCCACGTCTTTGCGCACGGGCCGCTTGCACAGCGCCGACACGAGTGCGACGGCGATGGTGATGCCCGCCGAGGGCCCCTCCTTCGGAACGGCACCTTCAGGGACGTGGATGTGAACGTCGGTCTTTTCGAACAGCTTCGGGTCCACATCGAACTGCCGGGCGCGGGCCCGGGCGTAGGAAAGAGCCGCCTGCGCCGATTCCTTCATGACGTCGCCGAGGTTGCCCGTGAGCGCAAGCTCGCCGGTGCCCTCCACCAGGGATACCTCGACGTCAAGCACATCCCCGCCCATCTCCGTATAGGTGAGGCCCGTGGCCACGCCCACTTCATCCTCATCTCTCACCGCCCCGTAGCGGAAGCGGCGCGGGCCGAGGAAGGACTCGACGCGCCGCGGCGCTACCGTCGTTTTGCCCTTCTTGCCGCTCGCCACCTTCTTCGCCACCTTACGGCACACCGAGGCGATCTCGCGCTCCAGGTTGCGCACGCCGGATTCGCGAGTGTAATAGCGGCATATCTCCTGCAGGGCGCCCGCGGTGAAGTGTACGTTCTCCTCGGTCAGCCCGTTCTCTTTGAGCTGTTTCGGCATGAGGAAATGCCTTGCTATCTGCAGCTTCTCTTCCTCGACGTATCCGGGAAAGCGAATAACCTCCATGCGGTCATGCAGTGCCGGAGGCACGGGGTCGAGCAGATTGCCGGTGGCGATGAACATGACCTCGGAAAGGTCAAATGCCACCTCCAGATAGTGGTCGCTGAAGGAGTGATTCTGCTCCGGGTCCAGCACCTCCAGCAAGGCGGCCGCGGGATCCCCGCGGAAGTCGATGCCTATCTTGTCGATCTCGTCCAGCATGAACACCGGGTTGCGGGTGCCGACGGTGCGCAGCGTCTGCATGATGCGGCCGGGCATGGAGCCGATGTACGTGCGGCGATGCCCGCGGACTTCAGCCTCATCGCGCACCCCGCCCAGTGAGATCCGGACGAACTTGCGACCCAGCGCGCGGGCGATGGAGCGCCCGATGGACGTTTTCCCCACCCCCGGCGGGCCGATGAAGCATAGAATGGGGCCCTTTACCCGCTTCACGAGCTTGCGCACGGCGAGAAACTCGAGCACCCGCTCCTTCACGTGCTTCAGGCCGTAGTGATCCTCTTCCAGGATGTCCTCGGCCGCGGTGATGTCGAGCTTGTCCTTGCTGCGCTTCCGCCACGGGAGCGATACGAGCCAGTCCAGATACGTGCGGATTACCGTCACCTCGGGGGCCACCGGGGGCATTTTCTCGAGGCGATCCACTTCGCGCAGCGCCCTTTCCGTGGCCTCAGACGGCATGCCGCAGCTCGCTATCTTGTCCCGATACTCGTCCGCATCTTGGAGCGTCCCCTCGCGCTCACCCAGCTCGTCCTGGATTGCCCGGAGCTGTTCGCGCAGGTAGTACTCCTTCTGCGAATCTTGAACCTCGTCGCGTACCCGCGACTGGATTTTCTTCTCCAGCGTCAGGATCTCCAGTTCCTCGCTCAGGAGGGTGGTGAGCTTCTGGAGTCGCTCGGTGGCCACCAGCGTCTCGAGCAGATCCTGCTTCACCGGCACGGGAACGCTCAGATATGCCGCCACCAGATCGGCGAGCTTGCCGGAGTGCTCCACGTTCATGGCGGTGACCAGCGCCTCGGGCGGGATGCTGCGACTCAGATTCACCGCTTGGTCGAATTGTGACACGACGTTGCGCATCATGGCCGCGACGTGGACGCCCTGCTCCTCTACCTCCTCCACCTCGGCCACGTCCGCCCTCATCATCCGTTCTGACTCCCTGATGCCCGCGACACGCCCTCGGTGCATCCCCTCCACCACCACGCGCATTGTCCCGTCCGGCAGCTCCAGCATTTGCAGGACACGGGCCACCGTGCCCAGCGAGTACAGCTCTTCTGCACGCGGATCCTGTATCTGGGCGTCGCGCTGCGTCACCAGCAGTATATCCGAGCCCGTCTGTTTCGCTTCGTTCAATGCCCGAACCGACCTATCCCGCACCACGATGAGGGGAACTACCATGTGGGGAAACACGACCAAGTCTCGCACCGGCAGCACGGGCAATGTGAGCGGCTCGGAGCCTTCCGAGCCATCCGTGAGTTTCGTGTCCTCGTTCATCAAGCCAAGGCCTTCTTCCACTGCGTGCGTCTCCGGGGGCTCAAGCCGTCTTTTGCTTGCGCGCGCGCGCGGGCTCTTTCCGCTTTCGAAGCCGGGGAGCGCGCCGCTCCGTCACCGTCTTGGCCAAGATGTTGCACTCCGCCACGTCCTCCGCCGACGGAACCTGGAACATCACGTCGAGCATGATCTCTTCGATGATGCTGCGCAGCCCCCTGGCGCCCATGTTGCGCTTGATGGCTTCTGCGCTGATGGCATCCAGCGCGCCCTCAGTGAATGTCAGTTCTACGTTATCCAACAGCTCCAGCGTTCGCTGATACTGCTTCACTATGGCGTTCTTCGGTTCGATGAGAATCCGCTTCAGATCCTGCTGGTCCAGCGAGCGGATGGTGGCTGTGATGGGAAGCCGGCCCACGAATTCGGGAATCAGGCCGAACTTGAGCAGGTCCTCGGGCAGCACCTGCCCCATGATCTCGTCGTACTGCGCCTGCCGGCTCCCTGAGCCGGGTGCGCCGAAACCGATGGAACGCTCATGTGTCCGCGCTCTGATGATCTCTTCCAGCCCATCGAACACGCCGCCGCAGATGAACAGGATGCTGGTGGTGTCGATCTGGACATACTCCTGCTGCGGATGCTTGCGCCCGCCCTGCGGCGGCACGTTGGCCTTGGTCCCCTCCAGTATCTTCAGCAGCGCTTGCTGCACACCTTCGCCGGAGACATCCCGCGTGATGGACGGGCTGTCGGCCTTGCGGGTGATCTTGTCGATCTCGTCAATATACACGATGCCCGTCTGCGCCCGCTCCACATCGAAGTCCGCCGCCTGCAATAGCTGCAGCAGGATGTTCTCCACGTCCTCGCCGACGTATCCGGCCTCCGTTACGGCCGTGGCATCGGCGATGGTAAACGGCACGTCGAGCATCCGCGCCAGGGTCCGCGCCAGGAGCGTCTTGCCGCACCCCGTCGGCCCGATGAGCAGTATGTTGCTCTTTTCCAGCTCCAGGTCTTGTGTCTCAATGGCGCTGGCGTGAATGCGCTTGTAGTGATTGTAGACGGCAACCGACAGGACCTTCTTGGCTGACTCCTGCCCGATAACGTAGCGGGCGAGGAAGTCGTATATCTCTTTAGGAGTCGGGACGCCGCTCGTTGTCAGTGAGGGTATCGAGCCCTGCGCCGCCTTGCTGCGGATGATCTGGTTGCACAGCCCGACGCAGTCGAAGCAGATGTAGGCGTTGGCCCCTGCGATGAGGTCGCGGACCTCGCGCGGCCGCTCCTTGCCGCAGAACGAACAGCGCAATCGCCGCGCGCCAGAGCGCGACTTTGAAGTGCTTGCCAAGACCAACGCTCCTTTGCGTAGAGTCGTCTACGACCCGTCCCCGCCTGCCGGCTCTGCCCTCACTACTCCTGTACCGGTGTCGGCATACCGATCGCTTCCGCGATGAAATCGACGATACCGTATTCGACCGCCTCTTCGGCGGTCATGAAGAAGTCGCGATCCGTGTCCTGCTCGATCTTCTCCTGGGCCTGCCCCGTGTGCTTGGCCAGAATCTCGTTTATCTGCACGCGGGTGCGCGTGAGCTCCCGGGCGTGGATCTCCAGGTCGGAGGCCGCACCACCGATGGACGGCACCCAGGGCTGGTGAATCACCACTTTGGCCGACGGCAGCGCCGCACGTTTCTCCGGTGTCCCGCCCGCGAGCACCACGGCCGCAATGCTCGCCGCCTGCCCCACACACCAGGTGTGGATGTCGGGGCGCACGTACTGCATGGTGTCATAGATGGCCAGGCCGGCGTTCACGGCGCCTCCCCGGCTCATGATGTACATGTTGATGGGCTCCGTCTCGTCCTCCCCCTGCAGAAAGAGCAGTTGGGCGATCACGGAGCTGGCAAGGCCGTCGTCGATTTCAGCGCCTACGAAGACGATGCGCTCCTCCAGGAGACGCGAGTAGATGTCAAAGGATCGCTCGCCTCGCGGCGTCTGTTTTACCACCATCGGTACCAGATAATCGTAGATCACTGTGGTGCGTCCCCCCGGTCTGCGTCTGCGGCGTCGTCGGTCGCCGAGCTGTCGTGCTGAGTGTCAGCCTCCTGCGCGCCCGAGTCATCCGCCGCCGGCGCTTCCTCTTCCTTCGCCGCCTCCTGGGCCTCGGTCGCGTCCGCCGCCGGCGCGTCCGTTACCGTAGCTGCGTCCACGAGAAAGGCTGCCACCTTGTCCTCACGGAGCTGCAGGCGTAGCCCCTCGAGAGCATGCCCGGCGCTCAGCTCCTCGCGCACCGCGGCTGCCGGCCGACCCTCCTGCTCCGCAAGTCGTTGTATCTCGGCGTCCACCTCTTCATCTGATACCTCAACATTCTCCACCTCCGCAATGGCTTCGATCACGAAATAGCGTTTCAGCGTCTCCTCCGACGCTCTCTCGAAGCGCACCGTCATCTGCTCGTGGCTCGCCTTGCGCTCCCGAAGCAGGTCTTCGTATCTCATACCATACTGCCGAACGTCTGTGGCGAGCTGTTCGAGGCGGGATTCGGCCTGCTCCTTCGCCAGCCGTTTCGGGATCTCAACAACGGCACCCTCAACCGCCTTGGCCAGCGCCTGCTCCTTGAGCTCGTTCTCGGCACGCTCGGCCGCTCCGGTCCCGAGACGCTGCCGAATATCGGCCCGCAGCTCATCGAGCGTCTCGAATCCGTAGTTCTCCCGGGCGAATTCATCGTTCAATTCGGGCCGGAGGTACTCCTCCAGCCCCTTTATGGTGACGGTCGCGGTTGCCGGCTTTCCGGCCAGCTCCTCGTCGTCGAAGTCGTCGGGGTAGTTCGTCTCGATGTCGATCGTGCTCCCGACCTTGGCGCCGATCGTGCCCTCGTCTATCGGCGGCTGGATTCCCCCCTGTCCCACGTGCATCTCCACAGCCGTCTCCCGCATGGGCTCCTCGCCCTCGACCTCAATGGTGATATCGGCGAGCACCTTGTCGCCCTTACGCACCTCTTTGCGTTCGGGCTCAATCCAGGTCGATGCGGACTCGCGCATCTGTTGCAGCTCGCGCTCCACCTGCTCGTCGGTCACCTCGATGCGTGGGCGTACGAGGCAGAGCCCCTTGTACTCTCCCAAACGGGGCTTTGGGCGCACATCCAGTGTGACGGTGAAGCGGAGAACGTCGCCCTCCTCGATCTGGACGTCCCGTATCGGCGACGCATCGATCGCCTCGACGCCGGACTGCTCGACCGCCTCCGTCACGGCATCGGGCGCGAGCTCGGCGACGGCGGCGTCCTTGATTGCCTCCTCGCTGAAGTACCGCTTCAGCACCGGCGGCGGCACTCGACCGGCACGGAACCCGGGCACGCGCCCCGAGCGTGAGAGCTGCCGATATACGCGCTTGAATGCCCGGTCAACGTGGCCACTCCCCACCTCGACGTGCAGCTCCACCTTACTGGGCGAGAGCTCGCGCACGTCCACCGACGTGATCACGCTGTCTTGGCGCTCTTGCGCCGACGCTGCGTCGTTTGCTGCTTCTGGCTCACTGGACATAGAAGACCCCGGCATCACTACGGGAGGTTGCCCCATCGCAGGCTGCGGTTGCCAGCGGTTGCTGGTCAGTAGCTTGCAGGGTGCCGCGCGGCACGGCGGTGATGGGTGCTGGATGCCATGCCATACGCTGACCACTGCCCACTGGTAACTAAGAACTGCGCTGTGGTGGGCGCGGAGAGATTCGAACTCTCATGGGTTCCCCCACAGGATCCTAAATCCTGCGCGTCTGCCAGATTCCGCCACGCGCCCTGTCTGCGTACGGCGCACGCTCGGGTCGCACGCCTGCCCCTGCCCGCGCCGTCGAACCGCGGCAGTTCCGGACGGGTAGTATACTGGTCTCAAGAAGCACCGTCAATCCCTGCGAAAGCCACCACTTGTAGGCCACGTCGCAGTGTGACGACCCTTACCAGAAGACTCCCAGGCCGCTCGCCACCACGCTGCGGCGCTCGTATCAACGGCGAAATGATGTGCGCGGGCATTGACAACTCGTCCCAGTCCGGCTATGCTCTGGGCTGCGAAAGGAGGTGGTGAGATTGCATAGTAAACCGAGGTGGCTGCGGAGGTGACACCTCCGCGTCACGCCGGGTGACACCTCCGAATACCCAGTCACCCAAAAAGCGCCCCATCGTGAGGTGGGGCGCTTTTGCTGGTGCCGACAGTACACCTGACGGCCACGAGGCACACCCCGTCGGTGGGCACGGTAAGGCACAAAGCCTCCCGCGCGGCTTTCTTTTTGGCTCCTCGATGCACTATATGAAGTGATGGGCACAGCCGCGGCCGGCGCATCCCCTCGAGGCCCACGCTGAGGCCGATGCGCTCGAATCGGAGGAAGACCGAACCAGTCCGATCACCTCCTTCGAGGCGGGCGAGATCGGCAGGCGCGGGAGGTGCTGCCCCGGGCCAGCCTCTCCGCTACAGCTCCGGCGCCTCCTGCTCTGCGTCCATCCCCTCGTGCTGGACGTCGAGCCGGCCGACGAGGCTGTCGAGCGTGTCGGCGGAGATGATGCCGCGCTGGTAGGCATCCAGGAGCGCTCTTTTCTCGGCGTGGTACACGAGCCGGCGGGCTTCGGCGAGCTGCACTGCCTCAAGCGCCTGCTCCTCGCGGTGCATCTCGTCGAGCTGCTCCTCGAGCTCCTGCGTCTCCTCCTGATATGCCCGGGCGAGTCCGGTGTGCAGGCGCGAGGTGAGTACGTGTGTGCCTCGCAGGCCCTCGAGGGCAGCGAGAGCGGCGCGATTGGCGATGATCTGCCCGATGCAGCGCTCGAAGCGCGCGGCGGCCTCGGACCTGCGGGCGAGGCCGAGCCACTTCACGAGGCGGCCGATGCTCAGGCCCTGGAGGACGAGGCTGAGGAAGACCACGCCGAAGGTGGCCGGCAGTAGGAAGTCCGATCCGGCCCATCCGCGCAGGCCCTCAGGCACCCGCAGCACCATGATCATGGACAGCGCGCCCTTGAGCCCGCCCCATGTCAGCACGTGGCGCCACGCCACCGGCACGGCCTCGGCCACCCTCGAAAGAATGTATCCCGCGCCGTGGCTGACCAAGGCGCGGCTGATGAGGTAGATGAGGTACACCGCGAAGACAAGCCCGATCAGCGTCCCGGGCTGCGTCACCCCCTCGAGGCGGCTCAGCTCGACGCCAATGAGCAGGAAGATCACGGAGTTGACCACGAAGGTCGCGTATTCCCAGAAGGTATGGAGCGTCACCACCGTCTTGGGCGACATACCGGTCGCTCTGCCGTAGTTGCCCATCCAGAGCCCGGCGACGACCACAGCGATGACGCCGGAAAAATGGTGCCCGCCGATGTGCACCTGCTCGGCGGCCAGAAAGGCGCCGTAGGCCAGGATGGTGCTCAGCGTCACCTCGATGAGGTGGTCGTCAATGCTGCGAGTGAGGCGTGAGGCCACCAGTCCGAGGACAGCGCCCACAACGGTGCCCCCCACGCAGACCACGACGAAACTGGCCACTCCGGCGCTCACCGATATTGGGCCACCGGCTCGGGCCGCCTCCAGCAGCACTGAGAAGATCACCAGGCCGACGGCGTCGTTGAAGAGACTCTCGCCCCCCACCAGCACGGAGAGGCGCTTCGGGACGCCAAGCGTGCGGAACATCGAGAGCACCGAGATCGGATCGGTGGGTGAGATGATGGCGCCGAGCAACAGCGCCTGCAGCAGTGGCAGGCCCAGGAGCGCATGGCAGAGCAGGCCCACCAGGCCGATGCTCAAGATGGTGCCCGGGATGGCGAGGGTGAAGATGGCGCCGGCGTTGCGGCTGAAGTGTTCCCACTTCAGGTTGAGCGCCGCCTCGAACAGCAGGGGCGGAAGCAGCAGATAGAAGCAGATGGCCGCGTACTGCTCATCGGTGAAGCGCAGGCCGGGCAAAGCCCGCGTCACGGCGAGCGCCAGGCCGGCCAGCACCAGCACGACCGTGTACGGCAGCCGCAGGCGCCGGACGATGAGCGCGACGCCCAT
Organism: Armatimonadota bacterium; assembly: GCA_030601885.1. Lineage (GTDB taxonomy): Bacteria > Armatimonadota > Zipacnadia > JAUWAU01 > JAUWAU01 > JAUWAU01. The sequence continues at coordinate 45,976 of JAUWAU010000033.1, forward strand.
CGCCACGATCAGGAGGCCCAGCACGGCTTCCATCGCCTGATGCAGCTCTGTCATGACCCCGTCCCTCGCGCCGCTGGGTTATCAGCAACACGCCCCAGTAGCTTTCGCGTACTTGCTTGACACCCCTTCTTGGGCGGCGCTATAATCCCGGACGGTGGTGAGGCAGATGGGGCGAGAAGTGCGTATCACCCATGATATCGAGCGGCTCCTGGCGGCGCTCCCGGAGCATATGCAGCGCGTGCTGGAGGCGCGGCAGGACATCGACGAGCTTCTGGAGGTCGTCCTCGATCTCGGTCGGCCGCCCGAGGCGCGTTTCCCCGACGACGGCTTCGTGTACCTGGACGAAGAGGAGTGCACGCCGGCCGATATTGAGCACGTGGTGGCGAGGGTGGGCGAATTCGGCCACGACAATCGGGCCGGCATACGCCGCACGCTGCACCGCATTTCGGCCATCCGCAACCGCACCGGGGCCGTCGTCGGGCTCACGTGTCGTGTGGGCCGGGCCGTCTACGGTACGATAGACATTGTCAGCGATGTGGTCGAGAGCGGGCGCAATCTGCTGCTTCTCGGACGGCCCGGCGTCGGCAAGACGACCATGCTGCGGGAAGTGGCTCGGGTGCTGAGTGACGAGTTTGACAAGCGCGTCATCGTGGTGGACACCTCGAACGAGATCGCCGGCGACGGCGACATTCCCCACCCGGCTATCGGGCGGGCCAGGCGGATGCAGGTGGAGCGTCCGGAGAAGCAGCACGACGTGATGATCGAGGCCGTGGAGAACCATATGCCTGAGGTCATCATCGTTGATGAGATCGGCACGGAGCAGGATGCCTTTGCCGCCCGCACCATCGCCGAGCGCGGCGTGCAGCTCGTCGGCACTGCCCACGGCAACACGCTGACGAACTTGTACCAGAATCCGACGCTGTGCGACCTCGTCGGCGGCATCCAGGCAGTCACGCTCGGTGACGAGGAGGCCCGGCGCCGAGGCACACAGAAGACCGTGCTTGAGCGCAAGGCGCCGCCCACCTTCGATACGGTCGTCGAGATCATGGAGATCGATCGCCTGTCCATCCATCACGACGTTGCTGCCACCGTGGATGCCCTGCTGCGCGGACAGCCGGTCAAGGGCGAGACACGCGTGCGGGCGGCCGATGGGAGCGTGGAGGTCGTGCAGCGGGAGGAGCTCCCGTCGCCCGACGAGGTCGCCCGAGCGCCGATCGCTCAGGGCCCCGACTGGCTGCCGGCCGTGACGAAGATATACCCGTGGGGCGTCAGCCGTCGCCGCCTTGAGAAGGCTATCCGTGAACTTCGAGTACCGGCCAGCGTGACCATGGACGCCAAGCAGGCTGATCTCGTCATCGCGCTGGGCTCCCCCCACGACAAGCGTCGCAAGACCGCCTCGAAAGGGCCGGAATTCACGGTCCACAGCAATACCTACGGCCAGATATACGCCTGCCTTCGCAGCGTATTCAATGTGAGTGAGACAGCGCGGGAGCAACTTGCCCTCAAGGAGGCCGAAGACGCGCTCAGCCGCGCGCTCGCCACGAACGAGTCCGTGGAGTTAACGCCGCAGAACGCGTACATCCGCCGCCTGCAACATGAGTACGTGAGCCGTCACAACCTCCGCTCCAGCAGCGTGGGCAGAGAGCCACACCGGCGCGTGCGCGTCATGCCGGCGTGACAGTTATCAGTGGTCGGTGGTCAGTGGCCAGTCCGACGCTGCTAATACGACCGTATGCCGGCAGCCACCAGCAACTAGCGAGTGCCCGCTGTCCCAACTCTATGCGCGGAATCTTTCTGACCATCGAGGGCGTCGAAGGGTGCGGCAAGAGCACGCAAGTCGCGCTGCTGGACGAATTGCTGCGCGGCAAGGGCTTCAAAACACTGGTCGCCCGAGATCCCGGGGGGACGCGCATCGGAGAGGTGATCAGGGAGCTGCTGCTCTCGCCGGACAGCAGCGAAATGACGTCCGTATGCGAGCTTCTCCTATTCGCCGCCGCACGCGCTCAGCTCGTACGGGAGCTCATCCGTCCGGCCGTGGCCGCCGGAACGATTGTGCTGTCGGACCGCTTCTCGGCATCCACCTACGCGTACCAGGGCATCGCGCTCGGCATCGGCGAAGCTGCATTTGACGCCGCGGACGGGCTGGCCACCGAAGGCGAGGCGCCCGACCTGACCATCGTCCTGGATCTTCCCGCGGCGGAGGGCAGGCGACGCCAGGGCAGCGCTTTGCCGGGGGGAGGCGATCGGATCGAGCAGCGCAGCATGGAGTTTCACGAGCGCGTGCGGGAGGGGTATCTCGCGTACGCGCGGCGCCATCCGGATCGCGTGGTGGTCCTGGACGGCAGCCCCAGCGAGGACGCCGTGCATCAAGAGGTCATCGCCAAGGTCACACCAATCCTACCGGAAAGGACGTAGGCGCAAGGGTAACGGAAGAGATAGCCAATGTGTGCGTTCCGCAGTCCTTCTGGCTTGACCCTTTTCCCCTTACCCTTTGCCCTGCCTCAATGGGTTTCAGCGACATCGTCGGTCACGAGCGCTGCATTGAGGTGCTGAGGCGCGCGATAGCTGCAGAGCGCGTGCCGCAGGCCTACTTGTTCTGTGGGCCGAACAACATCGGCAAGACGCTCGTGGCCACCACCTTCGCGAAAGCCGTCAATTGCGCTGCGCCACACGAGGGCTCGGAGTTGCCTGACGCGTGCGGCGCCTGTCCGTCCTGCACCAAGGTGAACGCGGGAGCGCACCCCGACGTCACCATCGTCGGGCCGGTGACGCAACTGCGCTCCGGGGAGCAGAGCGACGGCACCGAGATGTACGTGGAAGGCACGATGATCCGCACCGAGCAGGTGGGCAATCTGATCGCCAGCGCCCATCTCACTCCGGTCGAGGCACGGCGCAAGGTATACATCATCCAGCATGCGGAGGCGATGAACGAGGCGTCGGCGAATCGACTGCTGAAGACGCTGGAGGAGCCGCCAGGGATAACAACGTTCGTGCTCACGACGCCGAGCCCATCGCAACTCCTGCCAACCATCCAGTCGCGCTGTCAATGGCTCCGGTTCGGACCAGTGCCGGCACCGGTCGCGGCCGAGAGGCTGCAGGCGGAGCTGCCCGAGTTGCCCGGCGACGTCATCTCCGCAGCCGTTGGGCTCTCGGACGGCCGCTTCGGCTGGGCGAAGACGGTGCTCTCGCATCCGCCCTTGCTCGAGATCCGTGATGCGGTGCTGGAGACGGCCCTATCATTGCCGTCGCTGGAGCTGATTCAGGCTCTGTGGTGCGCGGAGCGCCTGATCGACGCCGCGGAACGGTGGTGGATCACCGTGGCGGGCGAGGAGGTCGGCGCCGAGGCGCTCCGCCGGCATCGGGATCGAGTCCTCAGGGCCCAGGTCGGCGAGCTGCTCAGCGTGCTGCTCTCGTGGTTCCGCGATCTGGCCCTGGCGTCGGCCGGGCCAGACGCCGGCGAGCTCGTCAACGCCGATCGGGCCGACGGCCTCCGTGCGGCCGCAGCCGGGGTGGATCCGGCGGCCGCGCACGAGGCCTGCCAGGTCATAGGCGATAGCCGCCGGTTCATTCAAATTGGCAATGCGAACCTCCGCCTCGCTCTCGAGGTTATGTTCATCAAGCTGATCAGAGGCAGTCGTTAGTCGTCAGTGGCCCCGTCAGTTCTTAGTTGCCAGTCTACGGCAACTGCTGGGGCAGTGACCACAGACGCACTGGAGGCGATGCAACCAGATGATGAACGAAGCGCTCGCGCAAACTGACCCGGAAATGGCCGATGTCCTGACGAGGGAGCTCGATCGCCAGCAGAACACCCTCGTGCTGATACCCTCGGAGAACTACGCCAGCAAGGCGGTGCTGCTCGCCAGCGGCTGCATCATGACCAACAAGTACGCCGAGGGATCGCCGGGCAAGCGATACTACAACGGCTGCGAGCTCGTGGATCGTGCCGAGAGCCTCGCCATCGAGCGGGCCACGGAGCTATTCGGATGCGATCATGTAAACGTGCAGCCTCTCACCGGCGCAGTGGCCAACATGGCCGCGTACGACGCCCTGCTCGAGGACGGCGACACGATACTGGCGATGGAGCTGAACCACGGCGGGCACCTGACGCATGGGCATCCGCTCAACTTCTCGGGCCGCTGGTACAACTGCATCTCGTACGGGGTGACGCGGGACGCGGAGGTCATCGACTATGACCAGCTCCGGTCGCTGGCCCGGGAGCACCAGCCGAAGCTTATCGTCGCCGGTGCCAGCGCCTATCCGCGCATCATGGAGTTCGAGCGCTTCCGTGAGGTTGCCGACGAAGTCGGCGCATACCTGATGGCCGACATTGCCCACGTTGCCGGCCTCATCGTCGCCGACGAGCATCCGGATCCGATACCGCACTGCGATGTGGTCACCACCACCACGCACAAGACGCTGCGTGGGCCGCGGGCAGCGATCATCATGTGCCGGCAGGAGCACGCCCAGGCCATCGATCGGGCCGTTTTCCCCGGCATTCAGTCGGGGCCGCAGATGCATGTGGTCGCAGCCAAGGCGGTGGCGTTCAAGGAGGCGCTCTCGCCCGATTTCAAGGAGTATCAGCACCAGATCGTTCTGAATGCCAAGGCGATCGCCCAGTCGCTCATGGACCAGGGCTTCCGCCTCGTGTCGGGGGGTACGGACAATCACCTCATGTTGGTGGACCTCAGCGACAAGGGCATCACCGGGCGCGACGCGGCCGATCGGCTCGAGCAAGCCGGCATCTGCGTCAACAAGAACCTCGTCCCCTTCGACACGCAGAGCCCCGTCGTCACCAGCGGGATCCGCCCCGGCTCACCGGCTGTTACGACTCGGGGCATGAAGGAGCCGGAGATGACCCTCATCGGCGAGCTCATGGCGCGAGTGCTCGACGCCGGCGATGACGCCTTCGTGATCGCCGAAGTTCGCGAGAAGGTCCGAGAGCTGTGTGAGCGGTTCCCGATATACACGGACCTGTGAGACAGTTGCGAGTCATTAGTCAATAGTCATTAGTCAAACGACATCGGGAACGGATGGCGACGCGTGAGCAGCTACAGGGACCTGCAAGTGTGGCGCAAGGCCATGGGCCTGGTGGTCATGGTGTACCGACACACACAGGCGTATCCGAGCGACGAACGATTCGGCCTCACCAGCCAGACACGCCGGGCCGCAACATCGATTCCGGCGAACATAGCGGAGGGACAGGCCCGGAAGAGCAATCCGTCGTTCCGGAACTTCCTGAGAATCGCCCTCGGGTCCATGGCCGAATTGGAGACCCACGTGGAGATAGCAAGACGCTTGAGCTATCTCGACCAACAAGCCGCACGATCGCTCCTGCAGGCCGCCGACGAGGTCGGTCGGATGCTTCAAGGCCTGCTCAAGTCGCTCGGGGATGCAGCGGGAGCTCGCCTTTGACTAATGACTATTGACTATTGACTGACGACTCCCTCCTGTCCACATGACCTACCACGAGGCAATCGCCTACCTCGAGTCCTTCGTTGACTACGAGAAGCTGATGGGATACGTGTACGATCCCGTCCGCTTTAACCTCGCTCGCCCGCGCCGCCTCCTGGCAGCGCTCGGCAACCCCCAACAGCGCTTCGACGCGATACACATCGCCGGTACCAAGGGCAAGGGGTCGGCGGCGATCATGACGGATGCCATGCTGCGCGCTGCCGGCTACCGCAGCGGCCTATTCACCCAACCACATCTCGTCTCGTTCCGAGAGCGCATTGTTACCGACGGCGAACTCATCCCCGAACAGAACCTGGCGGCGCTCGTCGAGCGCGTGCAGCCGGCCATCGAAGAACACAAGGAGCATCCGGAGGAGGGCCGGCTGAGCTTCTTTGAGATATATACGGCCCTGGCCCTGCTGTACTTCGCCGAGCGCGGGGTCGATCTTGCCGTCATGGAGTGCGGCCTCGGCGGGCGCCTGGACGCCACCAACGTGCTCGCGCCGGTGGTATGCGCCATCACGCCTGTCGGCATTGAGCACACGGCGGAGCTGGGCGACACGCTCGCGGCCATCGCCGGCGAGAAGGCCGGCATCATAAAGACGCACACGCCGCTCGTCATGGCCCCGCAGGAGCCCGAGGCGGAGGAGGTGATCCTGCGGACCGCCACCGACAGGGAGGCCGAGGTATATCGGGTCATCGTCGCTGCCGCGGCGACAAGCGGCGAGGGCGCGGTGATGCCGGGCCAACTGCCCACTATCCGCGCTGTGCCCGGGCGAGTCCGGAACGGCGGCCAAACGTTCACGCTGAAGTGTCACTCGCCGCGTGAGCCCGACCTGCAGTTCTACGATCTCTATCTGCCGGTGATCGGGCGCCATCAGGTGGCCAACGCGGCTGTCGCCGTGGGCATCATCGCCGTCCTCCGGCAACACTGGCAGCCGAAGCGCGAGGGCGTGGATTGGCCCACGGCGATCCGCGAGGGGCTGTCGCAAGTGGAGCTGCCGGGTCGCCTCCAGATATGCGAGCGGAATCCATTCCTCATCGTGGACGGCGCTCACACCCGCGAATCGGGGGCTGCCAGCCGTGCTGCCATCGACGAGTTCATCCCGCACGACAAGCTCGTGCTGGTGCTGGGCTGCCTGCGCGGCAAGAACGTGCGGGCCGTCGCGGAGCAGTTAGCGGGCGCAGCCGACGAGGTGATCCTCACCGCACCCGAGAGCCCCCGCGCCCTGCCCGTGGAAGAGATGCGGCAGCAGGTACGCGACCTGTGGCCAACGGCTCATCGGGCCCCCGATGCGCCTGCCGCCCTTGCGCTGGCGCGAAAGCTCGCCCGGCCCCAAGACGCCATCCTCGTCACCGGATCAATATACCTCGCCGGCGAAGTTCTGGCTCTGTTGCAATAGGGAGTGGTCGCACGGGACACAGGGGGCAAGTCACAGGCCGTGGCCCAATGTGGGGAGCCCTCAGGCCGAACCGCCGGGTGCCGTGTACCTGAAGCTGGCTGGACCATTCCATGAGAGCGAGTCGCGAGGAGCTGACCAGCGTGATCCTTCTGAAGGCTGCTATCGGGGTCGTGCTCACCTTCCGCTGCCTCCCCTCGGGTTAAACGGAAGTGTTAACTTGCGTTTACTTGGCCGTGTCACGCCGAGGGAATATGCCAGTTAAGAGTCGCCTGAGGCGACTAAACCTGATGGGTGCGTGGCGCAGTTCATCGCGCAATCACCACCCTCTCGTGACCAGGGAGCATTGTCGGAGCATGAACCAATCAAGATCCGGTCCTCGGCTGGGCGAGATACTCGTCGCGTCGCGCGTCATCAGCACGGAGCAGCTTCAAGCGGCTCTCGAAGAGCAGATGCGGGTGAAAAGACCTCTCGGGGCGATCCTCATCGACCGGGACATGGCGGAGCCCTACGAGGTGGCGCAGGCAGTCGCCCGACAAGTCGGACTCTTAGCGGTGGATCTGCAGAGATTCAGCGTCGATCCCGATGCCCTTTCCCTCGTGTCAGCCGAGCTCTGCGAAGAGCACGAGATGCTCCCCATTCAGGTGCACGGTGACCTCGTACTCGTTGCCATGGCACACCCGCGCGACGATGAGGCCTACGCCGCTATCCGAGAGGCGCTCGCCCCGAAACGCGTGCGCTGCGTCGTGGCGAATGAGTCCCAGATTCAAGCTACATTGCGGGCGGCGCGCGCCGAGCAGCCGCAAGCCGCTGTAGCTTGACCCACCCCGTATCTGAGAGCCTTTGATCCCGTTGGCGTCGCTTCACCAGGCCCACGTGTCTCCGGTACCCTCTCTTCTCTTCCCCTATGTCCTCCCTTCCGGGCGGCAGCGCCCGCAAGGGGATCGCGCGCCACAGCGCGAACAGGCAGGAACAGCGGAAAGCGGACAGGGCCGAGGGAAAGAGAGTCAGGACTCCGCTTCCACGCTCCACCCTTTCTCTTTTTCCCTTTGCCCTGTTGCTCGGGGAGGGACACACCCGTGAGATCACTCACTCACCTCGAGTGCTCGAAGTGCGAAGCCCAGCATGATCCCGATGAGCTGCACTCGGTCTGCGAGAAATGCGGCAAGCCGCTGCTGTGCCGATACGACTTGGAGCCGCTCGCCAAGTGCACCCTCAGGGAGGAAGTCCGGGCCCGTAGTGGCGGGATGTGGCGTTTCCGTGAGCTGCTGCCCGTGGCCAACGACGCCGACATCGTGACGCTCGGCGAAGGGCACACGCCGCTGCTGCGCGCGGAGCGTCTCGGTCGTGCTATTGGGCTGGGTAACCTCTTCGTCAAAGACGAATCAGCGATGCCGGCCGGGACGTTCAAGGCCCGGGGCATGGCCGTAGCCGTGTCGCGCGCCGTGGAGCTGGGCGCAACCAAGGCCGCGGTGGCGTCCACCGGCAACGCCGGGGGTGCTCTGGCCACGTACGGCGCTCGGGCGGGCATGGAGGTGCACATCTTCATGCCCCGCGACACACCGGAGACGGCGCGGCTGGAGTGCGAGACCGCCGGAGCGGACGTGGTGCTGATAGACGGGCTCATTAGCGACTGCGCGCAGGCCCTGGCCGCACGCCGAGACGAGGAGGGCTGGTTCGACCTCTCCACCCTCAAGGAGCCGTATCGGCTCGAAGGCAAAAAGACGATGGGCTACGAGCTGGCAGAGCATTTCGACTGGGAGCTGCCTGACGTCATCATCTATCCCACAGGCGGTGGCACCGGGCTCATCGGCATGTGGAAGGCCTTCGAGGAGATGGAGTTGATCGGCTGGATCTCCGGTCATAGGCCGCGCATGATCTCCGTGCAGTCCACCGGATGCGCCCCCATCGTGCGGGCCTTCAAGCAGGGCGCCGACGAGGCAGAGCGGTGGCAGGATCCCGAGACCGTCGCCTCCGGACTGCGCGCCCCGGGCACGATAGGCGACTTCCTCATCCTGCGCGCCATCCGCGACAGCGGCGGGACGGCCATCGCCATCCCCGACGATGAGATCCTGCAGGCGCTGCGACAGCTCGCCGCCACCGAGGGGATCCTTGCGTGTCCGGAGGGCGCGGCGACGCTGGCCGCGGCCATTCGTCTGCGCGAACACGGGCTGTTGGACGCGGACGAGAGGGTCGTGCTTTTCAATACGGGATCGGGCCTGAAGTATCCGGAGGTCCTCAGAGCGGCTCTCAAGGCGTAGCCGTGCCACCCGCTATTCTGCGACCACCCGCAGAAAGTCAGCGTAGGCCGCCGCCAGATCCGGCTTCTTCTCTGCCGGAGCGGCGTGCAGTAACACGCCGTAGCGCAAGCGGAGATGTTCGCCCGGCTTGACCACGGCCTTGCTGGGATCGCCCTGGCGAAAGGCCTTGCGGCCAAAAGGGTTCGCCACCAGCAGACCGTAGTCCCGTGCATGGAGCCAACTGGGCCGGAAGTTGCCCGGGTGGGCCATCAGCGTAACGCCGACGTGCTGCCCGCCGCTGGTGCCGCTGTAGTCGCACCAGGCGGCCTGATTGCCCCATACCTCGCGCTCGTTCTTGCGTCCCGGGGCATCGAGGATGGTTCCACCCGCTTTGACCATGATGGGGCTCGCGACGCGTACGCCCAGCCCCATCTCCTCCTGGTCCCCGAAGTAGAACTCACCCTCGGCGGCCGAGAACGTGGAGTCCCAGATCAGAAGGTAGCCCGACGGTCGCACCACGATGGTGTAGCGACACACCTCGCGGCAGTTAGCCTTCTCAGCGTCCCCTTCAACGAGGTACGTGTTCCGTACCGCGAACGTCCCCTTGCCCGGGCCGCCGACGGGCTCCTCCACGAACTCCCGATGCACCACCCGGGCTCTGTTGCGCCAGTAGTCCGAGCCGCTGATGTCGCCAAATGCCAGCCAGATCCCAGGGTGATAGGTGGCGTGATCGGTCGGGTCCTTGCCCTCGATGGGCGGGTGGTTCCGCGTCACCTGGACGCCGCCGGGAGCGCGGACGTGAGCGAAGTAGGGACGGGTTATCTCCTCGTCGGCGTACACGTACGTTGCCACCGGCTGCCCGGCGATGGTGACCAGCACCTTGCCCGGCTGCTGCGTGAACGCAACCTGAGGCACGTCGGCATTGGCACAGAGCGCGCCAGAGACGAGCGAGAGCGCGACGAGCGCCGTCCTCATCACCATCACACTCCCCCCTCAGGGATGGCCCAGTGGCCACCTTCGCGGTACGTGCGCGACAGCAGCCGGTTGGCCTCTTCATCGCCGACGATCTGCTCGGTCTTGGCATCGAACTCTAGCGACCGGCCCACGCGACAGGCGATGTTGCCCAGGTGGACCACGGCCACTGCCCGGTGGCCGATCTCGATGTCGGCGTTCGGCTTGCGGCCGGTCTTGATGGCGTCGATGAAATCCTCCTGGTGCCCCAGCAGCTCCGGCGGATTCTCCGCCCTTCCCTCGACCTTGCGGTTGCGCTCGTCGAAGATCTCGAGTCTGCCGCGCTTGCTGAAGAACATCTTCCCGTTGGTGCCGTAGAACTCGGCGCCATTGTCAATGTCGTACGGCGCGTTCTTCGACCAGATCCTCATCTCGAAGATCAAGTGCCGCCTGCTGCCGATCGTGCCGTCGCCGGCGTAGTCGAACGCGAGGGTCATCGTGTCGGGGAACTGCTGGTCGTCGTCGTGGAAGTACTTGCCGCCGATGCCCGCAATCTTGGAGGGGAGCGCCTCGACGCCGAGGCCCCACAGGGCGTAGTCGATCTCGTGGGTGCCGTCGTTGCCGATGTCGCCGGTGCCGAAGTTGTACCACCAGTGCCACTGGTAGTGGAACCGGTTCTTTTGGAAGGGAACGAACTCGGCGGAGCCAACCCACATGTCGTAGTCCACATGCGGCGGCGGCTCGCTGGGCTGCGCATGTCCGATGTTCTTTCGTCTTTGGATGTTCCACGCCTTGGCGGCCAGCACGTCCCCGATGACGCCCTCGCGGAGCATCTGCACGGCGCCGGCCATCATGTTGCTGCTGCGGCTCTGCGTCCCGTGCTGCACGACGCGGTTATATCGCCGTGCGGCGTCCACCAGCAGCCGGCTTTCGCGGAGGTTGTGACTGGAGGGCTTCTCAACGTACACGTGCTTCCCCGCCTCACAGGCCAGGATAGCCGCCGGGGCGTGCCAGTGGTCCGGTGTGGCGATGATGACGGCGTCCACCGACTTGTCGTCGAGAATGCGCCGCAAGTCCGTCACGGCGTTGGCGGGCTTCACGTCGAGCTTCTTTGCCGCATCAGCCAGGCGTTCTTCGTCCGGATCGGACACGTACGCCACGCCGCCCATCTGCTCGGCGACTTTCTTCCCCCGGCCGCCACAGCCGATGAGTCCGACGACGACCTTGCCGTTGGCGCCGATGACGTTCACCGCGCCGCTCCACTGCAGCGCCGCCGCACCGGCGCCGACCTTCCTGAGGAACGTTCTTCGTGAGTCCCTTGGCATCGCTCGAGTCCCCCGTTTCACGTATCGGTGGGTTCGACGACCGGGCTCTGATCGCCTTCGACGCGGGGAGGAGGGGATGTGCGACCACCGGCAGCGCCAAGCAGACGGCGGTGGCGCGGCCGCACCGTTGCATGGAGACCGTACGGAGGGCGAAGGGCGAGCCGGAGGCGCGCGGTTCGCCCTCAGGCCACGAGCACTCACCTCCACGGCCAGAGCGCCGGCCCAGCCATCCAGGACTTCGTGTGCTCCCCGGGATGCGCAGCCCTCTACATCAGCTTCAGGTGCCCGGACAGTTCGTCAACGAAGTGCTTGAGGCTGCTTTCCGTCCTCCCTGCACGGAACAGGTCCATCGCTGCGACCAGGTCCCTCGCGAATTCGATTCCGCCAAGCATCGGGGGATGGCCAGCGTCCACGACTGCCCGAGCGAGGATCTGCTTGTAGAGGTCCCTCTCGCACTTGTCCCGTGGCACGCGCGGCCTGATGCCCACGACCACGTAGAATGCTTCGAGGTCGGCAAGATACCATCGCTCGATGTGAGGGGCTGGGCAAGCGGGCACTGACCGGTCGCGGAGCTTCTGCTCCACGGCTTCCATGATCTGGCTCCGAGCGGCAGTGAAGGGCTCGCAGTTGGCGTCGATGGCGACAACGAGCAGGTCTGGGATCCCTCCGCCCAGTCCGTTGAGTCTGGACCGCTGATAGAGCCTCAACTCCTCTAGCGCCCTACCATGTCCGCCCCGGGCAGAGCGGATGCGGAGCTCAACTTCGCGGTCTACCTCCTGGGCGACCCTGAGAGTGAGCGGGACGAGGAACTCCTCGTGAGCCCTGTCCTCAGCGAATAGATCGATGGCCAGAGGCCTACTCATCGAGCAACCCCCGCAGCATCAGACCCTCGAAGACCCCATCCTCAGTGGGCGCCGAGAGGCCCGAAGCTAGCTCCGCGTCCTCGAAAAGGCCATTTGCGAACTCGAACGGTTGGACTTCAGTCCCCGCCCGGCCATGACTCACGTTCAGCATAGCCAACTTGTCTCGGCAGTCCTGCGTGGCCCGCAGCATTGCACCACAGAACGCGGCCGAATGGGTCGTGACGATCACCTGGCGCTGCTGCTGCTCCACCGCCAATGAGGTCAACAAGTGCGCGATCAGCTCCAGCCTGCGGGCATGGACGCCGTTCTCCGGCTCCTCGAACGCGATGAGGCCGCCAGCCCATGGATTGGCCGCGATCGCACACAGCGCAAGGACGCGGAGCGTGCCTTCGGAGATGATGCGAGAGGAGACGCCATGTCCGTCCTGCTGGACCTCGATGTCGAGGGTTCCCCTTCTCTCGTCAAGATCGACATTGAGGTCCTCAACCGCCGGGATGAGCGATCGCAGCGTACGCCTGACGGCGTCGAACCACTTGGTGCGTTCCGCCTTCAGCCGATACAGATACGGAGCCACGTCCTGACCCAGTACCCCGATGTCCCGAACCTCGGCGGGCGGCCTGGGAATGCGCATGGCAATGCGAGGGTCCAAGTAGTAGACGCGCCAGCCCTCAAACTGCTGTCGGCACCGGTCGATCCATTCGTAGCCCGCGCCGCTCAGGCGGCGATCCGACAGAAGCGCGTAGTTGATGCCGAGCGGCTCGTGGCGTGGCCGCTCTTGCCGCGCACGCCGGACACGGAGCTGACGGCCGACACGCTCGATGACTGGGCTGTGCATTGGCTTGCCCGCCTTGCTCAGCCTGGTCAGGTACTCGTCAAAAACAGCGAGACTGCCGGATCCCGGGCGGACTTGGACGCCAACGCGGTAGCGAAGCCCTTCGCTCTGGACGTCCAGATCGGCCTCTAGACTCATCCGCGCGGTGCGTTGCCCCAGCAACAGCGGCAGCCCGCCCTCGGGGAATCTGAAGGCCTCCAAGGGGTAGCCCCGGATCATCTGTGCACCGAAGGCGTCGGCGAGCGTCCGGCTCGTCCCGATCTGAGCCAGCATCTGAGCCGCTTCGAGTATGTTGCTCTTTCCAGCGGCGTTCGGGCCAAATAGGACGGTCAGACGCGGGAACTCGATGGTCAAGTCGGTGAGCGACTTGAAGCCCTTGACGTGTAGCTTGGTCAACATGGAACTCTCACCTCCACCTCCACACGGGCTCGAACACGCACGCCTGGGACAGCATGCTCAATCTCGCACGGCCCCAGCCGGCCCTCCTTGAGTGCCCGAGGTTGGACATTCGCTCCCTCAGGGCCGCGCCGCCCGCCTCGGACGAATCCCGCGGATAATCCCGGCGGCAGCATAGTTAATCCCTGCGGTCTCGAATTCCTGTCCCGCAATTGGGTCCCGCACTATTATACACCATCGCCTGCCTCTCGCGCATGCGCGTGCGGAGGCCGGGCGCGCGCGGCCGTCGTTCCGGCACTACATCCTGAATCACTGACTGGCGCGACTCCCTTACAGGTTCGCGACAGGCCGAGCGGGAACCGGCTGCATAGCACATCCAGTTGTGCGAGATCACGGGAGGGTCTCACCATGCCTGCCGCAAAGCGATTCATCCTCGTCGGCCTCGACGGGCTGCAGCTCCCGATGGTGAAGCGTTTCGTGGCTGAGGGCTGCCTGCCGAACTTCCAGAAGCTGCTGGAATCCGGCACGTGCGGCGAGCTGCTGCCGTGCTGGCCGGCCTGGACGCCGACGAACTGGGGCACCATGGCCACCGGGGCCGAGCCGGGGAGGACGTGCCTCGGCGGCTGGTTCCGGCGCGCGTATGACGACCTCGAGGGCGAGCGCGACCTGAGCACCTTCGACAGCCGGGCCTGCGAGGCAGAGACCATCTGGGAGGCAGCGGAGCGGCAGGGCGTGCGCTCGCTGGCGATCTTTCATCCAATCACCTGGCCGCCGCGCGTCAAAGAGTCCATGGTCGCGGCGCCGCTGTACCAGGGCCCCGGCATTCAGCCCATGCAGATCTCGCACGGGGTCATCTGGGCCACACAGGAGGGCCCCGGGCCGCGACGGCTCATGGAGCTGGTGCAAGAGGGCGATCGCTGGCGCGCCGACGTGCAGCTCGACATCGAGCTGGTGAGCGCCGCCGCCGACTTCATTGACGCCGCCCATGTACTGCCTGGCGCGACGGTCGAGACGAGCGAGGTCACCGTTCCGCTGCGGTTCTGGTTCGACCCGAGCGCAGGGAGCGCGACCGTCGAGAGGCCCGATGGCACATCCGTGGCCTCGGCAAAGCTCGGGGAGTGGTCCGACTGGGCCTGGCTGCCCTTTGGCGAGCGCGGCGAGGGCAGCCTGCGGTTCCATCTGGTGCGGTGCAAGCCCGCCGAGAACGACGTCGTCCTCCTGCAGTCGGCGCCGTACCCCCGCTCCGGCTGGGCCCATCCTGCTGCCATCGAGCAGCCGCTGCTCGACGCGTGCGGCCCATTCCTGCAATCGGCAACGGCAGTGACGTGTGAGGACGCGGGGCTGACCGACCTGTTCTTCGACGAGGAGAGCTATCACGGCCTGTGGATGCCCCGGGCGGCGCGGCACCTACTGGAGCAGGAGGGCTGGCAGCTCTACTATCAGCACTATCACATCCTCGACCACGTCTCGCATCAGCACCTGGCGCAGGCCGATCCGGCGCATCCGAACTACGATCCCGAGGTCGGCAAGTGGCACCTGGAGATGTTCCGCCGCGGGCATCAGGTGTGCGATGCCGTGCTGGGCGAGTTCATGGACATGGCTGACGACGACACCGTCGTGATGGCCATCTCGGACCACGGCAACGTGCCCAACTTCTTCCAGTCCGACTATCTGGCGCGGCTCGAGGAGACGGGGCTGCTGGTGCGCGACAATGGCCGCATTGTGTGGGAGAAGACGAAGGCCTACATGCTGCCGATGCGCATCTTTGACATCTTCATCAACCTGAAGGGACGCTCTCCGCGCGGTGTCGTTGATCCGGCCGACTACGAGACGGTGCAGGAGGAGATCATCGACGCGCTGCTCGACTGGCGCAATCCGCCCCTGAGCCCTGGCGGGCCGGGGCGGCCCGACTCGCAGAGGCCAGGGCCGCACAACGGGAAGCGCGTGGTGGCGTTCGCGGTGAAGAAGAAAGATGCGCCGATCTTCGGCTACCACGGCCCCGAGGCCGGGGACGTCGTGTTCGTGTTCAACTCCGGCTACGGTCGCGGCCGGGTGCCGGACGGGAGCGTGGCGCCGGCACAGCAGGGAGCAAACCACGGCCCGCAGATCCTCACGAGTCGCACCGAGTTCGCCTCGAACCTCTCGGCGGCCATCTGCGCGGGGCCGGGCATCCGGTCCGGCTACGAGCGCGATCCCGACGCCAACGGCTTCTGGCACCTCACGAGCATCGTCCCGACCATCTGCCACCTGCTCGGCATCCAGCCGCCGAAGGATGCTGTCGGAGGCGTGATGTGGGACATGCTCGAGGACTGACTTGGCTGGCGTATCGCGGCGCTGGCTGATGATCCGGAGGTACGACTCATGACCGAGAAGGTCCGGTACGAAGAGCTTCTGCCGCACGAATTCGAGGCGCGTCTGGCCAAGCGGCCGGTGGGTTATCTGCCCATCGGGACATTGGAATGGCACGGGGTGCAGAACGCGCTGGGGGCGGACTTCCTGCAGGCGCGGGGGCTGTTCGAGCAGGCGGCCAGGCGATTCGGCGGGATCGTGCTTCCGCCCCTCTGGCTGGGGCCGGATCGCATCACCGGGCAGGAGGACGGCCCCGACCTGGTGGGCATGGACACGGCAGACAGCACGACGCCGAACCGCCAGTTGCCAGGGAGCTGCTACTGGATCCCGAGGGGCCTGTTCCTGATGCTGGTTGAGGCCGTTCTGGCACAGGCCAGGCGGGCGGGCTTTCGCTGCATCGTGGCCGACGGGCACGGTCCGTCGCGCCGTGCCTGGGCGGAGATGGTCGATGCGTGGGAGAAGCAGTTCGGCCTGGCGCTGGTGTCCGCCATGCGCGATTTCCCCGGGCAGTGGCGGACGCAGATGGACCATGCCGGGCGGAACGAGACGTCAATCATGATGGCCGTTGCGCCGGCGCTGGTGGATCTCTCGCAACTGCCGGCCGATCGGGATGTATGGCCCCAGGGAGTAGGCGGAGAAGATCCCCGCGACTCGACCGCCGAATTCGGTGAGGAGCTGATCGAAGCGACGCTGGCCCTCATCGGGACGAAGTTGGACGAGTTGGGGGTCTGAGGGCAGCAGGGAGCTGGCGCCGCGAGACGACCGGCCAGCAACCAACAAGCTGAGAACTAACGACTAACAATCTCCGACACGTCCAGCACGTAGAGCTGTCGAGAGCCCTCGTGGATCGAGTCGATGCACACCTGGGTGCCGTCGCGGTTCCAGCGCGGGTGCAGGTCGCAGCGGAACTCGCCCGTGATCTCTTTGGCGGAGTAGAACCGGCCGATATCGATGCGCCGATTCTCGGCGGGCTGGTACAGGATGAGCGTCCGGTAGCTCTCGCGATCCGGGTAGCTGTCCGTCAGGATCCAGCGCCGATCGGGGGAGTAGCTGCAGTGCCCGTCGCGATCCAGCAGGCCCTCGCCGACGATCCCCACCTCTCTGCTCCCAGGATTTAGCTGCGGTGGCGTTGTAGCGCGGGTCGTCCCTGGCCCGCCTGGCCGCTGTGGCGGGGCGCCCTGATCCCTGAACAGGTAGTAGTAGTCGCCGCGTCCGTGCTGTCGGGCCCAGGCGAGGATGTGCCGCGGATCGCGCCAGTCGAAGTGGGACACCATCTCGTGGTCGGCGACGCACGCGATGTCGGAGCCGTCTGGATTGGCGGTGAACATCCGCGTCCGCCGGCCCTTCCCCACCTGCCACCGATGCAGGAAGATGAAGCGCGAGCTGTCGGGGCTGAAGAGCAGGTGGTTGAACCAGTGGCGCCCCTCGTCCATGGTCTCGTCGTGCTTGAAGGCCGCGATCTGCGCCAGCGAGATGATGAGCCGGCTCTCGCCGGTCTCGAGGTCCATCCGGTAGATGCCATCCTGCTCCGGCGCCGGCTCGTTCTCCCACTGGTCCGGTATTCCGACGTACCCGTAACCGGGCCGGGTGCGGTGGACGCGGGAGAAGTTGAGCGTCACGGCCGACTCGCCGTCGCGGCTCACCGCGTACACGGGCCGCGGCAGCGTCCGGGTCTCGCCCGTGTGCACGTCGCGGATTCTGGATACGTAGCGGCCGTCCTCTCGGCCGTTGTGGATGATGAGCCGCTCGGGAGCCGTCTCCAGCCATTGCAGCATCGTGCCCTGCTGCCAGTTCCAGGCGCGCGTCTCGGCCAATGGCCGGAAGCGGTTGCCCTCCGCGAGATCAACCATGCCGACGACGCCGACGTCGTCCGGCGTATTCGGCCGATCCATGAACTCCAGCTCGAGCGCCAGCATGTACCGCCCCGTGGCATCCCACGGCGTCTTATCGTAGTAGCCGAAGGAGTGATGCTTCGGGCCGGCAGTTACCGCTCGGGCGACGGGTCGTTCCACCTCGGACATCGCGCTTCTCCCTTTGGCGCAGGCGCCCAGCAAAGCGACTGCGCCGGCAGCGCTGCGGAGGAATGTGCGTCTGGTGAGTTCCGTAGACATGGTTCACACGCCTGTCGTCGCTCTGTGCCCGCTGTGTTCTCTGTGGCCATGCCTTTTCTGGCCACTGACCACTAACGACTGCCTTGTTCCCAGTGTGTCAAAACCGACGCCTGCGCCCAGTCGCGTTCGCCGCGGCCGCGTGTCTCCTGGAAGATCTCGGTCACTATCTTCGTCAGCGGCGCGTAGAGGTCGTCATCTTCAATGAGCTCCGAGAGGTACTCCAGGTCCTTGGTGTGCAGCGCCAGGAGCTGGCTGCCGGGGACGCTGAAGCGGCGCGCCAGGAGGCGCTTGGCATCGTCGAACTCGAGCACGGACACGATCTGCTCCGGGTCGAGGCCAAGCTCGCGCGCGAGCGACACGGCCTCGCAAAACACCGACAAGCGCCCTGCCAGGATGAGCTGGTTCACCAGCTTCAGGCGCTGCCCGTGACCGAGCGCCCCGACGTGGCAGACCTTGTAGCCGACGACCTGCAGGACGGGCTCGGCCTCGCGGAAGTCCTCCTCGCTGCCGCCAACCATCATGATGTAGCCCGGCGCGCGGCCCGTTATCGGCGCATCAACCATCCGCCCTCCGCGCTCCCGCACCTTGGCAGCGTACTCGATGTCCGTGGCCGGCCGCGTGGTGCCCGTGTCGATGATGATGTGCCGATCGGTCACAGCGGCCAAGATGCCGTCCGGGCCGTTCATCGCCTCCTCGACGGGCGGCGAGCCCGGCAGGCATAGCAGCACCACGTCGCTGCGTTCCACCACCTCCCGGGCCGAGGATGCCGGCTGCGCGCCAAGCTCCGCCGCTGCTCGCAGCTTCTCAGGGTCGATGTCGAATACGGTCAACGGCCAGCCGGCGCCCAGCAGCTTCTGGCTGAAGCGCGTGCCGACCATGCCGACGCCGATGATGCCTACAGAGCCAGCGTTCCGATCGCTCAATTGATGCGCCTCCCATCAACGGCATTGGCGGTCATGAGTCCGCCTGCGCCCATAGGTGTTCGTTGCGGGAACGGATAGGCCTTCGGGGGGCGGTGTATTGGGAGGAGTTCCGGGCGGCGGGAGGCGAGGGCCGGGTGCGAGGGCAAGAGGCATGCCACCGCGGCACGGAGCTCCAGAGGAGATTCCGGGCAGGGGAAGACATGGGACGCGCGGAATACTAGGACGACGCCCGGCGGGGCCAAAGCTCCGGGGGTCGTCGAGCATGAAGCCGATATCGCGACGAGTTTCCTGTCGCAAGGAGGCGGGTGCATCGTGTCACAGGGCTCTACTTCCGGATCGGGCAACATCGACCGTCGCGGCTTTCTCAAACGCGCCGGCGCCGGCGCGGCCGCGTTGAGCCTGGCGGGCGGCGCCAGGGGCACGCGAGTGCTCGGGGCCAACGAGCGCATAAACATCGGCGCCATCGGCGTCGGCGGGCGTGGCGGTAGCCTGTGCCGCAAGCTCATGGACCGTTCGAAGGACCCGGAGAACAACTGGCAGGTCATCGCGGTTTGCGACGTATGGGACGCGCGCACTCAGCGGCACGTGGACCACAGCGGGGGCACGGCACAGGGCTTCCGCGACTACCGCGAGCTGCTGCGAGTGCCGGACCTGGACGCCGTGGTCATCGGCACGCCCGACCATTGGCACTCGAAGATCTCCATCGCCGCCATGCGGGCCGGCAAAGACGTGTACTGCGAGAAGCCCATGACGCTGTACTGGCGACAGGCCAAAAAGGTGGCGCAGGTGGCCAGAAAGACCGAAGCCGTCTTCCAGTGTGGGGCCCAGTCGGCATCCAGCGGCCGGTGGTGGACGGCCCGGGAGGTGGTGGAACAGGGCGGGCTGGGACCGCTCGTGTGGACACAAGGCGGCGCCTTCCGCAACAACCCGGGCGGCGATTGGAACTGGGGGATCCAACCCGCAGACCCGAACGCGGATCTTGACTGGGACATGTGGCTGGGGTGGAAATGGGAACTGGCGCCGAAGCGTCCCTACGATCCTGAGCGCTACAGCCGCTTCCGCAAATACTGGGACTATTCCGGCGGCCTTGCCACGGACTTGCTCTACCATACGTGGTCGCACCTGATGATCGGCGTCGGGCCGCAGTTCCCCGTTGCCGTCGCCGCCTCCGGCGCCAACCCGGTCCACACGCTTGAGAACGACAACCGCGAGGTGCCGACGCTGTTCCACATTATTGCCACCTTCGCGGGGCAGCACACGGCCCACCTTATCGGCACGCAGGAGAACAAGACGGGTGAGCCGGATCTCGTGCGCGGCCAGAAGGCAACGCTCGAGGGCGGTGGCCCCGGCGTAATCGTCCGCCCGGAGGATCCGTTCCGCGACGAGATGATGGAGCTGGCGCATACGCTGGACTGCTACAAAGATGCAAACTTGGTCACCGAGAAGAAGGGCGACAAAGAGGTGCTCCAGGAGATTCAGGTGCCCAACAAGTATAACTGGGGCGACCACATGGACAACTGGCTCAGTTGCATCCGCACGCGTGAGCAGCCGACGCTCAACGCCGACCGTGGGTATCAGGTGATGATCCCCATCGCGCTTTCTGTTATCTCGTACCGCAAGGGCAAAGTGGTCTTCTTCGACCCGAAGAAAGAAAGGGTCGTCGATTCAATGCCCCCTATGGAGGCCTGAGCGAGCGCACGGCGCGCTGGGGTTCGGTATCAAGGCCGAAGCTTAAGGGAGGCGCTGCATCGTGTCAGCACATTCTGGCTCCACATCAGGCAACATGAGCCGTCGAAACTTTGTAAAAGGCGCCACGCTGGGCGCTGCTGCGCTGAGCCTGGCCAGCGGTGCGCGGGGCACCAGGGTGCTCGGCGCAAATGACCGCCTCAACGTCGGCGTCATCGGCGTCGGCGGGCGAGGAAGCGGGCTGTGTGGGGGGCTAATCAGACGGTCAGAGAAGCCGGAGGAGAACCTACAGGTCATCGGCGTCTGCGATGTCTGGGACAAGCGCGTCCGCGACGCGGTGGACCGCAGCAAGGGCACAGCCACGGGCTTCCGAGACTACCGGGAGCTACTGCACATGCCGGACCTGGACGCCGTGGTCATCGCGACGCCGGACCACTGGCACTCCAAGATGTCCATTGCGGCGATGCGGGCCGGCAAGGACGTGTACTGCGAGAAGCCGGTGACCCTGTATTGGCGCCAGGCCAAGCACGTGGCGCAGGTGGCGGAGAAGAGGGGGGCCGTGTTCCAGTGCGGCGCGCAATCGTCATCCGAGGGCCGGTGGTGGACGGCTCAGGACATCATCATGGAGGGCGGCATCGGGCCGCTCGTCTGGACCCAAGGCGGCTACTTCCGCAACCGCCCGAGGGGCGATTGGAACTACACGATCAGGGATGCCGATCCCAACAAGGATCTGGACTGGGACATGTGGCTGGGCTGGAAGTGGGACCTCGCGCCGAAGCGTCCCTACGATCCTGAGCGCTTCTTCCGCTTCCGCAAGTACTGGGACTACTCGGGCGGCCTCGCCACCGACTTGATCTACCACATCTGGTCGCACCTGATGATCGCCATCGGGCCGCAGTTCCCTTTCAGCGTCACCGGCTCCGGCGCTAACCCGGTCCACACGCTTGAGAACGACAACCGCGAAGTGCCCACGATCTTCCACATCATCGCCACGTTCCCGACGCAGCACACGGCGCACGTCATGGCCACTCAGGAGAACAAAACGGGGCCGCCGGACCTCATCCGCGGACAGAAAGCCACGCTGGAACCCGGCGGCGAGTTAGTCATCCGGCCCGAGGAGCCGTTCCGGGACGAGATGATGGAACTGGCCCGCGGCCTCGACTGCTACAAAGACGCGAACCTGGTCACCGAGAAGAAGGGCGACAAAGAGGTCCTCCAGGAGATTCAGGTGCCCAACAAGTATAACTGGGGCGACCACATGGGCAACTGGCTCCGGTGCATCCGCACCCGCGAGCAGCCCACGCTCAACGCTCGCCGTGCGTATCAGGCGATGATCCCCATCGCCCTGTCCGTAGTCTCGTACCGCAAGGGCCGAGTCGTCTTCTTCGACCTGAAGAAGGAGCGCGTGGTGGACTCGAGGCCGGCGCTCGAGGCCTGAGCCCGGATCAGCACTGCTAGTGCCTGCTTCCGTAGGTCCGCGTCGGAATTGTCGGGCTGGAAAGTCCCTGACCTCGATCCTACGGATCGAGTCGGGACGCCGACCGCCGGGCCAGGCGCCCGACCTACGCGGGGATGCGGGCCGCGAGCGGCGCACTGAAGGCCGCAGCCACGTAGGCGGGCCAATTCTTGGCCCGCTGCCTTTGACGCGCGAACTTACCGAGCGAAGCACTGGCGGACGGCCCATTCCCACGGCGCCTCCCTCGGCAGTGCGACGTCAGCCCATTCGCAGTACGGCGCCGCGTTCCTCTCCTTGCGCTGGGCGGCCCCACCGTCTCGGCTTCATGGCCACGGAAACCTCGGCGCGGTCGTCTCGAAGACGAAGGAGACGATGGTCCAGAACACGGCCATGACGAACTCGCCGAAGATGAGCCCCAGGAACAGCGGACGCAGCCGGGTGTAGCTCTTGAGCCCGCCGTAGCGCGTGACGGCGCTCTTGATGAGCCAGGCGATGAGGGCGGGGAACCAGAAGACGCACATGATCCAGGTGACGGAGAGCGCCGCCCCCAGCGGATGCAGCGGCCACCACACGTACAGGCGGCGCATCATCCCCAGGAAGAGGCAGAAGAGCACTCCGACGCCAAACCACACCGGCCGGGAGGGCTGGTATTGCTCGATCCCCTCGACGAGCGGCGCATGCTCGTGCCAGAACCGGATGGGATTGCTCCGGTATACGAAACTGTACATGGTGACGCCGCCGCGCTCGTACGTGAGTGCCAGGTGGACGCAGCCGGATACCAGAATCGCGAATACCAGGGCCACGATGATGACTCCGCGCAGCTTGCGGCGTGGAAGGTTCACGCCATCGGCGAGGCTCTGCGCGTCCAGCATGCCCGTGAGCGTGATCCCGCGCAGATCGCGAGAGAACAAGGCGTTGGTGAACGCCAGAAGCGTCAAGTTCGCCACGCCGGCCTTGCTCTTGCGGGCGAAGAGTCCCCACACGTCCAGCGGTGTAAACGAGCCCTCCGTCATGGGCGTGCCCGCTTCGGAGGTCGCCCGGGCCATGATCACCGCCTGCACGAACATATAGATGCCGAACTCCGCCAGGGCGACCGCCACGCTGCCGCCCGCCCAATACCACCAGATGCCTATCCCCGCGATCGCCAGGCCCACGAGCCACGCTGCCGTGCGAAAACTAAGCATGACATTCGGCGCTGCCGGCGCCGACGACCCAGCGGCATCGGCTCGCGCCTGCTGCTTCCAGATCTCCCGCACCCGCGTCCAGGCGGTATAGGCCATCAGCCCCACGAGAGTGAAGCTGATGCCCATCGTCTCATCGCCAATGAACATGGGAGCTGAAGCATGCTGTGCTCTCGCCAGAGGCCCCACCAGGGCCGTGGCGAGCACCGTCCGCAGGCGCGCGAAGAGGAAGAAGAACCACAGACTGAAGATCATCTCGGACGACAACAAGTAGAACAACCCGATGCCGGCCAGGGAGAACCACATCACCGTGTAGCCCATGTTGGCCCACGGCATCTGATCGAACCGTATCGGATAGAACGTTCTGATCTGCGGGAGCTGCGGCCAGATCTCGTGCAGACCATTGAGGCCGAAGTACAGCACGGGCAGCGCGAAGCCGATCCACATCAGTTTGTTGCGGAGGAAGTGGGTGACGCCGGCCTGCTGCGTGATGAGCTCGAGGGGGAGGCGAGTCAGCGGAAACGACAGATGCTCCTCGTCGGCCCACAGCCGATAGATGACTGCCGCCATCCCCATGAAGGCGGTGTACACGAACCCGACGAGCAGGAGCCAAATGCCGGTGGACCCAAGCCAGGCCCGCCACGGCACGCTGTCGCCCGCCGGCAGGCCCTCGTAATAGTCTTTCACTATGAGCTGGACTGGGTCACCCGTCGGATCCCACGGTACGAGCGATGGGCGGACGTGGCTGAAGAAGAGGTCCTGCCAGTGATTGGCCGGAGTGGCATAGTAGTTCAGGCACGCCTGGGCCGGGTACAGGTCCTCGGTCAGGCCGCGAGAGGTGATCATGGCGGCCAGGACCATCATGACGTACACGACTGCCAGTTCAGCGGCGGACAGCCTCGCTCGCGTCCGGACGCGCCCCACCAGCCGGTTGGCCACGACCACCACGAAGATCAAGGCGATGGCGACCGGGGGGATCTGGAGAAAGCCGATCATTATGGTGCCGGTGACGTACTCCGCCCAGGCCACGATGCCGCACACTGCCGCGGCCATAACCAGCCCGACCAGCACAGCGCGCGGCGTTATTCTCGCCTCTCGTTCCCGCGTCGCCGAATGATCGGAGGAGCATTCCGCAGTCATGTGCTCAACTCGCGCCAGCTTCATCAGAAAGCGGTGCGCCACCTGCCCAGGCGAACGCCGCCTGCGCCGCCGGGGGCCCATTGACAGCCAGGTTGTTGCAGCCGTACAGTGACTACTGCCCGAGGGCGAGAACAATGCCAGCGAGAGCGACCACAATACTGCGACTCGCACCAGCGGTGCTCATCCTGGGGGTATGCGGCGTGGCCTGTTCGGCGGATGTGCCTGAGTGGGTGAACTTCCCGGGTGACGAATGGGAGACAATCGCCCCGCAGGAGGCCGGCCTTGACGCGGCCCGGTTCAATGCCTGGGTGCGCAGCCAAGAGCCAGAATTCGGGAAAGCGTATGGCGGCCAGAAGCCCGGAGCAGGAGGCGTCGTCATCGCCAGAGGCGGCTATCTGCTGCATACGTGGGGCGATCCTGACTTCAAGTATCAAAGCGCGTCGCTCGGCAAGACGTTCACCCGAATGCTCGTCCAACTGGCCGTGGACGAAGGACTCATCGAGAGCGCGACAGACTTGGTGCGAGACTACTGGACCGGCGCGGGCCAGCTCTCGCACCCGCACAAGTACCTCACGAACGGCCATCACCAGAGCCTCACGTTCCAGCACCTCATGGATATGCGGGGCGGATTCCCGGTGACGAATGGCTACTTCTGGAAGACAAAGAAGGACGTTCGCTCGTGGGCCCGGTACACCGGCGACCCGGACCACGACAACTATGCCCACGTCGAGCCCGGCAGCCAGAGATGCTACTCCAGCGGCGGCTACTGGCGCCTCTCACAGGCGCTCGCGACCATCTGGAAGCGCGACCTCAAAGATGTCCTCGACGAGAGGATCATGAGCAAGATCGGCATCCCCGCGGACCGCTGGCACTGGCTATCCGGAGAGGAAGTGCGCAATGACGTGGATTTCTATCCGGAGATGCCGGGCTACGGCGGCTATCTCGACCGGCCTTATAGGATCAACGGCGTGCGTGTCCGGGGTGGCGGAGGCTGGGTCGTGATGAGCGCCAGCGATTTCGCCCGTCTCGGGCTGCTGGTGGCGACCGGTGGGATATGGAAAGACGAAAGGCTCATATCCAAGCTCGGAGGAAACGTTGGCGTTGGCGCTAACACGATGTGGGGATGGGGCGTCGTGGACGGCAAGGACGGATACTTCTCCTTCGGCAAAGTTGCCACGGGTTTCCAGGATCCCAAGCCGGAGGAGATGGCGGAGTGGGTTGTGGGGGTGGTGGAGAGGAGAGGCGCAGTCGGGGCACGGTGACGCGGCGCGGGAGGCAGTCAAGAGTTTAGTATTGTGTACCCGGAATGAATCGTGTCCCCGCAATGACTCCGGAGTCACATCCTCAGCCGGCTCCCCCCTCGGCTTCGAGGTACGCGCCGAGGCGCTCGCGGAATCGCTCGAAAAGCCACGCGTTGGGGTACTCGGGCACAAGCCTTATAGTGCCGACCTTCGGTTCAAGCAGCCCAAGCACCTCAAACATGGCCCGGACCGGACGCGTGACGCCCGCGGCAGCAAACAGCCCTGGTTCCTCGAGGGCCTTCTTGACCAACGGCTCCACCTTCGGGAAACCGTACGCCAGGAAGCTTGGAAAGTGCCGTGTGAACGCCCTGGCCTCCCACTCAGCGGACGGCGTGAACACGAAGGCCATCAAGTCGAACTGACACAGACAAGCCGCCGGCTCTCCCGCTCTGCGCACCAGTTCACCGGCAACGAGGTCATCCTCAACAAAGGACACGTACTCCTTGAATTCCTCCAGCCACGGCCAGTCCATCGGCGTGAGCGGCCTGGCGACGAGTCGGCGCGGCCGCTTCTCGATCGCGTCGTGCGGCACAAGCGTCACTTCGCACACCGTGCGTGCCGCTTCTATCCTGCCCGAAGCCACGCAGTAGGCCCCGAGGGCATAGACGCGCGGGCAGACCGTCAGCAGAGGCACCCACATGGATACGTTGCACTCCGTCGCCCCTGGCCATCCCAGGTTCTTCAGCCCGGCCAGCGCGTATGCGTCCCTCAGCCCACCGACGCTGGCGCGCACCAGCTCCAGTTCCCCGTGGTCCGCGCCTACTACCCCCGCAATCGTCAGCCAGTCGCATGCGGCCGTCAACCCCTCAGCCGCGTCCCGCACGCGCTCCTCGTCCCGACTCCCGTCCGTCCCAGCCCACACCCGCACGGCATCTCGAGCTACCCGCCGCGCCGCGACGATAGCCGTCTGCATCTCACCCGCCTGTACCGCCCTGCCGAGCCTGGGCACAAGCTCGGCCGCCCGCGTCTTCGCCAACCCCTCGGCGCTCGGCACGCCGGCTGGCCCGATTCCCTGTTCCGCTCTAGCCGCCTCCATCTCCCGGTGGTCCCGTGCAAGCGCCGGGCGCTTCCCGGACCCTGTCCGGGTCAAGCACTCCCCGGCCAGCAACGTTTCCGTGCCTTCATGGATCGCCTTCTCGACGACGTGGGGGAAGTCATAGGCGTTCTCCACGACCAGAACGGCGACGTCTCCGAATCTCGTCGGGACCGGGCCTCGCTTCGCAAATCTGATGTCCGGCGATACGCGCCCGTTGACTATCTGCTGGAATGTCGCATCGTCGACTTCTAAAGCCTCCGCCTGTGGGTTGCACTGGCCTTTCTGGGCGTTGAGGACAAGGTACCGCGCGGCGGGGTTACCCGGGTCGGCGTTCGCGAGCGACACCATGTCCCGGATGAATTCGATCTGCCGTGCCGTGTTCTCCACGTCCACGTCCCATTTCAGCTCATGCGCCAAGCCTTCATTGCCGGACCTCACCAAGTCCTCCACTGTACGCGCTAGCTCAGCATCTGCGATCATTGCACCGTCCACCGTCCTAGGAATCCGGAGGCCCACCCGAATTCGTGCGATCTGGAAATCAGGGCACATAATACGCATTTCTTGACAATGCGCTTTCGCGGTTGCAGACAGGCGCGGGAAATGGGTATTGCCTCCCCGGATTTCAGGGGGGCCTTACTCGGGCCCTCGCATGAAGCCAGGACGCGGCTCAACCGCCCGCCAGATATCTCTGTGGTTCGCCAAGTGCACCTTCGGGATCTTGATGCGCAAGCCGGGCGCAAGCTCCACCTCATCGGGGATCTGGATCCAATCCTCCTCCGACCAGAAGTTGTCCTCCAGCCAGCGCTTCAGATCCTCGAAGTCCCGTAGGCGCAGGAAGGCTCTGTTGCGCTCCTGCTCTGCAAGCCAGCGGGCGTCACGGGTGAACTCGGTATTGGTGACGAGCAATCCCAGATGGAAGTCGCTTCCCATCCACGCCAGCAATCGATCTGCTGCGGGGCGACCAGTCTTCCGATCGGCTCGGTGGTGCTTCACTTGCCCGGCGATCAGAAGTGGTCCCACACCAGGGACGTGGCGTGTAGCGATGAGGTCTATGCCGCCGTCTCGTGCGTGTGCTGCTCCAGTAAGGGTCACGCTGTAACCCATTCGGTCGAGTCGTTCGGCGACAAGACCCTCCAACTGACCCGGTGCCAGCTGTCGCAGCCGGTCGGGATCTTCTCTCAGAGCGCGGAGCAGACGCGGCGTGATGTCGACCAACTTGACGATGGTGGGCTTGTCCGGTTGGACGATGCCAAGTGCTCTGCACCAATCGTAAAGTGGACCTCCGCTGGGAGGCTGCGATCCAGCTTCCCACCGGGACAGGGCTATCCTTCCGCGCTGCATCCTCTCGGCTACTTCAGCTTGCGTCAGCCCGAGGTCGTGACGGACCTGCCTCAGTGCCGTGCCGAGCGCAGCGGAGCCGGGCGTCGCCATAGCCCGCCTGGTCTGGAGATCCGTGAGTGAGTAGACCACGAGGGCGGCGAGCAGGCATGCAGGACCGAAGTGCTCCTCCCAATGCACGTCCCGGTGGCTGGTGGAAACGTAGAGATTGCCGAGCCATTGGCTCCCAGTGACAAGGGGAACCGTTGCACTCGACGCCATCTTGACACGGGGGAACTCCGTTGATGCGACGTCCGCGGGATCGACAACTTGGTCCGCTTTGAGCGATATCACGGGGATATCCCAGCGCAGAGCGCTTGCCGGAGCTGGGGGGTCGGGGGTTGACGCCAGGAGTATGAGGCGATGTCCGTCCTTTCGCCTCACGGCGACGGACACGGTTGGGTGGTCTGCCAACCGGCAGTCGACGAGCACGAAGTCGTCGAGAATGCGTCTCAGGAAAGGGCGGTCGTCCGTCTCCACCGATGTCTCACTCCCGGAACGGGGTCGTTAGTGCTTCACGACAATCACCACAACGCTCTTGTTGGCCTCAAACGACCCCTTGAAGCGGTCCACATCTCGGATCACTCCCACATCATACACTACGAAAACCAGATTCGGGTACTTGGTACGGTAAGGCAGGATATCATCGTTGATCTCGGCAATGATGTCCTTCTCACGGTCTTTCCTGGCGCAGAGCTTGACCTCCAGTGCGAGGCCGATTCTGGGGATGGTGAAGTCCGGGATGTAAGATTTGGAGGAGTACTCAATGGTATCCTTTGCGCGAGAGTGGCTGATGTCGGCGCCGACAAGCAGGGTCTCGAAAGCGTCTTGGACTTCGCTCTCGCTCTTGGGCTCTGATCGAACTGCCTTTCTCAGGCTCCTCTCAGCAAGCGTGATCACCCTCATAATCGCGCTCGCCTCTGGCGGCGTGTCCTTCCCCTCGTATACCTCCTCCAGGCCTGTCCGCTCCAGCTGGTCCACTCCGGCCAGAAGGAGCCCACGGGCGTATTCTAACTGCTCCAAGTACGCCTCACGGTTCTTGCGGTCGAGGGCCGCCTGGGGGTCCAACGCGCCCTCTGGGTCAGACAGACCCCCGATGATAAAACTCCCTCTGGCACGCCAACTCAGCGACGCGAAGGTCAGGTAGTAGCGTGATTCACGCCCGAAGACCTCTTCCAGTACCGAGTGCGTCCGTGCAAGCCAACGGGTATGCTCAGCCGAGAACCGACGCTCGTCGGCCAACCCGACGGCAGCGTCAGCGAGGGCTCTGAGTTCCTCCAGCGCGCTCTCCTTCGTCCAGCTTTGGCTCATTGAGGTTGCTGTCCTTTGTGGCATGTGGGGATTATACCACCACTCATCGTTGGAGTCCACATCGCTGTCGGAAGATGATACGGCCATGGCTCCACGCCAGGGAATTCGGGGTAGGACGCCGGGATTCCGGGAATTCCGGGGACATAACACCTTCTTGCTTCAGCCGCCGATGAAAGCTCTGGCTCTGGTCGGGTCGCGCGCAGGCAGGTCGTCCACGTGGCGCGATCGGGCTTCCCATGCCCATAGGATATTCTCCATATAGGGTGGAACATCCTGCGGGAGAGGCAGGGAAAAGGGTAAAGGGTAAAGGGAAAAACGGGAAAGGGGGACGGCAAAGCAGGGGGGCGAACGGCAAACGGGGCGGGGATGAGATGGCAGGGGCTAGGTTCTTCGTGGAGAACCGTTGCCGGTTCTCTCGCTCAGAATGACGACAAAGGAGCGAGGCAGACGGCAAAGGCGCCGGCCCACAGCTGAAGGGGAGTGGCCAGCAAAGGACGACGGCGGAAGGCGAAGGCGGCGCGGCACTCGTGTTTCTCGTGCTTCGCAGCGGGCCGCTTGCTACTCTGCGAAGTAGCGAAGACACTTCGCTACGTAGCACGAGTCGCAGAGTAGTAGGGCATCCTCGCCCTATCCATGAAAGGCTGCCATCTGTCAAGGCACCTCGTTGGAGGGCCTGAGAGCTTCTTGCGGTAG
>JAUWAU010000077.1 GCA_030601885.1 Armatimonadota bacterium
AAGGGACGCTTCGTCGCGTTGACCGACGCGACCCAGGAGGTGGTAAACGATATGCTCGACGCGAAAAAAGCCCGGGAACAGCAGCATCCACCGCGCCCTTGCAAAGACGACAAAGCGGAGTGACTGCGGCAACCCGGGCAAGGCGAGAAAGGGGAGCCGATAGCGGGGGTTTCGGCTTCCTCTCTCGCCGCGGGGGAGTGTATCTCGGATCGCTCGTGTTGACAAGGCGACTGACCAGAGAGGAGGTCAACAGAATGGCCCGTGTAACTGCAGTGCAAAGGCTCACGAAGCGCATCGCCAAGCAGGAAGACGTGCTGGACGAGATTCGGGCGAGGATAGCCGCCTCGGTCGCATGGCGGAAAATACACAAACCGGGTGATGTAGACAAGAGCAGAACGAAGGAGCCGGAGGCGCCCTTCTGGGATTATGGTCACCACGGGAAAGCTATCGGCGCAGGGAGGGGGCAGCTCGTTCGCAGTATGGCGACGCTGGTGAAGCTCCACGCTGAGCTGAAGAAGGCCAAGGCTGAGTAGCCTTCGGCGTCGCGATTCGCACCGCGGATTCATGGCCACCGGCGACGGCGCTGGTGGCCACCTTTTTTCGCGACGTGGCGGCTTTCTGAGCGCCTTCGGGAGATCGCCGCGGAGGCGACCCAGCTCAAAAAACTGGCGAAATCAGGCGTTTGGATCTCGATGCGCGAAAAATGGGGCCACAGGACGGCCCGTGTTGGCTTGCGAGAGGTGAAGTGGGCCAGGAGGTAGGGGGATTCACGAGGCGCAGCGAGCTGGGGCCAGGGCCAGGTCGCAGGGGAACGGGTTGCCAGGGCGGGGCGGTCGTGGTAGACTGACGTGGCCACAAAAAGGAGCGAAGCCCACACCGAAATGTGGGCTTCAAAAGAGAACGCGGATACAGCTTTGCGCTTCCGGCCGCCAGCGCTGTTGCCGGCGCCGGCGCTGCGCCGTGTTCCGCGCTACAAGGGCAACTATAGCAGAACCCATCGCGGAATGCAAGGGGGCAACGGCGGCGGATCGCCGCGGTCGCCTCGCTCAGGCGCTTGAGGGCTGCATCCTGACGCCTCAGTCGGCGCGCTCGAAGAGTGTTTGAGTACACGCAGCACAGCGACACAGCAACGATGGCACACCCGCTCGAATTGACGGTCAAACAAGCGGCCATTGACCTCGGCCTGTCCGAACGCACGGTCAGGCGGTACTTAGCGACGGCCAAACTCGAAGGCCGAAAGGTAGAGAGAGGCCAGGGACGGAAGGAATGGGCCATTGACGGGGAC
The DNA here is from genome assembly GCA_030601885.1 of Armatimonadota bacterium. Lineage (GTDB taxonomy): Bacteria > Armatimonadota > Zipacnadia > JAUWAU01 > JAUWAU01 > JAUWAU01. The sequence goes on from JAUWAU010000077.1 coordinate 1,286, forward strand.
AGTGTCCGGCGCCTGGCCGCGGACACCAGGAAGCGGGGGCGCGGCCAAAAGCTGCGGACGGACACGTTGGCCAGTGAGATTCGCTCGCTGCGGGAGGAGGTGAAGGCCCAACGGGAGCAGATCGCGCGGTTGACGGTGGAGGTGGAGCGCCAGGGAAGAGCGCTACTGCCGCCTCCGGAGCACAAGGAATCTGAGGGACGATGGGTCAGGTTCTGGGACTGGGCCACTCGTCGCGCGACGGATAAATGAAGACGGCCGCCGCAGACTTTTCCGGGCCACGGCGGCCGATTGTGAAGAGGGCTTAGTGCTGCCCTCGGCTTCATCCCCGAGAGTAGCACAGCCCACACATCGCGTCAATAGCTTTGCAGTATCGCATATCGGCCGTCGGCGCCTCGGCCGACACACAGCACGGATCGCAGCAACGATCCGGAGGTGCAAACATGTCACAAGGCAAGCGACGGAAGAAGCAGCAAGGGAGAAGTTGGCGGGACGAGGACACGTTCGTCGTGGTCGGCCTTGAGCTGGAGGAATTCATCCCAGTGCCGAAGCTGCTGTTGCTTCGGAGTGACCTGAGCGTCGGGGCCAAGCTCGTGTACATTATGATTCTGGGCTATCGCTTGCAGGATGAAGGACCAGGGCGCGAGAGGGTCTTCCCAGGGACGGATACTCTCGCTGCCGAGTTGGGCATGAATCAGTGCAGCGTCGAGCGCCACCTCAGGGAGCTGGCCGACGCGGATTTGATCATAGAGAAATGAATGCACCACAAACCGCAGCAACAGCCGGGAGGCGAGCGCAGATGAAAAAGCAGCAACGAAAAAGTGCACCAGAGGACGCCGGATTCGTCGTGATCGAAGACGAGCTGCTCGCTGAGGGATTCATCATACTACCGAAGGTAGTGTTGCACCACAAGGGCCTGAGCGCCGGGGCCAAGGTCGTGTACAGCGGGCTTCTGAGTTATGCCTGGCGCGACGGAGGGCCAGGGCCACGGCGCCGGCGTGCGAGCGTGTTCCCGGGGCAGGCGAGGTTGGCCAGTGACCTTGGGCTCAGTCGCAGTAGCGTGGTGCGACATCTCAAGGAGCTGGCGAAAAAGGGCTTTGTGCTGGTGACTCGGCAGGGCCTGGGCAGGACGAATATCTACCGGCTGCCACCATTGACGGCCGTGTGTCAAATTGACACTTCAGGAAGTCGCAATTTGACAGAACCGGAAGGCGCAAATTGCGATTTCCCTTCCTTTGAAGAAGATGAAGTAGAAGAAGATGAAGTCTCTCTCTCTCTCCTTCTCGCTACAACGATGGGCCACCAGAGGCCACCAGCACGAATAGAGAGGGCTTGTAGGGATACAGTCAAAGAACTGCTCGACGCCGGCGAGGAAGCGGCCACGCTGAGGCGTGCGATACATCTGCTGCCGGGCCAGGGGGACGTCTATGGCCCAGGCTTCCTTGTGGCCAGATGGGGGCTTCTCAAAGCGGAGCTGGCCGCTCAGGACGAGGCGGCAGGGCGAGCTGCAGCTCAGCGCGTGGTGGCCCCCGCGGAGGAGAAGAAGCAGGCGACGGCGGATGCAGCGTGGGCGGCGATAGAGGCGCTGCCGGCTGAGCAGATTCGGGCGCTGCGGGAACGTGCTCGCCAATCGCAGCTCAGCGTTCTGGCGGAGGTTCGTGACGAGCATCCCGTTCTGCGGGCGGGAATGGTGGCCCTGTGGCAGAAGCGCGGAGGTTTATGGGGCGTGGCGGCGCTGTAAGTGCCTCCGGGAGATCGCGGCGGGGGCGGCCCAGGTCAAAACTCGCGAAAATCGGGCGTTTGGATCTCGACGGGCGAAAAATGGCGGCACAGGAACGCCACCACGGCGACGCGGGAGAGCGAGTGGGGTAGAAGGTGGCGGGATTGAGCGCGCCGGCGACGAAGCGCAGCTCGTTGCGGCCACGGCCAGGGCCAGGGACGAGTTGACGACTCAGGCGACCGAGAAGATTGACTCGCCTCCTCGGATGTGGTATACTAAATAACAGGCGAACCTCGTAGTATCGCCCGCGTAGTTAGCACTTCCTCATCGCAGATGTGTCGGTTCCCAGGTCAGGAAAACGTGATTTCGTAATCCCGTTCGGGCAAAAGTGGAGTGGCCCGAATGACACAATGCGTACCAGTGCCCTGCTTTCATGCGATGCACGTGGCGGCAGATGCAGTGGCGCCGACTGCGAAAAAGCTCCTTAGATTTCAGGCGGATCGGGTTATACAAACAAGGGAAAATTGGACGATGGAAAGCGAGAATTGGGCGCTGCAGAAGTCGAAAATGTGGTCGTTGCCGGAACCGGATCGGAGCGAAGCCATCAGGCGGCTGTACGAGGGGAAGAGCCGCAGGAGCGTGGGGCGCTGGCTCAGAGAACGGGGCCATGAGATTTCGACGCCCACGATCGACCGCTTTGTGAACGACGGCCTTCTGGCGCTCGCCGTCAAGAAGCTGGGCATTGACCGGGCGGGGAAGGTGTCGGGTGAGGAAGAGCAGGAGGGTGAGGAACCCGTCCCTCTGCGCGAATTCATCGAGAAGCCTCAATATCTCAATCTCCAAGGAGGCGTTTACCCGACGCTGCTTGACATCGCCGAGCTGTGCAATGCGGAGAATACACGCGAAGCGTATCTGAGCATGGGGAAGGGATCGGGGAAGAGCACGCTCGCCGGAATCCTCATGGCGCGCTGGGTATACGAGCTGCTTTGTGAGCCCAACCCTCAGAGCAAGTTTGGGCTGCTTCCGGATTCCAGGCTCGTGATACTGAATCTGAGCACGAGCAAGGAGCAGGCGAAGCAGGTCGTGTTTGCCAACTTCATGGCGCGCATCCGCAACTCGCCCTGGTTCACGGGGGAGTTTGACGAGTACACTACACGCTGTGTGTTCGGAAAAAACATCCACGTTATATGTGGCCATTCGGGCTCCAGGAGCTTTATCGGATACGATACCTTTCGTGCCGTCATGGACGAGTCGAGCTGGATGGTGGATACCAAACAGCACAGCGTGGCCGAGGACATTTACGATGTACTAATTGGCTCCCTGAAGACCCGTTATCCTCAGCACTACAAACTCGTGGCCGTCAGCTCACCACGAACGACAGAGGACTGGTTGACGAAGGAGGTGGAGGAGGTGGAGAAGACGGGGGAGCCCATTGAGCTGCGGGCGGGGGCACACACGCGGATCGAAACCGAGCAGCGTGAGGGCTCGCCCGGCGCCACCGAAATCCACGAGCAGTCAGGCGTTGGCATACTCTCGCTGCCGGCGGTGCAGAAGCTCCTTCGCGGCGAAGAGGATGTGCTCGAAGCCTACAAGGGGCCGGGGGGGACGGTGGCAGTTCGGGCGAGCACGTGGATGGTCAATACGGGGGCTCGTCGCGCAGACTACATTCGCAACTTCGCAAGGACGCCTCGCAAGGCGCTGCGGGACTTTGCGTGCAAACCGACGGCAGTGGAGGAGCCTTGGCTGCGCGACCCGAGTGTGTTGGATCGGGCAGTCAACGAGCAGCGGGTCTCACCACTTGGTGACGACGGCCGCCTCTCGGAAGATTTCCAACCGGACGAAGACGTCGGGTACTTCGTGCACATTGACCTGGCTGCTCGTCGTGACGCCGCGGGCCTGGCGATGGGGCACTGGTGCGAGAAGAAGCACAAGTGCATCGTTGACCTGGCGATGTGCTTCGAGGCGCACGAGACGGAAAACCTTGATTTCCGGAAGATACGGGCAGTCGTGTACGAGCTTGTCGCCCGGGGCTTTAACATTGAGGAATGCACGCTTGACAAGCACAACAGCGTGGACACAATCCGGGAGTTTGGGGAGCGGGGAGTGAGCGCCCGAGAAATTACCGACGCCGATCAGGTCAAGGCATACGACGGGCTTCTGGAGCTGCTCATCTTTGACATGCTTGACCTCTATCCGCAGGAGCGTCTGCTCAAGGAGCTGCGGGAACTGCAGTGGATGAGGGGCGACCGGCTCGATCATCCGGGCAGCGGAAGCAAAGACATCGCCGATTCTGTGGCGGTGGTGGCGGCTCAGGCGCGAGAGCAAGGCAGCAACCTGGTGGCCTTCGCCTTCTCAAGCGGGCCGGTGACGCGGGAAGACGCGTGGACAAGACCAAGTACGGAATTCAACGAGCTTCTCAAGCAGCCGAGTCGGGACTGGTCGTGAATCTGATGGGCGCTGGTGGAGCTGGCGGACTGTGGGCGGCTTCGGGGGCAAGGGCGAAGAGTGACAGGGACATCGGATTGCCCAAAGAAGTTGTCGCGGATCGGAAAGGGCATAGGAAGGATACACTACTGTGGGACTCGCAGAGGAAAAGGCTCGCCGGAAGCGGGAGCTTAAGCTGTTCAGGGGCCACTCACTGACCGAGTGGGATGCTGACCCGAGATTCGTGGAGCGGGCGGCGAAGATTCTAAAGATTCCGCCCGAGGCAATTCCTTGGAGTGCTGCGTGCCGGCGTTGTGCCGCGGAGGAAGCAGATGAGAGCGGCGACGGCTTCGGGCCGCTGTGGCGACACTTTCCCTGTGTAATTCCGGGGCACGAAGGAGAGGCTTCCTTGTATCGGGCCGACAACGGCGTGGCGCTCTATCACGACTGGCATGACGCTTCCAAGTGGTTTTTCCTGGCGGAGGTGTTCGCCTCGCAGCACTACGGCCATGCGGTCAAGTTCTCGAACCGATGGGGGAAGGTGCAGCCGGAGCTGGCGGTGTGGAAGCTGCGCCTTCTGGTGGAGACGGGTTTGGTGGAGCCGCTGCCAGGCGCACTCCGCGCAATCGCTGCATTGCCGAGCGGCGCGTCGCCCACGGCCAAAAAAGTCTACGATGGCTTCTGTTATCTGTTGGGCTGCAAGTGGCTGCACACACACGGCGCCCCGACGGCGTTTACTTATCGTTTTGCGTCGGCATGGTGCGGGGTCAAAGAAACCCAGGCACGGGATGGGATTCGGGAGCTGGTGGAACGGAGCATCATTGTGCGTAGTGGCCTGCAGGTGCGGCCACCGTTGTATGGGCCAGGGCCAGGAGAGCCCGAGCTGCTTTCCGAACGTTGAACTACATGAGGCACACCTGCATCATCGGTGTGGCACTTCACGCCGAGATCGCACGTCGCGTCCCAGCCTTAATTTTCGCCATTTAAGTTGTTCGGTTGTGGCATCACACCTCGCGAGGTACAAACCGGAGCGCAGTGCACACGGAGAGCCGCGGAGCGCTGCTGTAGTAGGAAGCGGAATCCCGATCGCCACAGGCAAGGTGCGGCCCTCTCGAATTCACTTTCTCATTGCAACAGGTCATAGCCTCACAATCGAGTGCTGCGTGCGGCACTTGTGGCAGCTTCGCCTGGCGCCTCTTCGCTGTGTGCTATTGATTTCCATTCAGGAAAAAGAGATTTTTTATTCCCATTCGGGCCGATGTGGTGGACCGAATATCACATGCGGGGCATCGGGGCCCTGCTTTCATCTGATGCACGTGGCGGCAGATGCAGGCTCTTCCCAGCGAAGTTTTCGCGACGGACTTCCCGGGCTGCATGGTATAAGGCTCCGAGGCCACAAGCGAAAGGGAGAAAACGAAATGCTACACGAGCAAGTATCTTTGAAACGGCCAGCTCATATCCTCGTGCTTCTGGTGATGGGAGGCATTCTGCTGGGCATCCCTATGTGCGCCTTCCTCGCATACAGGGAGCGGGCTCCGAGGGTCGAAGCGTGGGGGGAGAATCTGGCCACGGAGGCGCTTGGTGCTGTGAAGCGGCCGGCCAGGGAGCCGGCCAAGGCTGCGCCGCGTGCGGTGTCGGCACAGGAGGCCACCTCCTCGCCGGCGGAGGCGCCGCGTGCTGTGAAGCTGCCGGCCAAGGCTGCACCAGAACAGGACACGCTGACGGCGGCGGACGTGGCGCGGATTGACAAAGCGGTGGAGGCCGAGCATCGCCAGTGGGAGATAGATAACAGGGCCATTCTGGAGGCCGACGAGGCCGAGATCAGAGCGGCGGACGAATTCATGGCCAGGATGCGAGCGCCCATGCCAGAACCGACGCAGGAAGAGCTGGCGGCGGCGCAGGAAGCGGCCCTGCAGAGAGCGCTGGCCAGGGGACTGCAGGAGGAATACGAGGATATCACTCGCTGAGGGGCTTTCGAGATCCAAAACGTGAAACGGCCCTCTGCGGTGTTCCGGGCGGAGGGCCTTTTGCTGCCAGGATCGGGAGCGGCCCGAGTAGCGACGCCAGGCTGATACTGAGGGGAAGAAGCCGGCGCTGTACCTGGCGTCGCTGCCGTCGCTGTACTGCAGATAGGACGGCGGGGAGAGGCTCTGTTAATCCTTAGTTGCCGAAATGGGCCAGGGGGTTTCATCTATTTTTCGAGTTTTTTTCCTCGCGGTGCTATGTGCCGCTCACATCTCGTCGCAGAGATGGAGCAGAGATGGGGCGCTGTGCGGCGTGGAGCAACGTGGTGCTCGTGCCAGGGAGAAGCGGCCCAGGAGGATAGCCGGAAGGGTGAAGGGCTTGTAGGGCGTTAAATCGCAGCTTTT
>JAUWAU010000027.1 GCA_030601885.1 Armatimonadota bacterium
TTGCCGGTAGATGTCATTCTGAGCGACCAACTGAGTTTCGGGGACTGACACCTCGCTGTCTGTCCCCGAAACTCCGAGCGAAGAATCTCGGCGTCGGCGTCATAGAGTCGGCTCAGGCGGTGAGATTCTTCGTCGTTCCTCGCGCCGTCGCCATAGCGGCTTCCGCCTTCGCGAGAGGCACGTAGCCGCTTCGGCGGAGTCCCTTGGCGCGTCGGCGACCTCAGAATGACAAAGTCTCGTTGTAGTACTAGTGTTGTACGCCGGTCTCACGCCACTAATCATAGTATGCCCAACCGGCTTCGGCAAGCTCACGCGGCATTGGCGCCGCGCATGAAAGGAAGTCCTACTCCCTCGGCGAATCTCCTTACTGGGCAACCTGGCACGCACGACTTCTCTAGCAGCGCAGATATGCGCGTGGAGGAAGATCCGATGACCGGCGTGATAGAGGCATTGGTGCCACTCGCAGCAGGAGCGCTCGCATGGTACTGGGCGAGCCGGCGTCAGCGTGGGTCGGGAGCGTGGGCGGCGGGGATGGGGACGGCCAGCCTCGTGTTCCTCATCGTGAAGGTCGCGGCCGCAGTGGTGACTGGGCAGGCGATGTTCGGGGCGGCCGGCCCGCAGCCAGACGAACACATCTATGTCGTCAGCGCCGACGGGACCGGCAAGGCGCAGCTCTCTCGGTCCCCGGGCCAGTACAGCTACCCGGACTGGTCTCCCGACGGGAAGAGCATCGTTTTCGCCGCCTTTGGGCTGGAAGGCGGCATCTATGTAATGGATGCCGACGGGACGGAGGCCCGCAGGCTGACCCCTGAGGCATGGACGGCACAGACGTCTCCCACCTGGTCGCCGGACGGAGGCAAGATCGCCTTCAGGCGTCTTGACCCCCATGCCCCGGACAGTCTATGGGTCATGAGCCGAGACGGCGGCGGATTGACCCAACTGAGCCAGGACTCCGGCGTCAGTGAGCCGGCATGGTCACCCGACGGCAGCAAGCTCTGCTACACCGTGTACGGAGGCGCGGAGAACCAGGTCTGTGTGGTCACAGCCGATGGCGCGGGGAAGGTGGCCATCACCGCGCCTTCGGGCCGAGGCAGCAGCCCCACGTGGGCTCCGGACAGCCAGAGGCTGGCGTTCTACTCGTGGGGCGGGCAGGCCAGCCTCTACACAGCGAAGGCCGACGGTACAGGCGTTGCCCCTCTGGGCACCGGCGCGTACGCCAACGAACCGGCATGGTCTCCTAACGGCGATAAGATCGCCTTCGTCGGGAGTAGTGGGGTATTCGTGATGAATGCGGACGGCACGGGCGAGACGGCACTGACGCCGGCAGGGCGGTACGATCACGTCGGCGGACTCGCGTGGTCCCCGGACGGGCGGAAGCTCGTCTTCTGGGCGTACTCTACAGGCGCACCATATCCGGATTTGTGCGTGGTGGATGGCGACGGGACGGGGCTGCAGTGCGTGGCTACCATACTCGTGGCCGAACCGGCGGGGAGAAAGGTGAATCTCACGGCGCTATCGAGCTGGCAGAACTTGGTCATGCTGCTGCATCCGGCAAACCGGGGAACGATGCCGCTATCCGACGTTCTCACGACGCAGTCCTGGACCAGCCCCTCTGGGTTCTCCTGGTCGCCGGACAGCGGCAAGCTCGTCTTCGTGAGCGCCATCGAGCGGGGGCGAGGACGAGGGCTGCTGGAGGCGATAGTCGGTCTCCTGGCTGCGGCATTCTTCGCCGGGTGCGCTCCGGCGGCCGTCGTCCTGGCGTTGCGGACATGGTGGCGGGAAGGGCGTGCGCCCGGTACCGTGACCGGCCTTGTCACGGGCTCCATCCCCACCGTCATCTATGTGCTGTTACTCGTGTGGATCATCGGCGAGGCCTTGAGGGGATAGCAGGCACGTCTGCTAGTCGGCCTCGGCCAGCAGCTCGTCGAGCATGTGGTCCATCTGCTCCAGCGCCTCGGCCACCGTCAGCTCGCCGAGCAGGATCCGCTCATACGGCTGCCGCCAGGCCACGTCCATCTCGCCGTACTTGGTGGTGATGGGCTGCAGGTGGGCGTACTTGACCGATTCGACGAAGATGCGCTCGTCCCAGGGGGTGTCGGCGCGGATGAAGTCCTCCGAATAGGCCACCGACTTGCGGCTCGGGATGCCGCGGGCGTCCTCGGCGTACATGCGCTCGCAGTACTCGCTCGTGAGGAACTTCAGCAGCTCCCACGCCTCCCGCGGGTGCTTGGTCTCTCGCCAGGCCACGTAGCCGTCGCCATAGTAGCGCGTCACCCGCCCCTTCGGGCCCTTGGGCATGAAAGCGACGTCCCAGTCGAAGTCCTCGATGGTGCGGAACTGGGGCACGGCGAAGGGGCCGCCATTGTACATCGCCAGCCGCCCGGTCATGAACATCGAGGTCACATCGAGCGCCTCCGTCTGCATGGGGCTCGGCGCCACTTTGTGCTTGAGCATGTAGTCCACGTACACTTGCAGCCCCTCGACGGCCTCGGGCGAGCTCAGGATGCACTCCGTTTTGTCCTCGTTGACGGCCTCCCCGCCGTTGGCCCACACCCACGGCAGCCCGTAGTGCACGGTGGCGCTGATGACGAAGCCGAACTGGTCGATCCGGCCGTCGGCGTCGTTATCACGCGTCAGACGCTTGGCGGCCTCGAGGAACTCATCCCAGTCCCAATCCTCGTCGGGGTGCTCCAGGCCGACCTGGTCGAACAGATCCTTGTTGTAGAAGATCACGTTGGCGCCCCAGTCCCGGGGCAATCCGTGGGGGCGACCCTCGTGGGAGAACTCGATGATGCCCTGCTCGAAGAAATCGCTCAGGTCCATGCCATCGGCTTCTATGTACGGCGCGAGGTCGAGAAACGCGTTCTTGGCGGCGAACTGGGGGAAGTACTCGTCCTGAAAGAACATAACGTCCGGGGCGGTCCCGCCGGCCATCTCCGTCTGCATCTTGTCCTCGTACCGCACGGGCACGTGGCGGAGGGTGATCTTGATATCCGGATGACGCTGCTCGAAGGCATCGACGAGCTTCTGGTAGGTGGCCTGCTCCACCGGATCGCCGGCGATGCCGAAGATGAGCTTGACGCGCGGCTCGCCAGTGGGCTCGACGCGCTCGATGCTGCAGCCGACGAGCGCCGCAACCGGCACAGCGGCCATGAGACCCCACAGAAAACGCGTCAGCCTCATGGGTCGCAGGCTTGTCCTACACAGCATGTCTGTGCTCTCTGCTCGCGCCACGCGCTGTCGCTCCCGTGGCAGCAGTCTTGCCCCTGAAGGCCTCGCGGAAATACCTGCAATACCGCCGGACGGGACACTCGAAGCATTTGGGATTGCTCGGCCGGCACAAGCGCCTGCCATGTGCCACCATGTTCAGGTGCAGTTGGTGAGCGATCTCCGGCGGCACGATGGCCTGAAGCTGCTCGTGAGCGCTCTCGGGCGTGCTCTTCTCAGCCAGCCAGCCCAGGCGCTGAGCGACGCGGAACACATGCGTATCCACCGGGAATGCCGGCTTTCCGCAGTTGAACACGAGCACGCACGCCGCGGTCTTGGGGCCGACCCCGCGAAAGCGGCGCAGGTAGGCGCCGGCCTCTTCCATATTGAGATCACGCAGGAAGTCGAGGCTCAGGTGGCCCCGCTCCGCGTGGATTTGGTGGAGAATGTCTTTGATGCGCTGGGCCTTGATGTTCGCCAGCCCCCCGCGCTCGATGGCTTTGGCGATGGTGCTCGCGCGCGCCCGCCGGGCCCGCTCCCACGTGGGGAAACGCCTCTTCAGAGCCGCGAATGCCGCGTGGGAGTTCACGTCGGTAGTGTTCTGGGAGAGTATGGTGCCGATGAGCCCGTCGAGCGGATCGGAGCGCTCCCGCGGCGGTTTGGGCCCGTAGAAGCCCGCGAGCGCAGCATCGACGGCGTAAAGACGCTTCTTTGTCGGCGGCATGGGCTTTGTCGGCGGTCCGTGTGTGCGGCCGGTGAGGCGTCTACTTGCCCTCGTCGCTGCCTGTGGTGGAGGCCTTTGGCGCCCGGCGTGCGTCCGCCTGGGATCGGCCGCGCTTCTTCTTGGCTTCGGCCGGCTTCTCGGCCTCGGTGCCCTCCTCATCAGGCTCGGGCTCCGCCTCAGTTGCTGCCTCGGCCTCTGGCTCCTTGTCTTCCGCCGGCTCGCCCGGCACCTCCACCTTCACGGTGTCTTCGAACCAGTTACCGGCGGCGTCTCGCACGCGGAGCTGCAGCTCCTGCTCGCCCGGATCCAGCTCCTCGGTGGTGAACGAGAAGCGCTCCTCGCGCGAATCGTAGATGCCGTCTGCGGGCGCGACTCCCCGGTACTTCCCCTCGTCGCCGACACGATACTCTATCGCCGTTATGGGAGTCGTGTGATCGATGGCCAGACCGCTTATCGTAACGGTATTATCCTCACTCACATCGCCGACCTCGCGCTCGATGACACTTGGAGCCGTGTTGTCAACGAGGACAGGTTCGGCGATGACTTCGGCGGTCCGAGGGCTGCCCGGATTGCTCAGCTCGTCCGAGACGAGGACCTTGACGGCGTACCGACCGTCGTCCAGCTTCTCCGTGTCCCACTCGTACTCGGGCTCGTCCAGGTCCTCTTCGACCGCCTCCCAGGTCTCGCCACCGTCGTTCGACGTGTACACCTTGTGCACCAGCGTATCTTTGTCGGCGTCCTGCGCCTTCCACTTCATCTCGACCTTCTTTGAGACGGCCGCCCCATCGGTCGGGGCTGTCAGCTCCACCTTGGGTTGCTGGTTCTCGGGCAGAAAGCCGACTCGGACCGCTTTGAGCACCGGGCCGTCGCCCTCTGCCGCCTTGGTCCGTCGCAGAACGGCCCGGTACTGCAGGTAGCGCCCCTTGGGGCTGTTGACGCGCGTGCCGGTGGATCGCTCCGACGCCGCCGACCACGCGCTCCAACTTGCATCCGGGTCCGGCGCATTGCCCGAGCGAGTCTGCAGCGACACGCTGGTGCCCTTTGACGTGTCCGCCTCCCAGCTAACGATGCCCCATGTGGCCCGCCGGTCCGCGTCGAACACGTCGGAGGTGAACTGGCCCTCCGTCGTCTCGGCCCATGACAGCCTGACCATGTGGCCCATGTTGGCGGTGCCGGCGATGAGGGCGCCGTCGGTGAGCCCACCCAGAGCCGTGACGGGGCGCCTTTTCGTCTCGCCCACGATTGCTATGGCGGCCTCGCGCTCCCCGGGCTCCTCGTCCACAATGCGCAGCACGAGGCCCTCGTCCCCGGTGCCGGCGTAGACCGCCTCATCGTCCGCCCACATGCTCAGCACGGCGCGCTCATCGGAATCGTATATCTCCTCGGCCCTACCGTCCGGACTAATCCTGATTATCTTGCCTCCGGAAGCCGTGCCCGCGTACACGTATCCCGAGGGCCCGACCGCCAGCGCGCAGACCGCCTTCTCGCGTTCCCCATAGACTGACTCCGCCTCGCCGTCCGAGCCGACCTTGAACACGACGCCGTCCTCACTTGTGCCCGCGTAGAGAGTGTCGCCGGCGAACGTGAGCGAAAGCACGTGCTCGGCGGGCAGATCGGCAAAGACGCTCGCCTTGCCATCGGCCGCGATCTTGACTATCTCTCCCCCGGGCCCGGTGCCCGCATATATGTCCTTGCCTCGGCGCGCCAGCGCCCATACGTACGCGTGCTCGGTATCGCAAAGCAGCGACGGCTTGCCGTCTTCGTCAAGGCGGAAGATCTTGCCGTCGGGCGCCGTGCCCGCCACGAGTTGGCCCTTGGCGTTGATGGCAAGGCAGTGCACCGCTACCGCGTCAAGGTCGCAGAACTTGCTGACCTTGCCATCTGGCGCCATCCTGTAGACGATGCCGTTGTTGCCGGAGCCAAAGAAGGCGTTGCCCTTCTTGTCCACAGCGGCCGACCACAGATAGAACTGCTCCGTTCGGTGCACAGTCTTCATGGTCGGCGCCAGGACGATTTCCCCGGTGCTCACGACGGCAGTGCCTTCCGCTTTGCCCTCCACAAAGTCTTTCGCCGTCGTCTGCTTCCAGTCGCTGAGCTGACGTGTGACTGGCTTTGGCGTCTCCTCCTTCTCGTCCTTCTTTTCTTCCTTCTTCTCTTCATCGTCCTCGTCGTCAGATCCCCGCCCGGCGGCCGAGGGTGGTCCGGAGGGTTCGCTCGGTTGCGGCGCCGGCCCGGAGGTGAGTGGCCAGGCCACGGCACTCAGGTCGGGCTCGTAATACCACCGCGCCCACTCCGGGCCCTGGACCACGGGTAAGAGGTCGTACTCCCATGAGCCTTGCTGGGGTGCCGACGGGGGCGGCGCCCCAGGGACGGACGGCGGCCTTGGCGTCACTCGCCCCACTTTGCCCTCTTTGTCTACTGTCGGCAGAGTAAGCATCGCCTGCCCGGTAACGACGAAGTCGGTGTCAAGATGGGTGGAAAGCTCTTCCTTGCCCGCGCGCAAGTCAGTGGCCCGCGACTTGCTGACGATGCCGGCGAGGGCTGATGGGAAGCGCTCAAACACTCGGCCGCCAAGCTCGCGGGTGGATCTTGGGAGGGCGGCCACCACCACGAGACGGTTGTTCGGCTCCGTGCGCTCGAATTCGTCGATGATGTCGGTGAGCGAGTCGATGCGTCGGGGCAGTATTCCTATCCGGGCCTTGAGCAGGCGAGCGCCCTGGCCACCGCTGATGCCGATCCGCAGCGCGCCCCGGGGCACATCGTCCCGGATGTGAAGCTTCACGACCTTCTCGATCTTCTTGCCCTCGGGTCGCCTGAGCCGCACGTGGACGGTCAAATCCTCGCCCGCCTTGGCCACCGTCTCCTCGGTGTAGACGCTCTCGATGGCGGCGGAGCGGTCTTCGTCCGTGATGGTGGCGCTGACTTCTACCTCGTTGAGTTTCTGCTCCTGGTAGGGGTTGCGGGTCAGGAAAGACATGGCTTCGGACAGTTCATTCGCCGCCGAATACGCCGGGGCGAGCGTGCTGAAAAACACGTTCCGGTGAGACACCACGTGGCCATCCGTGGTGCGCGCCCTGAAGCTCACCTCGGTCGTCCCCTTGCCTATCGTCCTGTAAGTGGCATCGGCGGCGTTCAGGACAGTGGAGAGCACAAAGATCGGCGTCAGGCGCTCGTGCTGCGCCACCTTGACGCTGAACTGCTTGGTGATGTCCCGCGTGCTGTCGTGAATCCGGACCCGGACGGGCACCATCTCCGGTGCCGGTCCCAGTGCCCCAGCCACCGACCAGGGGCGGTCCTGCCGGAAGCGACCGACGGGCTCCATGGGGCTGATGAGCTTGCTCGAGATGTTCACGGAGGGAATAACCTGGTGTACCCAGGCCGTGGTCATGGGCACGTCCAGAGCGCCGGACTGCATGAAGGGATGGCCGAAGGCGCATATGGTGTCGCCGTCGCGGTACGTCACGGTGCCGAAGGCGGCGGAATTGAAATCCCCTGAGATCAGTTGCAGGCCGACGGCCGCGCCCGGCTGCAGGTCCACCGGCACGACTTTGGCTGGCGGAACGGGCCCCGGGCCGGCCATTGGCTCAATCCCGTATTCCTCGAAGGCGTCGCGCATCAGCTCCAGCCCTCGTCGCCCGAAGCCGCTGCAGTACAGCGGCGTGGCCACTGGGCGCATCACGATGGTGTTGGGGCCCTCGAAGACCTCCTCGGCCCGACGCCCGAAGCCGACGGTGACCGCGCGCGTTATCGTGCGGTTGCCGAGGCGCGCTGGGATCGTGGCGGCGTGCCGTGTGGCCGGCTTTGTGGCGCCAGGCTCCATGGCCTCCAGCATGTCCTCGATGGCCGTCACGCCGCCTATGGCTGCCTTTGAGAAGCTCCACGTGAAGGCTATCGCGCCGATGAGCTTGTCGCCGACGTAGACGGGACTTCCGCTCATCCCACGCGCGATGCCGATCTCCTCATCCACCGCCGGGCCGTCGAGCACCTTGATGAGGATCATGTCGCCCCCGAGATTGGTGTTCTCCAGCACCCCGAGCACCTCGATGTGAAACGTCGTGATCTCGGTGCCCTGGAAGACGCTCTTTGCGGTGCCCTTCATGCCCGGCCGCAGCTCGCTCGTGCGCATCATCCTGTCGGGTCGAAACAGCGTACTGCCCGAGGCTGCCGACGCTGCGAGCGCCAGCACGACCGCGCTCACGCGCGCACTGCGCCACCACAGGCGCTGCTTATCCTGGTGACATGTCTTCATACGCCGTACACTCCTCCGAAGCAAGCTCGATGGCCCCTCGCGTTGCAGTGCATCGGAATGCCGATGCTCTAGTACCCCTATTTACCACAACCGCGAGCCGTCGGCCCGCGGCCGCTTCTGTCCCGTATCATATCAAAGGTGCTTGTATATAGCACCAATGTGCACGGGGTGTCAAAGCATCCGGTAACGCCTGGAGAGGCCCGTGTAGCACGGGTTGCTCGCAACCCATGGACACCGCGGCAGCGACACACGGGCGGCGCGTCCGGCACTCGGAGTAGCTACTCCCGCACCAGCGACTCGGCCGGGTAGAAGAAGTGCACCACGAGAGAGACGGTGAGGATGACGCAGACGCCCAGAATGAGGCCAAAGGCCGCCGGGCGGAGGCGCCGGAAGGCGCTGAACCCGAGGAAGCGCACCACGACGATCTTTGCCAGCCAACCGAGGAGTATTGACAGCCAATAGCGATCGATGGGCCAACCAAGCCAGGCGACGAAGCCGAGGGGATGGAAGGGCCACCAGAGGAAGCGCTGCCGCATGACCACGAGAAACATCGTCGTAGCGCCGCCGATGGCCAGGCCGACCCAGTCTGCCAGCGCCATCTCTGTCGGGTGGCCCAAGTAGGCAACTAGCTTGTTGACCGTGTTGTGTGACGAGCGGCTCGGCCACCACCCCAGCTTTGGAACACTCCAGCGATAGATGACGAAAAGCGATGTGACGTGGCAGGTGAACACGCCCGCGGCTATCGCCGCCCACATCACCCACGGGATCTGGGTCCGGGTGAAGCGGGCATCAGAGGCTATCTTATAGCCCTGGAACACGGCCGGCATGTTCAGCGTGGCGGTGCTGCGCGTCTGGCACCAGCTCGTCATTGTCATGAGCGTCACGTTCATCGCCCCGATCCGCCCGGTGCCGGCGATATCGAAGATTGCCTCGTTGAGCCTGAAGGGCGACGAGTAGATGAACATGCCGGCTTCGCACAGCACTCGCGCGGCGACCATGCTCACGATGGGAAAAGCGCCGAAGAACACCACGGCCCACAGCAGCGACATGCCCGCCTGCACGCACCACCACCAGATGAAGAGCATAGAGGCGATGAACCCGAAGACCGCCACCCGGTAGGGCTGTCGCCCCGTGAGTGTCTCCTGCGATTCGCGTCCGATGGCTGCGCGCCAGACGCCGCGCAGATACCCTCGCGACGCCCAGAGCACGGCAACGCCGAGCACGGCGTATCCGCCTATGGTCTGGAACTGGAAGAACTCGCCGTGGCCTGTGTCGAGGCCCACGGCGATGCGGATGAACTGCTGCAATCGCCGGAACAGGAAGAAGAACCACAGGCTGAAGCCCACCTCGCTGGTGAGCAGGTAGGCGATACCGATCATCTCCGGGTAGATGTGCATCGGCAGGCGATCGAACGCCGTGCCTGGCCCGCTGCCGAACAGCACGCCCCCGGTGCGCTGCAAGTCGATGTCGGGGATGACGGGGAAGTACTGGTGCAGCAGTTTTACCGTGAACAGCACCGTGCTGAAGCCAAAGCAAAGCCACAGCATCCTGTCTTTCAGCAGCGGGGCGATGTGGCCCGGCTCGGCCTCGGTGAGCTCAACGGGCACCTGCGTGAGGGGGAACAGCAGACGCTCGTGCTCCTCCCACCGAGGCGAGAAGATGCCGGCGTAGCAGATAATGAGGAAGTACAGGGCCAAGAAGAACGGCGTCCAAAAGGCGAGAGGCCGAACCCACTGCCCGTATGGCACCGGCTGCCCCGGCCGCAGACCCTCGTAGGCGCCGCGGATGACCTGGTCCTCCCGGTTGACGCTCGGCACCAGGAGCGGAGACAGATCATCCAGGTACAGGTCCGGATCGGCGATGCCGGGCTCGGCGTAATACACGGTGCCGAGGATGTTCAGGTACACGTGCTGACCGTACTCCTGCCCCGGCACCGCCGCCATCACCATCAGCATGAGGAAGATAAGCAGCAGTTCGGTGCGGCGGAGCACCAATCGTTGGGAGATGCGCCGCAGCAGGGGATTGATGATGACAAGCAGCAGCAGTACGCAGATGGCGCCGCGGGGCAAGTACCCGGTGCCAATGAGCTCGTATCGCAGGAAGAGGCTGAAGCAGCCGGCAACGGTGAAGCCAATGATGAGCACAAGCGCCAGTACGAACGCTCTCACGCTGATCGCACTCGTGCGCGGCGCTGCAGTTGTCTCCGACGGCAATGCTTGGTCCTCGGCGGCCACCACATCGGCCGCCTCGGCTGATTGCTGTTCGCTGCTCTCGCCTGGCGTGATCGTTGCTGAGTGCCCCTCTTGTGACCCAGACGGCGCGCACGGCGATGTCGCCCGGGTTGCTGCGACGGCACAACGTCCGGCATTTTAGGCGAAACGAGTTGCGTAGTCAATGGCTCTGCGGTAGCGCGCCGTCGGGGCAGGAAAGCCATTCCGCCTCGGCGAAGGCCCGGCGGTCGGAATAGTGCAACGTTTGCATCGCACGTGATGCGGCTACAGGAGGATGACCGCAATGACTTGTGTGCTGACATCCGCAGCGCTGCTTCTGGCAGCGTCCGCGCCGGCGGCGTCGCAAATTGAGCTGGTCTCGGCGGGCAAGCCCAAGGCCACCATCGTGGTCCGTGCGCAAGCCCCGCCCGAAGGGCCTGAGCGGACGGCCGTACAGGAGCTCCAACACTTCATCAGGATGATCAGCGGGGCAGAAGTGCCGGTGGCGACAACGGGCGAAGTCGTCGAGGGCGCCAGGATCGCGCTCCGGCTCGTACCGGGGGCGCCGCATCCGCGCCACGACGGGTACTGGCTGCACGTCCAGGACGGCGATGTGCTGATCGAGGGCACGCACCCACGCGGGCTCCTCTTCGGAGCCTATGGGCTGCTGCGGCAGTTTGGCTGCCGGTGGTATGCGCCCACCGACATCGGCGTGATCATCCCCAGGCGCGAGACCCTCAGCGTGCCCGCCGATCTGGACGAGCGGCGCGAGCCCGACTTCGCCCGCCGCTACCCGGCCGCGGGCGGGCCGGCCGAGACGGCGCGGATGGGATACAGCTACACCGGCCGCGCCCGCACGCCAGAGCTGCTGGCGGAGGCGAGGGCCCGGGACCTGGGCACCTGGCGGTGGGGCCACATCTGGCCGGCGCTGGTGACCAATCAGTACTACGCCGATGGACGCAAGGCCACGAAGATGGACCTCAGCGGCCGCGAGCAGTGGCTCCCGATGAACAAAGACGGCAAGCGAGCGGCCAACGGCCAGACGCTGTGCTTCTCGAATCCCGACGCCCTCCGCTGGTTCGTTGACAACGCCGCCAACTGGGTGCTGACCAACTGCGCCAACGAGGACTACGTCTCCATGTGGTCGGCGGACACCGGGGCCGTGGCGCTGTGCCAGTGTGACAGGTGCCGGCGAGCCGATTGGAACGCCACCGACTGGTACGTCACGCTCCACAACGAGATCAAAAAGCTCCTCGCGGAGCGCGACTGGCGGGGCCGCTTCGGCTGGATCGTCTACCACGGCTCCCGGGATCGGCCGCGGCAGGTGCAGTTGCACGACCACGGCGAGGGCATGGACCTGCTCTACGCCCCGCGACGGCGCGGCGGCACGCGTGAGGGACCTTTCACCAACGATAGCGCTGCCAGCCGCGAGTACCGCGCCCTGCTGGCGGCCTGGCTGGAGTATCTGCGGGAGAATGACTACCGCGGCACCAAAACGGTCTTTGAATACTATTACGACCTCGTGCTGTTAGGCCCATTGGCGGCGGGCCGCACCTTCTTGATCCCGTGGCACGACGTGATGCAGGAAGATATTCGTTTCTATCGCGACAAGGGTTTCGACGGCTTCTACGACTGCTCACCGCCCGCGGCGGTGTGGTGGCCGGACCCGCTGAGCAAGTGGCTCTACGCCGAGCTGCTGTGGGACGCCGACTTGGACCTGGAGTCGGCCGGGGCGGACTTCTTCGCCCATTACTACGGCCCGGCAGCCCAGGTGATGCAGAGAGCGCGCGAGACCGTCGAGGTATGCATGCGCGGCGAGCCCTCGCAGGAGAGCCTGGAGATGCTCCGCCACTTGGACGCCACCTTCGACGAGGCATTGCGCCTCGCCGGCGGGGACGCGATGCTGCAGACGCGCATCAAGGCGGCGCGGCTGCACGCCCAGTACTGCGCCCTATGCCTGGAGTCTGAGGTTGCCCAGAAGGTCATGGGCGATAAGGCGCGAGCGGCGGACGTGGAGCGCAGCATTCGGGACTTCCTGCGGGAGCACGGCGACTTCCTGGTCCGGAGCGGCTGCTTCGGCGGCCCCGGCAACCTGGACCTGCCCCGGGACCGCTGCGTGCAGCGTCGGCTCAGTGCGTTGGGCTTTCGGAAATAGGTCATGGCATGCCGCCCACACGCGATTCCCGTAGGCCTCCTGTCGGCGGAACGTCACGGTGAGCCGAGGGCCTCGTCGCAAAGGCCTGCCCTCCGACGTGGGAGCTTCTTCGCTCAGAACGACAGCAAGGACGCCCCCACGGGCGAAGGCGGCCGCACGCCACGAGATCCCGGAAGCCTTTACCCGCTCTCGCACCTTTGTCATCCCGGAGAGGCTCGCATGCGCGGTATGCGCGCCATGCGCAACACAGGGGCGACCACGCTCAAGACGCTCGTCGTGCTGGTGATCGTTGTCAGCGTCCTGGGTGTGCTCGTGATCGCCTTTGTGGCGCCAAAGCCGGAGCGCTGGGCCCGCATCCGGACCACGGCGCAGAAGCAGCACAGCGAGGTCATCGCCGAGAGCGCCAAGCAGTACACCATCACCATGGGCGGGACGGTGGATGCGCACAACACCCTCACTCGCTCCCACAACAACTTCCGCATCGGCTTTCAGCCAAACATCTCCCTCAGCATCGAGAACACCGGCGACGTGCCGGTGGTCAACCCGAAGCTCATCGTCAACGACCGGCGCGACTGGAGCAGCATCCGGAGCATCATGCGCGAGTTCACTCGCGGAGCCGAGAGCGACCAGGAGAAGGCGTACCTCATCTGGCAGGGCATGCGGGAAAGCACCTACCACGACTCGCCCCTGTTCCCCGGCCGCGAGCTGCACGATCCGGTGAAGATGCTCAACATCTACGGGCTCGGCCTCTGCGACGACGTCGGCGGCGGCGCCTGCTCGCTGTACTACGCGGCCGGCATACGTCGCCCGAGGGCCTCACGTGACCCTCGCCTCCGCGTGCTCCACGGCCACCTCCAGGGCGAGCCCTGGATCGACGGCGACTTCCAGTTCCTCGACATCGACGAAGACGCGTTCTACCTGGACCGCGAGAACGAGCGCCCGGTGAGCAGCGATGTGCTGGCGCGGGATCACGACCTCGCCCGCCGCGAGGTGCAGTACGGCCCGGTATTCCGCGGCTGGGACTGGAGCGCCCGCGGCAGCGCGCTCTTCGGCGCCGACGACAAGGACATGCGCCGCCTCGTAGCCGGCCACAAGATGCGCATGACGCTCCGCCCGGGCGAGAGGGTCATGTTCCGTTGGGACAACATCGGCAAAGTGGCCTTTGGCCCCTCGTGGCCTCCGCGGAACCGTGAGCCACCCGCCCGGGGGCGGCTGAGCACCGAGCCAGAGGAGCCTTTCATCCCGCATTTCTTCGGCAACTCGAAGTTCATCTACGAGCCGCGACTCCACCTGGAGACCTTCACCGAGGGCACAGAGTCAGCGGTTGACATCGTGGCTCCGACCGCTCCCGAGCACGGCGGCCAGCTCGCCGGTGGCTCCGAAGATGCGATCTTCGTGTATCGCATTACCACGCCGTATGTCATCTGCGGGGGCAGCGTCGAGGCCGACTTCTATGCCCTGGGCCCCGGGGATTCCTTTACGATCTCTTTCTCTCTCGACGGCCGCAAATGGGAGCGCGTGCAATGTGAGCGACCGGGGGGGCGGATCCTCATCAAGTGCCCCGCGGGCGCCCTTCTGCGCGTCCACGACCGGCCAGCGAAGTATTCCTACCTCGTCCGCATCGGCCTGCACTCCGCCGACGAGGGGCACGGCGCCAACCTCTGCTCCCTCAAGATCGAGACCGACGTGATGGCCGCGCCCATGTCGCTGCCCGGGCTGCGGCTCGGCGAGAACACCATCCGCTACACGGATGCCACGAAGGGCCGGCGCGAGGTAACGATCACGCACCTCTGGCAGGAGAGCGACGCGGTGACGCCGCCAGTGCCTCCCGCCGAGCCCATCCACCCGCGACCCGATGCCACCGTGCGCGACTCGATCCTGACGTTCCGCTGGCCCGAGGTGAGCGGCTGCCGCGCGTACCATATCCAGGTGAGCCGCCGGACCGACATGAGTATCCCGTACCGGCCGAGTTACGACGTGGTCATCAAACAGAACGAATGGTGCGTGCCGTTCACGGGCATGTTCAGCCCCGACGTCGCCTACTACTGGCGCGTGCGGGCCCGGGAGAAGCACGGCGTCTGGAGTCCCTGGAGCCCCGTCTGGCGCTTTTCCTGGGAGGGCCCACGCGTGCCGGTTGGGCTGACGCGAGAGATAAAAGGCCAGGAGGTCCGCATTCGCTGGCGGCCCAACCCGCGCGGGCCCCGGCCGGACCACTACGACGTGTACGGAAGCGACGAGAGGGGATTCTCCATCAGCAAAGTGCCCTACAAAGTGCTCGGCCTCGGGAAGGTGCCGGGCAACTACGTCGGCGAGACGACGGACACGGAGATGCTCGTCGTCTCCCCCGAGCCCGACAAGCCCACCATGAACAAATGCTACTACCGCGTTGTGGCCGTTGACGCCAACGGCACCCAGAGCGGCTGCTCGGATTACGTCGAGATGCCCCACCCGTTCGTGTACACGCGCCCGGTGACCGAGGCCAAGGTGGGAGAGCGGTACTCGTATCGGCCGAAGACGATCGAGTCTCTCGGCGACCTCCAGTACCGCGGAGCGGATGTCGGCCGGGAGTTCTTCGACAGGGAGCAGTACACGTTCTCGCTACTCGGGGGGCCGAAGTGGCTGCGGCTGGACGCCGACACCGGAGTGCTCAGCGGAATGCCGTCGGCGAGCGACGTCGGCACGGCGCGGGTGAGGGTGGAGCTACGCAACCAGTTCGAGGGCCGTGTCGTGCACGCGTATCGGTTGGTCGTGCGCCAGTGACTCGGAAAACGCCTGCCCCAGTAGTCTTCAGCCCGCTGGGTGAGTACACGGGTTGACGAGCAACCCGTGCCACCCGTGCGCTTCTCAGCCTGCCCGGCCGAAGTCGGCCACCCTCAGCCGGCCGAATGGCCGGCGACGGAGAGCAGCCCTCTCGCCTCGAGCCGATGTAAGCGGATGACGTTCCCAGCCCCGATCTTCTCGATGTCCTCCTCGGTCACGCCCGCTTCTCGCAGGAAGCCCACCAGGCTGCCCACCGTGCACGGATAGGCGTTCTCCTCGACGGCTCTGACGCCCAGCAGAATGCCATAGGGCAGGAAGGGCGGGTCGCCGTAGGTATGCCAATCGGTGCCGACGATGAGTCGGTGCGGGCCAAGGCGCTCGTAGGCCGCGCGCACGTGCTCCCGCTTGCTGAAGTCGGAGATCTCGAAGTACACGTTATCGCCGCCGTTGCTGAAGTATACCTCGCCGCACAGGATGTACGCGTGCGTGGTCGGACCGCAGATCGTATGCGCCGCGATGATGGTGGCCTCCGGCACGGCGCGCGCCAGGTTGAACACTTGCCCGATGCGCTGGCTGGCGCGCAGACTCCTGATCGGGCAGTCTATCTGCACCGGGGCCCCGAGCCGCGCTGCATGGCGGACGATCTCGATCATCTCCGGGCAGTCCAGCTCCGGACCCCACGGCGGGCCGTGCACCTCTCCGACCTGGATGAATCCACGCTCCCCAATGAAGTGGTCGAGGGCCTCGCGCGACTGCTTCACGGCGCCGGCATGCACGATGCACGACCCAAAGAGCCGACCGCGCGCCGGGCTAATCAACTCCTCCAGCCCCGCGTTGGCCCAGTGCACGGCTTCCGGCTCCTCTCGGAGCCGGGACATCTCGGGGAAGTCCACCGCGCAAATCCAGCGCACGTCGGCATCGCTGCTGTCCACCACGTCCACAACGTCATCCAGCCTGATATCGCACGGCCCACCGTCGGGAGCATGGCCGCGAACGTGCATGTGCGCGTCGATCCACAGCAACTTCTCGGTTCTCATTATCACCTATCGTTTCCGCGGCGCAGCAGTAGCGCAGCGGCGTCATCGCGGCTCGAGCAGCCCTCGCTCCGTCAGGCGGTGGATCCGGATGATGTTGCCCGAGGCGATCTTCTCGATATCCTCCTCGGCCACACCCGCTTCCCGCAGGAAGCCAACCAGACTGCCGACCGTGCACGGGTACGGGTTCTCGTCAACAGATCCGAGGCCGAAGATGATGCCGTATGGCAGGAAGGGCGGACCTATGTGGGTTGACCAGTCGGTGCCGGCGATGAGGCGATCGGGCCCGAGCCGCTCGCAGGCCGCCCGCAGGTATTCGCGGCTGTTAAAGTCGCGAATCTCGAAGTACAGGTTGTCCCCGCCGTCGCCGAAGTACACCTCGCCGGCCACCATGTACTGGTACGAATTGATGCCGCCGATGGCGTGAGCGACGATGATGTTGGCCTCGGGCACAGCGCGGGCGACGTTGATGATCTGCCGAATGTGTTCTCCAGTCACGATATTGTTCGTCGAGCAATGCATTTGCACCGGTGCGCCCAGCTCCGCCGCGTGACGCACCAACTCGATCATCCCCGGGCAGTCCATCTCGTAGTTGAACTGCACTCCATGCACCTCGCCGACCTGGACGAATCCGCGCTCCCCGATGAACCGATCCAGGACCTCGTGCGATTCCTTCACGGCGCGCGGATGGACCATACACGAGCCCAAGAGCCGGGGGCGCGCCGGCGCTATCAGCTCGTCCAGCGCCGCGTTCGCCCAGTGAACGGCATCGGGCTCCTGTTTCAGCCGTGACATCTCCGAGCTGCCCATTCCTGAAATCCAGCGCAGGTCCGCATCGCTGCTGTCGAGCACCCGGAGAATGTCATCGGCGGTGAAGTCGCACGGGCCCCCGTCGGGCGCGTGGGCACGGATGTGGATGTGGGAGTCGATCCAGAGGCGCCTTTCGGTCGCCATTGTCACCCTTCTTTCGGCCCAGACGGTTTGCCCGCCCAAGGCGTACAAGTCCGTCGGCGGCGGGCCCGCGTCAGAGCTTGGTGAACCGACCGGAGCAATGCCCGGCTCGGCATGCCGGGTGCGGTATTCCGCCTCGATGGCACTGACACCTCGGTCGGCAAACGGCAGTATCCGCCACCGGCTACCGGCTACCGTGCCCTGGGGCTTGATTTTCTCCGTGTTGCCCAAGCTGGAAGAGGAATCCACGTGCAGACGAGGAATACCAGGCACAAAAGTGATCTGCGGGCAGAGCAAGACAGGATGAATGGCATGGCCCGAACTCCTTGGCCCCTGCACGCAGAGCATACATCTGTCATGCAAGGGAGTGAAAGCTGTGGATCAAGTCGCACAGATAATTGCCGAAACTGCGAAGGTTGCGGTAAAGGAGACCGCCGACGCGCCGCCGCCGCAGTTCACCGGAGCCGTGGAGTGGCCGGTGGAGGCATCGCTCGGGAAAGGTCTCGAGGGCGCCATCGCCTGCGAATCCCAGATCGGTTACGTGGATGGCACCAAAGGTTGGCTGATTTATGGCGGGCTCAACGTTTTCGACCTGGCAGAGAAGTCTACGTATGAGGAGTCGTCGTACCTCACGCTGAATGGCAAGCTGCCGACACGGGCGGAGTTGACGGAGTTCGAGAAGAAGCTAAAGGACTATGGCGCGGTGCCTGACGAGGTCATCGAGACTCTGAAGAGGCTGCCCAAAGAGACCCACCCAATGGCGGCGCTGCGCACGGGCGTGTCCGTGCTCGGCTGCCTCGACCCCAACGCCGATGAGCCGACGGTCGAGAACGAGATGGAGATCTCCATCAAGCTCGTCGCGCAGCTCGCAACGATCGCTGGCGCAGTGGCGCGAATCCGGAAGGGCGAAGACGTGGTTCCGCCTGATCTGGAGCTGGGGCACTCGGCCAACTACCTGTACATGAGCACCGGCGAGAAGCCCGATGAGCTCCTGGCGCGGATCATGGACGTGGCCCTCATCCTGCACATCGACCACGGCATGAACGCATCCACCTTCACCACCATGGTGGTCAACTCGTCGCTCAGCGACATGTACAGCTCGGTCGTGGCCGGCATCGGCAGCCTCAAGGGCCCGCTGCACGGCGGCGCCAATGAGCGGGTGCTGTACGATCTGAACGAGATCGGCACGCCCGACAACACCGAGCCATGGTACCGGGCGGCGCGCGAGCAGAAGCGGCTCATCATGGGCTTCGGGCACCGGGTGTACAAGGCGTATGACCCCCGGGCGCGGATTCTCAAGCCACTGGCTGCGCTGATGGCCGAGAAGGACCCAGAGATGCGCAAGCTGTACGACATCGCCATCAAGCTCGATGACCTCGTGTCCACTGAGCTGGGCGAGGCAAAGGGCGTATTCCCCAACGTAGACTTCTATTCGGGCATCGTCTACACGGGGCTGGGCTTCGAGACGGCGATGTTCACCCCCATCTTCGCCGTGAGCCGCATTGCGGGATGGTGCGCACGGGCGCTGGAGTATCTGGCGGACAACCGCATCTTCCGTCCACGCGCGGCATACGTCGGCCCCATGAGCGCCGACTACGTGCCCATCGATCAGCGGTAGCGCCGTCGGCCTGCGCACGAGGTCAACAACGGGCCCCCGGCTTGCCGGGGGCCCGTGTGTTATGGGGCGTCCGTATTGTGAGAGGGAGGAGGGCCCATCCCGCAGCAGGCCATGAGTTGGCCGGCGCGCGGTGGTGCTGTAGGTACTGACCTGTGACCTGTGGGCCTGCTGTCCTAGCGGGTCACCTGGAGGAACGTCACCGCCGATGCTTGTTGGCCAGCTTCGCTGCGAGCCGTGACGCGGAGGAGGTAGCTGCCGGTTGGGGCGGCTGTACCACTGATGCTCCGGCCGTTCCAGGTCAGTGACGCCTGGCCGCGGGACAGTTGCTGGGCGCGCGCGATGTCGGCGACACGGCGGCCGGCGACGTTGTAGATGCGGGCCGTGACGGCAGCGTCGGCCGACAGGGTGAAGGCAACGTCCCAGGTGCCGCCACGGGTCGCGGAGGCACTCAGGCCGCTGATGAGCAATGCTCCCGCCTGGACACGCTTGACGGTGACCGTGAAGCTCCGGCCGGAGTCTTCCCCCGGCGCGGAGAACTGGTACTGGGCCCGCGTGCGCATGAAGGTGCGTTTTCCTGTGTCGCGATCGGTGAGGATCGCCACTCGATCCTTCGGCAAGCGGCTCAAGTGCGGCCAGCTTAGGGTCACCGGCTCCCCCTCGACGCCGCCGCTGACAGTGAAGTGCCACTGGGTCGTCTCGTGTCCGGTGCCCTTTGTGTCCATGGCCAGCTCAGACCCCCACGGCGTCTGTCGGCCGGGTGCCTTGTTGTAGGGCGGGGATGCCCTTCCCCGCCGGCCTTTGCCTCTGAGCACCATCCGCAGCCTGCCTTCCCCGGGCGCTCCCGGAGGCTTGGGCCTATCCAGCGCAAAGCCGTCGAAGTCCTCTGATGCACTATCGGCTGCGGCGATAGTAATGGTGTCCACGAAGCTTGCGCTAGTGGCCCGGATGTCGAAAGTCCAAGCGGGGCGGGCCGTCGCCCGCAACGCAGCCGTCGCGGCTGTCGGCGGGGCAGGTGGGGCCAGGGGCACGATCAGCGAGCAATCCAGCCCGGCCAGTACCCAATAGCCATGCCAGAGCGAGAGTTGGTCCGGCGGGATCTGGTTGATCGTCAGCGTGCGGTAGCTGCCAGTGCCATCGTGAGAGCCATAGAAGGTGGCGAGCACCCAGTTGGCTGCCTCGGCGTCGGCGAGGCTGCGGACGTCGCCGGCGTTGTCAATCTGTAGGCTGTCCATGGTGGCTTCGTGGGGTGCGGCGACCATGTTCCAGCCGCTCTGAAGCGGGATCGCCTGATCCGCGATGGCCTGGAGTCCGCGCATGCCGATGACGCTTGCGGCAGCCAGGATCCAGTAGCCGTCCTGCGTGGTCAGAGCGGTGGTTTGGCACTCCGGGGGTGCGCTCGGGACGATCTGGTAGCGGCCGCCATCCCAGCCCCACATGTAGAAATTGCCGTGGCCGAGATCGTCGCAGACGATGTCGTGGACGGTCGCCGGGGTGGCCGCGAGCGGAAAGGAGATCATGTAGTAGCCGGCGGTGTGCAGCTCGTGCGAGATGTGTGCCGGCGCGTGAGTGGTGGCGTACTTGAGGTCGGCATTGGTGGCGTCGTAGTAGCTTATGTGCGCATGGCCGCCGGCGTCCAGAGCCAGGCAAGTGTACGCGCCGACCGAGCCCTCGCTGTCTACTGTCTGGATGTCCCAAGTGGCACCGGTCCAGGCGGCGTATTTGAGGTCGTCGTTGGTGCCGTCGTAGTAGCTTATGCGCGGATAGCCGCCAGCCAGTGCCAGAGACGTGTGCTGGCCGACATCGCCGGCGCTGTCCACCGTCTGGATGTCCCACGTAGTGCCGTTCCAGGCGGCGTACTTCAGGTCGCCGTTGGTGGCGTCGTAGTAGCTTATGCGGGGACGGCCCAAGGCGGCCAGGGCCAGAGAAGTGTCCCTGCCCACATCGCCCGCACTGTCCACCGTCTGGATCTCCCAAGCGGTGCTCGTCCGGACGGCGTATTTCAGATCGTCGTTCGTCCAGTCGTAGTAGCTTATGTGGGGATAGACCCAGGGGTCCAGGGCCAAGGAAGTGTAGCCGCCGACAGAGCCAGCGCTGTCCACCGTCTGGATCAGCCAACTACTGCCGTTCCAGGAGGCGTACTTGAGGTTGCCGTTGTCATCGTCGCCGTAGCTTATTTTGGGATAGCCGCGATGCTCCTCCAAGGCCAGCGAGTTGGAGAAGCCGACGCTCGGCGCGCTGTCCACCGTCCGGAAGACCCAACTACTGCCGTTCCAGAAGGCATACTTGAGGTCGGAGTCGGCGCTGTAGTCCTGGTAGCTTATGTGCGGATAGCCGTCGCCGTCCAGCTCCAGGGAAGTGTCCCCGCCCGCGGCGCCGCCATCGACCGTCCGGATGTCCCAATTGCCGCCTGTCCAGACGGCGTACTTGAGGTCATCGTTGGTATTGTCGGAGTAGCTTATCCGCGGATAGCCGCTGGCATCCACCGCCAGCGAGCTACCCGAGCCGACATGGTCCGCCGTGTCCACGGTCTCGGTGTACCACGTGCTGGCCGCGCAAGCCCCCGCGGCCACCAATGCGACCACAGCGCACAAGACTGCAGTCATTAGCATGACCCGTCGCACAACCATTCCTCCTCCCAGCGCGAGGCGCTGACCGCCCCGCACGGTGCCTGCCTCCGGCGCCCCAGCCGGGCTCAGCGTGCCAGCATGATACGTCGCACGGCGCTGGCCTGCCGGCCGTCGGGAGTCTTGGCCTTCAGCACACACAGGTACAGGCCGTTGGGCAGCGGCGTGTCGCTCAGAGAGCGGCCGCTCCAGGTGACAGCATGTGTGCCTGCGTCGGCGGAAACGCCCTGCCGGACGCGCCCCACCAGCCGGCCAGCCACGTTGAGTAGGCTGATATCCACGCTGGCGTCGGCCGACAGGCTGAACGCCAGCTCGGCTCCCCGGCCGCCTCTAAGCGGCACTGCCGAGAAGCCGGTGATGAGCGTTCCGGCCTGCTGGGCCGGCTTGACTGTTACGCCGAGGTGGCGACTGCCGTCGGCTCCCGGCGCGGCGAATTCGTAGCGCGCTCGCGAGCGCATGAATGTGCGCTTGCCCGTGTCACGATCCGTGAGGATGGCCACTCGATCCCTGGACAGACGGCTCAAGTGCGGCCAGCTCAGCGTCACTGGCTCCCCCTTCACGCCGCCGGTGAGGATGAAGTGGTAGTCGGTGGTCTGCTGCGCAGTGCTCTTGGCCTCCGTGGCGAGCCCGCCGGCGGTCATCGAGGAGCTGGTGGCGAAGGCTGGCGGGGATGGGTATCCCCGCCCTACAGCAGCGGCGTCTGGGACCAGCACCATCCGCAGCCTCCCTTCGCCGGGCGCTGCCGGCGGCTTGGGCTTATCCAGGGCAAAGCCATCGAAGGCGTCGGAAGCCCCATCGGCAGCGGCGATGGTGATGCTGTCCGTGGAGCCTCCGCTGGCGGCGTGGATGTCGAAGGTCCAGGTGGGCGGCACAGGAGTCGGTTCTGCTGCCCTGATCGCGGTTGCCGCCGCTCCGCCTGAGGGCTGCGGGACGATCAGCCAACACCCGACGGCGGCTGCCACCCAGTAACCGTGCCAGAAGGACAGCTTGTCGGGCGGCGTCCGGTTGATTGTGAGCCTGCTGTACGTGCCCGTGCCGTCGTGGGAGCCAAAGAAAGTGGCCGCCACCCAGCCGGCCGCTTGCGCATCGGCAAGGCTGCGCACGTCACCGGCGTTGTCCACCTGCAGGCTGTCCATTGTGGCTTCGTAGGGCGCCGGCACGATGTTCCAGCCCGTCTGCAGCGGGATCCTCTGATTCGGGTGCGGCAGGCTGCCGCCAACGTCGATGTCCAGCGTCGCCCCCGGCGCCAGCACCCAATAGCCCTCCTGCGCGCTCAGCGTGGTGGCTTGGCATCCGGGCGTGGTCGTCGGCACCGTGTAGTAGCGGCCCCCGTCCCAACGCCACATGTAGTAGTTGCCGTGGCCCAGATCGTCGCAGAGGACGTCGTGCACTGTGGCGGAGCTGGGGGTGAGCGGCAAGGAGATCATGGAGTAGCCGCTGGCGGGGAGATCGTGCGAGGCCTGTGGGGGCGGCCGCGCCGTCGCGTACTTGAGCTCCCCGTTAGTCTGCTCGTAATAGCTCATGTGTGGATAGCCATCGGCGTCCAGCGCCAGGGGGGTGTAAAGGGCGACGTCGCCGACACCGTCCACTATCTGGGTGTCCCAATTCGTGCCGTTCCAGGCGGTGTACTTCAGGTCGTAGCCCCCCCGGTCCCTGTTGAGGCTGCGGACGCCCAGGTGCGGATAGTCGGTGTCGTCCAACGCCATGAATCTCCCGCCGGGTGCGCGCCACTCCGACGCCACCCTCCACCCGCTCCAGCCGATCCCGTCGGAGGCCATGTAGAAGATCGAATAGCCGTCGGGGTCGAAGTTGCTGATGTGAGGATGGTCGCTGCGGTCCAGGACCAGGCAGATGCCGTCGTCAATGTACATGTGGAAGCCGCCGGTCCTGGGCGTGTAGATGTCCCAACTGCTGCCGTTCCAGACGGCGTACTTGAGGAACCCCGAATACGGTTCGCCGAACCAACCGTTGTACTGGTAGCTTATGTGCGGATAGTCGCCCGTGTCCAGCGCCAGGGAGCTGGTCCAGAGTAGGTCGCCGCTGGTGCTCACCGTCCGGATGGTCCAACTGGCGCCGTTCCATGCGGCGTACTTGAGGCGCCAGTTGCTCCAGTCGAAGTAGCTCACGTGCGGGTACCCGCTGCTGTCCAGCGCCAGCGAGGGGTAGTAGCCGACGTAGCCCGTAGCGTCCACGGTCTGGATGCTCCAAGTGCTGCCGTTCCAGGCCGCATACTTGAGGTCGTGGTTGGTGTCGTCGAGGTAGCTTATGTGCGGATAGCCGCTGGCGTCCAGCGCCAGCGAGGTCTCTTTGCCGACGTCGCCGGCACTGTCCACAGTGTCAATCTCCCAACCGCTCCCGTTGCAGGCGGCGTACTTCAGGTCGTGGTTGGTCGCGTCGTAGTAGCTTATGCGGGGGCGGCCGCTGGCATCCAGCGCAAGGCACGGATAGGCGTAGCCATCGGGCGCGGCGGTGTCGAGCGTGTGGATGTACCAGGGGTCTGCCACGCATACTCCGGCAGCCGTCAACGAGAGAATGCTGCACAAGATGGCTGTCATGACCACAACCCGTCGCATAGCCATTCCTCCTCCCGAGGCCAACCGTGACTGCGCTGCCCTCAGCAAGTGCCCGGCAGACCAGAAGCTCGGGCCGGCCCCTTTGCGGGCCCAGCGAGATCCGGCGCTACCTCGACTTTGCGAGCGATGCGACAGATAGTCCTCGTCAGGCGCCGCTCAATTGGCAATTTCACGGGTCTCGGGCTACTTCCTGCAGCAATGGATGTAAATTCTTGTTAATGACGGAAGGTACGCGGTGCACGGTTGATGGTGCGAGGTGGGGCGCGTGGGCGTGGGTATGAGGGGCACGGGTTGGCAAGCAACCGATGCCACCCGGTCAGCGTCACGCCAGATACTTCTTCGGCAGCTCGGCTCCCACGGTGTACTGGATGCGGCCGATGCGCACCATCTGGTAGACGTTGATGCGGAAGTCGGGGTTGCAGCAGGTGTGGATGTAGGCGATGCGCGGCGGAATGTTGTACTCCTGGATGAGCCAGCGCACCAGGTCCTTCATGGCCGACTCGACCGCCACCTCCAGCGGGCGAAAGCAGTAGACGGACACGATGCTCTCGGGCTTGTCGATGCGCAGGAACTCGATGCGCTTGTTCTTGAGCACCGTGCAACTGAGCTGCACATCGGCCTGCGTTTCATCGGCCGCCCCGTAGCTCTCGGTGTCGCCCTGCGAGCCATGCACGTCCCCTATGTACAGGAGCGCGCCCTCGTGATAGACGTTCACCAGGAACGTATGGCCCGGACAGACGTCGCGGCAGTCGAGGTTGCCGCCCCACGGCCCCTGACCGACCGCGCTGGTCTCCACCTCCCGCTGCGGCGCCACGCCGATGGTGCCGATGAAGGGGCGCAGAGGCCAACTCAGATCGTCCGTGACGATGGCCATGCCGTCGCGGGTGGTGCCTGACGGGCCCGGGTCATGCCTGATGATGTGGGTGTAAGGCCCGGTCAGCTCGGGATACTCGGTGGACTCGCCAAAGGGCCCGCTGCCGGCAAAGATGGCCGTCCAGCCCTGCTCCCCCACCACGATGTCCTCGATCTTCACGGCCAGCAGGTCGCCCGGCTGGGCCCCCTCGACATACCTGGGGCCGCCGATCGGGTTGCCCTTGCCCGGCTCGGCGTCCTTGTGCGTCGGCATGCGCTCGCGGATGGGGAGATCGTCGGCCGTCTTGAAGTATCCCGACCCGGCGTCCATGGTCTCGATGACGAAGCTCTCGCCCTGCTGCACGCGCAGCAGCGGCTCATCCCGATGATCGAACTCGTACTTCATGGCATCCGCGCGCTTGATACGCTGCATGGGTCTCGCCTCCTGAGGCTGAAGGAGGGGCTCGTGGGGCGCAGTATAACACTGTTGGGGGGTCTTGAGAAGTCGGCGCCGCATTGGCCGTGTCGCGCGGAAGAAGGGACACGCGGCGTAAGGACGGAAACAAATCCCGTCCGCGGGTGAAGTGTTAGTATAATCACGCAAGGGGCGCGTGCCCCTCAGTCTTTGCGTATGTAAGGAGGTCCGCGATGGCTGGTCTGAAGATCGCTCGTACCTGCGCCGCGGCACTTGCGGCGGTTGCTTTGGCGGCGCTGCTTGCCACGGCCCTTGCGCAGGCGCCAACTCAAGGTTTCTATACTGCGCCGTACGTGCAGAATGCTGCCCCAGACGGCATTACTATAATGTGGGAGACGCCGGCGCCCGCGGCATCTGCGGTGGCGTATGGCCCGGCCGCGGGGTCCGGCTATCCTCAGACGGCCACCGATGCCAAGCAGGTGAAGATCCACAAGGTGCGGATCTCGGGGCTGAAGCCCGACGCCGCCTACCGCTACCGCGTCCGCGCGGGCGATGCGACGCATGAGGCCACGTTTCGCACCGCTCCGGCCCGCGTCCGGCCCATACGCTTCGCCGTGCTCGGCGACACTCGCTTCTGGGGCACGAAGTGGGAGACGAGTGGCTTTCCGCGGCACATGATGGCACAGAAGCCGGAGTTCACCCTCCACCTGGGCGACCTCGTCTCGCGAGGGCATCAGTACGAGCTCTGGCCGGATCACTTCCGGCGCTTCGCGTACTCCATGAAGCAGATCCCGATGTACGTGGCCCGGGGCAACCACGAGGATAGCCCGACGCAGTATCCGGACAACAACTGGTTCACCTGGTATCACGATCTGCCCGGCGGCGAGCCGTTCTCGTCGTTCGATTGGGGCAACGTGCACGTCTCCATCGTGTCCATCGTCGCCGAGGACAAGGCACCCGCGTGGCTCGACAAGGACCTGGCGACGACTGACCGCCCCTGGAAGATAGTGGGGTTGCACCGTCCCATCTACTGCACCGGCTACCTCAAGGGCTATGACAAGCGCAAGGCCTCCGGCAATCCGGAGCTGGAGGCAGTCTTCGATAAGCACAACGTTGATATGGTCGCGGTGGGCCACACGCACATCTACGAGCGCTCCTTCGCCCTGCGCGGCGGCAAACGCGACGATCGTAATGGCACCGTATACCTCGTCTCGGCCGGCGGCATCGGCGGACAGTTCGCCGACTGGTGGGACGCGCGCATCGCGCTGGATTGCGACTTCCCGCACTACAGCATGGTTGAGTGCACCGACTCGACCATGGAGATCCGCTCGTACGCTCTGCAGAAGGGCACGGTCGGTGACACCGCACGGATTATCGAAATCGACCACTGCATCCGGTGGCGGGATGAGGCCCTACCCAAGGAGCGCCTCGCCGAGTTGCAGACCGCGACCGGGCCGGCGCTGCTGTCGGCTGTCGAGGCGCTCGGAGCGATGATCTATGAGCCGGCCGCACCACAGCTCGTGCGACTGCTCGCCAGCAAAGACACGGCAGTACGCCATGCGGCTGCGCTGGCTCTGGAGCGCATCGGCAGTGCCTCGGTGGCGGCGCAGCTTATCGCGTATCTCGACGATGAGGACGCCGAAGTGGCAGGCCGAGCTGCACGGACGCTCGAGGAGGCGATGCCGGCCGAGCTGGCCCAGCGGATTGCCCCCATGTGTCTCGACCAGAAGCGTCCGCCGGCAGTGCGGGTTGCTCTGCTTGGGGCGCTTCGCTTCCACGCTCCCGCACTGGGTCGCCAGGCTGCTCTGGCCCTACTGAGCTCTGGCGAGCCGGACGGGATAGTGCGCGACCGGGCCGTCGAAGTGTTCAAGCGGACGGCGACCGAAGAGGACATGCCCGTGCTTCTGGATATGGTGCGGAAGGAGACGCGAGAGTACGTGGTGGCCAGCGCCGCCTGGGGGCTGAACCGGCTGACGGGGGCGGACGTTGACGCGGAAGAGGTGTCGGAGAAGAAGCCCGACGAGCGGGGGGAGTACATCAGGGCATGGACGAAGTGACGAAGAGGTGGTAATCTGCCGCAAGCTAGCGCTGCCGCCCGGCAGCGCTAAGCTTTGTGTTTGATCGCTGCAGTTCTGCATGCGCCGAGGGTGGGCCGAAGGTCGGGTGAGTTGCTGAAGGGATGGGCCGCATGGTAGTGAATACTCTCCGGCAATGTAGGCAGGTCCGGCTCGGTGCCTGCCAGGAGTGGGCAGCCCAGTGGCCGAGGCAAAGGCAGTTGACGAACAGCAGATCCGGATAGAATTCGCCCGCGATCTGACCCTTTTCGATGCGACGATGCTCGGCATCGGCGCCATGATCGGCGCCGGCATCTTCGTGCTCACTGGGCTGGCGGTGAACCAGGCGGGGCCTGCCGCCGTCCTGGCCTTCGGGCTGAACGGCCTGGTGACGCTCCTGACAGCTCTGAGCTACGCGGAGCTGTCGTCATCCATCCCGGAGGCCGGCGGCGGATACGCCTTTGTCCGGCGCGCCCTGTCGGCTCCCGTGGGCTTCCTCTCCGGCTGGATGCTGTGGTTCGCCTACACGGTGGCCTGCGCGCTCTACGCCCGCGGCTGCGGCGCATACTTCCTGGAGGTCTTCGAGGCGTGGACGCCGGGCTTCTACCATGCCGTATTGGCGCCGTTGGGGGCGCACTGGGGCGGCGCGCTGATCGCGGTCGTCGCCGCGATGTTCTTCGTGACCCTCAACTGGGTCGGCGCAGCGGTGACGGGCAAGACCGAGGATGTTATCACGCTGGCGAAGATCGTCATCCTCGGCATCTTCGCCCTGGTCGGCCTCAAGGCGATAGCCGGCGACGTTCCCACGATGCGGGCGAACTTCACCCCCCTGTTCCCCAACGGCGTCGGCGGGATGGTGCTGGCCATGGGCCTCACCTTCATCGCATTCGAGGGCTACGACCTCATCGCCACGGTCAGCGAAGAGATCAAGGATCCGGAGCGGAACATCCCCCGCGCCATCTTCCTGTCGCTAGGCGTCGCCGTGGTCGTCTACATCATCGTCGTGTTCGTGTGCGTGGGGGCTGTCCGAGCTCCCGAGGGCGCGACCGCCTGGCGGTTCATTGGCGGTGCGGGCGAGGCCGGGCTCGTGCGCTCGGCTGAGACGTTCATGGGGGGACTGGGCTTCGTTCTCATTGTCGTCGGTGGCATCTTCTCCACCATGTCGGCCCTAAACGCAACCGTGCTCGCCTCGTCGCGGGTGTGCTTCTCCATGGGCCGCGATCACATGCTGCCGGCCTTGCTCGGCGACATTCATCATCGACGCCGCACGCCGCACATCGCCATTCTCGTCACCGGCGCCCTGATTCTGCTCATGGCTGCGACGCTGCCGCTCGAGACCGTCGGCGCGGGCGCCAGCCTGCTGTTCCTGCTCTGTTTTGCGCTCACGAATCTGAGCGTCATCGTCATCCGCTATCGTGAGCCGGACCTGCAACGTGCCTTCCGGATCCCGCTTTTCCCCGTGCTCCCGGCGCTTGGCACGATCACGTGCATCGTCCTGGCCGTTTCGCAGTTCTCGTCCCAGCCGGCGGCCTCGTGTATGGCGCTCGGGTGGATCGCCGTGGGGCTGATCGGGTACTTCCTGTACTTCAGGCATCTCGCCATGCCGGATCGGGAAGTGTACGTGGTGGGGCATCACTTGCCCTCGCCGGGTCGCTACACCGTGCTGGTGCCCATCCACAACCCCGAGACGGTGGACAACTTGGCCACGCTCGGCGCCGTTCTGGCGAAGGCTAATAACGGCGAAGTGGTGCTGCTCAGCATCGCGGAAGTGCCGATTCAGTTGCCCGTCAAAGAGGGCATGGGCGTGGTGCACGGGCGACAGCAGCTTCTGGAGAAGGGCGCGAAGATCGTGCGCGGCATGGGAGTGGAAGCGGAATCGGTGCTTAAGATCTCCCACAATGCCGCCGACGGCATTCTGCACGCGGCACGCCAAGAAAAATGCGACATGATCGTCATGGGGTGGCGCGGCTGGACCGGCGACCATCAGAGATTGCTGGGGGCGGTGCTGGACAAGGTGGTGCGCGACGCGCCCTGCGATGTGGCCGTGCTCAAGGGTGAGCGAGACCTGTCCGAAGACGGAGTCCGGCGAATCTTGGTGAACGTCACCGCCAGTCCACACGCCGATCTGGTGGTGGACGTGGGCAAGGGGATCGCCGCGCACTGGGGGGCTCCGGTGGATTACCTGCACGTCCAGAAGACGGGCACCGACATCGATCCGCTGACGGTCGAGCGGTACTTCCAGGCCGACGTACGGAAGCGAGAGAACCCGGACATCGATGTCGAGTTGGTGGAGACCCCCTCGATTGCCGCCACCATCTGCCGGCGGTCGGCGAACTACGACCTGGTGCTCATCGGCGCGGCGCGGCAGAGCATCGTGCGCGAGATCCTCTTCGGCAGCAAGGCGCTCTCCGTGGCGAAGCTATCGAGATCATCGGTGTTAATGGTCAAGAGCCGCCTCCGCGGCCCACGAGCCTGGGTCTGGCGCTATTTCCTCGGCTCACGCCTGGAGACGCCGAACTCGAATGCCGGGCGGCCAAGCCCTCGGTGATGACCCCGCAGCCCCCGCGCAATCCCCTTTGCAGTCGGGGCCTACCAGTTGTCGAGGGAGATGCGCTCGGGTGTGTTTCCGACGTGCAAGGGCCCGTGTGCACAGCCGCCATCTCCAACCAGCTCTGCTGGCTCGGATGGCCCGGCAGGAGCCATCACCCTCCCCGGTGACTCAAGGCCGCTACTGCCCTCTCGCCGCCGCCACGCGGCTGAGGACCGCGCGGCGCTCGGCGGGATTGATGAGCAGTACCAGCAGGACATAGGCCGCCACGCCCAGGGCGCATTGGATGCCGAGCCAAAGTGCCTCGTGCGCTCCCGCGACGCCGCGCCACCCGGGCAGCACTTGGGACGTCGTCAGCCACAGCAACAACGCCATTGCCGCGCTGGCGGCGGCGAGGCCCACGAAGCAGCGGCCGATCTCACCACCTCGGAGCGCGCCCACTCTCCGCCGCAGTGCGGCGGCCATCACCGTCCCGATGAGGCCCTGCGTGAGCCAGCTCGCGGCCGCCAGTCCGCGGACCCCAAAGGGGCCAACGAGAGCGAGCATGAGCAGGAGTTTCATCAGGCTCCCGCCGACTGAGAGTGCGCTGGGCGTGAGGGTGTCCTGGCAGGCGTGAAATGAGCGCGTAAGAACCTCCACCAGCCCGGACGTCACCAGCATGCCGCCGCTCCACAGCAGGATATCCGCCACTCGCCCCGTCGTCTGCGGCGTGAATTGCCCCCGCTGGAACAGCACGCGAACGATCGAGTGCCGCAGCATTATCGCCAGGACCATGGCCGGCAGCATCAGAGCCACGACCAGGCGAAGGCCGATGGACACCAGGCGCTTCATGCCCTCCAGGTCGTCGCGGGCCACGCGCTGGGCCAGCTTGGGCAAGACGACCATCGACGTGGCGGCCACGAGGATGCCGACAGGAATGAGCACAATGTCCTCGGCGTAGTCCAGCTCCGCGATGCTGCCGACCTGCAGCTTGGAAGCCAGGGCTCGTTTCGCCATGCCGACGACCGGGGCCAGAGCCGTGGGTACCACCAGTGGCAGGCTCAGGCGTGCCACCTGCTTGACTCCCTCGTGCTGCAAATCCAAGGCGAGCAGTGAGCGTCCGCCCTTGAGGCGCCAGACAGCGGGCAATTGCGCCACCGCATAGCCAACGCCGCCCAGGACCCATCCGATCGCCAGGGCGTCGATCCGCACAGATGAGCCGAACCCGAGCAGCACCGCCACGATGAGCACATTCGGGACCGCATGGGCGACTGCCGCCGGCAGGAAGCGCTGATAGGATAGCAGGATGCAGAAGAACACCGATCCGAGCGATGCGATGACGAGGTAGGGGAGCGTTATCCGCAGCAGGCGCGCCGTCAGAGCCTCCTCCCACGAGGCCTCAAATCCGGGCGCAAGCAGAGGCGCCAAGCGACCGACCGATGCCGTGGCGAGCAGCCAGGCGCCCGTCAGGACGATGGCCGCCACCGTCCAGATGGTCCCGACGACTCGCCACCCCTCGTCCTCCTCGCCCCGGCTCACGTAGCTGGTGAACACCGGGACCATCGCGCCCGTGAGCAGCATCCCAACGGCAGTGACGATGCCGAAGGGGACCTGTGAGGCCAGGTTGAAGCAGTCTCTGACGCGCGTTGTGCCGAATTGCCTTGCCGCGAGAACCTCGCGCAGCAGCCCAAGCATACGGCTGGCGAATATGCCGCCGGCCAGCACGGCGGTGGCGCCCAGGGCGGCGCGTGCCGTGCGCGGCGTCTCAGGTCCTTCGGTGTTGCGGTGTGGCGCTGTAGATGGCTGTTGCATTCGGCTTCGCCACCACAGTGGTCAGTGGTCGGTGGCCGGTGGCCAGTAAAGGCACCGGTGAGCCAGAAGGGGGACCGGCGCACTGGAGGCGAGACTCCGGGCGAGATCGGCTCGACTGGCTCCTTGCGACGTGGCGCCCTGCCTTCTGCCGTTCCGTTCCACTGACAACTGACCACTGGTCACTGATCACTGGGGTGGGATGGCAATTGGCCCCTCAGTTCCAGGGCCTTGTGATATGCGCGGCCCCGCGAAACGCCGCACTCTTCAGCAACGGTCCGGACGGCGTCCTTGGTGGACATTCCTCGCCCGAGCAGCTCCCGCAGCCTTTCGGTGACATCGTCGGCGGTATCTTCGAGCTCTTCCGCTCGTGGCTCCCGTGCAGCCCCGGCGACAACGAGCGTGAACTCTCCCCGTGGTTTGCGTCGCTGGAAGGTCTCCGCCGCCTCCGATACCGTGCAGCGGAGCACCTCCTCGTACTTCTTCGTGAGCTCGCGCACGAGAGCCATCCGCCGATCTCCCAGACACTCGAGCATGTCCTGCAGGCTGTCGCGCAGGCGGTGTGGGGCCTCGAAGAACACCAAGGTGCACTCCTCGTCCCGCAGTCGCTGCAGCGCCGCTCGTCGGTCGCGCTTTGCGCGCGGCAGGAAGCCCTCGAAGCGGAATCTGCGCGTCGGCAGTCCCGAGATCACGAGCGCCGACATCACGGCGCTCGGCCCCGGGATCTCCACAATCGGCACAGCCGCGTCTATGGCTCGCTTCACGAGCTCGTGGCCGGGATCGGAGATCCCCGGCGTGCCGGCATCGGAGACCACGGCAATACTCTCGCCGGCCAGCAGTCGCTGTATGAGGTCGGCCGCCCGCTCACGCTCGATTGCCCCGTGGTAGCTGGTCAGGTTCGTGTGGATGTCGTAGTGCGCCAGGAGCTTGCGCGTGCGGCGCGTGTCCTCGGCAGCGATCAGATCGACCTCAGCCAGGATGCGCAGCGCTCGGAGTGTGATGTCCTCGAGGTTGCCGATGGGCGTGGCACACAGGTACAGGGTGCCAGGCGCGCCAGTGCGAGGATCAGTGGAGTCAGGCTCACCCAAGACTCGCAAGACTGAGGAAGGGGGACGGCGGGAGTCGCCAGCTTTGTCGTCAGCCCTATGACCCTTTGCCCTTCACCCTTTCCCCTGCCTTTGTCACCTCCCCCAGTCCCTGGCGTAGCGGAAGTCGCGGTCGATGCTGCGAGGCGAAATCTTCGCAACCAACGGCATGCGCCGCTTGTACTGCGATCCCCGGACCATCTCCTGGACGCGGTCCACGAACGCTTCGTCAAAGCCCCTGGCGACGACATCCTCCGCCGACCGGCGCTCATCGACGAGCGCATACAGGACCTTGTCCACCTCCTCGTACGTGAAGCCCAGCTCCCCTTCGTCCGTCTGCCCCGGCCACAGGTCGGCCGTGGGGCTCTTGGCGACGATGTTCTCCGGCACGCCGATGGCCCGCGCAAGCTGCCGCACCTGTGTCTTATACAGGTCGCCGATGGGATTGACGGCGCACGCCATATCGCCCCACAGGGTGGTATAGCCCAGGAGCGATTCAGTCTTGTTGCTCGTCCCCACCACCATGGCCTGACGCACGGCGGAGATGTCGTATACGATGGTCATTCGCTCCCGCGCCATCTTGTTGGCGCGCCGGAGGCGGTTCGCGTCGGGGAAGTTCTCAAAATACGCATCGACCATCGGCGTGATGTCTACCGTCATGGTCTCGATGCCCAACTGCTCAGCCGCCATCTGCGCGTCGGCCAGGCTGTCGGGACTGCTCGCCTTGTAAGGCATGAACACGCCGACGACGTTGTCCGCTCCCAGCGCCTCGGCGCCGATGAACGCCGAGAGCGTCGAGTCCACGCCGCCGGACATGGCCACGACGGCCCGCTCGAAGCCGAACTTGGTGATCTCGTTACGCACGAAGCCAGTGAGGATGTCGTGCACCAACTCGCAATCAATCTCCAGGCTTTGCATCCTCCCCTCAGTCCTCCAGGTACTCCCGATGGATCCGATGCAGCTCTCTGAGCGTCAGGTCGATCCGCTCGTCGCTTAGAAGCGGCGATTGCGCTCTGGCCCGCCGGATGCCGCCCACGTCAATTGTCGCGGTGAGTTGGGCCTCCTCCAGATATGGCGCCTGCGCCACGATATCGCCTGTTGGGTCGATAATCTGGCTCCCGCCCCAGAAGCTGACGCCCTCCTCGTAGCCCACGCGGTTGACAAAGAACACGTACACCTGGAAGAGCCGGGCATACGTACGCAGCATGTCGTGGTAGATGTCGGCGGCCTCCGGTCGCCCGGAGACCGTCCCCCGCACGGGGCTGTCCGCCGGAGCGATAAGATACTGCATCCGATCGCGAGATGCTATGTAGGCCGTGGCCGGATGCCATAGGTCTTCACAGATCAGGATCGCGCACCGCCCCAGCCGCGTGTCGAACGCTCGCACGCGATCCCCCACGCCATAATAGCGCTCCTCGTCGAACATCCCATATGTGGGCAGATACACTTTGCGGTGCACATGCCGGACGTGCCCGTTCTCCAGGTACAGGGCCGAGACGTGGAAGTTGAACTCCAGTGTCTCCTCAACGAGTCCAACCACGATGCTGAGCTTGCTGCTGCGCTCCCGCAGGGCTGCCACCTCGGCGCTGTCGAGCCGCAGGGCGACGTCGGGCACCAGATCGCGGAGGTAGTACCCCGTGAGCGACAGCTCCGGGAAGATGATGAGATCCACACCGTCGGCCGCTGCAGCGTCGATGTGCTTCAGGTGCATCTCCAGGTTCCGCTCCACGTCACCCAGGACCGGATTCACCTGCGCCAGACGAAGGCTGAAGCTCTGGTTGCTGCTGCCTGCGGTTGTGCTCGACACAGTGCTCACCGTGCAAGGGGTTCGACGCGCCGGTGATGATTCCTGCCGTTCGAGCTTTTCCACCCCCACTGCCGGGCCAAAGTAACTACCCCCCACCAGCGTACTGCAGCGGGGCAAGCGTTGCCCCTGGGAGGTGTCCTCTCGCGGCCGTCGCCCCGCAAGGCAGGAGGCGCGCCATGCCCGGAGAACGTTGTAGGCAGGTGAGACGACGTGCCCGGAGTCGCAACGCCGACGCACGGAGCAACGAACTGTGCGGCCTGAGACGCGCCAGACCATCACGATGTCTGTCATTCTGCTCGGACTGTGTGCTGTTCTGGCGGCTGCGAAGCCTGAGTTCCTGACGAGGGAAAACCTGCTCAACGTCCTGCTGCAGAGCTCCACCAACTGCGTGCTCGCGGTGGGCATGACGTTCGTGATCATCACCGCCGGCATCGACCTGTCGGTGGGCTCCGTTCTCGCCTTCAGCGGCGTGGTGCTGGGCGTGCTGGTCAAGCAGGCGGGCGTCGGCGTCGGGATCGGCCTGTGTGCCGCAGCGGCCGCGGGGACGTGCTGTGGGCTGGTGCAGGGCGCTGTTATCGTGCGCTGGGCCGTCCCGCCCTTCGTGTGCACGCTGGGGATGATGTGCGCTGCACGTGGTCTGGGCCTCATTCTGGCGGGGGGCCAGACGATTCATGGACTCCCGCCGGCGGCGACATGGCTGGGCCATGGGAAGCTCATCGGCCCCATCGCTGTGCCCACGCTGCTGAGTCTCGCCGCTGTGGGCGTGGCCCACGTCGTGCTGACGCGGACGGCCTACGGCAGGCACGTCTTTGCCGTTGGCGCCAACGAGGAGGCGGCGCGCCTCGCCGGCATTCGTGTAGGCACGGTGAAGCTCATCGCATACGCGACGTGCGGCTTCACGGCCGGCTTGGCCGGCATTATCGTGGCCGGCCGCACGGGCTCGGCGTCGCCCATCGTCGGCGTTGGCAACGAGCTGTACGCTATCGCGGCGGCCGTGATCGGCGGCAACAGTCTGATGGGCGGTCGGGGCACCGTCATCGGAACGCTGGTGGGCGCGCTGCTCATCCAGGTGCTGCGCAATGGGCTGAATCTTCTCATAGTGCCCGACCGATGGCAACTCGTGGTCATCGGCCTCGTGATCGTCCTGGCTGCCATCATCGATCAGATGCGCCAGGGCCGCCGCGCGTGACGATGCGTCCAAGGAGGAGGAACTCACGCATGCATCCATCGCTCCGAAAGGCAGCTATTCTCGTTTGCGGCCTCACGGTTCTCAGTGCTCTGCTGCTCGCAGGCTGTGGCAAGGAGTCGGCCGGGAAGTGGGAGATCGCTCTCATCATGAAGACTATGAGCAACCCCTTCTTCATCAGCATGGAAAACGGCGCGAAGCAGGCAGCGGCGCACCTCGACGTGACGTTGTATGTGCTGACGCCGACGGAGGAGACGGATATCGAGGACCAGATCGGCATCGTCGAGGACATGATTGCCAAACAAGTTGACGCGATCCTGGTGGCGCCTGCCGGCTCGAAGGAGATCGTGCCAGCGCTGGTCAGGGCCAAACAGGCGGGCATTGTGGTCATCAACCTGGATAACCGCGTCGATCCGGAGGCGGCAGCCGCGGCCGGGCTGGAGCTTGATGCCTACGTGGGCGCCGACAACGAGGAGGGCGGCTTCAAGGCGGGCGAAGAGCTGGCGAAGCTTCTCGGTGAAGAGGGCAAGGTGGCGATGCTGGAGGGCATCCCGGGGGTTGACAACGCCGAGGCCCGCAAGCGGGGATTTCAACAGGCAATGGCGCAGTATCCCGGGATCGAGATAGTGCAGTCCCAGAGCGCGCACTGGAAGCAGGAAGAGGCGCTCAATGTGATGCAGGATATCCTGCAGGGGCACCGTGATCTGGACGGCCTCTTCTGCGCCAACGACATGATGGCACTCGGAGCCGTCCGGGCCATCGAAGACGCCGGTAAGACCGGCGAGATATTCGTGGTCTCCTACGATAACCTGGAAGCGGCTCAGGAGGCCATCATGGCGGACAAGCTGCACGCCACCATCGAGCAACATCCGGACCTCATGGGCAAGAGCGGAGTCGAGTATGCCGTCCGGCTGCTCGAGGGAAAAGAGCTGCCGGAAAAGGAGAAGCTCGTTGACCTGGAGGTCATAACCAAACTCACCGTGGAGGCGATTTGGGAAGAGAAGCAAGAGCAGGAGCGATAGCGCACGAGCCGCACATGCGGCGAAAACTCACCTGGAGGAGAATCCAGCAATGAGAATGCTGATTGGCGGCACATGGATCGAAGGCGACCGGCAGATCGAGGTGCTGAACCCGTTCGACGATTCGGTCATTGACACCGTGCCAAGCGCCTCGCCTGAGCAAGTCGAGGAGGCGATCCGAAGCGCAGAGCGCGGCTTTGAGGTCATGCGCAAGATGCCGGCGCACCAGCGGTCTGCCATTCTGAACCGTACCGCTGAGCTTCTCACTGAGCACACCGAGGCGCTGGGACGGCTGCTTGCCCAGGAGGTGGGCAAGACGCTCAACGAGGGGCGCACGGAGGCCGGCCGCGCCGCTGAGACGTTCACGCTCGCCGCCGAAGAGGCCAAGCGAATCCACGGCGAGACCGTCCCGTACGATGCCGCGGC
Organism: Armatimonadota bacterium; assembly: GCA_030601885.1. GTDB lineage: Bacteria > Armatimonadota > Zipacnadia > JAUWAU01 > JAUWAU01 > JAUWAU01. The sequence goes on from JAUWAU010000027.1 coordinate 37,286, forward strand.
GCACGGGACGAACAAGATGGGCTTTTTCATCCGCGTGCCGATAGGCATCGTCTGCGCCATAACGCCGTTCAACTTCCCGCTGAATCTCGCGGCGCACAAGGTGGGCCCGGCCATCGCCGCGGGCTGCGCTATCATCTTCAAGCCCGCCAGCGCTACGCCGCTGGCCGATCTGCGCATGGGCGAGTTGCTGCTGGAAGCGGGGCTGCCGCCGGAGGCCATCAACATCGTCACCGGCAGCGGGGAGACGGTGGGCGAGCTGCTCGTGGCCGACGAGCGCATCCGCAAGGTGAGCTTCACCGGCAGCGCCGACGTGGGCAAGCACATCATGAAGACCGCGGGCCTGAAGAAGTGCACCATGGAGCTGGGGAGCAACTCGGCCGTTGTCATCATGGACGACGCGGATCTGTCTGCGGCGGCCGATCGCATCCGAGTGGGCGGGTACGCCGTCGCCGGGCAGGTCTGCATCTCTACGCAGCGCGTCCTCATACATGAGGCCGTCTTCGATGATATGATGGGGGAGCTGCTGCCCCGGGTCCGGGGGCTGAGAGCCGGCGATCAGCTCGACGAGACGACCGACGTCGGGCCCATGATCACGCGGGACATCGCCGCCGAAACGGAGGGCAACATCCGCGAGGCGGTGGACGGCGGTGCGCGGCTGCTCTGCGGCGGCGAGCGGGATGGAGCCGTCGTGCAGCCTGCCGTGCTCCTGGATGTGCCGAGGGAAAGCTTCCTGGGCGGCTCGGAGGCCTTCGCTCCACTCATCTGCGTGAACAGGTTCTCCGACATCGACGAGGCGATTCGACTCGTGAACGACTCTCCCTACGGGCTGCAGGCGGGCATCTACACTCAGAACATCAACAACGCCTTCTCGTTCATCAAGGAGGCCGAGGTCGGCGGCGTCATGGTCAACGAGGTGCCCACTTTCCGGGTGGACGGCATGCCCTACGGCGGCGTCAAGGACAGTGGCCTGGGGCGCGAGGGCCCGCGCTTCGCCATCGAGGACATGACGGAAATACGCGTCGTCGCCTTCTCACTCTGAGGGCGTCCGGACCTCCTGGGTGACAATGCATCCGGAGGCGCAATAATGAGAGCACAACGGGGCCAGGTACGGGCGAAGGGTGAGCGGCGGCAGCGCGTGAACCGGCTCAACGATCTGAGCTCGAAAGAGTGGATCAAGTTCCAGAAGAGCTGGTTCGTGCACAACCCGCCGCCTCGCGAAAAAGGCGTGCTGCTGCATCCGGCCAAGTTCCCGGAGAACATGGTGCAGCAGTTCATTGAGTTCTTCACCAAGGCCGGGGAGACAGTGCTCGACCCCATGCTCGGCACGGGCAGCACGCTGATGGCGTGTGCGGCGAGCGGGCGGCGCGGCATCGGCATCGAGCTGCAGCCCAAGTACGCGGAGATCGCCGAGCGCCGCCTGGCGCACGCCCAGGCGCAGCTCCGACTGGATGGCGATAGCGCGCCCGCGCGGCAGCCTCAGCGCGTCATCCTCGGCGATGCGCGGTCGATAGACGCCATGAACATCGGGCCGGTCCAATACTGCATCACCAGTCCGCCGTACTGGGACATGCTGCGGCGCAAAGGCTTTGAGACCCAGCGTGAGCGCCGGACCGGCGGGCTTGACGTGGCGTACTCCGAGGACGAGCGCGACCTCGGCAACGTCGCCGAATACGAGGAGTTCCTGGATCAGCTCTGCGACATCTACTTGAGAGTGTACGACCTGCTGGACGACCGGCGCTATCTGACCGTCATCGTAAAGAACATCAAAAAGGGGGGGAAGGTGTATCCCCTGGCGTGGGACCTGGGCAAGCGCCTGGCAGAGCGGTATGCGCTCAAGGACGAGAAGATATGGTGCCAGGACGATCAACGGCTCGCGCCTTACGGCATGTTTAGCGCATGGGTATCCAACACCATGCATCACTACTGTCTCAATTTCCGCAAGGAGGCCTCTGCCACGTAGGCGCTGCGGCTCCGCCGCGGTCTTCCCGGAGCCCAGCCGCTCGCTGCAGAAGAAGGTGCGAGGCCACCCGCATGGAACGGTCACTCTCGCGCGTGGAGGTAGGCTGCACGGATAGTTCGGCGCAGACGGGGCGCGGGGGCTTTTGCCAATCCAGTCGGTCGAGGAGCTGAACCGCATCGCGCGCGAATTCACCCAGCGGCGCCGGGGGTGGATAGCCCGCAAAGCCCTGTCGCTGGCGGCGGCAACGTGGGAGCTCACCAAGGTCGTGTTCCAGTACTGCGCCTCCTATTATCCCACGTACGACCGCTTCTATGGCTCACTGACCGGCGTGACGATCCTGATCCTGTGGATGTACTTGACTGGCTTTGCTCTGCTGCTCGGGGCCGAAGTCGCTGTCGTGTGCCAGGAGAATGACGCGGGTCTATTACGCTCCGCTGCAACGGTCGCAGGGGAGCGCTGCGTTCCGCAACCGAAGGAAGGATGAATCACATGCGCGACGACGTGAAGGAGTTGTCATTTCCCGACTCGGGACTGAAAGTGTGGCGATGTGACACGGAGGCAGCCGTGGACATGGCCGCGGCCGATCTCGCCGAGGAAGTCATACGGTCGAAGCCAGCGGGCAAGGCGGGCCCGGTGCTCGGGGTTGCCACGGGCAGCACGCCCGAAGGGCTCTATGCTGAGTTGGTGCGCCGGCACCGCGAGCAGGGGCTGTCATTCGCCAACGTCACTAGCTTCAATCTCGACGAATACCTCGGATTGTACCCGGGCCACGACCAGTCGTATCGCTACTTCATGGTGCATCAGCTCTTCATGCACGTGGATATCAAGTACGAGAACACGTTCGTCCCGAGCGGCTTGGAGTGGAATATGGAGAAGCACGTGCAGGAGTACGAAGAGCTGATCCGCGCCAAAGGCGGGATCGATCTGCAGGTGCTGGGTATCGGCGGCAACGCTCACATCGGCTTCAACGAGCCGGGATCGGCGAAGGACTCGCGCACGCGCGTGGTTGCGCTCGAGGAGTCCACGCGGGAAGCCAACTCACGCTTCTTCGACAACGACATCAGCAAGGTACCGACCCACGCCATCAGCATGGGAGTCGCGACCGTGCTGGAGGCGAAGAAGGTAATTCTGATGGCCAAGGGCGAGGGCAAGGCGGACGCTGTCGCCAAGTCCGTGAAAGGCCCGGCGACGCCCCATGTGCCTGCATCGCTGCTCCAGGGGCATCCCGACTGCATCTTTATCCTCGACCCGGGCGCGGCGTCGCTCCTGGAGTGAGGCCGTCGAGGGGCAACCTTCAGCCGAGCGGGTCGGGATACTCGGTGTTGTCCTCCGTCCCAAAACGCAGGGCTGCCCACAGCTCGAATGCGGTGACCCAGAGCAGGACGAAGGCAGGATCGCGGGCGTCGTGCAACGCGCGGACGAAGAATCCGCGCATGACCTCGTCGTAATCCTGCGCCCCCTCCGCGAGCTCCAAAGGCGCCCCCGGGATGTGCGGGGCCAGCTCCAGGTACATTCGGTCGAGGAATTCGCGGATGCGCTCCGGGGTGGCGCCGGCCAGATCCGGCCCGAAGGCGGCGCAGACTCGTTCTCTGAGCGTTTCGATGTCCATCGACGCGCCTCGTGCGCGCGACAGCTTATGTGGCTGGCTCGATGAGACCGTAGTTGCCGTCGCGGCGGCGGTAGATGACGTTGACTTCGTTCGTTGTGCCGTTGGTAAACACGAAGAAGTCGTGGTGCAGCATTTCCATTTGCAGTGCAGCTTCTTCGGGCGACATGGGCTTGATAGGGAAGCGCTTCGTGCGGACGATTTGCGGCTCTGCCCCGGCTTCTGTCTCCGGCTCTTCGGCCGCCACGGGTTCCTCCGGCGGAAGCTGCCGCCTGATGGTGCCGCGCGAGTGGCGGTATAGCCGTTCCTTGAACCGCTTCAAGCGCCGCTCCAGCTTGTCCACCGCCTCGTCGAAGGCCACCTGCATGTCGGGCTGCCGCTCCTCGGCCCGCAAGAGCATCCCGCTGGCGTTGACCATGAGCTCGGCTGAATACTGCCCGCGGTGTCGCTTCACACTGACGTGCACCTGCAAGATCCGATTGAAGAATCTCTGAAGCCTTTCGATCCGTTCTTCGGCGTGTGCGCGGAATTGCGGTGTGATCTTGACGTTGCGCCCATGAATCAGCGGCTCCATCTTCATCCCCTCTCGTCCTGGTCGAAAGCAAAAGCCCGAGCGGGAGCCTGGCCCGCCCGGACTTTCGTTCCGTCAACAGTGTAAGTCTTCTTCCGTCTCATGCGTGACTGCAGTGCGTAGTGCTCTACCAATGGGAGGGGGCGCGTCGTTCGCTTTCCCAACCCGCTGCACGTGGTGGCGGCGCCGGGATGCCCCCGCCCAGGCGGAGTACGTTCGCCGCCTGGGGCCCCCGGTCGCTCTGCACCAAGTCGAACTCTACTTCCTCGCCGTCTTCCAGCGTCTTATAACCTTCCTGCTGAATCGCTGAGTAATGCACAAACACGTCGTCTGCGCCGTCCTGCTCGATAAATCCATATCCCTTCTGAGCATTAAACCACTTAACTCTCCCCTTCAAAGTGCACGCCCCCAATGCAGAAGATGCCGCAGCGCCACACTGCACAATCTACTGTACTCGCTTCATCTCTGGCTGTCAACACCGGATGCCAATCGCAGATCGGGCTGCGGCCCGGCCCGCGGGCCAGGCCGCAGAAACCGGCACTACGGCCCTACGCTGGCGGCGCGCTCTGGGTTGCGACGGCGCCCGTTTCGCCACAGCAGGGGGCCCCATTTCTCAGCTTGCCAGCTCGATGGCGCGGAAGAACTCCTCGTACAGATAGCGGACGCACTGCCGTGCCACGCGCTCTCTTGCCTCTCTGCCGCTCGTCAGCCACTGGATGCCCACGAGCGAGTCGTCGGCCCTCCGCTCGCTCCGGTACAGCACCTGCCCGGTCTTCGCGTCAACCACCTTGGTGCGCAGCACGCATGACGCCTGCTTGCGTCCCGGCACAGGCACCTTGAATCTCACCAGCGGCACGTGCTTGTTCTGCACCTTCATGTAGGCGATCTCGCCGTAGACGAGCACGTCGGCGTTCACCTTGCGCGCCAGCGTACTGAGCGTCTTGTCATCGTGGGTCTCGCGCAGATCATGGGGCAGTTGCGAGCATGCATGCTCCAGCTTCTCCGCGTCCACCAGTTGAAACCCGAACTCGGAGAAGGCCGCTCGGGCTGCCGCGGTGGCGACACTCTCTGTCGATGAACTCCCCACGTAGTCCACGAAACGACATACCGCTACTGTGGTCTCATCGGGATCGATGCGGATCTCGTCATGGAGGTACACCCGCCGTTTGTACGCATCCTTCCGAAGCTGGGGAACGCGCTCAAATAGGGGATCGTATAAGCTGCGCATGCAGCGTCGGATTATGCCTCTCCGCGCCTCACTATCGGTCGTAAACCATTCGGAGCCAATCTCTGCGCGCATGTCCCGGGAGCGGCGGAAGAGCAGCTCTTCCTCCTGTACGTCCAGGACCTTGCTGTGGATCACGCATGCCGCGTGCTTTCCCGTGGGCATGGGAACGCCGAGCACTGCCTCTCGGGATGCGTCCAGGTCCATGAGCTTGCCGTGCACGATCCAATCGGCGTTGAGCTTCTCACCGAGCTTCACGAGCGCGTCATCGGAGAGCAGGCGTTGTGTCCAGTACTGCTCTTTGCCGATTATGGCATCTACTTGCTTCGCTGGCACGAGGTCGAATTTGCGCTTCCCGAAGCGCGCGCGCGCATACTTGGCGAGCATTCGGCCCCAGCGCGGTCGGCGGTCGCCTGTCGCGAATGGCACGATGGCCACGGCAATGGCCTGGGCAGGCGGGTACTCGCGATTGGCTACGTAGATTTCCGGGTCCAGCTTGGGCGCCGCCTGCGCTCCGCCGCAGAGCAGCACACACATCATTAGGCACTGCCATGGTTTTCGTAGCATAGTGCTCACCTCTTCGCACGGCTGGCCGCCGTCTTCCCCTTGCCACACACGCCCTGTCGGTTTACGACGGCCTTTTTCCGGCTCTCCAGGGCCACCGCGCCAACCATTTTGCCTGGCGTGTTTCACCCAACGAGATTCGCACCTCGATGGCCGGCGTATGCCCTGGCACGAGCCGCCGCGGCCCACTTGGCGGGGATGCTCAGCGGCTCTGGGGCCAGGTCCGGGGCACCCCTGGTCCCTCACGCTATCCTCTTGGTTGCCTCGCCCCGCTTGCGACCGAACCAGTCCGCCGCAGGCACTATTCTCTTCTCGACCGCCTCCTGCGCCTCCTTTACGGCTCGCCCCTCCAGCTTTCCCATGCTACCCGCTTTCGTTGCTCATGGGGGCGTGATCCGGATCACGCCGCATGCGGGGCGGGGGCTGCAGCCCGTCAGCCGAGCACACGTAGATGTGGCGGCAGAGAAGGCCCTTTGGCTGCGTCGCGTGGCGCTGAATGCGCCACCCGGCGGCGGCAATGGCGCCACTCGCGTCGCTCCCGACGACGATGCTGAGCCGGGGCGCCAGACGCCGAAGGTTTGCCAGTATGTCGGCATACAGGGACGCATCGGGGGCGCTGGTCCAACCATACGGAAGGTCGGTGACGACGGCGTCGTAGCCGCCGACGAGGTGGCGAGCATCGCCGGCGCCCACCAGGGCCCGCAGGCCGAAGTGTAACAGATTGGCCCGGGCGCGGGAGGCCATCTGCTTGTTCACGTCAAAGCCCACGGCCGTGATCCCGGCGCTGGCGGCCTCGATGAGTATGGTCCCGGCCCCGCAGCACGGATCCACGATGGTATCGCCGGGTCTGGCCACCAGGTTCACCATGGCCCGGGCCAGGCGGGAGGGGAGGGAGTTGGAGAACGAGTGCGGCTTGGCACTGTGGCCGACCCACCGCCTGTCAGTTTGGGACTCCACGCGACCGAAGTGCCAGCCTCCGTCGTCGCCCAGACAGGCAAAGAGTACGCGTGGTGCGCTCAGATTCGGGTGCCCAAGAATGGCGTCCGCAAGGCGGTGTGCGATCTCGTCAGAACCCGGGCCGCAGCGTTTTGCCTCGCCTCGCTTGGTGACGAGGATCCGAAAGCCCTCGGCGTGACAGTGCAGGGCTTCGACCATCGGCACCAGTGCCTCAAAGGAATCGGCGCCGGCCATCCGGCGCACGCACATGCCGATGTGTGCCGCGCGCCGAACATCCACGCAAGACTCTGCCGGCACCAGCTTGCGTCCCCGCGCCTCATTGCCCAGGAGGGCCCAGACCTCCGCCTCGGCGACATCCTTCTCATCAGCAGTATACACCAGAGTATAGAGGTAGGGCATTAACGATCGCCTGCGCGTGCCCGCCGGAGGAGCCCGGCGATGCCGTGCTTCAGTATGGCCAGGTGAAGGCGCGGGCTGCATGCACTGCGAAGAATGCGTTTGTACGGCTGCGCCCCCGTAAAGAGGGCCCATATGATCTCCCGCAGCTCCTCCCCGGCGCGGCTGTCCTCGCGCATCAGCCGCATATTTGCTCTCAGCAATCCGTCCATGCGCTGGATGATGCGGTGGATCAAGAAGACGATGCGCCCGCAGGCGTTGTCGGCAATTATGCGGCGACGGCATGCGGGTCCGTAGTGCTGTGCGAAGGCGCGCCGCGAGACGCCGTGGCGGATGATCGTCTTGGCGGCCAGTTCTGCGGTCACCAGAGCGGACTCAAGGCCGTTCTTGTACAGCCGCGAGCAGGCTGCATCCCCGATGAGGATCAGCCGATCCGTGTACATGTTCCTGCCGTCCCGGACGACATAGCGGGGCCGGCAGCGGCAATCGTACGTCGGTGGAGAGCCCTCGTTGCCCAACAGCGCGGCCACCTGCGGGTGGCTTGTGACTCTGTCCAGGTCTTCGACGTCCATGTCCCGGGTGCCGACGATAGTCATTGTAAGGTGTTGCTGCTTGGGCGTGAACGCCGTGAACACGACGTCTGGCAAACCCAGCAACAGCAAGTGGATGTAGTTGCGCAGCTCGTCGCACTTGCCGGGAGGCAGCGGAATCTCCGCATTGCAGGCGCGCACAGCCTCAGGTGGCCTGTATCCGAAGCCCAGAGACGCCACCATGGGGCCCAGAGTGCTGTTGAGACCGAATGCCCCGACCACGACGTCGGCCTGCACCTGCGCCGGCGTCTCGCCGGCCCCGTACTCGACGGTTACGGGCAACGCCGGATCCTCGGGCAGCACGATGCCCGTGACCGGCTGTCGAATCACGTCCACCCCCTTGTTCTGCACGCAACGCAGGAGGTGGTCGTCGAAGCTTATGACGTGTTCCAGACGAGCGTCGCGGGGCCCGTTGCCGCGGAATACCGTCCGCAGCCGACGCCTGCCCTCCCGGCGCTCAATGCAAACAGAACCAACTGCCGTGTGCAGGTGAAAGCCGGAGATCTTGGACTGCACCACCTCGGGCGAGAGCTCGAAGCCAAGCTCCTGAAGGCGCTGAAAGAGCCATTCGGAGATCACCCCGGCGCACATGTTGCAGCCTGGGGGGCCAAACTGCTGGAAGTCCTTCCCGTCGAAGATGGATATGCGTATGGGGAGCCTCGCGCCCGCCGCCTCTTGTAGCGCCAGATGGGCGAACAGTGCCCCCGCCGGGCCGGCGCCGATCACGGCGATGTGCGCCCCGGGGCGAAGACGCAGTTGCGCTTCGGCCTGCGCCGGCGCGCCGCGAGGGACCGCCGGCGGCGCCAGCAGATGCACTACGGCGCTGGCGGCGGCCGTCACTACCGCGCCCAACAGGCACATCACTACCACGGCGGCGCTGTCGAGGAATGTGGCGCCGACAGCGAGGATGCCCATGGGAATCAACACCAAGAGGCGATCGGCTCGCCGCACGCGCCGGGCCAGGCGTGATGTCGCGGGAGAGGCCCCGATGGCTTGCCAATGAGGCCGCAACGCCAGCGCACGCCACAGCGACGCGCCCGTCACCCACAGCCCCACCCCCAGCCGATACGCCACCTCCCACGCCAGAAGCGCGATGAACACGACCAGCAGGAGCTCCGGCGGCTCGTCGAGCCACTGCTCCGCTATGCTCGGAGCGCCACCAGGATGTCCGAACACGACGAAAAGCGCGGCCCCGAAAAGACCAAGTCCAGGCAATGCCTCCAGGCGCCATCGGTGGAACAGCACCTGGCGATACGCCCGGATGACGGCGCGTTGGCGGCCGGCGGCCGGGAGGCGCAGCCTTCTCTGGTCGCGCGCCAATAGCACGAGCAGTGTTGACCACGCGGTCACGGTGACGATCACTACAAGGACCCGCACCAGTGCCTCAGGTGGCAGCCGCAAGGTGTGCCGCAGAACGACGGCCACGAGGCCCATGAGGACGAACTGCAGCGCCAGTCGCTGGCGCGTGCGCAGGGCGGCAAAGGAGGCGAACTCCTCCAGGATTTGCTCAAGGAGCCACCGGGTGCGGCTCGGGGCGAACTGGGCCCGCAGCTCGCGGGCGAAGGCCTCGTCGGCTGCGCAGCGCTCCGCGAGGCCAGTGAGCCGGGCCCGGGCCGGCAGATCATCCGTGAGGGCGTAAGAAATGGGGGCCCGGCCCGTCGGAGTATGGCGCTGCAGGAGCCGCTTGGCGGTGAGATCGTCCGCGGCCGCCTCCACTGCTTCCCGGCTCTGCCCCAGGCGCTCCGCCAGGCTCGCCGCCGTGTCCACCGCCTCCGGGCGTGCGCCGAATAAGAGGGCGAGCTCAAGCTGCAGCGCGTTATCGATTGCTTCGGCGATTAACTGCTGTCCCTGATCGTTCACGCTATCCACACACTCGCAGCCCCGCTCGTCGGCCGCTCTGCCGTCGCCACATGTCCGCCGCGTCGATTATAGCAAGCCGCCGGGGGCACCGTCAACGAAACCGGACGCCTGCCTACAGGCTCGGGCGAGCTGCCGCGGTGTTGTTGCCTTCTCGACGCCGATGTCTCGGAACCTTCCGACCCTCCGGAGCGGTTTACATATTCGTAGCAAAGCGGACCGTCGTGCTCTCCGGGGCGACGAAGGTTCCGCCGCTCCGGCCGTGGAAGACAAGAGCCGCCCCAGCCCGTGCGTTGAGCGGCAAGCGTTGCGCGTGGCTGGGGGCGGTGTCTCGCAGTTCGCGCGGCGACTCGCACGTATCGGGTGGCCGCTCACAGAGGCTGTTGCTGCCGTCGTTTGGGAGGTACGCGTATGAGCGCCATGATCCAGGCCGAGGGGCTCACGAAATACTATGGCCGGGTGCTGGCTGTAGACGATGTGAGCTTCTCGGTGGACGAGGGTGAAGTGGTCGCGTTTCTCGGGCCGAATGCGGCCGGGAAGACGACGACGATGCGCATGCTGACTGGTTTCACGCCGGCCACCATGGGCAGCGCCGCCATCGCTGGACACGAGGTGGCGACGGAGTCGCTGGCTGCGCGCCAGCACATTGGCTATATGCCTGAGGTGATGGCCCTATACCCCGAGCTCACGGTGCAGCAGTACTTGGCGCACTTCGCGAAGCTTCGCGGCGTGGAAAGCCACGACAGGGACGAGCGAATAGAGGAGATATCGGCGCTGTGCGGCGTCGAGGAGGTCGCTGACACGCACTGCGGCAAGCTGTCGAAGGGTTATCGCCAACGCGTGGGCCTGGCGCAGGCTCTGGTGCATGATCCCGATGTGCTGATACTGGACGAGCCCACCATTGGGCTGGACCCCGTGCAGATTCGCGAGACACGGCGGCTCATAAAGGATCTTGGGAAAGAGCACACCGTGATGCTCAGCACGCACATCCTGCCGGAGGCGCAGATGACGTGTGAGCGGGTCATCATCATCGCCAACGGCCAGATCGTCGCCGTAGATACGCCGGCAAACCTGGCCGCACAGATACGAAAAACTGAGACGATGTATCTCAAGGTGCGAGAGGAGTCCAGCCGTGCGCCGCGGACGATCCGGGACATGGCCGACGTAATCGACGTGCAGCCCGCCGACGAGACGCGGGGCGATGGAAAGGCATATCTGGTTAGCTCGGAGATGGGCGTGGACATTCGCGAGCAGTTGTCTACGCTCGCCATACAGCGCGGGTGGGGCCTGCTGGAGATGCGGCCCGTGGCCATGACGCTTGAGGATGTCTACCTGGACCTCACCACCGAGGAGGAGGGCGTCTAGGCAGCATGCGCAACATATGGACGATCGCAACCAAAGAGTTGAGGACGTATTTCACCTCTCCGATCGGCTACGGTGCCCTGTTCGTTTTTCTGGTGATAATCGGGATCGTATTCAACCTGCAGAAGACGATGGCGCCCCCGTCGCCCTATGGTGGTCCCCAGGCCAACATGCAGGGGCTCACCGGGAGCATGGTCTTCGTGCTCATCCTGCTCTCGCCCATCGTGACCATGCGCCTGGTGGCTGAGGAGAGGAGCTCGGGCACGCTGGAGACACTCATGACCTCTCCGGTGCGCGAGTACGAGGTGGTGTTGGGCAAGTACCTGGCGGCGGTCACACTGTATGCCATCATGATGGTGCTCACCTTTGAGTTTCCCATTCTCCTGCGTGTGTACGGCACTCCCGACCTCCCCCCCATACTCGTTGCCTACAGCGGGTGGATGCTCTGTGGGGCGGCATTCCTGGCAGTTGGCCTCCTGACGAGCTCGATAACACGCAGTCAGATCGCTGCCGGCTTCTTTGCGCTCGGGATCCTGCTGGTGCTGTGGCTTATCGGCATCTTCGGCCAAGTGACGGCCGGATCGGCCTACGCCGACGTCTTTCGCCAAATGTCTATCCTGGATCATCTGCAGGAGTTCGAGCGCGGCACTCTCGCGCTCAAGTCCGTCGCATTCTTCCTGAGCGTGATTGTGTTCTTCCTGTTTGCCAGCGTTCGGGCGCTGGAAAGCCTGCGATGGCGCTAGTACGACAGTTCTTAGTCGTCAGTGGCCAGTGGTCAGCATACCGCTGGGCGCGGACCATGGCCGCAGTGCGTTGCGCCTTTGCTGGCCACTGTTCACTGACCACTGACCGCTGCTTTTCAAGGTGATGCGTATGGCCAAGGACGAAGAACTCAGAGACGAGGACGAGCAGGAGCCGGAGGAGGCTCCCGAGGACGAAGAGGAGGCGCAGGAGCGCGAGGAAAAGGCGCGGGAAGAGAAAGAGGCGCGCGCCAAGCCCAGAGCGGCGAGGCGAGCGGCGACCCGAGCGGCGCGAAAGGAGCGCAAGCGGCGCAAGAAGCGGCCCGAACGGCGTCCGCGGGGAGTGATGCGTGAACAGATCGCCGAGGGCTTGCCATTTCACGCGACCATGGCGCCGGCCGGCGCCCTTGTAGGCGCCGGCCTTGCCCTTGCCGGCGGCATCTTCTGGTTCATTACGCGGACCTTCACATGGCCCGTCATCACGCTGTTGGCCGTCGGCGGAGCCCTCCTGATTGCGGCGCTCGTGGTCCGATTCGGCGATGTGGTCGCCTATGTCCGGCGCCGGGGCACCCTTAGTACAGCCAACACCGCCATAGCGGTGCTGCTGGTGCTTGGCATCATGGTGATAGGCAACTACGTGGCGATGCGGTACACCAACGTGAAGTGGGACGCCACTGAGGAGAAACTCTTTTCCCTGTCCCAGCAGACGCGTAAGACCGTGCAGGGGCTGGACAAGAAGGTGGAGATCGGCGGCTTCTATCAGCGCGGCGGGATGATGTCGCAGGCCGACCTTGCCCGGGACACGTTCGAACAGTATGACGAGTTGTCGGCGAAGCTCACCGCGGCCGTATACGACCCTCGACTCGATCAGAAAGCGGTCCAGGAGTGGGGCATAACCAGCGCCAACACGACGATCGTCCGCTCCGGCGACCGGCGCAAGGAAGTCTTTTCCCTCAACGAGCAGAACCTCACCAACGCCATCCTCGAAGTGACGACGGACAAGAAGCCCACGCTGTACTTCCTGCAGGGCCATGGGGAAAAAACGATTGAGTTCGCTGAGAACGAGCGCGACTCCTACAGCAATGCCAAGGGCAAGCTCGAGGCCCAGCAGTACCAGGTCGAGACGCTCAACCTGGCCACCTCGGGCGAGGAGCCGAAGGTGCCCGAAGACTGTGACGTGTTGCTTCTCCTCGGGCCGAAGTATGAACTCGACCCCCGAGAAGTCGATGCCATCAACGATTACCTGGAGACCTTCAGCGTCCAGCGCAAGCAAGCCGGCCGGGCGCTCATTGCCTTGGCGCCACCGGATGCGCCGGATCTGCACGAGATACTCGATGACTGGGGCGTCAGCGTCGGAGACGGCCAAGTTGTGGACTTCACCAATTTTTATTGGACCGATCTTTCCATACCGCTGCTCCAGGTCGGCGAGCAGCACCACATTACCCGAGAGATCGGGTCGTTCCGCTCAGTGAACACCTTCATGTCCCTTCCGCGGCCGCTCCAAGTCGAGGAACAGCCCGAGCAATATCCACCAGACTACCCCGGTGCTCCCCCGCCGCCTGCGAAGCGCGCGGTGGCAGTGATGAAAACGCATAAGACGAGCTGGGCCGAAACGGATATGCCGATTACGATGGCGTCCCGAGCCGACGACACCGAAGACAGCGGGCCGGTGCCGGTGCTGGTGGCCGTGGACGCCAAGAAGGGCGAGGAACCACCGCCCCCAATGCCCGGGCAGCCGCCGCCCGACACAGCCCAGAATACGCGCGTGGTGGTTGTTGGCTCTGCCGACCTGGCGAACAACCAGTTCGTCCGGGCGGCGGGCAATGAGACGCTGTTCCTCGCCTGCGTTGCCTGGCTCGCGGAGCGGGCTCAGCTTATCTCAGTGCCACCAAAGGAGCCCCAGCAGCGTAACCTGACCCTGAGCTCTGGCCAGACACGCTTCATTAAGATCCTGACCATGGGCGTGATGCCGCTGGCCATCGCCTTCGTGGGCTTCCTTATGTGGTTCCGGAGGAGATAGGCGCAATGAAGGGCAGAACGACCCTCATCCTGGCCATTCTCTTCGTTGGCCTCCTCGCCTACGTCCTGAAGTTCCAGCGCGGCGAGTCCAGGAAGGAGCGGCAGATCTTCAGCTTCAGCAAAGAGCGAGTGGCCAAGCTGGAGCTGACGTATGCGGACGATGAGGACACGGTGGTGCTCGAGAAGCAGGGCGAGAGCTGGCAGATTCGGAAGCCGCTGAAGGCAAAGGGCAGCACGGACGACATCGATAGGCTCTTAAGCGACTTTGCCGCCCTGGAATCGAGCACGACCTTTACCGAGGACGAGGCCGATGACCTTACCGACGACGTAGCCGGGCTAGATAAGCCCGAGTTCATCGCCCAGGCATGGGACGCCCGGGGGAAGCTCATCGCCAAGCTCGCCATCGGCAAGAAACTCAGTGTTGGCAGCGACGTGTACGCGATGGTGAACGATGAGGACTACGTCACTCTCGGTTCGTGGAAGGCCGACAGCCTCAAGAAGAAGTCCGGCGACCTGCGGGACAAGTCCGTGGTGGAGATCGCCGAGGACGACGACGTCGAGGCGGTCGAGCTGAAGTACCCCGCCCACTCCATCCGTCTGCAGCGGGTGGACGACGAGCACTGGAAGATCACCAAGCCCATCCAGGCCGAGGGAGACGACTGGAACTGCGACGACGTGCTCACGAAGATCAAGGACCTGAAGGCAGAGGAGTTCGTCGAGAAGGACAAGTCGAAATCGCCGGCTGATTACGGTCTGGCCAAGCCGCAGCTCACCGCCACCGTGACGCTCAGCAAAGGTGGCAAGCAGGTCGTCAAGCTGGGCAAGACGGCGCCCGATGAGATCGATCGGATCTATGCCGCCGCTGAGGGGCGGGACGAGATCTTCCAGGTCAAGGACAGCATTCTGGATGATCTGCGCAAAGAGGTGACCGACCTGCGCGAAAAGCATCTCCTTGACCTCATGGCCGACGACGTCCGGAAGATCGAGATCGTGAACGACGGGAGGACGTTCGTCGCACGGCGCACGGACGAGGATGAGTGGGAGCTGGAGAAGCCGGAAAAGGCGAAGTGCGACTCGACCAAGATCACCGACATTCTGTGGGACGCCACCGGCTTGCGGGTGGACGAGTTCGTCGCGGAGAAGCCAAAGAGCCTCGCGCCCTATGGTCTGGATAAGCCGCGCGCGACAGTGACGCTCACGGCCGACCGGGAGAGCTACGTCATTCTCCTTGGCAAGGAGAAAGACGACAGGCTATATGCCAAGCGCGGCGACAGGTCCAACGTCGTGCTCGTCAACGACAGCCTGCTCAAGTCCCTACCGCGCAAGGTGGCCGATATTGTCGAGGAAGAGGAGTCCGAGGAGGACGAGGAGGGCGACGAGGAGGAGTGAGGCCGGCCGACGCCAGCGCGTGGCCGGGGGTTGGCGGACAAGAATGCCCGCCCCACGCGATGAGGGGCAGCCCGGGAACTCCCCCAGCCAGCCGGGCTACGATGGGACGTCCGCTGGATCAAATGATAGCTCCCCCGCCTGCGGCAGCGGCTCGATGGTCATCTCCCAGGCGAACGACTCGCCGGCGGCGAGGGTGACGACGCCCTCGCGGGTGTTGAGGGAGTTCGGCCCGCCGAGCCAGGGCTCTGGGCAGAACAGACCGTCAAGCGGCTGGGCGTAGAAGACGAAGTAGAGGCGCGCGTCGGTCGGATCGAGTGCGCGCTGACTCACACGGAAGCCGAAGGCTCCCTCCTGCCACAGCTCCACGCAGGCATTGTCGGGCGGCACCGGCCCGAAAACCCCGTTGTGCAGTCGCTCCCAGCCTAGCCGGGCGCCGCGGCGCAGATCTAGCTCGAGCTCGCGCCCGGAGAACAACCCCGCCTCGGTCGTCTCTTGCTGCTTTTCGATGGGCCCCCAGATCAGGACGTCCTCGAAACGCCCGGCGCGGCCGAACGGCAGGCGGAAGCTCAGGTGATTGCCAATGGAGAACGGGAGGCCGTCGCTGCGGCTGTCGATGCGATACGTCATGCGCAGCGCGCCATCGGCCAGGAGGAAGCGGACGCTGAGGTCGAAGTCGAACGGGTACTGCTCTCGCGTCTCGTCGTCGCTGCCTAGCGCGCAGACCACCGTCGCGCCACTGCTATCGGCCGTGTGTGATTGCAGCTCCCACGGCATGTGCATGGCGAAGCCATGGCGCGGGATCTCCCACGTCTTCTCGTCCTGGACGTACGTGCAGATGCCGTCATAGTCTCCCGTGCGCTGCAGCTCCTGAAGGTGCTCCTCGGTGAAGTTTCGTCCGACGGCAGGCCACAGCGCCGGCGCGCGTCCGCGCCAGCCATGGTCCGGCTCCGTGAACTCGTTGGCCCGGTAGAGCGTTTCAACCCAGTCCCCTTGGAACCGATGTCGCAGGCTGGAGAGCTCCGCTCCGCGAGCGGGGGCAACGGAGGCCTGGAGGCCGGCGTTCTCGTCACTGAGGCGCACGAGGTCAGTGGACCCATCTATGGCGGTCGAGTACCGCACGATGCACACCTCATTCCGGGTCGTCGTCGGCTGTCAATCCATGTTCCGCGAGATCGAACTTCATCCCGTCGCGAGCGGCGATGGTCTCGATGCCCAGCTCCTCGGTGAGCTGCTGCGCTAACTCCCGAGGCCGCGAGCGTATCATGGCCATTCCGAAGTGGGTGAGGATGGCCACTTTGGGCCGGATGCCGTCAATGAGCTGCCGAGCGTCGTTGAGGCACAGGTGCTGGATGGACGGGTTGCGAGGCGGCTCGAGCAGGACGGTATTGATGATGAGCAACTCGGCTCGGTACGCCTCGATCAACTCGGGGAAGAAGGCCGTATCGGCGACGAGCGAGATATCCAGATCCGGCAGGTGGAGCTTCAGCCCGTAGGCGTCCACCGAGTGCTGGTGACGGATTGGCGTCGAGAACCGCAGCTCGCCGACCTGGTGCGATCCGCCCTCGCGCAGCTCCTCTACCCGCTCCACGTAGTCCCGAACGTACTTAAACACGACGGGGTCATCGCCGATGGCATCCGGCGGCGCGAACAGGGCGCCGCGCTTGCGGTGGCCGCCGTCGGTCATGGCCTCCAGGATCGCATTCACGTCCCCGCTGTGGTCGAGGTGCTTGTGGGTGAGAACGACGGCGTCGAGCTTGCTCGGATCGAGCTTTGGCCGGCTGGCGAGGCACTTAACCAGCGCCCCGGGGCCTGGATCGACCAGCACATTGGCCCCGGCGAGGCAGTACCAGGTCCCGCCCGATGCACGCACTTGCCGGGCGACGACGAATCGCGCCCCAGCCGTCCCGACGAACTTGATGTAGTCCATAGTGGTCAGTGGTCAGTCGTCAGTGGTCAGCAATTAGTTGCCAGTCGTCAGTTGCCAGTTCTCAGCAGCGACACCATGCACTGCCCCGGCGGGGTCGATACCCACCACTCGCCCCAAGCCTCCGCCCACTACCCCGAAGATTCCGCCCGCCGGCCTACCCGTTGTAGCCGGAGCGGCTCGCTCCGGCGGCCCCCAGCTCCCCGCCGTGCCTATCTTCATCGTTTCCGGGTGGCGCACCTCGCCACGACGACTGCTTCGCCACGGACGGCGCATACGCCTCTTGGCCCGCCCCTGTCGTGAACTGACCACCGACCACTGACCACCGACCACTGCCTTCGGGGCCGGGAGGAATAGACCCGGGCCGTACGGAAGGTGCCAGTCCACGCGGAGCACCAGCTTTCGACTGCGTGCCCCTGGAAGGAGGCGTATCAGGTCATCATGGATACGATACAGGCGATCATGGATCGACGGAGCGTGCGGAAGTACGAGAAAGCGCCGGTGAAAGACGAGGACCTGCGCACCATCCTCGAAGCCGGGCGCCAGGCGCCCTCGGGCGGCAATCGGCAGCCGTGGGAGTTCGTCGTCGTCACGGATGATGATCTCAAACAAAAGGTGGCCGAGGCGTGCAACGGACAGATGTGGGTGGCGGATGGGGGTGTCATCATCGCGGCCCTCGGCTTGCCCAAGGTGAGCGAGAAGTGGTGGGTGGTTGATCCGACCATAGCGCTGCAGAACATGATTCTCGCGGCAACGGCGCTTGGCTATGGGACCTGCTGGATCGGGGCCTTCAAAGAGGATGCCGTCAAGAGCCTCCTCAATATCCCGGAAGACGTGCGGGTCATCTGCCTCACGCCCGTCGGCGCGCCCAGCTCGCAGCCGGCCGCCAAGCCGCGCAAGGAGCCGGCCGAGATCTTCCGCTTGAACAGCTACGACCAGCCATTTGAGCCTTGAAGGCAGTGGTCAGTGTAAGGCCTTGCAACGTTGTGGGCCAGCGCCGAACGCCGGCGGCCGGTAATTGCTTTTGGTTGAGGGAGCGAGATACGGTTGGCAAAGCTCAAGTACGAAGAGATGCTGCCGCACGAGATCGTCGAGGCGCGAACGAAGTGCTCCGTCGCGTACGTTGCCATCGGGGGCGTGGAGTGGCACGGTCAGCATCTGTGCGTTGGGAACGACACGGTGAAGGCGAACGCGCTGGCCCTCAAATGCGCCGAAAAGGGCGGCGGGCTGGTGTTTCCGCCGCTGTTCTGGGGCGATAACCGCGAGTCCCATCTCATGGAGGCAAACCACGACCCCGAGGGCAAGATCACCGAGCTCATGGGCCTGCCAGGATCGGCCTTCGCCCCGGGCTACATGCAGCGATCGATATACCAGCAGGATCGGGCGTACATCGAGCTGCTCGTCCATATCCTGCGGCAGATCGAGAGCCTCGGCTTCAAGGTCATCGTCATACTTGCCGGCCACTACCCCCTGCTGAAGCATGCCAGGGCGGCAGTGGAGTGGTACAGCCTCGACGGCAAGGCGAAGGCCTGGGCCTGCACCGGGTACGAGCTGGTGCGCGACGAGATCCCGGATGCCGGCGATCACGCCGCGGCGTGGGAGACGTCGCTGCTCATGGCGCTGCGGCCGGACTGCGTGGACATGAGCCAGCTCCCCAAAGATCCGAACGTCAAACTCGTTGGCGTTGGCGGGCGCGACCCACGGGAGCATGCGTCACTGCAGTACGGCCAGCGCGGCGTCGAGCTCGTGGTGGAACGCATCACGGCGCAGGCGACGGAGCTGCTGCCCGGCGCGTAGCGCAGAGTGCGAGCCGCCGAGAGCACAGAGCACACAGAGAAGCGACCAAAAGGACAAGAGGGGAGAGCCATGTTCGAGGAGGGCAAAGTCAGCGAGATCGCTCCCGGCGTATTCGTGCGCCACGCCGTAGACAACTGCACGTGGGCTGTTTTGGACGATTTCGTCGTCATCGTCGATGCACTTGAGCAAGCCCATCTGGCCGACGAAGTGCTCCGGCACATTCGCGAGACGACCGACAAGCCGCTCGGGTATCTGGTCAATACGCACTGGCACGGGGACCATGTCGCCTGCAACATTGCGTTTGCGGCGGCGGGGGCGACGGTCATTGCCCACGAATCAGCGGCGCCCGACAAGTCCGGCAAGGGCGATGGGAGACCGGACATCACCTTCGGCACATCGCTGAGCATCCGCGGAGGCGGACGCGCCGCCGAGCTCCACCATATGGGCGGCACGCACACCCCCGGCGACATCGCCCTGTTCTTCCCCTGGGCCAAGGTGCTCGGCGTCGGCGACCTGTTCGGGTGGGGGCTGATTCCGCTCACTCAGATCACCGATGAGAGCGTTGCCAACCTGAAGCAGATCATGCAGCGGCTGCTGGACTTCGACGCCGAGGTCATCGTCCCGGGCCATGGGCCGACGGTAACGAGCGCGCACCTGCAGCGGTTCATGGAGTACTTCCAGACTCTCCTCCAGGAGGTGCCCGCCGCCCGGCGCGCGGGCAAGAGCCCCGAGCAGATCCAGGCGGAGATGCCCCGCCCCGACGACATGCTCGACTGGTGGCGCTTCGACTGGAAGCATCCGCATAACGTCGAGCAGATCGCGAGGCAGTGCGCGTAGGGAGAGCCGGCAGGAGTTGCAGCGGCGGTCCGGATCTTGACAGGGAGTCGCAGCCTGGGAGGCTGCGCCAGACTACAGCGGCCGCCAGAAGTCGAGGAGATACTCGAAGCTCACGCCCATGGTGATGTAGTTGCTGGGCCAGCCGAAGATGCCGATCCGGTTGACGATGTTGGTGCGGTCCCAGATGATGGTGTTCCGCAGCTCGTAGCCCACCGACCGCAGCGCCTCCACCACCGCGATGTGAATCGTGACCCGCTCGTTCTCCCACCACATGTCCGGGACGTTTATGACGCAATGCGCCTTCGGCCGCAGGAGCGGCAGCAGTCCCTCGAAGATCCGCCCCATCTCCTCCGCGTAGCGTTCCAGCGGCAGCGTGCCCAGGTCGCGTTCGTCCTGGGAGTACTGCTCCACCCGCTGATACTGGCGGTTGCGCCGGTCCGGGCCGCGTCGGGACTTGTTCTTGCGGGGGCGGTTCAGCAAGTTGGCGTATGGGGGCGAGGTGAGGATCAGGGAGACGGACTGCTCGGGCAAGTGCTTGGGGATGTTGCGCGCGTCGTCACAGATGGCCAACTGCTCGGAGTCGGCGAGGAGTTGCTGCTGACTCAGTCTTCGCTCGCACAGTTCGATGTAGCCTGGATGCAGGTCGAAGCCGACGGCGTTTCGGTCCGTATCGCGCGCCGAGACGAGGGTCGTCCCGCTGCCCACGAAGGGGTCGAGAACAAGTTCCCCCCTATGCGTGAACAGCTCGATGCAGCGCGTGGCGAGGGCGATGGGGTAAGTCGCCGGGTGGAGATCCTTGTCCCTGATGTCCCGGCCCTCGTAGTAGAACTGCCACACGCCGATCTGGGCCTTGAGCCACTCTTTGGGGCTCAGGCAGTTGATGTGCTTCGGAGGGCAGTCGCAGGTGCGGTCAGTGGAGATGTCGAGCCGCTGCGGTTCGGCGCGGGTTGTGTTGGTTGATGTTTTGGACATGGTGCGTTCCCGGCAAAGGCTGGCTGTCATGGACGCGAAAGGCAAAGGCGGCGGGGTACGGGCCCCCACCTACAGTGTCGTCGGCGCGAGGAGGAGCAGGGACATGCTGTTGGTTGGCATGGAGAGCTTGAGCGTTAGGCCTCCGTTCTCGACGGGTACTTGCCGCTCGGGCTCGAGTGGTTGCAGCTCCTGGGCGCGCTTTATGGTTGCGATCTGCTCATCGGTGATCTCCTTCTCGCTCGGGCGCCCCTGGGCGATCCACGCCCCCCGCGAGTTGCAGTGCTGCGCGTCGATGCGATAGTGGCGCACGACAGCGCTCGTGCCGGCAAAGCGCAATCCACGGACCTGCACCGTCACCTCGATCTCATCGTCCTCGGCCAACGGATGCTCATCGTTGCAGTTGTACACGACGACGGCAATCTCCTCGTCGCCATGGCAGGTGGCGAAGGCGCCGATGCGCTCGCCGAACCGCGGCCCGCTGACGGCGATGCGCCTGTCGCCGAGCATGGCGAGCATCTCGTAGGCCGCGAAGATGGGCTTCTTGAAGCGCGCGCCCCCGTGCGTCAGGGTCAGCCCGTGGGTGTACCGGTCGGGCTTCGGATCGAAATTGCAGTGCCCCGATATCCCCCAGAACACCAGCGGACCGATGGTGATCCCCTCGTTACGCAGGGCATACAGTCCGTCAATGTACTTCACCAGCGACGCCGCGCCGTAGCTCGTGAGGGCCTCGAGCTTGTGCAGGCCCATGCCGTACTCGTTCTGCTGCAGCTCGATGCCCTCCAGCTCCGGGTAGCTCTGCACGAGCGCCGCGATGCTGAGCGCCTTGGCAAACTGCGCCGGCGTGCCCGAGTAGCCGTGCCAGGAGACGAAATCGATGCGGGTGCCTGTCTGTCCTGTGGCGGCGTTCGTGCCTTTGGTGCAGTGGTCGAGCAGCGCCCGGACGAGGTCCTCAAACCCCGCGATGGCCGGTCCGCCGACGCGGATGCCCTCGTCGGCCGCCAGGGCGCCATCGACGAAGTAGTCGTACAGCGTGCAGAGGTCCTCGACGTGGTTCTCCTTCGTTCCGTGCCAGTACTTCCACCACAGGTCCGGCTCGTTCCAGATCTCCCACCACCACGTACGCACCTCGTCGCGTCCGTAGCGATCGATGCAATGCTTGACCGTGGCGTACACCAGGTCGCGCCACTTGCGATAGTCCTTGGGTGGGCTGATGGAGCCGCCGCCGTAATTGCGCTTGCTCGGATCGGCGGCGAGGGCGTCCGGCATGAAGTCAGTCTCAATGATGGGCTTCAGACCAAGCTCGATGAAGCGGTCCAGCACCCGATCCAGGTGCCGGAAGTCGTAGCGCGGCGTGCCGTCGGCGTCCTCGGAGTAGATGCGGCAGCCGAAGGGTTGGTCGCTCCAGCCCGGCGTGCCGTCGGAGAACATGTTATGGCAGCGGATGTAGCGGAAGGGCCGGTGCCGCTCGATGTCCTCCCAGACATCCGCGAGCTCAGGATTGAAGGTCTCCGCGTACATGCCATCGTAGCCGATGCCGGCCCAGAAGTGATCGCAGGGGCCGAGGTCGCGGGAGGCGTCGATGGTGATGACAGGAGCTGTATGCGCTGCACTGCTCTCCGCAGGCAAGGCTGCCTGCGCCACGCTCTCGGGGCCCGATTCGAGCTGGACATGATCCACCACAAACGCCTGCTTCCGCCCGACGCACTTGAACTCGATGCGGTTGAGCTTCCGCGGATCCAACGGCTGCTTCGGGCCCCACGGGCGGAAGGCGCCCCAGGGGAGGCTGTAGCGCTGCCAGCGCGGCGGGACGATGATGCTGCGTCGGTAGCGGCCGACGCCCTCGACGGTGACGAAGAAGTCCACCAGCGCCCAGCTTCCCTCGCCCTTGAGCCACAGCACGATGCGGCGCGACGGCTGGATGGGTGGCGTGAGCTTGCGCCGAACCGTCTTCCAGCCGGTGTATCGATCGGTGAACTCGATCCGCCCGGCGCCTTCCCCCACGGCCGCATCGGCCACGGTCGTGAGCTTCGTCTCCTCGCGCCCGGCACGCCAGTCCGGGCCGATGCCGGCCTCGAAGTCCTCGATCACTTGCACCTCAGCACGAGTCGCGGGGGCCAACGCAAGCGCAATGGCAGCAACAGCGGCTGCGACCGGCACACTTACCGGCGTACACGATGGGAGTGACATGCCTGCCGCCCTCATGTCATATGGCTTACTACCCTTATGTATTCGCCACGCCCACGCGTCATCCTTGCGCCGTGGGCGGATCACCAGCGGATGGTATGGCTAGCGCTTGAATCGCCAATGGTCAATGGACGCTGACCGGACATGCCGTCCGTGGGCCATGTGCACCCCGTGGAAAGAGGTGCCCTTCGCGCATCTGCACAAATAGACGACGCGGGAACACCGGGGGGCGAGATGGGGGGCATCTCAATGCACGGTTGCCGGCGCCGTCCGTCGGTCTTCGCTCTACTCATCGTCTTCGTCGCTGCCGTCTCCGTCGCCGTCGCTCAAGACGCCGAACGGGCGGTCGTGAAGTTCGAGTTCGGCGTCAAGACGCAGGAGCCGAAGCAGTGGACCGGCGCCGTCCGCCTACGCGCCGGCGAGCTGCTGTCCCTGACGCCGTGGTCGCTCGAGGATGCCGACGAGGACGTCGTGAATGACGATGGGACATTTGAGCTGACCTCCCGCCCGGGGCGCCCGGTGAGCAAGACGACGGAGAACTCCCCCGACGGCTTCCTCGTATATGTGTCGGCGCAGCGCGGCGCCGAGATCGAGCTGACGGTGAACGGCCAGCACGCCACCGTGCCGCTGAGCAAGCTGCAGCTCGGCGCCGTGGCGGCGTTGCTGGACGGGGACATCACCGCCCAATTGCTGCCGGCCGAGACCACGCTCTCGACCCCTGAGCGGGAGGACGACTATCCCGCCGTCGCCTGCGACCGGCATGGCACGGGCTGGGTGGCGTGGCTTTCGTTCGCCGACGGCAGCGACATCGTGCTCGCGAGGAGCTTCGATGGCACATCGTGGACCGATGCGGAGCCGGTAACTCCGGAGCCGGGGGATTACCACCAGCCGCAGATCGCGGTCGGCCGCGGCGGGCGCCCATGGGTCGTGTGGAGCGCGAACGTGGATGGCCAGTGGGATCTGTTCGCGGTGCGGTGGAGGGGCAAACAGTGGGGGAAACCGAAGCGGCTGACGGACTCACCGGCACCCGACATCTGCCCCCGCCTCCTCGCCGACCGAGACGGCGACCTGTGGCTGGTGTGGCAATCGTTTGCGGCGGACGCTGCCGTCCGCAGTGGGAACAGCGACGTGTGGCTCATCCGCCACACCAAGGGGCGCTGGACCAAGCCGGTGCAGGTGACTGAGCATGCGGCGAACGATTGGCAACCGGCGCTTGCCGCAGCGGGCGGTGGCAGCGCCTGCATCGTATGGGACACCTACCGGAACGGGAGCTACGATGTGTACGCGACAGCGTTCGCGGATGGAGAGCTTTCCCAGCCGATGCCCGTCGCCGCGACGGAGAACTTTGAAGCCCACGCCACGGTTGCCTGCGACGCCGCGGGTCGGTACTGGATCGCCTGGGACGTGGGCGGCCCGGGCTGGGGCAAGGACTACAGCGAGAAGTCGGGCTTCAACTTCGGCCCGTACGAGACTCTCGGCCCGCCGCACAGTTACCGGCGATTGGGACTGGCATGCCTGGTCAACGGCGATTTGCGGGGCCTGAGGCAGGACGTTGGCGAAGTGCTGCCATCAGTTGAGTGGGTACAGTTCAAGCGCGACACCGACCGCGGATGCCCGTACTATGAGCTGCCGAGCCTTGCGGTGGACGGCGAGGGGCGGCTCTGGCTCTTCTACCGGGTGAACTTCCAGGGATTCTACGTACACATCAACAGCGCCTGGTACACGTACGCCATCTATAACGACGGCAACGGCTGGTCCGCGCCAATCCTGCTGCCGCGCAGCGGCGGCCGAAACGATCAGTACCCCGCATGGTGCCTCGCGCCGGACGGCACGCTCGTCGCCGCGTGGGCAGGCGACGGTCGCGACTTCGACTGGAAGCAGGCACACGCAACCAAAGGCGTCAACAACAGCAACGTCTACGTCGCCCAGATACCTCGGCCGTCGCTCCCGGCCACCGAGATACCGCTCACGGCCCGGCTCTCGCCCCGAGTGGCGACGATCCCGCCGGACGAGCCGGTGCTCGAGAAGCGTCCGTCTCTGCAGGTGGGCAACGAGCGCTATGAGCTCTTTTGGGGCGATTTCCATCGCCACACGGACATCTCGCAGTGCTCCTCCAACATTGACGGGACGCGGCAGGACGTGTACCGCTACGCGCTCGACGCCGGGCAGCTCGACTTCGTCGCCGTCACCGACCATCACACGCACTCGAACGTGTACTCCTGGTGGTGCACCCAAAAGAGCGCCGACCTCTTCCACGTTGCGCAGCGTCTCGTCCCGTTCTACGCCTACGAGCGCAGCATGGGCAACGGCCTCGGACATCGCAACATCGTCTATCTGACCCGAGGGGAGCCGATGGTCTTGGAGCCGATCGCGCTAGAAGGCGCCAACGATACGGTCCGCCTGTGGCGCACCCTTGGCGAACGCTTGCGTTCGCCGGGCAAGGACATCATCGCCATCCCGCACCAGCTCTCGGGGCCGTGGCACGACTGGCAGTACAAGAACCGGGAGCTGGAGCCCGTCGTGGAGCTTTTCCAGGGGCACCGGGGCTCGTACGAGTATGCCAGCTCGCCGCGGCCGCGGGGTTTGAGCTCCGGGAAAGACAAGGGCTCACTCTGGGAGGCCCTCGAACGGAATGTCCGCGTCGGCGTCATCGCCAGCTCCGACCACATGTCCACCCACATCTCCTACGCCTGCGCATACGCCACCGAGATGACGCGCCGCGGCATCTTCGAGGCGCTCAAAGCCCGCCGCACCTACGCGGCGACGGAGAAGATGCTGCTTGACTTCCGCCTCGATGACCACCTCATGGGCGAGACGTGCCCGCTCGACACGCCGCGGAAGCTGACGGTGGATATCACCGGCACGCGCAAGCTCACCGGCGTGGACATCGTCCGCAACAACAGGATCATCTACTCCCACCAGCCGACGACGGAGCACGCGAGGTTCCTGTACCGGGACATGGACCCGCCAGAGGGTGAGTGCTACTACTACGTGCGCGGGATCCAGGAGGACCAGAACGCCTGCTGGTCGTCGGCGGTTTGGGTGACGGCCAGTGGTTAGTAGTTATCGACGGGATGCGAACACGGTAAGGCGTGGAAAGGATCCCAGCAGGAACCCGGCTGGCCGCTGGCGAATAGGATATAGATCGTACGGGACCGCGGACACCCTGTAGCCGGCAACAGCCTGCTCCGACCGTGCACTACGTGGCGCTGGTTCCGCAGAGTTCGGAGGTGTCGATGATGGGTGCCAACCTGGCGGTGCCGTGGCTGCGAACTCTGATCTCAGGAGTGGCCTTGTGCCTCATGGTGGCCGTCGCGGCGATACAAGAGTGGCTCTGGCCCGGGCGCGGGCAACCGGCGCATGCTTGGTTCGCTTTGGCTGCGGCTCTCGCGGGAGCTAACCTCGTCAGGGAGTGGCAGCGGGTGCGGCCGGTGCACCTGGCAGTCGCTCTCGGGTTTGTGCTGGTCCTGGCGCTCGTCTCCGGGATGGGGATCCTCTACGTGGTACTGGCCCTGTACTCCTGGCCCCGCTTCAGCGGCTTCGAGATCTTCCAATTAGCCGGGGGTGGCGCGGCATGGGCAGTGGCGACCTACGGCTATGTGAAGGCCGCGTCGCTGCTCCAGGAGGCCTGCAAGGTCATCGAGCGGGGTGGTCCATCGGGCTCACAGCTATAGCGCTGCGTTAGCGAACCCGGCCGCTCACTATCCAGCCTGCGCCGCCTCCTCCTGCGCCAGGGCCGAGTCGATGCGCGCCTGCAGCCTCGCCCAGATGCCCCTCAGGGAGTCCACCTGCGCGTCGGTGATGTCCTTCGGGGTGTAGGAGGCCTGGACGAAGTAAAGCGTGAGCGTGTGGGCCTCTTTGCTGATCGGGGCGAGCGGTGCGGGGAGCTTTCTCAGGTACTCAAGGGGCGTCTGCTCGGGCGCGCGCGGACACTCGAGCAGCTCTGCATAGGCCAGCATGGCCCGGTAGACGTGCTTCACCTTCTCCGCCGAAGATTTGCCGGTGAGACTGCGGTCGCTGAACGGATCGGCCAGCGTCTGCCGGTCGATCCCTTGGGCCTCCGCGGCAACTACTCCTCCCAGCCGCCGCAGACGCAGCAGGTACAACAAGCGCGCCAGCAGCGCCTGAAGGCGCTGCAGCACGGCGGCAACTATGGGCGGCATGCGGAGCTTCCAGCCGGTGGTCTTTCGCAGCCAGGCGATGAACGCCCGAGCGAGGCGGTACAGCACGTACAGCGCCAGGAGCGCCAGGAGAATGGCGATAACGAGCTTGAGCAGCCATAGCCAGTCCCTGCGCGGCGCAGGCGGCTGCTCTCCCGCCCCCTCTCCCATGCCGGCGCCCTCGCCAGTGCCGCCGGCTGCGCCACCGGCCTCCCCGGCCCCACCCGCTCCCTCGCCAACGCCGCCCTGCTGATGACGCCCCGCTCCCTCTCCCTCGCGCTCTCCTGCGCCCTTGGTTCCCGCCTGAGCGCCGCCGGCCGCGCCCTCCTCGCCGCCCTCGCCGGCCCGATCTTGCTCCTCGAGCGGCCGTTGGCCCTCCACCGGCGCATCCAGTCCCTCGCCCTCGGCCTCGCCTGGCACCGAGGCGATGCGGCTGCCCGGCTCCACCTTTGCGCCCGTATCCCGGCGTGGGAGGAAAGAGGCGACGGCGAGGATTGCGCAGATCGCCATGGCGCTGAGCCAGATCCATGCGGGCGCCACGGACGCTGAGAGCCCTATCTTTCGCCGGCGCACTTGCATCCGCAAGGCCGACAGGCTGGTGAGCGCCAGCAGCGCCAGCGCGAAGAACATATACGCCGCCAGACACTTGAATGCGAAGGGAGTTGATTCGCCACGCACGGCGATCATGGCCCGCTGGCCCAGGGCGAAAATGGCCACGGCGACGAGCGAGAACCACATCACGAGCCAACCAGGATGCTTCGGCGCCCGCCGGTCGCCGATGGGCCGAGCGCGCTCGCGCTCTCTGCCGGCGGTGATCTCGCTGAGCAGGCCCTCCTCGCCGGCGCGCTCCGTCGTCTCCTCGGCCGTGCATTCACGCGTCAGCCGGCCGGCGGCGTACCAGATCAGTCCCACGATGGCGTAATTGAAGAGGAGATCGATGAGCCGCCCGCCCCCCATCCGCTGACCCGTGAGCGAGCCCGACCACATGGTGAACTGCCAGATGAAGAGCCCTATCGCTGCGGCCAGTCCGATGATGTAGGGCGCGGCAATGGCCGATTCGCCATACTTCGTGCGCACGCGCGTGACGAAGACGGTCCCCAGCAGGAAGAAGAAGCACACCCACTTGAGCGCGCCGGCGGCGGTGCCACCGGTGAGCGCGCGCAGCTCTATGAGGTAGTACAGGAAGCTGCTGAGCAGCCCAATGACGCCGATGGGAATGGCGAACTCCGTGATCCAGTCCAGCGGCTGCCGCCGGGCCGCGGCAGAGGACCTGAAGCTCGGCCCCAGGCCGTCCTTCGGCGGCGGCTGCCCGTACGAGATGTGTCCGGCGGGTGGATGGCTCATTGGTGGTGCTCTATCCTACCCACAGCGAGCCGTTGTCGAACCAGCGGTCCTTCGGCCCAGGCGCCAATACCAGGTACTTCACCCGCAAGGACTCGCTGAGGATATCCCGCGTCTTGGCCGGACGCCGAGCCATCGCGGCGTGCCGGCAGTTCGGCGCCTCGGACGAGCGAACGCATCCTCATCGTTTCCGGGTGGCCCACCGGGCCATGGCGAACTACCCCGAAGATTTCCCCCGTCGGCCCACCCGTACTACTCTGCGAAGTAGCGACCCTTCGCTACGTAGCACGAGTTGTAGCCGGAGCAGCTTGACGCTGCTGCTTTTAGAATGGCGTTGAACATAGGTGCTTCTCCTCAAAGTTATGGAAATGTGATACTATTATGGTGCATCACGTGAGCAGTGGAGCCGGTGGCCAAACTCAAGTCGCGGCCTCAGTTGAGCCTGGTAAGTGCCGAAGTGTATGACGATGCCTAAGGTATTCCCCAGCGGCATTGGTCGCGCCTCTTTTACCGGCATCTGTTCTGTGCTCTGGACGACGGCGAGTACGCCAAGCTGTACAAAGACGGCGGACGGTACCCGATTTCGCCGAAGCTGTTGGTGTGCATCACCGTGCTGCAGTACATGTTCCGGGTGAGCGATCGGGCGGCGATTGAGGCGACGATTTCGGAGTTGGTTCGGTGCTGCGGGCTTCGGCGGAGCCGGTATCGCGGCGCGCCATTCCGCCGGCTGCATGCGTACCTGGCGGCGGCCGCACTGAACGTGCGGCGGCTGCTGCGGGCGGTGGCCGCGGGCGAAGTGCCGGGGCCGGAGCATCCCGGCGCCCTGCCGGCGGTCGCAGCCCCATGGGTGGGCTCTTTTTCTTGGTCGCGCCTGCTTTTGCCCATGCTGAGCCTGCGGGCGCGACACCTCATCCGGACGATTCTGAGCCGACATCTCACCATCACCCGGCGGGCGCTACCCATCACCAACGCCGCCACATGAACTCGCGCGCCAAACCGCCGCCAAAGCAGCGGCGTCAGCCTGCTCCGGCTACAACGAGTGAGCATACGACGAAAACTTCGAAGCACATAACGAGGTGTGAGGTGGCGGGATTCGCCTGGACCCGCATGAATCTTGGGACCAAGAAAACGGCCTGGATCGGCACGGTGATCATTGGCGCAATCATTGGTGCGCTGAACCTGGGACATTACGCCGTCGTGTCGTGCATGGACGGTGTAGAAAGGCCCTTTGGCCTCTACCCCGGGGGCCTGCCGGTAGGAACGGTACTGAGACTGATGGGCACAAAGCTGTCGCCCGCCGCGCAGCACCGATCGGCCCGCTCCTCCTCTCAGTCTGATGCCTCCGGCTGCAAGTTCATTCTGGCCACGGCCCCGGGGATGGATATCCCGCAAGGGTGTGTCCTTCGCTGCCTTTGTGCTGGCCAGCGTACTGTTCCTGCTGTCCATTGCCGCCACTTCGCTGTCCGCGGCGAAGGGCTACAGCGCCACAGTCTTCGGCGTCAGCCTCGCGGAGCTGCCCACGCTTTGGCATGTGCTCACAGCCGTGACGCCAGTGCTCCTTTCGGGTCTGATGTTTCTGTCTCTTTAGACGGTGCTGCCCAACACCAAGGTGACAGGGCGCTACGCCCTCCTGGGAGCGGCATTGGCAGCCGTGATCTGGGAGCTGACGAAAGCCGTCTTGCAGTACTGCGCTTCCTATTTCCCCACCTACGATCGCCTGTACGGGTCGCTGGCCGGCATCACGATCCTGGTGCTGTGGCTGAATCTGACGGGCTTCTCCCTGCTCCTGGGCGCGGAGGTAGCTGCCATCTGCCAGGAGCATGAGACGCGTGTGCCCCGGGCCTCGACGTCGGCAGCGTGAGCGGGGCATTTGCGCCCAAGAGGAATCGCGGCGTTCGCAACGAACAGCACAACGCGCCTCTCACCCGCACGTTCAACGCCGATCCAGGACCTCGATTGCGTTGCCGCTGCCGTAGTGGTCGCGGAGGGCAGCGCCATGCGCGCACTTCTCATCGCAAATCCGGCCTCCCGGAAGCTCATGCGCGGCTTGGGCGTGGAGGCGTTGGTGAAGAAGCTGCGCGGGCCAGGCCTCGAGGTGACCTCGCGCGTGACGTCAACTCCCGGCGAGGCGGGCATCTTCGCGTGCGGCGCTGCCGGCGAGGGCTTCGATACCGTCGTCGTTGCCGGTGGCGATGGCACCATCCGAGAGGCAATAGACGGCCTCGCCGAGTCCAATGTGCCGCTCGGGATCATCCCCACCGGAACCGGCAACGTGCTGCGGCGTCATCTTGGCATCCCGTCGGACGTGGAGGCGGCCTGCGAGGTGATCAAGGCCGCACGGACGCGCCGCTTCGATCTCAGCCGCGCCGGCGAGCGGCACTTCATCCTGCACGCCGGTGTCGGTCACGATGCCAACGTGGTGCGCCGCGTCCCGGCGCCGCTGAAGGCGGCGCTGGCGGAGTTGGCCTTCGTGGGTACAATGGTGAGCACGCTGGCCAAGGAGCAGCCGTGGCGGATGCACGTCAGAGTAGACGACGCTGAGTGGGAGGGCCGGGCGTGGGCGGCAATCGTGGCGAACTCATCCAGTTACGCCTGGAAGATGAAGCTTGTCCCTGCTGCCCGCACAGATGACGGCGTGCTGGACGTCGCGATCTTTGGGGCCTGCGGCGTCTTGGCTTTCGCGGCTTTGCACATCATGGCGCTCTTCGGTCGCCATCTGAAGAGCCCTCATGTGCACCTTTTCCGCGGCAGGACTGTGCAGGTGGAGGCAGATCCGGCCGCCCCCGTGCAGATGGACGGCGACCTCGTCGGTCGCACGCCCCTGCAATGCGTCGTCGTGCCGGCCGCAATCAGCCTCATCGTCCCTTGACCAGCCCCGCTGCCACTGGCACTTCAGGTCACCGATATAGCGCCGGATAGCGACGCTGCAGCCTCTCTGGCTTGTCCGGCGCTTGCCACAGCCATCGAAAGCCCCGTTTGCGCCCCCAGCCCTCAAGGATGTTCAACGCCGGCCGGGGCTACACTCAGAAGGTGTGTAAAAGGCAAAGGCGGTAACCTCCTGGCAATTCCTGTTAGAGGGATGGCTCTAACAGCCATCTGCTGCCGGAGCTGTATCTTCACGGTCTGGCCGAGGGCGATTTCGACCTGGCGTTGCGGGGTTTGCTGGGGGAGGATGCTCCGATCTCGGCGAGCACGGTGGCGCGTCTGAAGCAGAAGTGGCACGCGGAGATGGAGGCGTGGAAGCAGCGTCGGTTAGACGACGTGGAGGTGGTGTATTTATGGGTGGACGGGGTGTACGTGAAGGCGGGCTTGGAGGACCGCAAGGCGGCGGTGCTGGTGGCGCTGCAGAGCGGGCATCGGGAATCGACCGCAAGTTGGGCGAGCGTGCTGCGGGATCTGAGGTCACGGGGTTTGCGAGCGCCGCGATTGGTGATCGGGGACGGGCATCTGGGTATCTGGGGTGGCCTGCGTGAGATCTATCCGGAGGCGACGGAGCAGCGGTGCTGGAACCACCGCATCCTGAACATCCTGGATCGGATCGGGAAGAAGCATCAGCCGCCGGCCAAGGAGCTGCTGCGCACGATCGTCTATGCCGACACGGTGCAGCAGGCGGCGGGTACAGTAAGTCCGAATACACGAGCAAGGCGCTTGGCCGGGAAAGTAGTCGGAGAGTGCCCCCGGGAGGGACGATCGTATGACGAGAGACAAGCACGGGAGCAAGTCGGACCCGCTCCGCGTCGTCAGCGTCAGCCTCGGGTCGTCCAAACGCAACAAAGCGGTCGAGGTGGAGATGCTGGGGCGCCAGCTTTCCATCGAGCGCATCGGCGTGGACGGCGACTACAACAAGGCGTGCGCCATGATTGCCAGGCTCGATGGCGAGGTCGCCGCTATTGGTCTCGGCGGGACCGACCTGTACCTCGTCGCTGGGAAGAAGAGGTACGTTATTGAGCAATCGCGCCGCCTCGCCGAATCGGCCAAGGTCACGCCCATTGTGGACGGCAGCGGGCTGAAGAACACGCTGGAACGCGAGACGATTCGCTGGCTGGCCAAGCAGGGCAGCGTGGAGCTCACAGGCAAAAAGGTGCTCCTCGTGAGCGCAGTGGACCGCTTCGGAATGGCGGAGGGGTTCACCGAGGCAGGCTGCCAGACGATCTTCGGTGACCTGATATTCGCCCTCGGCGTGCCCATTCCGATCCGCTCCATGCGCACTCTGCGCGTGCTCGCCGCGCTACTGCTGCCCTTTCTCCGACGCCTGCCCATCAGCTTCCTGTACCCGACGGGCGGCGAGCAGGAAAGTACCAAGCCCAAGCACGGCAAGTTCTTCCAATGGGCCGATATCGTGGCGGGCGACTTCCACTACATCCGCCGCAACCTTCCTGAGCGCATGGATGGCAAGATGATCGTCACCAACACGACGACGGAGGAAGACGTCGCCTTACTGCGGGAGCGTGGGGTCGCCCGGCTCATTACCACCACACCGGAGTTCGAGGGCCGCTCGTTCGGCACCAACGTCATGGAGGGCGTGCTGATCGCGCTGGCCGACAAGCGGCCTGAAGAGATGGAGCCGGAGGACTACCTCGAGCTGCTGCGTCGTCTCGGCTGGGAGCCGCGCGTAGTGCAGTTGTCTGAGCCAGGCACGTGATGTCCGGCGCGAGGTCTGTTGGAGAGCAGCCGGGAACTGATGCGCCATGACGACTAGTTCGAAGATTCTGCCCGGAGCCTTGCTGTAGGCGGGCACCTGTGGCTCGCCTGCCTTTGCTCATCTTCATCGTTTCCGGGTGCCGCAGCGCGGCATGGTCAACTTCTCAGAACGACAGCAGGCACTGCCAGATGTACACGTAGCCCAGGGCGTCAACGTCTTCCCAGACTCTCTTGACGAGCTCCTTGTCCCCCGAGATGTCGGGCAGCTCCTTCAGCTTCTCCCCCCAGGGAACGCAGACACCCGGTTTCCTCTTCGGCTGTCGTTGTTCGGGCGTCGGGCTTCCTGCCCGAGTGTCGGACGAATTAGCGTCTCGAGCGGATCGTGAGTCATCGCCTTGAGGCGTTGGCCCGCTGGACGAGTACACCCCATACTCGCGGGTGAACTCGGTCATGGCCTTGATGTTCTCCACCTTCGCGTCGTCCTGGACGATGGCGCTGGCGTCCATGATATAGCCGCCGTCGCGGGCCACACCGTCGATCACCTTCTTGCAGCACTCACGCACGTCGCCCGGCGTGCCGTAGCCCAACAGATCATTCGGTATGCCGCCGCTGATGCAGAACTTGTCCCCAAGCGCCCGGTGGACCTCGAAGATATCGGCCTTATCGACGTGATAGATGATGCTCCCGTCCGGCAGCTCCGCGAAGGATTTCAAATGGGCGTTCCAGTCGCCCTCGGCGTAGAACAGCGCCTGGTGCCCACGGGCCCAGATCTCCTCGATGATCGGCTTGAGCGTCGGCCAGTAGACGGTGTCGAACTGCTGCGGTGAGACGAAGGGGACGCATCCGCGATGCATCCAGATGGTGACGGGGACGTTCTGCTCGGGATCTGCGCCGGAGAGGGCCACGTGCAGCAGATGGGGCATCAGGGCCTCGCAGGCGGCGAGCACCTTGCCCGGGCGCTCCAAAAGGTCCATGCTCAGTCCGATGTATCCGCGCAGTTTGTCGGCGATTATGTCGAGCGGCGCCTTGAGTATCCCGGCGATGGCGGAGACGGTGCCGGACTCGGTCCGCAGCAGCTCGCCCTGCGTCCCGAACGCGTTGAAGTACGACAGCATCGCCATGCCGCCCTTGAGAAAGGACAGGTTGTTGCGGTACGAGGTCTTTTCGCCCATCGGACTGACGTCGGCCGAGACGCGCGGAAGCCACACGTTGAAGAGAAACGCCGTCGGATCCTCGATGAGCTGGTCGTATTCGTCCGGACACATGTACGCCTTCTCTTCGGGCGGCTCGAGGTACTGGAAACCCGTGTCGGGCGGGATGTCGATGCCGGGGACGGCGTAGTACTTCATCCCAATGGCCTGCGTCAGCCCCGTCCACACGTAGACCATATTGCCGACCACGGCGTCCCAGTCGAAATCGGCCGCAGATTTCCGGACGGCGGCAAAGGCGTTCTCGTAGTCGTGGGTCACCTCCTGACACGTGTAGCCGGCATACTTGGCGGTGAACTCGGCAACGAATGGACGGATCGGAATCCGATCCGGCTTTTCGTTTCGCATCGCTGTGACGTAGCGTTTCAGCCGTTCGGCATAGAGCTGCTCCATGTCCGTCGCCATCGGAGTGTGCCCCTTTCTTTCAGCCGCTTCCCTTGCCCGCACGGACCGTCGTGCCCTGCCTCGTTCGCTGTTTTGTCGTGCTCGTCCTGCGCTGCCCCTTCTCGGTCGTCGGTCCCGCTCATCGGCGGCCATCAGCGACGGCGCACTCCCCACCCAAACCAGCCCTCACCCCCCAAAACTTCCCGCCCAGCCCCCGATACCGGACAGCCTCTGCCGCGTCGGGGTCTTGGATGTCCGGCCCGGCCTTGCAGACAACAGCATCCTCGGGCGGGAGATCAGGGGGAACACGCCCAGCACCTTCGCACGCCTGCACCGATGGGCGGGCGATCGTACGGACCGGCTCGTCGAGCCCGCTAGTCGGATAGCCAATCGGCTGTCTGCTGATCGGAAACTCGCGACGTCTCCACCCTCAGGCTGTCCCCGCTCCCCAGCATCTCGTAGAGGTGCGTCGCGCGCTCGGCCTTGAAGTTCGCCGCAGTATTGTGGATCAGAAGAGCCCGTGGAGCAGCGCAGGCGATGGCTGTGTCGAATCCTCCCACCCGCAGGATACCGGGGATGTTCAGGTGCTGTATCCAGGCTGACTCGTCGCTCGTGTCGAATTCCACGGCATCGACCACGGTCCGACTGACACCGTCCGCGAGGCCGTGTGCCAGCAGGCACCACAGCCCGGCTTCCCCCAGACCGATGAGGTTGACGCCCGCCACGTCCTGCTGCTGCTGCAAGTATGCGACGGCAGTCACGACGTCCTGCACTCGCAATGCCTCATCTGCCGGACTGAAGGTGCTGAAGTATCTGCAGTATCGCTCGCGCACGGTCTCGGCGAAAGGGAAGTGGTGCTCGCCGGTGAGGAACGTGTCAATAGCAAGGACCGAATGGTCTTTGTCCAGCAGGGCCATCACAAGATCGGTCGGCTCGCCGCGGGCGAAGTCAACCAGCGCAGCTTTGCCCTCGGGATGGACGATCACGTTCACCGTCTTCTTCGCTGCACCCCCCGTGGGAGCATAGAGAATCGCCGGGACCTGGTCGCCCGCGCCGTGACGGCTCAGAATGTAGCACGTGACAGTGAATTCATCCCGCCTGGTGCGTCCGGTTTGCCGCCGCGGCATGATCCTCGCCCGCAAGTCCCGGGGCTGCTTCACGTTGAGCACATCGCCCAGCGCCGGCCGCATCACCTCACGAAACTCATCCAGCCCGGTCTCATCCCGCGGCCACAGGCCCTCCAGGAGCTCCTTCGCCCCGGCGATGCGGGCCTTCACGATCCCCTCCTCGTCCAGCGCATCGTCCGGCCTCGGATGCTCCTCGTTGAACACCCGCAAATCCTCGACCGTCTCCGCCTGCACCTCTACCTCCCGCAGCTTGCCCTCATCCTCCTCCCCCAACAGCCACCTCCCGAACCATTTGTAGACCGCCGCGCGGCTATTCTCGTCGTAGTTGTGCGGCGCATCTTGGTAGTAGTAGGCCACTTTCTCCTGATCGGCGGAGAGACGATAGATCCTCCGCACGTCGGGGTACTCCACGTCCGGCGTCAGGTCCGTCCAATCCCCGGTCGCCCCCACCAGAATCAGCGGCCGCGGTGCCGTGCACGCCGCGATCTCCACGTTGTACGTGTCCAACCGAAGCCCGGGCGCGTTCTCACAGATGCACCCTCCCTGGAAGAACGAGGAGACCATGCACACGGGCGCGGAGGCCTTGACCCGGTCATCGGCCGCCGTGACGAGGAACGTCTGAGTGCCGCCGCCCGACGAGCCGGTACAGCCGACCCTCTCCGGGTCCACATCCGGCAGCGAGGTGACGAAATCCAGCGCCCTCATGCTGTTCCAGAGCTGCAGCCCGCCGACGCTCACGGACCACAGGTACGCCTCATCGCTGTGGAAATTGTGCTCCATCTGATCGTTGTCCACAAAGCCGATCATGTTGTACGAGAACGCAACGTATCCCTGCAGCGCAAAGTTGGCGTAGCGCGCCTGCAGGTGCGGCGACATCCTGCCGAGCTTGCCATGCCCGTGCGGGTTGAGGACGGCCGGAAACGGGCCATTCTTCCCCTTCGGCCGGTACAACGTGCCGGGGAAGTACACGCCGGGCCATGTCTCCATATAGAGCCTCTCGATGGTGTACCCGTCGCGATCCAGCTTCTCGACGACTTTGACGTTCAGCGGATAGCGTTCCGGCATCGGCCAGAGTCCTGCGCTCACCAGGATCTTCCGGCGCACCTCCGCCCGCCGCGCCTCCCACGCTTCTTTCGCCTTGTACTCCGGGAACTGAAACGACGTCCGGGTGTGCCGGTTCTCCACAACCCGCGCATCCCCCACCGGCCCGGCGCGATGCGGATGGACTCGCATCAACTCAAAGGCACGCTGCGGATCGAAGTCCTCCGCCGTCGATAGCACCAGCCACCCGATGCACCTCTCCCCGTCCTCGCCCTCGGGCGGCTGGACGTCCAGTTCGAAGCTGTACGCCTCACCAGCCGTCAACTCTACCCGACCGGCTCTCACCCAGGCGTAGGGTCGGTACGCGCTGATGTCCTCTTTGCCGAGCCAAGTCTCACCGATCCTGACCCGAAATGTGCTCCCGCCCCGTGCCCACGCCCAAACCCCGTAAGTCCCCGATTCAGGCACAGTGATCCCCTCGCGCGTCAATGCTCCGATGTCGTTATAGTCAAACAGCTTCACGGTATCGCCCTCCGAAGTCTGAGTCGTAGCCCAGATGATTAGTGCTGAGACGAAGATCGCCGACCGTCTCATTCGACATGCCCCATTTGAGTGAACGTCGCATTGTCGTCCCCATCAAGTTCCCCTCTGCCCCCGCCCCTCCTGCCGCCTGCCACTGAACGGGCAACGGGGTCAACCCTCAGAAAGATCACGTAGGAGAGAGCAGGCGAAGCGCCGAACTTTAGAGGAGCGACGTCAACACAACCTCGCCTTCGCCGGCAAAGCCGGATGAGCCAGGCAGGACACCGGGCAGATCGCGCGGAGATCTGTTGCCCCCCCAGTGCCTGGCGAATCGGTGGAGATCGGATTATGCAATTCACACTACCGGCTGAACACGACACGAGCGAAATGCATGCCCTGCGAGACGACATCCTTGCGTCCCCGGTGGCCATAGCGCTCGAACGGGCGCGCGTGTTCACCCGCGTGTGGCAGGAAAACGAGGGTGCGCCCTGGATCGTGAAGAAGGCGATGGCGCTTCGGGAGCATTTGCAGACCGTGCCGCTCTACATTCGCCCGCATGACCGCATTGCCGGTTCGATCTCCGAGACGCCCGGTGCGATGCCGGTCTACGCCGAACTGGGGATCGGAGAGAACGGCATTTACGTCAATGAGCACCCCGAACGCGTAGGATACCTACAGGGCCAGGTCCCTCAGGATATCATCGAGTATTGGGAAGATCGAAACCTGTGGGGACAGTATCGCGCCTACATGCGAACGGCCGAGGGGAAGTCGCTGAAGCGTACGCAAGTGGCCCAGTACAAGTTCACCTCCAACCAGGGCCACCTGAGCCCAAGTTACAGAGAACTTCTCGCCGGCGGGCTGGGCTCGCTGCTGGCGCGCGTTCGCGACCGGAAGGCCGGCGAAATAGCTCCCGAGAGCCTGGAATTCCTCGCTGCCGCCGAGCATGCGCTTCTCGGCGTCATGGCCTGGGCTGAACGATACGGAGACTTGCTGGGCGAAGAGTCTGAGAGGTGCCCGGACCCCGCTCGCCGCGATGATCTGAGGGAGATGTCTCAGATCGCCGCCAAGCTCTCGCGCGATGCCCCATCGACATTCCGCGAGGCAATGCAGTTGATCTGGTTCGTTCATCAGGCAATCCACATTGAAGGCCATGGCTATTCCAACACGCCCGACCGGCTCGACCAGATACTGTATCCCTTCTACGTGCAGGACAAGGATGCAGGACGCCTCGACGACGGCCAGACGCTGACCCTGTGCGAGAACTTCATTCTCAAGCAGCGCGATAATACGTTCTGGGGCATCGAGCATAATCTGACCCAGGGCCTGTGCATCAGCGGATCGACCCCGGACGGCAGGGATCAAACGAACGAATTGTCGTGGCTGTTCATTACGGCCGCGGGCAACGTGTCAGTGCCTGAGCCGCTCGTATGGGTGCGCTGGCATCCCAACATCGATCCGGATTTCTTCGACCACTGCCTGCAGAACCTGGCCGGCTCGACGTGCTTCCCGCTCATGATGAGCGACGCGGCCGTTCCCGCGATGTTTATGGAACTGGGCGTCTCGCGCGAGGACGCGTTCGACTACGTGCCGGTCGGCTGCAACGAGCTCGGCATCCCCGGCAAGGCCCACTTCAATCCCGGCGCACACGTGGCGTACATGAACGCCCTGGAATCGGCCATGACCGGGGGAAGAGGTTACAGCGGGAAACGGTCTCCTGAGCCGGATGTGCCCCCGCCCTCTGAGTTGAAATCCTTCAACGACCTCATCGCCTGCGTGGGCCGGGTCATGCGTCGCCAAATCGAACTGTCCTACGCCAACGGCCTCGGCCTGCTGCAGGCGCAGATGCGCTGGGGAAAGACGCCGCTGACTTCGTGCTTCTTCGCTGGATGCATCGAGCGGGCGCGCGATATGGCTGAGGGGACGAAGTACAATATCCTGTCCTGCGGTGGAACGTCCTTCGCCAATATGGTGGACAGTCTCGCCGCCATTCGCGAAGTCGTGTATGAGAAGCAGGAAGCGACACTGGAGGAAGTGGCCGCCGCCTGCAAGGCCAATTTCGCCGGCTGCGACGCGCTTCGCCATAAACTGCTCAAAGCTCCGAAACACGGCAATGACGACAGGCGACTCGACGATCTGATAGCGCTCGTCGAGCGGCTGCGGGATGAGCCGATGAAGGAGATCTGCCGCGATCCGCGCGACGGAACCGAGTTCGGGAACTGTCACGTGGTCCGCGGCGGCGCTGTTCTGACGGGAAAGGTGACGGGTGCCACGCCCGACGGCCGGCTGGCAGGGACGCCCATGGCCGCCTCGGTGGCTGCATCCTGCGGGGTGGAAAGAAATGGCCCCACCGCCGTGCTCAATTCCATTCTCAAAATGAACCCGGTCAA
The DNA here is from genome assembly GCA_030601885.1 of Armatimonadota bacterium. Classification (GTDB taxonomy): domain Bacteria; phylum Armatimonadota; class Zipacnadia; order JAUWAU01; family JAUWAU01; genus JAUWAU01. Next base: position 77,047 of record JAUWAU010000027.1, read on the forward strand.
GAGCTGGCAGTGCGGATACAACGTCAATCTGCGCTTCCACAGGTCGATGCTGACGGAAAAGCAGAACCGTGACAAGGTCCACGCCATGCTCGACGTCTATTTCAGGTGCGGCGGACAGGAGATGCAGATCAACTGCGTCGATTCTGAGACCCTGCGCGCAGCCCAGGAGCGGCCGGAGGAGTACAGGCACCTCGTCGTGCGGGTCGCGGGATTCTCGGCCTACTTCGTTGATCTGATCGCGGAAATGCAGGAGGACATCATCGCGCGCACCGAGCACGGCGCATGATCTCAGTGTTTGTTGGTTCCATCGACCGGCCCTTGAGTGTCGTGTTGTGCCGTTAATATGCCCGCGATCGATCGAGACGGAAGATCGTGCCGACCCGAACGATGGCGCGGATAACGCTGAACGTCGCTCACAGAGGGCCGCATGGCATCTTTGGAGGAGTTGATGCTGCATGTCTGAGTCAGGCGCCGCAGTAATCGGGGCCGGCTTCATCGGGCCGGTGCATGTGGAGGCGCTCAGGAGAGTGGGCGTCAATGTCGTCGGCATTCTGGGGGTGTCCAATGAAGAATCGCGGCAGGCTGCAACGACCCTTGGCATACCGAGGGCCTACGCGAGTCTGGAGGAGGTGCTGGCGGACGATCACGTGGGAGCCGTTCACATTGCCGTGCCGAATCGCCTGCACCACGGCATGGCCCGGGATGCGCTGAAGGCGGGCAAGCACGTCGTCTGCGAGAAGCCGCTTGCGATGAATACCACTGAGTCGGCGGAGCTCGTGGCCCTGGCACGAGAAACGGGACTGGCGGCGGCCGTCAACTACAACCTGCGCTACTACCCGCTTTGTGTCGAGGCGCGAGAGATGGTCCGCAGCGGACGATTGGGCGAGCCATATTCCATCTGCGGCAGCTATGTGCAGGACTGGCTGTTTCATCCGACCGACTACAACTGGCGTGTCCTGGCCGACGAAGGCGGCGAACTTCGAGCGATCGCAGATATCGGCACTCACTGGCTGGACCTCATGCACGCGATAACTGGCCTCGAGGTTGAGGCGGTCTGCGCGGACCTGAGCGTCGTGCATCCCACCCGGCACCGGCCCAAAGGAGAAGTGGAAACGTTCAAGGGGAAGGTGGGGCAAGCGGTAGAAACGGAACCGGTCGAGATCAGCACGGAAGACTACGGCTGCGTGATGCTGCGCTTCAGCAATAGTGCGCGGGGCTGCCTGTGGGTCTCGCAGGTGACTGCCGGGCGGAAGAACTGCCTGCGATACGAGATCGCTGGATCCAGGCAGGCGATTTCCTGGGAGAGCGAGCGGCCGAACGAGTTGTGGGTCGGACATCGAGACGAGCCGAACGAGTTGCTGCTGCGGGACCCCGCGCTGGTGTCCGATGCCGCCGGCTCGTTCATCAATTACCCCGGCGGCCACAACGAAGGATTCCCCGATACATTCAAGCAGTGTTTCAAGTCATTCTACGACTATATCGCGGCCGGCGATTCCTCTGCCGCGCCCACGTTTCCAACCTTTGCCGATGGTCATCGTGAGATAGTGCTGTGCGAGGCTATTCTGAACAGCCACCGCGAACAACGGTGGATCCAAGTCGGAGGCGATGCCAAGTGAAACTGGGATTTGTCAGCGCCATCCTACCTGACCTTTCTCTGGAAGAGGTAGCGTCGTTCGCGTCCGCCGAAGGCTTTTCTTGCGTCGAGCTGATGTGCTGGCCCAAGGGCAGGGCCGAGCGTCGCTACGCCGGTGTTACTCACATCGATGCAGAGGGATTCACCGAGAGCGACGCCGCTCGCGTGAACGAGATGATGGATACGGCCGGCGTGAGCATCAGCGGGCTTGGATACTATCCGAACCCCCTCACGCCCGACCCGGACGAAGCCAACGCCTACGTGGCGCACATCAAGAGGGTTATTCAGGCCGCCCAGTTGCTTGGCGTCGGCGTCTTCAACACATTCATCGGCCGAGACTGGACGCGATCGGTGGAGGACAACTGGCCACAGTTCAAGAAGACCTGGAAGCCCCTCGTGACGTTCGCGGAAGACCACGAGGTCCGCATAGCCATTGAGAACTGTCCCATGCTTTTCACCGCCGACGAATGGCCGGGGGGGAAGAACCTGGCCCATTCCCCGGCCATCTGGCGACGGATGTTTGAGGAGATCCCCAGCGAGAGCTTCGGCCTGAACTACGATCCATCGCATCTGGTCTGGCAGCACATGGACTATGTGAAACCGATCGACGAGTTCGCCGACCGGATTCTGCATGTGCATGCCAAGGATGCGCGGCTGGACCGCGATCGGCTGGCGGATGTGGGCATTCTGGCGACGCCGCTGGAGTATCACAGCCCCAAGCTGCCCGGCCTCGGCGACGTGGACTGGGGTCGCTTCTTCTCGGCGCTAAGCGATGCGGGGTACGATGGCCCGGTCTGCATTGAGGTCGAGGATCGAGCGTACGAGGACTCACTTCAGTCTCGCCAGGCCGCCCTTCGGCAGAGCGCGACGTTCCTGAGGCAGTTTGTGCCGGAGGAGGTATAACGCCGGTGGCCGACACGTATGCCGGGGTCGATCTGGGCGGCACGAAGATAGCCTGCGCTCTTGGCGATCTTGACCGGGGCATTATCTGCGAGAAGACTATTCACACTGATTCTCACGAGGGGCCCGAGGCGGTTCTGAAACGCGTCGCCCAAGTCGTGGACGAACTTGCCGAAGAAGCCGCCTCCAGGCCCACGGCACTGGGGATGGGAGTGCCGGGGCTCGCGGACCTGCACAACGGTGTGACAAAGTTTCTGCCGAATCTGCCGGGACAGTGGCGCGACGTCCGGGTGCGGGAGCTTCTTTCGTCAGAGGTCGGATGCGAGGTGTACCTGGTCAACGACGTGCGCTCGGCGACGCTTGCGGAGATGACTTTCGGTCATGGTCGGACCGCTGAGACAATGGCGTTCTTCGCCATCGGAACAGGCATAGGCGGCGGAATAGCGGTCGAGGGAAATCTCCGTCTCGGCCCGCTGGGAGCCGCCGGCGAACTGGGCCATCAGACGATCCTGCCCGACGGCCCCCGCTGCGGCTGCGGCAATCGTGGCTGCCTCGAGGCATTGGCCAGCGGAAGCGCAATAACGGCCGAAGGAGTCCGACTCCTCAAGAGCAACCTCTCGCCCAGGCTCCACGAGATCGTACGGGGAGACGTTTCGCTGGTCACGCCGAAGGAGATGGCGGCTGCCGCCGATGCAGGCGACGAAGCCGCCAAAGCGGCGATCGTTCGCGCGGCGGAGTACATTGGAATAGCGGTCTCTAATGTCATTGTCACGCTTCACCCGGAACTGATAGTCCTCGGAGGCGGCGTGGCCGAGATCGGCCCATTGCTCTTCGAAACGGTTCGGGATACCGTGCGCGAGCGTGTACATATGCTGCCGGTAGACGATATCGCCATAGAGCCGTCTCAGCTCGGCGACAGGGCGGGCATGCTCGGCGGCATCGCATTGGCCGCCAAGAGGGGGCTAATCTGTCAATAGAAAGGCACTGATAACCCATGGACTACACCTACGAGCAGATAGCCAAGATGATAGATCATTCACTACTGAATCCGGTGATGACGGACGATGAGCTTGAGAACGGCTGCCAAATCGGCCTGGACTATGATGTTGCGAGCGTGTGCATCAAGCCCTACTACTTGAAGCGTTGCGCCGAGCTGCTCGGCGGAAGCACGGTCAAGGCCGGCACGACCATCGGCTTTCCGCACGGGGGCCACACGACGGCCATCAAGGTTGCGGAGGCGAAGGAGGCACTCGATGATGGCGGGGAGGAATTGGACATGGTCGTCAACATCGGCAAGGTGCTCACCGGCGACTGGGAGTACGTGACAGCGGACATTGCGGCAGTCGTCGAGGTGGCCCATGAGCGCGGCCAAAAGGTGAAAGTCATCTTCGAAAACCACTATCTCAAAGACGAGCACAAGATCAGATTGTGCGAAATCTGCGGCGAAATAGGGGCGGATTGGGTTAAGACCTCGACTGGCTACGCCGATGGTGGCGCGACGATGGAGGACCTGAAACTGATGCGCGAGCACTCACCGGCCCGAGTTCAGGTCAAAGCGGCAGGCGGCGTGCGCTCGTTCGACGACCTCCTCGCGGTCAGGGCGATAGGGGTCACCCGCGTCGGCGCGAGCAGAACGGTTGACATTCTGGAGGACTGCAGAAAGCGGTTAGGTATCTCCTGAGGTCGCTGCTGGCCGAACGGGACCGTGGATGACTCTGACGCCCCGGCCATGTCGTGCCGAGTCAAGGCTTTCCGCGCTACTGTGCGCTATATGGCTCGTGGTCTCCTGTTCGCCTGTAGAGCCTATGCCAAAACCTCTTGATTTGTCATGCTGAGCCTGGCGAAGCATCTCGCAATAGCCTCCGGGACGAGATTCTTCGCGTTGCTCAGAATGACAGGTGCGGTTGTAGTACTAGGATAGGCTCTCAATAGCCTCCGCAACGTGGGGCTCTTCGATGTCGGGGGAATCATCGAGGTCGGCGATGGTGCGGGAGAGCTTCAGCACCCGAGCGTACGCCCGGGCTCTGGCCCGAGCCACGGTCCCCGCCTTGGCGAATAATTGCGCTCCCGATGTCTCAACAGGCGGATGCGGCGGCACCTATCGATTGAGGGAGATCCTGTATGTCAGCTCTCCATCCGTCGGCATCCGAGCCGCCACCCGCGCTATGGACATCCCGGCGGCGTTGGCATACGGACTGGGATCCTTGTAGGCCCCCGGGTCCACATCGACCACGACCTCGCGGTCGAACTCGATCTTGACCTCGCGTCCCCTCTTCCGCAGCAAAATGCCGGCTGCCGATAGGCCGCTTTGCGCCTCACCCAGTGACCTTTCACCGTGCTCAGCCAGGACAGCCAGCTCCGTCCGGCCATCCATCATGAGCGGAATCACCTCCGTGAATTGCCACTGCGCATCGTGCGGAACGGGGCGATGGGAGACGTGGACCTCCACGCTGTCGTCATCAAACACGTAGCGTCGTCGGCAGGGCACTCCCTTGAGCTCCCAGGAGGCCTTCACCTCGCTGAGGATATTGCCTTCGGAGCTGACCTCGACGTTGGACATGCAGTGCGCCGAGTAATACTGCTCCTCGCCTCTGCCGACGGTGAGTATCAGTTCGTGGGAAGGGCCCTGGTGGTTCTGACTCAATATCACAGTGCCCACTGCTTCGAAGATTCCGCCCGTCGGCCCACTCGTTGTAGCCGGAGCAGCTTGCTCCGGCGGCCCCCAGCCCCCCGCCGGGCCCATCTTCATCGTTTCCGGGTGGCCCACCGGGCCGTGGCGAACTGCTTCGAAGATTCGGCCCGTCGGCCCACCCGTTGTAGCCGGAGCAGCTTGCTCCGGCGGCCCCCAGCTCCCCGCCGGGCCCATCTTCATCGTTTCCGGGTGGCCCACCGGGCCATGGCGAACTGCTGCTCCGAAGATTTCGGCCGCAGGCCGAGTTGTAAGGCGGGGATGCCCTTCCCCGCCGGCCTTTGCCTCAGTAGACAGAGCCACCAACCTCGGGGCGCAGATCTTCATCGTTTCCCAGTCTCGCACCGCCGCATGACAGCCGCACCGACCGCCCGTCAATCCCCCTCACCTCCACAACTTCCTATCCAACGTCCGATACTGAATAGCCTCCGCCACGTGGGGAACTTCGATGTCGGGGGAATCATCGAGGTCGGCCGGGGAGACGCAGGTCAGGGATCCGCGGGCCGGTGAATGGTCTCGCACGGCTCTGTGATAACGAATGCCTCGAAGCTATTGCCCCGTCCGTCCTCGCGCGGCGGCGCGGCCAGCGCGGCCTCGAAGCTCATGTTTGCGACACCGAGAGGCACACACGGCCCCGCTATGTCGGCATGGACTCCGTCGCTCCTGTAGTGGCCGCCCGAGGCGCCGCAGAAGCACCGCGCCTCGCTCTCGGCGCGAAGTGCTCGTATGTCGCCGCAGGATCTGCAGTAGATGAGTTTCATGTTCACTCCACCATCGGGCGAGCGCATCGGATGCCGGTTCAGCCTCGATGGACTCGATGAGGCCTGCCGGGCTTGTTTCCCGGATGCCCCGTGGCACCCCAAAAACGATGTGCCATCCCCGGAAAGCCCGACATTCTGGGGGGACTCTCTTGGGTGCACAGCTCCGGTCGGCCTCGAGTCGATGCGGGGACGCGGAAGATGATCCGCCAACCTAGATGGTCCACCCCTTGCGGTACTTGCGACGAATGAACGCGTCTGCTTCCGGGCAGTTCGTGGCCTTGAGTCTCTTCGGATTCCAGTTGAGCTCCCCGCCCACCCGGAACGCCACATCACCCAGGAGATTGTGCTCGATCAGGGAGCCGGAGTACTCGAAGTTGCACAGCGTCTCGCCGCCGGTCTTCGCGGCCTCGATCCACTCCTGGTAGTGCCCCAGCGACGCGGGGATCGTCTCCTCCGGCGGCTGGAAGTCCCTGAACTTCTCCTCGGGCAGGAGCACGCGCTTGCGATAGTCGGCCAGCAGCATCCCTTCGTCACCGACAAACAAAATGCCGTTGAACCACTCTGTCAGGTCCACTCCGGTCTCGAGCTTGGGGCGATGCTCCGGCTCCTGCCCGCCGTGGTACCATTTGAGCGTCACCGGGACACGGAGGGCTGGATTGCCGCGACGCGGTCCGTGCTTCCACGTGACGATCATCCACTCGGGGGTCTTGATGGGGTCGGGATCGGGACCCTCCGCGTACACGGACTTGGGCTTGCTCAGCTTGAGCGCCCACCACGGCAGGTCGATGAGGTGGCTGCCCATGTCGCCCAACACGCCGTTGCCGAAATCCCACCGCCGGTTCCAATTCAGGTTGCCCGGCAGGTAGCCCGGGTGATACGGACGCTCGTGCGCGGGCCCGAGCCAGAGGTCCCACTCCAGGTAATCGGGTATCTCGGGAGTGCCCTCCAGCGTATCAAGCGACTTGATGGTCCGACTGCACCAGACGTGCGCCTCTCGGACGGGCCCGATCGCGCCGCCTTGTATCAGCTCAACCACCCGGCGGAAGTTGTCGGAGGCATGTACCTGGGTCCCCATCTGGGTGGCGACCTTGCCCCGACACTTCCGATAGACCTGGCGCACTCGGCGGGCTTCGTGAACCGAGTGGGCCAGCGGCTTCTCGCAATACACATGCATGCCCATCTGCATCGCCTTCACGGCGGCGAGGGCATGTACCTGGTCGGCAGTGCTGATCACCACCGCGTCGATGTTCTGGTCGTCCAGCAACCGGCGCCAGTCGTTCTCGCGCTTGGCCCTTTCGGCTTCGGGGAACTTCTCGATGAAGTTCCCGTAGTTGCGCTCGTCGATGTCACAGAGGGCGTAGAAGTTCTCGCCTCGAAGCTTGCTCGCGTTGGCCCGTGCTCGCCCCCAGGCGCCGATCATGGCGATGTTGAGCCTCTCGTTGGGTGACGCCGGCTCCTGTGCCCGCGCTTTCGCGAAGTATCCGCCGGCAGAGAGCGACGCAACGGACAGCGCTGCCGTCTTGATGAAGTGTCGGCGATTCACTCGGTTTCCCATGGGCGTGTCGCCTCCCGCGGTGTTCGATGGCCGCCCCGCTCCCACCGCACGTATGCCGGCCATTCGGCCGTCGGCTCCTGATCTTACCCCTACTCACGGATCCAGGCAAATGTCATCCAGGCAACTTGGCCATCTATCAGATACGAGTCCGATCGAGTGCTCCCAGCGCCACCTCGTCGCCGGTCAGCTCCGCGTGCTCTTTGAGGTATGCGCGGTGCTGCGCCAGGATAGGCTTGAACGTGGGATTCTCGGCCTGGTTGACCATCTCGCCCGGATCATTCACCATGTCCACCAGGGACTCCGGCCGTTCGCCCTCGCTGTACAGGCAGTACTTGTACCGCTCGCTCCGCACCATCCGCCCGTCAGGCTCCCGACTCACACCATCCACCGGGGCGCCTTGAGCCAGCTTGTTGCACACGACGACGTACTCGCGCCACTGAGTGACTTCTCCGCCGTTGGCGATCTCCCTCACACTGACGCCTTTGAGACCCCCCGGAACGGCCATGCCGGCGTAGTCGCACAAGGTGGGGATCAGATCGACCCCCGTTTGCACCAGTTTGTCGGAAGTCCCGGCCCTCGTCACGCCCTTGTGGCTGATGATGAACGGTACGAGGGCGGATTCCTCGTAGAACATCGTCTTCTGGTTCCATTTGTGTGCGCCGTGGCAGTCGCCGTGGTCGCTGGTGAAGACGATGAGAGTGTCCTCTTCCCGCCCGGACGCGCGCACCGCCGCGAGGACCTTGGCGATCTCGCCATCGACCATCTCGATGAGGCGGTAGTACGCCCAAATGTACTGGCGCCATTTGTCGTCGTCGAAGTCGCCGACGGGGAAGGTTTTGCTGTTGTGGTAGGACTTGCGCATGAACGTGATGATGTCGGTTTCGTTCTCGGGCGGCAGGTGGTTCGGTTTCAGCGGCGGGCATTGGTCCGGTGGCGGCGGATCCGCGATGGGGCCCTCCGGAAGCTCCTCGCCCCGGGCCCACTGGCAGATGTCGTGAGGGTTGCGGAGGGAGACCGCCAGGAGGAATGGGTTGTCGCGCTTCTGTTTGATGAACTCGGCGGCCCGCTCCGCGGTGTTGCCATCGTCGCCCTTGCCGCCGGGACGCATGTAGCTGAAGCCGTGTCCCGTTCCCTCCCTGCTGGCGAAGGGCAGGTGCCACTTGCCCACCCAGCCGGTGTCGTAGCCTGCCTCTGCGAAGATCGTCCCGATGCAGGGGAACTCCGCCGGATCCAGCTTCGGGCTGGAGTTGGTCTGCACGCCGGTCTCGCTGGTGAAGCGCCCCGTGAAGAGAGCAGCTCGGGACGGAACGCAGAGCGGGTTGGCGCAGTACGCTCGCTCAAAGAGCATGCCGTTTTCGGCTATGCTGTCCATCGCGGGGGTACGAATCAACTCTCTGCCAGTGCGGCAGCTCATCGCCTCGGCAAACTGCTGGTCGGTCATGATGAAAAGGATGTTCGGCCGCTGTTTGTCCGCCGCGTGCAAGTGTGTCATCGACGGCGCAGCGGCGGCTGCGGCCCCAATCGTCTGCATGAACTGCCTCCTATTCATACTGCCGTCTCCTCTTGATTCGGCTCGTGCGCAGCCATTTGCTTTTCGTGCTCTCGAAGAAGAATCCTCGCGCTACCTGAGATCGAGCGAGGGCTGAAAGACAATGGTGACAGTCACCTCTGCCAGCCCGCTCCCGCGCCCACCTGCGGGCAGCGTGCCTACCGCCCCTTGACATACAGCATGACAGCACTATAATGTAAGCATGGTTAGAACACAGATCCAACTCGACGAGGGCAAGTACAGCAAGCTGCGGCAGGTTGCCGCGAAGCAGGGCCGCTCCATGGCTGACTGCATTCGCGAGGCCATCAATCTATTCCTGCAGAAGTCCGAGTCCCAGACTGCCGACATTGCCGCAATCGCCGGCAAGTACACGCCGATGGAGCCGTCGCGGCTGAAAGCCCACGATCGTTGGTGGGCGGAGGCGATCCTCGGGGATGACCGGAGCGGCGCCCAGTGAAGACAGTCTTCGTAGACACCTCGGGCTTCTACGCACTGCTTGACCGACAGGACCCGTTCCATTCGCCGGCGCGGGAGTGCTTCCTTCGCGCTCGGACGGAATCATGGCAGTTGGTCACAACCAACTATGTTGTGCACGAGACCTGGGCGATCATACAAGCACGGCTCGGCTGGGATGCGGTTGACGACTGGTGCGACCATGTGCTTGCCCTCTGCCACACCCTCTGGGTGACGGAGCAGCTCCACGCCCTCGGCGAGGCTCGATGCCGGCAGGCAAGAAAGCGCGGCTTGAGCCTCACGGACTGCATCTCCATAGAGGTGATGCGCCAACAGCGCATTCGAGAAGCGATCGCGCAGGACGAGCACTTCGCACAGCAGGGCATTGCTCTTCCGTGAGACGGGCGCGTCCTTCTGCGTCTCACCCGCTGCCGGTCTGGCGCGGCAGCGCGCCGCACTAGTGCTTCGTTCGGTAAGTTCGCGTGTCAAAGGCAGCGGGCCAAGAATGGCCCGTCTACGCGGCTGCGGCCTTCAGTGCGCCGCTCGCGCCCCGCATCCCCGCGTAGGTCGGGCTTCCGCCTTCGCGAGAGGGACGAAGCTTCGGCGGAGTCCCTTCCAGCCCGACAATTCCGACGCGAACCTACGGAAGCAGGCACTAGCCCCCGCCGCCGCCGGCGAAGCGGACGCGCC
>JAUWAU010000053.1 GCA_030601885.1 Armatimonadota bacterium
GATGTAATCTGTGATCCGCGGCCCGGCCGGCAACGTCGCAGTTGTGCGAGCCATGGTTGCATCTCCTCTCTCCTGGACTCACCCCCGCCAGAGAGGAGTATAACATACTTCGATACTTAAATGAACAGTATTGACCCTAGCAAGGGCTCTGCGGGGTCGGGTCCTGCACAAGCGCGTAGCGTACAGAATTACGAGAAAGGATGCGCTCGCATGGGAGGAGCGAAACGTCCTTGAAAACTGGGACGCCGACTACCGGCGGGACCCGGCTCATAGGAGCGCCGAGGAGGATCGGGTGGCCCTGCTGGTTGGGAGCAGCCCAGGCGCGGTGCTGATCTATTGCCCCGATCCCAAGATGCAACTGAAGGCCGCCGACGTGCTGATCACGTGGAAGGACAAGGTCATCACGCTTAAAGAAACTGACGACGAGCCTCTGCTCCAGAAGCTCAGGGCCATAGAGGAATCCCACAAGCACTTATGGGCGCTGCAGATATTCTGCGATGCGGATCTGATGAGGGACGCCGAACGCACTCAGACGTTGCGCGACTTCTCCGCGGGGCTTTTCTCAGGCACCGCCGATACACGGTTGGCCGCGGAGGGCTCGGGTGTTCGGAGAGCCATCGAGTCTGAGTTGAAAACGCGTGGCTTCGGCAGCGTTGCGTTCGACAGGGTCCGCCAGGCCACAGAGCAGGTGCTGAGTGCAGAACGAGGGGGCTCTGGACTAACGCGCAAGGTCATCGACCAAGCTGTCAGCGAGATCCTGTCGGAGCCGGAGGCCGCCAACCGGGCCGGTGCCGGAGAGACGGAGGTGTCCGAGTGAGCTCCCGGCGTCCGTACGATGGCTGGGCTGAGGCAATGTTCGGCTGCGCCTCCGCAGAGGAGTGGGTCAGGGGCATGGCGTGGGAAACATTGGCGGGGGCCCGGCAGGAGAAGCCGCCCATTGGGGTGGAGGCCCTCTTCCCTGCCCGTCGCATACTTGGATGTCGTTACCGAGCCGGCCCCTGCGAGGCCAGGCTCATGGTCGAGCACGCGGGCTTTGTTATCGAAACCAACGAGCTCCGCAGCACACCGAGGGCCCGATTCTCTAGGGCCCATGAGGTAGCCCATACCTTCTTCTATGATATCTCGTCTTCGCCCCCGCGGAGGTTGCTGCCGTCCCACCGAAGCAAAGAAGAGGAGCGCCTGTGCAATGTTGGCGCGGCCGAACTCCTCATGCCGGCCGACCTTTTTGCGCAGACGCTGAGGCAGCTGGACATGGCCGCGGGACAGGGCTTCAGGCTCGGCGCAGTAGGGCAGCTCAGCGCGGCATTCAAGGTTTCATTCCCGGCGGTAGCGCGGCGGCTGGTCGAGGACCTCGGGCTATGGGACGCAGTCCTCCTGGGATGCACCCGCACACGCCCCCGGCCGGCTGAGCAGCGGCGAAAGGAACGCCGCCCGTGGCCGGACGAGCCGGCGGGCGATTGGCGCCTCGCGTGGTGCGCGAAGCCCGCGTGGGCGGCCAGAAGCCTGTTCATTCCCTCCGGCAGCAGCGAGGGCGCGTCTCGCCCCCCCCGCATCCGCATAAAGGCGCTTGAGCAGATCGGGAGAGGAGAACTTAGACCCAGAGGGCCCGTTACTCGCTTCGAGCCCCCTTCCGCGCTGCGACTCGGCAACTTGGCGCGTACGCTACGCTCGGTTTTCGGCGCGCAGCAGGGCTACCCAGTTCACATCTTGCCGCTACCCCTGAACCCCGGAGCCAGGCAAACGCAGCCCGCCTCCCAGGCCTGCGGCGCGCCCAAGGCCAGCGAGGCAGCTCAGCCCAGCCTTGACGCTCTGGTGTGCATTCCGATACCCCGTCGCCTGCGAGGGAGCCACCCAGCCCCACGCGGCTCCCACACACCAGCCTGTGGCTCAGGCGACGGCCGACCCTAGAAGCCGGGCCCATGAGCGGTTGCAGATGGCCGGCGCGGCGCCCCGTCCCGGCGCGGGAGTCGGGACCTCCCCACGCCCACTCACGTGCCGGTCTCGGCGCGGGTCGCCGACGGAAAGTCGGCACCCTCGGGCCATCCGGGCGGACGTGGTATGTCGATGTCCTCAGGGATTCCGGCGGGCACCCAGTCGTTTCCCCTTCGCTCCCAGCACTGGCAGTGAAACTGGTTTGCTAAATCGCGGTAGGCCACTATGACGATCTGCGCGTGCTTCCCGCCCACGACCGGGGACAGACTGTGGCCGGGCAGAATCTCCCAAGGCCCCAGCCAGCGCGGCGCGTCTTCCGGGGCTGGCGGGACATCGGCCCACATGTCGAACCGATAGACGTCGAGTGCAGGGGCGTCCGTGTTGTTCCGAAGATGCACGCCGATTTCCTTAGCAGACTCAATCGGCTGGGGACTGGCGCTCTCGTACCTCACCGGCTCGAGAGCAGGCAGAGACGCGAGCTTCCGGGACCCACGCGCTTCGTCCACCAACCGCCGGGTCTCCTCGGCGAGATGCCTTGTCTCGCGGGCCATTTCGGTGGTCGCCTCGGCGTACTTGGCGGTCTCGCGAAACGTCTTCCCAGCTACCAGCGCGAGGACCAACGTCGCGGCAGCCGAGACCACCGCAGAAATCACTAAGGGCACAGGCTCCATCACACCGACCTCCTATGTGCTCGACTGCATCTCCTTCTCCCTTCCTCCTCCGCCTCCTGCCTTCTGTGCTGTGGGCGCGTCATGGTCTAGTGTCGAGGACTCGTCCGAGTGCGCTGAAGGCCCTGACCTCCCCCGCCTCACACGGCCTCCCGTCAATCACGTGCACCGTGCGCGCCGCCGCGTCGTAGACGAAGGCCCCGACCGAGCCGCTCTGGTCGCCGTTCACCTCGCCGTGGGCGCAGAGGCTGAGGGCGCTCGGGCCGTTGTCGTGGTCGGCGGACATGTCGAGCATGGTCTGGGCGGTCACCTTCGGAGCGGCCTGGGCTACGAGCGTGACCGCGCGATTGTGGCGCGTGCGGGTGGAGATGTAGCGGTGCCGGAAGTCCGGCTCAAGTGGCGGCGTGTGCGGGCGCATGAGGGCCGTGGTGAAATGATTGGCGCACGCGAGAATCCCCTCTTCAGCACGCCTGATTCCGAAGTGGCGGTGGCCGTTCTCGAAGAGCGCCGCGTCGCCGTCAGCGTCCACCATCACCCAGTTGCACATCCCGGTGCGCGCGATGCCGCTGAGGTACTCCAGTGCCTCGCTCGTGGTGGCACAGCGCCGCAGCACCAGCTTCGTGAGGATGTGGCTCTGCACACCGAGCCCTCGATCCGGCGTCCCGACCCAGGTGAGCACGATGCAGAGCCCCTTCTCGTTGACGCCATTGTCGCACCCGACCCACCCCTGAATGCCGTACGACAGGAAGCTGTAGCCCTCGGTGGACCACGCCGTGTGCACCACGTGCTTATCGGCGCCCCACAGATACGCGTAGTCCTTGTTCTTCGCCATGATGGGCTGCCCGGTCGCCGTGATCTCGCCCAGCGCCAGCCGTGCCGTGCATTCCTCGGCGAGCGGGATGCCGCGAGTGCTCGGCACGTGCTTGCCCAGGGATGGCTGCTGCACGATGTAGTTCCAGTGGTTGTAGACAGATGCCGTCTCCATGGGCCAGCCGGCGCCCTCGGCGATGCCGCGCAGCTCCTCGTAGGCCTCGAGGGCGTGCTCGCGCAGGGCCTCCGTGAGCCGCTCGGCTTCGGCGACGGCGAATTCGCGGCTCAGCCCGTACTCGTCGGCGATCGTCTTCCACGCAGCCGCCTCCAGTTCATCGCGGCACCCTCGAATGCTCTCTCCGAGTACGCGGCCTTGGTCGCGGACGGCGCCCTGGGACTCGACGGTTACCATGATTCTTCCCTCCAGGCCAGGTCGCGGGCTAGAAAGCCCGCGCTACGCGGGTCGGAAGGATTTGCTCCTAAGGCATGCGGCTCCCGGGTGCCTGTGCACACGGGAGCCGTAGTGATGCTCACTCAGTGACCGTCCGGCCCAGCCCCCATCACAGGGCCGCCCACGCCTCCAGGAAGGTGCGCTTGGCGTTGGCGATCACCAGATCCGGCGTCTCCCCCTCGAGCGGCTTCACCTCAAAGGTGAACACCGGCTTCGCCGTCGGGACGTCGGCCTCGAAGTAGCCGGCGTATATAAGCGTCTCGATGTACGTCTTCAGCTCCTCGACGCCATTCTCGCCGTCGGGATGCCCGAACCGAGGGTGCATGTCGCCATACGCCTCATGGCTCTCGTCGCGCATGACGCAGTTGCCCGCGTGGACGTGGATGAGGTGGTCCTTGACGGTCACCAGGCAGTCGTGAATGCTCTCCTCGAGCAGCGGGATGTGGCTGAGGTCAACGCAGAGTCCGAAGTTCGGCACCCGGTCGCGCACGCGATACGCGACGCGAACGGCCACCTCACTCGGGCCGACCAGACACTTCTTATCGTACCTGAAGTCGAACTGCTCCAGCGAAATCCAAATGGGTTCGTCGCCGCCCTTCTCCTGCCCGTACTCGCAGAGCTGCACCAGGGAGTCAACGAGCAGGTCAGTGGCCTCTTCGCGCTTCGCCTCGCCCGGATCGGGTCCACTGAGGCACGCCACCAGCGGCGACTCGAGCTCGGCAGCGAAGTCGATGCTTGCCTTCACCTCGTCGATGGCGGCTTTGCGTGCGTCGGCGTCCGAGGAGTTCAGGTCCAGCTTGTTGAGCAGCAGCCCCGGCTGCGCCCCAACGCCGAGCCTCAGCCCGCTCACGTCGCCTACTCGCTTCAGCCCCTCGATCACTTGCGGCTGCAGGCTGCGCCGAACTTCGAGCACGTTGAAGAACTCATCGGCGCCGATCTGCGCCGCGGTCTGAACTATCGGGCCCTCGTCCTTGATCAGCCCCGGCCACGCCATGAAGTGCACGAGCCCCAAGTCCATCATTGAACGCCAGTGTCGTTCCATAAGGCATGCGCCTCCTGAACGCGCTGTGAGAGTTGTTATGTCCCCGTCATGCGCCCTTATCTGGCGATCTCCGCCGCCACGGCCTCGGCCGCTTTGACCCACGCGTGGGCCGGGTCGTCGTTGGGCCGCATGATGCGGTTCGTGCCGGACAGAATCCAGAGATAGTACAACTGATACCCGGGCGCGGCACCCACCGGGTGATAGCCTTTCGGTATGATGACCGTGTCGCCGTCCCGGACGGTATACGTCTCGTCCAAGTCGCCGTCGGCGCTGTAGATGCGCTGCGTGCCGAAGCCGCTCGGGGGATTGATGCGGAAGTGGTAGAGCTCCTCCAGCTTCACCTCGTGCGGCAGGTTATCCTCATCGTGCTTGTGCGGCGGGTAGCTGGACCAGTTGCCCGGCGGGTTGTACGTCTCCCCAACGAGCAGCTTCTCCGCCGCGACATTGTCGCCGATGACATCGTGCACCTCCCGCCGCCAGTTCCACTGCCCCACCGACCGCGCGTAGACATCGGCCGGCGTCACGAGTTGTGGCTCGCCCTCTTTCGTGGCCGGCGTCGCCGCGATCGCCACCTCCGCGTCCGTTTCTGCGACGACCTCGACGGGGACGCCCGGAGGCACGTAGACCGCCGATGCCTTGCCGGCGAACACGTTGGGCCTCTGCCCGACGTGCTCGAAGGCCACACTCCCGCACTTCACCGTGCAGGTTCCACCGAGCAGGACGATAGCCGTCTCGGCCTTCGAGAGCCGTGTTTCATGCGTCTCGCCGGCGCGCAGTCGGGCGATGCAGAAACCTATCTCCTCGCCCGCCGCGAAATTGGCCATGCGAACGGCATTGCAGCCGTTCTGTAGGGCGTTTCTCACGAGCAGATTCAAAGCGCACTCCCTCCGAGGCACGAGCAAGCGCTGCGCCACAAGCAGGGCGGATTATAACAGAAACGATGGGAAACGGCAAAAGGGGGACCGGCGTGACGGTCCGCTGCCTCACGGGCCCGGCCATCACTGCCTCGTGATAGCCGTCACCTCGTCGATCATGAGCACGTTCGCCGGTGTCCGCGCGCCGCCTGCAACGGCCGAAGCATCAAAGACCGCTATCATGCTCAACTGCTCGCCGTCCAGCACCCCGTTCTCGTCTGACGAGTCGTCGTTGAGCTTGAAGTCGTCCGGACTCAGCTCGATCGTCTCCCACTCTCCCCCGCCCGCGAGAGCGCGAGTCGCCGTGTAACCGGACTTGTCCAGTCCCTCCGCCGGGTTCTCCTTCTCCTCGATCATGACTGCCAGCGTCATCGGCTGCTCGCTGGAGATGACGATCCGCACCCGCTCCAGGCCGGCCAGCTCCCCGAGTTGGACTGGCATGATCGCTCCCGCCAGGGGAAATAGCGCGCCGGTGAGGTCGTACCTCAGGACCACCGCGCCGCCTCCGCCACCCTCGTACTGGACGCTCTCTGCCGTCGTGTTTCGCAGGGGAATGAGGAAGGTGCTGCTCGTATCGAACGTCTGCAGCGTGATCTCCCTCCCGCCGCCCGCTACGTCCCTCACAACCCGCTGCCGCGCGACCGGCTTGGGCGAGATGCGGAAGTCGTCGAGCAGGATCGTCCTCAGCTCGGTCGTCATGCCGAGGAACATAGCTGCCTCCGGATTCTCCAACAGCATCGCCGCCAGGTCGATTATCATGCACGCGGCAATCTGGTCCGGATCCAGAGCATCGTTGTCGTCCGTGGTATCATCGCTCAGCATGAAGTCGGCCAGGGCCACCTCGATCTTCTTCCACTCGTCGGCCGGACAATAAGACGCGGTGATGTATCGCGCCCCGCCTGCCTCCTGAAGCCCCACGGCCAGCAGGCACGCCACGCTGCTCTTCATCCACATGCTGAACGACTGCCCCGCGGGCGCCGCACCGGCCTGCGCCACGAGACCCGGCATCTTCCCCTCCATGGGCTGGAACTCCCATTTCAATGCCCCCAGTCCCACTTTCACCTCGTCTGCCTCATGCGCGATGGTCACAAGTGCCGTGTCGTCCATGGCCGTCCAGCCCTCCACGGCCGCCTCGAAACCGAACTCGACGGTCGCCTCCGCCGCCGGCGCCGTTGGCTGATCCTGCGCCAAGACGCCAGTGGTCGCAACACCCAGCAGCACAAAGATGGGAACCAGACGCATCCGAACACGCTCCCTTTCGCCTTTGCTATAGGGGCGGGGCTCCCCGCGGACGGCCACGTCCGCACAGATGCACTGCCGCCTCAGCCCGCCTGCCTTTGTCTTTGGCCCTTTCGCTTGACCCTTTACTCTTCCTCCTGCCCCACTAGCTGCATCCCAAACGTAAACCCCAGGTCCACCTCAAACAGCCGTCCCCACGGCAGGGCGATGTGCGTCTCCTCCAACTCGCACGGCATCAGATATGCTGATCGCTGCCCGGCGCCGATGCGCACGCAGCGTCGGCCGAGGAAGTGGTTGAGGTAGAGCTCCTGCGCCGCATGGCTTAGATGGGCGCGCACGAATTGCTCGGCTTCCTCGTCTCCGTTCGCGAGATCGAAGGCGGAGCGCCGCATGCGATCGGCCATATACTCGGTGGCGCGTTCTCGCACGTCGGTCTGATACGCCCAGTCATCCACGAAGCGCGATACCAGAAGCTCCACGTGCTGGCTCTCGCTGTCGATGAGGGAGTCGAGCAAGCCCAGATACCTCATTGTGTCGAAGCTGCGCAGACGCCCGGCGAGCTCGAAAGCGCCTTTGTCCTGCAGAGCGATCAGCCGCATAACCCCGTGAGCCAACGCGGAGCCGATCGAGTTGCCCGCCGTGTTCCACGCCGCATAGGAGGTCAGTCGGCATATCTGCGCGCGCTCGAACAGCAGATCAATCAGAACGGGATCGGCCCCGTTGGCGAAGGCAACGTCGCATATCACCGTCGCTCGTTCAGCGTCGAGCTGAGCGGCAATGTCCCCAACGAAGCCCTCGAGCTCCGCGCGCCGCTGCTGCTGCAGCTCCTCGCTATCGCGCAGCTCTTTTCTGGTGAAATCAACCGGCGCGTTGACAAAGCAGCGTATGTCTGCATCGTCTTCGGCAGCGACTTGCTCGGCTCCCACGGCGGCGATGTGCTGATTAACGCTCTGTTCCACGGGCCGGTCCTCGAAGGGCGCGATCCGCCCGGCATGCTCTGCTGACGAGAACACCACGGCGATCGTTGGCACCCGCAGCATGTGCACCTGGGCGAATCGAGCCAGCAGCGTCATGCCGGCCTCGTCCGCTCCCGGGTACAGGGCGACCTTGTCCTGCACTCCGCGCTCTCGGATGAGGGCGTGCAGGCGCTCTTGCTCCTGCCGGTGGAGCCCGTGCTCCGAAGCGTCCTCCTGGGTCAACGCCAACCAGTCGATCGTACCGTCGGCTACCAATTCGACCGACAACGAGTTGATCTCATGATTCCGCTCCCGCGCGGCCAGGTACTCGCTCAGAATGTCCCTCGGCACATCCTGCTTGAGCCGATCCAACTCGCCCGCGTCTTCGCTGCGCCCGAAACGCTGCACCAGGTCAACCAGCTCCGAATAGCGCCCGACACGCTCCCAATCGGCCCCGCTCCTGTCTGCCGAGGCCGAAATGGAGGAGCGCATTATCACGTTCGATGCAAAGATGGCTACGTTCGGATGCTCCGCCTTGATGTTCCGGAGCCCCTGGAGGCGTTGCCGCGCCACCTCCGGAGGCGTGCGCATCGTTCGGGAGGCCAGCAGCCCACCGTAGGCGAGCATGTCGAGCGAGATCACGGCACAATCCACCGCACCAACCACCTCGCGCAACCATGCGCTTATCTCCTCGCAGTTGCCGGGAGTGCTGAAGCGACCCAGCCACGATCGCTGCGGCACGAGTGCCTCGTAGTCGATCAGCCGGGCGAGCGCGCGGGGGCTCTTCAGATTGCAGGGGCGATCGTCCAGAGGGACAAGAGCAACGCGGTGCCGTCGATGTCGTATCGCCACTTCATACACCCTCCGTCATAGCGCGTCTATTGCGGCCCTGAACCGCCGGGTTGCCTCTTCGATTGAGCCGGCGTCTCTGCCGGTGACGACGGCGCCAATCAAGAGGGCGGCCGCGCCGCAGTTGGCAATGGCCGACACGTCCTTTGGCGTGATGGCACGCTGAGTAGGGACCATGACCGGCATCTGCGCCTCGGCGCAGAGCTGCCTGTACATGAGCACGTCCAGCGCACTGAGCGGCTGTCCGTAGCCATCGTGCCGGATAATGGACGCTTCGATGCCATCGGCTGCAAGTGGCGGACCGGCCGGCCCACTGCAGACGGCGCCGGCCTGTCGCGTGTCATGCTCCGGGCCCAGAGCCACCAGAACGGCCATGTCCACTTCGTCCCGCATCAGAAGCATCCACGCCGGCATGAGGTGAGCATACGCATCGCAGAAATCGATCCCAATGCGGCTCAGGCCTCGCATGTCCTCCCGGCTCGCCATCTGCTCCGCCCCCGGCACAATGCCCACCGGTCTCCCGCCGGCGGCCTCGACGATGCTGTCCAGCGCTGTCCGCTCGGCCGCCAGTGGGCCGAAGCTGGTGCCGCTGGCGGCGTGCGACACATTGATGTGCACCTTGAGGCCGTCGGCTCCGCCGGCGATCGCCGCCCGCGCGAGTTCGGCATCGTTGCGCGGCAAGCTCACGAACAAGCCGAGCTTCTGCTCCTGGAGCAGGCTCAAAAAGCCGGCGCGAGACATGGCATGTCCCTCCGGTGCAGTGGTCAGTGGCCAGTGGTCAGTGATCAGCAGACGGAACGCGCAGCTCTGCCCCGCGCCCCGCTCCTACACACAGCCAGTGCATCGTACGGTGGCGCCTGCACTGCAGCAATAACAAATGCCGCACGGCTACAGCCGCAGCGGAAAATGGATGCGAATGTGCGTTACCTTCCCGAGGGCGGTGCGTGCCCCCGCCGGCAGCGCCGCCCGCGGATCGAGGCTATAGGCCGGCATTCGCTCCCACGGGCCGCCATTGAGCCGCACATCAACGCGCACGCGACCCAGGTAGCGATCAAGCCAGTCGCCGGCTGTCAGGTCTTTCGAGGAGAAGTATGGCCCGAGGAACGATGAGAAGAACGGGGGCACGCCCTCCCACGAGGGATCGAGTGCGTTGAGCGGGCCTATTACCATCCACTGCGTCTCCGTCCGCACGTAATGCGTCTCCGGACTTCCCGCATGGCCTTTGGGCACTATCTGAAAGCCCCCGACCTCCCCGTACGGCGACGTAGATATATCGATGACGCCGCAATGGTTGGCACGTATCCTGCCCACGGCCGCGTAGGCAGTGCCGGGAAAGCGGCCCACGCCCAGCACCGGGCGCAGCACCGCGCCGACGGCCCGCCGCTGCCCATCGAGATATTCCAGATACACAATGCCCCCGAACTTGTTCTCGAAGACGGCAGACAGAGGCGGTCGGATCGAGCGCTCTACCACTATGACGAACACGTCCCCGACGTCGGGGATGTGGTCACGGGGCAAGGGCGTGAGCTGGCCATATGCTTCGAAGATTCGGCCCGTCGGCCCACCCGTTGTAGCCGGAGCAGCTTGCTCCGGCGGCCCCCAGCTCCCCGCCGGGCCCATTTTCATCGTGGAGTTTCGGGAGCTCTCCCCAAAACTCACCGGGTGGCCCACCGGACCATGGATAGCTGTCTCGAGATACACGGGATTGCCTACCACGGGCGCCAAGCTGCCGAAGATGCCGGTTCCGGCAGCTACGTCGGTATCAATGCCGACTGAGGTGGTCGTCTGCCCGCCGACATGGGATTCTGACGGTATGCGGGGCAGGATGCTGAACACGACGCCGCGGTCCTTCGCCGTGTTGTGCCGGACCTTGATGTGAACGGCGTTCACCGCAGTGGCTGCCACGGAACCATCCGCGGCCCACTTGCTTGCCGTGTAGCCCATCTCGTTCACGGCGGTAGCTGGGTGGGCAACCGTGCCGACCCGTTCCCACGCCGCGCCCCGGTCCGAGCTG
The DNA here is from genome assembly GCA_030601885.1 of Armatimonadota bacterium. Taxonomy (GTDB): domain Bacteria; phylum Armatimonadota; class Zipacnadia; order JAUWAU01; family JAUWAU01; genus JAUWAU01. The sequence continues at coordinate 10,876 of JAUWAU010000053.1, forward strand.
ACGGCAATGGCGCCCCCGGGCCGGTTCTCGAGGCGAATGCGCCACTGCTCCACTTTGGCCGCGGTCGCCTCGAGCGCTATCTCCGGCGACGCACCTCGAGCGAAGTCATCGCTCACAGCCGCCGTGTAGCGCCCGAACAGACAAGACGACGCGAGTAACAGGATCCCGACCATGAGCCGGTGCGACGCTGATTGCGGCATTGGATGCCTCAGGCGCCGAATTTCTCCTGGATCGCCAGCAAGTTGGTGGTCATGTTGACGATATCGCGTCCACGGATGCGTCCGACAGAGCCGGCCGCGCAGGCGCGTTCGCCGTACTCAGTGACGTTGTCGGCCGCCACGCCCCGGCCGCAGAACATGATGGGCACGGCATCGCCCGAGTGATCGCCCACGCTGATTGGGGTGGCATGGTCCGCGGACACGACCAGGACGGAGCGGTTGAAGTCCAGCTCGTCGAGCAGCAGCCCGGCGAGCACGTCTACCTTCTCGATGGCTTCGATTTTCTTGTCTGCATCCCGATCGTGCCCGCCGACGTCGGGGCATTTCACGTTGCCGAGGATGAAATTATGCCGCTGAGTCGCCTGGATCATGGCGCGCCCCATGGCCACAACGTCAGTGTCGTATCCACCGGTGGCGCCATCGACCTTGATGACGTCCATACCGGCGAAATAGCCGATGCCCCAGACGAGGCCGGTCTCGACCACCATTGCGCCGCTGAGGGCGATGCCCGGTTCGATGTGCGCCCGCTGCCCCGGCGCCAAATCGGCCCAACGTGCCGACTCATCGTCCGCCGCGACGCCAAAGGGCGGCAGATGCGGCCCGATGCCGGCGCCCCGCGGCGTGAGCACGTTTGCCATGGGCAGGCCCGCAGCAGTCCGCTCCTTGTTGACGCCGTGTGTGTCCTCCGCGAGGTGCTCGATGGCGCGCTCGACGAAGGCATTCAGCACGCGGGCCGTTTTCTTCGCCTCGGGCGAATCGTCCATCGGCTCCGATTTATGATACTTGACGCCGGCGTCGTGCGGGTCCACATCGGTTACCTTATGTGAGAGACCGCTACCGCGGAGTACGAGCCCGCAGCGGTGGGCCACCGAGGGCTGGATGTAGCAGGTAACGTCCTCGATCCGGATGCCGTCGAGGCCATCGAGCAGTTTGTCGGTGCCGGATTCGATGCGTCCGGCGCGGCGGTCGGTGATGACCCCATCGTCGTCCATAGTGGAGAAGTTGCAGCGGAAGGCAACGTCTCCGGGGCGCACGTCCATGCCGATGCCGCGACATTCAAACGGCCCACGGCCGAGATAGTAGACGAAGGGGTCGTACCCCAGAATTGCCAGGTGCGACGTATCGCTGCCGGCGCGGACCCCGGGGGCCACTGGGTCCATGATGCCGCACATGCCCATCTTGGCCAGGCGGTTCAGGTTCGGCGTATGGGCCGCCTCCAGGGTCGTCTTGCCGTAGGGCTCGCGCAGCGGCCGGCCAGCCATGCCGTCGCCTATGAGGACGATTGCGACGCGGTCCGTGCCGAGCATGATTCGATGTCATCCTCCGTGGGGTCGGGGGAGTTGTGAGGGTAATCCGCGCGGATTGTAGGGAGTTTTGGGGTGGAAGTCAAGGAAGGCAGTGGTCAGTGGATAGTGGTCAGGGGTCAGCAAAGAAGAAGGGCGGCGGCCCACAGGTGGCCACCCTACAGTAACGGCCAAATGCCATGGCGGTGGGTCAGGGAGCGACCTGGTAGATGATGGGACGGTAGCGGGGCGGCGGGATGGGCTTGCCTGCTTCGCGGGCGGCCTCGAGCCAGGCCCGCTTGGCTCGCTTCACTTCCTCGAGCGCGTGCTCAGGCGTATCGCCGAAGGCGGAGCAGTGCTCGAGGTCGGGGATGTCGGCGATGTATCCGCCGTCCTGCTCGCTGTAGAAGATGTTTATGTGGTAGTCACTCATTCCCCTTCGTCCAGGGCGAGGTCGTGTCGCTGGCCCAGTACACTGACGCCACAGCAGCAACCCACCTCAGCCTTTGGCCAACGGCACCAGGATACTTTCGCCTGAGGCCTCGTTTACCACCACGAGTTGGCCGTCTTCTCCCCGCAACTGCTCGTTAGCGTTGAGTAGCTCCACCCCGTAGACCGTCCCGTCAGGGGCAAGGTCCACGTTCAGTTCCTCGCTGATGCGGATTGTCTGCACCTCTGTGGTCTTATCCTGAAAGCGCAGGTAGGCGACATTATGACGCGGGTCATAGGATAGCCTCATGCGACTCCCTCCTCATTCTCAGAAATAGCGTGCGATGACGGTTAACACCAGCCAACCGTCCTCTTCCACTGCGTAGGCCTCCACCTGCTTCGTGGAATAGTATTTCCCCTGCCATTCGGCGTCAAACGGGAAGTTCCGCCGAAACCCGGTACGCCCGAACTTGGCGGGGAACCTCTCCCCCTCAGCCACCGTGGCCACAACCTCTGCCTCCGTCGCACCCCGTTCGGCAAGGCGATCTTGCGCATGCGGGTGCAGGCGAACGTTCATTTGTCCTCCGTCTGAGCGTTACTCAGGGCCTCGCCGGCTAGTCGCTTCAGCAGTCGCCTGCGGTTCACTCGCACGGCTCCGCGGTGAGGAGAGTGGCGAGCAATCCGCGCGGATTGTAGGGAGTCTGGGGGGAGAAGTCAAGGAAGGGCCACAGAGAACACAGAGTGCACAGAGAGGGACGGCAGTGGATAGTGATTGGCGGTGAGTGGTCAGGGCGTGATGGGGTCAAGCCAAAGGCCGGCGGCGGAATTTTCAGGGAGGGGCGTCTACCTCTCCCCCATCTCGCCCAGCTCGTAGAGGCAAATGCTCAGGGCCGCAATGGCGGCCGTCTCCGTGCGGAGGATGCGGAGCCCAAGGGTCACGGGAACGGCTCCAGCCGCCACCGCCATTTCCACTTCCTGGACGCTGAAGCCGCCCTCGGGGCCTATAGCCAAGCCGAGGGTGGTCACGCGGATGCCGCGGCCGAGCACCTCTCGCAGCGGACGCTGCTGCTCCGCCTCGCTGAACAGCAGACATAAGTCGAGCTGCGCCAGCTCGTCCACGGCGCTCTCCAGAGGGACGACCGGATGCACTTCCGGTATGATGGTGCGATGTGACTGCTTGGCCGCTTCGTTGGCAATGCGCTGCCAGCGCTCGGCCCGCTCGGCCATCTTGGCCTCGTCGGGCTGCGTCACCACCCGCTCGGTCATCATCGGGATGATCGCCCCGACGCCAAGCTCGGTGCACTTCTCCACGATCATGTCCATCTTCTTGCCCTTGGGGACCGCCTGGGCCAGCGATATACGGACCTTGGATTCCGTTTCGGGCGTCCGGGTGGCGACGATGCGCCCGGTGATGAGGCCGGGCTCGATCGACGTGACCGCAGCGGTATGCTCCCGCCCGAACTCGTCCACGGCAACGAACGAGTCGCCGGGTTTGAGCCGCAGCACCAGTCCCAGATGTCGCGCATCTGACCCCTCAATAGATACGATGTCAGCGGAGATATCGGCGGTTGAGACGAACACGCGGGGCATTCTGTCTGTTTCTCCTTCTCGCGCGGCATGCGTATCGCCTAAAGGACGCGCACTCTTTGAGTCACGAGGCACAGCCATTCGCCCTTCTCCCGTCGCTGCTGCACAATGAGGCCAGCCTCCTGCAGGCCGGCGGTGACCTTGGGCAGAGACGAGAGGCTGAAGCCGGAGCATACATACGAACCGCCGGGCAGCAGCAGCGGCGCGGCATTCGGTGCGAGCGCCACAACGGCTTCCGCGGTTATGTTAGCGACAATCAGATCGGCGGCTTCCACGGTCGCGTCCAGGCCGTTCTCGAGCTTGACGACGACGCGGTCCTGAACGCCGTTCAGGGCCAGGTTCTCGGCGCAAGTGCGCACGGCCACCCGATCGATGTCAATGGCCGTCACCGTCGCGCCGAGCTTTGCCGCTGCTATGGCCAAGATCCCCGTACCACATCCGACGTCTATCACTTGCATCCCCGGCGCCGCGAGCTCCTCGATGACCTCCAGACAGAGCTGCGTGGTAGGATGCGAGCCGGCTCCGAAGGCCATCTTCGGATCGATCTCTATGACTATGTCCTCTTCGGCTGCGTCGATGAGCTCCCAGGTGGGCTTCACAACCAGATGCCTGCCAACTCGTATCGGCTTGAAATGCGCCTTCCACACCTCCGCCCAATCCTCGTCCTCAACGATGGCCCGCTCGATGACCACCTCCTCCCCCTCCGTGAGGCTGTCGTCCAACCCCGGCAACCTCTGCTCTATGGCGTCAGCGATGCTGTGTCCGGCTGGGTCCCGATGCGTGTAGCCGCACGTCAGCGCACGGTCCCCGTGCAGCAGCACGCGACTCGTGCCGAGGACGCCGGCATCGAGCATGATGCCTTCGACGGCCTCTGACGCCGCCTGTGGTGCAGTTACGCGGATCTCAAGCCACTCGATGTCCGGCTCCCTCCCTCCTGCACCACGCGTCAGTTCGACCCATCGGTGCTGAGGCCCTTTGTGGGGAAAGGCAGGGGTCAGTGGCCAGTGGTCAGCGATTAGTAACGGCACGGCAGAGGCGAGCGGAGGAGGCAGCCGCCGCCCTAGCGAGTCACTTGCAGCACTGTGACGGCGGAGGCCTGTTCGCCGTGTTCGGTGCGCGCGGTGAGGCGGAGCAGGTAGCTGCCCCTGGGAACGTGGGTGCCCGTGGCGCTGCGACCGTTCCAGGACAGCGAAGCGAGGCCGCGAGCAAGTTGCTGGCCATGTGCGACCTCAGCCACCGTCCGCCCGGCGACGTTGTAGATCCGGGCCGACACGGCCGCGTCGCCCGACAGGCTGAAGCCAATACCCCACGCCCCGCCGCGGGTCGGCGCAGCGGTTAGCGCGCTGATGAGCAGCGCGCCCTCTCCCGTCGGTCTGATCGTCACGACAAAGCTGCGGGTGGTACCCTCGCCCGGGCCGGCGAATTCGTACTGGGCACGGGTCCGCATGAAGGTGCGCTTGCCGGTGTCCTCATCCGTCAGGATCGCCAGGCGATCTTTTGGCAGTTGGCTTAGCCTCAGCCAACTCAGCGTCATAGGCTGGCCTTCGAGGCCGCCGGTGACGGTGAACTCCCACTCGACCTCTTGTTGTGTCGCGCCCCTGGTCTCCATCGCCAACTCGGCGCTCCACGGCATCTGGCGGCCCGGTGCCTTATTGTAGGGCGGGGGCTCCGTCCCCCGCCAGCCTTCGGCTCTGAGCACCATCCGCACCCTCGCCTCCCCCGGCGCCGCTGGCGGCTTGGGCCTGTCGAGCCCAAACCCATCGAACTCATCCGTCGCCGCATCGGCTCCCGCTATCGTGATGCTGTCCGCCGAGCCGGTGCTGGTGGCGATGACGTCGAACGCCCAAGCTGGCTGCGGCTGGGCCGGTTGTGCTGCCCGGATCGCCGTGCCTCCTGCGCCGCCAGTTGGCGGCGGCACGATCAGAGAACAGTCCACTCCCGCCAGCACCCAGTAGCCGTACCACAGCGACAGCGCGTCCGCCGGCGTCTGACCGATGGTGACCGTCTGGTAGCTGCCCGTGCCGTCGTGGGAGTAGTACAACGTCGCCAACACCCAGCCGGCCGTTTGCGCGTCGGCAAGGCTGCGCACGTCGCCGGCGTTGTCCACCTGCAGGCTGTCCATGCTGGCTTCGTAGGGGGCTGCCACCATGTTCCAGCCCGCTTGCAGCGGGATGGTCTGATCCCCGTGCGGCAGCGTGCCACCCACGTCAATGTCCAGCGTGGCAGCTTGCGCCAGCAGCCAGAATCCCTGTTGAATGTCGAGCGTGGTGGTTTGAGATGCCGGGGCGCTGGTCGGCACGGTCTGATACCCGCCCGCTTCCCAGCGCCACATGTAGTAAGCGCCATCGCCCAAGTCGTCGGAGAGCAAGGCGTCCGGCGTCGGCGAGGGCGGGATCAGAGGGAACGAGATCATGTAGTAGCCCGTGGCCGGCAACTCGTGCGAGGCCTGTGGCGGCGGCCCCGTGGTGGCGTACTTGAGGTCGCCGTTGCTGCGCTCCCAGTAGCTAATGTGCGGACGCCCGCTGGCGTCCAAGACCAGAGAGGTGAAGTAGCCCACGTCGCCCGCGCTCTCCACCGTCTCAGTGTCCCACGTGCTGCCGGTCCAATAGGCGTACTTGAGGTCGCCATCGTACCAGTCGGTGTAGTCGAAGTAGCTTATGTGTGGGTAGCCGCTGGCCTCCAGAGCCAGCGAGGTGTCGAAGCCGACGTCGCCGGCGCTGTCCACCGTCTGAATGTCCCAACTGCTGCCGTTCCAGGCAGCGTACTTGAGGTCCCGGTTGCTCCAGTCGTAGTAGCTTATGTGCGCATAGCCGCTGGCGTCCAGGACCAGGGAGCTGAATCCGCCGACGTTTCCCGCGCTGTCCACCGTCTGAATGTCCCAACTGCTGCCGTTCGAGGCGGCGTACTTGAAGTCCTTGTTCGTCAGGTCGTAGTAGCTTATGTGCGGATAGCCGCTGGCGTCCAGCGCCAGGGAGGTGTGCTCGCCGACGTCGCCAGCGCTGTCCACGCTCTGAATCCACCAACTGCTGCCGTTCCAGGCGGCGTACTTGAGGTCGTAGTTGGTCCAGTCCAAGTAGCTTATGTGCGGATAACCGCTGGCGTCCAAGGCGAGGGAGGTGTCGTAGCCGACCACGCCGGCGCTGTCCACCGTCTGGATGTCCCAACTGGTGCCGTTCCAGGCGGCGTACTTGAGGCTGCTATTCGCGGCGTCGCGGTAGCTTATGCGCGGATAGCCGCTGGCGTCCAGCGCCAGGGAGGGCCAGTAGCCGACAGTGCCCGTACTGTCCACCGTCTGGATGTCCCAACTGCTGCCGTTCCAGGCGGCATATTTGAGGTCGCCCTTGCTCCGGTGCAAGTAGCTCATGCGCGGATAGCCGCTGGCGTCCAGCGCCAGGGAGGTGGTATACCAGCCGACGTCGCCGGCGCTGTCCACCGTGTGGGTGTACCAGGTGCTCGGAGCGCACACTCCGGCAGCGACCAACCAGACTACAGCACAGAAGACCGGTGTCATCAGCATAACCCGTCGCATAGCCACTCCTCCTCGCAGTCAACTGCTCGGCCAACGCCTGCGCGATGTACCGACACATCGGGCGCGTTCCCGACGGGCCGTTGCGATACCGTACCAATGGAGCCGCCGTGGGCAGGCCGACTTCTGGGGATTATCCTTCTCAAACCCCCAGTGATGAATACTTCCGCGTGTCTGGTTCATGGTCCTGCTCGGTGCATGTAAGCTTTCCGCTACAGCGGAGACTGGGGTCAAGAACGGGACGCGGAGGCGGTGCAGCCCGGTCGGCAACGAATGGCGGTGGGCAGCGGACAGTGGTCGGTTGTCAACGAGGGAGGCAAAACGCAGTGTGCGCACCGGGGCTATCGGGGCGCGCTTGACACCCGCCCGACGCGGTATATAATTGCGCTGTCAAACATGCGTGCGGCAAGATGCCGCGCAGCTCTGCAGTAAGAGATGCGGCAATGGATGCCAAGGCGTTTCTGAGGGACATTCGCAACCGCAGGGGCTACGACGGGCAGATCGTCAGCGTCGAAGACATCAAGCCGCGTGAGGCGCGGTTTGCCCAGCCATCCGAGCCGCTGCCAGAGATGATAACGGCAGCGCTGCGCGCACAGGGCATTGAGCAGCTCTATATGCACCAGGGGCAAGCCGTAGATGCCGTTCGCGCCGGAGAAGACATTTGCGTCGTCACGGGCACCGCGAGCGGCAAGACGATGTGTTACAACATACCCGTGCTCGAGATGCTGCTCACGGACGCCCTCGGCAAAGCCTGCTATCTGTTCCCCACCAAGGCGCTGGCGCAGGATCAGCTCCGGGGCATCAACCGGTTCAAGGAAGCGGTTCCGGGCGTGCCGTTGATCGCGGGCACGTACGATGGCGACACGCCGAGGAACATGCGCCAGCAGCTTCGGGAAGATGCCAACGTCATCCTCACCAATCCCGACATGCTCCACGCTGGCATCCTGCCGAACCACGCGCGTTGGGCGCACTTCTTCGCCAACCTCCGCTTCGTGGTGGTCGATGAGATCCACTCCTATCGCGGCGTGTTCGGCTCGAACGTGGCGAACATCCTCCGCCGTCTGAATCGCATTTGCGCCCACTACGACTGCCGTCCGCAGTACATCTGCTGCTCCGCCACCATCGCGAACCCACAGGAGCTGGCCGAGCGCTTGACTGGGCGCGTGATGACGGTCGTGGACGACGACGGCTCGCCACGGGGCGGCAAACAGTTCGCCCTCTGGAACCCGCCGTATCTGGACGAGGGCAAGGTCGAGCGCCGGAGCAGCAACACCGAGGCGGAGCGGCTGATGGTGGAGCTCATACAGGACGGCGTGCAGACGATCACCTTCGTCCGCGCGCGGGTGATTGCCGAGCTTATCTTTCGCTACTGTCAGGACAGGCTCACGGAGGTGGCGCCCCGGCTTCGCAAGAAAGTGCGGGCGTACCGCGGCGGGTATCTCGCCGAGGAGCGGCGCGAGATCGAGCGCCAGCTCTTTTCGGGCGAGCTGCTCGGGGTGACGACCACGAACGCGCTGGAACTGGGCATCGACATCGGCAGCCTCGATGCGTCTCTCATCGTCGGCTACCCGGGGACGATTGCGAGCACGTGGCAGCAGGCCGGGCGGGCCGGGCGCGGTCAGGAGGAATCCCTGTCGGTGCTCATCGCCTCCAACTCCCCCATCGACCAGTACCTGATGCAGCACCCGGAGTATTTCTTCGGCCAGAGCCCGGAGCACGCGATCGTCGATCCGGAGAATGTGCACGTGCTGGCGGGGCATCTGGCGTGTGCGGCGCAGGAGCTGCCCATCGAGATAAGTGAGGAAGCGCAGTTCGGGGAGTACGCGGCGGCGGTGCTGGAGATACTGGAGGAGGCCCAACAGGTGCGACGGCGCGGGGATCGGTGGTACTGGACCGGAGCGCCGCATCCGCAGGGCAAGGTGCGGGTGCGGAACATCTCGGAGAACAACTTCACGATACACGACAGGACGGATCCGGAGAACCCGCAGGTGATCGGCGAGGTGGATGAGTTCAGCGCATACACGCTCCTGCACCCGCAGGCAGTGTACATGCACAACGCGGAGACGTACTTCGTGCAGGATCTGGACTTGGCGCAGAAAGTGGCCTCCGTGACGCGGGAGAACCTCGACTACTATACGCAGGCAGTGAGCCGGACTGATATCCGCGTGGACGACACGGAGCGCGAGGACCCGTGGCGCATCAGCAATATGGCCTTCGGCGCGGTGACGGTGACCACGTTGGTGTACATGTTCCGCAAGATCAAGTTTTCCGCGCGGGAGAGCCTCGGGTTCGGTAATCTCGACCTGCCGGCACAGACGCTCGAGACGATGGCAGTTTGGCTCATGCCACCCAGGCAGGTGCTGAAGCGCGTACGTGAATACAAGCGCGTGGCAGGCGACGGGCTGCTCGGCATTGCCAACGTGGCCGTGGAAGTGCTGCCGCTGTTCGTGATGTGCGACACCATGGACATCGGCTCAGTGGTGGACTCGTCCAATACCGGCACGCCGACCATCTTCATCTTCGACAGGCACCCGGGAGGGGTCGGCTTCGCCGAGCGCTGCTACGACATCATTGAGCAGGTCCTGGAGGCGTGCCTGTTCCTCATTAAGGAGTGCGAATGCGAGGAGGGCTGCCCGTCGTGCGTGGGCTCGCCGCTTCCCCCATATGCGCAGCAGGACCCTGACGGCAGCTCGCGCGATAGCATCCCCGACAAGGAAGCGGCACTGATGATCTTGCACGATATCCTGGAGAAGGAGCCATACGTTCCCAAGGCCCCGTCCCCGCAGCGACGGCGGCTCATCGAAATGGGGCTCGCCGCCGCGGACGTGCCAGTGCAGGAGACAGAACCACCGCGACGGGAGATCAAGCGGCTGCCCGAGAACGTGGAGGCAAAGATCAGGAGGCGCCTCAAGAAGCTGCAGGGGTAATGGCGCGCCTCGGACTACGGCTCCGCCGAGGATTGCTCTGCCTCGGTTGCAGGCTGGTCACCAGGGGAGTACGATTCGAGCACCTCGGTAAGGCCATCGGCAGGCGAGTGTTGCTTCACTAGACCAATCCCATCCACGAACCACGCAATGGCCGTCGGGCTGGTGGAGCCGGCGCGGCGCTTCTCGATGCGCACGGCGGTGAACCTGCCCAGAGGCACGGCGATCTCTTCCGTCCCGCCACCAACGAACTCGAAGTCCCCGCCGTTTGCCGACTCGCCATCGTCGAGGTCGGTGAACCACTCCACTTGCCAGACGCTATCGGCTCCGTTGGACCGCGATCGCACGAGCACTGCGTTTGGCGTGGTCGCCACGAACGAGTCAACCCGAACGCCGTGCCCGTAGCTGTTCTCCAAACGGAACGCCTGATCCGCCCCCGGGACGCTGCCCGTGATGGATACGGCGCGCCGGAGCGTATCGCCATCGTCCGTGGCGCAGCGATACACCCACCGCGCGCCGACGCGCAAGGGGAAGTGCGTGTTGGGCCCGATCTCGTACCCAGACAGATCGCCGGCGCCGGCCGGGACGTCAGGCGGCGTTGGCGTACGTGCTGCGGCGGGAGGCTCCTGTTGAGCAGCCATCTCGTTCTTCAGGGACTCGATCTGGCTTGTGAGCCGATTGATCCGCTTCTGCGTCAACGGGTGGGACCTGAATATCGGGAGCAGGCCGCGCCGTGATCCGGAGAGCTCTTTGAGTGCCTGCATTGCCTCCAGAGCTCCCCCGGGCTTGAAGCCGGCCCGGGTCGCCCAGAGCATCCCGTAGCGATCCGCCTCGCTCTCATACCTGCGTGAGTAGTGCGGCTGCAGGAATAGATGCAGAATGTCCGCGTAGCCGAGCGTCAGAACGCTTAGCTTCCGCGCCTTCTCGTATCGTCTCGCCCAGTGGCGCTTGGCCGCGTGGGCGATCTCGTGCGCCAGGACGAAGGCAAGGGCGTCGTCCGAGGGCATTGCCTCGACCAGCCCGGCGAATGCGTAGACGAATCCGCCCGGAAACGCGATGGCGTTAATGTCGTCGGTCGCTACGACGTGGAACTCGTACGGCAGATCGGGGCGATCGACAACCCGCACGAGCCGCCGGCCGATGCGCTCCACCTTCGCCACGAGTACCGGATCATTCGACAGATGCACCTGTTGCTCGAACACGGCAGCGGCCTCGCGACCGAGCTGGATCTCACGGTTGCGGCTCACATCGAAGGCGCCAGACCACGCGGCCGGGCTCAGCCCGGCCATGGCCGCACTGGCACACAGGACCCCCAGAGCCCGCCACCGGATCCGTCGCCCAATGTCCGTATGCCTACACGGCATCATCGTGTCGCCTCAAGCTTGCCCGTGCCTGCTGTCGTCGCCGGCGGCAGCAACTCACCCGTGTCGGAGGCCTCGCCCTGTGTGTGTCCCCGCTCCGACGCTGTCAGATCGTGCCTTTGATGAGTGCGCGGGGCGGATTCCGGGTAGTTGCGCCGATGCTGCAGCACGTACCGCTGCGCGGACGCCCCATCGCCGGCTGCCAAACGCAGCTTCGCCAGGTCCAGATATGCCTGGGGATGAAGGGGATTGGCCTCGACCACTCGGCGCAGCTCCGCTTCCGCTATGTCCGGCTCGCCCTTGTCCATGTGAGCCCGGGCACTTGCGTATAGCGCCTCCGTGTAGTCCGGTCTCGCCGCCAGACACTCGCGCAGCAGTGGCAGGCCGGCCTCCGGGAGTCCGAGCTCGACGAAGGCAGCGGCCATGTTGTACTTGGAGATGAAGTCGGCAGCATCCGGCTGGGAGGACGCGTGCGTCCGCAGCGTGGTCAGGGCATCGAGTATTATGTACGCCTGTTCTGCCTCGGGATACCGGAAGCCGTGCACCAACACTTTCGTTGTCGCAACCAGCAGCACCACGGCAAAATAGCGCGGACGATGTTCCCCTTTCTCGCGTGCCAGTGCCAGCGAAGCCGCCAGCTCCTCAGCCGCGGCCTCTGTCTCTCCCCGCCACAGCAGCATCATGCCGTTCCAATGGCGGGCGTAGAAATCAAAGGGGCGCGCCTTGGCCGCTTCCGCGTACTGGCCGGCAGCCTCCTCATACCGCCCCAGACGGCGATAGCAATCCCCCAGACGCAGGCGAGCCTCCGCATTGTCGGGGTCGAGGGACACAGCTTGCTCCGCCCAGACGGCGGCCTCGTCGTAGCGCTCTGCCCCCTGCATTAGCGCCCAGGCCAAGTCAGTGTATCGCCATGCATCCGCATCCTCGGACTCGGCGGCGGCATGGAACTCTCCGATCGCCTCATCCCAACGCTCGGCGTCGGCGAGTGCCCGCGCCAAGCCGGCACGGGCATCCACGCTCTCAGGGCTGGCTGCCAGCATGGCATGGGCCCGTTCGATAGCCACCTGGCGGCGCAGATCTGGCGAGAGCAGACCGGCGCGCTTGAGACGGTCGTCAGCGGCGCCAAAGTCCCGGAGAGCCAGATAGCAGCGGCCGAGAGCTATATTGAATCGCGGCGGCATTCTGCTGGCGGTTGGCTGCTTGCGCTTCGTGGCGTCCTTGTCGAGGGGTCGAAGCAGTTCTACCCCCTCTTGGGCTTTGCCCGCTGCGACTAACGCCTCCGCAAGCTTCGGATAGGCCGTCTCAACGTCGTCAGGGGCCAGCTCCACCAGCTTCCTCAAGGAGCGGACGGCATCTTCGGGCCGATTGATCTCCATGTACAAATCGCCCAGCAGCTCGTGGGCGAACTTGTACTCAGGCGCAGCCGTCACGGCCGCTTCCACACGCTCGACAGCGGCACTCAGCTCCCCCTGTGCCCGCAGATAGTGGCCTTCCCGACACAATTCGGCGGCCCCGCGCTCGTCCTCCGAACCCGGCGCCAGGACGAGCACCGGCCGTAGGTCTACCGGCGTCACGTTGCGGGTGCCTCGAAACACCACAACATACACCCGCGCATGGTCCAAAGGCGTGCGCCGTCGCACGCGCGCGGTCGCGGTGAACTCCCGATGATCGCTGTCGTCTGCGCCGGGATTGACCGAATGAAGCTGGATGGCGATATTGTGCGTGACCCGCCCCGAGGACGACACAGGCAATCCGCTAGTTTCAAAGAGCCGCCCGGGAGCGATGGCGTAGAGCCGATACGTAATGTCGGGATCGCGGCGCACCCGGAGTCGGGCCGTCATGGTTAGCTTATTGCCCCGCTCAACGACATCGGGCGTCACCGTGAAGTCCTCCAGGTGTTCCCAGTGGAAGTTGCCGGGGGCGAAGGAGGCAAGAGCACTGCCCTCGGGGGCCAGCAATATTTCAGCCAGATACACCTTGAAGCGAGAAACGGCCGCGTGGCGAATTGAAACGGGGCCGAGGAAGGGCTCGTAGCCGGCGCAGGTCACGCTCACATTGAGCTGACTGGGGTCGATGGTGTTGGTCTCGCGCTTGCGGATGGGCTCACCGAAGATGACGAGCGGCGACACCTTCGTACTGCTCTTCGAGCGTCCCAGAGGAGCGCGGAGTTTGTATCGGCCCGTCGCATCGGTGTGCGCCGTCGTCGGTCCGCTTTCGGCGAACGCTCCGTTTGCCTGTACGCTCACGAGGGCGCCCTCGATCGGCTCCCGCGACTCCGCGCTGATGACGTACCCTATCACGCCTCCGGAGGCGGGCCGTCTCACGTAGGCGCCATTCTGAGAGGCCGCAGCGGGCACGGCCGCGGGCCACGTCCACACCAGTGCGGCAGCGGCCAAAATGTGTCTCATCACTCCGCGAGCCAAGGCTATCACTTGCCTCGTCCAGCCCGACGGTCAGCTTCGCACCGACTCACCACGCGCAGTATAAATCATCTACATCGAGGTACTGTATCCTTCAGCACTATACCCCGCAGCACCTTTGATGATCCTACGGCAACTCACGACCGACGAAGCAGGAAGTGCCGGGGGAATCCACGAACCTCTGCTGAGGGCGATGCTGCCATGAGCACCATTGCCCGAGTGTCAGCGCACTATGTCTCAGTACGGTGCGGAAAGGACGGAAGCGAGATGGCGGCGATTGTTGAGGTCAGCGTTATTCCGGTGGGGACTGGCAACTGCAGCATGGGTGACCTGGTTGCGGAGACCCTGAAAACGGTGAAGTCCGAGGGAGTCAAGTTCCAGCTCAATGCCATGGGCACCAACCTCGAGGGCAACCTCGATGATCTGTTGGGCGTGGCACGCAAGATGCATGAGGTATGCTTTGAGCACGGAGCCCAGCGGGCGGTCACGATCATCAAGATCGACGATCGGCGCGACAAAGACCTCACCATGGAATACAAAGTAGATTCCGTGCTCGAGCGGGCGAAGTAGGTCGCAACGCTCGGGACACAGTTACGCTGTGGCGCCGGCCGGGGGCAGCCGTATCGCGTCCGGACAGCGCGCGACCGTCACATCAAATCCGTCTCATGAGCCACGGTGAATGCCATGCAGACACGAGACGAAGCATATGCCCTTCTCACCGAATACACCAAGAATCCGAACCTGATAAAGCATGCCCTGGCGGTCGAGGCGGCGATGCGCGCGTATGCGCGACGATTCGGCGAAGATGAGCAGGAATGGGGCACTGTCGGCCTTCTGCACGATTTCGACTACGAGAAGTGGCCCACCCCCGAGGACCATCCGGCAAAGGGCGGTGAGATCCTCTCCGAGCGCGGATATCCGGAGCACGTCGTGCGCGCCGTCAAATCCCACGCGGACTATATGGGCATCCCGAGAGAGACGCCTCTGGAGAAGGCGCTGTTTGCCGTAGACGAGCTCACGGGCTTCATCGTCGCGGTTGCCTTGGTCCGACCGACAAAGAGCATCATGGACGTCAAAGTAAGCTCAGTGAAGAAGAAGTTCAAGGACAAGCGCTTCGCCGCGGGAGTCAACAGAGACGATATCTTCACGGGAGCTGAGGCCCTGGGCGTTGACCTCGACGAGCACATCGCCACAGTGATCGAGGCAATGCAGTCCATTGCCCCGGCGCTCGGACTGCAGGGCAGCAGCGCGTAGTCCGGTGCCACACATATGTCCGTACTCATCGGCCGTGGGGCTGCCTTCACCCCATTGGGTCCTCGCGGCCAACGAACGTCGCTCAATCTCCGGTTCTCAGCTCAACCCCACTCATGTGGTATGTAAACACGGGTGTCCCTTGGCCCTCTCGGCTCGCGCTGACCCATGCAGAGGGCCCGGGGCGCACGCCCTTGCACGGGTGACGGGCAACGCTACTTCCCAGGCGGGTACAACATTCGTGCGACGAGCTACCGGAAGAAAGCCACCGTACACTGTTGCAGATGACGGGGCGCCAACGGAGCGCATCGGCGATATCCTGGTGCGCGCGGGAGTGATTACGCCGGAACAGCTCGCCATCGCCCTGCAGCGGCAGGGCGAGACTGGTGGCATGCTGGGCTCGGTGCTCGTGGCGATGCGGCTGGTGGACCAGGCCGACGTCGCCCGTGCAGTGGCTAAGCAACTCCGGCTCCCGCTTGCAGACCTAAGCCACCGGCAGATAGATCCCGGCGCGGTGAAGCTACTTCCGGCCGATTTCAGTCGCCGGTACCGCCTGGTGCCCGTTGAGCAGACGAGCGAAGCCGTCACCATCGCCGCTGCCTATCCGACGAACGTCGTCGCTATGGACCTCGTGCGGGCCGTGCTGGCGCCGCGCGCGCTCCGGGTCGAAGTTGCCCGCGAGAGCGAAATCCTCGACGTCATCGCCGGAGCCTGCGAGCTCGTCCAGATGATCCACGAGCTCCCAGGGCCCCAGGACATTCCCCACATCGATCACACGCGGAGCACTGAGGAGATCGAGGGCTCTCCCGACGAGCTTGCCTCGCTTGGCTCACAGCGGCCCATCGTATCGCTCGTCAACCACATCATCTCCCGGGCGATCGACATGCGGGCCAGCGACGTCCACATCGAGCCGGAAGAGAAGCTCACGCTGGTCCGGTATAGGGTTGACGGCGTGCTGCACCAAGTGCTGGAGCTGCCGAAGTACGTGCACCGTATGGTGGTGGCGAGGATCAAGGTGATGAGCGGGATGGACATCGCCCAGAGCCGCGCGCCGCAGGACGGCCACTGCTCGATCCGGTTCGGCATACGCGAAGCCGAACTGCGCGTTTCCACCTTGCCGCTCGTGCAAGGCGAGAAGGCCGTGCTGCGGATCATCGCCAGGGATGAAGCAGCGCCTCAGATCGACAGCCTCGGATTCTCGGTCCACGACCTCAATAGCATCGAGGGCATGCTGCGGAGCAATCAGGGCATCATCATCGCCACCGGCCCAACCGGATGCGGCAAATCCACCACACTGCATGCCGCCTTGTCCTACCTGCAGCATCAGGGCACATCCAATATCACTGCCATTGAAGATCCGGTTGAGCGAACGATTCCAGGGCTGAACCAGATGCAAATCAACGAACGGGCCGGTGTCACCTTTGCATCGGCTCTGCGCTCCGTGCTGCGGCAGGATCCCGATGTGATTATGGTGGGCGAGATGCGTGACACTGAGACGGCAAGCATCGCCTTTCAGTCGGCGCTCACCGGGCACCTGGTACTCTCCACGCTGCATACAACGAACGCCGTGGGCGCCATAACGCGGTTGCTCGACCTCGGCATCGGGCGTTCGCTCATCGGCGCCGCATTGCTCGGCATAATGGCACAGCGCCTGGTGCGCACTATCTGTACCCACTGCAAGCAGCCCGTCGCCCCGAGTGAGACGCTCCTGGCGGCCGCGACTCCCTGGCTCGCCGTCACCAAGGGCACCGTGCAGTTCTTCAGGGGGGAGGGTTGCGAGCGCTGCGCCTTCACCGGCTACTATGGCCGCACGGTCGTGGCCGAGATTCTCGTGGTGAACACGCCGATCTCACGTCTGGTGTTGTCCGGCGCCGACGAGGAGGCGCTGGAGCGCACCGCACACGCGGCTGGCATGCGGCCAATGCACGCCGATGCCGTGCGAAAGCTTCTCTCAGGTGCAACGTCTCTCGAAGAGGTGCTGCGCGTGCTGCCGCTCGATGCAGAGGGCACAGTCGCCGCCGCCGCCGGGATGGGGCTGGTGTCGTAGAGGCAGGGAAAAAGGGGAAAGGGCAAAGGGTAAGAGTGAGGCACACGGCAGGGCATCCCCGTGCCCTCCGTCCGGCCAGTGCTACGGATTCCGGGGACACCACTAAATTATTGACTCCCAGAGGCCTTGGTGCTATCGTAGCTGCATGGCAAGGCTGGCACGAGTCGTAGCCCCAGGCGTTCCCCATCATATTACCCAACGCGGCAACCGGCGGCAGGAGACGTTCTTCTGCGACGGCGACTACGAGGCATACATAGACCTCCTGGCCGAGTGGTGCGAGGTGGCAGGGACGGTTCGCGTCGTTCCCGATGGACGAGGCCCACACGGTGCCGGCAGCGCGCTATATCGAGCTGAACCCGGTGCGGGTGGGCTTGGCGAGGCCGGCAAAGGAGTATCGGTGGAGTAGCGCGGCGGCGCACGTGACCGGGCGGGATGATGAGCTGGTGAGAGTGCAGCCCCTGGTGGCGATGGTGGGAGAGGGGAGGTGGGAGCAGTTCCTCGGGGAACAGGTGACGCGGGACGAGTGGGAGCTATTGCGGCGGCACGACCGGACGGGGCGTCCTCTGGGCGACGACAGCTTCCTGGGACGTGTGGAGTCATCGGTGGGGCGCGTCTTGCGCCCGAAGAAGCGAGGGCCGAAGGCGCCGTGGAAGCACCGGCGCAAAAATTAAGTATGGTGTCCCCGGAATTCGGGATCGTCTGTCACGTCGTGTTCCACGAAGGCCTCACGATAGGAGCCTGTCCTGAGGTCTGCTCAAGGGGCTGCTGCAAAGGAGGCGCAATGTGCGAAGGCCCGGGCGGGGTGCTATGAGCTGCTGGCGAGCTCTGGGGGTCCTGGCCGCTGTCTGCTTGGCCGGGTGCACCCGGGGTGGCTCGGAGCAGGCGGCCGCGCCCCCAAGCGCCGCGGGGCGACCCGGTCCGGGCGAGATGGCTGCTCCCCGAAGCTGGGCGGGGCGAGCTGGGGCGGGCCAGGTGCCTCCGCCCCCCACCTGGGCGGATGTAGGGGGGTATGTCGCCGGGTGGGAGGAGTGGCACAGCGATAGGCAAATGCGCCCGGGGACTTGGGGGCGTGAACCCGTCAAGTTTATTCCGACCAGCCCATTCCGAGTCGAGCAAGTGGTCAGCAAACCTGGGTACATTGCCACGCGCCTCGAGGGGGACTTTGTCGTGTGGCTCGTGTCTGACGGCACTGCTGCGACCTTCTGGATCGAGGGGGACCGCTCTTACGGCATGGTCGCGGATGAGCGTCTCCACGAGCTTCCTAACCTTGTGTTCATCTCCCCACCAATAGCGGCAATCAAGTACATGTTTCTCTCGCCCTTTGACCCAGGATTGGACGGGCGCGCGCGGCCGGGCTTCACTGATGAGCTCCAGTGGAGCTACGTGTACAGGAAGCACCGGGAGTTGGCGCGGGCCATTCAAGCGGGAGTTCGCTGGGAGCCGTGGACGAGCGGCTCGCGGTTGGTCAACATGAAGTGGGACGACGCGAGACCGAATAGGGCAGCCGGGCGTCAGTGCCTTCCCCGGAAGCTCGACCCAAATAAGCCATGGCACAGGTTCTTTGCAGTCGAGCTCAATGGCAAGATGGTTCCGGCCGCGGACGTTTATGTCGATCCCTCGTCCACCAACATGGCCTGGGGATCCCGGTGTTGGTATGCTGGGCTTTATGATGGCCCGGTCCGCGCCGCCTTGAGACCGAAGGCGAAGCCGCCGGCCCGCGCGCTTCGGATCGCGGCCATGGGCGCGTGCCTCGACCCATCGCCGTGGCCCTTCGCGCAAGCAGCGCCGTCCAGATTCCCCTACGAACCGAGCGAATCGAATCCACAGGCGCAACTTCGCGAGACATACGTGCCTATGTGGTTGCCGGGAAACATGGTCCAGACCGGGGCAGGCTTCCAAGGCGGACGGTTCGGCTGGCGCCTCGGCGCCTCGGTATACTGGGACATTGGTGAGGGCGGCCCGTTGCTGTACGAGAGCCTGTGGGACCGGGAGAGTGGGGCCACGATCATCATCCTGGAGGAAGAGCTAGCACGGCAAGGCCCCTCGGGCGAAGCCCACATCGGCCCGTCCGAGGTCCCGTACGCGGACCTCGTCGGCACGCTCCAACTCCCTCACGCCCGCGTGACGGCCTTCACCACGAAGGTGCCACCAGAGGACGTGCGTCGCCTGCTTGATTCCTTCCAGCCCGTGCGCTCTGGACGAAGCGGGCGAGACAGGCCACGATAGGCGGAATTCCGGGGATACCATACGAAATTCTTGATTGCCCAAGGCGCCAGTGCTATGGTGGCAGCATGGCCAGGCTGGCACGGGTCGTAGCCCCAGGCGTTGGCGTCAGCCGTCTTCTCCCTTTTCCCTTGACCCTTTTCCCTGCCTCTACATCATGGCCGAGTGGTGTGAGCGTGAGGGCGTGCAGGTGTGGGCCTACTGCCTGATGCCGAACCACCGGCACGATCTACATCATCTACGACCA
>JAUWAU010000080.1 GCA_030601885.1 Armatimonadota bacterium
ACTAGTGCTTCGTTCGGTAAGTTCGCGTGTCAAAGGCAGCGGGCCAAGAATGGCCCGCCTACGCGGCTGCGGCCTTCAGTGCGCCGCTCGCGGCCCGCATCCCCGCGTAGGTCGGGCTTCCGCCTTCGCGAGAGGGACGAAGCTTCGGCGGAGTCCCTTCCAGCCCGACAATTCCGACGCGGACCTACGGAAGCAGGCACTAGTGACGAGCGCCTCTGCAAAAGAGAGATGAGATGATGATGAGGCCTGGACGAAGCGCTGGTTCGCCACAGGCCCGGAGAATCCTGCCAACTGCTGATCTCCGAGGCTGCCCGGAGCAGGTATCACCGGGGCCAACGCCTAATTTCACCGGCAGCTACGGGCGTGAGCACTGAACCGGGAGCCTCTCGGACATGCGGAGGGTGTCGGATCTGTACGGCATACCGCTGGTTGGAGGCTGGAGCAAGGGGTGAGATGATGTCTGACGAGTGGCAATGCACGGTCTGCGGGTACATCCACAAGGGTGGATCCCCGCCGCAGAGCTGTCCGAGCTGCGGAGCGCCGTTCACCGCCTTCGAGCGCCGCGAAGCTGACCCCAAGGCGCGGTTCCGGGATGTGGAGATGATAGATGAGCGGCCGTCGGGTTACCGGTACGTCATCGTGGGAAACAGCGCTGCAGGACGTTCGGCGACCCGCGCGATCCAGGCGCTACACGCGGACGGCGAAATAACGATCGTCTCCGAAGAGACGGCACCGTTCTACATGCGCCCGTTGCTTCCGGATTTCATCGGAGGCATGGAGCAGGATCGCGTGTTCGGCGTCGGGAGCGAAGAGAGCGACAGCGGCCTGACCGTCATTCTCGGGGACGCAGCCAAGCGGCTCGACGTTGAAGGCAAGCAGGTGATCTGCTCCAGCGGCCGAGTCGTGCCCTTTGACGCGCTGCTTCTGGCCACTGGGTCCGCGCCGGTGCAGATCCCCTGGCCCGGGTCTGATGCGACCGGGATCGCGTACTTGCGGACATTTGCGGACGCCGAACAGATCGCAAGTCTGGCCGGCAGTGCGGAGCACGCCGTGGTGGTGGGCGGGGGTTTTCTTGGGTTGGAGTTCGTCCGCGCGTTCGTTGGTGTGGGGCTGCGCGTGACGCACCTCATTCGTGGGAGCCATGTGGGTTCGCCGGCTCTTGATGCACCTGCCGGAGAGTTGATTCGGCAAGCGTTGGAGGACGCTGGTGTGACGGTGGCGCTCGAAGAAGAAATCGAGAGCTTACGGCAGAGCAACGGGCGGCTCTGCGGGGTGAGAACCTCCAAAGGACGCACCATTGAATGCCACCTGGTGGGCGTTGCGGTCGGCGCCCGGCCGCGAGTCGAACTGGCACAGGAGGCAGGTCTGGAGCTGGACCGTGGTGTGCTGGTGGATGGGCGATTCCGGACCGCAGCTCCGCACGTCTACGCGGGGGGTGATGTCGCTCAGGCGTGCGATCTGGTGTGGGGGGAGCGACGTATCAACACCTCCTGGCGAAACGCGCGAGAGCAGGGAGAGTTGGCCGGCATAGCGATGGCTGGAGGTGCGGTCGAGTATTCGGGGGGGCTGGAATCGAACTATCAACGGGCGGGCGAGCTTGCGTTCTGCGTCCTCGGCATTGCCAATCCTCCCGATGAGGACCGCTATGAGGTACAGTGGGATGTGGACGAGAAGCAGCGAACGTATCGGAAGACTGTCGAGCGGGACGGCGTTCTGGTTGGGGCGTTGCTCGTTGGAGATCTCAGCGAGGCCGGCGAGCTCGAGCGAGGCATTCGCGAGGCAATGTCGGCGGCGGACGCTGCGGTGGCCCGCGCGGCGACGCCGGAACCGACGGAGCCCAAGGGTGTCGAACCGGCTCCGGAGAGGAAGATCAGCATGCGCGAGATGACTGAGCAGCACCTGAAGGAGTCCTTCGCCGGCGAGAGCCAGGCACATATGAAGTACCTGAACTTCGCCGAGAAGGCAACTGCAGAGGGTAGGGAGAACGTGGCGCGCCTGTTCCGAGCCGCATCGTTTGCCGAGCAAGTCCATGCATCGGAACAGCTCGCAGCCCTCGAGGGCATAGGCTCGACGAGCGAGAACCTGGCAGCAGCCAGGGCCGGGGAGAACTTCGAGGTCGAGGAGATGTATCCGGCGTTCATGATGGTGGCCGAAGCGCAAGGCGAGGCACTGGCACAACGGTGCTTCCGGCACGCCCTTGAAGCCGAGAAGATGCATCGGGAGCTGTACGAACGCGCCAAGAAGGCCGTCGATGCCGACGGCGACCCATCGATCGACGAGATCTGGGTGTGCTCCAACTGCGGCTATACCCTCGAGGGCGAAGCGCCTGAGACGTGTCCGGTCTGCGGCGCGCCCAAGAAGGACTTCGTGAAGTTCTAACATGCATTGGTGAGCTAACCTTGAGGTCGCAGGTTGGAATCCCGCCCGCGCTACGACGAACGCCATAAATGGCCCCAGGAGTGCCGCGGGGGTCATTTTCCGCTTTCGGCCCTTCTGGGCTTGTCTCCCCGGGAGCCCCGAAATCGGCGTTAGGTTCGCAAGGTTCGATACCTTGAACCCACCGAGATCGGGCCCCGGCACCATTGAGAGGACCAGCCCATGGGCCCGATCATCGCACTTGGAACGGGCTGCCCAGCAGAGCCGTCCGTATGCCGACTTCCTGGTGGATCTACTGGATGTGGAGCTCACTGCCCGGCGAGCTCGACGCCTGCGGGTCTATCTGGGGCCCAAGCTGCTCACCGGAGAATCTGTGATTCTCACGACGAGGTGGGCTACCTGCCGTTAGACGACGCCGGCGCCACCATTCTGTTCCAGCTCGTGAGCGCCCGCTACGAGCGCGGCAGCATCATCCTGACCAGCAACAAAAGCTACGGCGACTGGGGGACGGTGTTCGGCGACCCCATCATCGCCACGGCTCCTTCCCCGGTCGGCTGCTGAACCGCCGGTTATGATGAGCCGAAACCCACTAATTCTCCTCCCACCAGTGGTCTGGTGCTTGGGGGGCAGTCCCCTTGTCGCTAATGGGGACGCATCCCTTCAGAAGGTGGGCGAAAGGACCGCATGACGCGTTGCCCGCCTCTGTGGCGTGTGTTACTATGCCGTCCGAGCGCGGGACCTCCAAGACGCCGGGGCAGCGTTGACGAACGAGAATAACAGTGGGTAGTGCGAATCGTGCCTGACGTCAGGGCCGGCTTTCACATATCAATAGCCCAGGGCCTCAGCACGGTCCCCGAGCTGGCGCGACAGCGCGGGTGCACCACGATCCAGATATTCTCCCGCCCGCCACGGAACTGGCGCCTCAACGGGCTCGTTGACGACGAGGTACAGGCCTTCCGGAGGCGCATCGCCGCCAGCGGGATCGCGCCCGTCTGCATCCACACCCAGTACCTGCTCAACCTGGCCAGCCCGGACCGGACGCTTCGGCGACGCTCCGTGCGGTCGCTCGCGCTCGAGATGGAACGCGCGTGCATCCTGGGCGCGCAGTATGTGATCACGCACCTCGGCAGCGCCAAGGGTCGCCGGCGGACGGCGGCCCGGCAGCGTGTCGTCCGAAGTATCGTGGAAGCGCTCGCCGATGCGGCGTCTGGGCCCATGCTGCTCCTGGAGAACTCCGCGGGGGCAGGTGACTTCATCGGGGGCGATTTCGCCGAGATCGGAGGGATCGTCCGGCCCTGTGGCGAGGCGGGGGTGGAAGTCGGCATGTGCCTGGACGTCGCGCACGCGTTCGCGGCCGGCTATGACCTCACCACGCACGAAGGACTGGGGGACTCGTTGGCCCAACTGGACGCGGAGATTGGCATCCATCGGCTGCGCGTCATTCACTTCAATGATTCCAGGACGCCTCTGGGCTCACGCGTGGATCGGCACTGGCACATCGGCAAGGGGGAGATGGGACGCGAGGGGCTGGCACGAATCGCAAACCATCCGAAGCTCTTCGAGCTTCCGTTCATCATGGAGACGCCGGAGATGGACCTGAAGCACGACCGCATGAACATGGGCGCCTTCAAGCGACTGCGCTCCCGCGGGTTACGCTGACATGCACCGCAGAAAGCTCGGCCTCGGCGACCTCCTGCTCGTCGTCGTCGTCATCGTCTGGGGCATCAACGTCCCGCTCACAAAGATACTCCTCAACCAGCTCACCCCGGTTCAGATCATCGGCCTCCGCTGGCCGCCCTTTGCTCTCTCGCTCATCGTGGTGCTGCTCCTCACGCAGCGGGAGTGGCGCATACGCCGCCGCGACCTCTGGTGGCTGGTGCTGCTGGCAGTGCCCGGAGTCGCCGCCAATCAGTTCCTCTGGGTCATTGGCCTAGACAGCACGCTGCCGTCGCGATCGTCACTGATCTTCAGCAGCGCGGCCGTCGTCGCCCCTCTGCTGGCTCCCCTCTTCGGCGGCGCACCCCTGCGTCGCATCGGCTGGACCGGCGTCGGCATCGCCCTCTTCGGCCTCTACATCGTACTGTCCAAGGGCTTCTCCGAGGGGCTCCTCAACAGTCCGACGAGTCGGGGCGACTTCCTCACCTTCTGCTCTGCCCTCTGCGTCGCCCTGTTCACCGCCGCCAGCCGCCCGTTCATCCGCCGCTACGGCTCGGTGACCTTCACCACCTACGCCATCGTCCTCGGCGCCGTCTTCATCGCACCGATCGCGGCACGCAGCGCACTCCGTGCCGACTTCGCCTCCCTCTCACTCGTCTCGTGGCTCTGCCTGGGCCACACCATCTTCCTGGGCGGCACCGTCGGCTTCCTGTGTTGGTTCGCCGGTGTGCATCGCATCGGCCCCGCCCGCACCGCTGTCTACCAGTGCCTCATCCCCGTCATGGCCGTCGCCGCCAGCGCCGTCCTCGTCAACGATCGCCTCTCCGTCACCCAGCTCCTCGGCGCCGCCATCGCCCTCGGCGGCGTCCTCCTCGCACGCACTGACGTCGGCGCCGAATCGAACAACAAATAGCCTCCTTGTAGCCGGATGAGCTTGCTCCGGCGGACCTCGGTCGCGCTTCCCTCAACCACCAACGCAAAAAAGCCGGACCTCCCGGCCCGGCCTTCCGTTTCCTTACTGTGGGGCGCGCGGACCAAAGGTCCGCACTTCGTCCCCCGCCGCCTTTGCCTAGTTCTTCTTCTCCGCCTTCTCCTTCTTCTTATCCTTCTTATCGTCGCTGGTGCTCGACTTGATCTCCTCCGCCTTCTCTTTCCAGTCCTTCTCGGACTTGCGGCCGTCTCCGCTGGCGCCGCGACAGTAGTCTGTGGTGTAAAAACCTGAGCCCTTGTAGATCACGGCTGCAGCGGAGAGGAGCTTCTGCAGCCGGCCGCCGCAGTGATCGCACTTCTTCGGCCCACCGTCGTTGTACCCCGACACCAGCACCTCGAACTCCTGACCGCACTTGCGACACCTGTACTCGTAAATCGGCACTCCCATCGCCACCTTCGCAATCCGTACGACATGACACGGGCGCCGCATTCTGGGCGCCCGCACTGTCTCTATTATACCCCGCGTTAGCACTCGTGTCAATAGTCTGCTAACGTCGGCATCTGCCTCAGCCTTTGCCGTCAACTGTGGCGCGGGGCCTCCGTACTACTCTGCCAAGCACGAGTGCCCCGCCATGTGGTGGCAGGCGCCGGAAGCCCGATCACACACCCCTCACCTCAGCCTGGCGAGGTACAGGCCCTCGCCTACAGTACAGCAAAAGACCGAGGCCTTGCGGGCCTTTGTCGTTACTGTAGGCGAGTACCTGTGGCTCGCTGCCTTTGCCGGCGCCCCCTACATCTCGAGCGCAACTATCTCCCCCTGGTACGGCCACTGCTCAGGGCTCGCGCACAGCCCCGCTAACACCGCTCTGGCCATCGCGTCTGTCGCCAGTAGCCGCCGGCGCCGGTGGGTGCAGGCGGTCACGAGGTATATCTCGGGCTCCGCCCATACCTGGTCGAGTCGACGAAGGTTGCTGTGCACGCCGGGGGCATTCGCTGGGATCGCGCGAGGTGCCTTCGTGGTTCTCATCGGCGAACCACAGGACAAAGGCGGCGAGCCACAGGTACTCGCCTACAGTACAGCAAAAGACCGAGGCCTTGCGGGCCTTTGTCGCTACTGATAGAGGTAGGAAGGACCGGTTGAGTTCCCGGTCCCTCCCCCCTCCGAACCGTGCGTGCGGATCTCCCGCACACGGCTCTCCAGTTGGTGGTTCACCGCTTTGCGGATTGACGAGCCGTCGCGTAGGCTGCCGATAGGGAGAACAGCCCATGCTCGGCAAAGAAGGCATTCGGCCAGCACTGATTCAGGCTGTGCCATTTGCCTCCTTTGACCCCTTGCTCCAGGGCCGTCAACATGCGCTCCGTCCACACCGACGACTGGACCCACGCCCAGCGGGCACGGACCTCTCCGGCGTGTCTAGCCTCTGCGGGCAATTGTGCCGGCTCGGTCGACATGGACTCCCGCATCCACCTTCCTGCGCCCCTTGGCTCCACGCCCATTACAGGCGCTTCCCAGCTACTATGGACGCTCTGACTCCCGTGCGGCTCTCCCTGTTCCCCACGGGTCTCCCTGCTTCACGTACGCGGCCGTCCCGACCATTCCGTCTCCAACCACCCAGTGCGCCCCGTCGTCGCTTTGGCACGCTACCCCTCAGCGCCACGGGCGTCCCAGTCTCCCGGGAACAGGCTTCGCCAGTGCCTAGCAGGCTCGCCGCTACACCAAGGCCGAATCGAGTTCGTCGCCTACGGACTGGTCGGTCACCTCCTGTTGCTTCCCACCCCGCCTCTCGGCGACGCAGTTACAGTCGGTTACAAGGCCGGAGAGCGCATGCCTTGGGGAGGACTTCCACCTCCCTGACCTCGTACGCTTGCAGGCGCACTAGGCGAGCACCTGTGGCTCGCTGCCTTTGCCTGACAGCGCTTGCCGTGGCCAAGGAGCGCGCCAACAGATGCGGAAAACTGCCGGTGCGG
>JAUWAU010000086.1 GCA_030601885.1 Armatimonadota bacterium
ATAGTAGCCGACGGCCTTCTCGGCTCGCTCGTAGTCGATCTGGGGCGGCAGCTCATAGTCTGGGGGCAACCCGTGATAATGCAGCCATTGCTCACGGTCAGCCGGGTCGTCGAACTTCGGAGGGACCGTGTTGTGCTCGCAAATCTTGGCCAGCACCCAGAAGAACTCGCGGTCGTCTGGGCGCTGCTCGATCTGGGCTTCGAGGACATCTGTGAGTTGCTGCCGGTATTCGGGGTCAAGGTAGAACAAACGGTGGTTTTCGTAGTACAGGTGGCTGTTCCCGGGATGGCGTCGGGCCATCTCGAGGGTGTGAGCCTTCAGCTTGTCATCATCCGGCTCTCGGCGATTGTACCAGACAAGGGCGGCTTCGCGGTGGGCGACATCATTAGGAAGGAAGACGAGGTATGGCTCAAAGCACTGGGGCTTCCGTAGCCCTGCCGGGAGCGCCAGAAACGAGTCCCATTGAGGGACAAGGCGGGTAGCGGTCCTGAGGAAGACGACCGCGGCCAGTATGAGAATGGCCAGGGAAACCGCGATGATTGCGATCATGCGGAATGGCGATCTGTGCCTGCCCCGTGCCATGTGTCCGCGTCTCCGACCAGCATAAGGTTTGTCGGGTTGGTGCGGAAGTGTGTAGAGATGCGCCTACAGGATTTACCTTCGCCAGTTCGGGCGTGAGTTCCTGCGTGGCGGAGAGGCAGGAGTTTGGAGCGTGAGGTTGGAAGGCGGTGTAAGCCACAGAGAGCACGGATGAACGGCAGTGGTCAGTGGTCAGCAACGGCGAACGGCAAAGGCGGCGGGCCAGGGACGACCCGCCCTACAGTAGCGGCAACGGCAGAGGCGACGGCAAAGGCTGCAGGCGGGAACCTAGATCATGCACCAATTTCGGCTGCGAAGGAGGTCTTGGGCGGCATAGTGTTGAAGCCCGGTATGGCTTCTATCCCACGGTAAAGGACATCGGCCATGCCGGCAAAGGGAAGCAGAACCGTCCGAGGCCCTCGCTTCACCAAGCCTAAACCCAAAGTTCGGGACGCCCGGGACCCGGAGCTCTATGATGATGGCGTGGTGGCCGGAATACGCCAGGAACTGACGGCGCATCACCTGCCGCTGGACGGGCATGAGCTGAGCCCGATGCCAGCGGAGCTGGCGCAGCTTGAATACAAATGCGACATGCCAGAACTGACCGGCTACGCCGGCATGCCACTGTTCATGAAGTTCGCCTACGGCGTGGGGCTGGCGGACCTGGTGGCGGAGTTGCCCATGCGCAAGCGCCTCAGCACCTACAGCTCGGGGAAGCTGTGTGAGGTGGCGGTGGGGCTTCTGGCAGCCGGCCTGGAGCGGGTGTCGCACATCGATGAGGTGAAACACGATCCGGGCCTGTGCGCGGCACTGGGAGTGGAGCAGCTGCCGGACCAGGCGACCATGAGTCGCTTCTTCGCCGACGCCACGGCGCGTCAGGTGCAGTGGCTGCGGGCCCGCAACCGCAGCTTCAGCAAGCGCTCGATGCACCTCAAGGATCGACCCCATCGGGTGGTGGTGGATGTGGACACGCGGGAGGTGGGCGTGTATGGCAAGCAGGAGGGAGCCAAGCACTGTCCGCGGCGTGACGGGGAGCGGATGTACACCTTCGAGATTGCCACGCTGCGCAATACCTACGACATCCTGGACGGTGGGCTGCTGGAGGGCGCCACCCACCCGGCGCCACGGTTTCGGGATCGGATGCGTGACATCCTGGATCAGGTGCAAGGCGCTGGCGATGAGCTGATCTGGTGCGCCGACAGTGCCTGGTATGCGGCCCACATCCTGCAGCAGATCGAGGCGGCGGACGCCGACGACACTGTGCCGTGCCGGTGCCACTACGCCATCGGGGCGCAGATCCGCGGTGAGCTGAAGCAGGCGATTGCGGCGATTCCGGAGCAGCAGTGGCAGGCGTGCGGCGAGAACATGGAGATTGCCGAGGTGCGGTACGGCTTCGTGCGGGCGCGGGACGGGCAGGGAGGCTACATCAAAGACGACCGGCAGCGGCGGTATGTGGTGACGCGCAAGCGGTTGGTGGATCGGGCCGAGGCTGTGGGGCAAGGGACGTTGCTGGAGCAGCCGCGGTACGAGCAGCACGCCATCGTCACGGACTTGGAGTGGAGCCGACGGCAGGTGCGGGCGTTCTACAACCGGCGGGTGACGGTGGAGAGCATTCTGAAGGAGAGCGCTTTGGGCTTTCGCATGGATCATCTGCCCAGTGCTGGGTTTGCCGGCAACGGGTTGTTCTGCCAGTTGCTGATCCTGGCATACAACTACGTGAACGTGTTCCGGCGGTTGTGCTTGCCGGCGAAGAACCGGCGGCGGTACGTGCAGTCGCTGCGGCGAGTGGTGCTGGCGGTGCCGGGATGGGTCGAGCGCAGCGTGCGGGGATTGCGAGTGCATGTGTCGCCACACGCGACCGTGTTGCCGGAGGCACTGGCGAGGCTGAGCGGGTGGTTGGAGCCAGGCGCGGTTGGCAGCATGGTGCAGGCAGCGGGATGACTCAGCGCCGCCGCCGAGCCGATGGCGAGCGCGAGTTGCGGCAGGCACGGAGGCGACAGATAGCTGCAGCCAGGGGCTGGAAGCACTCCTGGTGGACAAGTAGTGGCCGCATGGAGCGTCGGTGCTGCATGCGCGGGCGGGCCCCGGCCCTAACCGATGCGCCCCGGCTCCCATGGCGCCCAATAATCGCTGTTCGCCGGCATCATCCAAACCAGCTATCACCGCTCCAACCTGCTTGTGCATAATCTGAGGGGAAGCCTGCGCTCCAGAAAGGCATTCCGGGGACACCTTACTTAATTATCGCGTCACATAATCGTGGCGACATGCTGGCGGCGGAAATTCCGGAGACAGCATACCCAATCCTCATTCGCCCCCGTCGCGGGCCTCGCTGAGCAGTTCCTGCGTTGGGTTGTGGCTGGGGATGAACTTGTCAAGCACAGCCTCACAGAACTCCGCGACGGCTTCGGACTCGCCCTCTTCCAGCAGCTCACGCGCGAGAGTCAGTGGGATGCCCTGTGTAATGGTGTGGCAGCAGGTCTCAACCGTCGTGGCGTCGAGCAGGTGCTTCTTTGCGGCTTCGATGTCTTTGTCGTGGCTGAGCGCGATACGTCCCAGGAGGATGTGGGCTCTCGCGGCTCTGCATCCCTGGCCGCCGCCGAAGCCGTCACCCTCGGCGGCCAGCACTTCGCGTGATGCTGCTCGCGCTTTGTCCATCCGGTCCGTGCGCCAGAGGCACTCGGCGTAGGACAGGTAGAAACCGGCGCGCGATGTCTCGTCCACGTCCGGAAGAGCGGTCTCGCACGCGACGAGTGCCTCGTCGCGGCGCTCCAAGCGCATCAACAGCTCCGCGAGTTGCTCGGAGTAGAAGGCGGGATAGAACTCCTCGCCGTCTGCCGCCGCAATAGCCTGCCGATAGTAGCCGACGGCCTTCTCGGCTCGCTCGTAGTCGATCTGGGGCGGCAGCTCATAGTCTGGGGGCAACCCGTGATAATGCAGCCA
>JAUWAU010000015.1 GCA_030601885.1 Armatimonadota bacterium
CGTCGCCACACTGAATCGCTTGTGGATGTCCATCGGGAAAACTGCTACACTATCGTCCATGGCTGCCTCCTTTTGCTGCACTGGTGGATCCGCTCCCACATTGTAGCAGATCCGGAGGCAGCCTTTCATGTCATTACAACAGCGGCTTGGGCGAAATCTTCGGGGTAGTTGGTAGACGGGCCCAGGAGTAACATAATAGCCGAGTACATCCTCACATTCGACTTGGGCACGACCGCCGCAAAGGTGGCTCTGTTTGACACAGCAGGCCAGGTGCTCACTGTCGCCAGCGAGCAGTATGAACTGCTCACGCCTCGCCCGGGCTTTGTCGAGCAGCCCATCGAAACATATTGGCGGGCCTGCGTGGCCGGCACGCGGAGATGCCTCAGGGAGTATGAGGGCGGAGCAGTGCGGGCTATCGGCCTCTCGAGCCAGGGGCAGACCTTTGTGCCCCTGAATGCAAAGGGCCGTCCGCTCCGTAACGCTATCGTTTGGCTCGACACGCGCGGCACGGAGCAATGCCGACAGATTGCCGCGCGCTTCGACAGGCAGGAGAACTTCCTCAAGACGGGCACTCCTGATTTCCTCCAGATATCCTCAGCCCCGAAGATCCTGTGGCTGCGCCAGCATGAGCCGGAGGTCTTCGAGCGGACGGCGCACTACCTGATGCTGCCGGACTACGTCATCTGGCGTCTGACGGGCGAGATGATCGGCGACCCGCAGGACCTCGCCTCCACCGGCATGCTGGATCGACAGCAGGGGCAGTGGTGGCCGGAGATGCTCGAGTTTGTGGGCGTGAGGGAGGAGCAGCTTCCGGCGGTGGGCCACTGCGGGCAGCCGGTTGGCAAAGTGTTGCCGGAGATGGCGCGAAAGTTGGGCATCAGCGAAGAGACTGTAGTGGTGGTTGGAGCCAATGACCAGACCGCGGCACTGCTGGGCGCCGGGAATACTCGTCCAGGCATTATCACGGCGAGTATCGGAACGGCCCTCGCGGTAATGGCCACAAGCAGACAGCGCGTCACTGACTTCAGGCACGGCGTTAACGCTGGGCGACACGCGGTGCCGGGCCTGTATACGCTGTTGTCGTTCACGCAGACCGCGGCGATGGCGTTAACGTGGTTCCGAGACGCACTGGTGACCGACGGCAGCGATTACCGCCAACTCCATGAGGAGGCAGCCGGCGTCGAGCCGGGCTGCGACGGGCTTCTGATGCTGCCGCACTTGACTGGCACCGCCTCGCCGGACTTCAATCCCAGCGCACGCGGTGCATTCGTCGGGCTGTCCATATCGCACGGGCGCCCCCACATGGTCAGGGCAATCTTGGAGGCCGTGGCGTACTGCCTGCGGGAGCACATAGAACGTCTTGGCAAGCTCCGAGCTAGCAGCGAATGCGTCCGCGCCATCGGCGGCGGCAGTCGAAGTGACGTCTGGCTGCAGATAATGGCGGATGTCACCGGGCTGCCCATCGAGCGCCCGGTCTGCGGGGAGGCCGCGTCCCTGGGCGCCGCCATTATGGCCGCAGTGGGCGCGGGATACTACGATTCGCTCCCAGCCGCCGTCGATGAGTTCTGCGAGACCGAGCGGACGTTTGCTCCCAACCTGACGCATCAAGACACCTACGATCGCATGTACGGGCGCTTCAGGCGAACGTACGAACTCCTATACGGGGCAGCCAGCAATGCCGAGTGAGCTGGACTACAGGGAAGTCGATCGCCGGTTCTTCGAGCGATACCTGCGCGACTTTCTCCCCGCGCGGATGCTCGACGTGCACATGCATGTGCACCGTCAGGAAGACGTGCCGCCGCTCACACAGGAACTGGCGGCGGCCAATTGGGCGACGGCAGTGTCGCATCCTGAATACCTCGCACATGACGCAGAAGAGGATTACGCGAAGCTCTTCCCTGGCAGCGAAGTCTCACGCCTCCAGTTCGGCTCGGTGGTCCGGGGCACGAACATCGAGGCGACGAATGGTTACTCCGCTGAGACAGCCGACCGACGGCACGTCTGGGCGCTGGCGGTGCTGGACCCCACGTGGCCGGCGGATCGTCTGCACGAGACGCTGGTGGCCGGCAAGTTCAACGGCGTCAAGCCGTATTGGTCCCTGGTGCCCGACGCGCAGGAGGGCGAGGTGCGGCTGGACGACATGATTGCCCCGCACCAGCTTGAGGTGCTTGATGCGCTGGGACTCATCGCCATCATCCATGTGCCCGGCCCGGAACGGATTCGCGCTGCCCATACCCGCCAGGCCTTGCGACGGTGGTGTCGCCAGTACCGCAATGCGACTTTCGTGGTGGCGCACGTGGGGCGCGCCTACTGCATGCCGTTCGCAGAGGCATCGTTCGCGGACCTTGCGAGCATCGATGGGCTCCTGTTCGATTGCTCCGCAGTTCTCAATCCGCACGTCTTTGAACTGGCCTTCAATACCATCGGCCCGCAGCGCATAATGTGGGGCACTGACTTCCCCGTGCTGGCGCGCATGCGCGGATACCGGGTGTGGGAGGGCGAGAAATACCGGAACGTCGTGAGCGGCGATTATCCCTGGAACACCGACCGCCAACCGCCCGACGTCGAAGCTGAGTATACCTACTTCGTTTACGAAGCGCTCAAGGCAATGCGCGAGGGCGCGGAGTGTGCCGGCCTGAGCACTACTGATCTCGAGGACGTCTTCTTCAATGCTGCTCACCGCTCGCTGGCGAGCGACAGCTAAGGCAACGACGAAAGGCTATCACCGGAGGAATAGGTATGGACGGCCAACGCAGGCCCAAGGTGGGCCTCCTGCCACTGATGCTCGAACTCTACGACCGATCAGCACCGGACCTCAAGCCGCGGGAGGCCCGATTCGCCCAACAGATTGGCGATCTCGTGGCCAGCGAAATAGAGGTCATCTCGACCACCGTCTGCAACACCCGCGCGCAGGTTGATGCCGCTGTTGCCGACTTCGAGGTCGAGCGCTGCGATGGTATCATAGTGCTTCACCTGAGCTACGCGCCCAGCCTCATCTCCGCCTCTGCGCTGAGCCGATCTTCCCTCCCCGTGCTGCTGCTCAACACGACGCCGGCGGCCAGGATGAACGCCGACCTCACGAGAGACGACATTCTACAGAACCATGGGATTCATGGGGTGCAGGACCTGGCCAACATCCTGCTGCGAGCCGGGAAGACATACCACATCGTCAGCGGCCACGTCGGCGATCCGAGCGTCATTGACCGCGTGCTCGCATGGTGCCGCGCTGCGACGGCGGTGAGGTTCTGGCGCGAGATGCGCGTCGGTCGGATCGGCGATCCGTTCGAGGGGATGGGCGACTTCAGCGTGGACCTGACGGCGCTCCAGACGGTTGTAGGCCCCCAGGTGTTTCTGGTGTCGCCGCAGGAAGTGGCGGAGCTGGCTCAACACGTGCCGGCGGAGCAAGTGGAGGCGGAGGTGAAGGCCGATCTCGACTGGTTCGCCCCGGTTCCCGACCTCGACCCCGAGCTGCATGCCCTGTCAGTTCGTGCCGGCCTCGGCCTGTCTGCCGCCGTGCGGAAGTACGAACTGGACGCCGTCAGCATGCATTTCATGGCCTTCAATGATGTGCCCGCGATCGGCGCTGTGCCCTTCCTGGGCATCAGCAAGCTGCAAGCGCAGGGCATCGGCTATGCCGGCGAGGGGGATGTGATGTGTGCGAGTCTGGTGGCGGCGATGGCCCGGTGCTTTGGCGAGGCTGCGTTTACGGAGATGTTCTGCCCTGACTGGGCGGGAGACCAGGTCCTCATGGCGCACATGGGTGAGTGCAACCCTACCCTGGCGGCGGAGAAACCAGTTCTGAAGAGCGCGCCGTTCCCATACGGCGAGCTCTCCGACCCGGTGGTTGCCGTGGGTGGAATGGCCCCCGGGCCGGCCACGCTTGTCAACCTGGTATGTATCGGCGAAGGACGTTTTCGGCTAACGGCGGCGGAGGTCGAGGTCGCTGAGTTCCCCGTGCTGGACCTTACCATGCCGCATTTCAAGATACGCCCGGCACAGCCTGTAGCCGAGTTCCTGACGAAGTACAGCGAGGCAGGCGGCAGCCATCACCTGGCCATCGTTCCGGGTCACGTGGCGGTGGATGTAACGACGCTCGCGGCGCTGTCAGGTGTCGAGTGCGTGGTGATCTGAACGCATTGGCCGATTCAACGAATAGGCCCACTCGCCTCTGTTGCGTGGACGAGTGGGCCTGCGCAGTTCCGGGCGGCCGCTCAATCAGCGACTCCTGGCCAGTCTGACGTACTCTGACAGCACGCGCATTCTGTCCTGGAACACGCGGGTGAAGATCCTCGCCCCCCCGTCAGCTCCATAGCCGCCGCTCGTCGTGATCCAGCGCCCCTTCTCGTCCTGCTCCTTGAGCGCCTGGCGCACGTTGGTCTCCATGGCCTCAGCGCGCGCCACCTTCTGCTCGGGCGTCATGGGCTCAGGCTCGCGTGACTTGGCGTAGGCCTCGAGGCCCTTCGCCATGATATCGTTGTATGCAGTCTCAACGCTGCTCGGATACGATCCGCTCTGGAACCCGTAATGATCCGGTAGGTCGCTATCGTCGTACGTGAGCCAGTAGCTCGTGCGGTTATCGCTGGTGAGGTAGAGCGGCCGGTTGGTCTTCAGCTCGTAGAATCGCGCCCATCTGCCGTTGGGCAGTGCGGAGCGCTTGTACCAATCCAGGGCCTTCGGGATCGGCTCCAGGTACTTCGCGTCGCCGGTGAAGAGGGCGATCTCGATGAGAAGCGACAGCACCCCGCGGCTCTCGCCGCCGCACGGCCCCGGCGGCTCGAACCGTCGCGCCCACGCCGGTTTCAAGTCGAAGTCGTACTGCTGCGCCCAGATCGCCTGCGGCTCCGGAAGCTGGGCCTTGATGATGAAGTCGCCGCACTTGCGTACCGCCTCCGCATAGCGCTCGTCCCCGTAGGTGCGGTAGGCGATCATCATCACGTCGGCGCAGTCCCTGATGGTGCTGTCATTGAACGTGAAGAAGTCCCCGTAGCCCCTCCCCGATAGCGGGTACCGCTGCGACCAGCCGCCGCTCTCGTGCTGGGCTCGGAGCATGAAGTCCAGGGCATACAGGGCCGCATCGTGGATGGCCTCGTCCTTCTTGTCCAGCGCGTCATCCACGGCCATGAGCAGCCGGGTCGCGTGCTGGGTGACGTTGTCGTCGAAGGTTGCCTGGTTGCGCCCGGACTTCAAGCTCTCGTCGTCGCTGTCCTTATTGTGTCGGTAGTAGTACCTCTTTGCACCCTCCGGAGCGTGGTCCACGATGTAGTTCCACCCGCCACACTCAAGCTGCCCGTACACCAGCGCATCGGCCACCTCCTTGGCCCCATCGAGGTAGAACTTGTCCCCGGTCGCCTCCCAGGCACGCAGGAAGGCGAACCCGACGCTCGGACTGCCGGGGGGCTGTATCCAGTTTTGCGTTCGCGTGGCGTGCCCCTCGCCCCATTGGTCGCTCAGGTCCGGCAAGTAGGTCCCGAGGTACCCGCCCCCGTATGCGACCTCGGTGCGGAAGTAGTGCACGCCCTTGTGCATCGCCTCCTCCGCCGCCTTCAGCAGGGCTTGATCGAGGGCCCAACTCGTACCCGGAAAAACTGCGATCGCCGCCAGAACTGCAATGTGCTTCCGCACTGACTGACACTCCTTTTTCACGGCTGCGCTCCCGCTTGCCCGCTACTGGGCGAGCCGGTCCGCCACCGACATGTTGCTGATCCTCAGCTCGTCAATGGCCCCGTCAATGTGCAAATAGGGGACGTTCCATCCTGACGGCGTATTGCCGATCTCGATCTTGCTGAAGCGCACGCCGGGGTCGAAGGTCTTGTTGAAGAAGACCTGCACTCCCTGCCCGTCCACCATCAGCCACAGGTGCTGCTTCTCGCCGGTCAGGTCCCAGGAGACCAGCATGTGGTGCCACGCCTCGATGTCGAGATCGCTCGTACTCATCCGCAGGTCCTCGCGCGGGTGAAGGTCCTCATCGAACGGTTTCCCCCCCAACGAGGCGGTCAGTCGCAGGTTGGTCTTCCAGTGCTTGCTCAGGTCCAACTGGAAGCCCTCGCCGCCGGCCGGTTTGCAGTGCAGGAAGTAGTGCCAGCCCTGGTCGTGCCACAGGCGCTGCCCGGGCCTGGGCCGCACCCAGAACTCGATCGTCCCCGTCGGCCCAAGCTTTAGCCCGGACGCATCGACATCAAAACGCCCATCCGGCATTGCCAGATACAACGCCCGCCCGAACTTGCCCTCCACCTGCCAGTGATCCCCCACCGCGCCGGTAACATCGCCGTCAAAGCTCTCGAGCATGACGGTGTTTGCGTCCTTCTCAAACGGCGCGTCCGGGAGCGCGCGGAGCGCACAGGCGGACTTCAGACGCGGAAGATCCGCAAGGCCCACTTGTCCCTCCGCTACCGTTTCGCCCGGCACGTCTGACATCTTCAGCTCGCCCGTCCTGTGCGTTCCTCGCACCACGGCAATCTGGTCCACGACCAAGCCCGGCTCCTGGCCAACGATGGCTATCGTCACCACCTCGGGCCTCTCGACCTTGAAGTTATACGCCATCGCCGTCCAGGTCTCCTGAGGCGCTGTGCGGCGTTCGCGCTTCCCGGCGATCTCCACGAAGAATCCGTCCTGGTCGCCGGCCGGCGCCCACGCCCTCACCAGCAGCGTGTACTCGCCGGGGGCCAGCTTCACGCCTCCCGCTGCTCCCGTCGTTTCACTGCCCAATGCCATGGCGTATCCACTCGAGGCGTCAGGCAACTGCACCGGCGTCAGCCCGCTGGTCTGTCCGTAGTTCTGTATCTCGATCTTCAGCACTACCCGTGCCTCGGGCGCCTCGGCGACGCATCCCACCCCTACCATCACTGCGGTCACCACGGCGAACAGTACCAACAATCTCATGATACACTGCCTCCAGAGTCTGCAACTTCTCGGCGGAGCAAACCGCCTTCCGTTCGGTTCAACTACAAGCCCTGGTTTTCCTTCCACTCCAGGAATCCATAGCCGGCTTTGCCCATACCGTTACGGAATTCCTCTATCAGACGCAAGTCAACCTCGTCGCGCGGATGCGCACCGGCCTCTTTGAGGACGAGCTCGGGAAGCTCGTCGGCGGGATGCGTGGTCACGGGCGGCACAACGAAGGGCTTGTCACTGCGATACAGCGGATCGTCACTGCCATACTCGCCGCCGACGCGGACGATGGCCCAATCGTCCCCGTCCCCCTTCGGCCGGTGCGGGCCGATGTTGCCGCTGCAATAGACCCTCGGCTGCTCGGAACCGGGGTAGTAGATGGCGGTGGAGAGGTTGACCTCTGGGCCGTCCTTACTGCTCGGGCCATAACGGTAGTGGTTGTTGACGACGTTGACGTTCACGCCCTCTGCCAGTTGCGTGCCGCCCACGAAGTTGTACACCAGGTTGTTGCAGAAATCAAACACGGCGGTGGGCATGTACAGGGCGTACCGCTCCCCCGGATACGTGCCCTCCATGGCGCCCCCCGAGCCTGTTCCGCCCACGCCATACAAGAGCGCGTTGCGGTTGACGTTGCCGGTCCAGAAGTTGTGGTGCAGCGAGATGTGGTTGGCGCCGTGGGCGGCCAGCATGCCCATGCTATGAGCTCCCTTGTCATGCTCGCCCTCGATGAGGCCCTCTGCAATGATGCACCATTGGACCGTGATGTAGTGCCCCTTGTTGATCCCGAAGTTCTCGTCGTCGGCCCAGCTTACCGAGCAATGGTCAATGACCACCCGGTGCGCACCGCCTCCTATTGCGATGCCGTCGCCCGCCGCCCTTGACCGGCGCACGCGGATGTGCCGAACGATCACATCGCGGCAGTTCAGCCCGGAAAAGCTCAGCCCACGCTCGTACAGCGTGATGCCGCCCTTGTCGGCGGCGGAGGCGCCGTCAATCGTCAGGCGCCCGTTCTCTATGACTACACGCTCGGCCAGCTTGATAATGCCGCCGACCTTGAACTTCACGATCCGCGGGCCCTCGGCCGCGACCGCCTCACGGAAGCTGCCGGGGCCGCTGTCCTCGAGGTTGGTCACCCAGATTACCTCCCCACCCTCGCCGCCGCGCGACTCCGCGCCGAAGCCCTCGGCCGCCAGGCCGTGCGCGCCGGCGACAGCGCCCTCATCTCCGCCAGCCAGCTTCCCCCCCATTGCCAGAAGTCCAACAAGACCAAGGACAGGTGCTGCCAGCACTACATTTCGGATTGTCTCGGGCATTCTTCCGCCTCCGTTTTGCTCAGACGTTGCGTCGGAACAGTTCGATACAGATGTAAGCTTGCAGTCTGTGCCATTCGCGGCCCTATAGACATTCGCTGACTATCCCAACCCGGCTACAAGCCGTGCTTCTGCTTCCACTCCAGGTAGCCGTAGCCGGCCTTGCCCGTGCCGGTGCGGAATTCCTCTATCAGCCGCAAGTCAACGTCGTCGCGCGGGTGTGCACCAGCCTCATTAAGGATCAGCTCGGGGATCTCCTCGGCGGGCTCCGTCGTCACCGGAGCTACAACGAAAGGCTTGTCACTGCGATACAGAGGGTCATCACTACCGAACTGCCCGCCGAGGCGCACCAGGGCCCAATCGCCGCCCTCATCCTTGGGCCGGTGCGGGCCGATGTTGCCCTTGCAGTAGAGTCTGGGATAGTCGCAGCCCGGGTAGTAGTCATCACCCATGGGCGAGATATACACCTCGGGCTTGTCCCTCCCACTGCTCGGGCCATGGCGGTAGTAGTTGTTCACGACATTGACATGCGCGCCGTATTTGATCTGTGTGCCGCCTACGAAGTTGTACACCAGGTTGTTCCGGAAATCGAAGACGGCGGTAGGCATATAGGGGGCCACCTGCTCGCCGTACCCATTGCCTGGTCCAAACAGAAGCGCATTGCGGTTGACGTTGCCAGTCCAGAAGTTGTGGTGGGCCGACACGTGGTCGGCGCCGTGGGCGGCGAGCATGCCCATGCTGTGGGCGCCCTTGTGGTGCTCGCCTTCGATGATCCCCTCCGCGATGATGCACCACTGCACAGTGATATAGTGGCCTTTGTTGATGCCGAAGTTCTCGTCGTCGGCCCAGCTCACGGAGCAGTGGTCAATGACCACCCGGTGCGCACCGCCTCCTATTGCGATACCATCGCCTTCCGCCCTTGACCGGCGCAGGCGGATGTGCCGAACGATCACATCGCGGCAGTTCAGCCCGGAAAAGCTCAGCCCACGCTCGTACAGCGTGATGCCGCCCTTGTCGGCGGCGGAGGCGCCGTCAATCGTCAGGCGCCCGTTCTCTACGACTACACGCTCGGCCAGCTTGATAATGCCGCCGACCTTGAACTTGACGATCCGCGGGCCCTCGGCCGTGACCGCCTCACGGAAGCTGCCGGGGCCGCTGTCCTCGAGGTTGGTCACCCAGATTACCTCCCCGCCCTCGCCGCCGCGCGACTCCGCGCCGAAGCCCTCGGCCACCAGGCCGTGCGCGCCGGCGGCAGCACCCTCATCTCCGCCAGCCAGCTTCCCCGCCATGGCCACAAGTCCGACAAGACCAAGGACAGGTGCTGCTAGCACTACATTTCGGATTGTCTCGGGCACTTTCCTACCTCCGTTCTGCCCCCACATGCCCACGGCACCGGGACTGATGTAGCCGCGGCATCAGTGGCATGTCGCTTCTGGTCGTCCCACGCTGCCTGGCAAGTGAGATGTCTACACCTATGCTTCTTTTTGGTCTTCCAGTCTCCTCCACACGAATCCTTCTCAACATCGCTGTCGATTTGGAACAACCCGCCCCGGCATCTATTGGTTTTTCGCCCGTCAGAAGAGGACTGCTCGCCGGAGATGGTCAAGTCCTTCGACGTGGAGCCCCGGGCGCTTCATCATCCGCGGCCTGGGCATGGCGAACCTCGACCAGGATGGCGTCAAGCAGTTCATGGGCGCCTCTTCATCCATTGCGGGCACTGGTTTGCGGCCCCAGGAACCTGGCGGGAGGCCGTGAGCGGCCGACGGCCGCCTGTCACGCATGACTCTCATCGACACACATGCTCATCTGAATCATCCGCAATTCGCCGATGATCTGGACGACGTGCTGGGGCGCGCCGCCGGGGCCGGCGTGGCGAGCATCGTCGCGGTGGGATACGACCGGGAGAACTCGGAAGAGGCCGTTCGTCTCGCTCACGAGTATGAGCCCCTGTGGGCCAGCGTCGGCATCCATCCTCTGGACGCACTCACCGTCCGAGAAGCGGACTTCGACCGCGTCGCCGAGCTCGCCGGCGACGAATGCGTGGTCGCCATCGGCGAGACGGGGCTGGACCTATACCGGGGGGCTGATTGGTACAAGGCGCAAGTCGGACTCTTCCGCCGGCATCACGAATTGGCGGCGGAAGTCGGCAAGCCCCTCATCGTGCACAACCGAGCGGCAGCGCGGCCGTGCTTGGATCTGCTGGATGAGTGGGGCCTTGCGGACGTGCGTGCCGTCCTCCATTGCTTCGACGGACATGCGCAGTTGGCCCGCCGAGCGGCGGGCCTTGGGTGCTTCATCGGCCTGGATGGGCCCGTGACCTTTCCGCCGAGGAAGAGCGACAGTGACGAGCCCACCATCTGGGGCATCGCCAGGGCCGTGCCGCTCGAGCATCTGCTGTTGGAGACCGATTGCCCCTGGCTGGCCCCGGTGCCGTATCGTGGCCGCCGCAACGAGCCGGCCTACGTCACGTACATCGCCGCGCACATCGCCGAGCTGCGCGGCATATCCGTCGAGGAGGTAGCAGACGCCACGACAGCCAATGCCCGGGGCGTGTTCGGAATCCCGTGATAGAGGCTGGCACAGCCCGGACTTCATTCGCGCAGGAGGAGCATCGTCGAATGAAATTCCTTAGGGTCAGAGCAAAGGCGGCGAGCCACAGGTGCTCGCCGCCTTTGCCAAACAGGGGAACCAAAAACAGAGGAGTTGCGAGTCGCGCCATGCTGCTTTAGCGACGGCGGGAGACCCCGCTCTACAATGCCACCGCAGCCACACTGGGCACGAATCTTCGGGGTAGTTCTCGAACTCCGCCAGCGGCTTCCCCTCCGGGCTCGCCCGCGAGCCGGCGGCATCCGTGGTTGCGGCGCTCGCCGGAGCCAGTGCCGTGATCGCTGCAGTCAGGCAAATGCCAGCCACACGTCGGACCATGGCTTCGCAGTCCCTATCCATCCGAAATCACGTCTAAAGATACCGGTGAGGCCGGCGGCGCATCTCTTCGACTCGCGCCAACTGGTATATGATGGGATCGGTGCGTTCGCCGAGGTTTTCCTCTACCCAACCGAAAAGTTCTTCTTGCAGAGCCTGCGCCCGCTCCGCTTCTTCGTCGATCAGGTTCACCATCTCCATCGGGTCGGCTTCCAGGTCGTACAGCTCATCCGGCGCGTACTTGTGCCAGATGTATTTCCAGCCATTTCGGACCACGGCGCGAAGTCCCAGTGTCTCCGTGTAGTAGTGCTCCCTGGGCTCCGCCTCGCCACGCATGAGCGGCATCAGCGACGCTCCGTCCATTTCACCAGCGGGCTCTACCCCGAGGATGTCCAGAATCGTCGGTGCGATGTCGATGTGGTGGGCGTATCCTGCCGGCTGTGACCCTTCGAGTATTAGCCCCGGGCGCCAGATGATCAGAGGCGTGAAAACTACCGCATCGTGAAGTCCCGCATGTCCCCACAGCCCCCCGTGCTGATTGAGCTGCTCGCCGTGATCGGCGTTGATGATGATGGCCGTCTCGTCCATGACGTCGGCATCGGCCAGAGCGTTCAGCACCTGGTCAACGAGATGATCCGTGTACAGGATCTCACCGTCGTAGGCGTCAATGCAGGTCGGGTGCTTGCCTGGCGCACCGGGCTCGGGCGTGAAGTCCTCGGGCCACTCCGTGTTTGGTATCTGCTCGACCGTGCCCCATCCCGGCACGTACTCGTAGCCTGCGGGAGCCTGGCGCACCTCAAGACGGTCGAGAGAGCCGCGCTCGTGGACGAAGGGCCGGGCGAACTTGGCGGGCTGATTGTAGGGCAAATGTGGATCCCAGTAGTGCACAAACAGGAAGAACGGCTCATCCTTGTGCCCCGCTATCCACGGGATCAGTCGTTCGTTGACGGCGCCGCCAACTACGTGGTGATGTACGGGCCGCGGCGTCCGCGTTACGTTGACGTAATACTCGAATCCCCGCACGAACTGCTTCATGTGCGAGGCGAAGTTGATGAGATTGTCGAAAGCGGCCGTGGTGATCCCACCGTGCTCCCAGATCATCTCCGGCAGCGTGGGCTTGTCGTCGGGGAAGTTGATCATATTGGGGACGTCAAAGGGCGTCATGTACCACTCGTTGTTGATGGCGTACTGCCCGGTGAACATGGATGTGAAGGCCGGACCGGTCGCGACTGCATTCGCCCGAGACCGTGGAAAGAGGGCGCCCTCGCGAGCCAGCCGATCCATGGTGGGCGAAGTCTCCCTGAAGTACCCGTAACAGCTCAGATGATCCGCCCGCAGCGTATCCAGACAGAACCAGACGACGTTCATGATTGCGCCCCTTTCCCTTATGGCTGCTTCGGCCGTCCGCTGAGGTGCTCCGCGAGCTGGCTGCTATTCCTCTGAATTCGGCAGCCGCAGCTCCTTAGCCTTCGCGGTCACATGGCCGCGCCGCACGAACTGGTCGGCGGCGTTGACCATCGGTTGGTAGTCCCAGCTCGTCTGCTCTCCCTTGCTCAGCGCCTCCAGGATGGCCCGCCTCTGCCGCTGGCTTTCCCGCACCTGCGCCTCCACCGTCGGGCCGTCCCAGCCCTCGAGCACTCGGGCCTTCAAGCGCTCCTCTACTTGCCGCAGCTCAGGCTTGCCGCTTACGTTGTCCGTCTCACCGGGGTCGGCTGCCAGGTCGAAGAGCTGCGGCTCGTGCTGCTCCACGCAGACGTACTTGTACCGACCGGTGCGCAGCATCCGGGCGGCGTTGCACACGCCCTCGCCGCAGTACTCGGCGATTCCCTCATCCTTCCAGCTTGCCCCACCACCCTCCAGCAGCGGCAGCAGGCTATCGCCGCTTGAGAGGCTCTTTGCAGCTTCCGGCTCCGGCACCCGGCCGAGGTCCATGAGGGTCGGGTACAGGTCGATGAGCGACGCGACCTCCGCGATGCGCCGCCCTCTCCCCCACTCGGCTGGCCCTCGCACGATCATCGGAACGCGCACGGAATCCTCGTAGAAGACGCGCTTGAACCACATGCCGTGCTCGCCCAGCATCTCCCCGTGGTCGGAGGTGACGATCACGATGGTGTGCTCCGACAGGTCGAGGTCGTGCAACGCGCGCACCAGTTCGCCGACCTTTTCGTCGAAGTAGCTGACCATCGCATAATAGGCCCGACGCGTCCGGTAGACCTGCTCCTCAGTTGGCGGGTACAGATCCACCTCGTGATGTATCTGCAGCCACTGATTGTATGGGTGCAGGCCCTCGAGCGGGTCGTCCGGGATGTCCGGGAGAGGTATCTCAACGCCTTCATACAGGTCCCAGTACCTCCGGAGCGTCGTGAAGGGATCGTGCGGGTGCGTGTAACTGGCGCAGAGGAAGAACGGCCGGCCGCTCTCATCGCGCGCCACGTCGCGGAGCGCCTGGAGCGTCTGGTGGTGCACCTCCTCGTCGTAGTCGAGCTGCATGTTCCACTTGACGACCCCGGAGTCTCTGAGCTGCCGCACCGACGTGCCGGGATTGTGCACGGGCGACTCGTCCCAGTCGGGCGTCCAGAGGAAGCTGGCCGGGTAGATGTCGGTGGTGAGGCGCTCCTCGAAGCCGTGAAGCTGGTCGGGGCCGGCGAAGTGCATCTTGCCGGCCAGGATAGTGCGATAGTCGGCGCGTCGTAGATGATGCACGAACGTCGGTGTCGAGGCGGGCAGCTCAGCGCCGTTGTCGTAGCAGCCGACCTCCGAGGCATAGCGCCCGGTCATCATCGAGCCCCGCGACGGCCCGCACAGAGGCGAGTTGCAGTAGAAGTTGTCGAAGATGACGCCCTGCTCGGCGAGGGCGTCGATGTTAGGCGTCTTGGCCGCCGGGTTGCCGCCGGCTCCAAGTACACTCGGCGACCACTGGTCGGCCATGATGAGGAAGATGTTGGGCTTCCGCGAACGCGACATGGTAGCTTCAGACCTCCGGCGGCGTTCCACGACCGTAGGCTTGTCGATAGATCGGTCGCTGGCGTTGCCCCTCGTCCGGCGGAAAAGACGCTTTGGCGGCAAAGGCATTCCGGAATCCTTCTCGTTCTCCTGCACACGGAGTGGTCAACTGCACAGAGCTTGCGCCTCTGCAGCTCGAGAAGGTGCCAGCGGGATCGGCGGTAAACCGCACCCAGGAGGGCGGTGCACATGACCGGGCCCGACCACATAGCAGAGCGCATTGAGACTGCTGCCGACGCATTGCGGGCGGCGACCCGGGTCGCCGTGCTTACAGGTGCGGGCGTGTCGGCCGACAGCGGCGTTCCGACGTTCCGCGGCCCGGGCGGGTTGTGGCGTAACTTCCGGCCCGAGGACCTGGCGACGCCGGAGGCTTTCGAGCGCGATCCGCAGCTCGTATGGGAGTGGTACGACTGGCGACGGCAGAAGAT
Organism: Armatimonadota bacterium; assembly: GCA_030601885.1. Taxonomy (GTDB): domain Bacteria; phylum Armatimonadota; class Zipacnadia; order JAUWAU01; family JAUWAU01; genus JAUWAU01. The sequence continues at coordinate 14,552 of JAUWAU010000015.1, forward strand.
AGCCTCGGCAAAACCGAATGCCGGACATATTGCCCTTGTCGAGCTCGAGGAGATAGTGCCAGACCTCACGCTCATCACGCAGAACGTGGACGGTCTGCATGAGGCCGCCGGGAGCAAGCACGTTATTGAGCTGCACGGCTGCATCTGGCGGGTGAGATGCCCGGCCGAGGGCACTGTCGCGGAGAACAGGCAAGTGCCGCTGTCCGAGATCCCACCCCACTGTCGCTGCGGCAGCCTCGTGCGCCCTGACATCGTCTGGTTCGGCGAGAGCGTGCCCGGCGAGGCGATCGCGGCAGCCTGTCACGCGGCGGAAGAAGCGGAGGTCATGCTGGTCGTGGGGACGTCTGCTCTCGTGTATCCGGCCGCCGCCCTGCCTCTGCTGACCAGCCAGCGTGACGGGGCAGTAATCGAGGTCAACCCTGAGCCGACCATGCTGTCAGAATTGACGCACCTGGGCTTGCGCGGCAGGGGAGCCGAGATCCTCCCGCAGCTCGTGGCCGCCGTGCGCCGCGAGTAACCGTGGCATTCCCCCGGCATGCCGGCGGCCCTTGGCTGCCTACCGCTGTACCCCTTCGATGTCCTTCAGGGCTTGACGGGCGGCATTTCTGACGTAGTTGTTCTTGTCTTTCAGTGCATCGGTCAGCGCCGGAACCGCGTCGCTGGCTGCCGGGCCGATCCTGGCCAGAGCGTGCACGGCGTACAGGCGTATCGTCTCGGACTCGTCCCTCAAGGCATCAATGAGCGCCGTTACCGCCTCAGGCTTCCGGTCGATCTGCCAGAGGGCGGTGGCGGCGCCAAGGCGGACCATGGGTGACGCGTCCTTCAGCGCTTTGGTCAGCACCGGGACCGCGCGCCTGGCGGTCGCGCCGACGTTGCCGAGCCCGACGGCGGCCCAATAGCGGACGCCGCTGTCCTGGTGCTTCAGCGCTTCCATGAGCGCCGGCATGGCCCTCGGGCCGATTTGGCCCAGGACTCGCGCCGCATATAGACGCAGGAACTCGTTCTCGCCCTGCAGTTGCGCCCGCCACTGACGTAGGGTCCTGCCGAAGTGGACATCCCCTCTGGCCGCCTTTGCCGTGCCGACCGCGGTGAGAAGCGCCCCGATGCATAGACACACGGTCAATAATGTCTTCATGCAGTCTTTCCTTTCGCGCCGTGTTGGGCTTCAATCGTGGGCTGCGCGTGCACTGCCCCGCCGAGAAGCTGCCGCCGCCCGATTCGTACCTCGCCGTCCCGCCATGAAGGCTGCCATCGAAGGCCGCCAGGGTTACGGTGCCGTCAGGTGACTGGCGCAGGATATTGTCAAGGCGAACCTTGGCAGCCACTGTAACCGTATCTGCCCGTTTTTTCAATGGGGTAAGAGGCATCCAGCGCCACAATGCAACGCGGAGGGGAAGCCGCGTCGATGGCGAACGTCAGCGCACATGTACAGGCAACAAAGGCGTTGGTCGGCGGGTCCGCGCCTGTCCGGGAGCCGGAGCATCGGCATCTGTTAATGCATAGGAGTGAGTTGAGATGCTGTACCGTACTTTCGGCAAGACGGGTTGGGAAGTGTCTGCGATCGGCATGGGGACCTGGAACATTGGCACTCAGTGGGGCGAAGTGGACGATGTGACATCCTGGGCGACCATACGCGCCTCCTTTGAGCATGGGGTCAACCTGTTCGACACGGCCGAGTCTTACGGGATGCCGAACGGGCTGTCCGAGGAGCGACTTGGCGCTGCGTTGGCCGGCATTCGGCATCAGGTCTACATCGTGAGCAAGATCGGGCACTGGGGGGAGCGCACCGGCCAGGCCGTGCCGAAAACCACCGTGGACATGATCCGGCTGTGCTGCCACGCCTCGCTGCATCGGCTGCGAACGGACTGGATCGATGTGATGCTGTGCCACGAGGGGAGCATCGAAGACCCCAGCGTGTACCTGGAGGCCTTTGATGTCCTGAAGGAGCGCGGCCGCATCCGCGCGTACGGCATCTCGACAGACAGTCCGGAGGTGCTGAAGCGGTTCAACGCCGACGGGAAGTGCAGCGTCGTGCAGGTCAACTACTCATTGCTGAACCGGCGGGCCGAGCCCGAGCTGCTACCATACTGTCAGGAGCACAACATCGGCGTCATGATCCGGGGCCCGCTGGCCCAGGGGCTGCTCTCTGGCAGGTATTCGGCCGACTCGGTCTTCACCGACTCCGTGCGCTCACGGTGGCACACGGATGACCGTCAGCGTGCCAGGCTCGAGGCCAACATCGCCAAGGTTGAGCAGCTCAACAAAGCACTCGAGCCGGGCGCAGCGATGGTCACCGCGGCGTTGCGCTTTACGATCTCTCCCCCCGCGAATCCGGTCTCGATCCCAGGCGCCAAATCGCCGGAACAGGCTATCATGAATGCCGCCGCGGGCGACAGGGTCCTGACTCAAGAGGAGATAGACAAACTGGTTGCCCTGCTCGATTGACGGCGGTTGGTGGCTCCGCGAGAGTTGAGCGATAAAGGACGGGCGCGAGCGGGCGTTTGGGGCTCATGCCCGGCGTCGCTACCGCTGCAGCTTCAGGTCGATTATGCGGAAGGCCCCGGCGGGGACCTTGATGCGGAGGGCATGACCGTCCTGCGTGAGCCGCTCCCCGCTGAGCACATCACGCGCCGCAGCGAGCTGCCCCGGTGCGTTGACCGTCAGCACGACCTGGCGACCGCTTGGCATGAGGTACCCGGGATCCACGAGCACTACACGGTAGGAATCATCGCCCGTTCGGCGCCCCATCCAGTATACGTTTGATGCGGTGAAAGGCAAGGTCCGCGCCGCCTGTTGGAATGCCTCGAGGATGTCCGCCTTCGCCTGCCTCGCACTTCGCGTTCGCCCATCCTCCAGCACGTGCACGCCATCGGTGTCCAGCATCTCGGCGGCCCATTGCATCTGTTCGGGAGCCGCCCAATGCGGCACGATGAGCGGAAGGCCGTACGGGTTCTCCGGGATGAACTGGTGGCAGTAGCGCGGCACGTTCATAAGGTACGCCGGCGCATAGTACGGATGCGGGCGCGTATATCCCCAGTCGAAGCCGGTGAAGAGGCCATCGCGGGAGGCGTCGGCAACGCGATCGGGGTCCCTCATACGGGCGCTGAGCCAGAAGCCCTCGTGCGGCTCGTGGAAGCGGACGGCCACCGGCGAGGCTCCCACGAGCTCCTCGGGCGTGGGCGCCACCAGCAGCCCCTTGCCGAGCAAGTGCATGAAGGTGTCGAAGGCCAGCAGCCCGTAGGGCCGATAGTTGATGTCCCCCACGCTCATGTCATAGCGCTCTTCGTCCTTCGGCGCCGTGAACAGATACATGAGCTTCCCTAACTTCAACTCGCGCGCCCCGGCGGCAGCATAGGCGACGTAGTGGCGAAGACTCGGATGCGCTTCGCAGGGCGTGTATTCGTACAGCTTGCAGGTGCGCAACTGGTCGTCAATGACGTTCAGCCCCCACTCGCGCACGATCCCCGCACGCCATAGCCCCACACGGCCCGTGAAGTTAAGCTCGGGGCACCGGCTGTTGGACTCCTCCACCATCGGCACGATGACGGGGCGGTACTTCTCGGCGAGAATGCGCGGCGCATACTTCGCTGCGGCAGGCAGCCCGACCCACCACAGTTGCTTCTCCAGTAGATACACCTTCTTGCGGTGGGCGAGACACAGATCCATCACCGGAAGCATAAACCCGTCGATGAAGGCGTCTATCCGGTCCAGCAGGCTCTGATCTGCGTCCGCGCGGTGGGTGACCGGATGCGAGTTCTCGCTCATCAAGAAACCGGCGCATGTGTTCGGCGCCGTCTGCAGCCACTTCTCCAGCGTCTCGATGCTCATGTACGGGTCGAGCCCGTGCGCTACACCCAGCGCATGTGCGACGTCGCCCTCCTCAAGGGTACGGGCGATCTTCATCAGGTCCGCGACAGAGAACTCATTGCCCTGACCACGGCGACCGGGCTCGCGGTACTGGAGAAAGGCCTGGAAGATGATGTTGTCGTACGGGTAGGCCGCCCGAAATGCTTGGTTTTGCCTGAGCACCCAGCCGAGCTGATTCGGCGGAGGGGAGCCGCCGGAAATCCAGACGCGATAGATGCGGTCGGGGGTGTCCGGGGCCGGCCTGGCGGCGAGCACCTGCTCGCGGATCCTGGCGAGGTTATCGTTGAGCGTGTTGATGTAACCGTGGTTGTGCGTGAAGGCAGCGAACTCGTCTCGACCCGGGCCATCGAACTCCAACGCGTAGAGGTTGCGATCCGCTCCGGTCACGGAGCCGATGACGACCTCGTTCGTCGCCGGCGAGTGCCCGCCGACGGCGGTGAAGTAGTAGAAGTCACATTGCTGATGGTACACGCGGGCGCCAGAACCGTCGAGGACGCTCAGCTCCGGACCGTAGAGCACCGCGACTTCTTGCCGCTCGTCTCCGTCCAGGTCGATCGGCGCCAGGAGCGGCATCCGGTATCCACGGCCTTTCCCTACGCCTGGCGCCTGCTGCCATAGGAGGGTCCCGTCGCCGTCCAGCAGCTCGATGCGCTCGCTCGAAGCCAGTACCTCCTGCTTGCCATCCCCGTCGGCGTCCCAAAGCATCAGATCGCGCATAAACCGCCGCCCGTAGTCGCGGCTGTTCCAGATCGTCGCCCCCGTGCGCGGGTCCAGTACCCGTACAATGCCGAAGCCATTCGTCAGACACAGCTCGTTGGCCGCGTCCCCGGTGATGTCGCCGATTGCGAGGTCCTTGATCGCCTCGATGTTCGGCGCAACCTCGACCGGGAGCTCCTTGATCTTGTTGCCCCCTGCATCCAGAAAATGCAGCGTCATGTCCTCCCCACCGCAGACCACTTGGGGCACTCCCTCGCCCAGCATGGGCCCGGCCGCAACGGCGTGAAGGGGTGCCCCGGAGCTGAACTTCCATAGAAGCTGCCCGTCGGGCGAAAACGCGAAGAGATACAGGGACGCGGACATCGCGAGCACCTCGGGGCGTCCATCCGCGTTCAGGTCCGCCGTCCTCAGACAGTATGGAAAGCCGCCCAGGTCGGCACGCCACAGCGTCTTGCCCGTAGTCCTGTCCAGGCAATACAGCTCGCCGTCGTAGCCCGCGTAGAGAGCTTCGTCAACGCCATCGGCGTTGAGGTCGGCGAGGGCCACGCGCCAGGCCGTCGTCTCCGTGGGGATCGGCGTCAGCCTCACGGCGAGCGGTTCAGCCGCGCCGATGTAGCTTGCGAGGACTGCGGTGAGCGAGAGTTGCCAATTCATGCCGGACAGACCTTCCATGGTTCCGTGGCCGAGTGACGGTCAACGCCACCGGGCCTTCGCTTGGGGGACGGCGATCCCTTCTCAGCTTGCCAACGTGCCCGAGGGGACGTTGCGCGGAAAGGGCAAACGGCGGGCCCACGTAGAGCGCGAAAGAGGGGGAGACAGAAGCTGGGCGAACAACGCCCCGGGACGCGACGTTATGCGGCATGATCGCTGTGCCGAAGCGGGACGTAATGCGCGAAGGAGGAAACGCAGCATGAGCGAACGCAGTGCGAACGACGTACGCGCTTCTGGCGCGGGCGCCCCCGCCTCCCGCGGCGAGCCGGTTGGCGGCGGCATACGTCTGATCGCTCGGGGGGATGATTTCGGCTTCTGTCACGCCGCCAATGTGGCCGTGGAGAAGGCATTCACCGAGGGGATTCTGACCTCAGCGTCGCTCATGGTCCCGCCCCCGTGGTTCGAGGAGGCCGCCGACATCTGCCGCAGACACCCGGAGTTCCAAGTCGGCGTGCATACGACATTGACGGCGGAGTGGCAATTCTATCGCTGGGGACCTGTGCTGCCGGTGACCAGAGTGCCCAGTCTGGTTGACAAGGATGGCTGCTTCTACCCGACCTCGCAAGCCTTCCTGGAGGCCGGGCCGAAGCCGGACGAGGTGGAAGCTGAGCTGAGGGCTCAGGTGGAGCGCGCGCTGGAGCACGGCGTCGATGTCGCTTATCTCGATTACCACATGCGCGCCGCACGGGTGACTCCGGAGATAGAGGCGATCCTGCTCCGCATTGCCGCCGACTACCGCGTGCCGGTGTCGCGCTTTCTCGGCGACACGGACACGCCCAAGCTGGGCGACGTTACCGCTCAGGATAAGCCGGCCGCAATAGCGCGAATGCTCCGGGAGTTGGAGCCCGGCTTCTGGCTGCTGGTGACGCACCCCGGCCTGGACGTTCCCGAGATGCAGGCGATCCGACCGAGCTTCAAACGAGAGCGTGGAAGCATCGCACCCTCCCGAGCCGCCGACACGGAGGCGCTTACATCAGAAGAGGTCGCTGCCGTCATACGTGAAAGAGGCATCGAGCTCGTGGGCTACCGCGACCTGCGCGACGAGATGCGCGCCGCCGGAGAGCTTTGACCATTGCGCGATCACACCGGCGCCAACCTGCAGGAGGAACGGCGACAAGCCGCCGCATGAACAATGACGAAACCCAAATGGATTGATACGCACATCCACGTGAGCGACAGAGGAAGAGACGGCGAATATCGAGAGCGCCTTTTCGAGGACTTGCTCGACGTGCTCGATGGCTGCGACGCCGACCTCCGCTTCGTGATAAGCCCCGATTCGCAGTGGAACCGGATCGTCAAACTGGAGGAGGACGGGGCGCCGCGAGCGGCCGAGTTCATTCACAGTCTCGTTGAACGCGCGCCCGACCGGCTCCACGGAAGCTGTTTCGTCAACCCCAACTTCCTCGACGCGGCGCTGAAGACGATGGAGACGTGTTTTGAGAAGTGGCGGTTCGTGCAGCTCGGCGAGATGCTGCAGTATATGCTGGATTTCGAGATGAACACCGATCCGGTCGAAGCCTTAGTCCGTCGCGCGGTGGAGTACGACGTCCCCGTTCAGGTGCACATTTCTACGTCCAATACGCGCACGGTTGCGTCGAGCTTCGGCGTGGACCAGCTCCGCGACCTGTTCGGGCTCGTTGAGCGCGTTCCCGAGGCGAAGTACATTCTGGCCCATGCCGTGGGAATGCCGAAAGATGACCCGCCCGTCGTTGACGAATACCTCGACGCCGTGCAGAAGCAGTACGGCAACTGGCCGGACAACTTCTGGATGGAGATCCGCGACTTCAGCTCCCCGGGCGTCCGAAGCGCTCTCGCCCGCGTCCCTCACACTCGCATCATCGCGGGAACGGACTGGACCACCCGAGTCGGTCCGCCCTTCCTGCCGTACGGGACGCTTTTCACCTCGCGAGCAGGGGAGGAGAATCCATTCCCGCCCCGCGTCGCATCGATGATAGATTTCCTGAAGCAAGCGGGCGCGACGGACGAAGTCGCTGCGGCGATAGGCTACAAGAACGCCGGCGAATTGCTTGGCATCGATTGGAGGTAGAGCCCGAGCGCCGCGCCAATTCCATCGCGCTATCGAGGCGCCGTATCGCCGGGCGGGATCGCATCGGTCAGCGGAGCGTAGGCTTCGATTCGTCTCTCGTTCGAGACGCGAGAGCGGAAGTCATCAAACTGAGGCCGATCCGGCAGGCGCGTCTTGGCCGAGAGATCCACCTCAGCCGAAGCGAAGCTCCCCCGCTCAGTGACGGCATCCAGGAATGTGCCGTCGATGTTCACGATGCAGCTTCCCGTGCCGCCCGTGTTGGACTCAGCTATCACAACGGCGCTATCGAAGGCGCGCCACTGAATGCCGCGCTCGTAAAAGTTCGCCGCGGTGGACAAGGCGATGATCTCCGCTCCCTGCTGGGCCAGGGTGCGGATGCTTTCGGGGAAGGTGTTGTCCCAGCAAATCAACATGCCGATCTTGCCCAACTCCGTGTCGAATACCGGCAGCTCATGTCCCGGGGTGATCCCCGCCCAGCACTCGTAGATGGCCAGATGCACCTTGCGGTACTTGCCGACGATCTGCCCGCCGCGGTCGATGAGGACTGAGGTGTTGTACAGCACGCTATTGTCGTTTTCCAGGAGATTGTAGACGACGAAGGCACGGTGCTGCCGGGCCTTCGCGGCGATGAGGTCCGTCGTCGGGCCAGGCACTGGGGAGCTGCATTTCAGCAACTCGGCCGGGTCATCGTAGTTAGTGGCCGCATACTCAGGGCACACGATGAGGTCCGCGCCGGCTCGCGCCGCCTCGTCGATCTTCTCGGCCCAGAACTTCGCCGCGCCCATCGGAGTTCGATCCGGACATCGAAAGCCCGCCACCCACAGCCGCACGGGTCTGGGGGAGGGTGCAGGAACCTCCACAACCTCGAGGTCGTCGAACCACACCGTACCCTCCGGCGCCCAGCGAAGGGAGAGCTCAATGCGGAGCGTATCGGCGCCATCGGGCGTCCACACGACGCGCTCGAATCTGTGCCACGGTCCTTCGGTGCCTCGGCGTCCGACGTGCTGCCAGCCGCGGCGTCCGTGGAAAAGCCCCTTCGGCTCGCCGGGGCCCAACCACGACAGCTTCACGGCCACGTTGCGATCGATGTGCGGCACGCCCTCGGTGCGGGCGTAGACAGAGACGCGATAGAACTTGCCCGGCGGCAGCGCCTTGAGGTGGATCGCCCAGTAGCCGTAGCACCCGGTCCGACCTGCCCCGGCGATGCGGAGCGAGCGCCGACCGGTGCGCGCAACGGAGTCGTCCGCGGCGAATTCCGGCGCAATGTCCTCCCACGGCGCCCATGAGCTGCAGCCCGGCGGGATCCGCTCGTCCCCCACTTCTTCGAAGGACGGATTCTGTACGAGATTCCGCTCTCTCGTGTCGCCACTCGCCTGGGCTGTGAGAGCCGTCCACATGGCGATTCCTCCGAGCAATGGACATAGAAGGGCTGTCATTGTCACCTGCTCCATCTCCACCGTGTGTGGTGGCCCCCTAAGACGTAGCCCCCACAGCGCCCCCCGCCGTTCGCCGTCTTCTCCCTTCTCCTTTTCCCTTTCTCCTTGCCTCTCAGCTCAACCCCATCGCCTTCAGGTTCCGGTAGCTGATGGCGAGGGATTCGAATGGGCCTCGGTCGTAGCAGCGGTCCTGCTCGACGAGATGCCACTCCACGCCGCCCTCCTCCGCCGCCTCCATGATGGCCGGCCAGTTGAGGTTGCCCTCGCCGATCTCGGCAAAACGCTGCTCGCGCTCCGGCGTGACGCACATGTCCTTGAGGTGCAGCAGTGGCTCCCGCCCGGCGCACTTGCGGACCCATTCGGCCGGATCGCCGCCGCCGGCCTGGATCCAGTAGGTGTCAATCTCTGCCTTGAGATACCGCGGATCGCCCTGCTCATAGAGCATCTCGAGCCACGTCTTTTCGCCGTACCGGACCAGCTCCTGGTTGTGATTGTGATACGAGAAGTCCATGCCCTCCGCCGCCAGCTTCTCGGTCACCGGAGCCAGTTCGTCGAGGAATCGCTTCAGGCCGTCCACGCTGCGATACTCCTGGGGCACGCCGCCGATCGCCGGATGCTCGCACTTCCACAGCTTGTGCTCTTCGATGACCGCGTCCAGATCATTGAGGAAGCGGGGCCACGCCGTGTGCGTGGATGCCACGGTAAGCTCGCAGTCTTCCATGACCTTGGCGATGTCTTTCGGGTCGGCCGGGCCAAAGCCGGATATCTGGACGGCCGTGTAGCCGATATCGGCCACTTTCTTACAGCTTTCGGCGATCTCGGGAAGCGTCTTGCAGAACTCCCGCACCGTATACATTTGAGCGCCGACAATACCTTTTGCCATCGGAGTCTCCCTATCTGGCACATACTGCCTGAAATCTACCCAGCCCCATCAGGGACCGGTGGGTGATACGAGCGCGTCGGATTATGGCGGGACTTCGCCGTGCAGACCTTCGTGACCTCGGCGGCACGTGACTTCGCCACCGGGTGCAGAGAGCAATTCACGCGCCGCCCTCATCGAGGATCCCCGGGCCGAAGGGCGCCAGGCGAAGGGTGGCGTACTGCGACCGACCCAGCGAATGGTCGTCAGTGTCTCGAATGATCTGCCAGGCCTGGGCCATCATCTCACGGACCCGGGCCTGGTGAGCCGGGTGGCCGGCGAGGTTTCGCATCTCGTATGGGTCGTCGTCGAGGTTGTACAGCTCGTCGAAGTCGAATCCGTTCCACACGAACTTCCACGGACCGTTCCAGATCACGCGCTGCGTGAGCCAGTACCGCGTGCCGTAATACTCGGCGTAGCCGGTCTGATAGTTCGCCGACTGCCCCGCCGGGTCCCGCAGTGCCGGGGCGAACGAACGCGAGTCCGGCGCGCCGATCGGCTCCAAGCCCGCCAACTCCAGCAGCGTTGGGCACAAATCGTGCAAGCCGACGCGGGCGTCGCTGACGCCGCCGCCGGCGATGCCCGGCCCACTGATGATCAGCGGGATGTTGTAGGCCTCCTCGAATGCGCCGATGTTCTTCTGGTACAGACCGTGGGCGCCGAGGAATTCGCCGTGGTCGGCGGTCAGCACGATGATGGTGTTGTCCAACTGCCCGGCTTCTTCCACCAGATCGATGAGGCGCCCGAACTGCTGGTCGATTTCGGTGATCGAGGCGTAGTAGCACGCCGCCGCTTCCTTCTTCTCGCGCTCCGTGAGGTTCGCGAAGACACGCGCTGCTTTCCAATAAAGCCCCGGCCGCCCCGTCAGATCGTCGTTCCAGTTCGGGGGAACGGGAATGTCATCGACATCGTAGCGGTCGAATGCGTCCCTGGCGGTTACGAACGGGTCGTGCGGCTCAGACACGCTGACGAAGCCGCACCACGGCTGCGATCCAGCCAACGCGTCCTTGAGGAACGGCTCGGCCAAGCTGGTAGTGATGCCCATCCCGCGCTGCTCCGGCGGCCTATCGAATACGCCATAGAGAAGGGCGTCCGGGTAGCCGGGGGGCCCGGAGATCGACTTGCTCAGCGAGAAGCGCGGCTCCGGGGGATTGGGTCCGAGGACCTCACCCGCGTGCTTCTGGTAGAGCTCCGTGCCGGGCGTACCGTTGACCTGCCATCCGAAGCGGGACAGATCCTCAGATCGCTCCACGTGCCACTTCCCGAAGTACCCGGTGCGGTAGCCGGCCTCGGCCAGGCGCTGCGCCCAGTGGGGCTTGTCCGTCCGAAGCACGGCCTGATCGTCGTGGACGCAGTGGGTCACCGTGAGGACGCCGTGCGAATGGGGTAACAGCCCGGTCATCAGGCTGGCGCGCGCCGGCGAGCAGACCGGGTTTGGCGTGTAGGCTCGCGAGAGCCGCACGCCGCGCGCGGCGAGACGGTCGAGGTTCGGCGTCTGGCAGAGGTGGGCCCGGTCAAGCACCGGGCCCTGCATTTGATCGGTCATGAGGAACAGGATGTTCGGCTGGCGCGAAGCGGGAGACTCGGCTCGAGACGGCCCCGACTGTCCGATGACAGATATTGACGCAGCCGTCGAGATGCCCTGACACAAGAACTCACGGCGTGTGGATTGCTGCATAGGTCACTTCCTCGCCAATGTGAACGCATGGTGCCCGCGTTTTCGTGATTGGGGGCGATGCCACTCTGAGCAGTGGCGCAATTGTCAACTGTGCGGCAATGCCTCGGCGTGTCGTTGATTCGAAGCAGTTCTCCATGGCCGGTTCGGCCACCCGGAAACGATGAAGATTGGTGCGAGGGCCAAAGGCATGCCACCTCGGCCAGGCGGGGGACGGAGACCCCGCGCTACAATGCCACCGCAGCCAGACCGGACACGAATCTTCGAGGCAGCATCCGTTCGCGGCCTACTTCTTCGCCGGTTTCCTGCGTCGCCGGCCCCACACATGGGCTCGTGCGGGGTCGTAGCTGGGGTTGAGAGTCGGCATCTGGGCGTTCGCGGCTCGGCGCCAGTCGTCCAACTTCGCCCGAAGCTCAGCGGCCTTCCGGGGCATCTTTGCGGCGAGGTTGTCCTGTTCGCCGATGTCCTCCTCGAGGTCGTACAGCTCCAGCGCGCCGTCTTCGTAGAATTCGATGAGCTTATACTTGCCGTCGCGGACGGCGGCGCCGGGCGCCGTGTGATGGTAGTGCGGGTAGTGCCAGTAGATGGCATCGCGCTCCAGCCCGCCGGTCTGCCTGAGCACCGGCACGATGCTCTCGCCGTCGATGACATGTTCGCCATCGCCCTCGGCCGCGGCCATCTCGAGCATCGTCGGGTAGAAGTCCACACTGGTGACCGGCACGTCACACACGCTCCCGGGACTGACGACTCCGGGCCAACGCACGATCAGTGGATCGCGGATGCCGCCCTCGTACAGCGTCCCTTTCTCCGACCGCAGGGGCGCGTTCGACGTCACGATCGAGCCCTCGCCGTCGTATCGCTGGATCAGGCCGCCATTGTCGGAGAAGAAGATGACTACCGTTCGGTCCGCAATCTTCAGCTCATCCAGCGTCTTCATGAGTTGCGCAATACTCTCATCCAAGGCCTCGATCATCGCGGCATAGGTCGGGTGGCCTTGAGCCTTTGCCCCCTGCGCCTTGGCCTCGTACTTGTCGATAAGCTCCTGCCTGGCCTCGAGCGGAATATGGACCGTGTGATGCGCCAGATACAGGAAAAAGGGCCTATCCTTGTTGGCTTCCATGAAGCCCCCAGCCTCGTCGGTCAGAGCTCCAACCCGCTTGTCGTTGTTGTTGGGCACCTGCATCACAGTGTGGGCGAAACCTTGCTTATCCGGATTGAACTCCGGCCCGCCCAGATGCCACTTGCCAATGCAGGCCGAGACGTAGCCGGCAGATTGAAGGGCCTCGGCGATAGTCACCTCTTCGAGCGGGAGCTGTTGGTTGAACTCAGGGACCGTGAGCTTGGCCCACGGGCGCAGGTGGCCCGGGATGAAGTCGGTGAGGTGCAGGCGCGCCGGGTATCTCCCCGTGAGGATGCTTCCCCGCGTGGGCGAGCAGACGGGGCACGCCGCATAGGCGTCAGTGAACCGCATTCCCTCGCCGGCGAGCTTGTCGATGTTCGGCGTCTCATAGAATGTGCTGCCGTAACATGTCAGATCCGCCCAGCCCATGTCATCAACGAGGATGAAGACGAAGTTGGGCTTCTCTCCGCCGGCGGCCACGCCGAAAGCCACCTGGGGCATGGCGAGCGCCGCTGAGCCGCCGAGCACTGCGCCGCCGGCTCGGCCGAGGAACTCTCTCCGATTCACGAGGTTATGCGTGGCCACGATTCGCCTCCCAAGCTCAAGGCATTGGCTTCGCGTTCCGCCGCCGCTCTCGCGGCAGGCGTTGGCGCTACTTCGCGACATCATCGGCGCTCTCCTGCAGCAGGCGAACATATAGGACTCTCGATGCGGCGTGACGAAACATAGACTCGACACAGGAGACATCGCCCCCTCAGATCGGCGTGACAGGAGTGTGCGTGGTGGATTTACGAATTCCCACTTCTTTCGGCGGCATCGTTTTGGCAGCATCAACGGCGGCGATCTTCTTTTGCTCCGCCAGCCCAACGAGATGCGATGGTAGGCTGCGCGACAAGATGGACGTATGGCGCGCGGGCCTTCGCGGCGTCAACACCCGCTGGAATCGAACCGCTGACGACCTGCGCCTTCTCCGCGACGAGTGGGGCGTCAACGTCATCCGCGGCCTCGGCAATAAGACGCCGCTGCGCTGGAAGCAGCCGCCCTACGGCTTCAACGAGGAGAACTGGGCCCTCCTGCACGGCCTCTGCGACGCAGGTCGTGAAGCTGGCATGTACGTCGTCATCGACATCCACACCACCCCCGGAACCGAGCGACACACCACCACGGGGCCCAACGATCTGCTGTGGCAGGATGCCGAGTTCCACGACCTGCTCGTCAGCACGTGGGAGAGGATCGTGCGCGAGTTCAAGGGTCGGCCCGAGGTGATCGGCTACGATCTCCTGAACGAGCCCGGGATCCCGGCCGACGCCCAGCCCGGCTCGCCAGCCGACTGGAACGCGCTCGTCGCCCGGCTCATCGAGGTAATCCGCGCCGAGGACCCCGACACGCCGATAATTGTCGAGCCGCCCGTGGTGCGCGCGCCGGGCAAGCTGGTGCACGATCGCGTGACCGGCCTCTTCTACTTCCCCGAGCGCATGCCCGACTCACGCATCGTCTACAGCCCGCACTTCTACTTCCCCGGCCAGTTCACGCACCAGGGGCTTCGAGGGAGGCCTGACGGCTTGAAGTATCCCGGCTGCGAGGCGCCGTTCTTCCATCCCGAGGGCAGATGGGAGAAGGTGGCGTGGGACCGCAGCATCTTGGCGAAGGTCGTGCAGCCCGCGGTGAAGTTCCAGCGTGAGCGCGATGCCGTGATCTTCTGGGGAGAGTTCAGCGCCCCGCGCTGGGCCCCGGGCGCGGACGAGTACGTAGCCGACGTCATCAGCGTCTTCGAGCAGTATGGCTGGTCGTGGGCCTACCATTCCTTCCGCGAGGCCAACGTCTGGAATCCGGAGTTCGGGCCCGATCGCGACAACACTGAGCTCCTTCCAGACACGCCACGGCTGCGCACGCTCAAGGCCGCATTTGCCGGCAACAAGGGTAACTACCTGCCGCCGGAAGGGGATTGACGGGCCCGTGCCCGTCGCGCTCCCAGGTCACTACTCCGCTGGAACGCACACCACATTGTCAATGTAGAACACCGTGTCGGTCTGGCTATTGCTCATGATCACCAGCCGCTCCAGCCGGCGGAACCCAGGACTGCGGTGCGGCAGTTCGAAGCTCTGAGGCTCTCGGCCGGGCACGTTCACCGTGAGGTTCCACTGACGCGGCGCATTCTCACCGAGCGGCAACAGGACCTCGACCCCGAACCACTCGTCAAACGGCACCGTCGCGAGCACCGTTTCCCCCGCTCTCAGCTCGCCCGGTGGATTGATAGCGAAGATTGGCCCGCTCAGATACTCCCTTCCCCCGGTGTCGCTGTACTGCCGCAGGTCCACCATGAGCTCGGGCCGACGCTCGCCGTCGAGCCGAAAATCGCAGGCGAACCGCGCTGTTCCCTCAGTCAAGTCCAGCCGGTAGTACAGCCGCGGCACCCAGCGATTCGGCAGCCCCGGCGCATCCACGAACTTCAGGCTGTGCCGACCGTCGGCGGCGACCTCATCCGTGACCGTGAGCGACGCCTTCCCCGGGGCGCTCACATCTCCGTGGCGCGGTGCCCGACCCACCACTTCCAGCTCGAAGTCCTCCCGCAGCGGCCGCACCGGCGCCACGTACAGCACCGGCTCCTCTCGCACAAGTTGCTCCCGCACGCGCAGCGGCCACGACGCCCGCTCCGGACTCTCGTAGCAGCCGATCTGGTCCACCGGTATCTCGGCGAAGCCCAACTCCCAGGCCGGCGACTCCGGCCGCAGTCGATAGTCGTTCTCGTCCGCATTCTGAAACACGGGCGCTCCGATCTGCGATCCCCGGTCCAGCCCGGCGTCCTGCCAGGCCTCCCAGCCCTCGATGAGATTGCCACGTCCCAACTCGACCAGGATCGGCGTCCCGCTGGGCCAAACGAGGTTGTTCTCCCAGCCCACCGACCCATCGAGCCACTTCCCACAGCGATACAGCAAGACCCCGTCGCCCTCGTAGCGGAAGACATTCCGGCGCACGTGGTTGCCCGACACGGGATTCTCCCGAATGGGATTGTTCTCGAACTGATACTGTGCCCCATCAACGACCACGTTGTTTTCAATGAGGTTGTCGCTCCCGCCGTGTACGTGCACGCCCGCCCTCCCGGTGCGGGCGATGATGTTCCCGTACACCGTCGTGCCGCAGGTGAAGTCGTCGAGGTACACGCCCCACGAGTAGTATGGCGACACGAAAGCGCCCGTGCCCATGGGATAGCCGTAACCGACGGTGTCGAGGATCCGATTGAAGCGGATGATGTTGCCCCGCAGATTGAGATTCCGCTGGCACATCCGAATGGCTCCACCATCGCACGTCTCAAGCATGGTGTGATGGATGGCGTTCAACTCGACGACATTGGCGATGCCCTTGATGAACACGGCATTCCGCGGCGCATCGTGCAGTTCGTTCCGTCGCGCGACGTTCCGCTCGCCCCAGAGGTTGATGCAGGCGCAGTCCTTGTCGAACAGCCCCGTGTCGTACACGTGGTTGTTCTCGGCCACATTGCCGGTGCCGTAGAGGAAGATTCCGTCTGACCCGACGGCGAAGACGTCGTTGCCGACCACGCGGCATTCCTCGCAAGGGTCGTTGAAGAGCAAGTTCTGCCCCCCGCCGCCGACTCCACCCGAGTACCCCACTGCCGGCGTCACACGCGGGTTGCCCACCTCCTCGTGGGCACTGGCTACGCCGCCGAGATTGATCCCCACGTTGCCGACGTTCGTCACCACGTTCCCAATGACGGCACAGCGCCGCGCACCCACGAGTCGAATTGCATTCTGCCGGGCACAGTCGAGCCGAAAACCCTTGAAAGTGAGGTACTCCACCGGCTCGTACGCCGGCTGATCCTCTGGCATGGGGAAGTCGTCGCGGGGGCCCTTGTAGGCGACGTTGAGGTAGCCGTGGGTGTAGGGAATGGAGCCTTTGACCTCGATCAAAGAGTCTATGACGGGCACGACCACATCCCCGTCGTCCAGCTTGCCGTCCGGCGGGTAGAAGTACAAGACGCTGTTCTCGCGGTCCAGGAACCATTCGCCGGGCGCATCGAGCGCGCCGAGGACGTTCTGGATGAAGAACCGATTAGTGGTCTCAAATGGCCGTCGCACTCGCCGCACCGTGATCAGGCAGCGCTCGGTGTCAACGCCGAGGATGGGCGTGATGGCGAAGTTCCAGCCTCTACCGAAGACCGTCCATACCTCAGCCTGGGAGATGTCGCCCCATCTCTCGAAGGGGATGTCCTCCTCGCGGTAGACGAACTGCTCGGGCGGACTGAGGCCCGTGTCGGCCGTGTAGAGGAAGCCGCCGGTGCGCGGATGCTCGGGGTCGAAGTTCGGATAACGGGCCAGGATCTGGCGGGCGCCTCGATAGAACAACTGGTGGAATGAGACGCCCTCGAGCCCCTGCGCCTTGAGGTCGGCCCGGTACAGGCCATCCCGCCAGGGCGTCCACCCGGTGACCGCTCGCCCGGCGCGCAGAACGACTTCGCCGCCGGGTTCAGCCGCGTACGTGATGGGGCAGGCCTCGGCGCCACTGTCCTCCGGGGTAAACACCAGGGGCTGCTTCAGCTCGTAAACGCCGGGCCGGACGACGACGGTCACCGGCTGTGCGAGTCGCGCCTTCTCGAGCTGCCGCACGGCCGCCTGTGCTCGCGCTATGGAGCCAAAAGGCCCGTCAGTGCCTGCCGCATTCGGCTCCGCCAGCCGCCCCAGCCAGCGATCGTTGCCGTTGGTGGCCACGTAGAACGTGAGCTGCTGCGTTCCGCTCGTCGCCGTCTGAGGCTGGACCGTAGTTACCATGACGCCCGCTTGAGCTGCGACGGCACAGGCGATTCCCACCAGCGCATTGACGCGTTTCATCGTCCGTTCGTCTCCAATTCTCGGCGCGATCCATTTCGCACGTTACGCCGGCGCCAGCCTCGGGCCGAAGCGGGAATCGCTGTCGCAGATCGAGTCGAGCAGTTGCTCCGTGAGCCGAGCCCGCACCTCAGCATGGGCTGAGTTCTCATGGAGATTCACCAGCTCACCCGGGTCGTTCTCCAGATCGTATAGCTCGCCGAATGACTCCCCGACGTAATGCGTCAGCTTCCAGCGCTCCGTGACCACTGTCTTCAGACGCATGCCCTCAGTCGGCCGCGACTTCCCGCCATGATACTCCACCACGACTGCCTCGCGCACCGACTCCTCCTCCCCGCGCAGCAGCGGCAACTGGCTGCGACCCTCGATCTCCGGCCACGGGTCCATGCCCAGCATGTCGAGGACGGTGGGTGCGATATCTGATTGGCTGACGAGGCCCTCTGCCGCGCGCCCCGCGGGGAGTCCCGTGGGCCAGCGCCAGAGCATCGGAATGCGGAGAAGCCCCTCGTAGTGGTACGGCCCCTTGTAGAGCAGGCCGTGATCGCCGAGCAGCTCGCCATGGTCCGAGCAGAACATCACAATTGTGTCTTCGGCCAGCCCCATCTCATCGAGTGCCGCGAGCATCCGCCCCACCGTGTCGTCAACGAGGCTCACCATGCCGTAGGTGTGGGCAATGATCTCCCGCATCTGCGCCTCGGTAACGTCGCACATGGCAACGCGTCCGGGCCCCGTGCGGGGCGCCCGATGGTAGCGCATGACATGCTCCGGCTTCCCCTCGAGATCGCCCTCTCGCCGCTCCGGCACAATTATGTCCTCGGGGCTGTATTGGTAACAATAGGGCGCCGGAGGCGCGAAGGGGAAGTGCGGAAAGAGAAAGGAGCAATGGGCAAAGAACGGCCTGCCGTCGAGGCTGCGCAGGAAGTCAACAGCCCGGTCGCCGATCCACGTGCAGGAGTGATGCTCGACGGGGAAGCCCGACTTCCACGAGTGCGGCGCGCCGGTCGGGTCGGCCAGTGCATACTTGCGATCGTACTTACCGACCAGCTTCGGGTGGTTATGCTTGATGTACTGGCCGTAGTGCCCAATCAGATTGCTGTGCCCAACGCAGAGCTGCACCTCCTGGAATCCGCAGTACGGCCCGTGCCAATCCGGCTCAGGATCGGCGTTCCAGAAATCAGCGTTCTCGGGGAATCCAGGACAGCCGGGTTGCTGCGGCGTGAGGTGAAGCTTGCCGATGGCGGCGGTGCGGTAGCCACGCTCGGCGAGGAAGTCCGCCAGAGTCGTCGCCGACTTCGGCAGAGGCACCCCGTTGTTCCACACGCCATGCCCCGACACGGACTGCCCCGTCAGGATCGAGGCCCGGGCCGGAGTGCACAGGGGATTGGTCACATAGGCGCGCTCGACTCGCACGCCTTCAGCGGCTAGTGCATCGATGTGCGGCGTGTTGATCAGATCGTTCCCGTAGCAGCCGAGACAGTCGGCGCGATGCTGGTCGGTGACGATGAACAAGATATTTGGCTGGCTCATGGCGCCCTCTCGCGACCAGTTTTCGCCGCCCTCGCCGGGCGCCCTTCGTCCGCGAGCCGCGTGCGAACTGAGAGGAACTCTCGTCCGCGCCATCGAATGGTACCTGCAAAGCCCCACAGCCCTCAGCGAGATCGAGTGCGTTCCGAGATACGTGAGGAGATCACTTATGCCTGCAAGAGCTTCATTGATTCGGCTGAAGACCACCCGCCGTTGGGCGCCGCGCCTGGCCATAGCGCCAAAGACACGCCGTGACGGCGATGAGTTCGTCGTCACCAGCAACGGCAGCGCCGGATGCTATGGCGGCTGGGACCTGGTCTACCCGGCGCCGAGGGCCGGGAGCTGGGTCCGGTTGCGCGTGAGGGCCCGCTGGCAGGACATCGAGCGCGGCTACGACTCGGTCAACGTCGCCCTGGTGTGGCTGAATGGCCGACGCCAGATGATCGGCTGGCAGCCCCTTCTGCCCGAGAAGGTGGAGAAGCGCCACGTGCTCTACGAGGGCCGCGCCCCCGCGCTCGAGGGCGCTAAGTTCCTTGCCGCGCGGCTGCTTCTGGCCTGGTCCTCCCGCGGCGAGGTCCGCTTCTCCAGCCCCGAGCTCCGCCGCGCCACCGCGCCGAGACCCCGCCGCATGCGCCTCGGCGCCGGCGGCGGCCCGCTGCCCCCAGGGAAACGCGCCGTGCGCAACAACACCGAGTTCTACCTCGGCATGTGCCGCGAGGCGGCACAGCAGAACGTGGACCTCCTGTGCCTCCCGGAGATCATGCTTTCGTGGGGCGTCCGGATCGACGACGACGGCCTCCCCCGGGCCGCCATGCGCGTGCCGGGCAAGGAGATCGCCCCCTTCCAGCAGTTCGCCCGGAGGCACCGCATGGCGCTCTGCTTCTCGGTGCTGGAGAAGAACGAGGAGCTGGTTCACAACACCGCCATCTTGATAGACAAGAACGGCGAGGTCGTTGGCAAGTACCGCAAGGTGCACCTGGCGCAGCCCAACGAGGTGTGGCAAGGTATCACGCCGGGGCACGATTTCCCGGTGTTCTCGCTCGGCAATGCAAAGGTCGCCATGAACATCTGCATGGACTCATCGGCGCTGGAATCCGTGCGGGTACCAGCGCGCAAGGGTGCGGAGATCGTCTGCCTGCCCATCATGGGCGACCATCGGGCATCCACCTCCTGGCACGAGCCGCGCCACGATTTCGACATCGAGCGCTGGCGCATGATCCAATGCGTGCGGGCGATGGACAACCACGTGCACATGGTCGTTTCGCGGAATATGGGCTATGGGACGGGCATTTTCTCGCCGCGAGGAGAGGTGCTGGCGATGTCCGGCGGGCGGCGGGTGGTGTGGGCGGATGTGGATCTGGCGGACCTGCCGCGCACCCGGGCGGGGGCCACGTTCCAGGGCATCTGCTGGTACGAGCGCCGCGAGCCGGCGTATGCCGAGCTGGCCGGGAGCTTCCTGCCTGAGCCGTTCGTGGCCTGAGAGAGTCAGTCTGTCAATACGGCTTGACGATCGCCTCCGTCTCAAAGGACTCAATCGCGCCCCCTACTCCGCCAGCGGATCCCCCTGCTGTTTCATCCATTCATCGAGGCGTTTGCGCAGATCGGCCAGCAGCTCTTTCTGTGCCGGATCGCCGGCGAGGTTCTTCATCTCGTACGGGTCCGTGCGCAGATCGTAGAGCTCCTCGGGCGGCCGGTGCTGGTACAGCTTCACGCGTTCGG
This sequence comes from Armatimonadota bacterium, assembly GCA_030601885.1. Taxonomy (GTDB): domain Bacteria; phylum Armatimonadota; class Zipacnadia; order JAUWAU01; family JAUWAU01; genus JAUWAU01. The sequence continues at coordinate 35,128 of JAUWAU010000015.1, forward strand.
CGGCGGAGGCGTCCGTGTTGGCCTTCTCTATCCACGACAGCCAATACTTCGCCGGGCCAGATTCCCTGCCTGGCACTTTGCGTTCCCGGCCATTGGTGACGACGTTGGTGAAGGTGCCCTCCGAACTGAGATTGCGGATGTACTTGTGGGTCCTCGTGCGTATCGCCCGTATTGGGAATACGGACCCGGAGATGATCCCCTGCGTCGTATGCGCGCCGAACACGGCGTCGCTATGCTCCCGCTTCTCGCCCAGAAGAACGGGCAGAAGGCTCCTGCCGTCGAGATCCTGGGGCGGTGCTCCACCGGCTATCTCGATGCAAGTGGGGAGCACATCCACGAAACTCATCAGCGCGTCCGTGACGGCGCCCGGTTCGATTCGCCCCGGCCACCGGGCGACGAACGGGACGTGCAGCCCCGCGTCGTAGACAGTCCACTTGGCGAAGGGGAATCCGGTACCATGATCAGAGGCGTAGATGAAGAGGGTGTTCTCCTCCACCTCGTGCTGGCGCAGTAGATCCAGACACTCGCCGATCTCCCGGTCGAGAATGCCAACGTCAGTGTAATACGCGGCCATTGTGTGGCGCGTTTCCGGTGTGTCAACGAGGTAGGGCGGAATCTGCATGTCGGCCGGATCGTATCCGCCCGTCTGGTGCGGTGCATGGGGCTGGTGCGAAGCAACGACGAGGCAGAAGGGGCTGCCCCCAACTTCGCGGAGGAATCGATCCACATCTTGCTGCTTCATGTACTTGAACGGGAACGCCTCGCCTGGCTTGATGTGCGTTTTGCCCGCGAGTGCCACCTGGTAGCCAAGCTGCGACAGGTAGTGGGGCATGCTCTTGGTCTCGGCAAAGACCGCGCTGTGGTTGCGATGGCAGCCGTTGCGATGCGGATAAAGACCCGTGTACATGGCGGAGCGGCTCGGGGCGCACATCGCCGTGGGAGTGAACGCGTGGGTGAAGCGCATGCCCTCTCGGGCAAGCCGGTCGATGTTGGGCGTGCGGATGATCGTGTTGCCATAGCAGCCGGAGTCCAGTATGCCGTGATCGTCGGAGATGAAAATGACGATATTCGGCTTCTTCTCGCTCTTGGCAGGCCGAGCGGCCGCCGCGGAACGAGGGCGCGCCGCGGCCCCTGTGACGGCCGCCGTTGCGCCCCCGGTTAAGACGTGCAGGAAATGCCGCCTGGCAAACAGGTTGCTGTCAGTTTTCATTCCACGTCTCCATCTGCGCGTCGTTGCGCGGCGCGCTGAGCGCCTTTGTTAGCGTGCTGATGAGTTTCCTCGCCCGCTGCGCACGGCTTTCTCGCCCGACCCATCACGGTCTGCGCTTGCTCATGCGCGCCACGGGGGAACCCTCGGCTGCGGTTGGCCCACCACGTACTTGTCGTGGTTCGGGCTGAAACGAATCGTCGGACCCGTGGGCGGGATCAGCTCGTTTCCATCGGTGAGGCCCATGTCACGCGGGAGCAGCTCCCCGATGAGGCGCTGTTTCCAGAGCTTCACGCGCTCAGCGCACGCGGGATCTGAGGCCCGGTCGCGCTCCTCGTGCGGATCCTCATCGAGGCTGAAGAAGAGCAGGCGATCCTGCCTCGCCAGCCATACAAGCTTTTCGTGCCCGTCAGTAACGTAGTACATCTCCCCCACCGGCGTCGTGTGCTCGCCGTGGACGTAGTCGCGCCAGCCGGCGATGTCGCCGCGGAGCAAGGCGAGCACGCTCCGGCCGTCCACGGTCTCTGGGATTGGCACGCCGGCGGCGTCCAGCAGCGTCGGCATGACATCCTGGATTTCGACGACCTGCTCTATCGCCTGGCGGCCTTCGAGCTCCATCGCGGGAGCGGGACAGACGATGAACGGGATGCGGGCCGAGCCCTCGTAGGGCAGCGTCTTGCGCCACAGATGATGATCGCCGAGCATGTCGCCGTGGTCGCTGACGAACATGATGAACGTGTTCTCATCGAGGTCCCAGGCACGCACGTGATACAGGAAATGGCCGATCTGGGCATCGATGTGAGTGACGGAACCGTAGTAGGCGGCCCGGGCGCGGTGGGCCTCGATCGGGCTCCGCCGGGCTCGGTGGGCGTTGACGCTGTCCTCCGTGTCCTCGAGATGAGCGTAGATGTCGGCCCAGTCTCCCACGGGGACCTCAGGCAGGTCGTCGCGCCGGTCGTAGCGGTCGAAGTAGTGCTGCGGCGGGTCGTACGGCGAGTGCGGGCGGCAGAAGCTGAGGAACAGGAAGAACGGCTTCGTCGGATCGCGCGTCTCAATGAAGTTGATCCCCTCCATCGCCGTCCAGTTCGTCGCGTGGAGATGCTCGGGGAGGTGCGATGGCCGGGCCATCCACGAGTTCCAGTCGATCCCATGGTCGCGATACCCATAGGAGCCCTCCTTGTTCGCTTCGAACCAGCGATGGTAGTCGCTGATAAACCCGGGCGTCTCGCGTCGGCTGCTCTCGTCGAGCAGCACGTGGTGGAAGCCCCACAGTTTCCGCTGCGGGAAAACGTGCATCTTGCCCACGGCGCGCGTTTGATACCCGGCGGCCGACAGTTCCCCGGCGAGCGTGTGCGGGTACTCCCGCTCGATCCGACCGACCATGGACAACTGCCCGTGACTCCACTGACTCATGCCGGTGAACAACGAGGTGCGGGCGGGGATGCAGCTCGGCATGGCCGTATAGGCGTGGGGGAACCGGGCCCCGCGACGGGCCAGCTCGTCCAGATTCGGCGTTTCGCACACCGGGTGCCCATCGCACCCGAGACAGTCGCCGCGATGCTGGTCGGTCATAATCAGGATCAGGTTGGGTCGGGTATCGGCCATCTCGGATCTCCTTTTGTGCTTCGGGGCACTGAGTGCTCCTTTTGAAGCCGGCCTCAGGTCCTCGCCGCCGCTGCCTGCGCTGGGCGTCTTGCGGGTCGCCCCATGGAGACAGAGGGCCAACGGCGAATCGTCCTGCTTCCGGCTTGGATCGGATTGCTGTGCTGCCATGGGCATTCGTCTTCGTCAGCGCGATTCCTGTCCGACCTATCGTCCTGGAGGGAAGAAGGTGCGGCATGACGCCGCAGACAACATCCGTATCGTAGGCGAGGGGGCTGGCTGCATTCTTGGGCGCTGGCACAATGGTCCCGCGATCAGTGCGCCCGGGATTGTGGTTGCGGACCACGAGACCACGCGCGCACCGGGGACATATCCTCTCGCCGTGAGCCAGGCGGCCTCACAGCGGCGGGGCGGCCGCAAAGCGAAGCGGGTGAAGCACTATGCTCGACAAGGCATTGCTGACGCACATGCTGCGACAGATGTACCGCATCCGTTTTTTTGAGGAGCGGGTGAAGCGGTTCTACAACTACCGCGGATTCTTCGAGCAAAGCACTCCCGAGCCTGAGGCGAAGAGGACCGACGAACCCCTCAGCTCCGTGCTCTACGACTTCGCCAAAGAGGGCATGATCGGCGGGGCGATCCATCTATCCATAGGTCAGGAAGCCGTTGCAGTTGGGGTTTGCTCCGCGCTCGAGCAGGACGATTACATCGTGAGCAGCCACCGGGGCCACGGGCACGCCATCGCCAAGGGCGCCGACATCAAGCGCGCCCTCGCGGAGCTCATGGGCAGGGAGACCGGCCTGTGTCACGGCTGCGGCGGGTCCATGCACCTATTCGATCTCGAGCACGGTCTGCTCGGCGGCAACGGGATCATCGGCGGACAGTTACCCATTTCCCTCGGTCCGGCCTTTGCCGCCAAGTACCGCGGCACCCGCCAGGTCTCGGTGGCGTTCTTCGGAGACGGTGGGGCCAACCAGGGCACCTTTAACGAGTCGCTGAACCTCGCCTCGCTCTGGAAGCTCCCCGTGATCTTCGTGTGCGAGAACAACCTTTACGCCGCTTCGACCCCCACGGCCATTGCGTTCCCGACGGAAGACATCGCGCCACGGGCACGCCCCTACGGCATGCCCGGACTCATCGTGGATGGCCAAGATGTGGTAGCGATATACCAGGTGACTTCAGAGGCGGTCGAGCGGGCACGCGCGGGCGACGGCCCCACGTTTCTGGAGGCCAAGACATACCGCTACGAAGGCCATGGGGGGCTGTCAAAGAGGCTTCACGATCCGGAGGAGTATGAGAGGTGGCGGAAACGGGACCCCATCATGCTGCTGGAACGAAAGCTGGTGGCGGAGGGCCTCATCGATCGCGAGCAGCAGCAGAAAATCCGGGATGAAGCTTTGGCAGACATAGACGAGGCGGAGCAGTTTGCCAAGACCAGCCCGTTGCCGGATCCGCAGAGCCTGGCTCAGTTCTCGACATGACCCCACCACTGGACAAAGGGAATGCCGCCGAGGGCGTGCGCGCCACCGACAAGAACACGACGCGCATCAGCCCTGCATCCAGGAGAACGACAATGCGCGAGTTAACCTATGCTGCTGCGGTGAGTGAAGGCCTCCGGGAGGAAATGGAACACGACGAGAACGTATTCCTCATCGGCGAGGACCTCGGCTCGGTGCGCGAGGCCGATGATCTGTTCGCGGAGTTTCGTCGGCACCGCGTGTGGCAGACGCCGATCTCGGAATCCGGCTTCGTTGGCCTCGCGGTCGGCGCTGCGGCCGCCGGACTGCGTCCCGTCGTAGACATCCTGTACTGTGACTTCGTCACGGTGGCGATGGACCAGATCTGCAACCAGGCCGCCAAGATGCACCTGATGTCCGGCGGGAGCGTGAAGGTGCCGCTGGTCATAAAGACCCCGGCCGGCGGCGGCACTCGCGAGGCCGCGCACCACAGCCAGAGCCTGGAGGCCTGGTTCATCCACACGCCGGGGCTCAAGGTCGTGATGCCCTCGACGCCGTACGACGCCAAAGGGCTGCTGAAATCGAGCGTTCGGGACGATGGGCCGGTTGTGTTCGTTCAGCATCGGCTGCTCCGTCGGCAGACCCAAGAGCTGCCCGAGGGCGAATGGCTCGTGCCTCTGGGCGAGGCGGACGTGAAGCGTGAGGGTGAGGACATCACGGTGGTCGCGATATCGTACGCTGTGACGAAGGCGCTCGCCGCAGCGGAGGCCCTGCGAGACGAGATCAGCGTCGAGGTGGTGGACCCGCGCAGCCTCGTGCCGTTGGACACCGATGCAATACTCAGCTCGGTGCGCAAGACGGGCAGGCTGCTGGTCGTGCATGAGGCGCCAGAGCGCGGAGGCGTGGGGGCCGAGATACTGCGGCGAGTAGTCACGGAAGGTTTTGCCGAGCTCAAGGCCCCGCCCGGGGTCCTGGGCAGCGCCAACGTGCCAATGCCTTACAGCCCGCCCCTCGAAGACGCTTGCATTCCGCAAACCCGAGACATCATCCACGCCGTGCGGGAGATGGTCTCGGCCTGATAGACGCCAGGATCGGCGCGGTCCGTCCGACGCCGGCAGCCGCGCTGTTCCCGAACATCTCTGTAGGGCGGCGCTTGCGATGAGCTCGCCAATCGGCTGTGCCGTTGTCGGCTACGGGCCCAAGCACAACTTCGGCTGGGCTCACTCGGCCTGGATCGAAGCAACGCCCGACTTGCGGCTCGTCGCCGTGTGCGACATTGACCCCGAGCGCACCACTGCCGCGAAACGGGCCTTTGCCTGCATCCGCACGTATAACCACGTCCCGGACGTGTGGGAAGACGACGAGATCGATCTGGTCTCCATCGTCACGCCGCACTTCACGCACTGCCCGCTGACGCTGGAGGCCTTTGCGGCTGGCAAGCACGTGGTGGTGGAGAAGGCCATGTGTCTGAATGTCGAAGATGCCACCGCCATGATAGAAGCGGGGAAGCGATCGAGCCGGATGCTGGCCGTGCACCACAACCGCCGCCACGACGGGAACTTCCGCCGCATCAAGCAAATCGTGCAGAGCGGGGCGATCGGCGAGGTGTTCCACATCGAGCTGTCCGCTGGCGGATACGGCGAGCCAGACAGCGGCTGGTACAGGGAGAAGCACAAATCGGGCGGCGCCTTCTTCTTCTGGGGGCCGCACGCCGTTGATTGGGCGCTCGACCTCATCCCTCAGCGCATTGTCGGCGTCAGCGGGTTCTTTCACAAGCTCCTCTGGCACGGCATGAGCAATGAGGACCAAACTCGCGCCATAGTTCGTTTTGAGAATGGCACGGTTGCCGATATCACCTGGTCACACCTTGCCGCGGTGCGAAAGCCGCTGTGGCGCATCCTGGGCGCCAAGGGAGGCATTCTGGATCCCGGCGGCGGTGGGAACGTTGGCTACGAGAAGCAGATCAACGGGCCCTCCGGGGGCAGTCTCACGCTTGTGACATACGGCGAAGACGGACGCCACGAGCAGGAGGTTCCCTACATGGAATCCGACTGGCACACGTACTGGCAGGACATAGCTGACCACCTGCTGCGTGGCGGTCCAGTCCCTGTGTCCGGGGAATTCGGTCGCCGGGTCATTGGCATATTGGAGGCGGCGGAGCGCTCATCGCGCTCTGGCCAGACCGAAGAAGCACCGTACGAGTAGACGTACACGGCGGGAACAAGGCAAGAGGAGGAACCACTTGGCCGGATCGCGCACCTTGCCGCCGAACTGGACTTGCAGCAGTCTGATCTGCTTCCGTCTTGGCTCATACGAGTCACGCTGAGGAGGCGAGGCGATGTACCCGGTACACATACTGCTCCTTGTCGTCGTCCTGGCGCTTGCAATGACGCAGGGCGTCGGCGCACAAGAACCGCCTGACTGGGCGGCAAAGATCCGCACCGATCATCCGCGCCTGTTCTTCAACGCCGACACCTGGCCCGCCGTGCGCCAGCGCGCCCTCGGCGCAGAGAAGGATTGGTACGACTACATCAAAGGCCGCGTGGACCGGCTGCTGCAGCAGATCGGCGACGACCCCAAGCCCACGATCCGCGAGCTCGGCCCCGAGGCGGCGCAGGCTGCATTCGTCTACCTCATGACTCGCGAGGCGAAGTACCTCGACCTCGCAAAGAAGGCGCTGGAGACAAGCCTCGCCTTCTACGAGCAGTGCTACGAGGAGCGCAAGTCGGTCAACTGGTACTCCACCTCCCGCGTCCACGCCACCTTGGCCTGGGACTGGCTGTACAACGACCTGACCGAGGCCGAGCGGCGCGAGTACATGTCCCGCCTCGTGCAGGTGTTGCAGAAGGTCTACACGGCACAGCCCCGCATCTACCGCGAGAGCCTCAGCCGCTACAACACCGGCTTCTACGGCGTGACCAACTGCCGCTGGTTCATCGGCTGCACGGCGTACGGGATGGGCATCGAGGAGCAGCTGGTTGGCGAGTGGCTCCTCTGGGGCTACGACGAGAACATGAAGCTCCTGGCGCACCGCAAGCAGGCGTGCAGCGACGATGGCGGCTCGGCCTCCCCGACTCTCGGCTACGCCTTCGGCGCCTATCCGTGGTCGGAGCAGAACTTCTTCTACACCTGGCTCACCGCCATCGGCGAGAACATCGCCCCGGACTGGCCCCACAGCGCCTGGCTGGCCAACTACGTCATCTGGAACTGGATCGAGACGGGTGACCAGCCCATGGAGTTCGGCTACGGCGACACGCCGCACACCGACAATCGCCTGCGATCATCGCAGCTCTTCACCCACATGGCCAACATCCGCCACCTCTACGGCAGGGAGGCGCCGGAGGCCGCCGCGTTGGCTCGGCACCTCCAGGACATGCTGCCCAACAAGAGCTACTCCCGCTCGTGGTTCATCTATCCGTTCCTGCTCTCGGGGCTCGAGAAGTCGCCGCCGCCGTTCGAGCCTGAGCGCCTGCCACATGCCCGTCACTTCGAGAACATGGGCCAGCTCTTCATGCGCTCCGGCACCGGCCCTGGGGACACATACTGCCTGTTCACCTGCGGCGGCATCCTGCGGCAGCATCGTCACTACGATGCCCTCAACTTCGTCATCTACCACCGCGGGCACCTGGCGCTCGACTCCGGCACGCGGTACAAGGAGTTCGACAATGGCCAGCACCTGGCCAACTACTTCGCCCAGACGGTGGCCCACAACTGCGTGGTGGTGCATCAGCCGGGCGAGCCACCGGCGCGGTACTGGGGAGGCACGGTGGAGGGCTGCCACGGAGGGCAGCATCAGCAGCTCGGATCGGTCCTCAGTGCCTTCGAGACAAACGACCGCTACGTCTACGTGGCCGGCGACGCCGCCGAGTGCTACCTCCACGGGGGCGTGAAGCGCGAGGGCCAGCCGGACCTGCCCGAGAAGGTGAGCCTGGCCACGCGGCAGCTCGTCTTCCTGATGCCCAGCCACTTCGTCATCTTCGATCGAGTCACGTCAACCGACGCCGCCTACAAGAAAGACTGGCTCCTCCACACCGCCCACGAGCCGGTCATCGAGGGCAAAACCATCCGCGCCGACCACCAGCAGGGGCGGATGTACTGCCGGACCCTCCTCCCCACCGACGCTCTCCTCACACCCGTCGGCGGCCCGGGCAAAGAGTTCCTGGCCGCGGGCAAGAACTGGGACATCGTCGATGAGGGCCTGAAGCCGCACAGCCTCGCGATGATGGGGCAATGGCGCGTCGAGGTCAGCCCAGGGGCGCCGCGGACGGATGACCTATTCCTGCACGTGATCCAGGTGGGAGATCAGAGCCTCGCCACCATGGATTCAGCCGAGCTAATCCAGCGCGCCGGGGTAGCCGGTGTGCACCTGAGCATCGGCGGGCGCACGTCCGAGGTGACCTTCAACACCCGCGGCGACCTCGCCGGCCACATCAAGCTCTCCGGCACCGATGTCGACCGGGACCTGACGACCGAGGTGACACCGCAGGTGGGCATCCTGGCGACGCCCAAGTGATCCGCCCTCCGGGCGGCGGTGGGGTTGTAGCGCGGGGTCTCCGTCCCCCGCCTGGCCGAGGTGGGAGGCCGTTCGCGACCGCGGTCGCGCCCCAAGTCGGCATCCTGGCGACGCCCACGTAGGCCGGGCACGGCTGTTGTTGGTCGAACATCGCGATGCCCTGGTACGAGCATCCCATCATCTTCTACGACTGGGTCCGCTTCGGTGAGGACCTCACGCCCGAGTATCCTCAGGAGGTTATCCAGAAGGTGCTCGACGTCGAGGCGGACACCCTCGCTTTCTGCGTGCAGGTGGGCGGGTACGCGCTGTGGGACAGCCAGGTAACTCCCAAGGCGCCCTTCGTCGGCGACATGGACCTCATCGCAGAGCTTGCCGTCCTGTGCCGCGAGCGTGGACTGCGCTTCGTCCCCTGGTGGCTCGGCACGGCGCTGGGCGTGGAGCGTATCCTCCGCGAGAATCCCAGTTGGCAGCTCGTCGGGCCACCCCGCGAAGACGGCACTCAACAGAAGCACAACTACATCTGCTACAACACCCCGTACCGCGAGCTGCTGTACGACGAGGTCCGCGAGGTCCTCTCCGCCTACGAGGCCGATGGCATCTACTTCGACCAGCTCCCGGGGAGCTGCTACTGCCAATGGTGTCAAGCGAAGTTCGAGCGGCAGTACGGCCGGCCCATGCCCATCGTGCCCGACGAGTTCTTCGTCTACAACACCGCCGCCGGCCTGCCGCCCCTCCTCCGGGAGTTCCGCGACGACTGCGTGCGCAGCTTCTGCGCTGGCATCCGGCGGATCATCGACGATGTGCGCCCGGGGACCTGCTACGCCCAGAACTGGGTCCGTAACCAGCAGTCCTACCTCGCCGTCGGCCTCGCGGACGTGCTTCTGCCCGAGTTCTACCAGCGGGACGATCTCATCCCCCTGGGCATGAAGCACCGCCTCACGAGGACCTACCTCGACGACGGGCCCATCTGGGGCAACGTCCGCCACTCCTTCCGGCACGACGCCCGCCACAATCCCCTCCGCGGCACGCGGATGCTGCTCATGGACTGCGTCGCCAACTACGCCGCGCCGCTCATGCTCGACCTGTGCGCCATGGACTTCGATCCGACGGGCAAAGACGAGTTGTCCGAGACCTTCCGGCACATCCGATCCGTGCAGGATGCCCTGGCGCAGGCCGAGCCCGTGCGCTACGCCGCCCTCCTGCACTCGCGCGCGTCCCACGAGCTCCAGCCGGATCGCTACGACGAGGCCTTCGAGGGGATGTATCGCCTGCTGCTCGAGGCCCACGTCCCCTTCGAGATCGTCCACGAAGCCGGCGTGCAGCGGGGCGACCTGAGGGACTACAGGGCCCTCGTCATCCCGGACGCCGTGGCCCTCGCTGACGAGACGGTGGCGGCCACACGATGCGCCGTCGAGGACGGCCTCGGCCTTGTGACGACGCACATGACCGGCTGGTTCGACGAGAAGGGAGCTGAGCGGGAGAAGCCGGCTCTCGCCGACGTCTTCGGCATCGAGATCGAGGACGTCATCGCCCAGGATGCGTGGAAGCCTCGGGGCTCTGATCCCGTTCTGGAGCTTCCGGGCATCGAGACCGAGCATTTCTTCCACTACGGAAGCGCAAACATGGAACACCCTCTGGCGAGTGGTCTGCCGGAGACCGCCCGCTTCGCCCTTTACGGCGACTTCGCCGCAATCTCGGCCGCGTCCCAGGGCGACATCGTGGGATACATCCACGCACCCGATGAGGCTCGGCTGCGCGGCCGGCCCCACAATCGACCCGGCGTATTCCCCGGCCCCGCCCAGTGGCCGCTGGGCGTGGCGCGGGAATGCGGCTCGGCCCGCGTCGCCTACTTCGCGCCCCAGGCCGACGCCACGTGGCGCCGCGCCCATGCGCCGGAGCTGGAGTCCCTCATACTGCGCGCCATCATCTGGGCCGGTGGCCCTCCGCCGCTTGAAGCACTCGACTGCCCGCCCTCAGTCGAGGTGCGCCTCTTCCACGCTCCGGCCGCGACGGCGTTCCACATCCTTCTCGTCAACCTGACCACAAACGCCCCAGTCCGCGTCCCCGGCGGCCCCGGCGTTCTCCGCTACGTCACGCCGCACAAGGGGCTGAGGCTCGCGCTGCGAGCCGACGTCGAGGTGAGAGCCATCCGCAGCCTGCTCGGTGCGGACGTGCAGCACACGACAGAGGGCAACGTCGTGGCCATCGAGCTGGCGGAACTGGACCTGTACGACAGCCTCACCGTGGAATACGCATGAGAGCGCCCCGATATGGGCGCTCTCGTGACAGTCCCAGGCTTCGCATTGAGCTGCTACGCGCCGTACAGCTCCCTCAGCCGCCCCTGCATCTTCGCAACGACCTCCGGGTTGTCCAGCACCACGTTGTTCTTCTCCTCGGGGTCCTTCTCGAGGTCGTACAGATGCGGCACGCCCGGCCCGCCGGCCTTGACCTTGTCCGCCTGCTGCTGCACATACGAGGGCTGCAGCCAGTCTTTCTGCTTCGCGTCCTGGTAGTAATGCCACTTTCGGTCGCGCACGGCTGCGAAGGTGCGGAACTCGGTGATCACGTAATCGTGAATCGCGTCGCTCTCGCCGGTTGCCAGCGACCAGAAGCTCTCCCCGTCCAGGTCGAGCTTGTGCTGGATGTCGAGCATGTCCAGGAACGTCGGCATGTAGTCCGTGGCGTGCACCAGCGCATCCACGCGCTTGCCGGCGAAGCTCTGATCCGGATGGCGCACGATGAGCGGCAACTGCGCCACGCGGGAGTCGAGCAATCCCGGCGTCTTCTGCACGCAGCCCTCCTCGCCCAGATGCGTGCCGTGGTCCGTGCTGAAGACGATGATGGTATCGTCCAGCAGCCCAAGCTTCCGGACGCCATCCACGAGATGGCCCACCCACTTGTCAACAAGCGAGACCTCCGCCGCATACAGCGCCCGAAGCAGCGGCAAGTCCTCAGGACGTACGTCCTTCGTTTTCACCCCGTAGCCGAACAGGAAGCGCTCGTATCCGTAGTCATCGCAGTACATCTTCTGGAAGCGCGGCGGCGCGTCCCAGGGCTCGTGCGGGTCGAAGGTGTCGATCCAGAGCATGAAGCGCTCGGCCCCGGCGTTCTCCTCCACCCACCTGAGCCCGGCGCGCATCGAGCGCGCGCAGAAGTAGTCCTTCTCGCCCTTCACGTCTTGGGTGTTCATCAGGTATTGGCGCATGCGGCTGTCGTAGTTCTCGTTCCAGAGGTGCGCCGGCATGTGTTTCTTCGGGTCGAACTTCTCGCGCGGGCCGCTCCGGTACGGGTCGCTCTCCTGGCCGCGAATCCACTCCCACGAGCTGAAGCCCTGGTGGAAATTCATGCCCGGCTTGAAGTGGTGGTACGTGTCCACAATGAACCCACTCGTGAAGCCGTGGCCGCTCAGCACCTGCGCCAGCGACTTGCGCCCGGGCTGGATGGGCGTCCAGCCGCCGTGGACCCGCATGGGGACGATGCTTTTGCCGGTATGGAACACGCGCCGACACGGGATGGTCGGAAGGCCGTCGGCATAGCAGTTGGTGAAGACGACGCCCTCGGACGCCAGCCGATCCAGATTGGGCGTCTTCACCTCCGTGTTGCCGTAGCAGCCCAGATGATCGGCCCGGAATGTGTCGGCGACGATGAAGATGAGGTTCTTTGCCATCTTGGTCCCCCTTGGTGTCTCCGCTTCTTGGGCGACGGCGCTGATGCCACGCGCTAACGGTGCCGCTGCAACCCCGCCGGCGACCGCTTTCAAGAAATCCCGTCGATCGACGCGGCGAGCGCGCAAAGCGTGCCTGGTGTCACTCGGCATCCGTACTCTCCCCCTTCCGACGTCCCGAAGCTGTACTAGACGCTCTGCCCCGCGAGTATGCCGCCCCAAGTTCGCCTTCCGAGTCAGCCTCCCCTCCACTGCGTGCAGGGGTCAGAGCTTCAAAGTTCAATCTTCGTCCGACCCGATACTGGCAGGGGAGAGGAACACCCTCGCCGAAGATTGAACTTTGAAGCTCTGACCCCAAACCGTTACGCGTCTGAGAGGTGCCCGATGCGCCCACCTTGCCCCATTGGACGTTGCCGCGTGACACTGATTCTGTCCGTGATCGGAGTGACCCTGATGGCAGCATCCGCCCACGCCGCCGAGCTGTCCGTCGAAGACTTCACCTTCGACTGCCCCCTCGGCTCCCAGAGCGCCACCATCGAGAAAGTCGCCACCAACCACTTCAAGGTCACCCTCGGCCATGCGCCGGAGCACGATGACTGGTGCAACAAGCTCCAGTTCCGCATCACCCGGCACGCCAAGGGCAACTCCCTTCGGCTCGACGTCGTGTTTCCGGGCGGCCCGCGGTACAGCCTCAACGAGTACTTCCATTCCTGGTCCTACGACTGGATGGGGTTACAGACAACGAGGAGAATCCATCATCCGCGCCGATGGGGTCGGGCAGGGCGAGCCCAGTCACCTTGATTGATCCACCCTCCACCATCACCTTGAAGCACACCTCCATCTCCCCAGACGGAAGCAGACTCAGCCAGAAGATATGCTCTCGCACAAAGGACGCCTGCTCCTCCTCCGACTTCTGCTCCTCGGCTTCCAGCACGGCGCGCACTCCCGCAAAGGCCTCATGCAGAGCATTCTCTGCCAGTCGCACCTGCCGGAACTCCTCCTCGGCTGCCTGAGCCTCCGCCAGCGCCGCCTTCGCCAGGTCGCGCTCCTTCCGCAGGCCCTCTAGCGTGTGGGCCGCCTCCTCCTCCGGCCCGGTCCCCGTACCTATCGCCTGCCACACCCGGTCTATGCTCGCCTCCGCGTCGTCGAGTTGCCGCTGCAGCACAATGGATATGGTCGGGTCGGGTTCGCCAGATTCATCGGGACCGCCGTGAGGCTCTCTCTCGACCCTCTGCTCCGGCAGTCCAACAGCGAAGACTAGATGCCCCTGCAGGCACCGATCAAACATCCACGGCGGCTCGGGGGGCGCATCAGGATCCCTGTGGTGTGCATCGTGATAGAATGCGAGTTCCTCCAACACGGCCCAGGCCTTCGCGTGCAACTTCTCCGCCCGCACCGCCCGGGCCTTGCAACTCCGCTCCCGCATATACCGAAGGCAACGATAGTAGCGCGCCTTGCCCATGACCTGGGGGACCATGGCCCCGCCGCATTCGCTACACCTCACGAGCCCCCGTAGCAGGAACGCATGTTTTGGCTTGGCGCGCCAGGCGTGAGCCCGCCGCCGCTTCCGCTCCTGCTGTACCTTCTCGAACAGTTCGGTCGAGATGATGGGCGGCACGGGCACCGTGGCGCCCCCCCATTCCGCTTCGCCCGTGTACGTCCGATTGCCGAGGATGAATGCGACGGAGGTGTGGCCCCATTTCCGCCCGGCTATCCCCGTGGCACTGAGCCAGTCGCGAATCTGGTAGAATCCCTGCCCTTCGAGATAGCGCCGATACATCGCCTCCACAATCGCAGCACCCGCCGGGTCTACGTCGAGTCCTTTCGTCTCGGGATTGAGAGTGTAGCCCAGCGGCACTTTCATCGCGTGCCACCGCCCCTGCTTCGCACTCTCCCGCCGACCGCCGACGCCCCGCCGGACAATAGCCTTCCGCTCCTCGGCGGCGCCCCATTGTTTGATAAAGCCCATCAACGTTGCAGATGAATCGCCCGCCAGGTCGTATGTGGCGCTAGGCGTCACAATCGGGCATTCCGCGTCGAGGCACGTCCCGGCGATCTCCGCCCACTCTCGCGGGTCTTCCTCGCGACTCAGACGATCTATGTCGAAGACCACAAGGCGTTCCACCTCGCGCGTTCTGATGCGTTCGAGCAACCGGCGTAGCACGGGCCGCTTCTGCAATGGCCCGGCAGACGCGGCCCTCTCCTCGTATTCCTCCGACGGAACCCAATTCTCCCGCTTGCATAGTGCCGTGAGGGCCGTTCGCTGCGCCTCGTATCCGTACCGTTCCAGTTGTTCGGCAGAGGAAACCCTAAGGTAAATCGCTGTATGCCGCCCGTTCGGTGACGACATAGCTTTCCGTCGCTTTGGCATCGCGTCACCTCCCTTCGTCAGCCCAACTGGCTATCGGAAACACGAGTTGCCCGCGCGTCCGTCGATTCAGTAGGGCAATGGCCTCGCCGCTGTCGCACAGCTTCACCAAGTCCCGCGGGCGTCCGGTACGGCCCCGCACCACCAGGAACCGGCCAGTGCTCGCCGGGTTCTGCCCGAGGCGACGCCGCAGATACTCGAAGCAGTCGCGTACCTTCTGCATACTCAAGCCGGCACTACGCAGTCCGTGGATGATGGAAACCTCGCGCACGTGCTTCGGTTGCCACACCCATTCTATTCGTTGCCGCCCTCCGCCCGCTGGCGTTACTAACCCCTCCGATGCCCATCTCGCAACCGTTCTGTACGGAACTCCCGTCAGGTCCGCCACATCGTATGTTGTGAGTGTCCCGTTCATAGGCTTCCCTCCTCCGGCATTGCTACTTGGCATTATAGCAGAACCAAGAATCCATTGCAAGCATTTTTTTTGGAGAGCCCGGGCGGGGCGGAGATGACCCCGCCCGGGCGGCAAGGGCGGCAGCGCTTGGGGCAATGCTGCACGCCTGACGAGCGCAGCTCGCGGGCACGGCGGCTGCGCTACAAAGGTCCGTTAGACAGTCGCCACAGCATAGCCGAGTCCGATGAACGGCTCGCTCGCTGGATCGGCCATCTCCTCAAGGTCGAGGCGCACGCTGGCGACGACTTGCCGCTGACCATATTCGATGATCCGGTCGCTCTCTACGTTGGACGAGCGGCGCCCGAACTTGCAGGCCCGCCGGTTGACGTAGAGGACGATGGTTTTATCGGTGCTCGAACCATCGTAAATGCCCGAGGCGTTCAGGTCGGAGGCCACGTGCTCTGAGACGAATACCGGAGAGCCGAAAAGCTGCGCCAGCTCGCCTTTGTGGATGACTGCCGCACTTCCGTATTTCTCACGCGTCAAACACTCAGTCAGGCCGAGCATTTTCGCGTAGCCCTGCATACTGGTGAGCCACGCACCCTCTCGCGGGTTCGTCCCCCACTTGCCCATCTTGGCTTTCAGCAGGAGCAGATTTGCCGCGGTGAAGGACGATAGGGAAACGCTGGCAACGCTGCTCGACTGCTTGTTCTGCAGCCGACGGATGCCTTCCCAACAGCGGCGCACGTCGTAGGATTGCACCGTGTAGCCAACGTCGAAGTGCGTCGTCTGTGTGTCGCCATTGACCGTGCAGCTTTCGATCCCATCTGCGAGCGCGAAAACGAGCTCGCTTTCGACGTGCGGCAAGATTGGAATGATGCTGTCCTCACTGAGCTCGTCGGAGAACAAGCAACGAACAGCAATCTTCACAGCGTCAAACTGTACGCTACTTGTTGCAGCATCTCCAGTGCGGATGGCCGTGCCGGTATCGCCGGTGCTCTCGCTCGCCTTGTACGCAGTCACCTTGTCGCCCTGAACCGGCAGCTTGAACGGCGAGGTTGGCATCGGGAACTCGTCAAAGATCGTGGCAACCCGGAGCTCCAATTCTACACGACGCCAGAGGTCTGCGGAGAAGCCCGTCGGAATCCAGTCGGCACCAGCGCCGGACTCTGCCGTGTCCATGGCCTTTCTGGCTGCGCTCAGTGCCCCGCTGCTTGCTGCCTCGCCACGGAACATGGCCCGGTAGAGGCTGAACATCTTCAGCTCGCGGCAGATGGTCGGCGTAGACACATGCTGATTCTCGCCTTTGGTGCCAAGGAGCAGCGCGGCGAGCCATACCTGGTTGTGCATCTGCTGAAGCGCCCGGACGTTCTCCTCGGCTACGCCCGTGATGTCGCTGGCAATCCTGGCAGGCGCCTTGATAAGGAGTTCCGGCGTCGGACTTTCATAGAGTCCTGGGTCGAGGTGGGCGAGCGTGAAATTGTAGCCTGATCCGCGCTCGTCAGTTTCGCTGTTCGGGAGGCGAAATGCCTTGTCGTCGGCGTCCCAACCCTCTACCGAATGCTCGATTTTACGCTTGTCGGGAGGCGGAGGTTTGTTGTCGTCGGGAGGCAGCCGGTCGGCAAACTCAAGGAGCTGCTCCGGCCCCATCTCACTTACGTCGTAGCCTTTGTTTGTCAGCGCGTCGCGTATTTGCTGCTCGGCGATTGTCGCCAAGCGTTCCTGTCCTTTGGTCAACTAACTTCATCAGCCCAATGCCCCGTAGTCGCCCCGGTCTTTATGATGCTCGCAGCATCGCCAGCGCGCGCGATGGATCGAGCAGCCAACTGGGATCGGTCTCCCCGGCTTGCTCGTCGTCCGCTGCTGGCGGCTGCGTTAGATTCTTCATCGCTGGACACATTGCTTTTATCAAGCTCACGCTCGTGCCCCGGTTCATGCCTAGAGGGACGGCAGCGATCTCATGGAACTTCACCTCTTCGAGGATTCGGACGCGCCGATTGTCCCTCGTTTCATGGCGGAATTTCACTACGTCATAGCCGATGGAACTTTGCGTGACGCAGCCCTCGCGGATTAGAATCTGTGTGAGCGTGGCGAGCTCGTGGCCCGGGTCGCTGATAATCCGCGCCTTGAAACTCAGCCCCGTGCGGCTCAGTTCCTGCTCGTATGTCGTTCCGATCGGATAGATGCAGTTGTGGCAGTACGTGTACAGCGGCGTCTCTTGATAGATCGGCAGGTGCTTCGCCAACGCCGACGGCGGGAGCACATCCCCGCAGTAGTCAAGCTGCACGCTGGTCGCCTCGCCCTCGACGAGCATCGCATGGCCCTTGCCGTCCTTGCGGTCACGAATGATCTTCCACTCAGTGGGCCACGGCAATATTCTTTCGCAGGGCGTCACGCCCAACTTCATGTCGGTGAGGTTCATTTGCCGTCAATCGTCCGATGCCCCGTTCGCCCCGTCTATATCATCCCGCTTTGTTTTCTCGGGCGCCGCCGGGTGGTTGATGTTCACCCGGATCTATGCGGCGCCCTTCGGGCTATGAGCTCCCGAGGCGTGGATAGGCCCCGGAAGGCGTTAGTTCTCGTTGCCGTCGTCTATCTGTTTCATCTCGTCGAAGCGCTGCCGAATCCGCACCAAGAGTTCGTCTTTGGTGGCCGGCGCCATGAGGTGGCCGTGCGTCTCACGCACCCCGCCACAAAGCTCCCGCTCCACGTCGAGCGCCTTGAGCAATGCGTGCGCGACGGCCTCGGGACTGTTGGCCTCAAGCCCCTCGTTTTCGAGGTCCTGAATGAGCCGCGCCTGTACGTCGCGCACGGTTTCGAGCTGCCGCGCGATCACGTCGCCAAGTTGCTCGCCGGTCTTTTTCACCGCCTCGAATGCCGCCCGCTCCATCACGTCCTGCTTCGCCTTGTCCCACGCGGCCCGGTTCTTCCGACGCCAGGCGCAGACCGTTTGCCGGCGCCGAATCTGCAGAGCGTCGGCCACCTGCTGATCCGTCAGACCAGTCGCCGATAGCATCATGGCCTGGCGCTGCTTCGCGGCGCCGTAGACCTTCACGTCCCCGCGACGCTTACCGGTTTTTGGCCTTGTCTCCATTTTCATCTCTGGTGACGCGGGCACCGGGCCTACAGCTCCGGGAGCAGCCCAGCGCGAAGTAGAAGTTACGAGCTGACGAGGCCCGCCCGGATTCGCGACACCGAGGTGCCGCCCGCGTCATATACTAGCTGCGTTTTCGGCCCAAAACCGGCAAAAATAGTTGCAGCTTTTTTCACGGGCGCGCGGCGTAGGGACAGACGCCCGTGCGCCGACAGCGCAGCCCTTTGTGCTGGCTGTCGCCCTGGCAAGCGCTCAAGCCCTTGCAGTGCCGACGTGGCTTGCGGCTCGCCGGTCGGCGCTGCGTGGCGTTGTAGGCTCTGCGTGCATCGGCAGCACTCAGTTGTCCGTTCCGCGCACGAACGCGCACGTTCTGCAGGTCGTTTCGGATGGTGCGCTCGCTGCAGCCGCACCGCTTCGCGATCTCGCGCTGCGTGTCGCCGTCACGAACGCCACGGACCACCTCGCGCTGCCGTTGCGTCAGCTCCTCAGCCTCGACCAGCGCTTCGCCCACGGCGCCGTTCCCGTTGCCGCCGGCGGTGGCCACCAGCGTCAGGAGCTCCTCGTCGGCCAGGGCGATCTCCCGCTCGCCTCCGGAGTCCTCCCGAATCCCCGTCGCCTTGGTCACCCACTCCTCGAATGCTGCTTCGGTTGCCTCGGCTACGTCACTCAATACCTCCGTACAGATTGTCACGACTTCACCGCCATGCCCGGCTGCGCCCTCGCAGCCCGGCGGTGCTCGCCCCGTGGTTAGAATTGAATCATCTCCGACAGTGGCATATTTGAATCCGCGTTCGCCAGCGCCTCGCACGTCGCGCCGGCGATGGCGTCACTCATGTCTTTTGACCCCTTCGGTGGATGGTCTACGCGGATGCCCTCGACCAATTCGAGCGCCGCGTATTCTCTTTCAAATAACTGTGTCGCCTCGGACTCAAAGTAGATGAAACGTTCCTCGTGAAGGGCGGCTTTCAGCGCCTCGTAAGCCGCCGGCGTGCGGTCCACACTCACGACCCTGACGTCGAACCCGTCGCGTCGGAGTTGCTGCAGAAGTGACTCGCTGGCGAAGCTGTCTGCGCTGACCTGGCGAATGTACCAGCCCTGACTGCGCCAGTACCGCACCTGCTCCCTGATGTCCGAAATCTCCACCTCTTTGGTATCGTCCCGTGGCGGGATTATCTTCGCCCGGCACAGCGTCGCCTTGTCGCCAACGGCCATGACCATCGCCAAGCAGCAGGCGTCGTGGCGGAGCCCGATGTCGCAGTGGATGTAGACGCCCTGCCCACCATCCACCTCGGGAAGATGCTGCAGCGTCCGGCACTTCTCAAGGAAGTGTTGGGCGTGAGGATCGTAGGGGCTCACGGCCGCCATTGGCAGCCCACCGAAATCCCGCCAGAATGTGTCGGCACCTCTGGCATACTGCCCGGCCAGGCTGTTGCAAATCTTCACGACGGCGCCGCTCGTCGGGTGCTGCACCTCGAAGCATTGACCGCTTTGGATCTCGCCGATCAGCGCGGGCACCATCTGCCAGGTCGTGCGCCGCGACGTGTACGCCTTCGGCTCGCTGCCCTCCTCAATTTCGCGGCTGCGCCGCTGCACGAAATCCTGCAAGTGGCGCGGCGCGGACGTGACGATCAACAGCCCATCGCCTCGGAACCGCGAAACCATCCGTGACTTGATGCGGTCGTAAATCTCGCTGGCGCTGTCCCCCATCGGCCCGCGAGATTCGACGAGCCAACTAGCTTCGTCGATCACACAGGCCCACACATCGGCTGCCAAAACGGCCTCCTCCCGCGCGGGCAACACGCGAATCGCCAGAGGCAGCCGCTGCCCGTGCCGGGTGAAAACGATGTGGCTGCGGAGGCGTTTGTCTGTGGGATATTCCTGTTCAAAGTAGGGCGATGAATCCAAGCGGCCTCTGATTTCTCTGAAGATCGTTGACTCGGCTTGCTGCTGCCGAGACGCCAACACGAACATCGCCAGCGGCTTTTGGCCCGAGAGTCCGTAGCGTGCCCAGAACTCGCCCGATTCAATTTGTGGCAGCAGATTGAAGCATTCCCAGCAGAGCAGGAGCGCGCCAGTAACACTCTTCCCAGCTCCAACTCCCCAGGGCAACACCGCCTCGTTGTACGCGCCTTCGACAATGGCCTCGCACTCGTCCACAACCCCGGGCCAGGGAACGCTGCCGGCGCCCAGGTACTCGGGCGAGGTCAAGAATTGACGGACGCCCACGGCCTCGTGCTGTCGTCGGGCCGCCTCGGCGTCCGCCCAGGTTGCCAGCTCGCGAAGGTCAGCTTCGTCGAGCTGCTGCAGTTGCTCGTCACTCAGTTCGGTTAGTTCTCGCAAATCACCTCGCCAGTCCATGCCCCGGAAGATGGCCCCGCGTTGATTCTCGTTGTGTCACCTTGTTCGACTATTCGCCTCTGCGCCCGGCAACGCTTGCCGGTTCGAGGGCCTCAAAAGGCCCTTTTGGCCTGGCCCCAGAGGTCGGCTTCCTTCGTCGCAGGCCCGTAGCGGGCGTTAGGTGAAGCCGTTGTGCCGGCGATCCCGCCCAAACCGCCCATTTCGCGGCTTTCGGCGATCTCCGGCGCCGACGGCGATCTCCCGGACGCGCTTACAGGCCGTCTATGCGCGCCGTTTGCCTCCGGATTTCGTCGCAGGAGGCCCTACAGCGCCACGCCGTATGGCCTCTGGCTTCCTGGTCGGCTCAAGTCCGGGCAGCGTCCCCTGGGCCGCCCTGGTGCGACGGCGGCGCCATCTGTGGCCGCTGCGCCTCGTGCTACGTAGCGAAGTGCTACTTCGCAGAGTAGCATCCCACAGCCAACGGGCCACGGTGTTGGCCGGCCCGGTGAGCATAGCCCGGCCCTCGTGCTTGCGACTATTGCCTCTCATTGTCTAGGCGCCTTTCCAGCTCGTCGGCGAATCGGCGCAGCACCGTCTCCATCGCCAGCTCGTGGCCTATGCCCTCGTCAACGAGCCGCTCCAACTCGCGCACCATGCGTTCCTCGAGCTCGTCCGGCAGTCCCTCGACGGCCGCCCTGATCCGCCGGCGCAGCTCGTCGCGGTCATGGGCCGGCCAGATCGGCACCTGGTCGCACGGTGCGAGGGCCATCCCCTGCTGCCGGAGTGCAATGGCGACGGCCTGTTGCGGGACCTCAGTTGCCTTGACGAACTCAGTACCGATGGGATATCCTCGGCAGAATAGCTCCACGAATTGTCGCCCGTCGCTGAGAGGGCGCACCTCGGCAACGATGTGCCCCTGATCGGTGTTGACGTGAAAACGTCGCATCGTTTCTCTCTCCCAAGGGTTCGGCGACGGGCTTCTTCGTGTATGCCCCGTCGCTCGGATTCACGGGCAACGGCTCAGCTCACCTCCTCGTCGAACAGCCAACTCGCCCGGTGCTCCCGCACCGACCGCCCGATGGTGCTCAAAATGCCGAGCGCCACAGCCGTCTCGCACGCCTTGAGCGACTCCCCGCCGGTAGACTCGGCGAGACCTCTGACGGCCTGCAAGATCCTATAGGCCAAGCCGTCTCCAACCGCGAGGATGCGCTCTGGCGAGGTCTCGGCATTCTCCACGACGTTGATGCTGTTTACCAAGTAGCGCAGTTGCTGCTTCATGTCGTCGTCAGGCATGGGCTTTCTCCTCGGCCCCGTATCAGCGGATGACCTCAGCGTCTGTCGTAGGCGGTACGTCGTTCGGTGGCGGGCCGAGTGGATATGGCTCTGTCCACTCGAAGCCGTATGCCTCTGTGACCTGCTTCGCAATGTGGCCCGCCTCCACTCTGATCTTACCTGCCCAGTCTTGCGCGCACGTGCCTCCCTCTCCGTGCAATGGCATCTTCTCCAGAGCATCAGCGATCCCGCTGATCGTGCGAATGTATGCCCGCACCGCGTCGAGTTCGGCCCTATTCCTCTTGTCCGGCTTGCCTCTCATGTCTACGCCTCCCTTTCGATTTCGCGCCTCAGCGCCCTGTGGCGCGTTTGCCCTCCGTTCTGGTGTCCTTGCCCACCTTCCCGTCGCGTCGCAGCTACGGCAGCCCAGTGGCCAGCATGGGCGTCTCTGGTGGCCATGGGCGCGTCGCTATCCCTGCTCTGCGGGGAGAATCTCCAAGGGCACGTCTTTGATCGGCTCCCAGTCCTCTAACTCGGCCAGCACATCAAAGACCCCACCACGCGCCGGCGTGAGTTCGGTACACATGAACGTGAGCATGACCCCTGGCTCCAACGCCCGCAGGCGTGTCATGTCAAGCTCGCCGATGTCACCGCCGACGGCGTATTGCTTGCCCGTCCCCTCCTCCTGAATCAGCACAGCCCACACAGGCTCGTCGCCGGAGTGGCCCTCGCTGTACTTACTCAGCCGTCCTCTGAGGCTGTCGCCTCGCTGATAGTTCCACGTCTGCTTCATTCACTGTGCTCCTTTCGCGGGTCGCTTCGCCCGCTTCTTCATCGCAGCCTGGCAGCGCCCGAAGAGCTGCCGGCTGATGATGGGCTCGTGGCCGTTCCGCGTGTTGCCCTCAGTGCGTTCGGCGGCGCCGGCGTAGAACGGATTCCGGAGAATGTTGCCAATTGTTGACGGCCGCCACTGGCCACCGCGTTGCGTCTCTATGTCGGCAGCATTCAACAGCGCGGCGATCTGCGCCAGGCTGCTGCCCTTACTGCACTCTGCGAAGATGGAGCGCACGACAGCGGCCTCGCTGTCGGCCACCACCACCTTCGCCTTCGCCCGACTGCCCTCGACGCGGTAACCGTATGGCAACCATCCGCCACCGTAGCCGCCCTCGCGAACCTTGGCCCGCTTGCCATTCATTAGGCGCCCTGCTATCTGCCGTCGCTCGAAGGCCGCAAACGAGCGGATGATATTCCGCATTAACTCAGCCGCGCCCGCGTCCTCCGGCACCGGCTCTGCGGCACTTACCACCTCATGCACGCCAAGGCGCAGCAGCTCCTTCTCAATCCACAGTGCGAGGAACATACTCCTGGCCAGGCGGTCGAGCTTGTAAACCAGCACGGCGTCGCAGTCGCCCTCCCTGGCCTGCTGCATCAGCGCCGACAGCCCGGGCCGTTGCCGGAGGATGCTGTGGCCGTCGTTCTCCTCCTCGCCCTCGGCCCCGCTCACCACGTCCTCGAACCATCCCACGAGCTGCCAACCGCGCTCTTGGCAGTGCTGCCCGACAGCACGGCGTTGCTCTGCCAGCGAAGTCTTGTCCTCACCGGCCTGCCCGGCAGTCGAAACACGTCCGTAACCGAGTACCATTCGCGTCTCCTTGGCCATCGCCGTCGCCCCTTTTCAACCGAAATACTAACACGTTACGGTTATTCTATACCCCTCGGCGTGGCCTGTCAACCCCCTTTTTCGTGCTTTTGTACGCTGGCAAACACCTCGCCGAGCACGTCCGCGCGTACCCCTCACTCCCTAATCACGCTGCACGGCCTCCCCTCTCCGCACCTCTCCGATAGCCCTCCGTTGCTTCTGGCGATGATGGCCGCGAGAATGGCGAGAACGGACACTGCGCGATTTCTGTGGCTTTTGTGACGTTAGTGACGTTAGTGACGGTTTGGAGGTATTAGCGGCCGTGCATCCCCCCCAAGGGCGCTTATTCCTCAGAAGCGTCACAAGCGTCACAAGCGTCACAAATGGTTCATGCATCGTTATCACCGTCGCCTCGGAGCCGGAGGCCGATCCAAAAGCGCCGTGTCCCTGTTCTGTCGCTCTCGAAACCACGGAAGCGCAACTGCTCGCCGAACTTGCGGAGGCCTAGTGATTTCTCACCGTTCTCCTGACACCATTCGGCGTAGGCGTCGTGAAGCTCCTTGGGCCTGACGGTGGCCACGGATTCGACCACGCAACAATCGTCGAGGAAGCCGACGATCACGTCCATCTCGCTGCGGTATTGCACCGTCGCTCGCGTCACGGTGTCGGGCACGGCGAGTCCGTGCTTCTGCCACTCGGTGCACCCGTGCACTGCCCAGGCGAGGATACCGACCGCCTCGGCCCTGAGCTTTTCATCGAGCCGCTTGTCCTGTTCGTCCTCGTGAAAGGTTCGGTTGAAGGGCACGAGGCGCACACGGTCCCAAATAGCCTGATCGTCGGCCTCGATCTCGGGCTTGTGGTTTGTGGAGAGGTAGAGCTTGAACTGTGGCGTGTACTCGAAGAAGTTCTGCCGGAGGAAGCGCACCTTAATCCGGTCGCGTCCGGTGATCGTCTTGACCGTCGATACGTCGAGCCGTCGCCCCTGGCGCGTTTCGGTGCCGGTGACGAGGCGCTTGCCGGCGAGCGAGGCGAGGTCTGCTGGTATGCCCGTAAAGCGCTGCACGAGGAACGTTTCGGTGTGCGCCTGCGCGGCGTAGTCGTCGCCAAGCACGAAGCGGAGCGTCTCCACGAGCGTTGACTTGCCGTTCTTGCCGGTGCCGTAGAGGATGACGAACTTCCGCTCCGTAGTGTCGCCCGTCAGGCTATACCCGATGTATCGCTGCACGAAGTTGATTAGCTCGTCGTTCTCCTGAAATACCTCGCGAAGGAATTGCTCCCATCGGTGGGCCTTGGCGTCTCGCTCATAGTCGAGCTGCACGAGCCCGGTGATGAAATCCTCGCGCCGGTGCTGGTGCAGGCGTCCCTTGCGAAGGTCGAGGGTCCCGTTGCGGAGGTTGAGGAGCCAAGGGTCGCGGTCAAACTGCGGACTCTCGGCGAGTAGCATGGGCCGCGCCTGGGAGAGCATCCCACGAATGCCCCGGTCGTGTTCCGATCGGCGCCCGTGTTTGACGACCTCGGTGCGCTTCTCGCTGTCCTTGGTTCCGCTGGCCTCGGCGTAAATGTGACGCACCGTTTCCTGCGCCTTGGCCACGACTAGCTCGTCGGCGTCCATTGCCCAGCGCCGGCCATCCCAAATGGCCCAGCACTTGCGGTCGCGCAGCCAGCGGATGTTATGCCCATGGCGGTGCGCAAGCCGTTCGGCGTTGCCGAGCTCTGTGAAGTGGAACTTGCCCGGCGTCACTACCGGGAGCTCGTCCGTCGGCTCCTCCGGCGCCGTAGGAAGCGCCTGCTGCAACGAGCCGCGTTCCCAGCTCTCGGCGCTGCGCGCAATATCGAATATGTCCTCCTCGCGCAGTGGTGGCTTGCACTGATACTCGTTCATCGCCTGCAAGGCTGCGAGAATGACACACCCGTACATCCCGTCGCGCCGTAGCTTCCCGGCGTAGCGCACGAGAGTCCTTTTGCGCTGGCCCTGAGGGATGGTTTCGTGGTCCTCGTCGGCGAGGCGCGTCTTCGTGCGTCCGTCGCCACCGATTAGGGCGAGCCACCCGGGAACTGCTGTAATGCACTTTGGCCCGCTGTTAGCCATCCATTCGTAGGACGCACCGCTGTGGTGCTGCGATGGCGGCGCGATCACGTATGCGCCATCACCGCGGATCTCGAGGCCGCGAACTACGTCCGTGGTACGGATGGACTTGCCGTCGGTGGTGAAATAGTAATGAAACCCTCGGCCCGTTTTGACGATGCCCGTGAGCGGCAGGTGCTTGCGCTCGTCCACGAGGTTCTTGAGCGCGTTGCGGCCCTCGGCCCCGTCCACGTCCAGCACGACCAGACCGTTGCCACAGCACACGGCCACATTCGCACTGGGCCAGCGTCGCCACCACTCGCGGATAGTGTTCTCGTCGCGCACGGCGTCTTTGAAGCCGTGTCGCGTGCGCGGATGCTTGCCCGGGTCTGGGCAATCCTCGCGCCCACAAGTGCATTTGCCGTTGGCGATGCCATGACACGGGAAAACGTTCCAACCCAGGGCGGCGTAGTCCAGTGCTGCGAGAAGAACTGCATCTTTTGTGACTTGTCTCTGTTTCATGTCTCCTGCTCTTCTGGCCGGCGGGCACGGGGAGCAGGAGCAGAAGCCGTACCCGCCGACCGTACTGCAATGTATTGCCCCGGAAGTCTATGCGTTCGCTGCCGGCAAGTCCTGGTGGCCACCAGGCCCGGCAGTGCTCGCCAACCTCATGCCGACACGCACCATGTACGCCTCCACGGTCGCGCGGCACCGCATACACAGCGGCCCGGCGAGGCTGTCGGCGCAGTAGTCGCGCATATCGCACAGCGCGCAGTGCGTGATGATGAAGGGCTCGCCGTCTTTGCGGCTCAATCGTAACGCCAGTCCAATGCCCCGTCTCGCCCCGTTGATGGTACTTGACAAAGTGTTTCAGAGGGTGTAGGCTGAGGGCCTATGGAGGGAGGCACAGTGCCTCCGGCTTACCCACCCTCACGCTCGCCACTGCAATGGCGAGCGTTTTCATTTCATCGGTGTCACGAACCACCGCCAGAATATAGTGCCATCCGTTATCGCGTTTTTGGCCCTTTCATGCCGCCGCACCGAGTTCGGCCGGGAAGCGCCGAATGAGCATGTAACCCTCGCCAGTAGAAGTCCTACGATGGGAAGAACTGGCAGCCGGTGCAGTGGGCAAAGGGCCGCGAGGTCTCGAAGCAGAGCGACACGCTCATGCTTCCGGAGTTCACCGAGGACACCGTCTACGTCGGGCACCAAGTCCCCATGTCCTACGAAGACATGGTCGAGATGATCGAGCTGTGGCAGCAGAGCCCCTACGTCAAGGTCCACATACTGGGACAGTCGCTGGGCGGAAGGAATCTGTATCGTCTGGAGATCACCGATCCGGATAGCCCTCACCCCGAGAGCGCCCGCTGGGTCCACTACTTCGCCAACCAGCACCCCGGCGAGCACAACTCCCAGTGGCGAATGGTGGGCATGATCGACTGGCTTCTCAGCGACGATGCCAGCGATTTCCGCCCGCGAAGCATCTGCCACTTCATCATCATGATGAGCCCGGACGCGCCCTCAAACGGCTGGTACCGCGTCAACGCCCAGGGAGTGGACATGAATCGCTCCTACCGGGCCGAGGGCTCCGAAAGGGAGACGCAGGCGCACGAAGCCTACATTTGCCAGAGGGATCTTGAGCAGTTGATGGCCTCCGAAGCGCCGGTCACGACCGTGTGGAGCATGCACACCTGGGGCGGAATCGTGGAGCCCATCTGCACGCCGGGGCCCGAGATGGGCACCGAGGTGGGCCCGTGGACGGACCTGCGCGACATCATTGAGCGCAACGATCCGACAGACCTCGTGAAGCCCCTTGCCACGCGGAATGAATCCAAGTACGGTGGGAGAAGCTGGACCGACGGCCCCCACACCCAGTTCGGCATCACCGTCTTCCTCTGCGAGGGCGCCGGCGCAATCTACACAAAGCAGGAGAACCTGGATTCGGGCGTGGTCCTCATCAAGGGCCTCGCCGACTACTACGCAGGAACCAGGTAGCCGCAACCGTGTAGCGCAGCCGGAAAACCGCGAGACTGCCTGCAGTCTCACTGGTCATGCAATTCCGCTTGCCTGCCCTCTGCATACACCCCGGGATCGCGCATCCCGGTCCCGGGGGTTTTCTGTGTTTGTGGCTGCGGGCGACGAGGACGCTGCAGGCTGGGGTGGTGGCGGCAGCCCTGTGGCCACCACCGATTAGGTCGGCGGGGCCACGCCGATGGTGGCGTAATCGAACGGTTTGATGTCTGGGTCAGAGGCTAGAGCACGGCATAATCGCTGGTCGTGGGTAACAAGGCAGCGTGCGCCACAATCCCTTGCCAGGGCGACATGGAAGGCATCGGCCGGCCACAGGCCACGATGCTTCATCTCCCGGAAGGCTGGCTGGATGTGCTTCCCACCGCAGTCAACGAAGCACAGCCATGCCTGGCTGGTCAGATCGTTAAGGAACTTCTCCTGTTCGGGCCGATGCTTCCTGAAAGCGGCGCTTTGCTCCGTCTTGTTGAGGCCCTTCCACGAGCCCTTTCCGTTAGCGTCCTCGTGATGAATTCGCGGCAGCACAAACAGGCACTCCTGCACGACCAGCGCAGAACAGTATGCAACTGCATTGGACTTTGCCACCTCGGCCTGCAGTGCCCGCCACAGCAGGCGGGCCGCATGATGGCGCTTGTCGTTCCCATGGTGGGCGTCAACGAGAAAGCAGGCATCCAAGAAGACCGTATCGGAAACAGGGTACTGCCGGTTCAGAAGCGTTAGCGTCAGCGTGCCCATTGGCGCACTACACCTGCGCGTCGATTACTGGTACAGGTCCTCATCTATGTCCTCCAGCATCTCTGCGGAGTCGAACTCACGGATGGTGTGCCCGCGGCCTACAAAGCGCTCAGCTTGCGCGCGGTGCTCGGGGGGCAGTTCGGCCAAGAGCCGCTGCTCCTCTGCTGCAATATGGCCGGGGAGCCCAGTCGGAGTGCTCGGTAGGTCGGCTCCGCCCACATGGGAAGGTATTCGAAATAGATCCCCGGCATCCATGATAATCAGCTCCAGGCCTTCCACCCTACTCTTGATGTCTATCATATGGACCTGAAGGGGGACAGTCCACTCGGTGAATGAGCACCAACTCGGTGCCAACTGGTCTGCAGGCCTGTGCAAGAGCATGCCCTTTTCCTCCGTCTCCGGGAAGGCCGCACCAGCCAATTCATAGGATGGCGCACTCGGCTCCACCAGGAAGCAGAGATCTGGCAGGATCGTAGATTGCGACAGCGTGTACTCGTCTACCATCGTGTCTGCCATGGTCCTATCCCTCCTCGGAGGAACCCTCTGGTTGTCGGCGCTTGGCGCTCTGCGCATGTATGGCCTTCTCGAGGCCTTCGAGCACTGCATGAGGAAGGACAATTCGGGCCACCGCTGGAGCATCGACGGTGAGCGCCGGACCTTCTTCTCCATCTTGGCCCGGAGATACAGTTGCCGGATCGACGTACGCGAATGTGATGACCGCGTCCAACGACGTGACGGTCACCCTGGCGAAATTCGCATAGATGGTACCCATGTTGATCTCGCCGACTATATCGATTTGTGTCGGTTCGCGTTCTGGCTCGGGCGTGGGCATCTCAGTGGTCACTCCTCAGTATTCCCGCTGGTCGGCACTCGCCATGTACGTGTGCTCGCACGTGCCTGGAGGAGGCGGGCCAAAGACGCTCTTCGGTGGCGATGCATCCGTTTCCTCCCGGCAGTCGTTGGTGTTAGCCGGTGCTGTATGGCGTATGCCTGAGATGGTGGCGTGAAGGGCACAACGAAGATTACGGCAGCAGGCGGCGACATTCCTCCCAGGGATGTACTGGCATTATACCATACGAAATCCGCAGCCGCCAAGTGCCCGACTCGACATTGCGCTCGTGCTTGACGAACCGGCGCAGCGGCAGTACTCTGCGCGATGACGTCCTTCCCTTTTCGGGAACCGCCCTGGCCACAGCGCGAGGCCAGGGCAGTCTGCTGCCAGGCTGCGGCAGTCCCCGTACAACCTGCGAACCCGTCAATCCCCCTCCTCCCACCCCACCTCGTACCAGTCATCCTTCGGATACGCCATCCGCAGCAGATTGCCCTCGCCCCGCCATGCTGGGGCCAGTTCTCCTGCCGCGATCCGGGCAGCCTCCGCATAGCGCAGCAGGAACAGCACCCGCGGCGAGCTCGTGCTGAACCCAACCCCCACCGAGCCCATGAAGCCGGCGACCTTGCGCACCACCCAGACTCCGGCCTCGTTCTGCGACTCCATCGCCGTCTGGGCAGACGCGCGAAGCGCTGGCAGCCGCTCCGCCGCCGATTCGCCCGTCACCTCCGGCACGGTCCTCGGCGCCTCGGCATCCGCCAGGATGCTCTCGATGCTCGACGTTATGCTCACGAGCTGGTAATACCAGACGCCCGTCGGCTGCCGCTTGAGCCACGCGAGCTGCTCCGGATCGTCCAGGTAGTAGATCTTCCGCTGCCAGGACGCGATCCGCTTTCCCGTCCCCGGCTCGACGAAGCACGGCATCTTCCCGTCCGGATACTTCGCCTTCAGCCAGGCCACGCACTCACGGATCGGCTGCAGATACCGCTCGTCCTTCGATATCCGGTAGACCTCTCGCAGCGCGCGGCACGCCAGCCGAGTGGCCGTCGTACCGTAGGCCGGCGGCTCGAAGTGGCGCGCCCACGTCGGGTTGTCATCCTTGTCGTACTGATCCGCCCATCCCCGCGCGGCTCCCGTGCCCTGGGCGCCGATGAGCCACTCCCCCGCTCGCTTGATGGCCTGCAGGTACTTCGCCTCGCCCGTCACGTGATACATCAGCACCATGATGTCGATGGCATCGTTCATGGCCAGGTCGTTGAGCTCCCCGCCCTGCGGCAGCCCCGTGGCCGTGGCCCCGATGCCCTTGGTCGCATCAAAGTGGTGCGACCAGCTCCCGTTCGGATTCTGCGCCGCCAGGTAGAACTCCCCCGCCCGCTTCAGCGCCTCAAGATACCGCTCGTCGCCCGTGAGCCGATGCAGATACGCAAAGAGAAAGATCGGATGGCTCTGCACGCTATCCTGGAACTTGATGTGGCTCTCGCTCGCATTCGGCTTGATGCCGTACACGGTCATCTTGTATCCGTGGACCCAGAAGCCCCTCGCGTCCTGCGCCGCCAGCAGGAACTCACCCGTCCGGCGGGCCACCTCGAAGAACCGATAGTCTCCCAGAATCTCGTACGCATACAGGAACCGCGCGGCGATGTACGGCGTCGCGTGACTCTTGTCGTTGCCGATGGCCTCGTCGTAATCCACGTGCTCCCGCCCCTGGGCGTACGAGCCAATGAGGGTGGGCCAGGTGTGAAGCGTCATCCACCCGCCCCAGCGCTGCAGGTCGGCGACGAGGTTGAGGCACTTGCGTGCTGCATCCTCCGCCCGGGGCAAGAACGCCTGGTCCTCCTCAGGCAGCGGCCGGAGCTCTGCCTCCAGCATCGGCAGCGGCACATCGTATATGACGAGGTCGTCTATCTCAAGGCCCGGTTCGTTCAAGCCGCCCATACGCCCGCCGATCCCGCCGCCCACGTACATGACGAAAGTCGCCCTTCGCCTGTCGGGAAAGGTCATCTCGCCGCTGACGCCTCGACCATCCAGCGCGATCCACCCGCGACCGGTTGCCCGATCCCACGAGGCCACGACGCAATGCCATTCGTCGGTTGACACGTTGCCCAGCGGCAGATCGAGCTGCGCAATCGGTCGGTCAACCCGCCGGTCTGGACTGAACACAAGCGAGAGCGCCTTTGTGTCGCGCCGAATCCCGATTCGGTCAAGCCCGCGTGCCTCGAAAAGCCACCGCGCCGTCTCATCCTGCCACACGGTGCCCCGCACCAGCAGCCGCACGGTGCCGTGATCCGGATTGAGGTTGCTGCCGCCGGGGAAGTGCACGTGCCCGCCGATCTCCGCGATGCGCGTGGCGCGCCCGTGCCGACCCGGAACGTCCGGGCTCATCCCGAAGCCTCCGCTGTGCGGATCGCCCCGGGCGTAGTCGGCATCATTCGACGTGGCACTATCGAAGCTAGCCACCAGCGTCGTCCGCCGCGTCTGCTCCGCCGGACCCTCCCACCAGGAGCCGCGAAGCTCCAACTCCTCCGCAGCCCCCGATGCGCCCGCGAGCACCAGGCTAATCCCAACGACCGCGAGAATGCATCGTACTGTTCGCATGAGTAACCTTCCTCCGATGTGGTTGTACGATCAGATACTCGCACACCCGTCAGTTACGACAGAGGCGTCGGCCCGTCGTATCTGGAAATCCCCTACGCACAGCGAACGGCGGCTGTTCGAAGTGGAGAGTTCCGCTTGCCGCGAGGTATCACCTCGTGCGCGAGCCGAATGCGGCTTCAGTCTTCGGCCTGTAGGAGGACACCACACATGAGTGAGCCCGTTTTCCGTCCCGCGCGCGAGCACGACATCCCCGAAATCCGCCGCATTGCCAAGGACGCGTGGGCGCCCATCTACGAGGGCTTTCGCAAGGTGATGGGTGACGACCTCTGGCAGAACCAGCACGCGGGCGACCCGCTGGGGGCAAAGGCCGATCAGGTTGAATCCCACTTTCGCAACCATCCCGACCGCGCTTTCGTCACCGAGGCGGATGGCAACGTCGTCGGCTTCTGCACCTACCAACTGAGCGAGACTGGTCTGGGTACGATCGGCAACAACGCCGTCGATCCCGCCTGCCAGGGGCGGGGCGTCGGCAGTGCGATGTACCACGAGTGCCTGCGCCGCTTTCGCGAAGCCGGGATGAAGTTCGCCAAAGTGACCACCGATCAGGACGAGGGACATGCCGCCGCCCGCCGGGCGTACGAGAAGATCGGCTTCAAGCCGCTCCGCATCCAGGTCAACTACTTCATGGAGCTCTGAACCGACCGCTGGCCTTTGCCGCGACCGGGGGCGCAGGCTTCCAGCCTGCCAGCCGTTGTCCAGGGCCTTTGCCGTGACGGGTGGCGCACACTTCCAGCCTGCCAGCCGTTGTCGAGGGCCTTTGCCGTGACGGGTAGCGCAGACTTCCAGCCTGCCAGCCCTTCTCCACAACCGCGCCGTCTGATCGCTGGAACGCTCACGACGCGCCAACTGAGCCCAATGACTCCCACCTCCATACTCGCAACCATCTCCCTCCTCTGCACCACTGCCTCCGCCCAACCCACCATCACCATCACGAACATATCGGTCGACCAGCCTGAGGTCTCGCGAGATGCGAGCTTCCTCCTCCGCGTTGCCGCCGCCGGCGATGGCGTCAAGGTCGGCAGCTACCGCATCCGCACGCCGTATCACGTGACCAGGGACGAGACCCCCGAGGGCTTCATCTGGGAGAACGGCTACGCGGTCTACGAGGGCGACGGCGGCGCCATCTTCGACAACGCTCCCCACGACTTGGATCCATCTGGAGGCGCCATTGCCGTAGAGATAAGCACCACGGGCTGGGCGCCAGGCACACACTACCTCGTCGTATTCGCCCACAACCGCCCCGGCCCCGGACCGCACGTCATCGACTACCGCAACCTCCGCCTGGACGTGGACCGCACCAAAGTGAGGATCAGCATCTTGCCAAAGGGCACGAGCGATGTGGACGCCGCGTTCGAGTTCAACCTCCCCAAGCCCGTCCTGGCTTCGGGCGAACTACTCATCTGCGGCGCCAAACTCCGCGACGGCGAGACGGGCTCATTCGCAGTGCGCCTGCGGCCGCCGTACACGTGGGGAGAAGACGAAGTGCTATCCGGCTTCGCCTACTACCCGGATGAGAAAGTCGGCTATGTGGAGGACGGCCCTGACCACCTAATTCGCGACAACGGGCCCCGGGACCGCGATCGGACTGCCGGGAGCATCACGATCGAGGCGCCGACAGCGGGATGGCCCGCGGGCGTCCATGTGCTCACGCTGGAGGCTGCTGAACTGAGCCTTCGGGCGCCCTACGGAGGCGTATCAAAGCCATATCGGGACTTCGCCGTGAAGATCCCCGATCCGCGCGATCGATTCGTGGTCGATGTCGAGCCGTCAGTCTACTTCGCCGACGGCACGCACTTCGGAAGCCTCGTGTCGCTCGGAAATGGCCGAGTCCTGGCTGAGGGCCGACACTCGGAGGACGGCGGCCGAACCTGGACGCGCCTGGAGAAGGCCATTCCCCGCCCTAACCTGCTCTCGGACGGCACGATCATCGGAATGGCCTACAAAGCGTTCCCGATTGAGGGCAAGGACGGCGTCTACAGAGCGTCGCGATACGTATCCGACGATGGCGGACGCACGGTCGAAGTGCCGCTGCCGTCCCGAGTCATCGTGCCACGGGCTCGTCCGGCGCTGGGCCATGGTTGGCACGTGGGGCCGCTCTTCGGCCGATCCATCGTTGAACTGGATAACGGAGACCTCATAGCCGGGATGTACGGCTGGTTCGAAGGCGACACCGAGCCTGACCGATATCGCGAGGGCGGCACGATGCGGCGCGCATACATCTGCAGGTCCTCGGACCGCGGACAAACGTGGGAGTACCTCTCCTCGGTGGCATACCGGCCGTTTCTCGGCAACGAGGGCTACAGCGAGCTCGTGATCCGCAAGCTCCCCGACGGAGACATCCTGGCGCTCGTGCGGACCGGCGGGAACAGCAACCCGGGATGGCAGGACAACCCGCTGATGATGTCGCGCTCCTCAGACGGCGGCAGAACGTGGACGCCGGTGGAGCGCACGGGAGTGGAGGGCGTGTGGCCAGAGCTGCTGGTGATGAGCGACGGCACTCTCGCCTGCAGCTATGGCCGGCCGGGCGCCCACATCATGTTCAGCACGGACAACGGCAGGACGTGGACCGATCACACCAGCATCGACGCGGAGCGCTATTCGGGCTACACGGCGATCTGCGAGGTCGCGCCCGGCGAAATCCTCTACGGTTTCGGCGCCAAGAATTGGCTGGATCCGGACACCGGCGAGCGCAGGGACTGCCTTCGCCTGGCCCGCATCAAAGTGCGCCGGCCGTAGGGCGAGAGTGCCACCGGTCCTCGCTCGGCCTCGTGCCTGCCTTCGCCCTCATCCTTTGCCGTCAACTGACAACTATCGACTAACAACTGACAACTGCCTCATGCTACTTGATCTCCAGCAGCTCCACCTCGAAATGCAGCTCGGCGTTGGGTGGAATAGGACCGCCGGGTGTGCCCGTTTCTTCATAGCCGAGCTCCGACGGAATGATCAGCTTCCGCTTGCCGCCGGCCTTCATGGTTGCGATGCCCTCGTCCCAGCCGACAATAACCTGTCCCATGCCGATCTGGAACTCGAACGGCGGGCCCCGGTCCACCGAGCTGTCGAACTTGGTGCCGTCCGCGAGTCTCCCAGTGTAATGAACGACCACAGTCTGGCCCGTCTCTGGCGTCGGGCCCTCGCCGACTTCGTGGTCGATGTACTTCAGGCCGCTGTCGGTAGTGATCACTTTGCCTGTCTCCTCTGCCGCGATGGGCTCGCCTTCAGATTCTGGGGCATCAGCATCTGCCGCTTCGGCCTCCTCGGCCTCAGCGGGGGGCTCCTCCTCTGATGGCTGTTCGGGACGAGCGAAAAGCTCGGTCCCGCCGCCCCGCGGCTCTGTCGCCGGCAGCTCCGACTCAGACTTCTTGGAGCAGCCCAGGCAAGCGATGAGAGCAAGCGCGACTGAGAAGACGAGCAGCATCAGCACGACTCTTACAGTGTTCATTCATGACTCCTTAGACTTGGATGTGGCGAGGGTAGTTCAAGGCGTGTGCCGCGAGGGCGCCGCCCTCCAACTACCCTTCTCCTGGCATCGTGCGAGAGGTTCTCGCTCCACGCTCGGGAATCCTCGGACGGTGTGGCGGCACGTTCGATGCTAGTGCTTCGTTCGGTAAGTTCGCGTGTCAAAGGCAGCGGGCCAAGAATGGCCCGCCTACGCGGCTGCGGCCTTCAGTGCGCGGCTGGCGGCCCGCATCCCCGCGTAGGTCGGGCTTCCGCCTTCGCGAGAGGGACGAAGCTTCGGCGGAGTCCCTTCCAGCCCGACAATTCCGACGCGGACCTGCGGAAGCAGGCACTAGTCATTGCTGTAGGAGTTGATCGATGATGGGCAAGCCGCGGATCGGCATTCCATTTGTCGGTTGCCTTTTGCTTGTGTTTGCATCCACGCGCCCTCCGTGCGTTGCGGAACAGTCCATTGCCGCTGCATTGGCGGCCGATCTGCAGCCTGCATACGAGTGCGACGTGTGCGTTCTCGGCGGCGGCCCGTCGGGGACGGCAGCGGCCATTGCGGCGGCTCGCGGCGGCGCGGAGACGCTCCTGATCGAGCAGTACGGCTGCCTCGGCGGCATGGGCACGGTGGCCAGCGTCAATGTGTTCATGACCTACCAGCACGCCGGAGGCGTCTTCCGAGAGCTTCTGCAGAAACTGGACGAGCTCGGGGGCCGGCGCGGCAGTTGCTTCGACGTGGCGAAGATGCAGGTCGTGCTCGACGAAATGGTGCAGAACGCCGGCGTCAAGGTGCTCTTCTATACGCGCGGGATCGCGGCCCTCACCGGCCCCGGTAGGCCCTATCACGGCATGCCACAAGACACGATCACCGGGCTACTGATCCACAACAAGTCGGGAATCCAGTTGGTGCGCGCGAAGGTGTTCATCGACTGTACCGGCGATGGGGACCTGGCAACGTGGGCCGGTGCGCGCGCGCAGATCGGCCGCAAGCAGGATGGCGTGACCCAGCCGATGACGATGATCTTCCGCATGGGCGGCTGCACGTACAAAGGCGGCGCGCTCAGCAGCTACCCGGCCCTGAAGGACTACTGGGCCAGCTATGCCATGAACCCGAATCCAGGGGAGATCACGCTGAACATGACGCGCATCCTCAACCGCAGCGGACTCAGCGGCGAAGACATGACCGCAGCCACCATCGAGGGCCGCAAGGAAGTCATGAAAGCTGTGAAGCTGCTCAAAGAGAACGTGCCCGGCTTTGAGAACGGCTATCTGCTGGCGCTGCCGACGCAGATCGGCGTCCGCGAGACGCGCCACATTATGGGTGCGACGGTTTTGACGGGGGAGCAATGTATAGCGGGAATGGAGCGCGGCGACGTCATGGCGCGGTGCAAGTACAACATCGACATCCACAATCCCGCCGGAACGGGCGCAACGATCATCAAGCTCGAGAAGCCCTACGACATCCCCTACCGCTGCCTGCTCCCGCGGGGCGTGGACAACCTGCTCGTCGCCGGGCGGGCGATATCAGCGGATCACACCGCGCACAGCTCTCTGCGCATCCAGCCGACCTGCTACGCCATCGGCCAGGCGGCCGGCACGGCGGCCGCGATCTGCGCGCGAGAGAGCATAGGGCCGTGGGAGATGCACCCGCCGTATCTTCGAGAGCTGCAATCCGCGCTCATCCGGGCCGGCGCCGACCTTGGGCGAGGGGGTGCGGCCCGAGTCGGACTCGTCGATGAGTGGGAGAAGTGGCAGATCCGATATCGCCGAACGGCCCGATCCGCTCCGGCCGGCGGATTCAAGGACATCCCAAAGGGACACGTGGCCTACGAAGCGACCATGGGGCTGGCACAGTTGGGGGTCTTCCAGGGCTACCCCGACGGGCGATTCGGGGTGGACGACCCGGCCACGAGCGGCGTCGCATTCACCGTTGTCGATCGCGCCCGCGCAGCCGCCGAGCCGCCCGACAAGGCACCCGCGCCCGCACCTCTTCCCGACCGCCTTCGGGGCCAGTATTGGTCCGATCCGTTGGGCCGTCTCGTCACCCGTAAGGCTGTCAGCGAGGCTGAATTGGCCGACCTGGAAGCAAGAGCTGCACTCACCCAGGAGGCTCTGAGACGCCTGCTGCTTGCCGCATTTCCGGAGGCGACCGAGGAACAACTGGATGGCGTCCCTGCCCCGGCCGATCCCAACGCCCTTACTCGTGCCGAGCTCGCCATGTACCTGTGGGAGGCCGTCAGACGACTCGTCGAGTGACCGGACGCGCATTGCCTCCCACGAACGATCCGAGGAGCACTCTGACCCTCACATCAACGCAGGTGGCAAACATGACCCCACGCGAACGCCTCCTGGCGGCAATCGAATTCAGCGGGCCGGATCGCTGCCCAATCCATCACTACATCTTCCCGGGGGCCATCTGGCGCCACGGCCAGGCGCTGCTGGATGTTGCCGAAAGGTACCCGGACGATTTCGGCAATGAGAGCATCAGGGCGAATACGCGCCCGCCGCTGGAGGATGAGGAGGACATCGAGGATGTGGTCGAGTGGCAGGACGCCTGGGGCACCGTGTGGCGGCGACTGCGAGGGTACACGTCTGGCGAGGTGGTGCGAGCCGCTATCCCGGACTGGGACGCGTGGCGGACGTACGAGTTCCCGCCGCTCCCCGACGACAGCCATTTCGAGGAATTCGCCGCCAAGGTAAAGGAGCGTCACCCAGAGGAGTTCGTGAGGGCCTCGGGCGGCGGCCTCTTTCAGCGCATGCAGGGCATGCGCGGGCCGGCGAATTACCTGATGGATCTTGCCGAGGACAACGAGGGCGTCCATGAGCTTGCCGACCGCATGGTCGAGCGTAACATCCGCTCCATCGAGCGCTACGTCAAAGCAGGCGTGGATTGCATCTCCTTCGGAGATGACTGGGGGGCCCAGGACCGCCTCCTCATTCACCCCGACGAGTGGCGCCGGTTCTTCAAACATCGCTACGCCCGGATGTTCGAGGTTGCCCGTGACGCCGGCGTCCACGTGTGGTTCCACTCCGATGGCTGGATCCTGGAGATCATCGAAGACCTCATCGAGATCGGCGTCACGGTGTTGAACCCGCAGCACCCGTGCATGGGCACACAGCGCGTTGCTGAGATCGCCGGCGGGCGCGTGTGCATTCGGACCGACATCGATCGGCAGTGGATCATTCCCTACGGCTCGCCAGAGGACTGTGTTGCGGCGGTCAAGGAGGCCATTGCGGCCTTCGGCAACTTCAACGGCGGAGTGTTGCTGCACGGCGAGATCGGGCAGGAAGTGCCCTTGCAGAACGTCGAAGCCCTGTACTCCGCCTTCTACGAGTATGGCCGATATCCGCTGACGTGGCTGAAGCGATAGGGCTCACCGCACGGCGGGTACCGAGTACGCGGCCATTACGCCCGGACGCAGCGCATTTCTGGCCGCCAGCTACGCGAGGCGAAGGACCATGAGTTTGTTTGACATCAACGTGATGCTCGGGCCGACGGCCACAGACTCCGAGCCGAGTTTGCCGACCGTGGACGACCTCTTGCGCGAGATGGATCGGCAGGGAATAGCCGAAGCCCTCGTCTATTCGAGCCACGCCCAGTATGGGCATCCGCGAGAGGGCAATCGGGAGCTGCTCCACCAGATCGAGGGCCACCGGGACAGGCTGCACCCGTGCTGGATGGCGCTGCCACCGACGCCGGGCGAGCGGACCACACCTGAGGACCTCGTGCCGCAGATGAGGGACAACGGCGTATTGGCCGCCCGCATCTTGCCCGGCAAACACAACTTCCCGTTGAGCCGGCGCATCCTGGGACCGTTGCTGGAGGCTCTGGAGGCGAAGGCCATCCCGCTCATCATTGATCTCGAACGGCCGCATTGGTCCACGATATCGCCGTGGGACGACATCTTTTCGGTCTGTGAGGCTTTCCCACGCCTGCCCATCATCTTGCTGCGCGAGGGCGGGGTCACCGGCCGCCTGCTGTACGACCTCTGGAAGAGCTTGCCAAACCTCTACCTTGAGACATCCTATCTGCAGACCGCCCGCTGCCTGGAGGAGATATGCCAACGCTTCGGATCCGGGCGGCTGCTCTTCGGGAGCGGGATACCCCGCTACGATGCCGGCGGCGCTATTGCGACGCTGCACGGCAGCGCATTGACCGACGAACAGCGGTCCGACATCGCCGGGAACAACGCCCGCGGGCTTCTTCGCCTCCAGGTGAGTCAACCGTCGGTCTCGCGCGTGTGGCCGGTGGGCAGCGGAGGACTACGCGTGTGGGATATTCACGGCCACTTGGGGCCGTGGTACAAGCTCCACTATCCAGTCCACGACGCGCCTGCTACGGTGAAGCGGATGGATGAGGTGGGGATCGAACGGCTCAACATCAGCGACATCAAGGCGATCGGGAACGACCCGGACGCGGGGAACGCACGGATGCTTCGGGCGTGTGCCGAGTTTCCCGGACGCATCTATGGCTACGCCGGATACGCGCCGAGCAAATACGCCAACAACGTGGCTGCCTTCGAGAAGCTCCTGGGTGAGCCTGGTGTGGTGGGGATCAAGCTCCACTGCGCCCTGCACGAGACTCCGCCGGACTCGCCCAAGTATCGGCCGGCCTACGAGCTGGCCAACGAGGCAGAACTGCCGGTGCTGTGCCACGGCAAGTTGGCCCCCGAGGACCTGCGCAGTCTGCTGACCGAGCTGCCGAAGATGAGCTTCATTGCCGCGCACATGGCCGGGAGCGCGCCGGAGAGCATCGGACCGTATATCGAGCTGGCCCGCGAGTGTCCCAACTTCTACATGGACGCCACTTCGTCTACGCCATTGCGCGGGGCATTCGCGAGGCTCGTGGCTCAAATGCCGGCTGAGCAAATCCTGGTCGGGTCAGACTTCCCGATAATGGATTTCCCCTACCAGCTCGGCCGCGTGCTGTACGCTGACATCAGCGACGAGCTCAAGCGCAAGGTGCTGTGGGAGAACCCTTCGAGGTTGTTCCGGGTGTAGGGCACGGGACGGCTCGTCGGGGTAGCCGTTCGCTGGCAGGCCGGCCATACGGGTCGGTCAGACGGCGACCTACAGCTCGGCGCGGGAAGTCGCCTTGAATGTCTGCTCGGCTGCTGCTAGGAACTCATGGTTGCTCTTATGCTTGCGCAGTCCGGCCAGGAGCAGCTCCGTGGCCTGCCCCGTATCAAGCGCGTGCAGCGCTCGGCGGAGCTGCCATACCTTCTGCATCTCCTCGTCGTCGAACAGCAGTTCCTGATGCCGAGTGCTGGAGCGCTGGATGTCGATAGCCGGGAAAATGCCCTTGTCGGCCAGCTCGCGCTCGAGCCGCAGGTCCATGTTGCCCGTCGCCTTGAACTCCTCGTAGATCATGTCGTCCATACGGCTGCCTGTCTCGACGAGGATCGTGGCCAGGATGGTGAGACTGCCACCGTGCTCGATGTTGCGGGCGGCACCGAAGAAGCGCTTGGGGCGATACAGCGCGGTCGGGTCGAGCCCGCCCGAGAGGGTGCGGCCGCTCGGGGTCACGGTGAGGTTGCTGGCGCGGGCCAGGCGGGTGATGCTGTCGAGCAGGATGACTACGTCTTCGCCTGATTCGACGAGGCGCTTCGCCCGTGCCAGAACAAGCTCCGCCACCTTCATGTGGTGCTCGGGCAGCTCGTCGAAGGTGCTCGAGGCGACCTCCCCGTCCACGGAGCGCTCGATGTCCGTGACCTCTTCGGGGCGCTCATCAACGAGCAGCACCATGAGACGCAGCTCCTTGTAGTTTGCCGTCAGTGCGTTGGCGGTGCGCTTGACGAGCGTTGTCTTGCCGGCTTTGGGCGGCGAGATAATCAGACCGCGTTGGCCCTTGCCCACAGGCGTTATCAGATCCATGAAGCGGCATGACAGGTCGGTGAATCCGTCTGTTTCCAGGCGGAGCCGCTCATCGGGATAGATCGGAGTCAGTTCCTCGAAGACCGGGCGATCCCCCACGGACTCCGGGTCTTGGCCGTTGAGCGTCTCCACGCGCAGCAGACTGTAGAACCTCTCGTTATCCTTCGGCGGACGCGCCATTCCTCCGACGGCATCGCCGGTGCGCAGATTGAACCGCTTTATCTGCGTCGAGGCGACGTAGACGTCTTTCTCCTGGTTAGGTGCGTAACCATCAGTACGCAAGTAGCCCTGGCTCTGGTCCGCCATCACCTCGAGGATGCCCTCTTTGTAGACGTAGCCCTGCCGCTCGGCCTGGCCCTGCAATATGCGCCGAGCAAGCTGATGCTTCGTCATCCGCGAAGTGAGTTGCACCGGCAGCTCCCGGGCTATGCGACGCAGCTCACCCAGGCTTTTGCTCTCGAGTTCAGCCAAATCCACGATGATTCACCTCAGTACCGACGTCAGCTCTCGCTCTGCTTCCGTCTCCGTGCGCCGCCGATGTCCGCCGGCACAGGCTCTTTGATTACGGACGTCTCAC
This sequence comes from Armatimonadota bacterium, assembly GCA_030601885.1. GTDB lineage: Bacteria > Armatimonadota > Zipacnadia > JAUWAU01 > JAUWAU01 > JAUWAU01. The sequence continues at coordinate 76,879 of JAUWAU010000015.1, forward strand.
TTCGTGTCAGGAGAACGACCAAATACCACAGTAGCGCTATTGCCCCGTCACGGGCTGTGCTGCTCGTACACTTCCCGCTTCAAAATGGCCACGAACGGCAGGTTGCGGTACTTCTCCGCGTAGTCGAGTCCGTACCCGACAACGAACTCATCCGCGATCTCGAATCCCACGTAATCCGACTGCAAATCAACTTTGCGCCGGGTGGGTTTGTCGAGCAAGGCACACACTCGCAGGGAAGCTGGTTTGTGCGACCGAAGCCGGTCCAACAATTTGCTGAGCGTGAGACCTGTATCTACGATGTCCTCGACGACGAGCACGTGCCGGTCCGCCACGTCGATGGCGGGCTCCAGACGCACTCTGATCGTGCCCGATGACTGCGCTGAGCTCCCGTAGCTTTCGGCGGCAACGAAATCCACCTCTACGGGTATGTCGATGCGCCGCAGCAGATCAGCCAGGAACACGACCGAGCCCTTGAGGACGCCCACCAGCAGGGGGCATAGCCCATCGTAGTCACGCCGCACCGCGGCGCCAAGTTCAGCCACTCTCGCCTGAATCTGGTCGGCCGACAGCAGTATCTGGGCGAGCTCGCCCGTCAATGCCTCCGGGCCGCCCGGTGCACGGCGGTCCGGCACACTCGACGCCCGGTGAATCCGGGAAGCCGGCTCGCCACCCGACCTTAGTGCTTGCTTCTTTGCTGAGCCGCCTACATCTCTCTTCGGCTGCATGTCCTCCGGGTATTAGTTCCAACTACCGTGTCTGCTGCCTCTACATGGACTCCAGGTGCGTGCTGTCCTCCCGGTACCCACCGCCACCCAATACCCTAAAGGGAGGCAATAACGCACAGCTAGGATTAGTCCAGGCGCAGCAGTTTCAGCAAGCGCGCGCATATTCGGAGGCCGTCGCTGGGAGTTTGTCAGTAAGATGGAGAAGACCCGTTGGCGTGGGAAAACTTTCCCTTCCCGCCACCTCACTCCAGTCTCGGTGGAGCTCCCTAGTATCATGCCACGTCCGAGCCCCATTGTTACCACGAAAACCTACCGGTCAACCGACGACGCTCATCGCGTCGCACATGAGGACCGCGACCCGTTACCGCACTCGCCAGCCGTGTGGAAGCATGGAAAGGATGGGCATCGTCGTGTTGGCCGGAGAAGGCGCTTCACTGAGGAGTGTCTACCAATGCCTGATTAGTATATACGTGCGCCAGAGCTTTGTCAACATCCCCCGCCACGAAATCGCCCGGCGCGGCGCCTGCTACGCTTCCTGGATGTAGCGCCGGAGCGTGGCCAGGTCCTTTGGCAGCACCTCTTCGGGTGGCCCGAATCGAATCCACTCGCCGGACAAGTGCCCGTCAAAACTAATGCTCTTCAGTAAGCGCACGGCTTCATCGTGCGGGACGTTGCCTCTGCCGATGAAAGCTGGCTGTCGATCGCCATCGTGCGTGAGAAAGTCGTGCACATGGAGATGCCGCGCGTGCGGGGCGACGAGATCGAATGCCTCCTGGATGCTCTCCCCGGCATGGAAGGGATGCGCCACGTCCCACAAGATCTGTACGTTGCTGTGATCGGCCATGCGGACGGTATTGACGGCGTCCTGCGCTTTGCGGAAGTCGTCGTGGGTCTCGAGCAGCACCTGGATGCCCCTCGAGGCCGCGTACTCCCCGCATGCCGCCAGGCTCTCCGCCACATACCTCTTCACGTCTTCCTGGGCAACTCCTTCGGGTATCTTGCCGCCGAACACACGTAGATAGGGACAGCCGACGTCGGCTGCCAGATCCACGAACTTCTTCGTCCGCTCTACCATCTCCGCCCGCTCCGCCGCATCCGCCGACGAGAACTTCACGGACGTGGCGATGCAGCTCATCTCGACGCCGCAGTCCCCGAAGGCGGACGCTATCTCGCTGCGCTGCTTCTTCGTGGCGGCCAGCTCTACCCCATGCTTCTGGTTGCCCTCTGCTCGCGGCTCGACGCCATCGTACCCGTACCGCACGGCGGCGGTGAGCACCTCCTTGAGCGTCCAGTCGGGACAAATCCACGTCATGAAACTGACCTTCATCGCTCGTTGCCTTTCGTTACTTTCTGATGGGCCGCGATAGAAACGGGCTCCCCGCATCACACCAGCGCAGCAGCACGTCCTTCGCCGCCGAAACGCCCACGCGCGTCGTCCTCGTTATGCTCGTCGGCCGCGGCCCGGAGACGATGCCTAGCGGCGGCGCCGTCAAGCCGGCGCCGTTGAGCTCGCCCGAGATGCCGAGCGCTTGGCATAACTTCGCAGGACCACTCGTCAAGTCCTTCAACTCGGCGCGACGCCTTCGCCGCCGCATCGCCTCGATGCCTTCGACGGGTTCCAATGCTCGGATGAGCACAGCCTCCGGGACGCCCTCGGCGCAGCACACGGCGTTCAGGCAATAGTGCATCCCATAGATGAGGTAGACGTATGCATGGCCAGGCGGGCCGAACATGACGGCGTTGCGTTCCGTCATCCCTCGGTGCGCATGGTTCGCCGCATCATTTGACGCCAGATAGGCCTCCACCTCCACAATGCGCCCGGCCGCTACGCCATCCGGGGTCTCGTGCACGAGCATGCAGCCGAGGAGCTCGGGTGCGACGGCGCTTGCTGATCGATCGTAGAAGGCTTGGGGGAGCACCTCCGTAGACGACAGGCCGTCGTGGCCCGATGGCGTGCCTTTGGTCAGCATGCAATACCCTCACGCAGTGCCTCTTCGGAGACCGGACCATCCGCTTCGCGCGCACGGAAGGGTACTCCTCTACCACGACACGCATGACGCGAGAGCCGCCGCGAATAGACCCATCTGGGCCGCGCTGGCAACTATTGTATAGGGGGCGGCTCAATTCGGTCCCAGCTCCGCCAACGCCGCACAGCCGCCACGCCGGCCGGCCATCAGATGTCCTGGATGCGAACCATCATTCAGGCAGAGCGACTGCCTTACGTGGCCGCCGTGACGTGCCCATGCGGTAGCGGAATACTGTTGCTGAAGCACCGTGGTAGAAGTGGGTATTCGAGGAGATGATGGACTGGCATTCTGCTGCTCGGCAGTAAGGGCTGGGAGCTCGTGGAGGCTGAGAGTGGCGGCACGGGGGGCCCGACTGGAAGAGCCGCTGGGGGCTGTCATCGGCCGCTGAAACCTTGGAGGAAAGAGTGAGTCACGATGGCACGTGCTTTGGATGATCCTGACAAGGGCTTGTGGCTGTATTCGTTCCTTGCCAGCATTTCCTTGGGCGTCGTGGTCTCCGCAGGACTGTGCATCTTCGTTCCGGGGCTGCCTCACATCACCGTTGTGTGTCAGGTGCTCGTTTTGGGGATTGCCGCCATGGCCGGAGCATGGTACGCCGACGAGACGAGGCGAATGGCAGATCAGACCACACGCATGGCCGACGCGACAATAGCCACGGTGACGGAAATGCGTGGAGAAAGGAAGGTGAACTGGCTGCCTCGAGTCGCGCCGGTCCCGGACGACGAGCAGCGCGCGAGCGACCTGCGCATGGACAGCAATGGCATGCTGAGTGTCAGGCTGCGGAACGTCAGCCCGGCGTCGCTGCACAGCCTGCGTGTACATGCCCAGATTTGCAGGGGCGCATCTGGCGAGCCCATTCACGCAGGAACCCTAACTCCCTGGAACCCCGTACTGCACCCGGGCGGCGAGGCCACATTCAAGTTGGAGAAGAAGATCAGCGATCTCGCCGACGGGATCACTGGGGTCGGACTCCGCATTCTGGTCACATATGGTGATTTCCTTGGACGCCACCTCAGCGCATATGCCGAGTACCGAGTGTTACTGGAACACCACTTCGAGCCCTCATGCCAGTGGCAGTTGCTCTGGTTCCACCCGCGACGCGGCGCCCTAGGGGCGGAAAACCATCGCGTATGGCAGACACTCGCCGATGCATATGCACGGCCGGAACAGCTGCGTCATGTGATACCGCCCTTGCCAGACGAGCTTCCTCGGGTTGCTCCGGGAGACGTGGTGCCCAGAGCATTCGAAGACTCCTGGGCGAACGGCCCCAACATGGCGGGATACTGAAGCAGGCCGATCCTCCGACGCCTTGCCCGTGGGCCGCGTGCGTGTTATCGTGGGCACTATGCAGGGAAAGCAATCCACAGGCGGGCCTGGTGATGGGGACGACACAAGAGGCTGAGACAGAGGAAATCCGCGGCCCGCTCTGGGAGCGTATCGTCGGCAGCCTTCTGATAGCAGCACCCTTCTTCCTGATATGGAACTGCCTTGGCCGACCGCCCGCGCAAAGAGGCATTGCCGCCCTCGGGTTCGCAGTCGTCGCGAGCACGGCGTGGACGGTCTGAGATACCCACGAGGCCGCGACACCCGGCAGCTTCTGTGGGAGCACATCGTGGCGGGAGTGGCCGTAGGCGCGGTCTTAATTCCGGGGCATCCTTGACCAACGCCTTTTTCTGCAGCGGCTACCGGCCCACCTCCAGCAATGTCACCGCAGACGCCTGCTCGCCCTCTTCGCTGCGCGCGGTGAGGCGGAGCAGGTAGATGCCGCTGGGGACGCGGGTGTCGGTGAGGCTGCGGGCGTTCCAGGTGAGAGATGCGCGGCCGCGCGACAGTTGCTGGGAGCGGCTGATGTCAGCAATGAGGCGGCCGGCGATGTTGTAGATGCGGGCTGTGACCGCGGCGTCGGTGGAGAGGTTGAAGCCGATGTCCCAGGCGCCGCCGCGAGTCGGCGTCGCCGTGAGGCCGGTGATGACTAGCGTGCCTTGCTGTGCCGACTTCACCGTGACAGTGAAGCTCCGACTGCTGCCTTCGCCCGGCGCGGGGAATTCGTGTTGTGCTCGCGTCCGCATGAAGGTGCGCTTGCCGGTGTCGTTATCCGTCAGTATTGCCACCCGATCCTTCGGCAGCCGGCTCAGCTCCGGCCAGCGCAGCGTGACCGCATCCCCCTTGAGGCCGCCGGTCACACTGAACGCCCATTCGGCGCAATCTTGTGCGCTGCACCTTGTCTCCATCGCCAACTCGGAGCTCCACGGCATCTGGCGACCCCGTGCCTTGTTGTAGGGCGGGGATGCCCTTCCCCGCCCGCCTTTGCCTCTGAGCACCATCCGCACCCTCCCCTCCCCCGGTGCCGCCGGCGGCTTGGGCTTGTCCAGCGCAAACCCATCGAAGTCGTCCGAAGCGGCGTCGGCTGCGGCTATCGTGATGCTGTCCGCAGAGCTGCCGCTCATAGCCTCAATGTCGAAACTCCACGCGGGCATGGCAGAGCCCTCCCCGACCGCTCTCGTCGCGATGCCGCCGACACCCGCTGGCGGCTGTGGCACGATCAGGGAACAATCGACGCCGGCCAGCACCCAGTACCCGTGCCACAACGATAGCTCGTCCCCCGGGGTCTGGTCGATGGTGAGCGTCCTGTAGCTGCCTGTACCGTCATGGGAGTAGTAGAAGGTCGCGAGGACCCAGCTGGCCGTCTGCGCGTCGGCGAGGCTCTTGACCTCGACGCCGTTGTCCACCTGCAGGCTGTCGAGGGTCGCCTCGTACGGTGCGCCGATCATGTTCCATCCTGGCTGCAAGGGGATGACTTCATCGCCGTAGGGGAGGGCGCCGCCGACGTCGATGTCGAGGGTCCCCGCCGGCGCCAGCAAGGCACCGCGCCAAGTAGAGGGAGATGAGCGTTTTGCCCGTTCCGCCCTTCTGAGAGTGAACAGAGATCAGCAGCTTGTCGGGGCTTTCGGCACTATCGGGGCGCGGTGTCATGGTCATCCACCCCCATCTGCCGGAGTTCCCACATCGTGTTGAAGGGGGGACTATGGGCGAGGGAACGCAGCTGGCTGGCGATTGCTGTTCGCGCTTCGATGCCAAGACCGGTCCACCCATCTGCAAATGAGCGGAGGCACGCGCGCACTTTGTCCAGATTGGGGGCAAGGGATGACAGAGCGTCACGCAACCACGCGGCAGCCTGTTCCACCTCCGTCGGTCGCTCAAGTGTCTGGCAGACAGTCTCGGACTGGACGACGATGGACTCATCTAGATCGTCAGGCGATGGGACGTCGTAGAGCAACTCGCGACATCGACCTCTTAGCCGCGTGGAGACGCCCTCGGCGATCGAGCAGAGGGCCGCATGATGGAGGAGGAACCGTCGGAGATCAGGTTCCGCCTTGGATCTCTGGGCGAGCTCATCGCTGAGGGCGCTCACAACTCGCGCATCTCGCTGGGCACTGGCACCGGCGGCGCTGAAGACGAGCCCGAGCATCGGCATGAGCTCACCGAGTGGCAGGTCGGGGAGTTCCGTGGCGACTGCGTCTGCCATGGTCTCGGCTCGGTCGGGGTCGGAGATGAACTGGAGACGCGCCAGCTCGTCGTCCGTCCAGTGGGGCAAGGCGTCCTCTTGCGCCGTCTGCACTAGGTTCGCCGCCGCAGCTGCCGCATCGGGCGGCAGTTCGGTGTCCCAGACGTCTGCTTCCACCGACTCGGGGAGTGTAAAGGCGGAGGCGATACGATGGACGTGCCCGAACTCGAGGACACTCTCGAGAAGGTGACCGGTCATGAGGTTCTTGGTGACCGTGGTGGCACGCTCCGCCAAGCCTTTGCACAGCAATGCTCCCGGGTAGTTGTACTGGGGCTGTCGAAGTGGATGGAATAACCCTTTGAAGCCGCTCTCTCGCTGTCGCAAGTGCCGGATTGCCTCGACGTCGATGTCCTCGAGTGCGGTGCCTATAGCAGACAGGACGCGGCGACCGTCTTCTGGACGGCTGACGGATGCGGCGACATACGATGCGGCCCTGGATGACAGATACCGCAGTTGGGCAGGTGTGAAGTTCGTTGGATCAGCGGACCAGCGAACGTAGAAGAAAGCTGACAGACGCGGCTCGGCTCTCTTTTCAGAATGCTCCTCGTCGTCGGACGGGCCGGCGATCACAGTCTGACACAGTAGGGACAACCGTTGCAGCAGCTCGTTTGAGGAGGCGTCAGGTGCGGCTTCCAGGAGCTGAGCAGCCAGCAAGGCGAGGTTCGCCTGTAGCGCGCCCGAATGCGCCTGCTCTCCCATCGCGAGCAGGTCGCCGACCACGGTGGGCATCGTCTCGGTCTGCGCCCACCGAAGAAGATGCTGGCGCGCGATCCTTGCGTCTACGAAGATGCTGCTCAGGTACTTCGCGCAGTACTCAGCGATGCGGCGCGTACCGCTCGCCCGCGGCTCGTGCCTGACCTCGCTGGTGCCGACGACGGTTGGGGCGGGCAGGAGAGCTTCGACTTGGCGTTTCGCAGATGACCGAAGGGCATTCGCGTGCGTGATCGCTCTCGCCTCGATGCCGAGCCATTTCAGGGCAACTTCGGGGTCGACGTAACCCAGTAAACTGACGCAGGCATCCGGCGCGACATCAGCAACCGTTCGCAACTCAGCCGAGAACACGCGCCACTCGCTCAGCAGGAGCTCTTTGATGCGTTGGCCTGCCGCGGCCCGGGTGGCAGGATCGGAGCACAGGAAGGCTGCCTCGTCATCGGTCCATGACGCTGGCAAAGGACCCACGGCGCCCAGTCGCTCGCGGGCTAGCTGGCAGACATGCCTCCGAAAACCCACATCCTCGGACGAGAACCCGTCGAGAAGAAGACGCACAGCCTTCTCTCGCTGGACCTCGGGGACGGATTCCAGGAACTGCGTGGGGACACGCTCTATCGCCAGGAAAAGGGAGCCCTCGCCGAGCTCCCGAAACCAGTACGTGAATGGGCCAGCATCAAGGGGACGAGTAGTTGGCGCTCGGACATACTTCTGGAGGGCCACGTCCAGCGAAGACGCGATGTCTTCGGCCGACACCGATATTGTGTCGAGAGCCTTCCCGTTCCGCTGGAGTTGGACGACCGCTACGTCTCGTATCTGCAAGCCTAACTGCTCGAGCCGATTCAGCAATGGCCCGCGGCAGATGGATTGGCGGGTGGCCTCTGGGAGCCGAGACAACAGGCGGGCCACGAGAGCAGCCTTGGCCTCGCGCAGCCGGTCCTCTTGGAGTGTGCTCTCCTGGTGGTCGCAGATCCCCGCGATCAGTGAGCGCCAGCCCTCGTCGACGGCGCCCGCTGGTACACCAGAGGATCGTAGAGTCGCATCGAGCCAGGCCGGAAAACCATCGCGCTCGATGGGCGGCGAGGGCCTGCGATCATCCTCCTGCTCAGGCTTGTCTGGTGACACTCACGCCACTCCAATACCTCAGGAACAGCAAGCTCAGGAACTCCGGCTCTCTTCCCCGTACGTGCTCCCAGTGACGACTGAGGTCCAGCTCTGCGAAGATATCGCCGGCGGACTCGGGCGACAGACCCCGTTGGTGAGCCAGGTCGAGTATTGCGGCTACGCCATCCACGTAGGCGCGAAATGCTCTTCTGACCGTCAGCTCTCCATATAGCCACGATGGGTCCTGGGAAAGCTGCTGGATCTGCGTTGCTGCCTCTCGATAGGTCCGGAGAATCCGCACGAGGCGCTCGTTCCGCGGATCATTCACCTCACCGTAGAGACGCACCACGAATTCGGGCTCGATGAGGAGACAACGATACCGGAACTCGTCGAGCATGCGTTCGTAGAGGGCAAAGTAGGTGTTGTCGTCGATCGCCTTGCGACCTAGGAATGCCCACTTGAGGAGGGAATCTGTGCCGAACCTGGGGACGGACCCGGCCTCGAGGCTGACGGCTCTCGTCGCTCGGTCGTCCGTCCACAGAGGCGTTCCCTGTTTGAGCGCGACGTTGTAAAGGTCGGCGTAGTATCGGAAGTATGGATCCAAGCGCTCCTCAGTACCCGGGCGAGGCGGCATAGCTACTCGCTCATCGGGCTCGAGGGACACCCATTCCGTGGCCTTGGACGCGCGGAGCTGGGACGTGAATCTCTCGAAACCCGTGCGACACTGCTCGTCGAACTCGAATTGCTCTATCTCCGCTCGCAGTCGATCAAGGGCTTGCTCAGAAATGCAGATCTTGGAGAAGTAGCGAGTGAGGGGGGTAAGCGCGTTAGCGTCAGCCATCCGCTCGAGCGTAGTAAGGTCGGCCACTACCTCTCTTTGCTTTGCGACGGTGGCTGGATCTGCCGGATTCTGGGGGATTGGCCTGGAGGCAAGCGTGAGCAAATGATCGTGCGTCTTCTTGTCGATCTCGCCAGCGCTCCTGAGCAGCTCCGTCACAGCCGCGAGGTTGAGCTCGGGCACTTGGAGCTCGTAGTCCGACTGTGGGTACTCCGCGAAGTACGGGAGAGAGTGCTGAGACGCGTGCTGGCGCTCTGTGTATTCGCCGAATGTGTCCGGCGCGCCATCGCGGCTCAGGTGGGGCAGCGTCTCGAAGACACCTCGTTCACGTTCGATGGCGTTTCTGAGTTGGACGAGCGATCGGTATCTGCTGGGCTGGCCTCGGTCGGCGAGGCGGTCGCGCTCGTGGGCAAGCACCTCGTGAAAGCTTGAGGGGACGTAGATGGTCTGGAAACACTTCTCGGGGATCTCGAGCCAGGCGTCGGGCTTCTCGTCCGAGAGCGCCTCAAGGGTCAGCAAGGCCGTGTAGTCGATGACGGTGGCGTTGGGAGCATGTTCCGAAAGCCATTTGAAGTCGCCAGCTTGGTCTCCGCATGAGATGTAGCGTGGGGTACCGTGTCGGAGGAACAGGCGTGACAGACCATAAAGGGCGACGCCCAGAGGATGCTCGGCGATGAGGATGAGGGGCACGACGCCTTGGGCGTAGAGCGCCTCGGCCGTCTCGGTGGCCTCGTGCCTCGCCAGAACGAGGCGCTTGGCTTCGTCAAGCCCCTGCGCACCCCTGAGGACTCTGAAGTGATGACCTGAGCCCATCGCGCTGAGGCGGCCATAGACGTTCGGGAGCCGGGTGTCCCCGTCGTGACCGGTCCTGTGGGCAACATGGATGAACTTGACGAGTACCTCTTCTTCGTCCGGGAATCGCTCGAGGGCCTCCGCCGCCGCCTGGAACGCGTCCTCCGTGCGTCCTGCGTGTAGCGCGAGTTCACACGCGTAAAGGTAGCCGTCCCTCTCATCTGGGAAGCGCTCTGTGCACTCGTGCGCAACCTGCAGCGCGCGGTCATAGTCATTGCGGTGAAGGGCGTAGGCACGAGCCAGTGCCAGCAAAGCGTCAGCGCCACCGAGTCGCCCCTGCCGCATCCATTCGAGGTCCTCGATCGCCTCTTCTCCCCGGTCTAGAGCGAGTAGCGCGTTTGCGCGGCGTGGTCGGAGGAACTCATCTTCTGGCGCATCGTCCGCGGCCTGTTCTGCTGCTGCGAGAAACTCCGCCCAGCGGCGCGCGTCTGCCAAGGCTTGGAGCTGCAGTCTCACTGTCTGTCGGGTTCGTAGAAGGCGCGCAAGCTTCGTGGCCGCCTCAGCCTGTTTCTCTGTCTCCTCGGCCCACCCATAGGAAGTTACCGCCACAAAGAGAACTTGTGGGTTCTCCGGAGATAGGGCGGAGGCACGATCAAGCCAGTTAAGGGCCTTCTCGAGGTCGTGCGTCGAGTAGTGCATGGCACGCAGCAGTGGCGCCAGGTACGCATACTGCTGTGGCGGCTCGTAGCCTTCCAGGATTTCGCTGGCCTTCGCCGCGTCCCCCGCCTGTCGCCAGAGCTGAGCCGCATGCAGCGTATAGCCAGCTTGGAGGCCTGGATCTGAATCAAACCTGGACCTCGCAGCATCGAGCTTCTCGACGACCTGGCGCATACGCTCTTGGCCGGATCCGGGCGGCCGGTCTGCAATTAGCTCCTGACATCCCAATCCACCGGCGACTTCGAGCAGAAGCGCCGTGTCGGAGTGGGGATCCTCAGCGAGACGCTGGAGTGTCTGGAAATCTGGAGGCCGCGCCGGCAGGTCGCGATCCGGTGCGGCGGGGTCCCAAAGCGAGCACAGGACCGGGTTGCGTGGACTCAGTTCTGCGAGTCGCTCAGCGAGCCCGCGCACTGGTTCGCTGCTGGGGCGAAGGGCCCTCACTGCGGCCTCCAGAGTCGCGACTGCTTCTTCTTCGCAACGCTCTGCCAGATAGCCGTCGACAGCCTTGGTGTACGATTCGAGGCATCGTTCGAGCGCGTCCCCGCCGGCCAATTCGGCCAAGTCGAGCCCTAACGTGGCGTTCGGTAGCAACCCATGCCGTTTGCAGAATTGCCTGATGGGGGCATATGCTGTTAGCCGGGCAATGTCTGCGGCAACTTCGCGATGCGACGGGGTGTCGGCGAGATTCAGGAGATCGCGCGTAGTCTCCTCCGCTTGCCCAAACTCCTCTGATAGTGCGTAGTAGTAGGCAAGCGCGGGGGCAAGGTCGGGATCGCGGCGTGCTGCCTGTGCGTCAACCAGGCGGGCCTCCAGCATCTCATGGCATTTCTCGATGTGCCCTGCGTGGGCATACAATGAGAACTCCACAGCGCGGGCCTTGGATGAGCCGATATCTCTGAGGGCCGTAACGGTGGCTTCCAGACCGTCAACGTGCTGACGCGCCAGCGCCTGAATCACTCTGCATTCTGCGCGGTGGCCCGCATTATCCCACAATCGAAGTGCTTCGCTGATCTGCGCGAGCGATGCTTCCGGGGTCTCCCGCGGAGATCGAGGCAAGTGGTACGCCGCTGCGAGGCGATGGACTCTGGCCGGGACCTCAGGAGGTATTGGCAGAGATGTAGCCTTGTTCTCGATGTCGCTCACCAGTTCCTGGAGCTCACGCTCGACCTTGCTGCGATAGCCGGCATTCAGAGCCTCCGCGAGGCGCCTGAAGGTTTTCAGCATTCGCTGGGCTTCGGCTTCGGTCAATCGGCTCAAGAGATCGCGGATGTCGGTATCGGCGAGCCAAGCCGGCGCGGTAAGCGGCGGGGCTGACTGATCGGCTTGCGCCGCAAGCTGCCGCAGGCGCTGGAGGAACGGGATCAGGTTGTCCCAGCAATCGATGTCGACGACCTCGAGGTTGAGCTGAGCATACGCACGCCTGGCCAGCGCCGGGGTTCGATCCCACACGACGTAGGCACGTCTGCCTTGTTTCCCGAGGTCCTGTAGGGCCTGGTAGTACGCAGACTTCAATGCAGGGTCCTCAAAGCTGATCCCGATGAAGAGGACGGTGTGGGTCTTGAACGTACGCTGGAGCTCCTGGAGCAGGTTGGGCCTGGACTGCGCGTACCGTGCGAAGTCGTTCTCGGTGATGACGAGATCGGAGGGGAGGTCCAAATCGCCGTTCATCTTGAAGACTTTGGCGACGCCTGGTTTAGGGTAGTGGGCATAGTCGACGTCGCGCTTTATGACGTAGGGATTCCTTCCGCGGGCCTGGAGAGCATCTTCGAGTAAGCTGTCGAAGTTGGTGGTGAAGAAGAACTCCACGTCGAGGTCGGCCAAGGCATGGTGCGCTGGTGAGGGCTCGCCTGGAGGTAAGAACTCGTGGACTCTACGTACCAGACCTTGGCGGTCAAACTGGGCTTCATACATGGACGCGAGGAGCAAGGGCGACGAGATATCAGCCGAATCTGGGTCGATGGGCTGCAATTCAGCCCGAAGGGCGTCTATCAGCTCAGACCACGTGGGCAACCGGGCCTGCTTGCTGAGCCCGGCACCTACAACCACTGCGAGTTGGCGGTCGCGCAGCGACCGGGCAAGTGGCGTCAAGAACCGGTCCCACTTATGCCTCTCCTGTGCCATTTCGCTCAGCTGCCTACTACAACGTCACTAGCCTAGCGCCTGTTCCACGTGCAACTTGCCCGTGTATCAGTGCTTGAGCTGCAGGCTAGCATAGCACGGCACCCCTCTGGGGTCAACGGGTCGCCGTTATTGATCGAATCACCCGGGATGAGAGGAAGGATGCGTTGACTGAGGGCTGGGGGTTCCGGCCCGGGGCCGTCGGGGAGCTCCGGTGGATCCGCGCTCGGCAGCTCCGAAGGATCGCCCACCAGAGCCGGACGGCGCGAATTGTGTCGCAGCCAGTCCCGGCACTTGTTTCGCGCGATGGCGAAAAGCCAGGGACTGAACCGATCCCCATCACGGAGCTCCCCAATCCGGCTGAACGCCTCGACGAAACAGGTCTGCGCCACGTCCTCGGCCTCTTCGGCGTCGCCGATCGTGGAGAGGGCGATGCCGTACACGGAGCTCTGGTAGCTCGCCACCAGCTCGCCGAACGCCTCCGTGTCCCTCTCGCGGACCAGTCGGATGATCCCTTTCTCGGACGGGCTCATACCATCGCGCCTCTGGTGTTGGCGATCCTGTAGCATAGTCGTTTAGCAGCCCTGCGACGTTACAAAAAGTTTCACGGACAAGTGGCGTGTGCCCTGCGAGGCAGTGGTCAGTGGTCAGCAAAGACAACGGCGACGACAAAGGCGGCGGGGTTAGGCAGCCTCGCCCTACAGTAAACGCGGGCTAGCCGGGGCAGAAGTCGTAGGTGCGCTGTTGGAGGATGACGCTGAGGGCGCTCCAGAAGGCGCCGACGCAGTACTCGCCGAGGACGACGCCCATCATGAAGGGGATGATGCGGGCATACGTCTTGTAGCCGCCCCAGCGCAGAATGACCAGCTTCATGAGCCAGCTAATGAGCATGCACAACCAGAAGTAGTCCACGCCGAAGTTCATGCCGAGAGCGTAGCCGGCGGGGTGGAACGGCCACCAGGTGTAGCGCATGCGCATGAGCGTCAGGAATGCGGTGAAGACGGCCCCGACGCCCATGAAGGCGATTCCCGGGTAGTTGGGCGGCTGCGGGTTGCCGAGGCGGGAGGCGAGCTCGCGCCACTGGCCCCAGTTGTGCATGGTCATGCGGTTGTCGCCGTAGCCGAAGGTGAGGTGCACGGCAGCCCAGTAGCTGGCGATGCCGCCGAGCAGGAAGGCCAGCGCCATGGCCCAGCCGAGCTGCTTGGGGTCCATGCCGGCGACCTCGCCCATCTTGAAGGCCTCGAGCTGATGGGGCATGGGCTGCGTGCGGTAGCCGCGCCCGGCGAACCAGTAGAACAGCGGCGCCATCACGAGGTTCTTCGTGCCGACGGCCGCCTCCCCGGTGAACTGGGTGATCCAACTGGCCGGGTTCATATTGCCGACCATCTCGTGGGCCGGGGGGCCGAGCTCAGCGCGCATGCGGGTGATGGCGGTGGCGAGCATGAGGTAGAGGGCGAAGAAGACGAGCAGGTAGGGGAGGGTCATTCCGGCCTTGAGACAGAAGGCGATCATGAAGGCGATCCCGACGCCTATGCCGGCAAAGGCGACGCGGTGGCTCATGAGCTCGCCGGTGGCGTCCGTCTCGAGGCGGCCGGCGATGGCGCGTCTGAGGAGGTCCTTGAAGTGTGCGCGGCCCATGTAGATGCCGTAGGCGAACAGAGTCATCCATCCGCCGAAGCACTGCTGCTCCCGATACGGCAGGAGCGGCAGACGAGGAATGGCCACGGCGGCGCCGAGCACCTGGGAGAGCTTCCGAAATACGAAGAAGAACCAGATGGAGAACGACAGATCCAGTGGCAGGAAGAAGCCCAGGGCGATGATGAACGGGTACAGGGGCATCCAGATGTCGCCCGCGGCGCTCCACGGGAGGCCCCATTGGCGCATGCGTATCCAGTGCTCCTGGTCGTTGTGGCGCACCTTGATGATCGGGAACACGGGCCAGAAGAAGTGGAGGCCGTTGTAGAGGTCCAAGAGGGCAGCCGACCCGAAGCCGACCCACATGACCTTGTTGCGCCATATGGGCGCGGCGCCGCCCTTCTCCGTGATGGCCAGAGGGATCTGGACGATGGGATAGCCGAGCTTCTCGTGCTCGGTCCATTGCCGCCGCACCAGCACGCAGATGCACACCAGCACGAGGCCGAGGGCCAGGATGAAGCCACACCACCACAGTATCGGCGGGAGGAACGCGCGCATGTGCTCGGGCGTGTAGAGCGTGGAGCCGCCCTCGTGGAAGGCCTCGATGATCTTTGGGTCCTTCACCGTCAGCCACTCCGGGATGTCCTTGTGGAAGAGCTCCTCCCACCGGTTCGACTCGTCGGCGAACCACCAGGGGAAGGTCAGCCCTGGAATGCCAAGCTGCAGCGAATCGTGGCCGGCGAGGGCGGAGGCGATGGCCACCATGATGTAGATGGTGACGAATTCGGGCTGTGTAAGGGCCTTGTGGGGGGCGACTCTGCGGATGAGGGAGTTGATGACGAGCAGAATGAGGAGGCTGAAGACGACGTTCCACATCAGGGAGATCGCCGTGGGATGCGCCCAGTGGAGGATGCCCTCAACGTCCATGATCCAATAGCAGTTAAGGAAGATGAGTACGGAGCCGATGGCAACAGCGCGGAAGGTGAGGCCGGGACGAGGCCGCTGAGGCTGTTGCTCGGCGGATATGTGGCTCAGGTCTTGCATGGAGGGCAGGACGATCAGGCTGTTTGAACGGAAGGTGGTTCGCTCCCAGGAGGCACTCGTCCTTCACGCTGCGGCGCCGGCAGCGGCCCTCTGCACGGGTCGCGTGGCGATGACGTTGGCGCCCGTGCCGAGAATGTCGGCAACGACGACGTCACCCAACGCCACGGGCGCCCTCATCCGCGCCCGCGACAGCTCCCGGGCGCAGATCAGAAGCTGATCCTTGCGTATACGGCGGTCGGTCTTGACGGGCAGACGGGCCAGCTCACCCCCATCCACGGCCACAGTGGCGGTAAGAATGCGCTCGGGACTGAGGCATTCCTTGGCCGCGTACTCATCGCCTCTGGCGCACTCGCTGCCGGACACACTGACGATCTCCGCGTCCTTGTGGCGCACGAGCACTTTGCAGCCAACCGGGCAGATTACGCAGATGATTTCGGATTCGGGCATCGTGGACAAAGGAAGTTGTCAGTTGTTAGTTGGCAAAGGCCGGCGGGGATGGGCATCCCTGCCCTACACTTTGGTGTCAGTACGGCGATTCAGGATGTCCTCAAGGGCTTGGCGCGCCTGCTCTGGGTCGCCGGCGGCGAGGAGCTCGAGGGCGTCGGAGGCAAGCATCTCCCGCCACACCCGCTGCCGCTGGGCCTCCGAGGACACGGCTGCCATCACTCGTGGTCGCAGCTCGCCCAGGAGATGGGCAAAAGCCCCGTACTCGCTGCCGTATTGGCTCTGCAGCTCCTCACGGATCCGTCTCGCCAAGGCCGGGCTCTTCCCCCCGGTCGAGATGGCGATCATGACGTCCCCGCGCCGCACCACCGCCGGGACGAAAAAGCTGCACAGCTCCGGCTCATCAACGACGTTGACGAGAATGCCGCGCGCGTTGGCCGCCTCCGATACAGTCGCGTTCACCGCCGGCGCATCGGTCGCCGCGATGGCCAGCAGGGCGCCTTGGAGATCCGCCGGCTCGAAGCCCTTGCCGCGATGCTCGATCTCACCGGCAGCCTTTCGCGCCGCGAGCGCGTCACACAGCTCGGGCGCGACCACGACCACCTCCGCTCCGGCCGCCAGCAAAGCATCCACCTTCCGCGCCGCCACAACCCCACCGCCGACGACGACGCATTTCCTGCCGACCACCTTAAGCGTGATGGGATACACGGCTGGAAGCATAGGCTCCTGCGGGACCGGTGTCAAGCGAGGTGACCGGGTGGTGGGCATGTCCCCGCACGCGGGCTGACACAACTGCTGCTTGGGCGAGCCGCACCTTCTCCGCTGCGGTGGCCGCGTCCGGTTTTCTCCCCTACCGGCCGGCTCTATCACCCCGTCGGCGCGTCGAGAAGTTGTACCTGTATCCCGACCTTCTTGGCGGCGTATGCCACTTCCCTCGTATAGTCCCCATAGGCGATCATGCAGTGGAAGCCTCTGAGATTCTCGATCACCTCGTCGGCATCGGCGGCGAGCTTCACCTCGACCTGCGAGCGGCAGATGGGCAAGAACGGGGTGCGCGTGATCTTCCCCCTGAGCGCCAGCCAGCGTTTCGCCTCGAAATCCGGCTTGATGATGGTCAGGAGTCGGCCTTTGCGAAAGTGCACCTTGGGTGCTGCGCCGTGATCCGACTCGAAGTGGGTCACGATCTTGGCCGGCTCTCGCACTTTTCCATTCATGCGACGCGGGGCGCTGCAGTGTGCGAACAGCATGCGGCCCTCATGGGGGTATGTCGGGTTGCACAGGAACGTGGGCGTGCCGGAGATGAAGTGCAACAGGATACCCGACGGGATCACGACGAAGTCAGACTCGCAGTACGCCATGTAGCCGGCGTCGTTGAGCAGGCTCAGTGTCAGGCACGGCAGTATTCCAGCATAACTGGCCATGCAGCCTCGGACAGTGATCGCGTAGGCATCCGACTTTCTCATCACATCTTTGAAGATCTCACTCAGAAGAAAGCTCTCCGCGACGGCCTCTTTGGTGGTATGCAGCGTCACGCTGCTCCCGCGGAGGTAGCGCCGGGCATCCCCGGTGCACTGGGACATCAGCGGCTCGTCCTGCCGTCCGGCTTCGATCATCGACCTTAGCTCGGGGATGGGGATGGTCACCATGTCGAGCTGCCACCGCTCGCGGGCCAGCTCCGGTGCTGTAGGGCACGACCACCCACCGGGGCCGCCGATGGCGACGATCCGCCGGCCCACAGTGTTCTTGAGGCCGTAGAGCGCCCGGAGGCGCCAAAGAATCTCGTCCGCGTTATCGACGACCACATCGTGCTCATCCACGGCAGCTTGCGCAATGTGATCTGTGTGCCTTCGCAGGAACCTGGCGCTGACGATCTCGTGCCACAGGTAATAGGGACCTGTATCCTGCCTGACGAAAATGATGAGTGGCTTCCCGCAAGCCCCGAGCGCTTCGAGCAGATCCGTCCGCCCACCCGCAGCGTAGATCAGAAGTACGTCGGCATCGAGCCCTCGGAGGGCCGCGGCCCCCTCTGGATCCGTCAGCTTGACCAGGGGCAGCATGCGCACGCCGAAGTCGGCCGACGTGCAGAGCTGATCCAGGTCTTTGCGAATGCGCTCCGCCTCTTGCGTCACAGCCTCCTCCGTCTGGACGCCGCCCCAGGATCGCCAGCTTCTGGCTTCTCGGCGACGCGGAAGGCTGTACGTCAGCACAGGCTGCACGACCAGGCTGCTGGCGCCGCGGCGCATGTCGGGGGGCTCTCCCTGTTTGACTGCCCCGAGCGCGGCCGTTACGCCCTGCTCCCAGCTCCCGGCCACGGCAGCCACACCGACAGCTGCGCCTGCCCGCAGCAAGCGCCGACGCGTCAGCATCACTCGCTCATCGCGCTCCTGTCGTGCCTCGCTTATCATGATCACACCTCGGTGGCCTGCTGCCAGGATGATATGCTCTAACCTACGCCACCATGACCTATTCCGCGCAGCCGGCTCCAAGTCGCTATCGGTTCCTCGGCTTCCACAATGCACCGGCCAATGCCTGCCTCCGTCCCCAGTCCGATCGATGGATGCGAAGCCGGTTTGCGCAGCAGAGTGCACCGGGTGGACAACTCGTCATTCGTCACGAATATCGTTGACACAGCATGACCCACTGAACTATAGTGGCTGGTGTCGCCCCGCATCAGTGCTGCTGGTGCGGGGCACGAATCACTCAGTGGGGCCGTATATGGGCAAATCCAAGCGACGAACCGATCATTCTCCGGAGTCCCACGAGGGCTCGCGGGCTCCCCGCGACGTGGGCCTGCTCGCCAGTGCATGGCACACGCTTAGCTCCATGCGGCTGGCGGTGACCGTGCTCATCATATTCGCCATCGCCTCCCTGCTTGGCGCCGTCCTGCCGCAGCAGGGCATCTCGGGGCCACCCGGCGACGACGTGATCCGCGCCGTGTACCTGCAGAAGTACGGGGGCACGTTCGGTCGCCTGATGCTGGCCGCTAGCCTGCACAATGTATATCGGTCGTTGTGGTATCTGGCGCTGCTGTTCCTGTTGTGCCTCAGTACGTTCGCATGCGCCTGCAAGTCCACGCCGCGCGCGCGGCGCCGCATGGGACTGCCGGCTGGGGATGTGATGCGCGAGGATGTGCTCCGCATGAGGCAACACCAGGAGGCGACGTCGCACATAGCAGTGGCCGATGCAGTCGATCGGGCCTCCGCTGCGCTGCGCAGACTCGGGTACGCGCTGCGGTCGGGGACGACCGCACGACAGCAGCGGGGCAAGGACGATAGTGGATGGCTGGTGGGGCGCAAGTTACGCTGGACGGCTTGGGCCTCGCCGATACTGCACTTCAGCCTCCTGCTCATCGTCGTCGGCGGCGTGGTCGGACTTCTGCCCGGCGTCGGCTTCCGCGATCGGCTGCCCCTCGTTGAGGGGGAGACGTACGATGGCCAGGCTCCGCCATCTGCTCCGATCCCCGGGCATCCGACCGAGGTGAAACGGGCGCAGTTTGACTTCGAGCTCACGCTGCGATCCTTCGACATGACGTACTACCCGGACGGAGCGGTCGAGGAGTATGCGAGCAACATCGTGGTGACGCGAAACGGTGAGCAGATTGCAGAGAAGCGCGTCAGGGTGAACCATCCGCTGAGAGTAGGCGGTGTCAACTTCTACCAGAGCAGTTGGGATCTTGAGAGCGTGGTCGTGTCGGTGCGGGCAGCAGATGGGACCGAGGAACTGCTTGAGTTCCCGCTGCAGCCCACACAGGACCACATGGGGCGCCGCGCATGGCTCGTGCCCATTACCAGCAGCATCGAGGAGGCGCTCGAACCGGTGCCCTCGACGGGCTGGACGGTTTTCTGCCATGGGTTTTGGCACGACTATACCATCATGCGCGGGGACGAGATGATTCGGAGTGGAGACGCCGAGGGCGGAGACATAGTGGTGAACTTCACCGAGTTTCCGCGAAACCCCGCAGTGAGCCTCATCGTGTATCCCGACTTCGAGGGCGACAAGCAGCGATTCGAGAACCTCGGAACGGTCACGACGCATGAGGAGCAATCCTACGGGGGCCACAGCTTCCGCTTGGCAGGCGTCAAGAAGGTGAGCATCCTGGACGTGCGCAAGGATCCCGGTGTGCCGCTGCTGTACGCCGGCTTCGCGGGGGTGACGCTGGCCATGATGGTTGCGCTGTACCTGGCGCCGCGCACGGTCCGGCTTCACATCAG
This sequence comes from Armatimonadota bacterium, assembly GCA_030601885.1. Taxonomy (GTDB): domain Bacteria; phylum Armatimonadota; class Zipacnadia; order JAUWAU01; family JAUWAU01; genus JAUWAU01. The sequence goes on from JAUWAU010000015.1 coordinate 96,807, forward strand.
CCGCAAGCGCGGCGCCACACACGCCGCCATGGGCGGCACCGGCTCAACAGGCGACTTCGGCCGTGAGTTTGCTGCTCTCGCCGAAGCACTGGAGGCCGGCGCGCCCGAGCCCCGCGCCGACCAGTAGGAATACAGCTTGCCTGACGGCACCCGAGGAGGCAGGGCCGTTGGAATACGCCGAACTGCTGCTGACAACCATCTCGACCCTCCTCTTCGCGGCAGCGTGCTGCGGGTATGCTCTGTACGTTGTAATGAGCCATGTCAAGCCGATAGGCTGGTTCGCCACCGGGGCAGCGTGGCTGGGGCTGGGCCTCAATACCGTGGCGCTCGTGCTGCACGGGATGGCGGAGGGGCGCCTGCCGCTCACGAGCGGGTACGACTTCGCCATGTTGTTCGCCTGGGGCATCGTGGCGGCCTATCTAGTCGTCGAGATCGTGACGCGGCAGCGGACGCTGGGCGGCATTCCACTGCTGCTTGCCGTCGGCCTGCATCTGTATGGGCGGCATATGTTCGGCACCGAGCCGCAAGTGCATCTGCCCCCGGCGTTGAAGAACCCGTTCTGGCTGACGGTGCACGTGATCGTGGCCGTTGTGGCATACGGGGTGCTGGCGGTGTCCTTCGCCACGGCCATAATGTACCTCATGCGCCGCTGGAGCGACAAGCATTCGTGGGAGTGGCTGACCCGGCGCATCCCGGAACAGAGGTGGCTGGACGTGGTGACGTACCGGGTGGTCGGCTTCGCCTTCCCGTTCCTCACGCTCGTGGTTATCACTGGCGCGATCTGGGCAGACACAGCGTGGGGACGTCCGTGGGGCTGGGACCCCAAGGAGACGCTGTCCCTGGTGTCGTGGGCCTTCTATGCGCTGTACCTGCACGCACGACTGCTGAGCGGCTGGCGGGGCCTCGGCACCGCCATCTGTGCCATCGTCGGATTCCTGGCCGTGGTTTTCTGTTACGTGGGACCCAACTACCTCCCGGGCCTCCATAGCTATCAAGTATCCCAGTAGGGGAGCAGCTCCAGTGGTCGGCAAGACCGCACTGCTCCGTCTTCCCAGTAGAAGCGTCCGCGATGCATATCGAAGCCGTGGGAGTGAGCCACAAGACGGCGCCGGTGGAGATGCGGGAGCGCATCGCCTTCTCTGAGCAGAGGGTGCGCGAGGTGCTGCCCGTGCTCACCGATCTACCCGGCGTGGCCGAGGGCACGATCCTCTCGACCTGCAACCGGACAGAGCTCTACGCCTGCCTCGCCGACGGCTATCACCAGCACGACGGCATGGCCGACATGCTCTGCCGCTACTACGACGGGCCGGAGGCGGCACTGCGCCCGTGCCTGTACATGCGCGAGGATGCCGACGCAGTGCACCACGTGTTTCGGGTCGCGGCCGGCATTGACTCGATGGTCGTGGGGGAGAGCGAGATACTTGGCCAGGTGCGGCGCGCACGTGAGATGGCCCTCGAAGCCGGCGCACTCGGCGGTGCCCTGTCGCGGATGCTCCGCGAAGCCATACGGGCGGGCAAGCGGGTGCGCACGGAGACGGCGATAGCCCAGGGCTCCGTGTCTGTCGCCTCCGTGGCCGTGGAGCTGGCCAACAGCATCTTCGGTGACCTCAGCGACACGACGGTACTCGTGCTCGGCGCCGGCGAAACGGGGGAGCTGACGCTCAAGCACCTCATCGCCAGCGGCGTGCGTGCTGTCGTCGTCTCGAACCGGACGTACGAGCGGGCCAAGGACCTGGCGACTACCTACGGCGGCGAGGCGGTGCGATTCGACGATTTCCCCGAGCGTCTGGCGACGGCCGACATCGTCATCTGCTCCACGGCAGCGCCACACGCAGTGCTGAGACCCGAGGCTGTTGCTGCTGCGCTGCGTGCCCGCAGGGGCGCGCCGCTGTTCCTGATCGATATCGCCGTCCCGCGCGATGTTGATCCGGCGGCGGGGGAGCTTGACGGTGTCTTCCTGTACGACATTGACGACCTACAGAGCGTCGTGGCGGAGAACCTGGTGGCGCGCCAGGCGGAGGTGGAGCGGGCCGAACGTATTGTGGAGAAAGAGGCCGAAGGCTTCCTGAGGTGGATCCGCCAGCAGCCCATCACACCCACGCTCGTTGCCCTGAAAGAGCACGTGCACCGCCTCGTCCGAGCTGAGCTGGACAGCGTACGCAACAAGCTTTCCTCCGACAGAGACCGAGAGCTGGCGGAGCGCCTGGCCCACTCCATTGCCAATAAGATCCTCGCCACACCGTTCAAGCAGCTCAAGCGCTCGACCGAGGAGAACAACCACCCGGCCATGCGGACGCACATCCGCAAGCTTTTTGGGCTGGACGAGCGGGAGGAGCGGTAGCACGTGACCGCTAGCCCAATACTGCTCGGGTGCTCCTCGATAGCGTACCTTGTGGCCGGCGTGCTGTATCAGTGCCACTTCGTGCCCCGCTGGCGGGGCGCGGCGCGCCATGGCACAACTGTGGCTGTCGTTGCGTTGGTGATCCACAGCGCGGCGCTGGTGCTCTTCACCATCGAGACCCGACATCTGCCCATCACGAACATCGCCGAGTCGTTGGCCGTCTTTGCCTGGCTGACCATCATCGGGTACCTTTTCATCCAGCATTGGCGCGACGTGCGCGTCGTTGGCGCCTTCGCCTTCCCGCTGCTGTTTCTGGTGGTGCTCGGCGCCGCTGTCGCCCTCGGGCGCGGCCATGCGGCATCGACGGAGCATGCCGCTGAGCTGGGGCTCCCGTGGCTGCTGATACACGTCACGCCCTCGTTTCTCAGTTACGCCGCCTTCCTGCTCGCATGTTGCACAGGAGTCATGTACCTACTGCACGCCAGGCTGCTGAAGGCGAAGCGCCTCAGCGTCGCACAGCGGGCGTTGCCGTCTCTTGAGACGTTGGACGCGCTCAGCTATCGGCTGGTCGCCTTCGGGTTCATCATGCTGACGGTGGGGATCGGCACGGGGATACTCTGGTACGGCCAAAGGGCGGGCGACTACTGGGGTTGGATGGCTCAGGAGATCTGGCCCATCGTTACTTGGGCCGTGTATGCAGCGTACCTGCATGCACGGATGGTGGCCGGCTGGCACCGTGCGCGGACGATGTGGCTGCTCGTCGCTGGGTTCGCCATAGTGCTCATCACGTACCTCATCGCGCACGTGCTTCTCCCCGGCCCCCACAAATACCCGCCGGGCTGAGCGCCAGATGGCTTTCACTGCCGACAGCGGCAACGCTGAATCCAAAGACAGTAACCAAGGCGATGGCTGAGGGAATCGTATATCTCGTCGGCGCGGGGCCTGGTGACCCTGGACTCATCACGCTGCGGGGCCTCGAGTGCGTGCGACAAGCTGACGTCATCGTCATGGACCGCCTGGCTCCCCCGGCTCTGCTGCGCGAGGCCCGCCGCGATGCGACGATTATAGACGTCGGGAAGCGGCCGGGGCGGCACCCCGTGCCCCAAGCAGAGATAAACGCGCTCCTCGTGCAGCACGCCGCCAAGGGCAAGGCTGTAGTGCGACTCAAGGGTGGTGATCCCTTTGTCTTCGGCCGGGGCGGGGAGGAGGCGGAGGCATTGGCTGCCGCGGGCATCCCGTTCGAGATCGTTCCGGGGGTGAGCTCCACCATCGCCGCGCCCGCATACGCGGGCATCCCGGTGACACACCGCGGCATTGCTTCGAGCCTTGCCATCGTTACCGGGCACGAAGATCCCACGAAGGGCCGCACGGCGATCGACTTCGCCAAGCTCGCGTGCGCGGCGGATACGCTCGTGTTCGCGATGGGCGTGGGCAAGCTGCGGGCCATTGCGGCAGAGCTGATCGCCCACGGCCGGTCGGCGAGCACCCCGGCCGCGATTATTAGCTGGGGAACCACGGCGAGGCAACACGTGGTGACAGCGCCATTGGACGCGATCGCGGATGCGGCGGACAAGGCGGCAGTGAAGCCGCCGGCCATTATGTTGGTGGGGGAGGTGGCGGCGCTGCGGGAGAAGCTGCGCTGGTTCGACAACCGCCCGATGTTCGGCAAGCGCATCGTGGTGACGCGAGCGCGTGAGCAGGCCAGCGAACTTATGGCGCTCCTGGCCGCCCAAGGAGCGGAGCCCATAGCCCTCCCCGTGATCAGGATTACGTCCCCGGACGACCTCGCCGAACTTGACGGCGCCATCGCGCGCCTTGACCGTTACGACTGGATCGTCTTTACAAGTCCCAACGGTGTGGATGCGCTCCTGCGGCGGCTGCTTGAGCTGCGCAAGGACGTGCGCGCTATGGGCGGAGCGTCATTGGCCGCCATCGGGCCGGCGACGGCTGAGCGACTTGAGCACAGAGCCCTTCGCGTCGAGCTGGTGCCCGAGGAATTCGTGAGCGCCCGCCTGGCCGATGCGCTCATCCAGCGTGGTATGGCCGGGAAGCGGGTGCTACTGCCACGGGCCAAGGTGGCGCCGCCGACACTGCCCGATGCTCTTCGAGACGCTGGGGCGGAGGTGGACGTCGTAACAGCCTATGAGACGCTGCCGGATCCCGCCGGAGCCGAGCAAGTGCGCGCCGCACTCGAGCGGGAGGAAATAGATGCAGTGACCTTCACCAGCTCCTCCACGGTTCGCAACTTCGTTCAAGCCCTCCAACCCGCCGACGCCGGCACGCTGACGCGCGGCGTCCTCGTGGCATGCATCGGCCCGGTGACGGCCGAGACGGCGCGAGAGCAAGGCCTGGATGTCGGCCTTGTGGGCCGGCCGCCCATTGCCAACTTCGTCCGGAGCCTCGCGGATCACTTCGCCGCGCGTGGCTCTGGCTCGGCCCAGGACCTTACGCAGTAGCGCCCGCCGTCCTCGACGCCTCCACATATCCGAGCGATTGCGCAAAGGCGTTGAGCTTGGTGTTGCGAAGCACCAGGATCCTCGGGCGCAGCCGCGTGCGGTACGCCTTTCCGAGAGCTGCCGTCTGGAACGGCGGGGCTCCGCCGGAGATGTCGATGAAGACGATGTCCGCCCTCTTTACCGCGGCCAGGACCGGACCCAGGCGGCGGGCGTCCGAGTGCAGCAGCGTCACGTTGGGGAGTTGGCCCACGGCGGCGCGCAGCTGCTCCACCATGGCTGCCGACTTCTCGATAGCGATGACGCGCCTCGCCGCCCGCGCGAGCCGCCGCGTTGTCGCCCCGTTCGCAGCACCCACCTCGACGACGACATCATCCGCCCTGGGAAGCTGCTGGGCCAGGCGCCGGTACGTGCTCGCGCGAGCGCAGATGTAGATCGTGCAATCCCGGTGACCACCTCCTGCGGCAGTCGGCGACCGCGCGGAGGCTGGGCAGAGCTGCGGAGAATGGCGAGTGCCCACGGTAGCGGTGTCTCCACCAAAACAATGCCGGGGCCCTGGCAGAGGGCCCCGTTGAATGATCCGATAACGGCGTCGATGCGCGTCCGAGCCGGGGATCAGGCTCCGGGGGCGCGCGCGGCCTCCGCGAGAGTCTCGGCAATGCCAAGGAGTGCGCCGGGCGGCAGGTCCGAGATAACAGCAAATGCGGTATCGCCGTCGGTCCATGCCACGACGCAGCAACGCTGCGTCCGGGCGAGACGGAATATACGCCCGGGGCTTCCGCCGACTCCCTGGGCCGGCAACCGGGCCCGCGCGGCCGGGAGCTGATACAGAGTTATCGAGTGCGCATCGCTGGAATACGTGAACGCCACGGTCATGACGCCATTGACGTACCGCGTCGATTGCCCGACGAACGTCATGTGCGGGTCGGGCGGACGCATCAGCGCGGGGCCGTACTTGACGCTCTGCATGAATGGCCCGGCAGTGTCGGAAAACGGACCCCATGGCGAGCGAGGGGGGGCCGCGGCCGCCGCTTGCAGCTCAAACTCCAGCGCCAATGCCTCCATCGGCAGCACCGCGTCAGTGCCATCATCCGCCATCGGCGTGAACCAAGCGATGCCGAGCGCTATCCCGACGACAACGGCGGCAATGCTGAAACTCATTGCCGCGCGCACCGGCACGCGCACCAACCACGGCCGCGCCGTCGCGGTGTAATCCGCCGGCGCAGTTGTGCTCTGGGAAGCGGGGGGCGTATCGAGCCGGCGAAGCACCGCCGGCCAGAGGCCTGCAGGCAACGCCTGCTCCTGCCTGGCGAGCGTCTGGATCGTCGCCTTCGTCTCTCGCAGCCACACCTGAGCCTCGGCACACAGAGCACACGTTCTGGCGTGCTCCTGGACAACTGTGCGCTCGGCCGCCGGGAGTTCATCATCCGCCCGGGCAGACATGAGCTCTTGGACCGTCTCGCACTTCATACCAGCGTACCGATCACTCAGATTATGCCATGCGCCTTCGCGTATTCGCGCAGTGCGCTGCGGAGCCGGCGTCGTCCACGGAAGAGGCGCGATCGAACCGTGCCAATGGGAATCTTCAGCATTTCCGCAATCTCTTTGTAGGCAAACTGCTCGATATCCGATAACATGACAACGAGGCGGAAGGCGTCGGGCAAGTCATCCAGCGCCGCTTGCACTTCCTCGCCCGGTAGATCCGCAAAGGCAACCTCCTCGGGCCTGCACTGGCCCCGCTCCGCACCATCTTGCGCCTTCGCTGCCTGGTTCGCCGTGATCTCGTCCAGAGCGACGAAATCCGGCCCCCGCCGGCGCCGCCGATAGACGTTGATGTACGTGTTCGTCAAAATCCGAAACAGCCAGGCCCGGAAGTTAGTTCCCGGGCGAAATTGGTGAAACGAGCCGTACGCCTTCGCAAGGGTATCCTGGGCCAAGTCTTCCGCATCGTCTCTGTCGCGCGTCATTCGCAGGGCACTATTGTAGATGTCGCGCGCATGCTGATACGCCAGCTGTTCGAACTGCTGTCGCTGCAGAGCTTCCACCGACATCTCCTGGGAAGAGGGCTCACGCCGCCGAAACGGAGCGACCACCCGTCTTCCCCACGTTAGCGCAGAATCGCCAAACATCCTCGAACCTCGCAAAGTGGGCATAGAGGCTCATCCTGTGCCAGTGCCGTCACCGAGATTCGACTCGCGGCCTCCTCGCGCACTCGGCCCGCCCCGCGGACGTTAGCGGAGCACGAGAGTGACGATCCGTGCCCCGTGGTCAGACAGAGCCTACGGCGTCCGTGCCGCGACCTCAGTTAGGAGGGCCACCAGATACAGCTTACTCGCTCTTGGCGCATCTTGCAAGGTGATCCAGGCCACTGCGGTGAGCGCCGCGCCGGGCCAATCAACTGTCCCCTGCGTTTCGTCTGCGTCCGCTCCGCAGCAAGCTGCGAGCGACTCTGGACACCATCCCAGTGCGTCGCTGGACATAGATGAGCAACGGGGCGCAGGCCAGCAGGAAGGCGGCGAGCGCGATGCAAAGCCCGCCAGGGACGTCCACATCGCCGGCAAGGGCCCGTGCAATGCTGCGTGCCACACGCAGAGCCCCGAGGCAATACACCAGAGGCAGGTACGAAAGCAATGTCTCTCCCACGACGATGGCTCGCCGGTCGGTATACACGGAGAACGCGGAGGCGAGGCTGAGGCCGCTGGTGAGGGCGTACCCGGCGCACGCGCCGATGGCGATGGCGCGCAGCAGCTCGGCCGCCGGCAGGGATGTATGCACGAGAGCATACGTGACGGCGGCGATGAGCAGCGCCCCTACGGCCCGGAAGGCGATCAGCTGCTTCTCGCGGTTAAACGCGACGAGGGCCTGGTCGGCGGCGATGGGCACGGCCAGCACGGAACTGCCCAGGAGCAGCACCTGGATCGCCCCGATGGCCTCAACGTACTTCGGCAGCAGCCACGGGATGACACACGGGCACAGCAAGTACCCGACTCCGGCCACGACGGGCATCACGGAGGCCAGCCCGACAGTGGCCAGCAGGAGCTGTCTGCGCAGGCCCTCGGCGCCGTCCCTCCCGTAGGTCTTCATGTACTCGGGGAACAGGACATACGCGACAGAGCTGGGGACGGTGTACAGCATCCCCGCCAGCGTCGCGCCGAGGCGGTACATCCCGAACGCCCTCACGCGGACGATCTTCACGATTATCAAGCAGTCCACGGTCCGGTAGAGCTGATCCGCGAGCAGCATCAACATGAGAGGAATGCCCGCCTTGAGCAGCGCCACGACCTCGAGCCATCGAAGACGCCACGCCAGGCGCAGCCGAGCCCGGGCGAGGAAGTACAACAGAACGACCAACTGCGCCAGGACGAAACCGGCGACGGCGCCGCGGACGCCGCGCAGGAGCCCCAGGCCGATCGACAGGCCGAATTCGGCCACCGCCGTCAGCAGTAGCGCGCGGCCGATGACGCCGAACCGGCCGTAGGTGCGCAGCACGGACGTCATGAAGTTCGTTGCGTGGCCGCCTATGACGAGGACGCCGCCGATGGCTAATGCTATCCGGGTGGTGATGCCCAGATGTGCCAGATCGAAGAACGCGACCGCGGACACCGTGAGCCCTGCAACGACGGCGAGGCCGGTGGTGGCGGCGAAGGCGGTGTTCTGGAGGGTCTCGGCCCGGTCGTGCTCCTCCCTGCCCAGGGCCAGCGGCATGAGCTTGTTCAGGCCGTGGGTCATGCCGAGATGCGAGTTCCCGCAGTAGCCCACGAGCAGCCGAACGGCGGCGAGTATGCCCCAGTCGATTGGGCCCAGGACGTTGGCCAGCGTGACGGCGCGGACCACGGAGGCGATGAGGGCAACGTAGGAGGCCGACGAGACGATGGCAATGCCGGCCGAGGTGGACATTGCCTGCGCATCAGGCGGCGCAGGCTCGGCGCCGGACCGCGGGTCCCGCCCGTCCGGCTCTTCCGGAGCAGAGGACTTTGCCAATGAAGCGTGCCTCTCGTTCAGCGTTGTGGCGCGCGTGGCCCACCGGCCGACTCAGGTGTCTCGGCCGCCCGGGGGCGTCTTCGCAAGGTAGCCGTGCCTCGCCAGCAGATCGAGCAATCCCAGCACGGCCTCCGTATCCAGTCGTCGCTGCAGCTCCGCCTCCGCCAGCGCGAGGCTCTCCGCCGCCGTCCTCTCCCCGTCGGTCCAGTTCAGCACCGTTATCAGCTCGTCGATGCCCCGATGTCGATCTTGTCCCTCCTCCGCCGGGTACCGCACCATGCGCGCAAACAGCTTCCGCTCGGCTGCGGACATGTGCGGCTGCAAGTGGCGCAGCATGACGGGCCCCCGGAATTGGCGCACATAGATGGCTTGCCACCGGGGCGCCCTGTCCGCGGCGCCCGGTGTCGAGGGTCCGGGTTTCGGGAGCGTCGATGGTGTGCCCACGGCCCTTGCATCGGCATTGGCGGCGGCAAGGGCATAGCACGCGGTGAACACGGCCGCGGCGCGCAGCGAATCCTCAGAGAGGGTCTCGGGAACATCCCGTGACGTGTGCCATGCAGGATCCGGCCACCGCATCAGCAGCGGGCACGGGATGCCCACCGTCGCGTCGCAGAGCACGTAGTGGTCACTGCCACTGGAAAACGGCTGCATCGAGATAGGCGGTCCGCCGCGCTGCTCGAGGTACCGAGCCACCCGGGCGGCGAGCTGATTCGCGTACGGGCCGGCAGCTTCGGCGCTCCTCACAACGCTCAGCCCCGGCTCCTCTTCTCGCCGCCAGCCGACCATGTCCAGGCACAGGGCAGTGCGAACCCGGTCAGCCACCCCACTCGCCACGGCTGGGATAGTGCCGATGATCTCCTGCGTCAGCAAAACGCGGACGCCACGCTGCGGTCGGGCCAAGTGGCCGCCCCGCACCAATTCCGCGACCAGCCGCATCGCTTCCAGGGCAACGACGCAGCCGGAAGCGTTGTCGTTGGCCCCGGGGCAGGGGTGGTCGAGGTGGGCGACGAGCAGCACCTCTTCGGGTGTAGTGCCCGGGAGGAGCGCCGTCACCACGTCCACCGAGCCCCGGCGGAATTCGGCATCCACCTCGGCCCACACCGGCACCGGAGCGCGCGAAAGCGCATCACGCAGACGTCGGCCTTCTTCGGCCGAAACGACGAACCCAGGGCATCGCCGCTCGTCACCCACCCACCACCACTGAAGGTATTGCAGCTCGCCGGGCTGCGCCGTTTCGTCGTACCAGACGATGCCGGCGGCTTCCCTCCCCTCCACCGCCCGCTCCCTGGCACGGCGCATGTCGCCCGAGGTGAGCACGAGCTTGCCGGCGAGTGGCATGTCGGGGTGAGCATCGAAATCGACCAGCTCAGTGGTGATGCCCCCCGGCGGCGTCGCGGCGCTCCGCTCCGCAATGGACAGCGGCGCCTGCCGCGCATCACAGAGCGTGCGCCGGCCGCCGTTGGGTAGGAGCTGCTCCAGGCGTCCCACTCGCAGCCGCCACTCCTCGGGCATCCGCAGCGTCCAATACTGCGTCTCGCCGTCCGCCGGGTAGCTCAGCAGCTCCGCCTCAACGCCCATGGCCGCGAGCCGCTCCAGGCAGTGCTCGGCGGCCGCGCGGAAGTCCGGTGTCGCCGGCGGACGGTGGATCGCAGAGAGGGCCGACAGCTCCTCAGTGAGGTGGTCAACCGAGACGTTCTGCGTTACTACATCTATCAGATCATCCATTGCTATCGTCGTCAGGCCAGGTCGGGTGCCCCCGAGGTGCGCGCCTCCCAACACATGCTCGGGCCTCACACGGGCCACAGGTCCAGGGCGGCCTCCGTGTCTCCCGCGCTCTGCTCCGAATGGTCGTGCCACTGCTTCACCAACGCGTCCCGCCCGATGGTTACCTGCTTCAGTATCGCCGCAATGCGCTCGGCCGCTCTCCCATCCCCGTACGGATTCGCAGCGCGCCGGGCGGCGCTCTGCCACGCATCGTCCGTCAGCGCCCGGGTAATGGCCCCAGCGATGTCAGAGGCGTCGTGTCCGACATCGATCACGTTCGCCGCCCGCAGGCGGTCGCGCTGCCGCGTGCCAATGTTAACCGCTGGCAGGCCAAACGAAGGGGCCTCGATGATGCCGCTGCTGGAATTGCCCACCATCACGGATGCCGTCCGCATGAGCCCGAGGTACTCCTCGTGCGGCAGGCTCGCGAACGTGTGAGCATTCCGCCCCAGACTGGCCGCCTCGATAGTGGCGATCATCTCCCGCCCGCCGGCGTCAGCGTTGGGGTAGATGATGACGATTTGATGATCGAAGTGGCTGAGGGCATCCAGCGTAGCGCGCATTTGCTCGCCGGCGCGCTCCACCTCGGTGCTCACGGGGTGCTGAACGACGAGTATCGTTATGGCGTCAGGTAGGATACCAAGCCGCTTGGCGAGCGTCTCGGGTGGCGGGAGCTTCGCCGCCAGTATGGTGTCCAGCGCCGGCTCGCCGACGACGAAGACACGATCCCGCGCCTCACCCATGGCCAGAATCCGCCGCGCGCTGGCGACATTCGTTGCCAGGTGGTAGTGGGCCAGCTTGGTGATGGCGTGCCGAAAGGAGTCATCAATGCTTCCCGACAGATCCCCGCCGGAGCAGTGGGCTACGATGATGTTCTGGCAGCCCGCGGCAATGGCCGCCGCCAGCGACTCCCCCCGGTCCCCCTGCAGCAGGACCATGTCCGGGCGCAGCGCCGCCAGATGCTCCGACACGGCGATCACCGCCCGCCCGATGGCGCCTGCCATGGCCGCCGTTGTATCGGCGTCGTCGAGGATAGGGAGGCGCGCGGCGATGTCGAAGCCGTCCGCCTCGATGTCCCGCACCGTGGAGCCGAACCGCTCCGACAGGTGCATCCCGGTGACGATGAGGCCGAGGCTGAAGTCGGGATCCGAGTCCAGACGGGAGAGCACCGGCCTCATGAGCCCGTAGTCGGCGCGGCTGCCGGTGAGGTAGAGTATGTGTCTCATACGCCGCACCGCCGAGCAAGGCGAGACGCACGGCTGAGGGCGACCTGCACGTCAGCGATAGCTCCTGCTGCGGGGACGTATCGAGTGGAGCACTACCTCGTCCTCTACCACATCGTAGCGGAGGCGATGGCCACCGAGGCGCATGCGGAACTGCCCCTCCCCTGCCGGCATGTTCACGAGCTTGCGGATGTTTGCCCTGCGCTCCAGATTGTAGGGATCTGTCTCGAGCAGCGCCAGCGCGCGGCGCAGAGCATGATGGACACGCGGCGCGCGCTTCCTGACCCGCCGCAGGTCCCGCTGGAAGACCGCCGTCGTCGCGACGCGATAACGGCGCGGCATGGCACTACTCAGGCTCCTCTGCCTCTATTTCCTCCAGCACATCGCGCAAAGGGCGCGTGCGGCCAGCACGGTAGTCCTCCATGCTTTGGCGGATGTGTTCCCGCAGTTCCGGGTCCGATGCGTCCAGGTAGTCCTCCAGCACATCAATGTCAACCAGCCCCGCGACGGGTATGCCATCTTTCTCGAGGACCACGACATCTCCGTCAACGTGGACACCCCGGACCAGCGCGCCCAGCGTCCTGCGAGCCTTCGTCATTGGCATTCGTACCACTCGTTGTGCCACTGGTGTCCTCCAGGTTGATGCTTGTTGATGTATATTAATCAATATGCATGCGACTGTCAAGTGTTCGAACAGCCGAGCCGCGCGGGCTGCTCACTCCCGCCGGCCGCAACATCCCCCACTCCAGCAGCGTATCCTCGGCGATGTCCTCTGCCGCGACCTGGCCGATTACCAGTTCGAGGGCGTCCGGCTTGAGTCCCGTCCCCGGCCGCTTGAGGGCCAGCATGTCGGCCGCAATGCGTGTGCCGGCGGGGATTGTGCGTGCCGCCACGATGCTCTTGCGCGCCGCCGCTCTGACGTTTGCCTCGGCAGCCGTGGGGGCCTTCTTTGCCGAGCCCAACGCCGTCTCAACATCGCGCACGCTCTGCACCAGCACGAGGAGCTCGTCGGGCTCGAGCGACGCTTTGTGGTCCGGTCCGGGCAGCGCCCTATCCAGCGTGAAGTGCTTCTCGATAACGCACGCGCCGAGAGCCACGGCGGCCAGGGCGGTGGTTAGCCCCTTAGTGTGATCAGAGTAGCCTACGGGGAGCCCAAAGGCGCTGCGCAGCGTTTGCATCGCTCGGAGATTGCAGTCACAGATGTCGGCGGGATAACATGAGGTGCAGTGCAGCAGCACGATCCTCTCGTTGCCCTCATCGGCGGCTGCCGCCACTGCCATCTCTACCTCGCCCAGTGTCGCCATCCCCGTGGAGATGATCATCGGCTTCCCCTGGCGGGCGATGTGGCGGAGGAGGGGCAGGTTGGTGAGCTCGCCGGATGGCAGCTTGAAGGCGGCAACATCGAGATCGGCCAGCACGTCGGTGCTCGGCTCATCGAAGGGCGAGGAGAGGAAGATCAGCCCAGCGCGCTCCGCCTCTTCCTTCAGCACGGCGAAGGCCTCGGGCGCGAGCTCGAGCGCCTTCTCCATCTCGAACATCGTCTCCGAGTCGGCGGCGTCGCGCTTCTGGTACTCGGCCTTCGGCGCATCTCGGCACATGATGGCCTCGGTGCGCCACGTCTGGAACTTTACCGCGTCGGCGCCCACCTCCGCGGCGGCCGCGATCATCTGCTTCGCCCTGTCGATGTCGCCATTGTGATTCACGCCCGCCTCGGCAACGATGAGGACGGGCTCCCCATCGCCCACACGGCGATAACCGATCATCACCGCCTCCATAGGCCTTATGCCCCCTGCCCTTCGCACGACTCACGTTCCGGGCGTCCCGACCCGCCTCGCTGACGGCGGGCGAGCGCCGCCTCGGCACGCTCGAGATCGAGCCAGTCGTCTACGTCAATGCTATCTTCGCGCGCCATGATAACGACGCGCATGTCCTCTCCGTACATATCCTCGCCGGCTAGCAGCCGGTCGGTCCTGTACACCTCGACGGCGCCGTTCTGGCAGTACACGGGCGGCAGCAACTGCCGAGGACTGCTGAAACGCTGCCGCTGGGCATCGAGGAGCTGCCGCGCCCGGTCGCCGCTCAGCCGCAGGAGCCACTCCGCCGGCGTATCGGCCTCACAGATCGTGAAGGCCGAATCCGCTCCCGTCTCGATGAGCTTGCGCACCGTCGCATCGATGTCGGCCGCCGTGCGTAGGGGCGACGTGGGCTGCAGCAGCACCGTCAGCGGCAGGCTGCGGCCGTGATCGGCCAGCCAGCGGACGGCATGACGCAGCACCTCTACCGTCGGCACATCGTCCCCGGCGAGGCACTCGGGGCGCATGAATGGCGCCTCGGCGCCCCACTCCCGGGCGACGGCGGCGATCTCCTCATCCTCGGTGGAGACGATGACGTCGCTCAAAGAGTCCGCCTCGCGCGCTGCCACGATGGTGTGCGCGATGAGCGGCTTGCCGCCCAGCGTCACCAGGTTCTTGCGGGGGATCGCCCTCGAACCACCCCGCGCCGGAATGATGCCGCACGCCCGCACGTGGCGCCTCCAACTGCTGCCGCGAACACACGACGAAGTGCCGCGCCGACCTACGCGTTGCGCCGACTCTCAGTTGCCGCTGCCGGCGTCACAGTCGGCGTGAAATTCGCCCAAGGCCGAACAAGTCCTCTCCGGAGCGGGGCCGTGTTGAATGCCGCGGCGGGCTCATTTCCGGGATTATCCCACGCCGCTTCATCACCGCCAGCGAAGGACGCACCCGTGCACGTGGCGAACACGGTACGCATTCCAGCTCTCCGCGAGGTGACGCCCCGTGGACACACAGGCATTCATCCAGCAGCACATCGCAGAGATCAAGGACACTGTCGGCACGGCCAAAGCCGTTGTCGCCCTCTCGGGCGGCGTGGACAGCGCAACGACGGCCGCCCTGGCGCACCGGGCTATCGGCGATCATCTGGTCAGCATCTTCATCGACGACGGCCTCATGCGCGAGGGCGAGGGGCCGGCCGTGGCCGAGGACTTCGCAAAGCTGGGCATCAAAGTTGGCATCGTGGACGCCCAGGACGAGTTCTTCGCAGCGCTCAAGGGGCTCGAGGACCCCGAGGAGAAGCGGAAGGCCTTTCGCCACACCTTCTATACCGTGCTCGGGCGGCTGGTGAAAGAAAGCGGGGCGATGTGTCTGCTGCAGGGCACTATCGCCGCCGACATCCTCGAGACGCAGCGTGGCGTGAAGACGCAGCACAACATACTGGAGCAGATCGGGCTCGATCCGCAGCAGTGGGGCCTGATGGTGCTCGAGCCGCTCAAGGAGCTGTTCAAGCCTCAGGTGCGGGAGGTGGCCGCTGCGCTGAGCCTGCCGGAGGGCATGCACCAGCGCATGCCCTTTCCCGGGCCCGGGCTGGCAACGCGCGTCATCGGCGAGGTGACACCGGGGCGAGTGGAGACGCTCCGCCGGGCCACCAGCATCGTCGAGCAGGAGACAGCGGACCTGAAGCTCTTCCAGGCCTTCGCCGTGCTGCTGCGCGACCGGGCCACCGGCCTCAAAGGCGACGGGAGAGCCTTTGGGCAGATCATCGCGGTGCGATGCGTCGCCTCAACCGACGCCATGACCGCGAGCGTCGTGGAAGTGCCGTGGGATACGCTGCGGCGGATTCAAGAGCGGATAACCGCGGAGGTCGCAGACGTTACGAAGGTGCTCTACGACATCACGCCCAAGCCGCCGAGCACCATCGAGTACATCTGACGGCCTCAGCCATGGCGGGTAGGGCGCCCTACCTCGCGGCGCCTCCTGCCAACGGCGACGCACTGGCACCAGAATGGCGGCGCCCCCGAACCGGCGGCTCCCCGAACACGTCAGCGGCTCGAAGCCCGAGCCAGGCCCCTACGGCATGGCGGCGGGGACGTGCTCAAAGGACTGGCAGTGGTAGGACACTGAGAGCTTCCCGGGATCGCGAGCCTGCTGCGGATTGACGTCGCCACCCAATACGGGGCAGAAGTTTCGGCTGGCGTCGAATTGACGGCAATCTACGCACCGTCGCATTGCCGCGCCGCACTTGGGACAGGCCCAGTGCGTTTCCAGCCACACATCCCGCTTGCACTTCGGGCACGGGACGTACATTGGTGCCCCTCCCTCCTCGTCGCCCGTGTCTCGCGCCTGGCGAAAGAACCGTGATTCGCCGCCTCTGTACAGACCAGGATCATACTCACGGGCGTTCGTGACATGCCTCAACTTCTCTATGGTATACCTATTCGCCACTGCCGTCGCTCCCTCCTGCCACGCATTGGGACGGGTGCCTTCCCGGCCCCTGCCGGCCGGGGGCGATTCAAGCGGGAAAGAGCCGGCACCATGTTCGGCGTCAGACACCGCGCCCGGAGCCAACGTCGCCTTGGGTACCCCCAGTGGGGCTCTTGGTACACTCGTTCCCGACGGAGCAGGTTCTCCCAAGCCGAGGCAGAACTGCCCGACGTGGATGGCGGAAGTGCACCACCGGGGGGCCGGGCTGGCCGCCCGGAGGAGGAGCCCATGCAAGTAGCGCAAATTCAGACCTATCCGTTGCGGGCCATGTTGAAAGTGCCCTTTGGCTTCTCCCAGCTCTACTTCGAGCAGCGCGAGAACCTCCTGGTCGAGGTGACGTGCGAGGACGGCACAACGGGCTGGGGCGAGTGCTTCGGGCCGGCGCTGCCGGCGCGCGCGGCCGTCGAGTCCTGCGTGGCGCCGCTCGTCGTCGGACACAACGTCTTCGACACCGAGCTGATCTGGCACACCGTGTGGCAGCGGAACCTGGACCATGCGCGCCACGGGCCACTCATGGCGGCCCTATCGGGCGTCGATATCGCGCTGTGGGACCTCAAGGGGAAGCTCACCGGACTGCCGCTTCATCGCCTGCTGGGCGGCGCGCGGACCGAGGCGGTGCCGTGCTATGCCACTGGCCATTACTTCCGGCGAGTGCCGGAGGACGATCTCATCGCAGTGATCCTGGATGAGGCGGCGCGGTATGCGGACGCCGGCTTCGGCGCCCTCAAGATCAAGATCGGGAAGAACATCGCCTTCGACCTGCGGCTCATCGAGGCTGTCCGCGGCAAGTTCCCCGACTTGACGCTGATGGCCGACGCGAACCATGCGTACTGCCTCAACGAGGCCACCCGCATAGGGCGGGCGCTGCAGGAGCATGGCTACTTCTTCTTCGAGGAGCCCGTCGCTCCCCATGCGCTGGAGGACTACGCCCTGCTCCGGAGCAAGCTCGACGTGGCCATCGCCGGCGGCGAGAACGAGCAGACGCGCTTCGGCTTCCGCCGCCTCGTCGAATCCGGCGCCCTAGACATCGCCCAGCCCGACCTGGCTTTTTGCGGAGGGATTTCCGAGGGGACAAAGATCCGCGCACTGGCCAACTCATTCGGTGTGGACGTCACGCCGCATGCCTGGGGCACCCAGATCGGCTTCGCGGCCGCGGTCCATTTCCATGCCACGGCCCCGCCCAACCCGGGCCGGCTCGAAGACGAGCTGCTCCCCCTCGAGTGCGACCATTCTGAGAGCACGGCCCGCGACCGCATCTGCCCCGAGAAGGTGACCGTGAAAGACGGCAGCGCCATCGTCCCAGATCGCCCCGGGCTCGGCGTTGAGGTAGACAAAGAGGCGATGGCCGAGTTCGTCGTGCGCTGAGCGCGAGGGAGAGCCCACGCAGGGGCTCCCCTACGGGCGTGCGTTTCAGAGGAGGATCAGCAATGAACCGGACGTGCAGAATCTTGGTATCATTGGCCGTTGTGGCACTTGCCTGGGGGGCAATTGAGGATGTGAGCGCACAAGCGCAGTCAACCGATTCGACGGCGCTGCGTCTGCCCGGGGCCCGGCCCGTCATTGACGCCGGGCGGTATCCGAGTCTGCAGGCGGCGATTGATGCACTGAGGCCAAAAGGCGGCCTCTTGCGCATTCCGCCGGGGACGTTCGAGATCTCCGAGCCACTGGTCATCTCGGCGTCGGATGTGCTCATTCAGGGAGCCGGGGCGGCCACGCATATCAAGAACACGAATACGGAGGGCAAGCCGGCGATCATCCTGAGGCATCCCAGTGAGAAGCCGAAGAGGGAGGAGCTGCTCTGGCGCATTTGCCTGGCCGATCTGCGCGTGACCGGCAGCGAGAAGAGCGGGCATGGCATCGAGGCGCGGCAGATCAATGAGATCTTCATCCACGGCGTCACGGTGAGCTACCACGGCGGCGATGGCATTCATCTATACAACTGCTACGAGGATCCGCGCATCTGCAATTCCTTGATCACCTATAACAAGGGCACCGGGCTGAATATGATCGGATGTCACGACATCGTCGTCGCGGCGAACCAGTTCGAGGAGAACCAGGACGCCGTGCGCTGCCTTGACAGCTTCAATCTCTGCATGACCGGCAACAACCTCGACGACCATCTGGGCGACGGTGTGGTGATCGAGAACACCTACGGCTCAGTGGTCTCCGGCAACATGATCGAGGAGTGCAAGGGCTGGGCGATGGTGCTCGACCGCGACTGCTACGGCATCACGCTCAGCGCCAACGTGATAGCCCATAATGCATCCGGAGGCATCGACCTGCGCGACGCCCACGGCTGCGCCGTCAGCGCCAATACCCTCACCATCATGGGCAAGGACGCCCTGCGCATCGGACCGCAGAGCGGCCGGATCACCGTCACGGGCAACAACTTCTGCGACAGCTACATCGGCGGCGGCGCCACAAAGCGATCCGAGAGTGACCAGAAAGCCGGCGGCCTCGTCCTCGAGGGCACGAGCGACATTACCGTGGTAGGCAACCTCTTCTCCGGCCTCAAGCCCAAGGCGCTGACTCTGAGGGGCAAGCCCAGCCGGCGGGTGATCTTCACGGATAACGTTCTCACCGACGTCGAGAGCGACCACGGGAAACTGAAGGCGTCGGTGGTCAAGGGCAATCTGTGAGAGCCGGCGAGGAGGAGGGGACCGCGGGAGTTCGCGCGTCGAGCGGAACGTGTAAGGCGTCGTCCTCTGTCTCGGCTCCCCCTGGCCGCCGGTCCCCACGGAGGCCGCGAATGAGTACTATCTCCCCGGGATCCTGATGCCGCCCAGCGCCTGCGCGTGATGGGAATCGTCACGAGCCAGGCCCATGTGGCCCCAGTGTCCCTGCCTCGCGCGCCCCATGCCTCCAATCCCGACCGAAACAGTTGGATAGCTAACAATTCGGCGACCGGGCATTCACCAGCGCGCAAATCGATACAACCCCAGGGCCGAAATCGGCAACCAATACTATGCCGCCTGAACTGCAGAGATCATGATGTGACAGTGTAAGGAAGTACCAGCGACAGTAGCATGCCACAAGGGGTGGGAGGGCTGATCCCCCGCATCGCGCACGACGTCACCGGCCGAGGCAACAACCGACGGAACGTCCACCCAGGGCGCACGAATGAGTATTCTGTCCCCAGAATGCCGGCCCGGGACATGAGGCGCAGCCACACATTCCTGCCACGTAGACAACGGGGGCAACTTGCTCTGCGAATTGGCCTGTAACGGCATTCAGAGGCCCATGACGGGGAGGGGGATCGGAGACATGTGGCTTGATGAGGACAAGGGGTATGCAGTCAAGTGGCCGACAGACGCACCAACCGCGCAACGCCTACACAACGCGTCGAGCAAGCGGATCGGCCTGCTGCTCGACCCTGTATCGCGCGTTTTAGCATGGCGAGGCAGACGCCGGCGCCTCACACCGGCACAAGCCTCCGTGATGCTCCTCCTCATGCAGACCGCGCCCGATCCAGTCCCCGCGCCCGAGATATGGGCAAACGTCCACGGCTATGTCCCCGCCAGACCCTCCTCCGCCCTTCGCGTCCTTATACACGGGCTACGCCTCGCCTGCAAACAGACCTTCGGACGCACCTTCGTAGACACAGTGCGCGGACGAGGCTATCGGCTCGACAGCGTGGGTGTGCGGCACGCAGTCGGGAATGTTAGCAAAAACTAACAATACCACCCGGAGGATACGGCAAATCCAGCGACGCAGTATCGAGCCTGCCTGTCGGCTTGGGGTGGGGACCGTGAGCCCGGGGGGGCTTCTGAACTGCGCCGAGCCAGTCGCGGGGTTCTTCAACAGTGTCACAGGACGTCTTCTTCGTCGATGACGACCGGCGGACACATCTGACGTATCTGAGAGAGCAGCGCGTCAACGCACATCTGGCCTAGCCACGACGAGCTGGTGCGCAGGACGCCTCTTCTGGAGATGCTGGGGGAGGCCATGTGGCTGGAGTTCGTGAGGGGAGCAGAGCTGCGCCAGCAGGACTTTGTGGCGCGCTTGGAGACGCCGCTGCGACGGGTTCCGCGTTGCCAGAAGCGACGACTAAAGAGCCCATGCAGAAAAGCACGGAGCGGGAATTAAGCATGGTGTCCCCGGAATTCCGGCAATAACGTGGCAGGAGAGACCACGAATCCGCCTCTTGATCTCCCAGGCGGTAGATGGACAGGCGTGACCATCACCGTGGACGGAGTACCGGGCGCAGATACGATGACGGTGGACGTGGACATCGCCCCATAGAGCTGGCGAGCTTTCTGTTCGCACTCGAGGAGGGCGTGGCGGGCGATGACTGGTGGCACTTCACTCAGCGCAGCTTGGTACTGACTGCGAGGCTGCACGGGGGCGTCGTGCCGTCCCTGCGTGCGGACACCACTCAGCCCGACCGCCGCGCAAATCCGCGCCCGCAGCCCGCTTGCGCCATGCGATCGTTGAGGGCGATGGCGTGGGATTTGCGCGGGCGGTCAGCGTGATTTGGTGTCGGGGATGGGTGTTCAGGGACAGGGCTCATGCGTAAACGTCACTGACCCGTGCTTGCGTCGTGCACGGCGCGGCCCAGCCAAACAACGTAGCAGAGAAAGGAGCCGAGAGAATGCCGGAGGAGGCCGAAGTCGACATTGACGAGGAAGTCAAGAAGTGCATAGCCCACTTCACGAGCCGTGATCCGGACGACATCGAGATGAACTGGCAACTCGTCGAAGAGCTGGGAGTAGACACAGACATGGAGCGAATTGCGCTCGCGGCCGGCATCATGAGCTGGTTCGGGGCTCTGGGCATGGACTTCGATGGCGTTCTGCTACACCCGATTGAACTGAAACGCCGAAAGACCGTCCAAGGCGTCAGCGACTGGGTGGGACGTTGGGGTAGTTGGCCGGATTCGTAGCCTGTGAGCTGCCAAGGGCATCCACTGAAACCCGACTTGGCAGAACCCACCATGAAGGAGGCCTACCATGTTTTCCCCCCATGGTTCAACCGGTGCCCCCCTGGCACTAGGACGTGCCCTTGGGGTGTTTCTCGTTGCCCTTGCCGTCACTCAGACGGCGGACGCCCAGCAGAACTCGCTCAGGGTCGCAAAGGCTGTGGTCACATACGGCGTGACCAACAAAGTCGCTGTAGACTTCAACCAGAAAATCGACCCAGACAGCGCAAAGATAGCCTCGAATTATGTCATCGATGTCGTCGATGGCATCGATCGTGAACTCGAGGTCCAAAGTGTCAGACTATCGGCCAACAAGATATCGGTCGTGCTGACTACACGACAGCATTTCAGGCGCGGCGACAAGTATGCGGTAACCGTGTCTGATGTGAAGTCTTCGGCAGACACCACGCTCGACGAGGACCACAACATGGCCACGTTTACCGCCGAGGCCATAGTTCCTGCCAGTGACCTCGAGATCGACCTCAGCTACTCCCACGAAAGCGGCGGGGGCAAGCGTGACATCAACTGGGCAGGGGACGTGGACTACGCATCCCCCTGGTTCCTCCAAAGAGACAACCCGTCCACCCTCCGTGCCAGCCGTATCACTGCGGAGGCTCACGTTGCGGACTCGCCGTCCCGAGACTCGGTTGACATCAGATATGAGCGGCAGCTTGCCATGATCACACAGGATAGCAAACAGGCCGACGCATTCCGATTCAGCGTGGGATGGCAACTTGACGACAGCTTTGACAACGGTGACGCTCTGGTGGGCGTGAAGTGGCTGCGGCTTCCTCCCGTGCTGGCCAAGGACACCGAGCTGTATTTGGGTTACGAGATCGGCTTCCGGGTCTACGGCGAGGGCCCGAACCCGCCAATCTCCAGGCCGATCGCCGAGTTCGTGTGGGACCCGATCTTTCTCCGAAGCACCAAGAATGGGCACACAGCTCGCAGCCAGTGGCAATTCCGAGCCCGGGGCCGCGGCTGGTTTGACGTTACGGAGGCCCGCGGAACCGAAGCGCACGCTGAAGCCCGCGTCTCGTACGATCTGGGGAATGACAAGGAGTTCTTCGTGAAGTACGCCTTCGGCGCTGAGCCGCCCTTATTCGTCTCTCACGTTTCGTTGACGGCCGGGATCGGCCTTAAGTGGCCCCGCTGAGGGAGTGATGAGTTTCGACCGTAGGGCGCGACACCAGCTTCGCTACCGGCTTCGGATGGTGCGGGCAGAGCCCGCCTGTGGCGAGTGGCGTGCCCCCGTCGTGATTTCTGGTCGGCTTCCGGGGACACAATACTCATTTTCTGGTCCACGGCGACCGGCTCGCACCTGTAGACAACTCGCGGGAGTTCTCCGGCAGCCATCCGGCGGAACGCCTCAGAAGTCTTACGGTGGCGGCGCTGCGCTACTAGGCGAGGCAGGTGCCGTAGGCGGTCACATTGGATTGGAGAAACCTGCAGCGAAGCGCCACTCACGTGTTCACCGGGTGATCCCGTGCGTCCCAGGCGCCACAATTCCACGGACAAAGCAGACACACGCCCGGCCTCTCGCACGCACACGGGCTACTGCCCACCGCGCTGCTGACGCCGGCGTATCTTGGCGAACAGCCCGCAGGAACAAGGCGGGGAAGGATGTGAGGCCCGCAGTGGAGCTGGCTTCACGCACGACTACACGCCAAAACGGAAGCGGAGACCCAGAGCAGCTCTAAGCCAAGAGCAGATTGACGAGATACTGAAAGATGCTGACAACCTGCGCTGGGTCGCATCGGACAGGTTGTCTCAGCCTCTCGAGACTCCAGAACGCCGGGTTCTTCTGTCAAGCCCCGAGGTATGCTGGCCCGGCAAAGATGGGCTGCACACAAGCATCTGATTGAGGCAAGTGACGATGGATGACTGTTTGGGGCTGGTTTGACCCCAAAGAGCACGTCGCCGGCAACGCTTGCGGGTGACTGTGTTACTTCGGAAGCAAAGGGAGGTTGTCGCTGTGGAGACTGCAGAGAGGCGGACAATGATCGTGACGTTCAAGAAGAAGGACGAGCGCGGCGATCCCACGACGGACAAAGTGGCGCTCCTGTCAGATCGGATCGAGCGGCCGGTGGCGGCGCTGGACGTGGGAACACTGGCGCGAGGCCAGCCCTTACCGCCCGCGGTTGTGGAGTTTGACGTCAACCTGTACGACGCGCCTATCGTTGTCGCATCGCTGACGCAAGCTGAGGCTGACGCGCTCCGAGATGACACCAACAACGTGGTCGCCGTGGAGGAGGATGGCTTCGTCTACGCGGCCGGGGAGGCGCCGCTCCAGGATCCGCTCCTCGTAGAGGGGCAGCCGGAGCCCGCGGCGGAAACGATCCCTTGGGGCGTCTCGCGCGTAAAGGCTCCCTTGGCCTGGGACGCCACGCGTGCCAAGACGATCAGGGCGGCCGTGCTTGACACTGGCATCGACTACAAGCATCCTGATCTGTGTGCCAACTATAGGGGCGGCATCAGTTTCGTCGAGGACGAGACGGACCCCATGGACTACAACAGCCACGGCACTCACTGCGCGGGCACCATCGCCGCTCGGATAAATGGGGCAGGAGTGGTCGGGGTGGCGCCGGCAGCGTATCTGTACGCGGTCAAAGTGTTGAGTCGGGGCGGGAGCGGCAGATGGAGCTGGCTGATAGCTGGCATAGGCTGGTGCGTCGAGAACAAGATGGACGTGCTGAGCATGAGCCTGAGCGCTGCGACGGCGCCCTCGGCGGTCGAGCTCGCATGCGACACAGCGTGGAAGTCGGGCTCGGTGCTGGTGGCAGCTGCGGGCAACGCTGCTGGGCCCGTCCACCCCCCCGCCGCCTTCGGCAGCGTGATCGCTGTCTCGGCCATTAATCGCGAGAATATCCTGGCTGGGTTTAGCTGTCGGGGACCGGAAGTTGAGCTCTGCGCGCCGGGAGTTGAGGTCCTGTCTACCATACCGCAGGGCGGCTACGGCACGAAGAGTGGGACGAGCATGGCATGCCCACACGTGAGCGGAGCTGCGGCGCTGGCGATAGGTTCGCACCGCTGGCCGCGCGAAGGGCCGCCAGCTAACGTCGCCATCAGGCGGCTGCTGGCTTGGACCGCCGATAACCTCGGCGTCCCTGGTCGGGACGATGAGTTCGGTTTTGGCCTCGTCGATGCAGAACAGGTTGCCTGCGAGCGCGCGTTGCCGCCGGAAATGGAGGGAATTCCGTAAGCGACGAGGAGATGCTTGCTCTGGAGAGGTCCGCGTCTCTTGCGCGCACAGCTTTTCAAGCGCCGTGGACCTCTCCGTCATACTCGATGCGCGCCACTGAGTCCGACTGAGCTATCTGCTGGACCGCGGCGGCCTGCGCCGTTCCGGACACGGCAGAGATGAAGTCGAGGCGGTGCGAAATCCTTAGGCCGCGCCTCTCCAGTTCCGTCGCATCGGCGTCGCCCTGCAACGTTACGATAACGGGCACTTCCTGCTGCGGGTCAGTCTCCTCCGCTTGCCGGAGCATCTCCGACAACTCCGCGCTCAGTTTCGTCTCCATTGCCTGCCACCGCCTCTCAGCGGGATCCTCTCTCAATCCCGATTATAACCCAAGAAACACGCCTACCACAAGCATCTCAAACGGCTAAGCTTGACCAGATCACAAGGTAAGGTGCTCCGGCCACCCTGCGTTCAGCGTCCCGCCCACGGAACCTCTCCAAACCCAGCGCAGCGGACCTGGGCGCGCTGTCTTTGCTGTCGCTCCCTGGCGAACGCGATGGCAATGCCCAGCCGGCCACAGCCTTGAATGCATGAAATTCCGGGGACATAATGCCTATTTCTAATTCCGCGGACATTCATGATTAGGTATCTGTGGCACTGTTGCAAAACCCCGGGACCGGCTCAACGCGGTCGCGCGAGCGTGGAGCGCCCGGCCGACAGCGGCCGGGCGACCTACCGCACCACCAACATCCGCGTGCCATAGGGCTCCAGCGACACCGGGATGTCTGCACCGGCGCCCAATGCATCCCAGCGGCGCTCCTCGGTGCGGTCGGCCTCGTAGAGGACTGCCGACCTGACAGAGCGCCCCAACGTGACCGTTGCATCCTGCTGCTCGCCGGTGGTATTGACGATGACCGTGCCAATCGAGCCGTCGGCGGCCTCGAAACTGCCTGCCGTTACCGCCGGCAGGGAAATGTCCACCCTCACAAGCGGCGGCCCGCCGGGCCTCAGGGGCTCTCCGCTGGGGTCTCGGCGATAGAACCAAAGAGCTACGTCTGAGCACCTCATCGCCGGCGGCCGCCGCGTGATGCCCAATACCAGATACTCCGGAAAGCGAGCGTAGGGCCTGCAATAAGAGAAGAATGCTCGCGAGATGGGAATTCCGGGGGCAGCTTACTTAATTCTGACTCCGCGCCGCACCCAGCTCCCCGTCGTCACGGTCGGATGAGTCCGACGCGCTCCGCCCGTGTGTCTCGTACTCCTTCCGCCAACACCCCACCAGGGAATCGCCCAACTGGTTCTTCGGGCAAGTCCCCGCAACGCGCTTCCCTCTGCTCACCCACTCCTCGACCACCCGCCGCGTGAACTCCGGCTCGAACTTGCGGCCTTTCCGCACCCCGATCTGCAGGCGCGGCCCAGAGGACCGCTTGCACTCCTCCGCGAACTGCCCCAGACGGAACGGTGCCCAATGCAAGCGCTGCAGTCCGGCATCCAGGTAACCATTGCTCTCGCGCTCGGTGCAGCAGTGCTCGTGCCGGCAGCAGCGGCCCGGCACCGGAATGCCGAGGAGGTCACACAGCAGATGACTGATCCCATGTCCACCGCGACCCGATCCACCCGCCGCGACTTCGGCATCACGAAGACCAACGCCAGCCCGTACTGCGGACTGCGAAGCGTTGACCTCAGCAGCGTCCGATGGACGCATGGCTTCTGGGCCCAGCAGTTCAAGCGATGCCGTGAGATCACGCTGCCGCACCTGTGGGATAGGCTCAGCGATCCCGAGACCGGGCACGCTCTCACCAACCTGCGCATCGCCGCCGGCCTCGAGCAGGGCGAGTTCGCCGGCACCAACTGGCAGGACGAGTGGGTGTACAAGTGGCTCGAGGCGGCCGCGCACATCTACGGCGTCACCGGCGACGAGGCGCTGGACCGCCACATGGACGAGACCATCGACCTCATCGCCCGCGCCCAGCAGCCCGACGGCTACATCGCCACCCAGATCACCGTGCGAGACTGGGAGCGCTTCCAGGACCCGCGGCGCCACGAACTGTACGTGATGGGCCACCTCATCGCCGCCGCCTGCATCCACCATCGCATCACGGGCAAAGCCAACTTCCTCGACATCGCCCGAAAAGCGGGAGACTACCTCTACGACCTTCTCAAGGATCGCCCGCCGGCGCTGGCCCACTTTCCCATCAATCCCTCCATCATCATGGCCGCCGTCGAGCTGTATCGCACCACCGGCCAGCGCAACTACCTCGAGCTGGCCAATGCCGTCATCGACATGCGCGGCGCCTTCCCCGGCGGCGGCGACCTCAATCAGGATCACGTGCCGCTGCGCGAGGAGCAGCACGTCGTCGGCCACGCCGTCTTCTACACCTACCTGTACGCCGGCGCGGCGGACGCCTACATGGAGACGGGCGACGAGTCGCTGCTGGCCGCCGTGGAGAGACTGTGGACCGACCTGGCCGAGAAGAAGCTGTACCTCACCGGCGGCACCTGCGCCATTCATCAGGGCCTGTCCATCCGCCGCGACCCGGTGCACGAGGCCGCCGGGGCGGAGTACTTCCTGCCCAGCTCGACGGCATACAATGAGACCTGCGGGCAGATCGGCAGCGTGATGTGGAACTGGCGCATGCTCGGCATCACCGGCGACGCGAAGTACGCCGACCTCATGGAGCAGCAGCTCTACAACAGCGTTCTGTCCGGCATCGGCCTCGACGGGGCGAGCTGGTTCTACACCAATCCGCTGCGCTGGCACGGAGCCGACACCCCGCTGCTGTCGAACGACGCCTACGAGCGCTTCCAGCCGGGTGAGCCGCCCCGGCGCGCACACATCTGCTGCCCATCGAACCTCGTCCGCACCATCGCCGGCCTGCACGGCTGCGCCTACAGCGCCTCGGAGGGGGCCCTGTGGGTGAACCATTACGGCGCCAACGTCTTCGATGGCACGCTCCCGGACGGCACTCGACTGAAGCTCACCCAGGAGACCGACTATCCGTGGGACGGTGAGATCACGATCACGATGGACGAGCCGCCCGCGGGGTCGGCCCGACCGCTGCCGGGCCTGGCTGACCCGGACTCAGAGAGATCGCGGCGGCTCGACCTTATGCTCCGCATTCCCGCCTGGACGCAGCAGGCGCGCGTGCGAGTGAACGGAAAGACACTCCGGCTTGGGGCGCGGCCCGGGACGTATGCTCGCGTCCGGCACAAGTGGGCCGCCGGGGACCAGATCACGCTGACGCTGCCCATGAAGCCGCGCCTCATCGAGGCGCATCCGCAAGTCGAGCACCTCCGCAACCAGGTGGCGATCATGCGCGGACCCATCGTGTACTGCCTCGAATCGCCCGACTTGCCCGAGGGCGTGCGGGTGTCAGAGATACGCCTCCCGCGAGGCGTGAAGCTCACTCCGCGGCACGACCCGAATCTGCTGGGCGGGGTGACCGTGCTCACGGGCGACGTGCGCCGCGTGCCGGAGGACGACTGGGCCGGTAGACTGTATCGGCCGCTGGCCCGCTTCGGTGCACAAAAGGTGAATATCACCCTCATTCCGTACTACGCCTGGGCGAACCGGGGTATCTCCCACATGACGGTGTGGATGCCGCTCTACTGACCCCGGGCCCATCAACCCGAGTCAACCGGGGGACGGAGGGGTTCAGCATGCTTTCCTCACAGCATTGGAAGTGGGTTGCCGTTGGGGCTTGCCTGGTTGGCGCTATGTTCGTGTTGGCGGCGACAGGGCAGGAGGCGGTGCCTCCGGCGGAGGATGTCCCGGATGCCGACGCGTTCGTAGTGCTGGGGAAGGTGGGTGAAGGGATCGATCACACCTACGCCGAGATACCCTTTCGGCTCGCCGACGTTCCCATCCAGACGCAGCTTCTGATGGTGGGCCAGCTTCTCGCCACCAGACTCCCTCGGGACGAGCTGCCACTCGCCGGGCAAGTGACACGCGCGGTACACTTCATGGCTCTCACCGGCTACTCGCTGGAGACGCCACACGGCATGCCCGTGGGCACGGTCCATGCAGTGTACCAGGATGGCGGGCGCGAGATACTCGATCTCTTCGAGGGCGTCGATGTGGCTGAGTGGAGCTACCGGCACCCGATCTACGGCTTCCGTCTGGCCCACGGCCCCGTGCCGCCGGCGTACGAGTGGACTCACGATGACCCCGAGGTGGGCGAGCATCCCGGATATGCATTCTACGGTGTCCTGGAGACAGACCCACGCCCACTCGATAGGCTCGAGCTGCATCTCAACGACGAGGCCGTGGAGGCCACACCCGGCGGGAACTTCGTGCTCATGATAAATGCCGTGACGCTCGAGCTCGCGGCGACGGAGCCGGGGCTGTAGGGCGGGGATGCCCTTCCCCGCCGGCCTTCTGCTGAAGGCTTTGCCGCTCGTCCCTCAGAGAAGGGAGATCGTAGCCCCCTCGGGCTCCGCACGCAGGCTGATGCGCATGCCGGTGCGGATGTGGGCGAAGATATCCTGCGCCGGCCGATCCACAATGGGCAGCGCTCGGCCAAACCACACCTCGCCCATCAGCCCACCGGCCACCATCAGCTCGTCGGCCTCAGACAGGATCAGTGCGGCCGGGGCGTTGCCGGCGGCGGCCAACTCCAGCAGCAGCAGGGAGCTCATAGTGGAGCCCACGCATCGCGGAAGCACCAGGATCATGCCGGCCGTCCGGAGGCCGTAGAGGTCGTGGGTCGGGTCCTCGATCCTGCCGCGTCGGTGGCGCCATTCCACGGCTCCCTTGAAGGCGGCCAGGAAGTTGAGCGGCTGCCGCGAGACGAGCGCCTCGGCGTCGGCAGATCCCGGTACGATTGTTCGGGCGATGATCGTCATGGCGGGAGGGGGGTCAGAAGACCCTGACTTCGCGCCATCCGGCTGGCATATTGGTGTGCTTTTCGCGAGGGTGTGGGGTGGTCCCTTTGGCGAGAGGTAGATGAGGAGGCGTGGAATTCGGAGATGGCTGTCATGACGCGGTGGGACACCTGGAAACGATGAAGATGGGTGCGAGGGCCAAAGGCATGCCACCTCGGCCACGCGGGGGACATAGACCCCGCGCTACAATGCCACCGCAGCCGAATCTTCGAGGTAGCTCCTGAAGCAGTGGCTGGCACCGATTGCGCTGCGAGACTACGTGGCCAACAAGGCGCACGATCCTTGGCTGCCCGCAGATAGGAAAACAGAGAGTTCGAGGGCCGGCTCGGTGACACAAACAACGGCGCCCGTCCGCTTCCGGCGGCGGGGGACACCGAAAGCTAAGACGAGCGCCAAACCGAGTTTCCTTGTACCGGCTGTGCCGCTACCTGTCAAGCTAGCCGCACCACATCACCCTGAATATTGTTGGACATCCACCCCACTGATTCCTGCAGCGCGTATTCATTGACCGTAGCCGGCCCGCTCACCTCCCTCGTGGGAGGTCCTCGGAGGCGGAGCCGAGAGCGTCCAGAACAGGCGGCGGCCGGCTTTCGACGGCAACGACCTCTCGAGCGAGCCATCCCCTGCGCCAGCCCACGATAAAGAGCCCCACGCCGCAGGCGCCGCATATGCAGGCCCCGATGCGAATGGCTTCAGGGGCATCAAACCATTCCGCCAGTGTGCCCATTGTAAGGCTGCCCAACGGACGCATACCCGCCACCGACATGGCGTATAGTCCCATGATCCGCCCCCGCATCTCGTCGGGCACACTGCTCTGCAGGATAGTGTTGGCAGTGGGAGTACAGCACATGGAGGCGAGGCCCACGAATACGAGAAGGGCGGCGCCGGCAGAGAAGCGCTGCACGAAGCTAAAGCAGAATAAGGCGATTGAATAGCCAAGTACTCCCCCAAACAGAAGGGGCACGCGCTTGCGAACGCGCGCGAGCGAGGCGACGATGAGAGCTCCGATGAGGGCCCCAATGCCCGCGGAGGTGGTGAGGAACCCCAGCCCCCGGGGCCCCGCCCCGAAGATGTCCTTGGCGAACACCGGCAGCAGTACGCTGTAGGAAGCGGCGAAAACCATGAGCACGATGAGTATGCCCAGAACGCCGCTGACGATGCGGCGGCTGCGGGCGTAGCGCAATCCCTCCACCAGGCTTGCAGCCAGCGGCTGTGGCTTACCTGGCTTCCGCTCGCGTCCGCGTGTGAGCGCCAGTGCGATGATGATCGCGCTGAAGCCCAGGCCCGTTATCAGGAAGCACGGGGCGGTGGAATCGAAGGCGTAAATAAGCAGCCCGGCCACGGCGGGCCCGATGACGCGAGCGCCACTGAAGAGCGTTGAGTTCAGCGCGATGGCATTCATGAGGTCGTCGCGGCCGACCATGTCGATGACGAAGGAGTGCCGGGTTGGCATCTCAAAGGCGTGCAAAATGCCGCCCAGACAGGAGAGCACGGCTACCTGCCACACCTGTGCGGACCCCGTCCATACGAGGAAGGCCAGCAACAGGGGTGGCACGGCAGACAGCGCCTCGACGACGATGAGCATGCGGCGCTTATTGAGACGGTCGGCCACGGCGCCGCCGATGCTCGGCAGCAGCAGCATTGGGAGGGAGCCGACAGCTGAGACGGCGCCCAGCATGAAGCGGGAGTCGGTCAGTTCGTAGACGAGCCAGCTCACGGCCACCATGCGCATGTTTCGGCCGATGACGGTGATGAGCTGCCCGATGAAAAACACCCGGTAGTCGCGGTGACGCAAGGCTGCAAAGGTGTCAATACGCATTGGGGCGATTCGGTGCGTGGCGTTGGGCCTCGGCATTGGGGCGCGCCAGCCGCGCGCCCCAATTACGCTGCCCCGCCTCATGGATTTCCGTCCGGGCTAATCAGTTCGACATCCGTGTCGCCGTCCCTGCATATGCGCCGCTGAGGGTGGCTCCGGGCACGACCTTGGAGTTGCGCGTTCACCCGCTGCCTGGCAATGTTTCTTCGGACATATAGGCCCAAAGAGTGGTACACCAGATACGAAGGAGTAGTCCTGAGGCTGCCGGGCCGCGTCCTTGCCGGGCGTGGCTTGAAGGGTGGCCGCAGGGCAGTTCGCCATGCCAACCGCACAGCAGGAGACGGACGACTATCTGCTGCCACTCGTCCAGATGGCTCCGGATCTGGTCGGACGCATGCAGCACGGCCTCGGAGCACTGGGCGCGTACCCCGACGGCCATCCCGTGTGCCAGAGGCGGCTCGCGGAGCTCATCGAGGCGCTCTCGGCGGCCATTTCGCGGGTGGGCGAGGTCGAGTTCCGCGTGGTTGCGCAGGAATTGGCCATAAACGATCTCCCCCTCAACGACAAAACACCCGGCGTTGACGGGCTTCTGGAGGCCTTCCGCCGCTGTGGGGTGGAGGCCGTAAGCTTCCTGCCTGAGGTCGAGCCGGAGGAGATCAAGCAAGTGCTGGTGGCGCTTTCGCTGGAACCCAAAGAGGTCCGCGACCGAGGCGGGCTGCTTGGGGCTGCGCCCCACATTGTCGATCTGCCTCATGTAAGACTGGAATGCATCAGCTACGCACCGGTGGCCGGCGGCCGAGCCGCGCGGGAGCGCAAGGAGGGGCTGGCGGCAGCACAGACCGTGCTTATGCAGCTCTGCGCTCGGGAGGCCCTCTTCCTTGGCAGCACCGAGTTCGAACTCATCGCGGAGCTGCTGCAGGACCCAGCCGCGGCCGCCGAAGCTATTGGCGGCGCCATCGGCGGAACCGATGAGGACGGCGATTTAGATCCAATAGAGATCCGTCGCCGCGCCCGAGCCGTGGCAGCGGGATTGCGGCGTGCTGCAGAGCAGCACGCTGCAGAGCGCTGGGAGATGCTCCAAACGCAGACGGCCCGCTGCCTTGCCGCCCTGGCGGAGGATGTGCGAGATGAGACTCTGCGAGCAGCCATGGAAGAGGCCGAGCAAGATGCCGACACGCTCGGCGCTATCTGGCGCTCACTGCCCGAGGGCGAGGCCGCGGTCGTGGGAACGGATGTGGCCCGGCGTGGCGATGCTGAGAAGATCAGCGTGGCTCTGGGGGCGCTGGCCGGCGATTCCGGCCGTCTGGAAGCCATCATGGAAGCTATCGGGGACCGGGCCAAGGATGCCTCAATCTCGGAGGAAGCACAGGGCCTCGTCCAGGATGTTGCTTTGCAGATCCTCACAGGCTTGGCGACGCGCGAGGGTGGCATGCAGGCACTTGAGGCCAATGCCTCCGGCTTGGGAGAGGCGGCCGACTTGCTGGCCGGCGTGGCCGAGGGAGAATCCGCCTCAGGCGCGCCGAGCAGCCGCCTGCTCGCCGACCACGCCGCCGTGCTGGGCGAGCTCATGAGCTGCGATGATGCCGCCGCGCTGATCTCGTCCGATACCCAAATGGCCGATGCGCTGAGCATTAAGCTGGCCGACAGCATCGCCGATCTGGCTCGCGCCGGGAGCGTGCGTGCCATGGCCCGCGTGTGCAACCATGTTCTCACCACGGCGCCCAAGGAGCTTGCGCGGCGAGTGCGTACGCGGCTCTGGGAACGTCGCGACGCTATTGACGCCCTGCTGCGGGCCTTCTCGAGCGCCGAGGCGGCCGAGCGGGAGTGCATCGCGGACGTCCTGACACTCACCGGCGCGGCGGCCGTCCCGGGCATGCTGGATGCCGCGGTCCTGGGCGGCGCGTCCGGACTGGCCGGGACAGTGTCGCGCGTGATCGCCCGGATGGGGCCGGACGGTCTGCAACAGGTGGCGCAGCAGGTCCGCGAGGGGAGCGCCGAGCAGGCAGCCATGGCCGTCGAGACCCTGGCTCGCGTCGGTGGCGAGGTGGCGGAGGAGGCCGTGCGTTATGCGGTGCGTCGGCCCGAGGTGCAGGTGCGGCTGGCGGCTCTGGAGGCCGTGGGCCATCTCAGCGTCCCGGTGGCCAACAGCATAGCACTGGCGCTGACGGACGATCCCGAGCCCACGGTGAGCATCGGCGCCATCACCCGCCTCGGCGAACTGGGCGACGACGCAGCCATCCCACGGCTCAGCAACATTGCGCTGACCCGGGGCCGAAAGGCAGACCAGGAGCGGAGACGAGCCGGCGTGGCCGCACTCGGTAGGATCGGCAGTCCTGCCGCCACCGAGCCGCTTCTGAAAGTAATCAAGAGCGGCTGCTTCTTCGGGCGTCGCGCCAACGACGAAATTCGGCTCAGCGCTGTGCGCGCCTTGGCCGACATCGGCACTGGGGAGGCTGCAGCAGCTCTCGACGCGGGCGCGTCCGCGACTCGCGGCCGCATTGCCGCGGCTTGTCGCGACGCTGCGGCGCGGATCCGGATGCCGGAAACGGTCACTGACGCTTCCACGCCTGAGCCTGCGGCCCCGTGCGGGGTCCCGCTTTAGACAGGGATCGGGGTCTCGCTTTAGCTGGAGATTGCCATGATCCCGCCATGCCGGTCGGCGGCGCGCCACAGCGGGCCGCCCGGGCGCGGCGCCACCTCTGCGGTGGCAAAGGGGGAGATGCAGTTGCCAGAGAGCCAGCTCACGTACGAGCAGCCAGCACAAACTGTGACATCCGACGACAAACTGCAGACTGCCGAGATCGCTCGGCGGGCCGAGGACGTGGTCAAGAGCCTCCACGGCGTCTCACGTTCCGCTGCCATATATCCCCTTGGCCACGCTCTGGTCACCAAGGCCACAGAAGACGCTCTGGGAACCATTTACCACGCGCTGAACGTCACGAACTCCCTTACGCTGGTGATGACCGAGAAGGACATCTTGTGCGAGAACCTTCCGCTGCACGGTGCCGCCGGCGTTGCCGAGGAGTTCATCGGTGACTGGCACGCGCGGAACGTCAGCAGCATCACCTTCGCACAGGGGGTTACGCTCGAAGAGCTCAGAGCGTTGATCAAGATCGCGGCAGCGCCAGTGCAAGAGGGCGACGACACGCCTTTCGTGCCGGTTGACGAGCAGCTCGCGGAGCAGTCCGTTGAGCGTATCACGGTGACGTCCTTCATCGACGACACCGCGGAGCGGACGGACGACAAACGCCAGCGCGTCCGGGCGAAAGCCATCTACGCCAGTGCTGTGGACGTTGCGAAAACGGCGCTGGAGAGCGCCCGCCTCGGCCACGACGTGGACGTCGAAAAGGTGCGAGCCGTGGTCAGCGACATGGTGGACAGCCTGGTGACCAATGAAGCGGCATTGATCGCCCTCGCGAACATCAGAGAGCACGACGAATACATGTTCGCCCATGCGGTGAACGTATCGGTGCTGGCCCTGGCACTGGGCTGCGCCATGGAGCTGAATGACGCGCAGCTCGTGGACTTCGGCATCGGCGTGATGCTGCACGACGTGGGCAAGACGCAGATCCCTGACGAGGTGCTCCGCAAGCCGACGGCGTTGACGGAAAGCGAACGCACGCTCCTGCGGCGGCACCCGGTTGATGGGGCGCGGATGCTGGCCCGAATGAGCGGGGCGCCAAAGGTAGGGCTTGTGGTGACGTACGAGCACCACATCCGCTACGACGGCAGTGGGTACCCAAAGCTCATCCAGCGCCGTTCGCCCAGTACACTAAGCCAGGTCGTCGGCACCGCCGACTACTACGACATCGCCACAACGCTGCGACCAGGGATCAGACCCTTACTGCCGGATGAAGCGATCGCCGAGATGCTGCGACTGCGGGGCAGCAGCTTTCACCCCACGATCCTGGACAAGTTCGTCCAGATGATGGGTGTGTTCCCACCGGGCACATTCGTCAAGCTGGATACGAACGAGTTCGCCATCGTGCTCCGCAACAACAGCGACGCACCGGAGCGCCCCCATGTTCGGATTGTGATCGACGCTGACGGCACTCGCCTCACCGAGCCCATGGATGTGGACCTGCGCGAGACCGACAAGCAGACGGGCGAGCACGTGCGTTCGATCGTGCACTCCAGCGATCCCATGCTCAAGGAATTCGACGTCGGGACTGTCCTCTGAGCGAGGGAGGAGAGGAGTAAGATGAAAAGGCGATTGATGGGTGTTGAAAAGGCGTTCTGGGTCTTTACGTGTATTGGGTTTGGACTTTGGTTTCTCCTGTTTGGGGCTTGGTGTGCTGGGTACGGTGTCGATGCCGATAGCGGTCGCGTGACCTACAGTTCAGGCGTGGTGGTGGTAGTAGGGATAGTTCACGCTTTGCTATTGTGGGTTCCGTGGTATGTAGTTGGGTTGCCAATCGCTGCAGTTTCGTGCTACATGAAGAATCAGACCGAGAAGGCGAAGGCATGGCGAGAGTACTACCAGAAGTATGCGGAGTGGCAGGAGCAGGTGAGACTGCAAGGGAGGGCGTAACCTGAGTCGCCTATCGAAACTCTTTGCGAAAAGTCCACCACGTCAAGTGGGCGAGGGGTTGTGTGCTCACAGCAGTTGTTTCGCCGTGGGCCGGCAACGCGGCAATCCGGGGAGCGGCGAGTCTACGAGCCGGCGTGTGCAACGGCCTCCAGCGCTGGCGGTCCGAGTTTCCCCAGAGCTTCAATGGCATGGCGGCGTAGAGCCGCTTGCTCTGACGTCGCAGCCGCTATCAGCGCCTCCTCGGCCACCTCAGGGGTGAGGTGGGCGAGCGCGTGAGCGGCCGCGCATTGCTGTTCCAGAGAGCCCTGCCTGACACATTGGGCCAGGAAGCCGGCCGCGCTGTCCTCTCCGAGTGTGCCGAGCGCTTCAATAGCTGCCTCCTGCAGCTCTGATCGGCCCTTGGCCCCCGCGACAATCCACTGAACGCTCTCGCTGCCTCCCAGCCGCGCCAAGGCGCGGGTCGCCTCCTCGGCGACGCTCCGGTCCGGGTCAGCCAGCGCGGTCCGCAGATGTGAGGCTGCGTCAGCCCCACGCGCTCCGAGGCAGCTCGCCGCCGCGGCGCGAACATCGCTGTCGTCACCCTCACGTACGAGCTCTCCCAACGCCGCCGTTGCCCGCGGACCACGACAGTCGCTGAGGGCGTAGATTGCCCGCAGCCTCGCTTGCTTCTTCCCACTTCGCGCCAGGCGGACCAATAGCTCAACATCGGCGACTTGTTCCGCCGCTGACAGCGACCGAACGGCGGCATTCCGCACCGAAGGGTCCGCGTCTTGCGTAGCTTTGCGCAGTGCTTCGAGTCGCTTTTGCATCCGCCTCACGCTCCCGGCCCGTCACGGTCCTCAGCGGTCCGCAGTTGCTTCGGCCGCCGCTTCGAGTGGCAGTGCGACGGTAAACGTGGATCCCTCGCCCACTTGGCTGCTCACCGTCACACGTCCCTCATGGGCCTCGACAATGGCCTTCACTAACGCCAAGCCCAATCCCGTACCAGTGATGTTAACGCCCTTTGGCTGGGGGGCGCGATGGAACTTGTCGAAAATGCGCTCCAGGTCCCCCTCGGGTATACCGTATCCCGTATCGGCGACCTCCAGCACCAAGCGGCCGCCCTCGGCACGCAGCCGCACCTCAACCGATGCGCCGTCCGGACTGTACTTGATGGCGTTGCCCACGAGGTTGGTGACAACCTGCGAGATATTGTCCGCGTCGGCGACGATCTCCGGCAGTGATGTGGAAGCATCCACCGCGATCCGGACCTCCTTCGCCGCAGCCACCGGCTCCATGTCGTGTACGACTCGCCGGACGATGTGATACATCGACGTCGGCTCCAGCCTGAGCTCCGTTCGTCCGGACTCGATCCGGCTTACGTCGAGGAACTCGTTGATAATATCGGACAGCCGGCGCGCCTGACGAAGGACTACCTCCACGTATTTCTTCTCCGTATCGACTTCCACGGTCTCCTCAAGCAGCTCAGCGTATCCGATGATGGAGGTCAGCGGAGTTCGCAGTTCGTGTGTGACAATGGACATGAGGTGGTCCTTCATTCGGTCCACCTCTTTGAGTGCCGTCACGTCGGTGATGCTCATGACGAAGGCCAGCGAGCTCGGCGGCGAACCGTGCACGCTGCGCAGCGTCAGCACGTAAGCGGGCTTCCCCTCGCCGAATTCGACCTCCCGGACGAATGGCTCGCCAGTGGCGAGCACGGCCGCCACCGCCTCTTGGGCCTCTTCTTCGGACATCAGCTTTGCCGTGGCCAATGAATGCTGCACCGGCCGTTGCCGCAGCTCCTCGTCCGAGCACCCCAGAATCTCCTGAGCGCGCGGATTACTGATGAGCACTCTCCCGTCGTCGTCGAAGGCCAGTATGGCGTCGCTGGCGCCGTGAAAGGCGGCATTGAGGATCGCGCTTTGCTGCGCTGCTGCTGCATGTGCGGCAGAGGTGGCGGACAGCCGTTGGCTGAGCACGTGGTCTGTCGGCGCGACCTTGGCAATCAGCTCCGCCAGCAGCAAGAAGGCATCTGCGCCATCCGTTGGCTCCTTGTGAAGAGGCGAGGAATCAGCGCCCGAGAGTATCTCCAGGACGATCGGTTCGATCAGCTCCGTGTAGGTTTCTTCCCGCCCCTCTTGCTCGAGACGTACCCGGGCGATCTCGTCTATCTTCGCCAGGCGGGTGCCATCCCCGTCCAGGATGCGGGCGATCTGACACAGGTGCGGCAGGTCCGCGCGCCGCAGTGCCTCCTCGATGAGCACGTCGGCGCCGCTCTGGGGGTCGAGCTCGCACAGAAGCTCCGCCGGGCGCTGTTCGCCGCTGTTTGCCGCCAGCAGAATGCCCGCCAACAGCGGGGATCGCGTGTCCGGGTCAAGCTCGACAAGCGCCTGCGCGAGCCCCTTGCGCGCCTGAGGCCATTGCTGGGGTGCGCGTTGGTGCACTTGGCGTGCGATGTTGGTCAGCAGGCGCCCGGCACGCTCTTCGGCCTCGCGTCCGTTCTGCGGAGGCTGCGTGAGGGCAGCCCGAAGCGCCTCGCACGCCGCCGACGGGTCGCATAGCAGTTGCAGCATCGCCTGCACGTGCTGGCGCGACAACTCTTGCGACTGCCACGTGCACAGTTGCTCGAGCGTCATGGCGTGTGCTTCCTTGTGACGTGCTGCCACACGCGTACTCGGCAGCGCCATACGCGGTGGCGCACTGCAAGGCGGCAAGCCATCGGTATATGAGAGCCCAAGGTGTTGTACCACCGTTGCCGCCCAGAAATGAGCTTTTTCCTGCCCCGCATGCGTCGCATTGCGGTCTCCCAAGGCGCAGCCACGGGGCCCCCGTGCCAGTTGGGCGCTATGTGGCACCCTCCCAAGTGCTCACAGCAGGCAACGTAGGAAAGACGGACGCTGAGCGCGAACTGCGCCGGCATAGGCACCGGCACCACAACGGCGCGGTACACATCTTGCCGGGAGAGGCACACGATGATCCTCGACTTCCACGCGCACATGGGGCAAGGGCCGGCCGGCTCCACCGATCTGCTGCAGAGCAACCTGCCGCCCGAACTGATCGTCGAGCGCGCCCGGGAAGCGGGCATCGATAAGACGATCGTGTTCCCGGTGACGTATCCCGAGTACAGCGGCGCCAACCGCGAGATCGCTGTCGCGGTCGCCGAATACCCGGAAGATCTGATCGGCTTCGCCCGGCTGAATCCCAACAGCCCGGACGTTCTGATGGACCTCGATGCCGCCCGAGAGCTCGGCCTCCGGGGGCTGAAGCTTCATCACGGACTGGACCACTTTGGGCTCGACGATCCGCCGGTGCACGAGATCCTCGATGCATGCGCGCCGCACGGCTGGGCGGTGGTCTTTCACAGCATCGGCGTCGTTGACGAGCTCACGGCATTGGCGGAGGCACATCCGGAGACGACCATCGTCTTTGGCCATATGGGCGGCCTGTGGAACTGGAGGGCGGCCAGGACGTGCATGGCGGCCGCAGAGGAGCACGAGAACGTCTATCTCGAGACGTCGAGCATGCTGGTGTCGTGGATGATCGAGGAGGCCGCCGAGCGGGTGCCGGACAAAGTGCTGTTCGGCAGCGATGCGCCGGCGATACACCCGAAGGTGGAGCTGGAGAAGATACTGGTGTGTAAGCTGCGGCCGGAGACAGAAGCGAAGATCCTGGGCGGCAATGCGGCGCGGCTTGTGGGGCTATAGCAGTCACCGGCTGAGGGCCAGAGAGAACACAGAGAACGGACGAGGCATTGTGTGGCACGGGTAGCTCGCTACCCGTGTGTCTTGGCTGCCCGGACCAACACGGCTTGACCATGTCTAGTGACAGGACATGGTGTACAAAACGATGACAGGACATGGTGTACATTCTTAGGCATGGTGAACACCTCGTTGGATGGAGGCTGCCCATGCCGTGTAAGGAGTGTCCTGTCGTGTCCCAGCGAATGGATTTGGCCCTAGTGGAACGATTCCAAAACAACATAGCATCAAATCTACGCGACGGAAAGGGAATCCAGGCCGTACTTCCACCGGTGCACGACGGGAGTGTGGTTGATTTCGTCCAGGTATTGCTCGATGCGCGCTTTCAGTTCCGCTTTCGACTCCACCCGCAGACCGCGCAGCATGGTCTTGGCCATCTTGGCAAAGAAGGATTCGATGAGATTCAGCCATGAGCCATGGGTAGGCGTAAAGATGAACTCGAACCGGTTGGGCACGGTGGCCAGATATTTGCGGGTCTCTTTGGAGGTGTGCACCGAATGATTGTCCAGCACCATGCGTATGGTCATCTCTTTGGGGTAGACGCGGTCAGCGAGCCGGAGAAACTCGATGAATTCCGCGCTGCGATGACGATCCTTGAGCACCCCATGCACGTGTCCGGTCATCAGATCGATTCCCGCCAGAAGGCTCATCGTCCCCAACCAGACGTATTCGTAGTCGCGGCAAATACCGGGGTGCTCCCCGGGGACGGGCGGCAAGTCCTCAGACACGTTGGCGACCGAGACTGTCCCATCCGTAGTGGAAGGTTGAGGGGAAGCGGCGGCTCTCTCAGGGGCGCGATCTGGTAAGATAACGCCCAGAGTAAGCAGACGGAAAGGAGAGAGCCACCGTGGAGCAATTGTATCAGATCGCCGAGAAGAA
>JAUWAU010000070.1 GCA_030601885.1 Armatimonadota bacterium
TGGTGATGCCGGGGGACAACGTGGAGGAGCTGAACGTGGAGCTGATCGTGCCGATCGCCATGAACGAGGGTCTGCACTTCGCCATCCGCGAGGGCGGCCACACCGTGGGCGCCGGCGTCGTCATCAAGATTCTGGACTAACGGGACCAAGGAGAGCGCCGACGACGGCGCCTGAGCGATAGATATGGCCACGGAGAAGTTCGCGCTGCAGTGTTCCGCGTGCAAGTCGGTCAACTACGTCAAGAGCAAGAACCGCGCGACGAATCCGGACAAGCTCGTGCTGAAGAAGTATTGCCGTCGGTGTCGCCGGCATACGGAGCACAATGAGACCCGGCTGCGGCGGTGAAGTCGTCGCAGCGGAAACGGATTGTCCGGGGGGCTGCCAGGATCTGTGAGGGCGGGGTCGGCCGCACAGCGACGTAGGCCCGTAGCTCAATTGGCAGAGCAGCGGTCTCCAAAACCGCAGGTTGTCGGTTCAAGTCCGGCCGGGCCTGCCACGAGGCTTCTAAGATGGCCGGCATGAGACTCGGGCGCCGGCCATGTGTGGGATAAATGGAAGAAACAGGTGGCCTTGGACTCTCAGAGCAATGGCGGCAAGT
Source organism: Armatimonadota bacterium (assembly GCA_030601885.1). Lineage (GTDB taxonomy): Bacteria > Armatimonadota > Zipacnadia > JAUWAU01 > JAUWAU01 > JAUWAU01. The sequence goes on from JAUWAU010000070.1 coordinate 599, forward strand.
GATATGCCTGGCCGCACTCGGGGTGGGCGCAGCGGCGCTTGCGTACTCGTATTTCAGGCACCTCCACGCCGACTTGCGCCACCGAAAGGTCCTATGCAGCATAACGGCGATCCTGGGCCTTGTGCTGCTCGCCTTCGGTTTGAGAGTTTTCAAGGGTGATAGCTCACTGCACGTGTACGGTTTCTGGGGTGGTTGCGCCGCGCTTGGTGCAGCTGCGGTGTTCGCCGTCCTGCCCGAGCTGCGGGCATTTCTCGGGGGAGTCATCGGAGAGATGAGGAAAGTAGTGTGGCCAACCAAGGAGGAGACGCAGTCCTTTACTCTCGTGGTGCTCGTCGCGGTGGCATTCGTGGCGGTGTACGTTGGCATTCTCGATTTCTTCTTTACGAAGCTGGTTGCCGGATTGAAGATCTATCAATAACCGCGGCGCTGCGTCGGGTCGGCGCAGCAAACCAGGTGCTGGTGTAGATATTATGGAGAAGCATTGGTATGTGGTTCATACGCTTACGGGGCAGGAGAACAAGGTCAAGGCCAGCATTGAGAAGATGGCGAAGTCTACTGACCTGGACCAGTACTTCGGCCGGATCTTAGTGCCCACGGAGGAAGAGATTAAGTCCACCGGCGGCAAGCGGCGTGTCGTCAAGAAGAAGCTGTTCCCCGGTTACGTGCTCATTCAGATGGCGCTGAACGATCGCTCGGGGTACCTCGTTCGCCAGACTTCCGGCGTGACGGCATTCGTGGGGTCCGGCACGAGGCCAGTGCCGCTGAGGCCGGAAGAGGTGGAGAACGTACTCCAGACGCTGGGCGAAGAGGCCGCAGCGCCGAAGTTGGCCTTCGAGGCCGGAGAGGCCGTGTTAGTGAACGACGGGCCCTTTGCTGAGATGAGCGGCAACGTTATCGAAGTTGACCCGCACCGGGAGAAGCTGACCGTCCAGATATCCATCTTTGGGCGAGATACGCCGGTGGAGCTGGACTTCACGCAGGTGGACAAGCTCTGACCGCCCGCGACCGCTTTGGTCGAGTTTGTTAATGGCCGAACAGGCTCGGTTGCACCGGCAGCACCACGACATCGGAGTGCTCACATGGCGAAGAAAGTGATTGGGGTAATCAGACTGCACGTTGCAGCGGGCAAGGCGACGCCGGCGCCCCCTGTCGGGCCCGCCCTGGGCCAGCAAGGCGTTAACATTATGGAGTTCTGCAAGGCCTACAACGAGCGCACGGCATCGCAGGTGGGCAACATCGTTCCCGTGGAGATCACGGTATATCAGGATCGCAGCTTCACCTTCATCTGCAAAACGCCGCCCGCCGCGAGCCTCTTGAAGAAGGCGGCGGGGATTGAAAAGGCGTCCGGCGTGCCGAATCAAGAGAAAGTGGGCACGGTCACCCGCGAGCAGGTGCGTGCCATTGCGGAGCAAAAACAGGCCGATCTCAATGCGTATGACACCGAAGCGGCGATGAAGATCGTCGAGGGCACCGCTCGTAGCATGGGCATCGAGGTCGTCCCATAGGTGAAACGGCATGGGAAACCGCAACATGAGCAAGCGCTCCAAGTCGCTCAGGGAGCAACTTGATCGAGAGAAGCTGCACGCTCTGGCCGAGGCCGTCACGGCCGTGCGGGAGATGGCGACGGCCACGTTCGATGAGACCGTCGAGGTGGCTATTCAGCTTGGGGTGGACCCGTCGAAGGGCGAACAGAGCGTTCGCGGGGTGCTTACGCTGCCCCACGGCACGGGCAAGACGCCCCGCGTCGCCGTCTTCGCCAGAGCAGAGGCGGCCACGGAGGCGGAGGAGGCCGAGGCGGATCGCGTGGGCGCCGAGGACCTCGTCGAGGCCATTGACGGCGGCTGGGATGAGTTCGATATTCTGGTTGCGCATCCGGATGTGATGCGTATCGTTGGTCGGTTGGGAAAAAAGCTCGGCCCGCGGATGCCAAATAAGAAGGCCGGCACCATCGCACCCGACGTGGGTAGAGTGGTGCGGGAGCTGAAAGCGGGCCGGGTGCAGTTCAAGATGGACAAAGGCGCCGTGCTGCACGTTGCCGTGGGCAAAGCGTCCTTTGAGCCGGTGCAACTGCAGGAGAACCTGAGAGCGCTGCTGGACGCGGTGGTCCGTGCGAGGCCGGCGACTGCCAAAGGCCGCTACATCGTTAGCGTCGCGCTTTCGTCAACCATGGGGCCCGGGATAAAGATCGATCCCCAGGAGGCATTCGCCACCGCGGCATGACCGCGTCGTGCGGGAGGTCCGAATAGAGACAGTATCCAAAAGCCTCAGGCTATATACGGACAGCCAGAGACGGCCGGTGCGATCACAGATCGCGTAATGGCGTCTCCGCCCCCCGCCCAGGCTCGTCGCGCTCGCGCTTCGTGAGAAGCGTGTGCGCCGAGCAGGGGCCCGGGCGACGGGCCCCTTTGATTTGGAGCCGCACATTGGACCGCGTTCAGGATATGGAGGTCGGCAGATCATGCCAACGGCTGAGAAGGAAGCCACCGTCGCGCAGCTCAGGCAGCGCATCACAACGGCCCCGTGCGCCATCGTGTGTGATTATCGGGGCTTGCGTGTAGCGGAGATCAATAACCTGCGGCGACTCATGCGCGAGAACGATGTGGACTTCAGAGTCGTGAAGAATCGGCTCATGAAGATCGCTCTCCAGGACACCGATTGGATGGCCCTTGGTGAGCTGTTGACGGGACCGACAGCGCTTGCGTTCTGCGAGGATCCCGTGCCCGCAGCCAAGACCCTCGTGGAGTTTGCGTCGGAGCATGAAGTTGTGAGCATCAAAGGTGCCATCGTCGAGGGCCAACTCTATTCGGAAGACGAGGTGCGAAAGCTCGCGGAGCTCCCGCCGCGCCTGCAACTGCTGGCACAGCTCGTTGCCGGATTCAATGCGCCGATCGCCGGAGTGGTGTATACGCTGAGCGGGATACTATCGAGTCTCGTGTACACGCTGCATGCCATCGCGGAGAAACAATCGGAAACACAGTGACACCCGCGGCGAGGCAGGGCGTGCGGATATTCTCTAATGCCCAAGGGGGTTATGGTCGATGTCGAAAGAGGAGATCATCGAAGCGGTCAAGAGCATGAGCGTGTTGGAGCTCAAGGAGCTGGTGGACGCGCTGCAAGAGGAGTTCGGCGTCAGCGCGGCTGTGCCTGTTGCGGCCGCGGCCGCCGTGCCTGGGGCGGAGGCGGCAGCGGTCGAGGAGGAGCAGACGGAGTTTGCGGTGGAACTGGCGTCGGTGGGTGAGAAGAAGGTGCCGGTCATCAAGGTGGTACGGCAGCTCACCAGCCTGGGGCTCAAGGAGGCCAAGGATCTGGTGGAGTCGGCGCCGGGGGCCGTTGTCGCAGAGGCGGTGCCAAAAGAGGAAGCCGAGAAGATGAAGGAGCAACTCGAGGAAGTCGGGGCGACGGTGGAGATAAAGTAGGGCATCCGGGGGGCGTGCGCACCCGCAGATGGCCAGGCAGCGGCTCAAAATCGGCGCCATTTGGGGCAAGATACATACAGGGACAGAGGGTTTCGGCACGGGGAGGAGATGGGCGAAATGGAGCCAAGGCTGCTCTTGGGTGCTGCTGCAACTCTCGCCGCGGCGGGTCTACTGAGGCTGGCGACGGACACATACGGCGAGAAACGCCCCGGGGCGTTGCTGATTCTCGGGGTGGCTATCCTGTGCGCCGCGCTCGGGGTGCGAGAGATGGCCTTTTGACGGCCGACTTCGGTAACGCAGCCACTATTCGGCCCGCCGCGGACGGGGTATAAGTAGGAGGCGGCAGGGCAAGCCCGTAAGGACACGGAAGCCGGCAAAATGGCAGTGGAGGCGCGCACGTGGTGCAGTACGGCCCCCTCCCGGGCCACCGTCCAAAAAAAGTTGTATGAAGGGTTGACTTGCCGGCGGGTTTCGTGTATAGTATCTGATTGCAGGAGCGGGCACAGATGGATGCCCGCGACAACGATCCTTGAAAACTGAATAGCGTGCTATTGCGATGGCAGTTTGTGCGGACACAACCTCCGGAGTTGGACTTAGTGCCAACTACCAGGAATACAGCCACAGGGCGTCCGGAGAGGAGGGCCGTTCGAGCGAAGGCTCGACAGGTCCGCCGATCCGGGGTCGCCTTTGTGTGGCATTTTTTCTACGGAGAGTTTGATCCTGGCTCAGGACGAACGCTGGCGGCGTGCCTTATGAATGCGAGTCGAGCGAGGTGCCACATTGCAGCATTTGTCAACCTGCCTTCGGGCAGAGCGACGAAAGTTGCGCCGTGGCACCTAGCGGCGAACGGGTGAGTAACACGTGGGTAACGTGCCCCGGAGTCTGGGATAACCTCCAGAAATGGTGGCTAATACCGGATATTATGCCGAAAGGCATCTTTCGTGTATGAAAGGATTTCGGTTCGCTCCGGGATCGGCCCGCGGCCTATTAGCTTGTTGGTAGGGTAACGGCCTACCAAGGCTGCGATGGGTAGCCGGCCTGAGAGGGTGGTCGGCCACACTGGGACTGAGACATGGTCCAGACTCCTACGGGAGTTAGCATCAGGGAATCTTGCGCAATGGGCGAAAGCCTGACGCAGCGACGCCGCGTGGGTGATGAAGGCCTTCGGGTCGTAAAGCCCTGTCAGGGGGGACGAATGCCGGATGCTTCGTGCATCCGGAGCGACGGTACCCCCAAAGGAAGCCCCGGCTAACTACGTGCCAGCAGCCGCGGTAAGACGTAGGGGGCGAGCGTTGTCCGGATTTATTGGGCGTAAAGCGCGCGTAGGCGGCCAGGTAAGTCGTAGGTGAAATCCCTGGGCTCAACCCAGGAACGGCTTACGATACTGCTTGGCTAGAGTACGGGAGAGGAGAGCGGAATTGCTGGTGTAGCGGTGAAATGCGTAGATATCAGCAGGAACGCCCGTGGCGAAGGCTGCTCTCTGGAACGCTACTGACGCTAAGGCGCGAAAGCTAGGGGAGCAAACGGGATTAGATACCCCGGTAGTCCTAGCTGTAAACGATGGGCACTAGGTGTTGGGGGCATCGACCCTCCCAGTGCTGGTATGCTAACGCGTTAAGTGCCCCGCCTGGGGAGTACGGCCGCAAGGTTGAAACTCAAAGGAATTGACGGGGGCCCGCACAAGCGGTGGAGCATGTGGCTCAATCGGATGCAACGCCGGGAACCTTACCAGGGCTTGACATCCCCGGACAATCCGGGAAACCGGACTTCCTGCGCAAGCAGGCTGGGTGACAGGTGGTGCATGGCTGTCGTCAGCTCGTGTCGTGAGATGTTGGGTTAAGTCCCGCAACGAGCGCAACCCTCATCAGATGTTGCCATCGGGTAAAGCCGGGCACTCTTCTGAAACTGCCTGAGTAATCAGGAGGAAGGTGGGGACGACGTCAAGTCGGCATGCCCCTTACGTCCTGGGCTGCACACGTGCTACAATGGCCGGTACAGAGGGCAGCAAAGCCGTGAGGCGGAGCGAATCCCTAAAGCCGGTCCCAGTTCGGATTGGAGTCTGCAACTCGACTCCATGAAGTTGGAATCGCTAGTAACCGCGAATCAGCAACGTCGCGGTGAATACGTTCCCGGGCCTTGTACACACCGCCCGTCAGATCACGAAAGCAAGCAGCGCCCGAAGCCGGTGGGCCAACGGCATTTTATGCCGAGGCAGCCGTCGAAGGTGAGGCCTGTGATTGGGACCAAGTCGTAACAAGGTAGCCGTATCGGAAGGTGCGGCTGGATCACCTCCTTTCTAAGGAGTATTCCGGCGCGACGGTGCAGTGGACCGCGCGCTCGGAACAGGTCGATCTGCTGTCGCTTGCGGCGCCCAACCGGGCGCGATGCACGCTATTCAGTTTTCAGGGATCGGTGCCGAAGTAGAAGTGACCGAGAGCCCTGAGCTGGTGACGCACACATCGCGCGGGGAAAGGGTAAGTATCAATCAGCGTTAGCGGTCGGAGTCCGTAATTGAGGCTTACACTGGGAGCAGTTCTCTCTTCTGTGGCGGGCAAGCGACCCGGAGGGAACGAATCCCTCCGGTTTTTCGTTGCCGCAGCGAACCTTGAAAGACAATGTGCAATGACGGGGTCGAGGCGCGGACGGAAGGGCTTCAGGGCCGTGGGAGTCGTTGCTGCTGGGCGACCCAGGCGCTCTGTAGCGTTCCGGGGCCCTGTAGCTCAGTCGGTTAGAGCGCGCCCCTGATAAGGGCGAGGTCGCTGGTTCGATTCCAGCCGGGGCCACCATGCGACAGTCGATCGCCAGAGGTGGCGTGACGGACAGCAGGCCCAGGGGGACGTAGCTCAGCCGGGAGAGCGTCTCGCTTGCACCGAGAAGGTCGCCGGTTCGAACCCGGCCGTCTCCACCAGTTTGTCTTGCCGCGGGACAGGGCCGCAGTCGCCCCGATGGATCTGGCGGAGGGGCCGAAAATAGCTTTCTCCGGGCGGGCATGGGGAGCCGGGCCCGAGAAAAGGGCCCGCGAGATGCGCGGGCAGATATTTGCACCTTGAAAACTGCATAGCGGACGTCATGGGTCTTATTGGTTGATCATTTCGCCGATGTACTCTTGGCACTCAGCCAAGCTACTAAGGGCGTACGGTGGATGCCTTGGCGTTGGGAGCCGATGAAGGGCGTAGCAAGCAACGATAATGCCTCGGTGAGCTGCAAGCAAGCGCTATGAACCGGGGATACCCGAATGGAGTAATCCCGCGCCGTTAATCCGGCGTCATCTCCGGGTGAATAAAATAGTCCGGAGAGGGTAAGCGGGCGAATTGAAACATCTAAGTAGCCCGAGGAAAAGAAAGCAAACGCGATTCCCTCAGTAGCGGCGAGCGAACGGGGAACAGCCTAAACTGCATGCGTGTAAAAGGCCGGAGCCGTTGCGCATGCAGGGTCGTGGGATATGTCGTAGCGGGTCTCCGGAGCCCGCAGGCAAGTTACAAACTGCTGGTCTAGCTGAAGATAGCTGGAAAGCTTCGCCGGAGAAGGTGATAGCCCTGTCAGCGAAAGGCCAGCAGCTTGCTCGATGTACTCCCAAGTAGCACGGGACACGAGAAACCCTGTGTGAATCCGGGGGGACCACACCCCTAAGGCTAAATACTCCCAGCGACCGATAGCGAACTAGTACCGTGAGGGAAAGGTGAAAAGCACCCCAGACGGGGAGTGAAAAGGACCTGAAACCGTATGCCTACAAGCAGTGGGAGCCCGATGTCACTTGTGACCGGGTGACCGCGTGCCTCTTGCAGAATGAACCGGCGAGTTATGGTGCGTGGCGTAGGTTAAGGAGGTCAAACTCCGGAGCCGTAGCGAAAGCGAGTCCGAAATGGGCGATTGGCGCACCGAGCCGCTTGCGGCTCAGTATGCGCCGCGTCGCGTGCTGTAGACCCGAAACCGGGCGAGCTACCCATGGGCAGAGTGAAGCGCAGCTAAACCTGCGTGGAGGCTCGAACCCGTCAGTGTTGAAAAACTGTGGGATGACCTGTGGGTAGGGGTGAAAAGCCAACCGAGCCCGGCGATAGCTGGTTCTCCCCGAAATAGCTTTAGGGCTAGCCTCCAGTGATGGGTAGCGGAGGTAGAGCACTGAATGGGCTAGGGCCTTTAACGGGTACCAAACCCAATCAAACTCCGAATGCCGCTACTGCTAGCTGGGGAGTCGGACTACGGGGGATAAGCTCCGTGGTCAAGAGGGAAACAGCCCAGACCGCCGGCTAAGGTCCCTAAACTAGGCTAAGTGGAGAAGGATGTGAGATTGCTAAGACAGCCAGGAGGTTGGCCTAGTAGCAGCCATCCTTTAAAGAGTGCGTAACAGCTCACTGGTCGAGTGATTTTGCGCCGAAAATGTAACGGGGCTCAAGTCTAGTACCGAAGCCGCGGAAGTGTGCGAGAGGGCGTAGGCGGGGCAATAGAGATGACTCTCTCCGTGCGTTCAGGAGTGCTTGCGGCGGGTCCGCTGTGGCGCTTCGGCGCCGTAGCGGTTCCAGCGCGCCTTCGGGCGCGCAAACGCTTCGAGCACATACTGGCGCGCGCGGGTCACTCGTTGCCTCACACCCTACTCCCGATACCTCGCGCGCTTGGTAGGGGAGCGTTCCGCGTTAGGTATAGAAGCAGGACCGTAAGGACCTGTCGACGATGCGGAAGTGCGAATGCCGGTACGAGTAGCGAAAAGCTGAGTGAGAATCTTAGCCGCCGAAAGCCTAAGGTTTCTTAAGGAAGGCTCGTCCTCTTAAGTTTAGCCGGGCCTAAGCCGAGGACGAAAGTCGTAGGCGATGGACAGCCGGTTGATATTCCGGCGCCACTGTTCGGCGTTGACGAAGGGGTGACGCAGGAGGGGAAGCCAGCGCACGGCTGGAAGTGTGCGTGCCTTGCCCGTAGGAGGGGCGGACAGGCAAATCCGTCTGCCCAAGGCTTATCCAAGTCAACTCTGAGGGGCGTTGGGCCCGTGGAAGCTTCGGCGGAAGCGGAGTGGCGGTACCCATACTGCCAAGAAAAGCCTCGTAGGAGCCGAACAGTGCCCGTACCGCAAACCGACACAGGTAGGCGAGGAGAGCATCCTAAGGCGCGCGAGAGAACCCTGGCTAAGGAACTCGGCAAATTAGCCCCGTAACTTCGGGAGAAGGGGCGCCCATTACCCGTGAAGCGATGAAAACTCGCGGAGTGGGGAAGGGTCGCAGTGACCAGGTGGGAGCGACTGTTTACCAAAAACACAGGTCTCTGCCAAAGCATAAGCTGAGGTATAGGGGCTGACGCCTGTCCAGTGCCATACGGTTAAGGGGAGAGGTTAGCCCGCTGCGGCGCTGCCTCGTGCAGCACTGCAGCGTGGTGACGCTTTGAACCGAAGCCTTGGTGAACGACGGCCGTAACTATAACGGTCCTATGGTAGCGAAATTCCTCGTCGGATAATTACCGACCTGCACGAAAGGCGTAACGACTCCCACACTGTCTCGGCCAGGGACTCGGCGAAACTGAGGTGCCCGTAAAGACGCGGGCTACCCGCGACAGGACGGAAAGACCCCGTGGAGCTTTACTATAGCTTGGCATTGGGTTCTTTCGTGCTCTGTATAGGATAGGTGGGAGACTGCGAAGCCACGGCGTCAGCCGTGGTGGAGTCGCCCTTGGAATACCACCCTTAGCATGGTAGGAATCCTAACCCTGGCCGTTACCCGGTCAGGAGACAGTGTCTGGTGGGTAGTTTGACTGGGGCGGTCGCCTCCCAAAAGGTAACGGAGGCGCCCAAAGGTTCCCTCAGCGCGGTCAGAAATCGCGCGTAGAGTACAAGGGCATAAGGGAGCTTAACTGCGAGACCGACGGGTCGAGCAGATGCGAAAGCAGGGCCTAGTCACCCGACGGTTCCGAGTGGAAGGGCCGAAGCGAACGGATAAAAGCTACCCCGGGGATAACAGGCTAATTTCGCCCGAGCGTCCACAGCTACGGCGAAGCTTGGTACCTCGATGTCGGCTCGTCACATCCTGGGGCTGGAGTCGGTCCCAAGGGTTGGACTGTTCGTCCATTAAAGTTGGTACGCGAGCTGGGTTCAGAACGTCGAGAGACAGTTCGGTCCCTATCCGTCGCGGGCGTTGGAGACTTGAGGGGAGCTGCCCCTAGTACGAGAGGACCGGGGTGGACGGACCTCTAGTGTACCGGTTGTCACGCCAGTGGCAAAGGCCGGGTAGCCATGTTCGGTCGGGATAAGCGCTGAAAGCATCTAAGTGCGAAGCCCATCCCAAGATAAGGTCTCCTCGATGGTAAACATGTTAGGGCGCAGGAAGACCACCTGCTATATAGGCTGGGAGTGTACGCACAGTAATGTGTTTAGCTAACCAGTCCTAATCGCCCGAGCGCTTGGCTTGTGTCAGGGGTACATCGTCGAACTGATTAACCGTCGTCCGTGCGTCCGCTGTGCAGTGTCCCCGCCGCCGTCGGCCCGATAGGCCGGGGCGGCGGAGTCGTGATGGGGGTGCGCGGAGCCGGGGGGACAGCCTCGCTCCGAGTGCGCGCGGCCCCAGGCGCTCAGAAAACACGTTTTGTCCCGGTGACCATAGCGGAGGGGCCACACCCGTTCCCATTTCGAACACGGCAGTTAAGCCCTCCAGCGCCGATGGTACTGCCCTGGAGACGGGGTGGGAGAGTAGGACATTGCCGGGGCTTTGTTTCTGGTGCAGCGACGGCTCCACAGTAGGCCGCGCTGCACTTCGGTTCCGCGGTAGCTCAATTGGTAGAGCATCCGGCTGTTAACCGGATTGTTGCTGGTTCGAGTCCGGCCCGCGGAGCTCCGAGCATTTGAAGCCGTCCTTCTCGTTAGGGAAGGACGGCTTTGTCACATGCAGGGGCAGGTCATCGGCGTCCATCAGCTCTCACGTGAGGACGAGGCCTCGCTCAGGAACGCTGCTATCCCGATGGCGGATGCGCCCGCGTAGACGGGCTCCAGAGTTGACAGGAACGGTTTCTCGCCGCGCCAGAAGGGGAAGTTGCCCAGCCGCTTGGGCAGAGCGGCCGGCACTGCCGCAATGCGGACTTCACCGAACAGATCGTCGGGCAGAGGGCCCGGATGCCAGAACTGGGGCGGATCGAGGGGCAGCGGCTCTTCCGGCAGTGGCACTGGCTCCGGCTCTGTGGCGGCCTCGGGCCGGGTTCCGCCGAGCAGCTCCATCAGCGCCTCGCGTTCCATCCCGCGCAGTTTGAAGATGAGAAACGGGTCGCGGTCGAACTCCTCACCCAGCAGATAGTAGACGGCGGCGATGTGCTTGCAGGGGTTGGACCAATCGGGGCACGAGCAGTGGGTCTGGAGATCGTGGAGCGGGTCCGGAAAGAGCGACAGGCCCACCTCATCGAAAACCGCCTCGATGTCCTGCGGGATCTCTCCGGCGAGCAGCTTGGCGGCGAAGCGGGCCTGACTCGCCAGCTTCTCGCCCACTTCCACCCACTCGTCCTTCGACAAGGCCTTGACTGTGATAGCAACTTTGTAGGGCTTGGCGCGGGAGCCCTGGACCTCGGCGGTCACCAGCTCGCGGTCCACGTCAATGCTCAGCACCTGACCGCGGCGCGCGTAACGCCGGCCGCGCCCCAGCCGGGCGCCGATCTCAAAGCCCTCCAGGACGGCGATCCACCGCTTCGCCCACCAGTTCTTGGCGAAGGATCCACGCCGGGAATGGGCTTTGATGCCGCCTTCGGCGGCGAGCGGAGTGGACTCTGGGAAGTGCGAATAGTGGTCTTCGGCTCGAGGGCACATGGCGGTTCTCCTTTATTCGGCGACCGCACCTTCGCTGAGTGCGAACAGGTCCTTCAATTCGGCGGTTGAGAGCTCAGTCAGCCAAGCCTCACCCGTGCCCACGACCTGTTCTGCGACCTCCTGCTTGCGCTCGATCATCTCGTCGATCTTCTCCTCGAGAGTGCCGCCACACAGGAACTTGTGGGCCTGCACGTCCCGGGTCTGGCCGATCCTGAAGGCGCGATCGGTGGCTTGGTTCTCCACCGCGGGATTCCACCACCGGTCGAAGTGGAAGACATGGTTGGCGCGAGTCAGGTTGAGGCCGGTGCCGCCGGCCTTCAGGGAGAGCACAAACAGCGACGGCGCCCCGTCGCCTGCCTGGAAGCGTTCCACCATGTGGTCGCGCCTCTTCTTGGGGACGCCCCCGTGGAGGAAGAGGACCTCCTGGCCGAAGCTCTCCTGCAGGTGGCGCACCAGGATCTCGCCCATCTCCGTGAACTGGGTGAAGATGAGGGCGGCCCCACCGACGGCCAGGACCTCGTCGGTCATCTCGGTGAGACGCGTCAGCTTTCCCGAGCGGCCGGGGATCGGCGAGTTGTCGCCGAGGAAATGGGCCGGGTGGTTGCACACCTGCTTCAGCTTGGAGAGTGTGGCCAACACGAGGCCTCGCCGTTCCATCCCCTCGCTGCCTTCGAGCGCCTCGGCGGCTTCCTGAGTCACCGCCTCGTACAGGGAGGCCTGCTCCCTCGTCAATGTGCAGAAGACCTTCATCTCCATCTTGTCCGGCAGGTCGGTGATGATAGAGCGGTCGGTCTTGAGGCGACGGAGGATGAAGGGTGAGGTCAGGCGCTTTAGCCGGACCGCGGCTTCCGGGTCGTACCCCGTCTGGATGGGCACCAGGAACCTCTCTCGGTACGATTTCTGGCTACCCAGAAGCCCGGGGTTCAGGAACTCCATGATCGACCACAGATCACCGACGTTGTTCTCAACCGGCGTGCCGGTCAGCGCGACGCGGTAGTCGGCTTGCAGCGACCGGGCGGCCCGGGACTGCTTGGTAGCTGCGTTCTTGATGTTCTGCGCCTCGTCGAGAATGACGCCGGCCCACTTGACCCGGCTCAGGTGGGCGACATCACGGTGCAGGAGGGCGTAGCTGGAGACCACGAGGGCGTGCTTCCGGGCGGCCTTGACGAACGCATTGCGCTTCGCGCGTTTCGCGCCATGATGCACGAGCAGCGGGAGATCCGGCGCGAAGCGCGCTGCCTCCTTCTGCCAGTTGCCGATCACGGACGTGGGGCACACCAAGAGCACCGGGCGCCTCCCGTTTGAGGCCCACTCCTTCTGGATGAGCGCCAGTGCCTGCACGGTCTTGCCGAGCCCCATGTCATCGGCCAGGCAGGCGCCAAACCCCCACTGCTTCAAGAACGCAAGCCAGGAGTAGCCTCGGACTTGGTAGGGGCGCAGCGCGGCGCGGAGACCGCTCGGGGCGCGAAGGACCTCGAAACCGGCAGAGCCCTCCAGCCGCTCCAGCAGGTCGCCGAGCCAGCCGGAGGCCGAGACGCCGGTGACCGGGAGTCCCCCGGGCGCTTCCTGGGCGCCCAGTGCTGTCCGGATGACATCCTGGGCAGTGACGGTCTGCTCTTGGCGCTGCTTCCAGAACTCGAGGGTGGCCTGGATCTCCTCGCGGCTCATGTGAACCCACTGGCCCCTGATGCGCACCAGTGGGGCCTTGAGCTTCGCGAGAGCCTCTAGCTCGCGGCGTGACAGCTTCTGGTCGCCCAGAGCGATCTCCCAGTTGAACTTCACGATGGTCTCGAGGGAAAGAGTTCCCGGGGCCTGCATTGCGAGGGTGGTCGCCTTGGCTTGCGCAGTCAGGCGCAGCTTCGTGCCCTTGCGTGTCCACCAGGCGGGCAGCAGCACGCCGAAGCCGGCCTGCGCCAGAGCCGGGGCCGTCGTTGAGAGGAATTCGTAGGCGCCTACCTCGTCGGTGGTGTAGCCGACCGGGGCGGGCGCCCTCAGGCTTCCCTCAATGCGCGGACACAAGCCCGCGGCCTGGCCGAGGGACAAGAGCAGATACTCCGGCGCGTTGAACCGCTCATTGCTGACGCGGAAGGCCGTCTGCTTGCTGTGGTCCCATGCGTCCCCCGCCGGCACCAGCAGGCTCGGGTCATCGGCGGCCTGGAGGAAGTAGGCTACGCGCCACGGCTGGCCTGCCGGTGCGAGATCATCGGCCGTATCATCCCCAGTTTCCGGAGCGCCGGGCTCATCGAGACGGAAGCACAGCCGGAAGGGGGCTGCCGCCGTTGCCGCGAGCGGCTGTCGCCACGCGTGGATCTGCTGTGCGAAGTCCGCCAGCTCGTGCGCCTCGCCCGTCATCGCCCCGTCGGGCGAGCGCAGAGCATGCACCCACTGGTCGTGGAGGCTTTCGAAGCGACCCGGCTTCCTGCGCCGCGTACGTGCCGGCTCCGCGTGTGCTGCAGCGGCCGAGCGGCGCACCAGTGGATCGAGGAGGTACCCGACGACGTCCGCGAGGACATCGCGGGCTGGCGTTGCTGGGGCCGGCACACGCTCCTCCGTCAGCGCCCGGCACGCCGGCGGCATGGCCTGCGCCAGCTTCGCCAGACGCGCGACATCGGGCCCCACGATAAGCGGCTCCCAACGCGCAAAGTGGCTGCCGTCCCGCTCCACCAGCCCGGGCAGAAACTGCTGTCGGGCGACGAGAGCGCCCGCAAACCGCATGGCGGTCGCCCAGAAGCGCAGATCATACCCCACGACGACGCCCGGGGCGAGGGTCTGCTTGTCGGCGCACAGGCACAGCAGGTCCACCCACTCCTGCGGCGTGAGGGCAAACCCGGTGACGTCCCACGGGGCGAGCGTTACCGCCGCATCGGGATCAGGCGGTTCCGCCACCAGAGCGTCACACGCGGCGGGCCGACGCTCGACTGTTGGAAGCCATACGACTGTTCGCTCGGCCCGGGAGGGGGCCCGCTTCACCCCCGCTCCCACGTCCCCCAGCGTCTCCGCCAGGAGCGGCGCCCCGGCATCGTAGGGAGACGGAAGCGGCCGCGGGATCTTCGGCGGGCGCCCACGACGGACCGGGACGCGAACGCCCGGCTCAGCCGGCTTCTCGCCCCACAGGATCAATCGGCCGTGGAAGTGACCGGCGTGAAGGATCACCATCTGACAGCATCCTCACCAGAGCGACTCTTGCGCCGGGAATCGCGACCGCGCCACGTTGGTAGATTGGCCATCCGGCCAGACTGCTCCTTCTTCCGCTGGTTTGCCCATGTGGCAGACGGGCCCAGCTTTGTCCAGCGCATATCCGGACGGCTAGCGTTGCCGGGCCGCGCGTTCCCCTGCCCCTCCTCTTGTTGACTGGGGCAGCGGTCGCAATCGCGTGGCTGCCGACGAGTGGCCGCGACAGAGGATGCCCGCGCCGGCCCATGCTGAGCTGCAGGCGCGCCTCCCGGGCGCGGGATACGTACGCTGCGGCTTGGCGTAGTACCAGCTTCGGTTGATCCCCACCAGCTCGCTTCAGCGCCGCACCAGAGAATCGCTCAACTGGTACTGGCGGCAAATCTCCGCGATGCGCTTCTCGCCACTCAGCCACTCCTCGACCACCCGGCGCTTCAACTCCGGTTTGAACGTGGGGTACGCGATCGCTTCGGCTCCTTCCCAGACGGCCGCTTTCGGCGCTCGGTTACGATGAGCCGAAACCCATTAATCCTCCTCCCTCCGGCGGTCTGGTACTTGGGGTGCAGTGCAGGCCGACGTACTGCCCGCACATTCTGACGTTGAAGGCCGCGTAGGTTGAATCCTCACCAGGAGAAAGGGTGTTCATCGCCGAACTCATCCTCTATCCTGGTCGCGGCCACGGAGAAGGCTTGGAGACTGTCCCATCCGTAGTGGAAGGTTGAGGGGAAGCGGCGGCTCTCTCAGGGGCGCGATCTGGTAAGATAACGCCCAGAGTAAGCAGACGGAAAGGAGAGAGCCACCGTGGAGCAATTGTATCAGATCGCCGAGAAGAA
>JAUWAU010000050.1 GCA_030601885.1 Armatimonadota bacterium
CAGTGGCAGCGCATGCCGGTGCCGGGGCAGGACGTGTTCCAGGAGAAGAAGGGGTACGGGAAGGGCTGCCCGTGGACGTGTCCGTTCTACGGCAGGGAAGTGGAGTACCGGGCGGAGGACTATCCGGAGACGATGAAGTTCGTAGACTCGCACTCCTACGTTACGGGCGTCTATCCGCCGAACGAGATGGACCTGATGGAGCTGTACGTCCAGGCCTTCCGGAAGATCGCCGACAACGCGGCGCGGGTCCTCCAACTGACAGCCGAGGAGGTCACGGTCGGCTGAGGTCTGGCAGGCTGGAAGTCCCGTACGGGACCCCGCTTCAGACAGGGGCCTGCGCTCCCAAGTTTGAGTACGTGTGAAGGGGAAATCCGAATGCATAGCTTCAACGGCCTGGGGATGAGCCTCGGCACGCTGCCCAAGCTCTCGGGAGCCAGGACGAGGTCGATTAGCGCCGAGAACCCGACAGGTGAGAAGGGCAAGGGCGCGATGGCGACCGAGGGCACCGGCGCGGCGTGCGCCCGTGACCTCGGGCAGGGATGGAAGGTGTCGCCCAGCGTGCGGATCGAGGCGGGCGAGACGTACGACCTGGCCGACATAGAAGGGCCCGGCGCAGTCCAGTCGGTATGGCTCAGCGGGGACGTGGCGCGGAAGGGACCGGTCGGGCGCTTCTACATATTGCGCGCCTACTGGGACGACCAGGAGATCCCCTCGGTTGAGTGCCCGGCGGGCGACTTCTTCGCCTCCGGGTGGGGGCGATTCGCCCAGATCAACTCGCTGCCGATGTCAGTGAACCCGAATCGCGGATACAACTGCTTCTGGGAGATGCCCTTCAGGAAGCGCTGCCGCATGACGCTGGAAAACCGCCATCGGGAGGGCATGACTCTCTACTATCAGGTCAACTACACCCTCACCGACGTGCCGGATGACGTGGGCTACTTCCACGCGCAGTTCCGGCGAACGAATCCGCTGCCGTACAAGGAGCCCTACACCATCGTCGATGGCATCAAAGGGCAGGGGCACTACGTCGGGACGGCGATGGCCTGGGGCGTGAACAACACCGGCTGGTGGGGAGAAGGGGAGATCAAGTTCTACATCGACGGCGACGATGAATTCCCCACCATCTGCGGCACCGGGACCGAAGACTACTTCGGCGGCGCGTACAACTGGGATGTAGACGGACGGTATGTGGGCTACTCTACCCCATTCCTGGGAATGCACTGCTTCCCGCCCGACGGCACCTACCAGTCCCAGCAGCGCTTCTCCCTGTACCGCTGGCACGTGATGGACCCGGTGCGGTTCGAGAGCGACCTGCGAGTCACCATCCAAGCCCTGGGATGGCGCGACGGCGGGCGCTATCTGCCGCTGCAGGATGACATCGCGTCCGTGGCCTACTGGTACCAGGCCCTGCCGGCGGCGCCGTTCCCGCCGCTGCCGGACGAGGACTATCTCGAGATTATATGATCGCCGAATCTCCCTGAGGAGGGTCCCCTTTAGCCATGAAGCTCGGATTCATGCTGTACTCACTCGGTCGCACGCTGCGCGACGGCGGAATTGCGCTGCCGGAGACCTTCGCGCTGATGAAGGAGACGGGGGCGGAGGGCGTTGATTTGTCCCTCTCGCACCTCGGGGATGTGAGCAACGCCGAAGTCAAGCAGATGGTCGCCGACGCCGGGCTCGTGACGTCCTGCTACATCGGCGGCCCCAGCCTGGCGACGACGGAGCCGGCTGAAAGGCAGCAGGCGCTCGACGACTGCCGGCGCGTCATTGACAACGCGGCGGAGGTTGGAGCGCCGGTTGCTCTGCTGACCGTCGGCAGCATGCAGGAGGGCCAGGAGCGCCCCGAGGCCCGGCGCATCATGGCCGAGGGTCTGGCCGAGCTGCTCCCATACGGCAAAGACGCCGGGGTGACGCTCACCATCGAGGACTTCGGCAGCTCGAGGTCGGCCTATCAGACGGGCGCCGAGGTGCTCGAGTGCTGCGAGCTGGCCGGGCCGGAGATGATGATCACGTACGACAGCGGCAACATGATCATGGGCGACGAGGACCCGGTGGCGGGGCTGGAGATCATGAAGCCGCGCGTCGTGCACGCGCACGCCAAGGATTGGGAGCTGCTGCCGCCCGACGCCGAGGATCGGATCGCGTCGCGGAGCGGCAAGCGGTACGTGGGCACGGTCGTCGGCAGCGGGGTAATAGACTACCCGGCGGTGTTCGCTGCGCTTCGCGCCATGAACTACGAGGGCTTCCTGTCCTTCGAGTACGAGGGCCGGGGCGATCAGGTGGAAGCCGCCCGGCAGGGGATGGCATATCTGAGGCGGATGATGGAGGCTGAGTAGGCCTCCGGTAGCTGTGTGGCACGGGTTGCTTGTCCCTGTCTAAAGCGGGACCCCGCCAGTCATTGTTGTCATTCTGAGCCGTAGGCGAAGAATGACACTCTTCAGAAGGGATTCTCGTCCATAGGATACCTCCCATACTCCCGCAGCAGCTCGATGACGTAGTCATACGTCTCCACCGCGATGTCGGGGCCCACGCTGTGCATGCCGAGCACGAGGCCGCCCTCGCGGCCGGCGGCGAGCACGCGGAGCACGTGCTCGCGCACCTCGGCCCGATCGCCTCGGGGCAGAATACCGGCGTTGTCCAGCCCGCCAATAAGGATCAGCCGCTTGCCGTAACGCTCCCGAAGCGCCAGCGCGTCCAGGCCGGCGTTGTACTCGACCGGGTTGATGCCCTCGAAGCCGCAGTCCAGCAGGATGTCCAGCAGCGGCGCGATGTTCCCGTCGCTGTGCAGGATGACGTGCGCCGCGCCCGCCTCCCGGTACGCCGCGATCATCTTCGCCCAGCATGGCGCCAGGATGCGCTCCGCGGCCGCCGGCGAGAACATGGGGCCGTTGACGCTGGCCATATCGTCGTAGACCCAAATGCCCGTGTCCTGCAGCTCCCACCGCCGCAGCTCCTCGCAGCCGATGGCGATGAGATGATCCGTGATCCGCATCGCCAGGTCCGCCGCGAACTCCGGGTCGGCCGCCATGTCCGTGAGGAAGTTCACGTCGCCGCGCACGAAGCAGGCGCGAATGAAGGGCCCTCCCGTCTTGGCGAAGACGGCGTAGCGCTGCTTGAGCGCGGGCATCGCCGCGTCCAGGCGCTCATAGCGCGATGGCATGTCCGGCGGATCGGCGTAGAGGTCGTCCAGGTCGGCATGGGACTTCACGTTGGGCTGGAGTTGCTCGAAGAAGTAGCCGCCCTTTTTGACGCGCTTCACCTGCCCCCAGCCATCGCGCTCGATGCGGTACTCGGAGCTCTCCTCGAGCACGACCGCACGGGAGGGCGCCAGCGTTTCGTCGCCGACGGCGATGCGGATGTCAACGCCGTAGTGGTCCTGTATGCTCACATCCTTTGGTACGCGCTTCGCTGCGCGCCATGCCTTCACGAACTCGGCCCAGTAGCCGTCGAAGAGCGGGACGCGATCCGGGAGCTCGAAGTTGAAGGCCCGCAGAACGCGCTCCTTGGAGGTCATGGTGTCCGAGCCTCGCACGTCCAACGCGCCCGCGTTCGCTGTGCTATTCCTCGCGGCCTCGACGGCCGGCCAGTCTGGCGAGGTGCTTCTTGGCATCCTCGGCCAGCGGTCCGGGCAGTTCTGCGCATCGCTGGTAGGAACTGATCGCCCCGTCCGTGTCGCCGAGCCGTTCGTAGCACTCGCCCATGGCCAGCCAGGTCTGCGCACGATGGGGGCCGGCCATTACGGACTTGCGATACTGGGCCAGGGCGTCCTCGTGGCGTGCCATCCCGGCGTAGGCGCTGCCCAGCCAATGGTGAGTCGCCGCGTCGCCGGGAGCCAGCTCCAGTGCCCGCTGCAGCTCGGCGGCCGCTTCCGCATAGCGCTCCTGCAGCAGGTAGACGCCGCCGAGGTTGTGGTATGCGCTGGCCAACCGAGAATCGTGTGCCAGTGCGGCCTTGAACTGGTCCTCGGCCTCCACAAGTCGATTGTGCTGGACATAGAGGGTGCCCAGGGCGATGCGCGACGCGACGTCGTCGGGACGGAATTGCAGCAGCCTTTCGTAGGACCTGATGGCCTCGTCGTCCAGACCGGCCTCCGCGCACAGTCGTGCCAGGTGCGAGAGCGCCCAGACGTACTCCGAGTGGATCTGGGCCGTGCGCCTGAAATGGGCGATGGCTAACATCGTCTCGCCGCGCGCCATGTAGATCTCGGCCAGGTTTCGATGTGCCTCATGACTGTCGGGATTCTGCGTCACAGTGTCCTGCCAGAGGGTGAGATTGTCCCGCCAGTCCATATTGCGGTCAACCGTCAAGCCCGAATACCCGGCCACAACGAGAACGCATAGCGCTATGGCCGCCTTGTCGAGAGCCGGCACAGCCGATCGGATCACTGACACAGAAGGAAGGCTATGCAGGAGTGCCGCCAGCAAAAGGCAGAAGCCAACCGAGGCCCCGTAGGCGCGCGGCTCTCCGATGAGTCGGGGAAACAGCCAGACATTGGATATCGGCGCGATGCCGATGAGCAGCCATGTCAAGCCGAAGAAGGCCACCTTCGAGCGCCGAAAGGCCGCCACAGTAGCGCCTACAAGCAAGAGGAGAGCAATCAGCCCCACTAGTGCCTCCGGTTCCCACAGGGATTTCGGCAGCGGGTTCGGATGGTGCAGACACATCCCTACGGGCAGCAGAAGGAGCCTGAGATACACGCCGATGGTGTCCAGCATAGTCAGAACGTGCTCGTATGGGGACATGGGCCAAGTCTGCGCGAACGTGGTCGGGGTGAACGAGCGGAAGGCGAAGAAAGCGGCCAGTATCCCGACGAAGGGCAGCACGGCCACAAGTCCGGTCCGCAGCCGCTGCCGGGGGATGAGGCACCAGACGCACAGCGCCAGCAGCGCGGGCATTACCACCACTGCCGACGCTCTCGAGGTCACCGCCAGAAGGAACGCGACGATGCTGCCCAGATACAGCCATACGCTCCGACCGTCTCGCGACGCCGCCGCCATGTACCGCAGGTACAGCAACAGCGATGCGAACATGAGCGTGAACGACAGCAGCGCTGACCGAGCCTTTGACCACACGACCGCCTCGACGTGGATGGGATGAGCGGCGAACAGCAGCGCGCAGAAGGCCGCCGCCCGCTTGTCCCCGAAGATGCCGTGCGCCAGAAAGTACACCAGCACGCAGTTGACCGCGTGCCAGAGGACGCTGGTGATGTGCCAGCCAACGGGATTCAGCCCCCAGATGGCGTAATCTACGGCGAAGGAGACCTCGACGAGGGGACGGTATGCGCGCCCCCGCATTGTGCGCGGTTGGGCGTCCAGCATCTGCCAATACTGTGGGGTGAAGAAGCGCGGGCAATTCCGCAGATCCCGTATGTGGACGTTGTCCACTATCATCGGGTTGTCGCTCCACACGAACTGGCTCGGCAGAGCGTTGAGGAAAACGGCCCCGGAGACGATCGCTATGAGGATCAGCGGCACGGCGTGCTCGCGCATTCGCTGCTCCCGCGTGGGTCAATTGCCGGTCAACGTGGCAAGGCGCTGCTCAGCCTGCTGCCCGATCGGGCCCCCCAAGGCGGCGCATTGCTGATAGGAGCGGATGGCGCCTCCTACGTCCCCAAGCTGCTCATAGCAGGCGCCCATGGCCAGCCACGACTCCACGCTCTCGGGCCGCAGCTCGACGGCGCGTTGATACTCCGCCAGGGCGCGCGCCGGGGAGCCCGTTCTGTCGTACACCACGCCCAGCGCGTGATGAGTCGATGGGCTGTCCGGCTTCAGCCGCCGGGCGGTGATCAGCGCGGCGAGCGCCTTCTCGTACTCGCCGTTGTTGAGGTGGAAGATGCCCAGCAGGCGATGCACCACGGCGGCTTGCGGTGCATCGCGCAAGGCCCTCTCGAATTCCGCCATCGCCACCTCGTCGCGTCCCATCCTACCGTACAGGCCGGCCAGCTCCGCTCGTGTTCGGGCGTCGGCGGGGCTCGCCCTCAGCAAGGTGTTGTACGTGGCGATCGCTTGATCCTGGCGGCCGGTCTGCTGGTACGCGATCGCGAGCTGGTACTGAGCGGAGAGATCCTGCGGGTTCAGCCCGACCAGGCGTTTCAGATGAGGGATCGCTTTGTGCGGCAGGCCCTTCTCGACGTACATCATCCCCAGGATCTGATGCGCGCACCAGCTATCTGGGTTTTTTCGCAACGTGTCGGACCACAGGCTGATCTCATTTGCCCAGTCGAGGTTTCGCACGGCGGTGAGCCCCGCATACGTGCAGACGAGCAGGACACACAGGGCGACGGCCAGCTTTTTCAGCGATGCGCGCGGAACGCGCCTCGACGCAAGGGTGGGGATGCGCCCCAGCAACAGTGCCACGACCAGACAAAAGCCAACGGAGGGGATGTACAGGCGAAGCTCTGCCACGAGCCTGCCTACCGCGTTCAGAGCCAGCAGCGGGGTCATGGCGACGATGATCCACCCCAGGGCGAAAAAAGCCGGACGCGAGCGCCGCAGCGCCACGACTGCGCCGACGAGCAGCGGGAGTTCCAAGAGGACAGCCCCCCGGAGCACCGAGGGGTCAAGTATTCCGGACGGGGCGTGCACCGCATGTTGTGCGCACAGGCCGGCGGGCAGCAGCAGGAGCTTCAGATAGATGCCTGCGACTGCGATACCGGTCCAGAAGAGGAGACCCTCGGGCACCATGATCTGGGGGGGACGGTGCGGGACCGCTGCATCCAGGGCAAAGAAGCCGACCACAACGCCGACGAAGGGCAGCAGCGCGAACAGGCCCCGGCGCAGCCTCTCGCGAGGCACAAAGCACCACCAGTACAGGGCCAGGAGCCCAGGGAGAATGACGGCAGACGCCTTGCATACCACCGCCAAACCGAACGACAGCACAGCGCAGATGTACGAGGGCACGGCGCCGGACGGCAGCGGCGAGTCCAGGCACCGGGCGTACAGGAGCATGGCGGCGAGCATGAACAGCAGCGCCAGCAGCTCGGGCCGCGCCTTGGCCCAGACGATGGCCTCCACGTGCACTGGGTGTACCGCAAACAGCAGCGAGCAGAAGGCGGCGACGCGCACATCTCTGAAGACTCGATGTGCCAGCAGGTACAGCAGCACACAATTGGCGGCGTGCACCAGGAAGCTCGTCGCATGATACCCGACGGGATTCAGGCCCCAAAGGGCATACTCCACCGCAAACAGCAGCTCCGGCACCGGCCGGTACCCGCGCCCGGGCAGGCCCTGGTAGTTCGCCAGCATTTGCTGCCAATAGCGCGGCGTGAAGAACTCGAGAGGCCGCCTCAGCTCCCGGATGCCTGGGTTGTCGATTATGATGTGGCGATCGTCCCACAGCAGGTCGTTGTGCAGCGCGTTGGCGAAGACGGCGCCGCAGAGTCCCACTATGAGAATGATCGCTATGCCGTGCGAGCGCATCATGTGCTCCGGACCCCGACCACCCACAAGTCTAATCCACGCAGCGTGTCAGAGCAAGCAGGAGCCCCGAAAAAGCAGCCGGCGGCGAGGGGACCAATCCCCCTTGCCGCCGGCGAGTGCTGCAGCTTCGGGGCGCCGTTCGCGGCGCCGATTCACTACTGCGTGCTGCTTATCCTGTGAAGAACTCTCAGCCCTTCGTGCAGCAAGTCCGTGAGCGCACGGCCGATCGCCCACCTAGCCCATGTCGTCGGAGGCACACAGCGTCCACATGCCGAACTCGGGCGCCTTCATCCACTTCGCGTGGCCGTCCCAGAACGAGTAGTTGTTGCCGTCGTTGTGTACCTGCCGGGCGGGGTTGATCTGTACCGCCTCGATCGCCGGGTGGGCGGTCCCGCCGGCGTTCGCCTCAGTGGAGCCGATGCCGGCAGGTTCGCCGTAGCCGCCACTTTGCTTGAACTCGATCATCATGATATGGTGCGCCGGCGCCTCTATGACGGTGAGCTTATTACCCCTATAATGGTCACAGGCGGTTTGGTTGGCGTTATAGGCGCAGATCCGCCCGCACACCTCGCACGGGAGGGGGGTAGGGGTCGACGCACGGTACGGGGACCCGATCGTGTGCCAGGGCGAGCCCGTCAGCCACGCATAGCTCCACTGGCAGGTGAACGCGGACCAGCCGACCCGGCACGTTTTCGTCGTGCTCCAACTTGGACAGACGAAGATCCCGGCGTTGCGGACGTACGGCATGACCGCGGATGGCATTCTAAACGCCGATTGTACGTAGCGGTCGCCGCAGTCCGGGTTGACGTACACATCGATGTGCGGATCGGAACCCAGGTGATAGACCTGCGGGTAGCGCTCATCGTAGTCGCTCGTGTACATCAGCGTGGCCAGGGCAAGCTGCTTCACGTTGCTCAGGCACGATGTCTGGCGGGCCTTCTCGCGGGCCTTGGCAAATACGGGAAACAAGATCGCCGCCAGGATCGCAATGATCGCGATAACGACCAACAGCTCGATCAGAGTAAAACCTCGAAGTCTTCTCATTGCTTCCTCCTCTTCAACGTGCGTTCTGACAACTTCAGTCGTCACAACGATGTTCTCCCGATCGCATCCCTCCTCTCCGACATCGCTGCCCGCGCCCGGCCGGCACGCCATATCCCGCTGCGCCATACGAACTTGGCCAGCTAAGCATCCGTGGCACGATGTCCTGGTGTTATGTGCCACTTACTCTTTTTTTCCCCGTGGATGCGCCCATCTCCTTCGCCCCGCAAATGGATCTCCAAAATGTGAACTGTATTACAAAGCAGTTGCCCATGGCCCGGTGGGCCACCCGGAAACAATGAAGATGCCGTCTTGTCGTCGTGTAGCTCGGGCTGCCAGCCCGAGGCCCGCCGGAGCAAGCTGCTCCGGCTACAACGGGTGGGCCGACGGGCGAAATCTTCGGGGTAGTTGGCCATGGCCCGGTGGGCCACTCGGAAACGATGAAGATGGTGCAGGGGGCGCCACAGCCCCGCCGGCCACAGCAGCCAGGCGGGGGACGGAGACCCCGCGCTATCCATGAAAGGCTGCCGTCTGTCAAGCGCCCCCGTGAAGGCCAAGGGGTGGTCTGTGCTGTGGTGTGGGGCGTGAGCCCCGCGTCGGGCTCAGCAGCGCATTGGGGCGCCCGCGTGCTGTGTCGGTTCTGATGTGTGCTCAGTTGGGTGTCTGCCATGTGCAGGTCCTGTGGCATTCGAGCCTCGGCCCTCTCAGGGCCACCGCACCGAGCCCGTCAGCGGTGTGCAAGCTCGATATCGATTTGCACGCCGATGGCGGGCGGGCTCAGGCCCTCATGGCCGGGTGCGTGTCGTGGCAGGTGGGTAGACGTATCCATCCTCACTCAACAGCTGGACGATGACATCCTCCTCGGGCGGCCGCAATTACAAAGCTGTCTGACTCCGCGGCGTTGCTCGGACGGGCGCAGCCTCCAGGCCCGAAGGCCGAGGTGCGCCCCGGCTCTGGCCTATCGGCCAGCGGCGGAGTCGGCTGATAGCGCGGTCTGGCTCGCCCGATTCGGATGGCCATGCCCGTCCGAGGCGTGCCCCGAACGGGGACCTGCGCCTGCCACGTGTCTGGGCCCCCTGCCCCTGGCGCGACGCCGGCGCCTTCTGCTGCGTCGGCGCCTGGGCTGCGAGGGCGAACTCGCAGCGTCCCGGGACGGGGGCTCGGTGTACGTCTCGCCTCGGGTCAGCAGCACGTGCACCAGCTCCATGAGCTTGCGCGCCACGGCCACCCGGGCTTTGCCGGGCATGGCCTTGTTGCGCGCCTTGACCCGGGAGTGCAGCGAGCGCATCGACGCGCTGCCTCGCACGGCGCCGGTGGCCGCCTCGATGGCAGCCCACCGCAGCCAGTGGTTGCACGGGCCGCCTGTGTGTCTGCCGAAGTCCTTGTCGCCGGATTCCCTCTCCAGCGGCAGCACGCCGGCGTAGGCGGCCAGTGCCCGACGATGGGGGAAGCGCTCCATCTCCCCCATCTCGGCCAACATGGTGTAGGCAAGTATCTGCCCAATGCCCGGGATGCTGGTCAGGATCGCTGCCCGCGGATCCTGCGCCAACTCCGGCAAGATGTGGTCCTGGAGCTCATCAATGAGCGCTGTGAGAATGTCCACCACCGTCAGCTTGTGCTCCAGCAGGCTCCGCCCGTGCTCGTCCAGCTGCAGCGCCTCCAACACGGTGCGGCCCTTGGGCGAGAAGATGTCCGAGACCTGGCCAGTGACGTCCACGCCCAGGCGATGGAGCT
Organism: Armatimonadota bacterium; assembly: GCA_030601885.1. Taxonomy (GTDB): domain Bacteria; phylum Armatimonadota; class Zipacnadia; order JAUWAU01; family JAUWAU01; genus JAUWAU01. Next base: position 10,194 of record JAUWAU010000050.1, read on the forward strand.
GTCCGTGGATGTTGTTCTTCTGGGCCGTGCGCATGCGCACCAGCAACAGGCGCTGGCGACACAATGCCCGCATGCTTCGCACGGGCGGTGGCGCCAGGTACACTTCCGGAAAGATGGCGCCGCCCAGCCACAGCTTGCCCAGGAAGATGGCATCCTTGCGGTCGCTTTTGGGCCTGTTCTTGCGCATCCGACCCGTCTCCCGAGGATCGGCCAGGTGCGCCGTGAGGCCAACCTCCTGCACCAGGTCCGCAATCCACGGCCAATTGAACGTGGCCTCCATCACCACGTCCGCCCCTTGGGCCAATTCAACCAGCTGCGCCCGCATCGCAACCTGGTCGCCATGCTCCACGCGTATCTTCTCCAGCACCTCTCCGTCCCGGTTCATGGGCGTGGCCACACTGAATCGCTTGTGGATGTCCAACGGCAAAACTGCTACACTCTCGTCCATGGCTGCCTCCTCTTGCTATCGTGTTGGGTCTGCTCCGACATTGTAGCAGACCCGGAGGCAGCCTTTCATGTCATTACAACGCCACCGCAGCCAAATCTTCGGGGGAGTTGCCCATGCCCGGGTGCGCCACAGGCCAAAACCTGGCGGCTGGTGTGCTACTCCTGAGAAAAGCAGCCGGCGGCGAGGGGACCAATCCCCCTTGCCGCCGGCGAGTGCTGCAGCTTCGGGGCGCCGTTCGCGGCGCCGATTCACTACTGCGTGCTGCTTATCCTGTGAAGAACTCTCATGCCTTCGTGCAGCAAGTCCGTGAGCGCACGGCCCATCGCCCACCTAGCCTCTGTCGTCGGAGGCACAGATGGTCCACATGCCGAAGTCCGGCGCCTTCATCCACTTCGCGTGCCCGTCCCAGAACGAGTAGTTGTTGCCGTCGTTGTGTACCTGACGGGCGGGATCGTTCTGTACCGCTTCGATCCTCGGGTGGACGGTCTGGCCCTGCGCGGCTCCGCAGCTAGACACGTTGCACCCGGGAGGCGGGTCCGTGTTCCCGACGGCTAATTTGAACTCGATCATCATGATATGGTGCGCCGGCGCCTCGACGACGCTGAGCTTCATGCCCCAGTGAAGGTCGAAGCCAGACTGGTTGGCGTTAGAGGCACAGATCCTGCCGCAGACCGGGCACAGGCTGCTGGCCGGGTCGCCAGTGGACAGGCCGATTTGGTGCCAGGGCGAGCCCTCAAGCCATGTATAGCTCCACTGGCAGGTGGGCTGCGGGAAGTTGGCCCGGCACGTCTTCGTCGTGCTCCAGCTTGGACAGATGAAGATCCCGGCGTTGCGCACATAGGGCTGGATGATGGACGGGATTTGATACGCAGAGAGTGGCTTGCGGGCCACGCAATCCGGCCCGAGGGTCAGAAGAACACTCGTGCCGTAATAGTTGAGCACGATGCGCTCGTCGTAGTCGCCTATGTACATCATCGTGGCCAAGCCAAGCTGCTTCATGTTGCTGAGGCACGATGTCTGCCTCGCCTTCTCGCGGGCCTTGGCAAATACGGGAAACAGGATCGCCGCCAGGATGGCGATGATCGCTATAACTACCAGCAACTCGATCAGAGTAAAACCTCGAAATCTTCTCACTGATTGCTGCCTCCTCTCAACGTGCGTTCTGACAACTCGTGCTACGTAGCGACTCGTGCTTCGCAGCAGGCCGCTTGCTACTCTGCGAAGTAGCGAAGACACTTCGCTACGTAGCACGAGTCGCAGAGTAGTACTTCAGTCGTCACGACGGTGTTCTCCCGATCGCATCCCTCCTCTGCGACATCGCTGCCCGCGGCCGGCCGGCACGCCATATCCCGCTGCGCCATACGAACTTGGCGGGCCAAGCGCCCGTGGCACGATGTCCTGGTGTTATGTGCAACCTACTGTTTTTTTCGCCGTGGATGAGCCCATCTCCTTCGTCCCGCAAATGAATCTCCAAAATGTGAGCTGTATTACAAAGCAGTTGCCCATGCCCCGGTGGGCCACCCGGAAACAATGAAGATGCCGTCTTGTCGTCGTGTAGCTCGGGCTGCCAACCCGAGGCCCGCCGGAGCAAGCTGCTCCGGCTACAACTCGTGCTACGTAGCGAAGGGGCGCTACTTCGCAGAGTAGTACGGGTGGGCCGACGGGCGGAATCTTCGCAGCACACAGCGAGATGTGAGTCCCCGAAACTCAGTTGCTCGCTCAGAATCACATGGCTCGACAAGCACGGTTGTAGTATTGGCCGCCCGCCAGAAAAGATCGCCGGCGGCGAGGAGATCGCTCCTCAGCGCCGCCGGCAATGTATGACACGTCTGTTTCGTGGGGCACGCGTGCTTCGCAGCAGGCCGCTTGCTACTCTGCGATGCTACTCTGCGAAGCAGCGCTTCGCTGCGAAGCACGAGAGTAGCGAAGACACTTCGCTACGTAGCACGAGTCGCAGAGTAGTACTGCCTGTTGATCTTCCATGCGCCAAGTCCGTGGGCTGACGATCGCCTTCGCGGCTCTACATCAGGTCGTCCTCGGAACAGATGGTCAACATGCCCATGTCCGGCGCCCTCATCCACTTCGCGTGCCCGTCGCAGAAGGAGTAGTTGTTGCCGTCGTTGTGTACCTGCTTGTACGGGTCGTTGATGTAGGCGGTTAGATGGCCATGGCCGCCGAGGGGGTCGTCGCCGCTGCCATTGGCGATGGAGCCGTAGCCCCCACCGATCTTGAACTCGATGAGCATGACCGCATTGGCCGGCGCCGGAATCGCGCTCATCTTCGCACCTTGATAGATGTCGAAGACGCCCTGATTGCCGCCAGGATTACAGGACCTGCCGCAGACCAGGCACGGGTCGCCGGAAGCCTGTGCCGGACTCGCCGTGTGCATAGGAGAGCCGTCCAGGCCCGTATAGCTCCACTGGCAGGTGGGCTGCGGGAAGTTGGCCCGGCACGTCTTCGTCGTGCTCCAGCTCGGGCAGACGAAGATGCCGGCGTTGCGTATATACGGCTGGATGATGGACGGGAGCCGAAACGCCGAGTGGATGTCGCGGGAGTCGCAGGGCGGCGGGCCGGCGTACACATTGCCGCTCCAGCTATTGCCCAGCCGGCGCATCGGGAAGACCTCATCGTAGTCACTCGAGTACATCAGCACTGCCAGGGCGAGCTGCTTGATGTTGCTGAGACACGCCGTCTGGCGGGCCTTCTCGCGCGCCTTGGCAAATACGGGGAACAGGATCGCCGCCAGGATGGCGATGATCGCAATGACTACTAACAGCTCGATCAGGGTAAAACCTCGAAGTCTTCTCATTGCTTCCTCCTCTCAACGTGCGTTCTGACCACTCGTGCTACGCAGCGAAGCGACGCTGCTTCGCAGAGTAGTACTTCAGTCGTCACGACGGTGTTCTCCCGATCGCATCTCCCCTGTCCGACATCGCTGCCGATGGCCGGCACGCTATATTGCGCCGCGCCATACGAACTTGGCGAGCCAACCATCCGTGGCACGATGTCCTGGTGTTATGTGCAACCTACTGCTTTTTTCGCCGTGGATGCGCCCATCTCCTTCGTCCTGCAAATGGATCTCTAAAATGTGAATTGTAATACAAACCAGTTGGTCATGGCCCGGTGGGGGCACCCGGTGAGTTTCGGCGACCACGCTGCCGAAGCCTCGACGATGAAGATGCATCCGGGCGCCCGAGCCGCGGCTTGCGCCCCATGGGGCGAATTGTAGGGCGGGCACTCCCTGGCCCGCCTGCGGCGGGGTGGCGGGGAGCCGGTCGCCGACGCGCCCAAGCCGCTAGCGACTCCGCCGAAGCGGCTTCGTCGCTCTCGCGAAGGCGGATGGCGACGGTGCGAGCAGCGACGAAGAATCTCGGCGTGCGACACCCCTTCTTGCGTCAAAATCGAGATTCTTCGCTCCGTTTCACCCCTGTCAGAGGGGTGACTCTAACAGCCACTGCGCTCAGAATGACATCGCTTCCCAAGCACGGTTGTAGTATTGGCCGCCCGCACGAAAAGATCGCCGGCGGCGAGGAGATCGCTCCCCAGCGCCGCCGGCAATGCGTCACACGGCTATCTCGCGCGGCCCATGGCCCCGCAGCCGTCTGGTTAACACTCCAAGACCGTCTGCTGATCCTTCATGCGCCAAGTCCGTGGGCTGACGCCCGCCTTCGCGGCCCTACCCCAGGTCGTCCTCAGAACAGATCGTCCACATGCCGTAGTCCGGTGCCTTCATCCACTTGGCGTGTCCGTCGCAGAAGGCGTAGTTGTTGCCCTCGTTGTGGACCGCCTTGTTCGGGTCCAGGAGCCTCTGCTCCACATACGCGTGGCCGCTCTCGCCCGCGCCGTTGTCCACGGAGCCCGCACCGTTAGAAAGGCCGGACCCCTCCTTGAACTCGATGATCAGGATGGCATGGGCCGGGGCCAGTATGGTGGACTCCCTCTTACCGCCCCAGTCGTCCACTGCGCTCTGGTTGCCGGCAGAGGCGCATAGCCTGTTGCAATGGGCGCACTCTATGCTCCCGACTCCAGTGCCACCGTACGGTGTCGAGGTGGTGTGATAGTCCGTGCCCTGGAGCCACGCATAGCTCCACTGGGTTACGGGCTGGGGGAAGTTCCAGCGGCAGGTCTTGGCCGTGCTCCAACTCGGGCAGACGAAGATGCCGGCGTTCCGGACGTATGGCTGGACCAGGCACGGGATATCGCGCGCTGAGTTCAGCGGATGGGTATCGTTGCATGGTGGGCCGATGTCTATCGACTGGTCGGTGCCGCCCCAGCACGCGATGGGCAGGCGCTCGTCGTAGTCGCTCGTATACATCAGCGTGGCCAGTGTAAGCTGCTTCATGTTGCTGAGACACGCCGTCTGCCGCGCCTTCTCACGGGCCTTGGCAAATACGGGAAACAAGATCGCCGCCAGGATCGCAATGATCGCAATCACGACCAACAACTCAATCAACGTAAAACCGCTGACCTTCTTCACTTCTGCTTCCTCCTCTTAACGTGCGTTTTCACAACTTCGATCATCACGACGGTGTTCTCCCGATCGCATCCCCCCTTTCAGATGCCCGCGGCTGTGACAGGCATAGCCGTACCACTCGTTTTGCTACTCTGCGACTCGTGCTTCTCGTGCTACGTAGCGAAGGGTCGCTACTTCGCAGAGCAGTACGCAGCGGGCCGCTTCGCAGAGTAGCAAGCAGCACTTCGCTGCGTAGCACGAGTCCCCCATCATCCGTCAGACCCTCGAAGGGCCGGGGCCGGCGCCGCTGGAACCTTCCGGTGTGCGGAGGCGCGCTGCACGAAGGAAGCCAACAGACGGCGACGAGCAATCCAACGTACTAATGGCACAGACTTGAGCGAAGGTCAATCCATCATTTCGGTGAGTATGCCGTGATAATAGCATTGCGCTCGCGGGGCGTCAAGCGGCACTGGAAGGAGACTCCGATGAGAAGGCCTCAGGCGGCAAGCGCTGTACTTGGAATTGTACTATGGGCGGCGATCTGTGCCGCCCAGCCCACCATCGCTCTGGAGGCGGGCGCGGCGCGCGTGAGCATCGTGCCTCCGGCCGACGTCGGCCACGTGTCGCTGGGCGGCTACAGTGCGCGAAAAGATGCGCCGTACGAGGGCGTGCACGACGAGATATTCGCCCGGGCGCTCGTGCTCCGCGATGGCGATACCCGGGTCGCCATCGTGACGCTTGATCTGCTCCTCATCCCCCGGTTCATCCACGAGGACGTGCGGGCGCAGGCGGGCGACCTGGCGCTTGGGCCGGGCGAGCTCATCATCACCGCCTCTCACACGCACGCCGCTCCTCAGAACATGGCGCGCCACGGTGACATCTTTCCGCTGGCGTTCGGCAAGTACAACGAGAAGCTGTACGAGTGGACGGTGGGGCAGATCGTCGGCGCCCTCGGGCAGGCGGCAGCATCCCTTCGGCCGGCCCGAATCGGCGGCGCGCAGGCGACGCTGGACGGCATGAACCGCAATCGGCGGGGTGACGATGTGGTCGATGCGGAGCTGACCGTGGTGAAGGTGTGCGAGGCAGAGCCCGCTGCCCCGCGCGACAGCGAACGCGTCATCGCCGTGCTGATCAACTTCGCGGCGCATCCGACCATCCTCGGCAGTGACAACCTGCTGATCTCCGGCGATTGGGTGGGGGCGATGGAGCGGGCGATGGAGCAGAAGCTGCCGGCTGGCGCCGTCGCGCTGTACTGCAACGGCGCGCCGGGCGATCAATCCGTCGCCGGGGGCTTCGGTGGCGGCTTCGACGGCGTCCGGCGGTACGGCGAGCGCCTGGCCACCGAAGCGCTTCAGCTCGCCGCCACGTGCCAGCTCCAGGCCGACGCCGCCCTTGCGATCGCACACACGGAGCTACCGCTGCCGCAGCCCGTGCTCTCGCCGGCGTTTGGCGAGATCGCGGGAACCCAGCAGCCTCTTCCGCCGCAGCTCGTGGGCATCGCCCTGGCAGCCCTCTTCCCACATCGCGCGCCACTGCACGCGGTCCGCGTCGGAGACGACGTGATGATCATCACCGTCCCCGGCGAAGCCATTGCGCACATCGGCCTCGAGCTGAAGCAGAGGGCACGCCGTGCGGGAGTCGCGAAGCCATTCATTGCCGGGCTGGCGAACACCTATTGCGGCTACATCCTCACGCCCGAAGAGTACGACGAGGGCGGCTACGAGGCCGGCGTCTCCTTCTACGGGCGGAGCTTTGGTCCCGTGTTGCTCGATGCGCTCTCAGGACTCATTGAGCAGGCGGCGCAGTCCGGCGCAGGCTAAGACAAAGACTGCCGGCGGCGGCGGGAACAGTGCCCACCGCCGCCGGCAAGCGGTCTTACTTCGCCGCATCTTTGCCACGGTGTCGGCGTACTGCCATACGCTGCTTACCCTTTGACGAAATGCCTGTACTTCATGCGCCAGGTCCGTTGGCTCGCCGGGCTATCAGTCCCTAGCCCAGGTCGTCCTCCCGACAGGCCGTCCACATGCCGACATCGGGTTCCTTTATCCACTTGGCGTGCCCGTCACAGAAGGCGTAGTTGCAGCCATCGTTGTGTATTTGGTTGTCCTCCTGATACAGGTTGCGCTCCACATATGTGTGGAAGCTGTCGGCGGCGCTCTGGCAATCCGCGTTGCAGCAGTTGCCCATGCCCTCGCCCGTACTGCGGTGCAGCTCGTAGATCAGGATGGTGGCGGCGGGCGCCGCAGCGTTGGTCATGACGGTGCCCATCCGCTGGGTGAGCACGCTCCAGCGGCCGCCAGAGGCACAGTACCTGCCGCAGTAGTTGCAGGGCCCATTGCTGGCGTGTCCGCCGTGGGTGGAGGTGGTGTGGAAGGCTGCACACCCGGGCCAGTTGTAGCTCCATCGGGTGCGGGGCAGGGGGAAGCTGGCCTTGCAGGTTCTCCACCCGGCCCAGGTCGGACAGGCGAAGATCCCGACGTTGCGCACGTAGGGCATTACGACCGACGGCACAATGTACGCCGACTTATTAAGGACACTGTTGCAGGGCGCCGGGCCGAGGTTGACGTTCACGGCCGGGTTGGTGCCCAAGTAGCGGCGTAGGGGCCACCACTCGTCGTAATCGCTGGCGTACATCAACGTTGCCAACGTCAACTGCTTCATGTTGCTGAGACACGCCGTTTGCCGCGCCTTCTCGCGCGCCTTGGCAAATACGGGAAACAGGATCGCAGCGAGGATCGCAATGATCGCGATCACTACCAACAGCTCGATCAGGGTAAATCCTCTACTGCCTTTCATGACCACTTCCTCCTCATCGTTGTGTGCTTTGCCAAGCCAAATCAGACGATGGTGCTTTCCCGATGGCATTCCCCCTTTCCGGCGTGAGCTTCCCCCGCACTCTTACCACTGGCCCGTGGGCCGACGCGCGCAGTGCGTTCCGCAGTCGCGCATCACCCATTCCACCGTATTCTTCCTTCGCGGCCGGTGGCTGGCTTCCTCCCTATCCCCGCCTTTCTCCTGAAAAAAAAAGCCGGCGGCCCCGGAAGCAGTCCCCGTTGCCGCCGGCCGTGGGTCAGGGGCGCTGGCAGGACAAGCACGGTATCCGTGGAAAGGACCGGGGAAAGCAGGGGCTGCCAGCGCGAACGCGGCAGATGAACATCCCGGTGGCTCATGGAGGACATGACTGACATGAACCTCAAGGTGCTCGTACTCCTCACTGTGGCGCCCTTCGTGCTGCAGACGGCATCGACGGCGGAGTCTGCCCGGTGGTGGAATTCCAAGTGGCGCTTTCGCACCTCCGTCACACCGACCGCACCGGCCCACGACACGCTGCCTCGCCCGGCCGAGGTGGCGATACATTTCCGCAAGCTGCTGCAGGAAGCCGGAGCGGAGGGCGAGTTCGATCCGGCGTCGGTGCGAGTCATCCAACCCGGCGCCAATGGCCAGGGAGGCACGGAGGCGCCCTCTGCGTGCCGAGTCGGCGTCAACCCCCGCGAGCAGCGCGACGAGCACTACGTGTCCTGGATCGCCCGGCCCGACCAGCGCGGCCTGAGCCGGTACGACATCTATTTCGAGACCAGGGAGAGGACCCTGCCCTCGGTCAGCTACGCCGTCGATGCCTTGCCGTCGGAGAACCTCGTGGCCAATCCCGGCTTTGAGGAGTCGCAGAACGGTGCCCCGGCCCAGTGGGAGATATCCGTCCCCCAGTGCGTCGCGGCCGGGCAATATGCCCACACGGTTGGCGACCGGTCGCTCAAAGTGTTCCTCGATAAGAGCAATGAAGCAGAGGCGCCGGACATCATCGAGCTGACGCAGACGGTGGACGCGGCCCGGTATCGCGGACAGGAGATGCTGTTTCAGTGCGATCTGTACCTGGCCGAGGGACGGTACGGGCTGCCGGTGTCGATCCAGGTCCAGCAGTTCCGCGGGGATGGCTCCCAAATCCTGGAGTGCGCCGTCGAGCCGCGCTGGCTGACGATCCAGCTCGCCCGGGGGCAGCTCGTGCAGTTCGATGAGCGGGGGCGCTTCAGCCCGGAGATCGCGAAGCTGAAGGTGCACGTGCGCCTGCGGTGCAATGTCTCCGACGCTGACACGGGCGAGCGGGTGACTGGCCTCGAGACGTACTTCACGCTGTTCATGGACCGGTTTGTGGTGCGGCCCGGCGAGCGTTGGCTGTGGCCGCCAGCCTCCCCCGGGCCCTACGCAGCCGGCGCGCCCCTGACCGTGTGGGCGGGGCGCCCCGACCCGTCGGGGCCAGGGGCGCTGCAGGACGCGCCGCTCAACGAGGGTATCCGGTTCACCGGCGTGCGCCGCGCGATATTCTGCGGCCGGTCCGCCGTCTCCCTCACGGCGGGCCAGTACAACCCGGATCCGAGGTCGGTGCACTGGGGTCGCGAGGCGGGGACCATCGAGTTCTGGCTGCACCCCTCCTGGGACGCCGATGACGACCTTGAGCACGTGTTCTTTTTCGGCGGCTTCTACGGCAACCGCCTGCAGTCCCGTCTGCGCAAGTGCGGCGCCGATGGTGGCAACGCCCTCGAGTTCACCATTGTCGATGGCGACAACACGGCCCGGACGGTGCGGGGCGAGGCGCCCCTGCGTGCCGACCAATGGCACCATATCGCCGCCACGTGGGACTTCGCCCGCGCTCATCTGCAGCTTTTCTGCAACGGGAAACTGGTCGCCAACGAGGGCCCGGGCGAGAAGCCCTGGACGTACCGCCCGGATGGTCTCGAGCCGCGTGCCACTGAGGGGCACGGCATCTCGGCAGGGAATCAGCCATCGTTGCCCATCCAGGCCACCATCGGCGGGCCGCCGCGCAGCAAGGAGATCCACGCCGAGCGAAGCGCCGACGGGGTAATGGACGAGTTCCGCATCTCGGACGTTGTGCGATACGCCCAGCCCTTTACGCCGTCGCGCCGGCAGTTCGCCGCGGATGCGGACACGCGGGCGTTGTTCCACTTCGAGCACGACGTTTACGGCGTGCACCACGGCGACGATCGCGTGGTGAAGACGTTCCTGGTCAGCGAAACGGATCCGCGGGGCACAAGCGTGCTCCTCGAAGTGCTGACGGGCGACAAGGTCGAGCAGAGAATGGTCCGGACGCGAGAGCGGGCGCCGGAGGCGCTCTTCGAGCGCAACCGGGCCGAGACTCGACTCAGCGTAAGCCGCCCGCGAAGTGAATTTCCCGATCCGCGACGCGTCGAGTATCGCGAGCGAGAGGTCGAGTGCGTGGTGGGCGATCCCGACCAGACGCTCACCGTGGACGTCGGCGGCCACTTCGAGCCGATTATGCGCTCTATCACCTTCGAACCGGCCGACCCCGAGGCGAGCGATACCGCCATGCCGCCCCGATGGCGCGTCGGCGATAACGTGATCCCCTTCAGCGAACGGGAGATCGGCGAGACGCTCGCCGCCGACGCGACCGATGAGGCGGAGAAGGCATTCCGCATCTTCGAGTACGCGCTGCACACGACCAACTACTTCAATAACTACAACTACGAGACGCTGCCGCGGCGGGGCGAGCGGCGGGTATCGTATACCTTCCTGCGCAACCTCAACATCTACCCGTATGACCAATGCGGTCCGCTGAATCATTTCCTGCGCAAGCTCTTCGTCGCCGGCGGCATCTCGTCGAATCAGTTCTCAGGCACTGGCCACTCCTTCGAGCAGGCCTTCTACAAGGGGAGCTGGCGGCTCTTTGATCTGTCGCCGCGGATGTACTTCCTGCAGCGGGATAACGGCAGCCTGCTGAGCCTGCGCGGCGTCGAGGAGGACCCATACGCCCTCCTGCGCCAAAAGCCGGGACTGTACTCGTACCTGCCGGCGCGCAAGAGCGGGGCCAGCTTCAGCTCGCGCCGCCGCTACCACAACATGGACTTCCCGCTGCAGCCGGGGGAACGCGCCAGCATCTGCTGGGGCAACGAGGGCGCCTGGTTTGATATAGGGGCAGAACGTAAGCCGAGGCCGCTCGCCATGATCCCGCCGCACTTCGGCAACGGCGCCGTCGTGTTTGAGCCGAGCGCCGCAGCCCACCTCAGCAGCGCCGAGAACCTCGCCCTGGAGCGCGGGGCCGCGGGCGATACCGTGCTGCGCCCGGAAGACCCGGCGCGGCCGGCGACGCTGACATATCGGTTCAGATGCCCGTACATGATCGGTGCAACCGAGCTACACGGGCGGTATTCGGTGGGGCCGAAGGACGTAGTGGCCGTCGAGGCCTCCTACGACGAGGGCGAGACGTGGTCCGACGTCTGGCAGGCGAAGCCCGCGCAGAACGGCGCCATGGACCTTGACCTGTCGGCGGACACGAAGGGTCGATACGCCTACTGGCTGCGCGTCAGGCTGCGGGGCGAGGGTGCGTCTGTACGTAACTTCCGCCTGCGCACGGTGTTCGTGCACGCCCCCCTCAGCTTGCCAGGACGGCTCGCCCGCGGCGCCAACACGGTGAGCTTCGTGCGCGCGGACGCGAGTGTACCAGTCAAGACGACTTGCCGTTGGGTGGAGCGCTATCGGACCGACTTGGCCGTCTCGCTCAACAGCCTCTCGTTCTACACCATGGAGCAGGAGTCGCACCTGAACCTGTTCGTCGCCCCGCCGAGCTCAGATCTGCGCGTCGAGGTTACGCTGCGGGGCCAGCGCTTCGGCGGAGAGGTGGTTCTCGAGGGGCTGCCGTCCGGCTGGAGCGCGCAGCCGTCCAAGCGCGTGGCCCGTGTGCCGAATCCGGCAGCGTCCGCGCAGGTGGATTTCGTAGTGCGGGTGCCTGCTGAGGCAGAGGGGACCATCCGATGGTTCGACGTTGTGCTCCGAGCGGGTGAGCACGAGCGGCGCATTCTGGTGCAGGTGCTCGTTGCGTCGGCGGCGTTGGTCTGCGAGGCGGAGAGCGGGAATTCATCGGGTGAGGTAACCGCCCAGGACCAGCGGCAGCTCAGCGCCGCTCGAGCCGTGCGCTTCGGTGGGCCCGGCGAGTTGGCCTACGAAGTGACCGCGCCGCGCGCCGGGACGTATGCCCTCTGGTTCCGCGGCCGCTGGGACGACGGCGCGTCGAGCCGACTGGTTCTGCGGATCGACGACGGCGACTCGCGCTCGCTGTCTGCGAGAAACGTCGGTGGATTCGCGGACTGGACCAGTCCGAGCCGCGCCGACGCCAAGGTGTTTGTGCATTACGGAGAGTTCTTCAGCTTCTGGCAGTGGTTCCGCGTCGGCGACATCAAGCTGAGCCCGGGCCGGCACCGGCTGGTCATCTCGCAGGAGGGCCCCGGCGGGGAGCTCGACGCCCTGGTGCTCCTGCCTCAGACGCCGGAGATGGACCGAGCGGCGAACAACCTCTTCCAGAACTGGCTGTATAAGCCGTGGGAGAGCCGGCTGTGAGAGGTAGTTGTCAGCCGCCGGTTGTTGAGGATTGCTCTGCGCCGACCAGCGTCCGGTCAGTCGTGCCCTCGGCGCCGTCGCCCTGCAACAACTCGTCCGGCACGTCGTAGAGCACTTCACAGACGTTGGAGCTTATCAGCTCCTCACGGACTGTCGGGCCACCGCGATCGCTTACCCGGCGCCAGAGGCGATTGGCCCGCCACACGCACGCGTCGCGCGCGAAAAAGCGATGATCGGTCTCGTAAAGCTGTACCTCGAAGCCCAAGGGTTGAGCGGCGAGGAACCAGCCCTCGAGGTCTTCCGGCCCAACGCGCAGCCTCAGCACCAGGGGCTGATCGAGCGTGTTGCGGAGCTGGAGATCCCGGTAGTTGTACAGCACCGTGGCTCCGCTGCCGAAGGGTAAGCGCCGCCGATGGTCGGGGAATAGATCGTAGCCGTGTCGGTGGTGCTCAATGACGTCCAGGTCCACGTGTAGCGCCATCCAATAGAGCAGATTCGACATCTGGCACAAGCCACCGCCTACCGAGGGCACGAGCTTCCTGCGTCGCAGCTCCAGTCCGTCTTCAAATCCGCGACGCCGGGTGGGCGCGCCGACGGTGAACCAGAACGAAAGGATCTCCCCGGGCCGGATCAGGAGCCGGTCCAGGCAGCGGGCGGCGATTTGCAGGTTGGTGATCTTCCCAAATTGCAGATCTTGCTCGGCGCGATCCAGGTCGCGGATGAGCACGGACGAATGCCGAAACACTTCTATTGGGTGATTCCCGAGGGCGCCTTCTTCGATCCTGGTGCGAGCAAACTGCCGCCATTCCCGCAGCCAGCGAATGTAGCGCCGCAATTGGTGGCGCTTCACCTTGGCCTCAAGCACCGCGTGGGTCAGCCGAGCCACGGCTTCTACCTCCGCACGGCCACGAAATGCGAGACCGCGGCACGCAAGTCCTCGTCGCTGGCCTCTCGGTACCGTCCCCACAGCAGCTCGCGTGTGATGCCGTCCGTATCAGGTACATGCAGCCCATAGCCAGCGTAGTTGACATCGAACCCCGCCGCCCTGAACATCCCGAGGTAGTCGGTGTGAAGCAGACGGTTCGTATAGAGCAGGGGATTGCGCTCGACGCGCTGCCAAAAGCTGTCAGGCAAGCGAAGGTGATGAAAGCAGTCCTTGGTAGGGTCGAAGTGCCACAAATGGTCGCGATGATCCACTATGTGGGAAATGACGCCTCCGGGGCGGACTATTCGCGCCATTTCGGCCACAAGCGCACTCAGGGCAGACGGGGAGTAGTGCTCGAGAGCACCCATGGAAAGGCACAGGTCCACGGAATCGGCCGGCGCATCGACGGTTTTGGGCTCCACGCGAGGGAGGTATCGTGCCCCTATCCGCTGGAGCAGGGGACCCAGGCCTCTCTCCGGCAGGTCGTCCAGCACAGCAAGGCGGCTCCCCTCGCGCTTCATCCAGCGGGCCATGTCCGGGAAGCGCTCCCGCACTACGCTCAGCGACAGGGGAGTGTATTGCGGGCGAAGTCGGGGCCAGCGCTCGGTAAGCAAGATCGTGCCGTCGCTGAGCAAACGGCACAGCAGCGCCGCCGTCACGGTAAAGCCGGGGTCAGCCACCCACACGTTGGCGTCGTGCACCGCCAGCTTGCCATGCCGCCGCACGAGTATGACGTGCTCGCGAAACCACTGGCACCACTTGGCTGGCATGGCCCCCCGCGTGCCCAGCAAGCCCGCTGTTAGCCACCAATACAGGCTGCATCCGGGCCGCGTGGATCCGAAGGCTCTGCACAGCAGCCACTTCGCTCGCCACCGATCCATTCGCGTGCCTCCCTCGCCCTCTGCGCGGCCCCCGCATCTATGGCTCCTTCCGCCCACCGGACTTTCCCGCCCAGCACCAATATTCCGCGTCACTGCGCAGATGCTTGCCTCCTACCGCCGGCCACTGCCTTGGTCATCGGATTCTGACCACTAGCGTCTGCCCGCGCTCGATGGTGATGGGCTCCTCGAACGTCACAACGGTGCCGTCGCGACGTGCCGTCATTTGCGCGCCGACGCGCCTGCGGCCGATAGTCGCCGTCACGTTCTCCTTGCCCCGCAGATCCAGGGACGTGCTCAGATGCTTGAGCGTCAGCGAGCCGTACTTGACGGCGACGCTCAGCTCCGCCGTGCCGCGGGCTGCCTTCTGCGCGTACTGCCCCCAGCCGGAACCCACGGAGAAGAACGCCCGGAAGTCGCGCTCGAAGAGCCGCGGGGCGAAGCCGAGCCGCTGCTCGGGGGCTGAGTACGAGAAGCCGGAGAGCGCCGTCAGGACGGCGTAGCTGGCCATCGAGCGGGCGTAGTGGTGGCCGCACTCGATCTCGTTCCACGGATTGCGCCGCTCGCCGGTGTAGCGGTCGCGCGCGCCCTTCACGATGGCGAGGCCCTCCTTGACGAACCCCTCGTAGATGAGGTGGCTTGCCACCTGGTACTCGACGCCGCACCACACCTCGTCGCTGAAGTAGAAGGCGTACCCGGGCCGTTCGCCGCGCGGCCAGGTGCCGATGAGCAGACCGGCCTCGTCGTTCTGGGCGTAGATGCGGAGCAGGCAGGGATGCGTGGTCAGGTCGGGGCGCCAGTTGTATTTGAAGATGGACTGCAGCGCGCGGCGCACGTTGGCGCGCTTGTACAGATACCTGAGTCCCAGCATCTCGGCGTACCACTGGCCGATGAGCTGGTCGGAGATGCAGCCCTTGCCGTACTGCCACTTGGGCCAGTCGGGGAACTTGTCGTCCTTGCCGTGGTGCTCGGCGCGCGTTCGCTGCACCTCCGGCCAGGCCTCGTGGGCCGTCGGGTTCACCTGCTGCTCGTAGTAGCTGCCGTTCCAGAGCTGCTCGTCGGTCCAGGCCGAGCCGCGCTCGACGAGGGCGTGGTACTCGTCGGCTTTGTCGTTCTCGCCCAAGCGGCGCGCCATCTCCGCTGCGGCCCGCAGGGCGCCCAGGTAGAGGCTGCCAGACATCGTGTTTGGGCCGAAGAACTCGATGTCGTAGGTGTTGTGCTGCATGCCCTCCATGACGCCGTCTTTGTCGGCGTCCCAGTACTTCCAGGCGAACTCCAGCGCCCGCTTCGCCTCCGGCCAGCGCGCCCGCAGCCACGCGTCGTCGCCGGAGATGAGCCACTCGCGATAGACCTGCAGCACCGTGCCCATCTGCCCGTCGGCCGCGGGATGGAATGTGCGGCTCGCCTTCGTGCCCAGCGGCAGGAGCATGCGGAAGGTCATGTATCCGTCATCCTCGAGGCAGTTGGCGTAGTGGGCCTCGAGCATCGAGCGCTGCAGGGAGGGAAACAGGTACGGCAGCGCCTGGGCGTAGTTCCACACGTGGGTGCACGAGCCCTCACAGCAGCCGACGGTGTTGCTGCACCCCTCGAAGCCGTAGAAGGTGCCGTCCTCCAAGCGCAGGCATGTTGGCGTCTTAAGGGTGGAGATCTGCGAGCTGACTGCGTCCAGCACGTACGTCGGCAGCGTCGAGGCAAAGAGCGTGTCGCGGAATAGCTTCGTCTCCGCGTGCAGCCGATCCAGCTCGCGCGCCACGTAGGACGCCACGTCCCAGGCGTCTCGCCACAGCGACGCGTAGTAGTTGCGCCACTTCGGAGCGCGCTCTTCGTCGCCCTCACCCGGCACGCGCTGCTTGCGCCAGTGCTCGAACACTGGGAAGTACCACGTTAGCAGGAACGGGACGGTGACGGTCTCGCCGGGCTTGATGTGGCAACGCACGGCGACGCTCCCGGTGGCGCTGCCGCCCGCGCGCGGCGGCGCAGTTCCATCGGACCAGGCGGTAACCGTCTCCCAGAACTTCGCCATACGCCCCCGCCCGTCGTCGGTCCAATTCGTCCACACCTCTACGTCGGGCGAAAGCGCCGCGAGCGCCATGGAGCCGTAGGCGGGAGAATCTTCGGGCACGTTGCGAGCCGTGAGATTCAACCCCTTGATGCCATCCCCGCTCTTGGCTTCGTTGACTCGGCCTGCGCCTTCGCGCGGCCCGATGACGTTCGTGAGGTTGCCGAAGACCGTCGCCGAGATAGGCTGCTTGCCCGTGTTCCGCAGGTGGTACAGCAGGATCGCGACGGGCACGCCGGAGTCGTTCTCGTTGAGCGGAATGAACGGGTTGAAGGCCTCGAGCGTGACCGACACCGGCACATCACGGTCTTTGAGTCGCACGGTGGCCATGGGGAATTCACCGGCGAAGCTGACGTCGTGGAAATGGGGCAACCCCTGGCCGGCGCCGCGCGGAGCCGAGTGGCCATCGCCGACGAACCCGTCGCCGGCCGGGCCCTGCAGGACTCGCACGATGGGCTCCCGGCTGCCCACCTGGACACGCAGCGTAAAGAAGGCGTCAGCGTTGCCGGCGCCCTTGGCGGGGCGGTTCATGATCTCCCAGTCTCTAAGCTGTCCCCAGCCACCGAGGCTTATCGAGCCGGTGCCGATCCCTCCGAGCGGGAAGGCGATCTCATCGAGCTGCCTGCCCGTGCGCGGCGGCTGCGCACCACGAGCGTGCAGCTCCCGGCGAGAATATGGGATATGCTGGCGTGGCATGGTGCTTCCTCCTTCGGGCGCGGATGCTGCCGTCGCACCGATGAGTGCGAGTTCGAGGATGAGAGGCCATACAGTTTGGCTGTGCATGGTGGCGGTCCTCGCTCGGGCCTGGAGCTGCCGGTGTGGCACAGGCTGCCACCGTGATACATCGGGCAAGCCGCCTGGCCCACACCCGTGCACGGGTTGTCCAGCAACCCGTGCCACACGGTGCCTTGAACTAACCACTAACCACTGACCACTAACAACTGCCTTCCTCAGGGCTGTGCATGCTTAATGCGCAGGTACTCCGCCAGCTCGGGCACATCGTACTCGGACTGCCAACTGCCTCTGACGCCATCGTAGCGCGGCCCGCCGGATTCGTCTCCCTGCTTCAATTGGGCAAGCTGTTCCTCCGTGAGCCGCGGATCCCCATCCATGACGGTCATCATGTACAGCACGTCGTTCATGAAGAAGAGCGAGCCGGCGACACTTCCCCGCAGAAAGGCATTCGGGCCAGCGTATAGCGCGGTATTGTGCGGCACCACCTGGCACAGCGTCCGGTAGCCGCTTCTGCGGATCCAATCGTTGAGAGCCTTCCGGTACGGCGCCGGATCGTCGGCGCAGCGCGCGGCGAAGACGAGCGCCTTGCGCAGGTTGCCCGGGTCGTCTCGCTTCATGGCCGCGTCGGCAGTCTTCACAACTGCGTCTCGCAAGGCCCGGTCGCCCGTGAGCTCGTAGTACTCCAGCAGCGCGTGCATGGCCCCGAAGGTGTAGAAGAACATGTTGCCGGCGTTCACATCCGTGCCCGGCTGCTGCAGCTCGGCGCCCGGGAAGCGGACCGATGGCGACTCACAGAGGCCCTCGGGCGTCAGGAAGCAGGCCACGTAGCGCTTGAGCAACTGGCCAATGTCCTCATCGCCCGTCATCTCCCACTGCGTCAGCAGGCCCTGGAGTCGCCCGCTGTGGGCCGCATGAACTCGAAGCGATTGCTGCGAGTAGACGCGCTCGTAGAGCTGCCGGGCGAAGTCGCGGCTCCGCATGTCCCCGCTCAGGTAGTGGTGATACCGAAACTCAGAGTGTGTCGTCTGCCGCTCCTCGTGGTTGCCGTCGCTCCAGTGCTGCACCCCGTGGCGAGTGCCGCGACCGAACCACTGGCCGTCGTGCCGCATGTCAACATCGCGCACGTGCCGCGCCATCGCCTCCACGAAGAAGAACACGTCGCGATCGCCCGTCCGCAGATAGTGTGTCTGCATGAACAGGTTCGGCAGGCCCTCCGTGTTGCTCCAGCCCCAGCGACCGTTGTCGAACGCCCAGTCGTGGTTGGGGCGATAGTCCTGCATCCGTGCGCTGCGGACGGAAACGCTCGCCAGGTCCTCGGGCTTATCGGCGAGGATGGCCATGAGCTTCTCGGGCGCGACGATCGAGCCATAGCCGCCCTTGAAGTTGTGCTGCACGTCGCCGTAGTCCCAGATCCCGTACCAGCCCCATAGCCGCTGGTGGTGCATCCAGAAGCGGGCGTAGTGCGCCAGATTCGCCTCGACTCGAGCGAAGCGCTGCGGGTCCTGGACCGGATGCGGAAGCAGCACGCCGCAGTCATGATACCACTGTGCGCCGGCGTACACGAGAGGCCGGCGCTGGAAGTCGGCGGCCACGGCGTCAATCTGTTCCGGCGATGTGTCCGGGCCGTGGAAGTACCACAGGATCTCGTGGGTCTTGGAGATGCCGACGAAGACGTCTCTCCCGTAGTAGCTCTGTGCGACCCAGTTGCTCTCCGAGCCGGCCGACTCGCCCTGGGACTTATGTGGGTAGTTGGAATAGCGGCGCACGTCCATCACCGGCCCGCTCTCGGGCCAGAAGTAGGCCGTCAGCCTCTGGGTGCTGCTATCGGCGACGAGCTCGTTCGGAAACTGCTGCCACATGTCCCGCAAAACGACGGTCACGCCGCCGCTGTCATTGCTCACGTCCAGCCAGCCGCGGCAGCGGTGTTTCGTCTCGTCAACCCGCCGGAACCGCTCAGCGGCCCCCTGATGCCACGCCTCGTAGCCCAGGTGGCTGTGCTGCCTGATCCCGGCGCGTCGCGCGGGCGACAGGGCAACCGGGCCATCCTGCCCGCCCACGGTGACGCGAGCGCCCTCGAGCCCCGGGGCGACCAGGCTGACGCCCATGCGCCGGACGAACGTGGTGCGTGGATCCTTGTGCAGAAACTCCGCCGTCTGAAATACGCGCACCACTGATCGGCCGGCGTAGGCCTCGAGGCGAATGATGATGCGAGTCGGCTCCGAGCTGCTCGTCATGCCCTCGAGCCGCACGACGGCGCGCAGCGGCCCGGCCTCCTCAAGCTCGATGCGCTCGGCTACGAACTCGCCGTCGTCGAGGTCCCCGGCGGCATGCATGGAGGCACACGGATATGGCTGCGTCGTACGGAGGAAGTCCACGAAGCTTCCCGCGCCCTCGCCGGGGGCCAGAACGTCGCGCCCATCCCTGGACACCTTCGTGAGCCACACCTCGCCGGTGCGGAGCTCCAGACGGAGCGGCCCGGTGTCGATGGTTGCCGAGTCGCCCTGCTGCTCGGCGCTCATCCTTACGCCAGGGGCTCCGTTCCGCACGCCATCGCCGAATTGCAACTCGTATGGCTCGCGCGATCCGTCGCGGCGAGTGAGGTGGAACGTCAGCGTGTCGCCCGTGCCCGAGGCGCCTGCGACGGCTCCGCCGTTAGGCGGGAAGGTGAGCAGGAGCCACTTGAGCGACCCGTCCGGCCAGTAGGCGAGCGGCCTTGTCTGCAGTGGGACGTCGGCCCGGTCGCGGAGCAGGCGCACGTTGCCCGCGTCGCG
This sequence comes from Armatimonadota bacterium, assembly GCA_030601885.1. Lineage (GTDB taxonomy): Bacteria > Armatimonadota > Zipacnadia > JAUWAU01 > JAUWAU01 > JAUWAU01. The sequence continues at coordinate 29,828 of JAUWAU010000050.1, forward strand.
CAGCTTGCCCCTCGGCAGCGGTACGCCGCCCGACACCAGCGGAGCCTCGTCGTCCGCCGCCGGGGCCCGCCAGAGCTCCACGTCAGCGCACGGCGGCTCGCTGCGCGCCGGTGGATCGCTGCTCAGGCTGGGAACGTTCCAGTGCTTCGCCAGCGCCAGGTCGGGCTGCGTGAAGCGGAGGTCGCCCTTGAAGGCCACCCAATCGATAGCGTGCGGCGCCCCGAAGATCGCCGCCGCCTGGGGCGACGACGGATCGAGCGCGGCCTGGGTAGGAGGGTGCAGGTATATGATCGCCTCGCCCGACCCGTCCGCATTGAGCCACAGCGACTTCGGCGCCCGCGGCGCCATGTCGCGGTAGGCGAGCAGCACGCCGGCGCGCTCGTCGTATGCCGCTATCCACCCGGGCGCTGCGAGGCCGCGCTGCATGCTGAGCGGCGATGTGGCCCGGCTCTCGGCCCGCCAGATGTGGAAGTCAGTGGGCGCGTACTGCTCCACGGCGAAGTGCCGCCAGATGTTGTGGTCGGGCTCGGGCAGCAGCGTCCCCGTCGGGCCGACGTGGAACTGGTACCAGTGCCGCGTGTTCCACTGCAGGCCCCGGTCGCCGCCCTGGACGACGCGCTTGCGCCTGTTCAGCGCCAGGGGCAGTCGGACGCCGATCTCGCGGATGAAGCGGTTCTCGAAGGTGCCCTCGCGCGTCAGCTCAATGCGCTCGCTCACGATCGGGCTGCCGGCGGACGTATGCAGCTCGCGCCGAAAGCGGATGCGGTCGCCGTCTCCGAAGCTCAGCTCGCCGTCGTATGCGGCGCGGAAATCCCGTCCGATCTGCGTATGATCCCGGGAGGTGACTCGGCAGGCGCCTTCCACGAGGCGGCCCTGAGTGTGGTCACTGAAACCGCGATAGACGGGCGAGTCCAGCAGCGCACCGAAAACCGGGGGCGCCGTGTTGCCCTCGACCACTCGCTCGCCGCCCACCGTGAGCGACGCGATGGCGCCATCCGCCGTCAGCTCCAACTGCATGGCGCCGGTGTCCACCCGCAGCCCACCGTCGAGTTCGGTGACTTCCAGTCGGGCACTCACGGCTGCACCTCCGGGCTTTGCTTGCGTCGGCGCATCTGTCGCTGCCGGCGACCGCGGCTCGCGGTAGATGCGGAGCTCGTCGATCCGGCCACGCAGGAAGTACGTCACCCCGCCCTTGGAGCCGATGTACAGATTCCCGCCCGGCCCGATGTCGTGGTCCCATTGCCGCTCGGCCACCAGCTTGCCGTCCAGATAAAGCATGGCCTTCGGGCGATTGAAGACACCCGTGATGCGATGCCACATCTTCGGCGTCAGCTTCGGCCCGGACAGGTCCAGTCGTGCGGCCTCGGTTTTCAGGCCGAACATCACCGCGCCGTCGCTGCCAATCTGGAGCCGATAGCGCTCACCGCCCTTGTCCACTATGCAACGCGGCCCGGGGCTCTTCGCCTCATCGAGCCAGATCCAGACGTCGAGCGTGACGATGTCAGTCATCACGAGGTCGGGATGGGCCTGCACCTCGAGGTACATGGCCTGCCCGTCGAACTCGAGCGCGGAGCGGCCCGGGGATGGCGCGTACCGTGTGGCGGCTTGCGCCGCGGCGTGATGCCGGTCCCTGGCGATGTCGCGGACGATACCGCGAAGCTCGCCGTTGAACGACCACGCCGCGACGGGCGCAACGTCGGCCGCGGCCGAAGCCGCGGCGGCGAGCAGCAGTCCCCACGGTGCAGTGAGCTTGACGGCGCAGCGAATCCTCATCGTCTGCCTCCTTCTCGACGCTCACGGGAGGTGGGAGACCCGGGAGCGCGCCGGTACGATTGGCCGCCGGGCGCAGAACATCCTCGTTCGGCAGCAAAATGCCGCCCCCGCGGCGCGTCGGGCGAGGGGCGCGATGAGTGCAGGTGACCGGCGGCGCGGGCGCGAAGGTCGGCAGCGAGAAGATCGCTCGATAGGGTCGAGGCACATGACGGCAAGGAGCGACATACTCGAGCAGCTCGTCCACATGTCCCGCCAGCTCGGCGATCCGGCGCGTGACTTCGTGCTGCTGCACGAGGGCAATACCTCGGCCAGCATCGACGACACTACGCTATTGGTGAAGGCCAGCGGCCGGCAGCTCTGCGACATCGAGGCCGGCGGCTTCGTCGAGGTGCGGACCGGCGACGTGCTGGCGATGCTCGAGGCGGGAGAGCTGACGGACGAGCAGATCAGGGACGCCCTGGCAGCGGCGCGAGTCGATCCATCGGCCGCCCTGCGGCCGTCGGTGGAGACGGTGCTGCACGCCGTGCTGCTCCGCCTGGAGGGCATCGGGTTCGTGGCGCACACGCACCCGAGCGACGTGAACGCGATCCTATGCGCGAAGAATGCTCGCGAGGCCGTGAGTGGCCGCCTCTTTCCCGACGAGGTCGTCGTCTGCGGCCCGGCGCCGGCGTTCGTCGAGTATGTTGACCCGGGACTGCCGCTGGCGCGCGCCGTGCGGGGCGCCGTTGATGCGTACGTGGCGGAATGGCGCGAGCTGCCGAAGGTCATTCTCATGCAGAACCACGGGATGATCGCCATGGCGGCGACGGGCGCCGAGGTGGAGGCTGTCACGGCTATGTGCGCCAAGACGGCGAAGATCCTGCGCGGAACGTATGCCTTTGGTGGGCCGAGTTATCTGAGCGACGAGAGCGTCTCCCGCATCCACACGAGGCCGGACGAGGCCTATCGGCGCAGGGCGCTCACCGAGTAGCCCTGGCGACACGCGGGAACCATCGTCCCGGCCTCGGTGCCGGCAATGAGTTCCGGAATTCTGGCCGAAGTCGAGGGGAAGTCCACATTCCTGACCAAGGGAGAGAGCAACCATGAAACGAGACTCTCAATCGTCGCCTGCGGGGCCGCGGAAGTCCTCGCGGCGGGAGTTCCTGAAGTTGGGCGGGAAGGTCGCGGCGAGCTCCGCGCTGGCAGGGGTGGTCATCCCGGCGGTGCACGCCCAGGAGGACAACACCATCCGACTGGCCATCGTCGGCAGCGGCAACCGCGGGTCCGGTGCGGTGAGAAACGCCCTGTCGGCCCCCGGTGGGCCGGTGAAGCTGTACGCCATGGCCGACCTCTTCGAGAACAAGCTGAATAGATCGTACGAGGCCCTGAGCGAGAAGTTTGCCGATCAGGTCGATGTCCCCCCCGAGCGGCAATTCCTGGGCTTCGACGCCTACCGCAAGGCCATCGATTGCCTCCGGCCCGGCTCGGGCGACGTGGCGCTGCTCACCACGCATGCGGCCTTCCGCCAGGTCCACTTCGACTACGCCGTGGAGAAAGGCGTCCACGTCTTCATGGAGAAGTCGTTCGCTCCCGATCCGGGGGGTCTGCAGCGGATGATCCGCACGGGCGAGGCGGCGGAGAAGAAGAACCTCAAGGTCGCCTGCGGCGTCATGTGCCGCCATTCATCGGCACGTCAGGCGCTCATCCGGAGAATCCGCGACGGCGACCTGGGCGACATCCTGCTCATTCGCGCGTACCGCATGGCCGGCGGGGGGCGTCTCGGCCCGCGGAAGCCGGAGGAGAACGAGATCCTGTGGCAGATCCGCCGCGCGGGCAACTTCTTCTGGACCTCGTCGGGCCGACACATCGAGCTGATGATCCACCAGGTGGACGAGTGCTGCTGGATCAAGAACTCCTGGCCCATCGCCGCCCACGGCCTCGGCGGCCGGATCGCGGACAGCACCGATTGCAGCCAGAACCACGACTCCTACTCCATCGAATTGACCTTCGCCGACGGCACGAAGGCGCTCGTCGGCGGACGCAGCATCACGAACTGCCACAACGACTTCTCCACCTACGTCCACGGCACGAAGTGCGGGGCGCAGTTCTCCGGCAACATCCACGCGCCCACGGTGCACATGTACGAGGACCAGCGGATGACCAACGACAATATCGACTGGGAGCCCGAGAAGGAGACGGTCGGTCCCCACCAGGCCCAGTGGAACGTGCTGCTGGACGCCATCCGGAATGACCGGCCGCACAACGAGATGCGCCGGGCGGCCTATTCGAACCTCGCCGCCATCATGGGCCGGGCCGCCGTCCACTCCGGCAAGATCATCACGTGGGACGAGGCGATGGCCTCCGACTTCCGCTTCTGTCCCAACGTAGACGATCTCACCGAAGCCAGTCCCGCCCCAGTCCAAGCCGACGACCAGGGCCGCTACCCAGTCCCGATCCCCGGGAAGTGGGAGGAGATTTGAGGCTGTGCAAGACAGGGGAACCAAGAATTTAGTATTGTCTCCCCGGAATCCCTATCGACAAAGGCGAAGGCAACGGCGGCGAGCCACAGGTACTCGCCTACAGTACGGTAAAAGACCAAGGCCCCGCGAGCCTTTGTCGTTACTGTGGGCGAGCCACAGGTACTCGCCTAC
>JAUWAU010000079.1 GCA_030601885.1 Armatimonadota bacterium
CCCTGCCGTAGAACGGACACGTCCACGGGCAGCCCTTCCCGTACCCCTTCTTCTCCTGGAACACGTCCTGCCCCGGCACCGGCATGCGCTGCCACTGCCCTGTCGGCACGCCCTCGGCCTGGAGCGCCTTCTCCATCGCCACCCGGAACCGCCGCGGCGTGACGTCGAGGCCCGCTTCGCCCGGGTCGAAGCCCACCACGTAGCGGAAGTGCACCGGCTCGGCGTACTCGGGGCAATACGGGCCGGAGATGCCCGGCATCTGCTCGAGTTCGGCGGTCAGGTAGTCGGCGAACTCCTGCCGCTTGGCGTTGTTGTAGTCCAGGTGCTCGAGTTGGCTCAGCGTGAACGCGTTGATGAACTCGTGCTGGCGGTACAGCGAATCGTTGACCAGCAGAAGCAGAACGCCGTCCGCGAGGATGATCTCTTCCGTGCCTTCCGTCTGCTGGTAGGTGCGGACGGTCTCGCCGGTTGCGGCGTCGAGAGCGCTCACCGGGGCCTCCAGCCCCAGCGTGGCGTAGACCCGCTCGCCCGTCGCCACCAGCCGCCGCGGCAACTGCGCCGGACCGCTCTTGAGACGGAACATCTGCGTGTGCCACATATCTATCGGGCGCTTCCACAGGATCGTGCCGCTAAACGCGTCCCGCCCCACCAGCAGCCATTTGGACGGCAACTGGATCGCCTGCGGCGAGGCATGGTCGAAGATGTAGAACAGCCGCCCTCCGGCCGAGACCATTGCGCTGATGGCCGACATGTGGTCGTGATGGCGCGAATAGCGTGGACTGCCGATCCATTGCAGGTGGCGCGGCGGGCCCACCACCGTGTCATGGGCCACCGCGTTGTTGGTCGCGTCGTGCAGGTAGTGCGTCCACTCGTCGATCTCCGCCGGGCGCGGCTTGACGGTCTTCGTCCACTTGCCGCCCTTCTTAATATAGGCGACACCGTTTGGCGCCAGGACGCGCAGCACTTCCGCCATACGGACCTTGGGGGCGCGCTCTGCCACCAGGAGATTCACCAGGTTGTCGATGTATGGCAGACGATTCCCTCGCGACTGATCGACTGCCACGGCGCCGTACAGTCCGAGCGATCGGATGTGCTCCCGGGCCGTCGCGACGTTCTCCGCACGCGCGTCCAGGCCATGCACGAGGTAGCTGTCACTCGCGCGCAGTGCCGCCGTCAGTTTCCCGTCGCCGCAGCCAACATGGACGACGAGACCGCCCTGTACCCCCCCCGTCTCGGCCAGTATCTGACTGGCGAGTGTCCGTGACTGGTTGTCGAGCGGCGCCGCGACGGTCGCCCCTTGATCCGGCAGGCTCGACCGCCCCCGCAGAATGGTCGCAGGCATTGACAGAGCGGCAACGAGCACGACGGCCCCGCCCAACAGGCTCAGCATGCGCGTCCTCTTCGACATGGTTCTCCTGCTATGCATAACCGGCTACTGATTCGAGTTCGCCGCGCCTCCCACGAGTCCTGCCTGTACGGCGTAACCCCTGCCGCAGGCCAGGCATACATCCTTGCCCCAGCGGTTGGGGGGTGATCTCAGATGCGCACGGATCGAGAGTGGACATGCCGCGCTGAGGTCTGCTATCATGGCGCGCGTGTGACCTTGTGCCAACTCGGCGTAGCACTGGGGGAGAACGACGATGATCCGGAAGGCTCGCCTGCCCATCACCATTGGCTGCCTGGTGGCAGCGCTTCTCGCCGGCCCCATCGCCGCCGGCGACTGGTCTACCTACAAGAAGGACCCAACAAGATCGGGGGTCACGACCGAGAGTCTGGCTTTCCCTCTTGTGCAGAGGTGGGCGTACCAGGCGAGCCAGCCGCCCATGCCCGCCTGGCCGGAACCGGGCAAGGAGCTCCACCGGATGAACTTCGACTATGCGTTTGAGCCGGTGGCGGCCGACGGCCTCATCTACTTCGCGTCGTCGGCGGACGATACGGTTCGAGCGCTGCAAGCGACAACGGGAGCGCTGGCGTGGCGGTTCACGGCCGACGGCCCAATTCGTTTTGCGCCGACGATCGCGCATCAGAGGGCATACATTGCCTCCGACGATGGCTGGATCTACTGCCTCGATGCCGGGACGGGGGCCCTCATCTGGCGGTTCCACGCCGCTCCGGACGACGATCAGATCATCGGCAACGGTCGCATGATCTCCCGCTGGCCGTGTCGGAGCGGCCCGGTGGTCGTCGGTGACGTCGTCTACTGCACCGCGGGCATGTGGCCGACCGAGGGTGTCTACGTCTATGCTCTCGGTGCAGGCACGGGAGAAGAACTCTGGTGCAATGACAGCAGCGGCGCCATCTACATCGACCTGCCCCACCCCGGCGCGACGGGTTTCAGCGGCGTCGCCCCGCAGGGGTATATGCTTGTGCACGAAGACACGCTGCTGGTCGCGACCGGGCGCTGTGTGCCGGCGGCATTTGATCGGCACACGGGCCGCTTGCTTTACTACAAGCCCGCGAGCGCGCTGTACCATGGCGGCGCATGGATTACATCGGCGGGCGACTTGTACTTCAATGCGAAGAATCGGTTTCAGAACCCGTCGCAGGCGTACATCGGTGAGGCGGAGCCCGTTTCTGGCGACGGCATGTTCGCCTACTCCTTTGCCTCGGGCGAGCAGGAGTTCACACTTCCCGGCAAGTACCGCGTGCTCGCCTCCGGTCCGATCCTCTACGCCGTGGGCGGGGGGAGCATCGAGGCGATCGATCTGAGCGCCGTGCGGGAGAGCAGGAGGGTCACATCGGAGGCTATCAGATGGACGGCGTCGCACCCTCCTCGCGTCTACTGTTTGGCTATGGCCGCCCAAACGCTGCTGGCCGGCAGCCGTGATTCGATTGCGGCATTCGACGCCACGGACGGCAAGCGCCTCTGGGACGCGGACGTGGACGGCGAGGTTCGCGGACTGGCCGTCAGCGAGGGGCGCCTTATAGCATCGACGCACAACGGACGTCTGCTCTGCTTCGAGCGGGCGCGTCCAGGAGATGCTGCCACGACGCAGGCGAGGGAAGAAAGGATATCCCCGATCTCTGCCTCGGCCGACCAGAAGCGCACAGCGGCGCGCATTGTAAGAGAGTCCGGCAGATCCGAGGGATATGCGATGGTGATCGGCGAGCCGGACAGTCGTCTGGCAGAGGCCCTCGCCGCGCACTCGGATCTTCGGATCATCAGCGTGCTGCACGGAACCGCGAATGTGGCCGCGGAGCGAGAGCGCCTGACAGGCGCCGCACTGTACGGCTCGCGCGTATGGGTGGACGGCGTGGACGCGCTTGCTCACCTTCCCTATGCGCCGTACTTCGCAGACCTGGTAATCGTCTCCGGCAAGGTCGAGGGTGTGTTGGCACAGGAATGCTATCGAGTGTTGCGGCCCTGCGGCGGGACGCTGTGCTTGGTTGGCCTCGGTGAAGCAGAAAGGGAGACGTTCATCACGAAGGCCAACGTCCCGAGTGAGGAGGTCGCTCAGGCGCGGAGCATGATCGTTCGCGGCAGCCTCCCCGGCGCCGGGGAGTGGCGTTATCCATGGGCCGACGGCGGCCGCAGCGGGGTGGGCAAGGACCGTCGCGTGCGCCTGCCGCTTGAGGTGCTTTGGTTCGGTGGCCCGGGGCCCGATCGCCTGATGGATCGGCATCTGATGACCTCGCCGCCGGTTTCGGCCAACGGCCGCGTGTTCATGACCGGCCAGCATCACGTCATTGCATTCGGCGCCTACAACGGGCGCGAGCTGTGGAGTCGCCATATGCCGAATGTGGGCCGCAAGTACGCCCAGTACTACTCAAGCGGCCTCGTCGCGGACGACGACAGCGTCTACGTGGTCCGTGCCGACCGGTGCCACCGCCTGGATCAGGCGACGGGGAAGACGGTCCGCGTTTACAGCGTCCCCGAGCCTGTGATCAGGGGCACGCCCCCGCCCGTCGTGTCGGACTACCTGCAGGCTGACTGGCCGGGAGTTTGGCAGGTCATCGGGCCGTTCCCGAAGGGACAGGCGCCGCTTTCGCCGGAGGATCTCAGGACAATGCCCGAGCGGGTCACGGTGAACGGGCGAGAGTACGTCCCGACGCCGCTCAAGGCCGTGGACCACATGGTCGATTTCACGAACCTGTACGGAGGCTATGGCCTGAAGCCGCTGGCCCGGGGCAAGGAGCCGAGCGCCTCTCCCCGAAGGGGATCCAAGCCCAATCTCGCCGCGGCCGGGCAGATCGCCTATGCCTTTGCCACGATCAGGTGCCCGAAGGCCGGGAAGCTACTGATCGGCGCCGGCGCTGACTGGTGGATGCAATGGTATCTCGATGGCGAGCCCGTCTTCGACACGCTCAAGGGGGGCAACGAACCGCCTCGGCACAATTACTTCAGCCCGCAAGCGTGTTCGGCGACGGATTACCTGTTTGAGGTGGATGTCACCCCCGGCGACCACGTTCTGACAGTGATGGTGAAGTCGGGCAGCGCGGGGTGGTCCCTGGCCTCGGCGAGCATGGCGCAGAACGTGAAGAAGCTGAGGCCCGTCGTCTCCGATGATGAGAACCTGCCCGATTTGAGGAACCTGATATGGGGCTATGTGTCGGTAGCGGATGATCTGGTACTCGGGAGTTACACCGTCCCGATCACCGAGGGACAGCCGGCGGAATCTCATCTGATCTGGCGATCGGAAAGCAAGGCGGTCTTCGCGCTCGACAAGAGGGACGGATCGCTCCGGTGGGTCTATCGCCCCGGCCCCGATCGAACGGTCTCCAACATCGAGATCGCCTTTGGCGATGGCAGGCTCTTTCTGCTCGACGCCACATCCAAGGCCGACAGCGTCAGGGCGAAGCGCCGCGGAGAAGTGCCCGACATCAGACTGACCTTGGTTGCTCTGGACCTTGGCGACGGAACCGAGCTGTGGCGCCAGGACGACGTTCCCGCGCTACCGGACCGCAGCTCGCCGACGCGAATCAAGTCGAACCCCACACACCTGTTTATGGGCCTGCCCAACTGGGGCCATCTCGTGTACGCCAACGGGGTCGTCGTGCTCGGCGCAAACGCCGCATACGACGCGGCAACAGGCAAGAAGATCTGGGCGAAGGACATTCGCCCACAGAAGCTCCCGATCGTCCTGGGCGATTGGCTCATTGGCCACCCATACGCCTACGATCTTCGCACCGGGCAGCAGCGCATGGCGCGAGACGCCCTGACCGGCGAAGAGGTCCCGTGGCGCTATGACCGCGCCTACGGCTGCGGTCCGGTCAACGGGTGTCAGCACCTGCTGTTCTTCCGCTCCGGGGTGGACGGCTTCTTCGACATGAACGTCGGGGGGACGACGAACTTCGGCGGAGTGCGGCCGAACTGCGCACGGAGCATCATCGTCGCGGACGGACTGCTGATCCATCCCGAGGGCTACAGCGGCTGCTGCTGCTCCTACAACTACCAGACGTCCCTTGCCCTGGTCCCCACATCGGATCAGAGCGGCACCTGGTACGTCTTTCCGCGGGGCATCAGCACCGGCCCGATCAAGCACATGGCGGTCAACTTCGGCGCTCCCGGCGATCAACGCGGCAGCAGAGGGACGGCCTGGCTTGGCTTCCCGAGGCCCATGATGTCCAATGCCTGTCCTGCGCCGGTCGCGATCCTCATGGAGAGGGCCGCCTGCTACTACCGGCGACGCACTACGGCATCAATCGAGGGGACCGACACGCCTTGGCTCTACAGTTCCGGATTGCGGGGCCGAGGGCAGATAGCTGTCGGGCTCGTCCTGCAGCCGAATGTCGTCATGCCTGCCTACGATACTCCCCCGAGCATTGATGGGAAACTGGATGATCCGTGCTGGGAGGAAGCGCAGTCCGTTCCGTTTGAGAACACGCCGTTCACGATACTCGGAGCCAGTGTGGACTTGCGCGTCTTCCGGGATGCAGAGACCCTCTACTTCGGCTATCACCGCAAGCGCATTTCGAATGTGCAGACGAACGCGGACGAGGCCACGCTGGGAGAGAGCGATGGGTTCGAGATCTACATCACGGACACGAGGAAGCGCGGCGGCATTCGCTTCGTCATCAGGCGGAACGGCGACGCCGTCGCGACGTTCGGGACGGTTGACAGGTACAGGAAGACCGACCCGACGTGGAGGGGTGCGTGGCAGCATGGCGTGCAGCAGACGCCGAACGAATGGATGGCCGAAGTCGCCATCCCGCTCACAACCTTGACCGAATCCGGAATCGACCCGAAGCGCCTGCAGCTGAACTGCATGTCGCAGAATCTGACGAGCTCCGGCCTTGAGTCGATCTTCGTCATTGATCCCAGGTACGGGGCAGACTTCAGGCGCTGCATACGGTTCCGGCCAGTCGCCGGCTCGCCACCGGAACCGCCGAAGAAGCGATCCTTCACTGTTCGTCTGCATTTTGCGGAGATCGACGGGGCCGAGACCGGCCGGCGCGTCTTCGACGTGGCGATTCAGGGCGAGGTCGTCCTCGCGGACCTGGACGTCGTTCGGCAGGCAGGGGGCACGAACACCGCGCTCATCAGGGAATTCACCGGCGTCGAAGGCAGGGATCAGATCGTCATCGATCTTTCGCTGAAAGGCAACCCCGACGATGCCGGGATGGAGCCCATCATCAGCGGCGTCGAGATCGTTCAGGAGCCATAGACGAGATGTGAGATGGCGATGCGCGTGGGTCGTGGCCGAGAAGCCACTGCCCAGGCCCCCCTGCCGTCGCCAGCTCCGCAGCCTCATCCCGCGGCGGCCAGCTCCTCGGCTGTCAGTTCGAGGACCCGCGCCGCGTTGTCGGCGATCTTCCGGAACGCCCGCACGTACAGCTCCATCAGCTTCATGTCGTTGGGCGGATAGACGCCCGTGACATACGAGTGCGAATCCAGGAACTTCATCGTCTCCGGATAGTCCTCCGCCCGGTACTCCACTTCCCTGCCGTAGAACGGACACGTCCACGGGCAGCCCTTCCCGTACCCCTTCTTCTCCTGGAACACGTCCTGCCCCGGCACCGGCATGCGCTGCCACTG
>JAUWAU010000018.1 GCA_030601885.1 Armatimonadota bacterium
GGACCCGTATGGCCCCCACGCCAGGGACCAGGCCGAGCGCGCGGCGTGGACGCTTGAGTTCGCCGAATCGGCGTTCGCACGGCCCGACTTCGTAGGCTGGCACATCTGCGGGATCATCGACACGTGGAAGACGATGCCCGGCAAGGCCGAGTGGCAGCACTCGGGACTGATGACGCCGACGGGCGAGTTCTACCCCGAGATGGAGCAGGCGGTGCGGAACCTGTCGCGAAGGCTCTATCAGATCGCGCTCGGGGAGTAGGCGAAGGAGAGGATCTCACGCGCGACCCGCTGATCCTCGGCAGCCTCAAGGGCCAGGACATGGGCAAGCTGGTCATCACGGGCGTGCTGGTCATCGGGGCTATCATCGCCACTCTGGGCGTCTTTCTTGGGTCGCGATGGCCCGGGCTGCAGAGCCTGATAGACAAGTTCGTGGACCTGTTTACCGCCAGATAGCCGCAGGGGAGTGATCGACGCTGCGCATGCGACTGCCGTTGCTCATCTGCTTCGCGATGGGCGTGCTGATGATAGTGCAGTTCTTCAGCCCGCACGCCGTCAGCGAGGACGTGTTTGAGCGCGCGTCGAAGTCGCTCATTATCGTCGGAGCGACGCGCCCGTGGCCAATGACGACAGCGCGACGACCGATGAAGACACGCCGGTCACCATCGACGTGCTCGCCAACGACACGGACGTGGATGGCGACGTACTCACGGTTGACTCCGTCACGCAGCCCAGCGCTGCTCGGCACGGCCATCTTCATCGAGAGGTCCGGGAACCGGACCTCACTGGCTGCCCCTGACCTGCCAGTTCCTCATCTGCCCCCCTCGTTCCCTTTCGCGCCGCCTCTGCTGTACTAACCACCAACCACTCCCCACTAACCACTGCCTCCTGCGGAGGGAACAACGCCGCCGCGTCGAAGGCTCGTCCACTGCAGCATAAGCACGACCACAGGGAGAGCATGGAACCATGCCCAAGATCACCATGATCGGCGCGGGAAGCGCCGTCTTCGCCAAGAACCTGCTGGGGGACATCCTGCAGTTTCCCGAGCTGACCGAGTGCCACGTCAGCCTCATGGACATCGACGAGCCCCGGCTCCTGACCTCCGAGCGCATGGCCCACAAGCTCGCCGAGGCGCTCGACGTCAACCCCACCATCGAGGCGACAGCGGACGCTGAACGCGCGCTCGACGGCGCCGACTACGTCATCAACATGATTCAGGTCGGGGGGTACGAACCTGCAACCGTCATCGACTTCGAGGTCCCGAAGAAGTACGGACTCCGCCAGACCATCGGCGACACGCTCGGCATTGGCGGCATCATGCGGGCCATCCGGACGATACCGGTGATGCTGGAGTACGGCCGCATCATGGAGCGCGTCTGCCCCGACGTCATGTTCCTCAACTACGTCAACCCGATGGCGATGAACACGTGGGCGATGCTGAAGGCCACGAAGATTCGGACCATCGGCCTCTGCCACAGCGTCCAGAGCAGCTACCGCCACCTGTGCACGGCCGTCGGCGTCGATCCGGACCAGGTGAACTGGACCTGCGCCGGCATCAACCACCTCGCCTTCTATCTGAGCCTCGAGCACAACGGCGAGGACCTCTACCCGCGCATCAAGCAGAAGGTGGCCAGCGGCGAGTATCGTCCCGAGGGGGACCGCGTCCGGCTCGACGTCATGCTGCGCATCGGCTACTACATCACCGAGAGCAGTGAGCACCTCGCCGAGTATGTGCCCTGGTTCATGAAGCGCGATCGGCCCGAGCTCATCGAAAACTACAACGTCCCCCTCGACGAGTACCCCCGCCGCTGCGAGCGGCTCAACGCTCGCTGGGGACAGATGAAGGAGGATCTCGAGTCGGGGAAGGGCTTCGACAAGATCCGCCGCTCGTCCGAGTACGGCTCCGGCATCATCCACTCGATGGAGACCGACACGCCCCGGCTCATACACGGCAGCGTCCTCAACCATGGGATCATCGACAACCTGCCGCGGGGCTGCTGCGTTGAGGTCGCGTGCCACGTGGACAAGAACGGCGTTCAGCCGATGCGCGTGGGATCACTGCCGCCCCAGTGCGCGGCACTCGACCGGACGAGCATCAACGTGCAGGAGCTGACGGTCGAAGCCGCGCTCACCGGCAATCGCGAGCACATCTACCATGCCGCTCTCCTCGACCCGCACACTGCCGCGGAGCTCGACCCGGACCAGATATACTCCCTGGTGGACGATCTGATCGAGGCTCACGGCGAGTATATCCCGCCCGAGCTGCGCGAACGCCGCACGCCGTGGAACGCCGCCCGGCTACAGTATCTCTGGATGGCGCCGTTGAAAGAGTAGGACGAAGCTGCCGAATGAGGGCCTGACGTATCTGGAGGGCGCTGCATTGGGCAGCTAGATCAGGAGTGTGCGGGAGGTGATCGTAATGGACCAGCATCAGGCGCAGCCGCCCCAGCCACAGCAGCCCCAACAACTGCAGCACCCGTCACAGTATCCGCCGCCGCCGCAGCTTCCGCAGCAGCCACAGCAGCCGTCGGCCGCCGAGCAGTTCCGTGGTTATGTCATGGCGAAATTGAAAAGCGGTACTCCGAAATCAGATGTTGTCGCGGCTCTCGTCAATAGAGGGATAGACCAGGGCCAGGCGATCCAGTTAGTCAACAGCGTGGACGTGGGCGTCGTACAACCCGCCATGGAGGTAGCGGTGACCGGCGGCGGCGTCCTGTTCGGAGCCATCGGCGCCGCACTGGCCGCCGTGGTGGGCGGCCTCGTGTGGGGCCTGATAGCCGGCAAGACCGGCTACGAGATCGGCTATCTGGCATGGGGCATAGGCCTGCTCTGTGGCTTCGCCGTCGTGCTGGCCTCGGGCGGGAAGAAAGGCACAACGTATCAGATGATCGCCGTTGCCGGCAGCGTCCTCGGGATCTTCATCGGCAAGTACTTCACCTTTTACTTCGTCCTGAAAAAGGTGGTTGGCGAAGAAGTCGGAGCAGAGGCGGCCGCAACAGTGTCTCTCTTCTCAGCCGATGTGTTTCAGTTCTTCATGGAGACCATCGGCGAGCTGGTGAGCGGCTGGGACCTCCTCTGGGTGGGCTTCGCCGTTGTCAGCGCCTGGGCGATCCCTAGAGCCGGCATATCAGTCGAGGCCGACTAGGCGTGACCTGATCCACACGCGCATAGCAAGCCGCGCCTTGGCGGGCGATGTGCGCAGGCCGTGATGTCTCGGCGCCGACGCTGTCGGCCACACAGACCAAGAGTTCCTGGGAGGCGATCAGGATGGAGCAGCATGAGGCGACGGCTCCGGAGCAAGACGCAGATGAGCATCGTGGTTTCGTCATCGGGAGGCTGAGAGGCGGCACGCCGAAATCCATTGTGGTGGCCGAGCTTATCGACAGAGGACTGGAGCGCAAGTGGGCCGAGCAGATAGTCGAGCAATTCGATATCGACGCCGCGCAGCTCGCCAAGCAGGAGCAAGTAACCGCCCCGGCCTTCCTGCTTGCGGTGATCGCGGCTGCGCTGGCGGCCACAATAGGGGGCGCTCTCTGGGGGCTGGTAGCGGGTAAGATGGGCCGCCAATTCAGCCCTCTGGCATGCGGCGTCGGCGTGCTGTGTGGGTTCGCGGTCGTGCTGGCCTCGGGGCGCAGGAAGGGCGTCCCCCTTCAAGTCATCGCGGCTGTCGCGAGCATCATCGGGATCTTCATCGGGAAGTACTGCACCTTCTACTTCGCCTTCAGAGACATGCTTTCGGAGCAGGCGGGACCGGAGGTGATCGTGTCGGTGCCTCTGTTCTCCGGTGCTCTGTTTCAGCTCTTCTTGGAAAACATCCGTGGCGTGCTGAGCGTCTTCGACATCGTGTGGATCCCCTTTGCCCTCATAGCCGCGTGGGCGATCCCTTCAGGCGCCGGCATCAAGCCGACCAGGCCAGGGGACGCCCCGCCGGCCGCCGACCAGGAGACGTTCCGTGACCCGCCCATGCACTGAGGCAATCGGGGCTCCATGGGGGGCCGCGCTGCCCTCCTCGCTGGCCGAAGGGGCGCCCTGCCATGACCAAGTTCCTCTTCTTTGACTACCGCGAGATCGAGACCATCTCCGGATTCACCAGAGAGCTGGAGCAGCCCGCAAAGCACCCGGACAACCCGCTCTTCATCGCCGACCAGCCGTGGGAAAACGGCAACATGCAGCTCTACGGCAGCGTGGTGAAGGCCGAGGGCAGGCCGTTCCAGATGTGGTACACCGTCATCCACTCACCATGGCGCATGTGCCTGGCCTACGCCGAGAGCGACGATGGCGTCGAATGGCGCAAGCCGCTGTTTGACATCTTCGAGTACGAGGGGCAGAAGACGAACATCGTCTTCACCGAGGACCCACACGGCACGGCCGTGATCTACGACGAGGCTGATCCCCGTGAGGATTGGCGGTACAAGATGGTCTGCGGCACAGCCCCGTCAGGCTGCATCAGTGCCTATCACAGCCCCGATGGCATTCATTGGACGCCGGTGCGCCGGCATCCCGTCATCACGACGAATCCCGACAGCCCCATGGCCTTCCTGCGAAAGTCCGACGGGCGCTACGCCGTCCACCACCGCCTCCATGGGTACGGACGCCGGGTGTTCCGGAGCGAATCCTGGGACTTCACGTTCTTCACTCGGGAGCCGCGCATGATAATGGAGCCGGACGCCGGCGATCCGCCCCAGATACAGTTCTACGGCATGGGCGCGGCGCCGTACGGCAGCTACGAGATCGGCACACTGTGGATGTTCCACACCGACCCGGAGGAGATGGGCTTCGGGAAGGCGCGGGGCTATCAGGAGGCCGAGCTGACGTACGCGCGCCACGGCCACGCCTGGCACCGGGCCGCCCAAGGCACATCTTTCATTCCGCATGGCAACGCCGGCTCGTGGGAGCAGGGCAATCTCCAGTGCGCTTCGCAGCCGGTCTTCCTCAACGACGAGATCCGCTACTACTACATGGGTACCACCATGACCCACCAGCGCCACTGGGAGCTCGAGCCACAGCGCGCCGGACTCGGCATGGCCAGCATCAAGCCCGATCGCTTCATCGCCCTTCAAGCGACCGAGCAGCCAGCGGTCCTGCTCACCGTCGCGTTCAGGCTCCCCTCGACGGAGCTCTTTCTTAATGCGGCCACGGAGGCTGATGGGTGGGTGCGGGTCGAAATGCTCGATACCGATGGCAAGGCGATTGAGGGCTTGGGAGAGACGGATTGTATTCCGGTGACGAGGGATTCCACGTCTCACCCGGTAAGATGGCGTAACCACGGGCTCACTCATATGATAGGCAAGCCGGTGCGCCTCCGCCTGCGCGCACAGAACGCTCGTCTCTACTCCATCTTCGCGACCGAGCCGGGCGAGGAGCCCGTGTACCATCGCTTCACCGGCGCCCGGCCGTGACGCCCCATGAGTGAGGCGGCATGGAGGCCAGTCATGAGCGATCATAGGACGGACGACGAGAAAGGCACATCCCGCCGGAAGTTCCTGCGGTCAGCATCGCTGACGGCCGCCGGGGCCGTCCTCAGCGCGAGGGCGCCAGCCGTAGGCCAGGAGAACCAGAGCATGAACAAGCAGCCGAATCTCGTCTTCGTCTTCGCCGACCAGATGCGCGCCCAGGCAACGGGCTTCATGGAGAACGATCAGGTCCGGACGCCGAATCTGGACAAGACGGCCGAGCAGGGGACAGTGTTCACCCACGCGGTGTCCTGCTGCCCGGTGTGCACCCCGTATCGCGCCTCACTGCTCACCGGCCGTTACCCGCTGAGCAATGGCATGGTGCTCAACGATGTGCGGCTGCCGCTGGAGGAGACGTCAATCGCCGAAGTGCTAAGGGGGGCAGGCTACGCGACCGGCTACATCGGCAAGTGGCACCTCGACGGGCCCATGCGCGGCGGCTTCACCCCGCCGGGGCCGCGCCGGCAGGGCTTCGACTACTGGGCCGTGGCCAACTGCACCCACAACTACATGCACTCCTACTACTACCGCGACGACCCAGAGCCCATCTGGATCGAGGGCTACGATGCGGACCACCAGACCGACCTTGCGATCGAGTACATGCGCCAGCACGCGGCGGAGCCCTTCTGCCTGTTCGTCTCCTGGGGCCCGCCGCACGGGCCGTACAACCGCATGCCGGAGGAGTACAAGATCCACCAGCCCGAAGACATCCGCCTGCGGCCGAACTGCACGGATCCGCGGCGCGAGGAGATCTCCGGGTACTACTCCCACACCGCCGCGCTGGACCGGAGCTTCGGCCGGATCATGACGGCCCTGGACGAGCTCAATATCGCCGACAGGACGATCCTCGTGTTCACCTCCGATCATGGCGACATGCTGGGCTCGCAGGGCAAGCATCGCAAGCAGAAGCCCTGGGACGAGTCCATCCTCGTGCCCTTCGTTATGCGCTATCCGGGCGTTGTCCCTGCCGGGCGACGCACGCCGGCGCTGATCAACGTCGTGGACGTGATGCCCACGCTCCTGAGCCTCATGAGGGTGGCTATCCCCGACGCCGTGGAGGGTACGGACCTCTCACACATCGCCGCAGGCGCCGACGGCCCGTGGCCGGAGTCGGCCTTCCTGCAGCACGCGTGTCCCTTCATCGAGCCGATCCCGGAGTGGCGCGGCGTTCGGACGGAGCGCTATACCTACGTGCGCGCCCTCGACGGACCGTGGCTGCTGTACGACAATGAGACGGACCCGTACCAGATGCGCAATTTGGTGGGCGAGCAAGAGCAGCGGGGACTTCAGGCCAGGCTGGAGGCTGAGCTCAACCAATGGCTCGAGCGGACAGGGGACGACTTCCAGCCGCGAGAGACCTACTGGAAGCGCTTCGGCTACGAGGTGGACGACAAGAAGCAGATGCCCTACATCGGCAAGGTCGGCCAGCACGACTTGTAGTGGCCAGTGGCCGGTGGTCAGCAAAGGCCCTCGCCCTGAGCTGAGCGTGAGCGGCGTCTTGACCTTACTGCCCACTGGTCACTAACCACTGAGGCGGCTAGAGCGAGAGCACCTGGCACTCGCCCTCAACGCGCGGCACCCGGAGTGTGCGTCCATCCACGTCCAGGCTGATCGATCCCTTCGTGTCGTCGAAATCCGTCCTCCGCACGAGCACCCGGTTGCCCAGCCGTAGCCCGGACACCACCGGCCCCGGCTGCGAGGGCACCGCAAAGCTCACCGGCTCGCCGTTGTCCAGGAACTCCTTGTACTCCAGCGCCGCCGCATAGACCTCCTGCAGGAGCTGCATCTCCTTGCCGGTCTCCTCGGCCGGACACCACATCATCAGCCCGTCGGTGCCCCGCAGGAGCATGTGCCACAGCAACTCCCGGTACTTCTCCTCGCTGAACTGCTGCAGCCCGGGGATGGTGGGTTCGCCCTCCCGCGGCGGCGATGTCGTGTGCCAGTGCAGCCAGGAGATGATGGGGATGTCGGCGGGCGTGCTCTTGCAGGCGTTCGTTGCCACCAGCAGCATGTTGTAGAACCAGCGGTAGTCAGCGTTGGCGAAATCGTACCACCCGAAGGTCGGGTACCAGGTGTACACCACCGGCATCGCGAAGGTGTAGCCCGTCAGCGAGAACTCGTGGAACCACTCCCGGTATTTCGCCCGCTGGTCGGCCTTGAAGGGCGCACCCTCGGCGAACTCCTCGTAGTAGTCGTACCAGTACCGATAGCCGTTGTGCGGATACACGCTGTAATTGCCGACGAGCGCCCTGGGGAAGTAGCGCTTCACGGTCTCCGCGCAGACCTCCCGCTGCATCTCGCACCGCAGCGTCCGCAGGGCCCTCTGAAACTCGGCGAAGTCGTCGATGTTCGGGATGCTCTGCCGGCAGCGGGTGCACTTCTTCGAGCTCGCCCACGCGCCGTTCCACTCGAGCGGCCCGTCGATCTCCCAGTCCAGGTAGATGAACTCGATATCGAGGCCCGCATCCTTGTACGCGCCCAGGAAGTGGTCGAACTGCTCCCTGATCTCCGGGTAGCGGTGCTTCAGCGCGAACGGGCAGCCCATCTTGCGCCGGGGGCTGAAGGAGTCGTCGTAGAAGAGAGTCCCGTCCTCGGCGACGTGGAACGTCCGCTCCTCGCCGTTGCAGAAGCTGTGCATGCAGGCGTTGGCGTTGATGCCGATGCCGAGCCCCAGCTTCTTCTGCAGCCGCGCCAGGCGCAGCCCCTCGGCCAGGCTCTTCTCCCGGTTGCCTGGACTCCACCGCGCGTTCATAGCGATGCCCCGGGCATCGAGCTCCCTCAGGACGCGCTCCACCTCGGCATCGTCGTCCGTCCATAATCCCTCCAGGCGCGAGGCGCGTATCGGCAGCCGGTCGCCCCGGGGAAAGGCGAGGGGCTTCGTCCTCTGCAGCACATCCTGGATGATCTCCGCATGCGTCATCCGTTTCATCTCCTGAGCCGACGCGTTGACGGCGTATGTTGTGGCGACGCTGATGGCTATGGCAAGTGCTATTCGCATCGTAAGATACCTCCTTGGCTGTGACCAGCTCAGTCCTATTCGCGACGGCGCCGCAGCCATCCTGCGACAGCAGTGCCCCCTCCGGCACGCGGGAAGCTTCTGGTTTCTTCTCAGTCCGCGAAGCACGCTTGAGCCATGGCATCACTGCATCACGTGCAGGCGCCCTCCCTCCGCCCGGAAGGATAAGCCCACACGGTAGCGGAAGAAACTAGCGTACGAAGCCGCTGAGGATGTCGTCAGGAGGACCGCCATGAAAACCATAGCGACTCTCGTGTGCGTCGGATTCGTTCTCACTGTGCTGCTCGCGGCGCCGGCGTGTGCGCCGGCGATAGTGCACGACGGTCTGCCGTACCTGTTCAACGGCACAGACCTCTCCGGCTGGAAGCTCCGGCACCCGGAAGGCGAGAATCGGTGGAAAGCGGAAGAGGGAGTCCTCATCAACGAGGGGCGCGGCA
The DNA here is from genome assembly GCA_030601885.1 of Armatimonadota bacterium. Taxonomy (GTDB): domain Bacteria; phylum Armatimonadota; class Zipacnadia; order JAUWAU01; family JAUWAU01; genus JAUWAU01. The sequence goes on from JAUWAU010000018.1 coordinate 8,904, forward strand.
CGGATCTGGTGACGGAGATGACCTTCGCCGACCACGAGCTGCACGTGGAGTTCCGGGTGCCCGAGCGGGGCAACAGTGGGGTATACCTTCAGGGGCGGTATGAGATCCAGGTGTCGGACGCCTTCGGCAAGCCCGTGGGCAAGCACATGTGCGGCGCGATATACGGCAAGATCGGCCCACGGGTGAACCCCGCAAAGCGCGCGGGCGAGTGGGAAACTTTCGACGTCAAGTTCATCGCGCCCCGCACGGACAGCGATGGCAATGTCACGCAGAAGGCCCGCATCACGGTCATCTGGAACGGGGTCAACGTCATAGATGACGCGGAGATCGACGGCCTGACCGGCGGCGCGATAGACGATAAGGTCGGCGACCCTGGGCCGCTCATGCTGCAGGGCGACCACACGCGCGTGGAGTATCGCAACATCCGCATATTGCCCCTTGATTGAGCAGTGGTCGGTGATCAGTGGTCAGTGTAGGACGAGCCTGGCCACGGGGCAGGGCGCTGTTGCAGCGTGCCTTTGCCCCGCCGACAACTGACCACTAACCACTGGCAACTGTCTTTCCGAAAGGATGCCGGGCCACGTCACGCCCGGCGGTGCGTTATGGAACCTGACTCTGAAGCCTACCTGACGGCGGGTGTATACTGGGCGCTGATCGTCGTATGGGCTTTCATCATCTACTTCTACGCGCGCGAGTACCGGCGGGTGCGACGAATCAGGCCGGCTCTGACGGTCCTGCTCATAGTCCTCTTCGTGGACGCCGGACGAACGCTCTTTGAGAGCATCTATTTCGGCATGTGGTGCACTGCCGCCACCCCGCTGCTGCCACAGAGCCTGCACGAACTGCTCGAGCTGCCCCAGTATGTGATGATCCCGAAGGCCCTGAACCTGATCGCCGCGCTGGTGGTCGTGCTCATTATCATCGGGCGCTGGCTGCCGGCAATGGACAAGACGCTCGCCCGTCAGCGGCGCACGCAGCGGATGTACACGGAGTTGCGCAAGGCTCATCAGGAGCTCCAGCGATCCGAGGAGGTCCGCGAAGAGCTGATGCACATGATCGTGCACGACATGCGCACGCCGCTGACCAGCATTCTCGGCGGCCTTGAGACTATGGCCCGCGGCGAAGTGGGCCCCGACGAGCAGCGGGACCTGCTCGCCAACGCCTGCGAGGACAGCGAGGCACTACTGCGTATGGTGAACCGGCTGCTCGACATCAGCAGGATGGAAGACGGGGAGATGCAGCTATCGCTCAGCGAGTTCTCCATCATCGAACTCGTGGCCGAAGTGACGGATGGGGTGCATGGGCTGGCAGCCACGAAGAATGTCCGGCTCGAGGTGGAGCCGCCGGCCGAGGAGCTCAACGTTACGGCGGATCGCTTGGCTATCCGCCGCGTATTGGACAACCTGCTCGGCAACGCCATTAAGTTCGTTCAGGAGGGCGGGCGCGTCTCGATCACGATCGCGGGCGACGATGAGGGCGGAGCACGCATCAGCGTGGCCGACGATGGGCCTGGCATACCATCTGAGCTGCACGAGAGGATCTTCGACAAGTTCTTCCGGACCGATATGGACGAGACGACGACTGTCCCCTCGACCGGCCTTGGGCTGGCCTACTGCAAGCTGGCCATCGCGGCACACGGGGGAGAGATCGGCGTGACGAGCGAGCCAGGGCACGGGGCTGAGTTTCAGTTCACCATCCCGACGCGGCCGCGCCAGGACAGTCCGTCCTGAGCGCATATCGCGGTCCGCGCCGGCTCTCGACCCGTGTGATGCCACCAGCGTGATGCCAACAACCACCGCAACAGTTCCGCGGAAAAGCACTACGCCGCAGAAACAACGATCTGGAAGGGCACTTTGGCGAGGCTACCCGGGTGGGTGAACGTGAACGGCGACGTAAGTGTCGCCATGGCCGTTCCGCCCCTGCCCTCAACGTCTATCATTTGTGCTGAGAGCCCAGGGGGCAGCGCGCTCGTGTCCCACCTCATGGTGACGCTCTCGGAGCTGCTCGCGCTGCTCTGCACCACGAAGTCCCACGTCTTGCTTTGCCCGCCGCTGAGTAGCGTCGCGCGCGAGTCGATGGCGAAATCCATGAGCTCTAACGTCCCGAGCTTTGCCGCCCACTCGGGGTGCCAAAGCAAGCCCTGCACCCAGGAGGGGTCAGGCGGTGGCGGTGCGTGAGGCGTGTCGCGGCCTAAGTCGAACAGGTCGGTAGCCCCTGCCTCAGTGCAGCAGATAATGATATCCGTGCTTGTGTCCATTTCAATACGTATCGGCAGGCTGAAGTCGCTTGCCGGTGCCGGCATCGAGCCGCCCGCGTTCCAGGTCACAGCGATCTGCAAGGTGGCATGCTCCACAGCGCCGCCGCCGGTCCAGTGGAAGAGCCATCGGAGCATTGTGCTCTCGTTGGCGGGCGGTGCGCCGGTGTTCACCGGGCCGTAGTCCCACACGGTATCGTTGTTCGCCCAGTTGGGGTTGCTAATGGAGGCGACCCGCGCCTGTACATTCCGGATGATGTCCCCCGTTTCGTTGACGACTGAAACGTAGGCCAGCACCGTGTTCCCTACCTTGATGGCACCTTGTTCCGGTTTGGGCTCGGCGAAGGGCGTATCACTTGGCTCCTTGCTCCACAGCCTGATGCCGTTCATTGCATCCGTCTGGCCACGGGCCGAGGCCGCTCTCAGGATGCCGTCCCCGGGGCTCAGCCCGAAGGTGAACACGGCTTTCTGCTGGGCCGGCATCCCGTCGGTGCCCCCACTGCCACTGCCACAGCCACAAAGCACGCATAAGAGTCCACAAGCGACGAGCGGTAATGCTATGCTGCTGTGCTGCCTCATGTCGTGCGCCTCCCCACCCCTGGCGGGCGCTGGAATTAAGGCCGCGGCACTGCCGCGGATGATGCCGTACGCTCCCTGCCGACTCACGCCCAGCCGGCACACCTCTGCATGCGCCCGGTCGTGGGCGATTCAGGTACGTGGAGCAATATCGGCTGGCGTCGAGGCGGACTTGAGGTTCGTCGAGATGGCGAGGATGGCCGATGAGCGCTCGCCAAGAACTGGTGCCCGGGGGGTGGATCGGGGGAGGGAAAATAGGAGCGTCAAGCGTCGGAGGTACGCGAGCGCACTGGCAGCAGGGCCCACAGGTGCTGCCATGGATAGCCCGAGGTGAAATGGAGCCACACCTTGCGGGTTATCTCCCGCCCGCGCACACCGAGCTGCGGCGCCAGTGTGGCGCAGGCTGCCAGCCTGCGATGCCCGGGCCACACCGAATGCCGGCCTACCACCTCACCGCATGCCCTGGGGAGTACCACAATCGGAGACCAGGGTTTGGGCTCGTCGGACAGTGACCACTTACGTGAAATGGTGCGTATTCAGCGAGCCGGCGCCCTCGTCAGCGTCGCCCGAATCATCCACTCGAGATTCTCCGTCACGTTCCTCAGAGGCTTGCCCGGCACACCCGTCTTTGAGTGAGTCTGCTTCACCGACTTGTCGAAGCAGACGAAAACGCCCTTCGTCCGCGTCGGGTTGAAGGCGAAGCATACGTAGAAGAGATCCGGGATCTGTACGGGGTCAACCGCGATATCGTACCATCTCTCCGCCCCACGCTGGAGCGTCGCGTACGGCAGCGGATATTGCTTGATGACCTTGAACGCCCTATCACAGACGTATACGTAGAAGTCCTCGCGTGGAGCCTGCGGGTACCCATACCGGCTGCCGAAGAGGTGAACCGTGGTCAGGTACCAATCGCCCTCGGGCTTGGCGAAGAGCACGGCGTGTCCGCTTCCCGCAATGCTGCGTTTGCCGTCCGGAGCACCGTCGTCGTATTTGAGCACGGTGGTGTTTCCGGTCGCCTCGGCAGCCCCGGGCTCAACGGGCGTGGCCGGGACTATGGGCGCCTGCTCTGGTGGGATCTTCGCTGCGGGAACCGACTCCGGCTTGCCCGGGGCGATGACGGCGCGAATCATCCAATCGGCCTTCTCACGCATTTGCTCTGTCTCGTCGCCCCACACGGCCACCCAGGAGTGCGACACGGGCACCGAAGTGTCGAAGTGGACGTACACGCCTTTGGTCTGCTCCGCGTGGAAGTGGAAGAGGATGAAAAACTTGTCGGGCAGCAGGACGGCCTCAAGCGGGATTCTGACCCAACGTGCCTCGCCCCGGTCAAAGGTGGAATAGGCGCGTTGGTACTGCTTGAGGACCTCCATTTGCGGGTCGCACACGTAGATGTCGAAGTTCTCCGCAGGCGGAGCCGGGTAGCCGTACCGACTCCCGAACAGCCACACGTCCACCAAACTCCACTCTCCTTCGGGCTTCTCGAACGCGATCATCTGCGTGGCCCCCGCGATGCTCCGCATGCCGTCGCTCTTGCCGTCGTCGTAGGCGAGCACCTTGCACCCTTCTGGCACCGCTGGGAGAGTCCCGACGGGGGCAGGCTGAGCCCATGCACAGCAGACCATGCCGAGAGTGAGTGCAGCGGGGCTGATACGTCGTAACTGCCGAAGCCAAAACCGACGATGCTTCATCTTCCATTCCCCCTCTCCGGGCCGGGTCGTTCGGCAGGACCGCCCGGCCCTTTTTCATATCTTGATAGACGTTCGCCGCCCGACTCGGTTCCGTTCTTCTACGCCGAAGATTTCGTCGTGTGCCTTTTTGTAGGCGAGCACCTGTGGCTCGCCAGAGCCCCGTCTCAGCGCTCCCACGGGCTGTGCGCCAGCCCAGGAATCTTCATCGTTTCCGACTGTCGCAGCCTGGCCGGACGACTGTCGAGGATTATCCGTTCAGATAGACTTCCGTCACTGACCGGAGCCCTCGAGGTAGTCCAGCACCACCGCGCACATGCTGCGTACGCCGAGGGGCAGGCAGCCCTCGTCCGGCGCGAACTTCTCATTGTGCAGCGGCGCCATCTCGTCAACTCCCTCGGGCCGCACGCCGAGGCGGTAAAACGCCCCCGGCGCGATCTGCGTGAAATACGCGAAGTCCTCGCCGCCCATGGTCGGCTCGAGTACCACGACATTCTCCTCCCCCACCAGGCGCTTCAGCCATGTCGCCACCTGCTCCGCGAGCTCCGGATCGTTGATGAGCGCCGGGCCATACGCGTGCCATTCGACCTCCGCCGTGCACCTGGCGCTCTCGCACACGCCACCCACGATCTCGTCGATGCGCTGCTTGATGAAGGCACGCACCTCCTCGTTGTGTGTTCGCACGGTGCCCTCGAGCTTCACCTCGTCGGGGATGATGTTCCACCGCATCCCGCCCTCAATGATGCCGATGGACACCACCGAGGGCTGTCTCGTGTCCACCTCACGACTGTGCACCGTCTGCAGCGCGGAGATAACTCGTGCCGCGGTCACAACGGGATCGTGAGTCAGCCACGGATACGCAGCATGGCCCGAGGCACCGCGGACGGTGATCTTGAGACGATCGACGGCGGCGCAGGTGGGCCCGGAGGTGTATCCGAGCTGTCCCACCTCGACCTCCGGAGAGACGTGCAGGGCGAAAAAGGCATCCGGGCGGGGATCCTCCAACGCGCCCTCCGTCACCATCAGGCTCGCGCCGCCCTCTTCGCCCGGCGGCGCACCCTCCTCGCACGGCTGGAAGATGAACACCACGGTTCCGGGCACCTTGTCACGCATGCCGTGGAGCGTCTTGGCGGCGCCGAGCAGCACCGCAGTGTGCACGTCGTGCCCGCAGGCGTGCATGACGCCGACCGTCTTGCCGGTATACTCCGCCGTCACTTCGGAGGCGTAGGGAAGGCCCGTCGCCTCCGTGATCGGCAGCGCATCCATGTCCGCGCGGATCGCCACCACCGGGCGTGCGCGGGTTCCCTGGAGCAGCGCGATGACGCCGTTGTTGGCGATGCCGGTGCGAATGTCCCGGGCACCGAAGCCGAATTCGCGCAGCTTCTGAACCACGAACTTCGCCGTTTCCACCTCCCGGTTGGACAGCTCCGGATGCGAATGAATGTGCCGGCGGATCTGCACTAGCTCCTCTTCCATGCCGGCCACGGCCGACTTGACGGCCGCATCCATAGGGCCCTGTCCCCGCGCCGGGCCCGCTGCCATCGCTATGCCGATGGCCAAACATGCGTAGGCGATCAGTAACGTTGCATTGCACCCTCCCATTGCGAGTGCTCCCTTCGTGTCGCAGCATTGAGACAGGCTTCCCGCAGGCATGGCAGAAGTCCTGCTGCCTCACGTAGGGGAGGGCCACCCAGCGCTGGTGGAGTGATACTGTAGCCGCCGTCGGCGACCCGGTGAAGCAGGTGCGGAACTGCGGCAGAATGAAAATGACAGTAGCACATCAGGGCCCGGGGTCCACCGGAATGGGTGTATGCTACGTGGACAGGGGCTCTGCCACACCTGCCTGCAGCCCGTCGGGGCGCGATACGTCCGACATTTTGAGGGCCTGCCATGGCGTTAACACGCGTGGAAGCCACTGTTACCGGTCCGACTGGTCAGTCCGCGGCTGTGGAGCTCTTGGTGGACAGCGGCGCGATGTACTCGCTTCTCCCGGATGGTATCTGACAGCAGATCGAGCTTGCACCCAAACGCACCATGCGGTTCACCCTCGCCGATGGCACCACGATCGAGCGACGGATCTCCGAGTGTCATTTTGCCCTCGCAGGAGTTGACGGTCACTCGCCGGTCGTGCTGGGCGAGCCAGGGGATGAAGCGCTGCTCGGCACCGTGACCCTCGAGGTCATGGGCCTCATGCTCAACCCATTCACGCGGACCCTGGAGCCCATGCGAATGCTGCTCGCGTGACAGCCGTCTACGCGTTGGCCTGCCCCCAACAGCACTATGGCAGTCAGCCCTCTGTCGCCTCTGCAGGGCGTTCCTGGCCCCTTAGCATCTTCCTTTCGTTGTAATATAGGTTGTCAAAAGAAAAGTAGCCCTTGACAATTTTCTTAGGATCGCCTAATATATTCGCGGTATGTTGAGGTCATGGCCTCGGTCAAGGCCAGGAGCGCAAATGGAATGACTCCCGTCGGCACACTCACGCCTGCGATGCAGGACTACCTCGAGGCCATCTATCACTTGCAGCGTGAGAAGAGGGTGGCTCGGGTCAAAGAGATCGCGAAGCGGCTGAAGGTGAAGCTGCCGAGCGTCAGTGGCGCACTCAAGTCGCTGAAGTCGAAGAAGCTTGTGCATCACGAGGAATATGGTTATGTGACGCTCACAGCCGAAGGGCTGCGATTGGCTGAGCAAGTGGCCCGACGCCACGAGGCTGTGCGTCGATTCCTCACCGCGATTCTGCAGATCGACGATGAGCAGGCGCAAGCCGAAGCGTGTCGGCTGGAGCACGCTGTGAGCGCTGAGACGCTGAAACGCCTGCTGTGTCTTATCGAGTTCGTGGAGAACTGCCCGCGGGGAGGACAGGATTGGCTCAAGCATCTATCCGGCCGCTGGGACGACGAGTTCCACTGCGATGGGAACTGCAAGAAGTGTATTGCAAGCATCGTGATCCCTGCCGGGGCGCCGTGCGCGGAAGAAACGCAGACATCCGAACCTTCTACGGTGCCGCTGAGCACGCAGGAGCCCGGCTTTCGCGGGGTAATCAAGAAGGTCGTCGGCCGCGGCCGCGTACGGCGACGCATGACGGACATGGGTGTCACAGCCGGTACCGAGGTGGAGATCGAGCGGGTAGCGCCTCTTGGGGACCCCGTCGAGGTCAAGGTCAAAGGGTATCACCTGTCCCTTCGCAAAGAGGAGGCGGCTAACATCTATGTGGCGCCCGAGTAGGCCCCCAATGCCACCGGCGGCCTTCCCTTTGGTGATGGCCGCCCCCCGCCAAACGCTCCAATGCGTTGCCATACTTGCCGGGCGCGGCGTGTGGCGGCACCTGGCCGCCATGGGGCTTGTGCCGGGCGCAGCTATCACGGTGCTCAACAGCAGGGGGCCGGGCGGCCCGCTTATGATCCGGATCGGCGACACACGCCTGGCGCTCGGATGGGGAATGGCGCAGAAGGTCATGGTTCGACCACTTCCAAGGTGAAGAACACGCGCAGGGAGGCGCTCGTCAGCGTGCCTTGCTTTCGGAAAGGCAGTTACACATACCCAAGCTACAGTCGGCGCATCGTTGGTGAGAGGCCATGAATGAGCGCATCACCATCGCGCTCGCCGGGAATCCGAATTCCGGCAAAACAACGGTCTTCAACAGCCTCACAGGCGCCCGTCAGCACGTGGGCAACTACCCGGGCGTCACGGTGGAGAAGAAGGAGGGTACGTGTCGGCACCAGGGACGCGAGATCCACGTGGTTGATCTTCCGGGAACGTACAGCCTCACGGCGTACTCGCTGGACGAGCTTGTCGCCCGTAACTTCGTCATCGACGAGAAGCCCGACGTGGTGGTGGACGTCGTTGACGCGTCGAACCTGGAGCGCAATCTGTATCTGACGATCCAGTTCATCGAACTTGGCGTGCCGGTGGTCGTGGCGCTCAACATGAGCGATGTAGCCAATGCCGAGGGCAAGGACATCGACGCAGAACTCCTCAGCCAGCTCATTGGCGTGCCCGTCGTGCCCACCGTCGGCACCAAGGGCGAGGGCATGCAGGCATTGCTGGATACGGTGGTGCGGGTGGTCGAGAGGCACGAGCGGCCGCGAGTATCTCCGGCCTTGGGCCACGAGCTCGAAGAACACATCCGGGAAGTCACGGACGCGCTGGTTGCTGGCGGCGTGCCCGACGACCTGCGCCCCCGGTGGGTTGCCATCAAGCTGCTGGAAGACGACAGCGAGGTGCACGAGCTGGTCCAGCAGCACTCGGCGAACGGTGCGCAATTAGACGAACTCGTACTCACCGCGCGAAGGCATATCGAGCAGGTCGTTGGCGACGATGCCGAGATCGCCCTGGCTGATCGCCGATACGGGTTCATCGCCGGCGCCTGCCGCGAGGCCGTCAGCTTGGGGCAGAGGCAGCGACTGGACTGGTCGGACGCCATTGACAGCATCGTGGCCAACCGCGTGCTCGGCATACCGATCTTTTTGGGGTTCATGTGGGCGTTGTTCGAGCTGGTCTTTCGGCTCGGCGCGCCGCCCATGGAGTGGATCGAGGCTGCGTTCACGTGGCTCGGCGCGCAGGTCGCCATCATCTTGCCCGAGGGCGGTCTGCAGTCGCTCGTTGTAGACGGCATCATTGGCGGCGTGGGCGGCGTGCTGGTGTTCCTTCCCCAAATCCTTCTGTTGTTTCTCGGGATCGCATTCCTCGAGGACACCGGCTACATGGCCCGGGCCGCCTTCGTGGTGGATCGCGTCATGCACGCCATCGGGCTGCACGGCAAGAGCGCCATTCCGCTGCTCATCGGCTTTGGCTGCAGCGTGCCGGCAGTGATGGCCACGCGCACGCTGGAGAGCCGCCGGGACCGCCTGACCACCATGTTCATCGTGCCGCTCATGAGCTGCAGCGCCCGACTGCCCGTGTACGTGCTGTTCGCGGGAGCCTTCTTTGCGCCGGCTGTCGCAGGAAAAGTGATCTTGTCGCTTTACGTGCTCGGTGCTGCTGTGGCGATTCTGCTGGCCAAAGTGTTCCGCAAGTACCTCCTGCGCGGCCCGGTGACGCCCTTCGTGATGGAGCTGCCGCCGTATCGAATGCCCACTGTTAAGGGCGTCCTCATCCACATGTGGGAGCGCGGCTGGCTGTACGTGAAGAAGGCGGGCACGATCATCCTGGCGGCGTCCATCGTGATGTGGTTCCTGCTCAGCTACCCGCCGCCGCCGGCCTCTGTGGCTGACCTGCCGGAGAACCAGCAGGCGGCGGCCACGCTCGCACACAGCTACGCCGGGCGCATCGGGCGGCTTGTCGAGCCGGTCATTCGGCCACTGGGATTTGACTGGAAAGTGGGCATTGGCCTGGTGGCTGGCTTCGCGGCGAAAGAGATCGTTGTTGCGACTTTTGCGACGGTCTACAGCTTGGGCGAGACTGACGAGCACTCCGTCGATCTTCGCGACGCTTTGCAACGCGATCCGCAGTTCAGCCCCCTCGTCGCCTACGCGCTGATGGTTTTCGTCCTGCTCTACGTCCCCTGCATGGCGACTGTCGCCGTTATCAAGCGGGAGACGAATTCGTGGGGCTGGGCGCTGTTTGTCATCCTCTATACGTGCGTGGTTGCCTGGGTTGGGGCGTTCCTGGTGTCTCAGGGAGGACGGCTGCTGGGTTTGGCATGAGCCCGGGGCTTGCTGGTGCGCGCCGCCGGAGGTGATCTATGAGAGTGACTCCCGTAGTCCGCAACTGAAAAGCGCCCGGATATGGGTCGATATCCGAGCGCCCGAGGAGTGTGGTAGGCACACTCACCCATGCGCATCCTACCACTCTCCTCCTCGAAGGTCAATCCACCAGAAGGAGGAGAACCAATGCCGCAGTCGCAGCTTCGGACGCGTCGGACTTCCCAAAGCGCAACACGTAGGTGGAGCAAGATGTCGGGCTTCGCTCTTCTCTCCCTTGCCCTGCTTCCCATTGTCCTTCCAGCCTCGGCCGCCCCGATGGGCAATGCCATCATCTCCGTCGCCGAGGTGCTCGACCAGGGCGTCATCTTTGAGGATCTGGCTATTGTTCAGTCTCTGACCGACGGGACTGCAGAGATCTGCATGAACTCGCAGTATGGCATTGGGTATCGCACTGACGTTGGGTTCGATATCCCCTTGAGCGAGGGCGATGCCGGCCCGCTCCTGAGCGCCACCCACATGCTCTGGCAAACCGACACTACTCGTCTGCGCCTCGGTGTGCTGGGGTTGAACTCGGACGGTGAGGCGAGCCTTGAGGGCGTTCTCAGTCACGACGTGGGTGATCTGACACTCACAGCCGGCGCTGCCGGGACCATGCCAGGCGGATTCGGGTTTGGCGGGGCGACGGTGATGCTAAACGACTCGACGATGCTGCACCTCGAGTACGTGGCGGGCGCCGATGCCGAGGCCGCCGTCGGCTGCGAGTGGACGATCGCAGATCAGTTTGGCTTCATAATCAGCGGCCTCAACGACTTCCACGGGAACTCGGGGCTGTTTCTGAACTTCATCTGGACAGCCGACCTGGGCGGGTAACCTGGCGAGTGCCACGCGTAGCTTTGCTACCCGTGTTTGCGCCCGACGCAGGCACGGCCTGGTGAGCAACCGGTGGCACACCGCTACTGTCTGGGGCGCGCATCGCCGATCACTCCCATTCAATCGTCGCCGGGGGCTTCGAGGTAATGTCGTAAGCCACCCGGGTGACGCCCGCCACCTCGTTGACGATGCGGTTGCTGATGGCTCCGAGCAGCTCGTGCGGGAGATGGGCCCAGTCGGCGGTCATCGCATCCTCGCCGGCAACGGCGCGCACGATGATGGTGTCGCCGTAGGTACGCTCGTCGCCCATTACCCCCACGCTCTTCACCGGGGCCAGTACGCCGAAGCTCTGGAACAGCTTCCGATAATACCCGGCCTTCGTGATCTCGTCCAGGATGATGGCGTCCGCTTTCCGCAGCGCGGCCAGCCGTGGGCGGGTCACCTCGCCGAGGATGCGGACGGCCAGGCCCGGGCCGGGGAAGGGCTGCCGCCAGACGATCTCATCCGGCAGCCTGAGCTCCCGCGCCACCGCCCGCACCTCGTCCTTGAACAGGTTTCGGAAGGGCTCGATGAGCGTCAGCCCCATCGTCTCCGGCAGTCCCCCGACGTTGTGGTGCGACTTGATGGTGGCTGCCGTGCCCGTGCCGCTCTCGATGACGTCGGGGTACAGCGTTCCCTGCGCCAGGTAGCGCACATCGCCGAGCCGATCGGCGTGTTCCTGGAAGACGCTGACGAACTCGTGCCCGATGATGATACGCTTCTGCTCCGGGTCGGTGATGCCGGCGAGCCGCTCCAGGAAGCGGTCCTGGGCGTCTACGGCGATGAGGTTGATGCCGAAGTGTCTGGCGAAGGTATCCCGAACCTGCTCTGCCTCGCCCTGGCGCAGTAGGCCGTGGTCCACGAAGATACAGACGAGCCGATCGCCCACGGCCCGGTGGCACAGAGCCGCGACCGCGGAGGAGTCAACGCCTCCGCTTAATGCGCAGAGCACCCGGCCGTCCTGCACCTGGTCGCGAGTCGCCCGGCACGACTCCTCCACAATGGACTCCGGCGTCCACCGCCCTCGACATCCGCACTGACGATACAGGAAGTTCCGGAAGATCTCCTTGCCCGCCGGTGTATGGACGACCTCGGGGTGGAACTGCACGCCGAACAGCTTCCGCCGAGGATCGGACATAGCCGCGATGGCCGTCGGCGTGCGCGCCGTCACCGCGAAGCCGTCCGGCGGACGGGTCACGATGTCGCCATGGCTCATCCAGGCGGCGAGCTGTCTGTCCAACCCCTCGAAGAGATCCCCCTTGGACTCCACGTGCAGCTCTGTCCTGCCGTACTCGCGCGTGTCTCCGCGCACGACATCGCCGCCCAGCTCTCTGCTCATCAACTGCATGCCATAGCAGATGCCGAGTACGGGGACGCCCGAGCGATAGAGCTGAGGATCACAGCGGGGCGCGCCCTCTCCGTACACGCTCGCCGGCCCCCCGGAGAGAATGATCCCTTTGGGCTTCAGGGCGAGGATCCCGGCAGCGGGCCGGTCGAAGGGAACGATCTCGCTGTAGACGCGGCATTCCCTGATGCGCCGCGCGATCAACTGAGCGTACTGGGCGCCAAAGTCCACCACGATGACCAGTTCACGGCTTTCTCTGGCGTCGCTCACGGCTATTGGCTTCCTCCGATCGCCTGCCGCTGCTGCTGACTGCAGCCATCTTTCCCATGTGAGGACATCATCCTGGCTGTGACGCTGCGGCCGCCTACGGCTCGCCTTTGCCGACGGCCCCCGTCCTCGCACGGAGCTCCTCGATGATGCGGGCATCGGTGGCGTCGCGCGGCTGGGCGCCGGCCCTTTTGAGGACCAGCTCGTACGCCTCTTGTGCAGATTGCATGGCCACAGGCGCGGTGCTGAAGCGCTCCCGCGCACGGTACTCGGCCGGGGCCGGATGGTGCCACACCCACTGACCACCCTTCCGTTCGTACCAAGTGACGCCGAGCCATTCGTCCATCGCCTCATTGGGCCGCAGGGGACCGATGTTGCCCTCCATGTATACCTGCGTGCCGGCCGAGGCGTCATCCACGAAGATTGCTCCCTTGTCGCCAGCGCTTTGCGGGCCGGCCACATAGCAGTTACCGACCACGTTGGCACGGCCCCCCGTGAGTATCTTCGTGCAGTTGTTGTTTGACCAGTTGTATATGACGTTGTTGACCAGATCGTACAGCCCGCCTTGGAGCTTTGGATTGCGGTCGCCGTTGTGCGCGAAGAGGTTATGGTGGATGCTGATGCGATCCGATCCCGGGCCGCTTAGCCACGCCATACTGTGCGGCCCTTCCGGGTGATCGGCCTCAGCCAAGCCCTCGGCGATCAGACACCACTGGAAGGTCACGTCGCTCACGGTGCCCCACGTGTTGACGTTCTCGTCCGTGGCCCAGGCTATGGAGCAGTGATCCACGAGGACGTTCCGCACCGCGCCCCCGTCTTTGCCCCACAGGAGTATGCCATCACCGCTGGCGCCGCCCTGCAGCACGCGGATGCGCAGGTGCCTCAGTACAACGTCGTGACAGTCGCCTACGATGTGGATCCCGCCGCCTCTAAGCGTGATCCCCTCGCCCGGCGCCGTATCGCCGGCAACCGTGATAAACGAATTCCTGATTTCCAGCCGGCGTGCCAACCGGATGGTCCCGGACACACGGAACTCGACGATGCGTGGCCCTGCCGCATCGAGGGCCGCGCGCAGGCTGCCCGGCCCGCTGTCGGCCAGGCTGGTCACCGCGATCGTCCGTCCCCCGGCGCCGCCCCGGGCCGTTGCGCCGAAGCCCTCGGCGCCCTCAAAGGCGACCGGCGCCCCCTGTCGTTGAGCGCTTGCGATCACGGTCAGGACAACTAGGGCCGCGGTAGCCAATACGAATGTAACTCTCATTGTCGGTTGACCCCTCTTGCGTTTTGGGTTGCGTGCACGAGCTTCCAGGGCTTCACCCGCTGCTTCCCGGCGGGCGAACGCGCCAATGTGTTCTTCCGCGGCGAGCATCGCGTGCCCTTCTGCTCACCACACGCCCCGTCCGGCAGTGCCAACCGAGGCCGGAGGCGTAGTCCGCACCATACACTCGACCGAACCGCGAGGTCAATGAGCCCATCGTACACCACCCGCTCGGGCGCTGCAGAGGTTTGCGACACAACCGTGCGGAAGGCGCGTTACCGGCGCGCGTGCCTTCGCTTATCGGTGACGCGCCCGAGGAGGGAATCAGCGGCATTGGGCGATGTGCGCGACAAGGTGCTCGTTGTGGCCCAGACGGCACGGGCCGCTCGTTGTGCCGTGCGGCGGCTGCTGGGCCATGGCCGTGGGGAGAGCCAGATAGTGGTTCTTCTGCAGAGCAGCGCGCAAGTTGCCGGCTGCCGCGTTCGCACCTGGGACGATTACGTACCGCCAAAGGAGAGGGCGGCGGAGGTTACACGCCTGCGGCAAGCCTTGGACGCGGCCGCAGAGGGCCTTCGTGATGCCTTCACTTGCTGCGGCCTGTTTCTGTACGACGCGTGGCGGCCGAACTTCTTCCACTTTTTCCTTGACCGGCTCGTCGCTCTGACGTGCGTCGTGCACGAAGCGTTGCGGCGGGAGCGGCCGGCAGAGCTGTGCATCGCAGAAGACCCGGGCGTCCGTTCGTGGTGGACGGGAAGAGAGCGCCTCGCGGAGGTCGCGCACGCCCTTGCAGGCGACGCCGGCGTCCGCGTGCGAGTGGCACCCGGCGCCGGCCTTCGCCTTCTGCGAGATGCGTTTCTGTGGCCCGCGCCGCTCGTCTTAACGCTCGCCTGGGCAGCGGGCGCCTGGGTCAAGAGCGCGGCACTGAGAATTCGGGGGCGCCGCGTTGAGGCAGCGGGCGCCTCCCACCGGCCCCGCGTACTGCTGGCGGTTTATGGGGCGGCGGAACTTGACATCATCGAGGTGCTGCGTGACGAGCTATCGGCGGTCGGGTGTGCCCGCGTTGAGGTGGTTGATCTCGGCTTCGCAAACACTGCCTCGATGGGCCGGCAGCGCGGATGGGCCGTTGGCGATCTCGCCGCGCACAGCACGGTGCACAGCCTCGCCCGAGGGCTGTGTGCACCGTTCCGGGCGTGGACCCTCTGGCGCCGTGTGACAGGCGAGCGCGCATGGCAGAGCAGCTTCGGGCTGCTTGACGCTTCCCTGTGGCCTGCTGCCGCGGCACGGGCGCGAGCGACGGCCATTCCCGAGTTCGCGCGGACGCTGCTATATGGGGCGATAGCTGACGAACTCCTGCGCCGTGTGGCGCCCGATGTGCTCGTCATGTTCAAGCGCGGCTCGTCGGTTGCGGCCGGTCTCGTACTGAGCGCGCGGGAACTCCGGATACCGAGTCTATATGTCCAGCACGGGCTGCTGTCGGACCCGGCGCGGACGCAGCCCCACCTGCCGTACGACCGATTCCTCGCTTTCAGCGAGCACGCTCGCGAGCAGATAGCCGCTGGCGGCATCCTGGAGGAGACGATCGAGGTCGTGGGCCACGCGGGATACGACGCGCTGGCACGAGCCATTCCGCACCGTGCCGCAGACAGGGAGTCCCACCCCCTGACCCACGGCGCCAGGCATGTGCTGCTGCTTCTGACGCAGCCGGGTGAGGGCCTGCGGGGGATGTCTGGTGGGCGCTGGGCCGAACGGGTATTCGAGGCCGTAAGCGAGATCTCCGGCTGCCGATTGATTGTGAAGATGCATCCGCGAGACACGAAGGCGTCGGCGTACGAGGAGCTGGGCACGCGCGCGGGCGCGGATGTGCGCATTGTGCGGCACAGCGAGGCCAAGCTTCAAGACTTGTGGCCGCTGTGCGATGCGGTGGTCACCGGGCATTCCACGGCGGCTTTCGAGGCCATCATCTTTGGCAAGCCCGTCGTGAGCGTCAACCTCACCGGCGGGCCGGACTTGTATCCCTTTGCGGCGAGCGGTGCGGCCCTCGGTGCCCGAGAGCCCGGGGAGATACTGCCGGCCCTCCGTGCGGCGCTCAGTGACGAGTCCACGCGCCGGCGTCTTGCCGGACAGCGAGGCAAGTTCATCGAGCGCCACGTGGGGCCGCTCGATGGGCGCTCGGCGAAACGAATGGCTGACGCCATCATGGATGCAGCCCGGCGACACATGCATAGCGGACCCGACGCAACCATGAGAGAGGTAGACTCGTATTAAGAGTAAGGTGAAGAGCGTGGGCGGCAAGGCGCCGGTCGCGAAACACAAGGACCGGTTCGACGACGAGTATGCCGCGTTTCTGGAGGATCTCTTCCGTGACGGCAGTGTCCCCGGTGCGGACGTGTATGAGCCGTACCTCGCGGCGCTCAGGATCCGGCGCGGGCACGTCGCTCTCGACATTGGGGCTGGTACCGGGAGGCTGCTCCCGAGCATTCGAAGGTACACCGATCTCATCGTGCCTCTGGACCTGTCCGAGGCTCTGCTGCGGCGAGCGAAGCAGGCAAATCCAGGCACGCTCCTGACGGCCGCGGACGCCTGTCTGCTCCCCTTTCAGGCGGATGCGTTTGATCGCGTCATCACGTGGGGCGTCTGGGAGAACATCCCAAACGCCACGTGGGCCGTCCGCGAGATAGGGCGCGTGCTTCGCCCCGGGGGCCAGTGGCTCGTCTGCGGAAAGAATCTGATGAACGCCCGCTCGCTCAGGCTGGCATACTACCGGCGGAAACGGGCCGCTTTACGCTGGCTCTGGCCGGAGAACTGCCGACGGCCACTGGCCCGGAGGCTGCTCCCGCAGCGCATCGTCCGGAAGCTCGACGATCTGTGGCCCGATCGCGACATCCCGCAGTATCCTACGTTCTTCCCGGCTTTCCGCCGAGAGTTGCGGCGCGCGGGACTGACGCTGACCAAGCTGGATCGCTTCTCGGACGCCCAACTGACCGAGGATCAACGGCTCCCGGAGAGCAGCCCGTGCTTTTTCTACTACGTCGCCATTGCCCGAAAAGCCTGACGCGGTCCGCAACGCGCGAGCCGCTCGACCAGGCAGCCTTTTTGCCATGAGGAAGCATCAGAGATAGTGGGTGCTCTGACTGTTAGAAACAGAGGAATCTTCCCTGCGAGTGGCGGGATTTGCCCTTTCGCACCCCCGCTTAGCCCAGCGGGTGTGTGAGTATGTCTGGCAATACTATTGCAGTGAACGGATGAGGCAATCCTAGTCCGGAGGTACATACCGACATGAACACCTGCAAGAGCGCTTTCGTCGTGCTGCTGGGTCTGCTATCGGCCCCAGGCATTGCACAAGAGCAGTTCGCGCTCCAGATGAAGTACGCTGCCGGCGAGCAACGGCCCATGCGCCTCACGTTTACGGGCATCGGGACGTTGACCATCCAGGGGCCCGGTGCGCCGAACCAGCCGAGCGATCTGTGGATGAACGGCGATATCGAGCTATCGCAGGAGATCAAATCGGTCGATGAGCGCGGCACCGCCGATATCGAGATGAAGCTGACGAAGTTCGATGCCCAAGTGCAATTCATGGGCATGCGGCAGGACATTGTGGTGGAGGACGACCGGGTTCTGGTGATGATGAATGACAAGGTCGTGTTCGACAGCCTGGATCCGGAGCAGGCGAAGAAAAACCCGATGCTGCAACTGATCGGCCAGGGCTTCATCGTGAGGCAGGACAGGACGGGCAAGATCGTCGGCCTGCCACAGCTCGAGCTCGTTCTGAAGATGATGATTCCCGACTCCGACTTCAAGGGAGCGATGGAACGCAGCACGGGTCCGCTTCCCGCTGCTCCCGTGAAAGTGGGCGACACGTGGGAGGAGCGGCAGGTGTGGCCCTACGGCGCCCCGGAGGGGGAAGAGCCCCCCGCGTTCGTCACGCTCCACAAGTTCGCGGAGGTCGTCAACGTGGCCGGCCACAAGTGCGCCAAGATCACCAGTACCAGCAACATCAACCTCGCCGACGTGTCCCTGCCCATGCCGACGCTGATGCCGGGAATGGGCGGCCAAGGGCCGACGCAGATGAGCCTGGTGATCAACAAGATGGTCATGGACCTGGCCAGCACGGGGCATTTCGACATTGAACGAGGCGTTCCGCTGAGTGCGGACAGCGCGCTGACCCTGAACATGGAGATGACGCAGAGGATAAAGTTGCCTCCGCCGCCACAAGAGGGGCAACAGGAGGCGGAGGGGCCCGAGGAGCCTCAGGAAGTCGAGATAACCGTGAGCATCGAGGATTTTGCCATCGACATAGCCATGGAACTGGCGCAATAGGCGGTCCGGTTAGCGCAGAGCAGCGCTGGGAGCGCGGACGACTTCTTCTTTGCGAGCGGCAGATCGGCGGGCGTCGGGGTCATCCCCGGCGCCCGCCCGATTCTTGATGCACCTGCCGTCGCCTACATCTCATCGCTCCGGGATGTCGCATTTCCCAGGCAGCTCTCCATGGCCCACTGGGCCACCCGGAAACGATGAAGATGGGCCCGGCGGGGAGCTGGGGGCCGCCGGAGCAAGCTGCTCCGGCTACAACGGGTGGGCCGACGGGCCGAATCTTCGAAGCAGCAGATAGTCGGCTTTGTGCACCGTTGGTCCAGCCCCCAGGGAAGATAACCTCAACGGTGGCGGCGTGTAACAATGCGGCAATGTCCGAAGAAGTCTGTTAAGCAGCGCAGCACTGTATGGCATAGCTAGCAGTGACGACCCAATGTAGGTCGCCAAAGCCGCGTTTGAGTACTGGAGGCGGACGGAGGATGTACAAGCGGATCAGCCGGCGGTGCGGCTTCTCGCTGATAGAGCTCATGGTAACAATCGTGATCCTGGGCGTGGGTATCGCGGGCGTTGCCGCCATGTTCCTGTACGGGTACCGCGCCCAGCTCAACGCGCACTATACAATCCTGGCAACGGCAGCAGTCAATGAGGTATTGGAGGAGATGCGGTCAGCGGGCTACAACAACGTGGATTCAGAGCACTTCCCCTCGGCCTTCACCGTAGCAGACGTGCCACGAGGCGTCGGAACCATCGCCTGGGAGCAATTCCCCGCACCAACGTCCACCAACATGAAGCGCGTTACAGTCGAGGTGTCGTGGCAGGGCGGGCGCACCATACACGGCGTCACGCGGGCAAGCACACTCATAGCCCTCAGACCGTGACCCCGCGACTGGGGTGAACTGGCATGCGACGAAACAGCCGGCGCCACACGCGTGGCGGCGTAACTCTTGTCGAGGCGATGATCGCCGTCGGCATTCTGCTGCTGATAACGGCGGCTTGCGGGTCGCTACACATCATGTGCCTCAAGATGTATCAGCAAGGCGTTTCGCTCACCATGGCGCATGAGCGGGGGCAGCTGGCCATACAGCTCATGCGCATTAGCATTCGCGAGGCCATGAATGTGGACTATCCCGGCCCTAATGCCATTATCGTCACGCTGCCGGCGAAGGACGCTGACCGCCACAACGTGATCGACCCGGCGACGAAATCGCTTGTCCCCGGCGAGCAAGTGTCATTCTATTACGCCAGCGATTCGGGCTTTCCAATGGCCAACGGGACAACGCTGTGGCGGGCCACGCGCCCGGCGGGCACTACGACGTGGCAGCGCATCGAGTGCCTCGCGGAGAACGTGGATAGCTTGGATTTTCAGTATTCCCCATCGCTCGACATGCTCGAGCTGGTGAAGCTGGAACTGACGGTTCGGGCCAAAGAGGGCCCGAACGAGTACACTCAAACGCTGGTGGAGCAGGTGCTCATACGGAATCATTAGGCAGTGGTAGTGCCTTGCAGCACTCAGTAGTCGGTAGCGTTTCGCCAGAGCAGTTCACAAGAAAGAGGGAGATGATGGGCATGTGGACTAGGAAGTACTGCGCCCCCGGCTCTCGACTCGTGACCGGGCCATTGGGGAGCCGAACGGGCGTCGCCTTTGTTTTCGCCGTGATTGCCTTGACGGTGCTGCTCATTCTTGGGACCACCTTCGTACAGATGGGCATCAACGACGTGCGCAATGCGGGGGTGTACAAGCGGCAAGTGCAGACTCAACAACTGGCCGAAGCGGCGCTCGATCGGTGCGTGTGGATGATGCAGCAGGACAGCGGCGGCGCGGACCAGATAAACAACAAGCTGCAGAACTACGGGCATTACACGTCACCCGAGTGGGTCACCGACGAAGGGGACTCCTATTCGTTTGAGGTCGATGCGCCCTACAATGGCATCGCTGACACGGTGTTGCTGATGAGCGAGGGGCGGGCCGCGAACGGCGAGGCGGAGCAGCTCCGGGTAGTACTCAAGTACCTCCCGACCCAGAGCCCGGTGTTCGGCCATGCTCTGTACGCCAACCACAACCTCACCGTCGGTGGCGACACAATCATTGACGGTCACCCGGAGCTCGGCGGCGCCGGCATGTTCGCCAATGGGAACATCAAATACCTGGGCAGCTCAACGACCGTCATTGGCGACATCCACGCCACCGGCTCGATAAGCGGCAGTACGAATCAGGAACCGCCCGAAGCGGTTCAGGTCGAGTACGCTCCGCAGGTCGCTATGCCGGAGATCGATCTGGAATGGTACCGAGCCAACTGCGATACCTACTACGGCGATGACGTGTCCCTCTCGGGGGGCACTCTGGGTGATTGGGACGATCCCCACATCACCTTTGTGGACGGGTTCGTCAGCCTCTCAGGGACCTTCGAGGGCGTCGGCACCATAGTGAGCACCGATGGCTTTCGGGTCACAGGGAACGTGCTGTACGCCGACGGCTCGAGTGCGCTGGCCCTGCTGACAACGGGGGACTTCATGATGGCGGGTACAGTCACCGTGTCGGGCCTCATCTACGCGCACTCGGTACTGGACGACTCCTCATTCACCGGCACAGGCACGCCGACCATCATCGGCGGCATTTGCGCCGACGTCATCAATGTCAACGGCACGATCAACGTCGAGTGGGACCCGCGGCTCAAGGACATCAAGAGCCTGCCAGGGTTCCAGGGGCAGGTGCAGACGCTCTCGTGGGAGCGGCTCTAGTGGACTCACAGAGGCCGGGCGCCAGGCCGGCAGGCGTCCGCCGAGCCGAACACAAGGAGAATGATGTGTGAACAACACGAGGGAGAAGCGAGCAGGCCTCCTCATCGCTGCTGTTGTGGCTGCCGGTCTTGCGCTATCTGGAGTTGCCATAGTCACTGACCCCTCGGGCGACCTGGGACTGCGCCGCAGCCCGCCCCCAGCCCCCGCGTCGGCGTCATCGCGCACCACTGCGTCGCAGGCCCGCGGCCAGTACATCGATGTGCCGGGCCGGGAACTTACACCCGAGCAGCGAGAGGGAACGGCCTGGACCGAGGTGCCGGCCACGCCGAGAGCGGTACCCCGCGTCCGCTATGCCGACGGAGAGCGGGTTCCTCAAGAGGACGTCGCCCGGGTGCTGGGCTATGATGGTGAGAAGGTGAGGAAACCCCGGCCTGCGGATGGCGATTCAGCCTGGGGAGACGAATCGCTGCTCGACGTGCGACGACCCATCAGCTCGGAGGAGTTCTGGGCAGGCTTGGCGGACGCGGACGGATCACCTGCCAGCGTGGCAGCGATCCCAGGGCAGGACAGATAGCGGCCGGCGCCGGAGCAGCATCAAGGCGATCCGCGCCGTTGCCATACGACGTGGCGGCCCCCCCGTGGGGCCGCCTTCATTTTGGCCGCCCGGCGACCTCGTGTTTCATGGCCATGCCGGCCACGTCGATGCCCTGCAGCTTGTGGGTCGTTCCGACACCGTGGTGGTGGTCCGATGGGAGCCCTACATCGGGCGAAAAAAGAGTAAAACCCTAAGGCGAATCCCGGCAACTAATAATCGGGGTCGTGCGCCGGCCGGTTTACCCGCAGCGCCAACGCATGTCGCGCGGCCCCCCCCCTTTACGCTGTCGCGCCGCACTTGTGGGTGGAAATCAACGAGCTTGAACGTCCGTCATGAGGCGCGACTCTCCGCTTCTCGTGCCGCTCCTATGCCTTGGTACCCCGCGGTGATTGATCGCTTACCGGCAGCTTCCAGCCATCAGCCGTCAACCGTTGCGTTTTGCCTCTTCAGCGATCCGCCGCGCGAGAGCGTTGTTCTCGGTGTGCCCGGTTCGGTATGCGATCACGTGCGCGAGCAGAGGCCGCCCCAGGAGGTACAAGTCTCCCACCAAGTCGAGGATCTTGTGCCTGGCAAACTCCTGCTCCAAGCGGAGCTCGGCGGAGAGGTGATCGGCGTAGACGACGATGGCATTCGCCTCGCTGCCACCTCTCAGCTCGCCGGCGCGCAGCAGAGCTTCGGCTTGCTCCTGAGTAACAAAGGTCCGCGCCGGCGCCAGCTCGGTGGCGTAGTCATCGCGGTGCGGCTTGTACAGCGCGAACTGGCGGCCGATGAGAGGGTGCGCATAGTCGAGCACGTATCCGAAGGCCGGCTCATCGGCGGGCAGCGCCAAGATGGCCCGCTCAGCCTCGGCCACGAGGATTGGCTCGGTGAGTGGTATGGGCTCGACCTCGCCGCTCAGCTCAACAGATCCGGCCTCTTGCAGCATCTCCGCAAACGCCGCGGCGCTGCCGTCGAAGAGCGGCACCTCCGGTCCGTCGAGACCGATGAGGACATCGGTGATACCGAAGGCGCTCAGCGCGGAGAGCAAGTGCTCAGTGCTCGAGACGACGTGTGGCGGCTCACCCACCACAGTGCAGTTCTCGGTATGACGCACGCCGCTCACGTGGAGCGGGATCTCTACGCCGCAATCGTCGCGCCGGGCACGGAGGCCATGCCCGGCCTCCGCCGGTTCGAGCCGCACGGTCACCTCCTGCCCCGACCACACCCCGCGGCCACGCTTCGCCACGCTATGTGCCACGGTACGCCGTTTCACTGATGCGCTCCGCCTCCGTGCTCACTGAGGGCGCCGTCAGATGACAGTCAATGGCTGATTCGCCAGGCCGTGAGCCACTAACCGTACGCCGTGAACCGCCACCGCCCGCTGAACACCGTGGTCGCCGGCCCTTCGACAAAGACCTCGCCTTCGCCGTCCCAACTCGCGCGCACTTCGCCTCCCCTGGTTATGACAGCCGCCTCAGCGCCGACCAGGCCCGCCCGTCGTGCTGCCACGATACTGGCTCCCGCGCCCGTGCCGCAGGCCAGTGTCTCCCCGACGGCACGCTCCCAGAAGCGCGCCGCGAGGCGTTCACGGCCCGTGCGTCGGAACCAGGTGACGCTGGTTCGCTCGTCGCCCAATGCGTGCTGCTCCAGCGCGGCGCTCAGCGCCTCCCAGGTTGCCTCAGGCAGTTCCGACTCGGCGTGAAGCACAATGTGCGGCGTGCCCAAGGAAACGTACAGCGCAGCCGCCAGCGCTCTCTCTATGGGCTCTGTATGCTGCGTTGGCACGGCCGCTGCCGCGCTGCGGGGAAGGTCGCCCAGCCGCAGCGCCGCGTCGCGCACGGCAGGCGTGCCGAGTCCGGAACGCAAGTGCGCCGTCGGTCCGGACACACGGAGCCACTCGACGGTCCGAGGGCCCCCTATCGTTTCCAGGACCACTGTCGAGACAATCCGCCCCGCGTCGTGCAGGTATTTCGCCACGCACCGTAAGCCGTTGCCGCACATGTCCTCCGTCCCGTCGGGATTGAACATACGCTGGCGGTATTCGGCTGCCTCGCCGGGCATCACCACGAGCAACCCATCATGGCCGACGGCGAAGTGCGGGTCGGCGGTCTCGATGGCCAGCCTCGGCCAATCCAACTCGAGGCCATCCAGCGCATCCACGAGCACGAAGGCGTTTCCCGCCGCGTGCATTTTGACGAAGGCGACATCGGCTGGGCCACCACGAGTGCCGGTGGCGCCCATCATTCTGCAAACTCCTCGAAGCGCATGGTGGCCGTTTCGATTACTCGGGCAAACCAGGCGCCCTGGGGATCTACGGCGGGAAACCACCACCACGATGGCCGATGGTCTGCCCGCTCGAGCGCCAGGGCGCGGTATGCGTCGGACACGGCGCGCAGACGGGCGTATTCGAGCTGCAGCACGGCCTCGCGATACTCGGCCAGCGCGGCTCGATGCTCCCGGGAGCGTACACGCCCGAGGAGCCCCCCGCGCAGTCGGGCCTGCTCGTGCCGGGCCGTCTGGAGCTCCCTCTCAGTGCCTGTCAGCTCCGCGTTGACGGCCTCCCGCTCAGCCTCGGCATCGTGGAGTCGCTCCTGCACCGCCGACAGCTCCACATCCTCGGCCCCGCCGGCCTGTAGCTCCCACAGCCGCCGGCGCGTCCGCACGATGCGTTCTCGCCGGATCGCCCCGCGTCGGCGGTGCAGCGCAGCGCTGTGCGTTTGCAGGCGCCGCACCTGCATGAGCTTGGACTCGTTGAGATTCAGCAACTCCTGGATCGGAGCAGCCGATTGCCTTCGCCGGTCCACGGCCGATTGATACTGCGCGGCGAGCTGTTCCAGGGCCGGGCCCTCGGGCAAGCGCCGCAGCAGATCCCGGGGCTTGCGGGTTCGCGTCAGCTCTCTGATGATGCGACGGGCATCCGACATGACGCCGCGCCAGCGCGCGGCGAACTCGGCGCTGCTGATCACCTTCCGGCCGAACAGATGCGCCAGGTGCGGCGGGAGCGCAAACTCGGTATCTATCGCCCGGAGGCTGTCCCACGTGGCATAGTGCATGCGCAAGATGGGGTACAGGCGCCTCTGCATCCCACGATCCTGCAGCATCCGGGCGAGACGCCGCGTTCGCGGCACGTACACCGAGGCGTCCTGATGCAGCACCATGCACTGCTCGCGACTCAGCATAAGGGGAAGCACCACCGCCTTGCCCACCAGGCAGGCGTCGCCTCCGAACTCCGCCTCGACGACGGCGGCGAGAACGCCGCGATCCGCCGGCTCTTCGGCGCATGCGTGCTCCCGGCGGCCATCCGGGAAGTCGAATGCAACTGCGCGTTTGCCGGCGTGGATCGTCCCGCGCCCCAGCCCCGGAACCACTACGTCGAAGGGGATGGCGTCCTCGCCGAACTGCTCCAGTGAGTAGATGCCAGAGCCGCGAACAGCTTCGTCATAGCACTCCCGACATGCATGTCGCCGGTGCGGCGAGAGGAAGCAGTCCAGGAGGTCGAATCGTGGCAGATGGCAGGTGTGGGTGTTGAAACGAAACAGCTCCATCGAGGAGGCGAGACGAAGCTGCTCGGGCCTCTCGCCGAGCAGCATTGCGAAGAAATCGGGCAGAAGGTTCATGTAGGCGTGCGTCAGGCTCGCGTGGGCCGCCTGCCGCCGCTGTCCGCGCACGGCGTCTATGAGAGCCGCCTCCAAGCGCTGTACCGCTGCCGACGCTTGGTGCCCGAGAACGACCTCGGCTGTTTGGCCGAAGGCCCACGCCAGCAGCTCGCAGAGCGCGTCAGCGACCTCCGCCGTTTGAATGTCGCAGGCAACCCGATCGTCGCTCGCGCGCGACACAACGCCACGCCAGCCGTATGCGCTCGTGAAGCGCCGGTAGAACTCGTCAACGCCTCCGTCGTACTCTCGCGACAGCCAGCGCAGGGGGACCCCGGCAGCGATGAGATCGCTCTTCCTGATAGGCGCCTCGCTTCCGAAGAGCGAAGAGGCCTCCCCGATGGCCGCCCACAGCTCCTTCGTGGATCCCTCGTCGTGGGGAAGAAGGGCAAATCCATCCCCGCCGAGCCCGCCAGATGAGCCGCGCGCGCGACGGCGGCCTGGAAGCTTGCTGAAATAGTCAGTGTCGTGGACGGCGGCCGTGAAGGTGCGGGAGGGAGCGTAGCGCTGCAGCGCCGCGCAGGCAATGGCCTTCATGGGCTCGTCCCAGAATACGGTCTGCCCGAGCGCCACGACGTTCGCGCCCATCTGCTCCAGGCGCTGCACACACGAGACCACCGAATCGCTCAACTGCATTTGGCGAGCGGATGCGCCGGGCGTCAGCCGCCCATCAACGGCCCGCACCGGCGCAACCGGGCTTTGGCATTTACACATACAGGACATCCATCCGCTCCCCACGCGGAGCTGGGCAGCGCCAGCCCGCGCTGCGGCCCCCACCCGCCGGGTTTCGTAGACGAACTTATGCAACCACTAGAGGTACGGCAGATACTCCGCCCGCTCCCAATCCGTTATCGAGCTCGCGAATCGATCGGCCTCATGGCTCTTCATGGCGACGAAAGCGTCCACGAAATCGTCCCCCAGCCAGTCGCGCAGCAAGCTGCTGCGGTCGAGCGCCGCAACGGCCTCGGCCAGGCTGCACGGCAGGGCCTCGCCGCCTTGCCGGCCCAGATACGTGCTCTCGGTAGCTGGCTCAGGCGCCGTGAGCTGCTGCTCGACGCCCGCGAGGCCCGTGGCGATGGCCGCTGCCGTGATGAGGTACGGATTCGCATCAGCCCCCGGGATGCGGTTCTCGAGGCGCACCTCCCCACCGCGATCCCGGATCAGCCGAAGCGCACAACTCCGATTGTCCCACGCCCAGCACAGACTCAGCGGGCAGCTCCCGCGCAGCTTGATTCGCTTGTACGCATTCACAGTGGGCAGGTACAGAGCCGCCGCCTCGACAGCGAAGGCGAGCTGGCCGGCGGCGAATTGGTAGCACGCCTTCGAAGCCCGATCCCCGTCGAGTGTGAATGCCGGCTTGCGTGCCTTCGATGCAGCATCGGCGCTGTCGCCAATGCTTGCCGTCTGGTGTAGATGAAATCCGCTGCCGCTCGCATCAGCCAGGGGCTTCGCCATGAACGTCGCCACCAGGCCCTCCCGAGCGACGATCTGCTTCACGGTGCGGCGAAAAATGAAGGCCATGTCGCAGGTTGCCAGCGGCTCGTCCGCTGCCAGATTGATCTCGAACTGCCCAGGGCCGTCCTCAGCGTACAGCGCCTCGGTGAGAAAGCCCATGGCCGCCAGATCCCGCCAGAGGCGCTCTATACAGCGGCGCTCGTCTCGTCCCAGATGCACCCGCAGCGCCTGTCGGCCGGGGGGAAGCGTGGCGCATTCTTCGTCGCGGAAGATGTAGAACTCCAGTTCGGCGCCGATTGTGAAATGCCAGCCCAACTCCAGCGCCCGCTGCATCACTCGCCGCAATACGTAGCGCGGCGAGGCCTGGACGGGCTGCCCATCTTCGTCCACCAGGTCCGCCACGAGCTCGGCCGCGCCGGGATCGTGCGGCAGATGGCGCAGGGAATCCAGGGCGGGAATCGCCCACATATCGGGCCATCCGGCTTTCCCCGCCCGGCTGGCCCGGTCGTCCACATCGCCGCGCAGGTCCATGAGCAGCGGGGCGGTGCTCTGTCCGACGCCGCACTCCAGGACCTCCAGGAAGCGTTCCCTCGAAAGCGCCTTGCCGCGCATGAGCCCGTGCAGGTCGCACCAGCCCACGCGCACCGTGTGAATAGCGTGCTGCTCGAGAAACTCCTCGATGCTCTCTCTGGTCCAAGGCATGGTCAGTGGTTGGTGGCCAGAGGTCAGTGGCCAGTTGAGCACGCGCCATGCAAGCGACCGTGGCCGACGTCTCCCGCCAAGGTCGATCCGGCGTTTTATCCGCGCTAATCACGGCCCACTGATCACTGACCACTGTGGTGGCCGGCGTTGGCGAGGCCAAGCTTCGCGTCCAACTCGCCGCCGTCATCGAGCGCCTTTATGTCATCGTAGCCGCCCACGTGCTCGCCGTTGATCCAGATCTGCGGCACGGTCTTCCGCCCGGTTAGCTCCATCATCTTCGCGTTCAGCTCAGCGTCCGGCAGGTCCGAAATGTCGCGATCGATGAAGTCAACGTCTTTTTCCTTCAAGAGAGCCTTGGCATCGACGCAGTAGGGGCATTCCTTGATAGAGTACATCTCCACCTGCGCTATTTCAAGCACACCTCGCTATGTCCAGCGCAAGCCGGCTCCCGGACATCTCCGGTCCAGTCTGCCGCTGGCGGGCAAAACTCGGTGGAGACTACCCCATTTCGCGCCACTGGGCACGTTCGCAAGCTCACACGCGACGCCGGAGAGCAATCCGGGACGCCAATAGGTCCGCACGCGGCGACGTCCCTGCCGCCGGCCGGCTCCCGATGTACGAAGCTTCTCTGTGCGGGCCCGATTCCCTCCGCGATACAAGGAGTTCATTGGCCGCGTGGTCAATTGAGTGCGGTCAGGCGAGATTCAACCGGCGGCTGGTCAAGTGACCGCTGCAAGCACCCATTGAGGAGGCACTGCCAGATGGAATACCGGCGAGTAATCCCGTGCCTTGACATGAAAGACGGACGGGTCGTCAAGGGTGTCCACTTCGTTGACTTGCGCGATGCGGGCGATCCGGTGGAGAACGCGGCGACGTACAGCCGTGAGGGAGCCGATGAGATTACCTTGCTGGACATCGCCGCCTCGGTCGAGGGGCGCAAGACGCTGCTCGACGTTGTGCGGCGGGTCGCCGAGGTGATCGACGTTCCCTTCACCGTGGGCGGCGGGATCGGTGCGCTGGAGGACATCGAAGCCGTACTCGAAGCGGGGGCCACGAACGTATCCATCAATACGGCGGCCGTGCGCCGGCCGGAGCTCGTCCAGGAGGCGGCCGACCGCTTCGGGAGCGGCCGCATCATTGTGGCCGTGGATGGCCGCCGGAACGCCGAAATGCCGTCGGGATACGAGCTGGTCACCCACGGCGGCACGCGGCCGGTGGGCAAGGACGCTGCCGAGTGGGCCAACCAGATGGCCGACCTTGGCGCCGGGCAGATTCTCCCCACCAGCATGGAGACCGACGGCGTGAAGACTGGCTACGACATCCCACTGACCCGGAGCGTCGCCGAGGCGTCGGGAGTGCCCGTGATCGCCTCCGGCGGAGCCGGGAAGCTGGAGCACCTCTACGAGGCCATTGTGGAGGGCAAGGCCGACGCGGTGCTCGCCGCATCCATCTTCCACTTCGGCGAGATCGGCATCCGCGAGGCCAAGGAGTATCTCCGCAGCCGGGGCATTCCTGTCCGCCTGCCCGAGGGCACGTGAGGGGCGCTCACGCGGCGGCCATCGCGCAGCTACGCGGGCGGCAGGCAGGCCTCCGGGCCGCCGTGGAGCAGCTTGCTCAACTCGGC
The DNA here is from genome assembly GCA_030601885.1 of Armatimonadota bacterium. Lineage (GTDB taxonomy): Bacteria > Armatimonadota > Zipacnadia > JAUWAU01 > JAUWAU01 > JAUWAU01. Next base: position 37,895 of record JAUWAU010000018.1, read on the forward strand.
GACGACATCGGCGTGCTTCGGATCCCCGGCGAGGTTGTAGTATTCGTTGGGATCGCTTTCGTAGTCGAATAGCTCCGCCCTGTCCGGGCCGCCGTACTCGGTGTAGCGCCAGCGCGCGGTGCGAATGCTGCGCCGGTCTGGCCCCGAGCGGATCAGCGCGCCCTTTTTCCAGGGCCGCGTCGGATCCTGGAGCAGCGGCCTCATGCTCATTCCCTCACATCGATCCGGCATGGGAATGGCGCACAGATCGAACAAGGTGGGGAAGATGTCGATGGACTCGACCGGCCGCTTGCAGACCGAGCCGGCTTGGGTGATGCCGGGCGCTCGCATGATAAGGGCCACCTGATCGCCCAGGTCGTACAATGGGCCTTTGCGCCACATGAAATGCTCCCCGAGCAGGAACCCGTGGTCGCTCCACACGACCACAATGGTGTTGTCGGCGCGCCCGGTTGCCTCCAGGGCCCTCAGCACGCGACCCGCCTGCGCGTCCACGAAGGTCAGGCACGCGTAGTGTGCGGCGATGGCTTCGCGCCACATCTTGGGCGTGAACGTCTTGTGGTCTCCACGATCAGGCAGTTCCCAGCAGCTTCCCTCCGGGGGAGAGGGCAGCACCACGTTCTCGGCCGGGTACATCTCGAAGTACTTGTCCGGCGCCGTGAAGGCCAGGTGAGGCTTGTGGAAGCCCAGGCCCAGGAACAGCGGTTTATCCTGCTTGTTCTCGAGAATGCGAATGGCCTGCTCCGCCGACCTGCCATCCGTCTCCTCCAGGTCGTCGAGGCCCGACGGGCCATAGAGGAAGGGGACACCCTTCGGCTCGGGTTTGCCCTGCCGCCGCGCCTCCCTCTGCCGCTGCAACAGAGGAACGCCCGGGCCCATCAGCTCACGGCGCCGGCGCTTCAGCGGGGGCATACCCTCGTTTGGGCTCACGACCCGGCTCCAGCTTGAGTCGTCCTCGAACTTGCCGTGGAAGATCTTTCCGATCCGCACGGTCTCGTAGCCATGGTTGAGCAAGTGGCGCGGCATGGTGAGAACGCCGGGCAGCATCTCGCGCCAGTCGTCTCGGTTGCTGAGCACCTTGGTTGTGTCCGGACGCAAGCACGTCAATAGCGAGGTCCGGGTGGGGTTACACGGCGGCGCCATGCAGTGGGCCTGATCGAAGCGAAGGCCCTCCGACGCCAGGCGGTCGAGGTTCGGCGTCTTGCAGACGGTATTCCCCCAGCAACCGAAGCGCTGTGGGCTGACGTCCTCGATGGCAATGAACAACACGTCGGGCGGGCGGTCACGCTTGGCGGCCTGGCCTCCCGCGGCGACATGGGGCAACGTCGCCATCGCGGCCGCTCCTTGGGCCACCCGGCCCAAGAACTGTCGTCGGCTGGTGCTTTTGGACATCGTTCGGCCTCCCTCGGAAATAGCAGGCTCGGTGCTGGCGCCCCTTGCCCGCCCGATGCGCTGTCACAGCTACGGCCTCAGCCTAACTGCTTCAACCGCCTTCTTCGCGGCCAGTTGGGTGATTTCCTGTTGCAGGGCGCCGGCAAAGTGCGGCGAACAAGTGTAGGCCGATTCCTGACGCGCGCTGGCATAGGGCGCCGGCTTACACCAGGCCGAGTGCTCGGCTCACGGAGGGCAGACATGGTTGTCAACTTCCGATGGATCGACGAGGGCGTCATTGCGGGCTCGAGCCGGCCGTCGAGTGCCGAGGAGGTCCAGTGGCTCCACGAGCGGGGGATCCGTGCCATCGTCTCACTGCACCCGGTGCCCCAGGAGGTGCGCGACGAGATAGAGCGATGCGGCATCGCGCACAAGCATCTACTCGTCGAGGACTTCGGCGTCCCTGATGAGCAAGAGATCGACGAGTTCTTCGAGTTCGTTGGCGACCAGGCTGAAAATGGCAATCCCTGCCTCGTTCACTGCTACGCCGGGGTGGGGCGCACGGGCACGATGCTCGCGCTGTATCTGGTCTCAAGGGGAATGGACGCGCAGGCAGCCATTGACCGGCTCGGAGGGCTGGAAGCGCTTCGCCAAAGGCAGCTCATCTACGAGTTTGCCGGCCGCAGGCCAACCTGACGAGGCCAGCGGCGGCTCCCTTGCCGCCCCGCCTGCCGTTAATTGTAGGGCGGGTGCTCCGTCGCCCGCCGCCTTTGCCTTCACCTCCGCCCTCCGCCCTCTGCCAGCCTTTGCCGTCAATTGTAGGGCGAGTGCTCCGTGCCTGTGCAGCTTCGCTGCCGGCATGGCGCCCCGAAGGGGTCAGCCATCGCCCGCCGCCTTTGCCTTCACGTCCGCCCTCCGCCCTCCGCTCCCTGCCAGCCTTTGCCGTCAATTGTAGGGCGGGTGCTCCGTGCCTGTGCAGCTTCGCTGCCGGCATGGCGCCCCGAAGGGGTCAGCCATCGCCCGCCGCCTTTGCCTTCACGTCCGTAGTCCGCCCTCCGCCTCCCTCGGCGCACACGGACCCCTCGCCCGGGTGGCCTGGTGGCGAAAGGACGTGGCGGGGGACAGAGCCCCCGCCCTACAATGTCAGGCTGTTCCGGAGCCGGTAGAAGGCGCGAGCGCGCCTTCGGCGAAGCTATGGGACATGCGCAAGCACCTCCGTCGGCTGGAGCACGTTTGGGTAGACCGGCAGATATATCTCGTGACGGTCTGCAGCCACGGCCGCAGGCCCGTGCTCGCGACCGACGCGCTGGCTGCAGAACTCGCAGACGCTCTACGGGAGGTTTCTCGCAGGAGCCGCTGGCAGGTCGGCCGGTACGTCGTCATGCCTGATCACATGCATTTCTTCTGCTGCCCCGCCCCCGACGCCGAGCGGCTATCTGATTTCGTGCGGCGCTGGAAGACCTGGACGACGCGCCGCGCATGGCGCTTGGGTCACAGCGGCCGCCTATGGCAGGCGGAGTTCTTCGACCACCTCCTGCGCGACGACGAGTCGTATGCGCCCAAGTGGGACTATGTTGTTCACAACCCCGTCCGGGCGGGTCTCTGCCAGACCCCCGAGCAGTGGGCATATCAGGGAGAGATAACGCCTCTGGAATTGTAGGGCGGGTGCTCCGTGCCTGTGCAGCTTCGCTGCCGGCATGGCGCCCCGAAGGGGTCAGCCATCGCCCGCCGCCTTTGCTCCGCCCTCCGCGAGCCTTTGCCGTGAATTGTAGGGCGGGTGCTCCGTCGCCCGCCGCCTTTGCCTTCACGTCCGCCCTCCGCCCCCTGCCAGCCTTTCTCGCGCTCTGCCCCTCCCGCCCCCCGCCCCTCATCACAAACGCCTCCATTACAAAGAACTTACACTTCCGTCCCACAGCTCGAGCCCGACGCAACCGGCTGCAGTGACACCAGCGGCGAGGAACGCGGGGGGCCGATACATCGCGCGCTCCCGGATTGCCAGCAAAATACCTACATCGCGAGAGGAGGATTTTGCGCCGCAGGTGCGAAGTGACATATAGGTTGGCCCTTGGCTGATCGGCGCACAGCGGGCTGGGGTCGGCTACTGGGAACGACTCCCCGGGAGGGGGAAGCGCGATGCGTGGTAATCTGGTCGTGACAGCCATCTTGTGTGGCGTGGCTTCACTGCTCGCTGCAGGAGCTTCCGCCGCGGGCCCGTGGTACATCCAGACGGTGGACACCGCCGGCAACGTCGGGTATTTCACCTCTGTGGCGCTGGACCCCAACGGCTATCCGCACATAAGCTACTCGGACTGGGGCAACCAGGACCTCAAGTATGCCGCCTGGAACGGCAGCAGTTGGGACATCCAGACGGTGGACAGCGGCGCGTCGGTCGGCTGGTACACCTCCCTGGCGCTGGACGCCAGCCGTTATGCGCACATAAGCTACTACGACGGCAGCAACCGCGACCTCAAGTACGCCGCCTGGAACGGCAGCAGTTGGGACATTGAGACGGTGGACAGCGCGGGCGACGTCGGCGCGTGGACCTCCCTGGCTCTGGACGCCAACGGCTATCCGCACATAAGCTACCACGACGCCTGGCCCATCGCCGACCTCAAGTACGCCGCCTGGAACGGCAGCAGTTGGGACATCCAGACGGTGGACAGCGCCGGCGACATCGGCAGCTACGGCACGTCCCTCGTCCTGGACGCCAGCGGCTATCCGCACATAAGCTACCGCGACCGCACCAACCGCGACCTCAAGTACGCCGCCTGGAACGGCAGCAGTTGGGACATCCAGACGGTGGACAGCGCGGGCTATGTCGGCCTGTACACCTCCCTGGCTCTGAACGCCAGCGGCTATCCGCACATAAGCTACTACAACACCACGAACACCGCCCTCAAATACGCTGCCTGGAACGGCAGCAGTTGGGAGATTGAGACGGTGGACAGCGCCGGCACGGTCGGCTACTACACCTCGCTGGCGCTGGACGCCAGCGGCTTGCCGCACATAAGCTACTATGACTACACCGACGGGGGCCTCAAGTACGCCGACTGGAACGGCGCCGCTTGGGACATCGAGACGGTGGACAGCGCCGGCACCGTCGGCGCGTACACCTCCCTGGCCTTGGACGGCAGCGGCTTTGCGCACATAAGCTACTTCGACAACACCAACCTCGACCTCAAGTACGCCACCACGCGGCCGCCAGCGGCGGCGTCACACGAGCTGCCGGCCACGGGCTACTACATGATCTCGTTCCCCCTGATCCCGCCCTCGCCGACGCCGGATGCCTTGCTCTCCGACGACTTGGGCGATGGCGCTTACTACATGTGGCGCTGGGAAGTGGGCGGGTATCAGACCGTACCGACCAGCGCCCCGGCATCTCAAACCACCACGCTGAGCATGCAGGAGGGATTCTGGCTGCTGGCGCAAGCGGCCACGCTGGACATGGACGTGGGTGGCGCTCTGCCGCACGGGGATCACACCATCCCGCTGCAAACGGGCTGGAACATGGTGGCTGCGCCCTACGGGGCCACCATGGACAGGCTTTGGCTCCAACTCGCTGGGGGCGAAGTGTACAGCCTCGCGGACGCGCAGGTGCTGGGCTTCGTGCTGGCCACCTTCTACTACTCCCACGACGGCACGGGCAGCTACAGCACGCTCACCATCAATTGGACGCCAGCGGACGCGCTGTCGCTGTGGTACGGCTACTGGGTGCTGGCCGGCGTTGATTGCTCATTGATCGTCCCAGAGCCGGGGGGCGGCGGCGGGACGGCGATCCGCACAGCAGAACGCACCGTCGTGCAGCCGGCTTGGGCTTTCGACATTCAGGCCAGCAGCGGCGACTCCGCGGACAGGATCACCATAGCGGCAGCCGATGCGGCTTCGGACGACTTCGATGGCTTTGCCTGGGACAAGCCCAAGCCGCCGTCGGCGCCGGGGGAGGGGAGGGTGCGGGTGGTGCTCAGAGCCGAAGGCTGGCGGGGGACGGTCGCCGACGCGCCAAAGCCGCTATGGCGACGGCGCGAGCCCCCGCCCTACAATAAGGCACCCGGCCGACAGATGCCGTGGGCGTCTGAGCTGGCCACAGAAACGAAAGGCACGGCTCAAGAGGACACTGAGTGGGAGCTCACCGTCAGCGGCGGCATCGAGGGCGAGCGGGTGACGCTGAGCTGGCCCGAGCTGAGCCGCTTGCCCAAGGATCGAGTCCCGATCCTGATAGACCGCGACACGGGCAAGCGCAGCTTCATGCGCACGCGAGCGCAGTACGAATTTGCAGCGCCCGGCGCACACGCCAGCCGCGGCTTCGCGGTGACGGTCAAACGGGCACAGGAAGGCGCGCTGCTCATCAGCGGCCTGAGCGCGGTGCCGACCCGCGCCGGCACCTGGGGCATCAGCTTTAACCTCTCGACCGATGCTGCCGTGACGGCGGGCATCTACAATGTCGCCGGCCGCCGTGTGGCTGACATCGCAAACGGTGCCACGCTCGGCCGAGGGCGCGCGTCTCTCACCTGGAACGCTCGCAGCCTCACGGACACCACCGTCCCAACTGGCACCTACCTCCTCCGCCTCACCGCCCGCACCGAAGACGGCGAACAAGCATCGGCGGTGACTATCCTCCAGGCGCGCAGGTAGCCGCGTGGGGAAACGCGGCGGCCATGAGGCGCGTTTTGGTGCGCGTCTGGATGCTGGTGCTGCCGATGTGTGGCAGCACCACGGCGTTCTCCAGTCGCCGCCGCGATCTTCGGCCCGCACCCGAATACATCCAGCGCCGCACCGCCCTGTTTCTGCCGATGAATTGTTCCCCCAAGGCCGTCGTATCCCAGTGCTTTTTTTTCGAAAGACCTGCGCTATTGCCCCGTATGCGTTGGCCCATCCGCGGAAGTGTGGCCCAGGCGGTGCCTGACCCCGTACGGGGCCGAAGGGTCAGGGGCCTCGCCTGGGATCTCACAGCCTGGCAGGCTGTGCCACACCGGCAGGCCCAGCTGCAAGGGAACATCCCTTTTGAAAACAAGCACTATTCTCCAGCCTTACCATCTGCCCGGGGGCCCCACAGATAGGTGGCTGCCCGTGGCTGCCCCGGCGGGACAGACCCCCCTACGCGCCTTCGACCTCGGCAATTTGCCGCTTGCTCCGCTCGATCTCGTTCAGCAGCGCCCGGTGCAGGCTCTGGGCCGTTTCGCGGAGCGAGCGGCGCGAGACCGTGTACGGATCGGTGGGCAGCTCGTCCTCAATGGTCTGCACCCAAAGGTGTGCACGTGCCGGGCAGGGCTGCGTGCCCCACCCGTGAGTCTCACTCCGGCAGGATGCGGAGGACATCCCGCGGGCCCTCGAGGCCGTAGGATAGCAGCAGGTCCTTCTGCCCCAGCACCTCGTGCGTGTCGCCCTCGATCACGACCTCGCCCTCGTTCAGCAGCACCACCCGCTCGCACAGCTCCAGCACCATGGGCAGATCGTGCGTCGCGATGATCTTCGTCGCCTCAAGCCCTCGAAGCAGCTCGATAAGCTCCCGTCGCCCGCGCGGATCCAGCCCGGTGGCCGGCTCGTCGAGGGCCAGTATCCGGCAATCCATCGCCAGCACCGTGGCGATGGCTACCCGCTTCTTCTCCCCGATGCTGAGGTGGTGCGGGGAGCGCGACTCGAAGCCGGCCACCCCGACGGCGGCCAGCGCGGCGCTCACCTTCGCCCTGACCTTTTCCTCCGGCCAGCCCAGGTTCAGCGGCCCGAAGGCGACGTCATCGAACACGGTGGGCATGAAAAGCTGGTCGTCGGGGTTCTGGAAGACGAGCCCCACGGCACGGCGAGCATGGTCCAAGTCAGCGCCTACCGGCTTCGCCAGCACTTGTACAGAGCCGTCCCCGCTGAGAGTGCCGTTGAGGTGCAGCATCAGCGTGGATTTGCCCGCCCCGTTTGGCCCGACGAGGCCCATCGTCCGGCCCTCCTCGACTCGGAGCGATACGCCGCGCAGCGCCCGACAGCCGTCCGGGTACGTGTACGAGAGATTGTCGATCTCAACGGCGAGCATCACACGTTGGGCACCACGAGGATGATAGCAGCGAGCGCGGCGACGAGCCCGCCGGCCAGCACCAGGTCCGCCGCCCGCAGGCGCTCGGCGCTCACCAGGAGCCGGACCGTGCCGTCGTAACCCCGCGCCACCATAGCCTGTCCCACCCGCTCCGCGCGCTCGTAGCTCCGGATGAACAGTGAGCCTGCCATGTGGCCCGCGACGCGCGCCCGCCTCGTCAGCTCCCGCGGACGTCCGCGCGAGTCGCGCGCCCGCATCATTCGCGCTGCCTCGTCGGCGAGCACCCCAACGTAGCGCCACATGAAGGACATGAGCGTGACGAACAGTCGGGGCACGCGCAGGGATTGCAGGGCGCGAAGCATCCGCTGAAAGCCGGTGACGGCGATCAGCAGGCTAATTGTCATGACGCTGAGCATGCCTTTGACGGCGACGGAGGCAAGCAGCAGCACCGCCGCCCTCGATACAGATGCGCCTACGATCGGCACCAGGAGCGAGTCGCCCTCGGTGGCCGGGGCGAGGAACACGGGCACCGCAACGGCGACGACAAAGGGTGCCATAAGCGCAGCGCGCTTCGCCAGCCAGCCGATGGGCACACGGCACGCAAGAATCCCGATGGCTATCAGGAGGGCATAGGCGACGAATCTCGGCCACTGCTCGATGGGCGTGGCGACCTCGCAGACGACGAATGCCGCGGCGCAAAGCAGCGTGACGCGGGCGTCAAGCTGTGCCGCGGCCGGTTGGACGCCGGCCAGAGCGTCGCCGGTCTCTGAAGCCGTCAATGCTGCTCTCCCTCGCTTTAACGTTCAGCCCTTGGCTGCCCATTCTCGCTCGCGAACCACTGCACCTCGACACCCCGATAACAGCCGGGCGCCGGCCCACCACGGCCATCTTCGCCGTCTTAACCTCATTGGCCTACCGGGCGGGGCGCTAACGAGGAAACGGTGGCGCGTGCGGAAGGGGTACCGCGCCCCCGACGAGCAGCGCGGCCGTGTCGCGTGTCCCAAGGAGGATCGTGAAGGCAGAGATCGACTGCATCGACGGCGACGGCAACGCCTGCAATGATGTGGAGATTACCCCGTCAGCGTGCCCGCGGCGAGGCGCTGCGGCAGCGGCACGGTGGCTTCAGGGCGGCAGCTTGCGCGCCACCACCTCCATCCCGGCACGATACCGCTCGCTGATCGCGTAGTAGCAGGGGGCGAACCCACAAGCTCCCAACAGGGCATAGAGCCTGTCGCGGCCGAAGTTGTGGTAGTGTTCCAGCTCGCCCCAGTACGGGTTCTTCCCGTCCTGGTCCAGCACTTTCCACACAAAGCAGTCCATGTTGGGCATGGCGACGAACAGCAAGCCGGCTTGACGCAGCAGCATATGCACGTGCTCGAGGGCTTGGCGGGGAAAGGGCATGTGCTCGAGCACGTCGGCCATGGAAACGACGTCGAACGAGCTGGGCTCCCGAAACTGGGTCAACTCGATGCAGTGGGCCTGGTAGCCGAAGTCGCGCATCAGCTTCACGCTTGACTCGCGCAGGTCGATGCCGACAGCCTGGTAGCCGAACTCATCGGCGGTGGTCATGAGGGAACCGTTGCCGAAGCCCACTAATTCTCCTCCCACCAGTGGTCTGGTACTTGGGGTGCGGTCCCACGTTCTGAGTTTTGGGATAGACTCTTACGTTAGTGTGATCTCTATCTTGGGGGGCATTTGCAGCTCTTTCTTCGGCTCCCTGATGGGTTTGACCGCGACCAACTCGGCGGTCATTTCTAGCACCACGTTGCGCCGGGACATCACTTCGCCAAGAATCTGCTCTGCGGTCTGGGCCTTGTGTTCTTTCTCGCTGACCTTGAGAATGACTTTCTCCGGCTGCCAGTCTCCGCGGTAGGCGTAGTCGGCCCGCCAATAGAACGGCTGGGAGAAATAGCCGAAGGAGGTGACGAAGTACTGTCGCACGTGAGTGGGATCCTCGAAGGCGTCGTCGCTGGATCCGTACGGGACGTTGAAGATGGCCTTGGCGCCTGGTTTGGCGATTCGGTGAAGCTCCTGCATCAGCGGCAGCGGATGCCTGATGTGCTCGAGGAGGTGATTTCCGAGGAACGCGTCGAATGCGCCATCGTCGAAGGGCAGCCTGGCATTGGGGCAGTCGTCCAGATCGGCTACTACGTCCACGCCCTGGAGCGCCACCACGTCCAGGTTCACCCATCCGGGCAGAACGTTCCTGCCGCAGCCGAGATGAAGTCGTTGCACAGCCTGCTTAATCTGGGTGCTCACGCCTGTCCTCCTGTGCGGCGCCTGCCGGTGAAATTGCGGCCGCATCTGCCTGGCTGTCCACCTCGACGTGGCGCACCGTGGGCGCGCTGTGTCCGAGACGGCTCTGCATCGCCTCGACCCGCTCACGCACGAGCGGGAAGTGGGCGGGATCGAGCTCCAGCAGCCGCGCGTAGGCGCTCAGGGCCTCCGCCGTGTGATGCATCGCCTCGTGTGCCGCGGCCAGGTTGCTGCACGCGGTCGCGTGCGTCGGATTGAGCGAAAGCGCCGCCTGGGACATGGCGATGGCGGCGGCGTAGTTCTTCTGGCGAAAGTAGACGACGCCGAGGTTGGCATAGGCGGACACGTGGTCGGACTGCAGCCGGACGGCCTGTTGAAGAGCGTCCTCGGCCTCCGCGAGCCTCTCCAACTCGAGGTACACGTTTCCCAGGCCAAAGTGGGCCCTCGCGTGCTCGGGCTCCAGCTCGATGGCCCGCTTAAACGCTCTCTCGGCCACGGCCAGGTCTTTCATCAGCACGCACTGGGTGCCCAGGTCATAATGCGACTTGGCGTCCGTCGGGTCGTCCTCCACCTTTCGCGCCCCCAACTCCCGATAAATGTGGGCTTTGCGGCGGAGGCGGTCCTCAGAACGGTAGTGGCCGTAGTGGTGAATGGTGACGTCGGTGGGCAGGATGCGTTTTCCGGCGCGTTCGAGGGCCGGCTCAATCAGCTCGTGCATCCGACCGACGTACCGCACCTGGGGATCGCGCCGGAAGAGCCGGGCGAGGTGGGTGAGGGTGAAGCCGCTGAAGCCGTCTCCCTCATCGTAGTCGCCCGGGTTGGGAAACCACTTGGTGAGATTCGCCGCCGGCTGGTAGGTGCGGATGGGCATGTTGTAGGCATCGCAGCTACGACTGCGGAGCAGATCGGTCAGCTTCCCCAGGTCGCGGCGGGCGATCATCTCGTCGGCATCCAGAAAGAGAATCCAGTCCCCGGTGGCGTGATCGAGGGCATAGTTTTTCGCGGCGGCGAAGTCGTCGCACCACTCGAAGCTGAGCAGCGTCGCGCCGCCGGCCCGGGCTACGTCGCCGGTCGCATCGGTGGAACCAGTGTCCACGACGATCATCTCGGCGGCCACCGAGGCCACACTGCCCAGGCACCGGCCGATGAACTCCTCCTCGTCCCGCGCGATGACGCAGAGCGACAATCTGTTGCCCGCGGGCACGTCGGGCCGGGAGCGCCGCCGTCGTTTTTTCTTCTTTCGTGCCATCGTTCAGTTCCGGCTCCGTGCTCGGCGCCGTACCGCTGGTCACTGGCCGCAATCAGCATGCAGGTGGCGCCGGCTGCGCCACGGTAGCGGCTCGGAGATTGCGCGCTGCCTCCTCGTGCGCCGGATCGATAGCAACAGCCCGTTCAAACATCCGCCGAGCATCCTGCGGGCGGTCGATAATGAGCAGCAGCTCACCGATCTTGTTGTATGCGTGGGCGCTGCTGGGGTTGCGCCGCAGGGACTCGGCGTATGAGTCCAGTGCCGCACCCCACTGGCCGCGTCGCTCCCAGCACGCCGCCAAGTCATGCAGCGGCGCCGCCGAATCGGGGAAGTCGGCCGCTGCCTGTCGCAGCTCCTGTATCTCTTCGTCCACTCGTCCCGTGCATCTGTATAGCGTAGCCAGCGACCGGCGGAGTTGGTAGTCGTGGGGAAACAAGGTGCGCGCCTCTTGCAGTTCGCGCACCGCCGCATCGTGCTGGCCAAACTTCGCCTGGCATGCCGCCAGGTTGTGGCGCACGCGCGGGCAGTCCGGGTTGACCCGCTTGCCCCGGGCAAACTCGACGGCTGCGGCGGCGTGCACGTCCTGTTCGAAGTACGCGAGCCCGAACCGATTGTATGCCTGGACGCTTTCCGGTGGGCCGTCTTCGGAGCAGTCCAATATCTCCACAACATCCCGCGCCTGTTTAGCGGCAGAGCCCGGCTCTGCCCGGGTCGCGGTGGCCAGAATGCGCGACCCATCGAGCCGGCAGAACTGCCCGCCGACGCACGCCACACGGGGCGGCTCCGCCGGCTCAGACAGGGCTGCGTCTGCGGCTGTGTTGACGGTTTCGAAGCGGCGGATGGGGAAGCCACTATCAAACAGCAGTTGGATGAACGCGACCGGGGCGAACACGTACAGCGGTCGCACGGTGGCAAGCGGCGGCCAATCTGCTCCGAGCGCGGCGGCCGCGCTGCCGGCCAGATTCGGGGTGCGGACGATGAGGCTCCCTGCCGGCTTCAGCCGATCCGCCGCGGCCCGCAGAAGCGCGTCCGGATGCGGTGCGAGCCCCAATGTATCCCAGAGCGTGACGACATCGAAAGCTTCAGCAAGCAGCTTTCCGTCTGCCCCTGTGCTCTGCTCGGTCAGCTCTCCCGGCCCAACGCTCACCACCTCGAACCCCGCCTCGGCGGCCAGTTCGCAGAGGCGTGCTGAGGGTGGCCCGATGTCGAGCACACGGCCGCCGTCCGCGATCCGGGCCAGCAGCTTTACGCGCCATTGGCAATCGCTCTCGCCGCCCGCATCCCCCTCGACCTCGGGACACGGCTCCTGGCGTGTCGCCGCGTGCGCAAAGCCGACCCCGCAGCGCTCGCACCTCAGGTAGCGGTGTGTCCGGGCCGCGGCTTCACCGGTGGAAGGTAGGGACAACAGTTCGGCGATGGCGCAGCTCGCACAAATGGGACACGTCGCGGAGTTGTCAGGGGCGTCGAGCTGTGAGGCCGAATCCTGCCCGTCTCGTGTGGTCATGGGAAAACATGGGAGAGCGCCGCGCCGCGCTGCAGTGCCTGATCGCCCTCCCAAGGCCGTATCGGCGCTCGCCACGGCTGGCTTGAGGGGGGGAGGAGGGAGCGGGAGGGCAATTGCAAAAGCGTAATCGGCGGCGGCGCTCATGAGTCGCTACTGGCGCTGAAGGCTGTACGCTGAGGCGAAGTAAGCCGGGGTGGCACGGGTAGCTTGTCCCTGACCCTACGGCCCCGTGCGGGGTCCCGCTTTAGACAGGGAGCGGGACGCCGGCCCACCAGGGCCACCTTCGCCGTCTTGACCCCTTTGGCCTACCGGGGCGGGCACGACGAGGAAACGGGTGGCGCCTGTGGAAGGGGTACCGCGCCCCGGACGAGCAGCGCGGCCGTGTCGCGTGTCCCAAGGAGGCTCAGAATGCCAACGATCGACTGCATCGACTGCGACGGCAACGCCTGCAAGGATGTGGATGTCGAGATCACCCCGTCAGCGTGCCCCCGGCGAGGCGCTGCGTCGGCGCTGGAAGAGGCCGAGCGCATTCGGACCACGGATTCGGAAGTGAAGAGATACGCCGAGCTCGGCAAGGCCGTTGAAACAGAGGGCTACCAGAAGTGGCCGCGGGTCCAGGAGCTCATGGAGTTCGCCAAGCGCATGGGAATGCGGCATATCGGTATTGCCTTCTGTGTGGGACTGCGGGAGGAGTCAGCATCACTGGCGAGCATGCTGCGGAGCTACGGCTTCGAGCTCACCAGCGTCGCCTGCACCGTGAATGGCGGCTGCAATCCCGTCGGGCAGGCGCTCGTGTTGAATCAGGCGCAGACCGATCTGAACGTCGTTATGGGCCTGTGCATGGGGGACGACATCCTGTTCAACAAGTTCTCCGAGGCGCCCACGACCACTCTCGTGGTTAAGGACAGGGTCACGTGCCACAACGCGTGCGGCCCGCTGATGAATCGCTACTGGCGTCGGAGACTGTACGCTGAGGCGAAGTAAGCCGTGTGGCACGGGTAGCTTGCTACCCGTGTGTCTTTCGCCTCGCAGGGAGCGCACGGCTTGACGAGCAAGCCGTGCCACCCGGAGGCGCTCTGGGCGCAGCATTGTGTGCTGTTACCACACGTTCGCCACCTCGGGCACCGAGGAGCGCTCTACTAGACTGACCGCCTCCTTGGAGCACACGGCGCGGCAAACGCCGCATCCGTAGCATGCCTGCTGGTCCACGATCACTTTGTGTGCCGTCGCGCTGAAGCCCAGAGCGCCAAATTGGCACACCTGCATACATCGCCGACAGCCCGTGCACTTGTCCCAGTCCACCTCCGCCACGTACTCGGCGCGGAACATGACCTTGGCGCCCAGCGTCACCGTGGACCGCATGGCGATGCAGTCGGATCGGTCGCAGTTGCAGATCCCGCCGATGAACGGGGTCACGAACGTCCACACGCTGTGCAGGACCCCATCGGGCTCGGCGTCGCGCATGAACTGCAGGGCGTCCGCCTTATCCATCACCTCAAGCTCCGTGCCGTCCGGTCCCTGTAAGAAGGAGTCGTCCACAAGCTCCGTGAGGCGGCTTATGTCCGGCGAGAGCGTGACACCGAAGCAGTACCGCGCATCTTCCCCCCTGGTCACGCGGCGGCATATGCACGCCACCCGCACCACCTGATTGACCATGTCCAGGATCTCCGCCACGTCCTCGATGGGCACTACCTGTCCGAAGTGCTGTCGCTTCTGTGTGCGTGTAACGAGCGGACCGATGAGCGACCGCACAATGCGAGGCGCCCGGGCCAGTTGCTCGAGGGACTCGACCTGCTCGCGTAGATGCTCGCCGTCGTCCTTGAAGAAGCCGCGGATCATCTCTCGCCGTCGGGCATCGCTCAGCAGATCGTCGGCGTAGTTCTTCGCCTGCAGGTACCACTTCTTGCCCTCGCCGTGCTGATGGCAGAACTGACACATGACGCCGTAACCTCCAAATGCACTGATTCGCCGAAATCAGACTACTCCAACAGATGCTTCCTTGCCCTCTCCACGACCTTTCGCATCGCGACGAGCTTGTCCTCGTGGCCCTCCGGTTTGACGTACTCCCCGACGAGCGCGTTCACCTTGCTTTGCGCCTTCTGCAGCAGCTTTACCTCGCTCTCGAATCCGTTCCAGCCCGATCGGTCGATGAATTCGGGGAGCCAGAGGCACTCGCGAAAGTTACGCAGCGTGTGCTCGGTTTCGAGGTAGTTGCGTTGCAGGCCGATACCCACCTCACGAATGGTATCCAGCGTGATGTTGGCCGTCGAGGGCTGGATCTCCCGCCCGAAGTTCCTGACTCCGAGGCCGAGGTCCCGTTCGAGCAACAACTGCACGGGCGATAGGATCTTGCCCTCGTCGAGCATGCCTGACCCGACGCCAGGATGGTAGCCGGTGAAGGCGGCGATGGTCATTGCCTTGTATGCCTTTTCCAGAGCGGCGCACAGTCCGGGAAGCTTCGCATCGCAGTACTCGCCCCCGCCCATCGGAATGCTCACTCCACACCATCTCCGCAGGAACTCGACGGTCGTGAAACCGTAGAACATGGCATCGAAGCTGCAGTAACTGACGTGCCCGGTCTTCATGTCCAGGGCGCCGGGCCACATGGAGCCGCTCAGCGGCACGTCGGGGTTGAGCGCCCGCGCCGCGATCCAGGTGGCGACGTGTTCGGCGCTGGACACAACCACGAATCCTTCCAGCGTCACGGGCGTCGTCATCCCCGCCACAGGCATGGCCGTGAGGCCCGAGGCGACGCCGGCGCGCACTCTTCGCACGAACTTGTCGGCCACGTCCCGGTCGAACCGCAGCGGATGGGCGAAGCAGTTGGCGCCCCAACTGAACCAGTTCGCAATGCCCAGGATCTCGCCCATCTCGATGAGGTAATCTATGAGCTTGACGTTCCAGGCGAAGGCCCGACCCGGTCTATGAGCATACTCAGCCAGGAGCATGGCGGCTTCGAGAGGCTCCAGCAGCGGGGGAACATCCGTGAGCAGGAGAGAATGCCCGACACCGTTGTCACCGTGGAGCACATCGCCAAGCTTCGTGAGCGTGATGAAGTCCTCCCTGTTGCCCGAGCGCTTCTCCTGCCGCTCGTAATCGTAGAAGAACTGAGCCACTTGACCGCCCACGGAGGCCAGTCCAGGGGTAACGAAGCTCGCCTCGTCCGCGCCTTCTTTTGGCTGGCGCTGGCGAGAGGTCTCCCGCCGCAGCCCGGCCACGAACTCCGCCACCATCTTGCGAGGGAACGTCGCCCGCTCGGAGGAGTACTGCACCTTTGCCCCTGCCTCCCCGAGGGCCCGGAGCATCTTCTCATTCTGGCACAGGACGCCGACGTCTTCGAGCACGCTCAATACGCCATCGGCGAGTGGCTCGATATCGTTGGGGCGTATCATACTCGGCTGGAACATGGTTGCACTCCCGGACGGCTGCGTGCCTACCGCTTCGGCGTGTACGGACACGCGCTGATGCAGTCGGCACAGCCTGTTCCATTGGCTCGCCAGAAGCGGAGGCACAAGTCGGCGTTCAGGGGCCACTTCAGCACGCCGCGGTTGTTCGACGGACACACGGGCTCAGCGGTCATCTCGTCCCGACTGATGGCGCTCGCTTCGCACTGGTCGGCGCACATCGTGCATTTCTCGCACTGCTCACGGACCCCAAACTCGACCGGCTTGCCGGGCACGAGTGGCGCGTCAGTGAAGACCTTACACAACCGCAGGCACGGACCCAGCTCCGGGTGTATCAGCGATCCGTTGCGTCCCATCTCGCCGAGGCCTGCGTCAATGGCCAGAGGGATGCTCAGGGCCGTGTCGTTGCCGCACGGAAGGGCGCGCCATCCCAGATTTCGCAGCAGCTCGGCCACGCAGACGGCCGTGAAGGCCATGCGAGAGTACCCGTTGCCGGTCGCCCCAGCCGCGCGCGCCGTGGGCGACTCCGATATGCGCTGCCTATCCATCGCCACGGCCATCACGATGGCCTTGTCGATATCGGCGGGCACTTGCCGCTCCGCGGGCACATCCTCATCAGCGTACAGCCAGCGCCGATCCAGCTCGCACACGCCGACGGCATCCGCTCCGTAGAGCTGGGCGGCCTCTTTGATCTGCTCTGTGAAGGCTGCAGCGTCTTCCGGCTCGTGAGGCGGCGGCTCCGCCAGCTCGCCTTTGCTGCCCCTGGCACCCTCGAGTCGCTCCCAGGAGTAGGCCAGGTGGCCCATGGTCGCCGCCATCGTCCGGGCGGCGTTCTGGACGGCGTAATCCATGCGGGAGTAGCCGTCTCGCCCCTCGGCGATGATGGCAGCAACGTCCTTCGGCTTGCTCGGCTGCCGCTTACCCTCGGACTTGCCCCCAGATGGGCGGGCAAATGCCGTCATCTTGCGGCTGAAGCGCGGCACATCGCCAACGATCGTGTACGGCGGCTCCTGCAGTTCGCGAACTCTCATAACGCAGCTCCCGTTTCCCATTCTGACGGTCCATCTGTTCTGTGCCGGGCGTCAGAGATCACGCAGATGACGTTCACGCGAATTCGCTCCGGTGACGCGGTGAACCGCGTCACCATCCCACCATTCCGTGTGTGGCCTGACAGCACCTTCGCCGAGGGTATCAGGCGCTCGAGCATTAGCCCCGACTGCACACGAACCGTCCGTGCACCTCCCACGCCCTCGAGCGGCAGAAGGTATTATAGGCAATGGTTGGGAAAGTGTACGGTGAGTTGGGCAGCGCCCGGTCGGACGCGGGTTGGGGCCGGTGTGGCGCAGTCCGAGAGAGGAGTAGACGGTGGCCATGACCGAGGAGCTGGAGCAACTCTACCGCCTGCAGAAGATAGACACCGCGCTGGCGGAGGTGCGCCGCGATCTGGAAGCTTTGCCCGACGGCACACAGGAGCGTACTGCTCTGGATGAGGCTGCAGCAGAGCTGAAGCGTCGGCAGGAGCGACTGTCCGGCCGCGAGTCCGCACAGCGAAGCAAGGAGCTGGATCTGGGCAGCACTGAGGCCAAGCGGGCCCAGTGCATGGAGAAAGCGTATGGTGGCGTCGTCTCGAATCCGAAGGAGCTGGAGAATCTACAGAAGGAGATCGAGGCGCTGGGACGCACGAAGGATCGTCTGGAGGAAGAGACCCTCGAATTGCTGGAACAGATCGACGAGGACACGGCCGCTGTGCACGAGCAGAAGGCACGTGTGGCGGAATGCGAGGAGGCGAGTACGCGGGTGACGGAGCACTACCAGTCGGAAAGCGCCCGGCTGACCGGCCTTGTCGCGGAACTGGAGGCGGAGCGGGAGCAGGTGGGACCGCAGGTCGAGGAGCGCCTGCTGAAGCGATACGATGACCTGCGGGCGAAGAATGCGAATCTGGCGGTGGTGGAGGTCATGGACGGCGTGTGCAGCGGATGCAACATGAAGGTCCCGTCTGCGAAGTTGAAGCGGCTGTCGGATACCGGCGGGGAGATCTTTTGCGACAACTGCAAGCGGTTCCTGTATCTGCTCCAGTGACACACAGACGCGATGCTCGGTCGCAGCGATGGACGACAAATTCGGGTGTGGAATCACCACTGACCGACCGCAAAGGGAGAGGCATACCATGCAGATCGGTATCACGCAGCTTTGCCTGCGAGACATGACTCTTGACGAGGTGTTGGCCTTCTGCAAGGAGGCCGAATACGATTGCGTGGAGCTGGCCTTCACGCCCGGCGGCGATCCCGATTTCGAGGGCTCCGATGGCCACGTGCGGGAGGTGCGGCAGAAGTGCGAGGCTGCGGGGATTACCATCGGCAGCACGATCATGACCGGCGCGGACCGCGGGAGCTTGCTGAGCCCGGATCCGGCGGAACGAGAGAAACGTGTTCGGGGTATGAAACGAGCCACCGAGATCGGCGAGATCCTCGGCTGTGACTGCTCGTTGGTGCATCCTGGTCAGTTGGAGGAGGAGGGCCAGTACGACGTTGCCTATCAGTGGGTGCTGGATGGCTTCAAGGAGTGTGCCCCGAAGGCGGAGCAGCACAAGGTGTGCCTTGCCGTGGAGAATGTGTGGAACAAGTTCCTCCTGGCGCCCACGGAAGCGCGTGACTTCGTGGACGCCGTGGGCAGCCCGTACGTCGGCGTGTACCTTGACGTGGGGAATATGGTAACGTACGGCTACCCTCAGCACTGGATACGCATTCTCGGCGACGGAGTAGCCAAGGTGCACTTCAAGGACTTTGACCGGCGGGCGCACAAGTTCGTGCCGCTCCGGGAGGGCGACGTGAACTGGCCGGAGGTCATGAAGGCACTGCGAGAGATCGGCTACGATGGGCCGGTGATCTCCGAGGTAGGTGGCACTCTCGAGGACCACAAGGACACCGCACAGCGGATGAAAGAGATCGTGGCGCTCTAGCCCGCGGAGCCTGGTCGGGCACTGGGCCCCGCGCCCCCGCAGGGGCGGGAATCGTGCCGCGAGCGGGTAACGAAGCCTCCGTGAGAAGGAGTTCCACTGTGCCTGTGCGGCCGGTCACAAGTGGCGATTTATCCCAATAAGGGGCGAGAGTCGTTGACGGGGCGCAACTCCGTTGTTATACTACACGCCGTTCGTGTCCGTGAACATAACGACGCAGTGGAGGTGCGTGGGAAACGGGCAAGCCCGGGGCAAGTCCACCGAGGCCGTGCTCCAAGTAAAGGGCCGGAGGTGGGCCTGTAGTACGGCGTCTGCGCGAGCGGCGAGCGTTGGTGAGGGCCCGCAGTGGCGGGCGCGTACACGGGACAGTGTTCGGCGCCCGACGAGGTGGTCGTGTGGCTGACGTTGAAGCCGTTCGCGCCCGTGCTATTGCTCTATTCGCTTGCGCCCATTTCCACGGTCATGCTTGGGCCGACAGGGGCCTCGTCGCGCCTCCGGGCCGGCGTTGCCTGCATCGACATCACTCCGCCAGTTGAGAAGCGTCCTATCCCGCTGCACGGTTATTTCGGGAGGCAGCAGAAGCCGGCACAGGGCGTCCATGATCGACTCTTCGCCAAGACTCTCGTTCTGGCCAACGGTGGCGAAAGGATCGCCATAGTCTCCGCCGATCTCCTGTGGATTCCCGGGGGCATGAAGGCCCGCGTGCTGGAGCTGATGCGCTCCACCGACATCCGTGCCGAGGCCCTCTTGCTGTGTGGCACTCACAGCCACTCTGCCCCTGCCGCCCTCGACCAAGCGCCCGTGTATCAGATCGTATTCGGTCCCTTTGACGAAGCGCTGTTCGAGGAGATCGCACAGAAGCTCGCAACGGTCATCGACGAGGCGAACTCAGAGCTCGTACCTGCGGCCACCGGCGCCGCCGCCCGCAACCTCCCCGGGCTGAGCAGCAACCGGCGGGATGAGACGGTGACCGACCCGGAGCTGACGGTCCTCAAGGTAACGGATGGGGCTGGCGAGCCATTGGCGGCACTCACCAACTTCAACGCGCATCCCACTGTGTTGGGCCCTGACAACTTCCTCATCTCGGGCGATTACCCCGGCGCGCTGCAGCGGCACCTCCAAGATCGGATCGGCAACGGGGCTATGGTGCTCTTCACCAATGGAGCCGGGGGCGACCAAATGCACAGCGCGCCCGAGAACGGCGACGGCTTCGAGCGGGTGGAGCAGTACGGAGCTCAGCTCGCGGACGAAGCGTACGCCGTGATGGCCGATGCGCCGATGCACGAGAGCCCCCACATCGAGTCCGTTCTGGTGAAGATCGATCTGCCGGATCCGAAGGTGCCCTCGGGCTACCGGGGGCTTGCCACGGACGAGTATATGAAGACGCTGTTTCCAGCGAGGGAGACGCGGGTCGCGGGGGTACGCATTGGCGATGTGCTCCTGGTGGGCATCCCGGGCGAGCTTGCCGCCAAGATCGGCTTGGCGCTCAAGGCACACGCCCATAGCCTCGGCATCGCACACCCGCTGATCATCGGGCTGGCAAACGATTATGTTGGATACATTCTCACGAAGGATCAGTACGTCAAGGGTGGCTATGAGTCGGACAAGGGCTCTTTTTACGGCCCATTGTTTGGCGGGGTGATGGAGGAGCACGCACGCCAGGCGATCGACCTACTGGCGCGAAATGCCGGAGGGGGGAACGCCCGGGGGTAGGGACAGTACGGAATGCCGTCCAATATGTCCCGGATGTGAACGTAGGTGCGCCGCCCGCCGCCACATGGGGCGGCGTGTTTTGTCTATGTCCTGTGACGAAATCTCGTGGAGGCGTGGTACAATAGAAGTGGTGCTTCCGATGGGCGTGACGCGCATATGGGGAGTGGTTTAGGTGGCAGTTGAAGGCCGTCTGTCGGAGATTGGGCTTTCTGATCTGCTCGATCTGTTCGCCGCCGCCCGATGCACGGGGACCGTTGAACTCTCCAACGGTGGCGAGCATGGCGAGATAGCCCTGCATCAGGGAGCCGTCGTCCGTGCGAGTCTGAATGGCTCCGAAACGGTCGGCGAGGCGTTGACACGCGCCGGCAAGATTGCACTGCCGGAGCTGGAACAGGCTCTGGAGATCCAGCAGCAGGGGGCCCACCAAAAGCTGCTGCTGGGTACCATCCTGGTCAACTGCGGGGCTATAGGCAAGGCCGAGCTCGAAACGTTCATTCGGGATCGTATCTGCGCTGCGGTCCGGCAAATGTGCTATTGGGAATCAGGCGCCTTCTGCTTCCGCGCAGAACCCGAGTCGGCCGAGGCCGGGGAGTTTCCGGAGCGCGTGGAGGTCGCTGAGCTGCTCGCTGAGGTGGCCCACACGACGGAGGACGCGCAAAAGCTTGAGCAATGGCTACCGGACGACTCCACGGTCATCCGCCCGGCGCCGGATTTGGCGCAGTGGCGGCAGCCACTCCGGCTGAGCCGGGATGAGTGGGCCGTGTTTTGGCTGGTGGGCCGCGGACGACGGGTTGGGGACATCGTGTCGCAGGCCGTGAATCTGGAGCGCCACGTCGGGATCGCTGCTCTTCGGAGTCTCCTCGCCGCCGGCGTGCTCGTATCCGAGGAGCGGGATGCCTCCCGGTTTCGGCTCATCGACAACGGGCTGCGCGAACTCGTGCGGGGGAGCCGCGCGAGGTGCTGCATGCTCGTGTCTTCCGAGGGCCACCCTCTGTACGAACATAGAACAAGGGGCGAGAGGAACGGGACAAATATCAGCGCGCTGGCTGCCGGGGCCTTGATGTGTATCGAGAGCATAAGCGGCGACGTCGAAGCTGACAGAGGCTATGCGGTTGTTGAAGGACGACGAGCGCTGATGTACCTCGCTCGCGTAGCTCCCTCAGCCATTCTCGTCATTATCTGTGACGGCGGCGGCCAACTCGGCTATGCCCGGCTGCTGGCCCGCGATTTCGCGGTGAGCTACGGTCCCCTCCTCGAAGCGCTGCTCCCGCCTGTCATCCTGCCCTCGGGCCAGTCATAACCCCCGAGTCGTTCGCGTGGGCCATTGAACCTGTACCCCCCCGGTCCGCCAAACACTTGCCCCGCCTGTACGCTCTTGCGGCGGACGTGCGCAGGAGGTGACTTGTGCTCGCGGAACGAACCACCACTCGCCTCGCGCGCCGCGGGCTGCCCCGCCCGGATTGCCATTCATGTCGGGCCATCTCGCGCTGTGACTGCCCGTGTGGGACGCCCTAACTTTGTGCGATCCGGCCGGCGGAGGTGTGCTGGGGCGCGCAGCGAAAAGACAGTGCGACTAAGCCCACTGAGCTGGAGGCCAGTGCAATGCGGAAAGAATCCCTGTCGTTTCTCCAGGAGATAGTCGAGGTGCCGTCCCCCTCGGGTTTCGAGCAGCCGGCGCAGCGCGTGATAAGGGCGCGCGTCGAGGCGTTCGCCGACGAGGTGCGAACTGATGTGCACGGCAATGTCATCGCCGCCGTCAATCCGGGCGGCAGCCCGCGGGTCATGTTCGCTGGCCATTGCGATCAAGTGGGCATGATGGTCAGATTCATTAACGACGAGGGCTTCGTGCACTTCGCTTCCATCGGCGGCATCGATCCGGCGATACTGCCCGGCAGTAGGGTCACGATCCACGCACAGAAGGAGCCGGTGATCGGCGTGATCCCGCGCAAGGCCGTACACCTCATGCGGCCGGAGGAGCGGGGCAGTGCGAAGGTGCAGATGTCGGACCTGTACATCGATATCGGCGCCACCAACAAACGCGCCGCGGAGCGGCGCGTGGCAGTGGGGGATCCCATCACGTATGAGCTGGGCATGCGCACCCTGAAGCGCGACATCGTGGTCTCTCCCGGCTTCGATGACAAGATTGGCAGCTTCATCGTCATGGAGGCCCTCCGCCTCCTGTCCGGAAGGAAACTGAAGGCCGCCGTCTTCGCGGTTTCCACCGTCCAGGAAGAGCTGGGACTGCGGGGGGCCCGGACGTCCTGTTTCGGCATCGATCCCTTGGTTGGCATCGCCGTTGACGTTACGCATGCGACGGACTACCCGGGCGCTGAGAAGAAGGTTGGCGGTGACATCCGACTCGGCAAAGGCCCCGTGATCGAAAAGGGGGCCAACATCAATCCCATCGTCGGCGACCTGCTCGTGAAGGTCGCTGCCAGCAAGAAGATCCCGCATCAACTGGCGGCTGCCCCCGGAGCGACGGGCACTGATGCCAATGCCATTCAGATATCGCGCGCCGGTGTCGCTGCCGGTCTCATCAGCGTGGCGAATCGCTACATGCACACACCCGTTGAGATCGTGCACCTGCGGGACCTAACCAATGCGGCGAGACTGCTAGTGGAGGCGACCGTGCGTATAGATGACAAGATGGACTTCGTGCCACGCTAGCGGGCACGTGCCTCAGCGTGGCTCGCGCCACCGGGTTCAACAGAGCGGGCGGACGGCTTGCGGCACGCGTCGGCACGGGCGCCATGGCCGTCGTCGTCGCGTCGTTGTCACGGGGCTCGGTGTTGTTTCACCCATCGGAGTAGGACACCGGGCGTTCCTCGAGGGGCTCAGGTCGGGCCGGTCGGCCGTGGGCCCCATCTCACGCTTCGACGCTGCGGGGCTCTCGTGCCGGCTGGCTGCCGAAGTCGAGCGGGAGTTGCTGCCCGCAAAGCCGCCGGCGGTGGATTGGGCCACCCACTACGCGGTTGTCGCAGCCTCGGAGGCCGTTGCGGACGCCGGCCTTGACGACGTGGCCGGTCGGCCGGACATCGGGATCAGCATCGGCGCCACGAAGGCGGGGCCGGAGCGCCTTGAAGAGGCGTGGCTCGCCATGAGCTCCGGGGGCCCCATGGCCGCTCCGGATGGCATGGCGCGCAACCTGAGCCCGGGCGGCGTCTCCGAAGCCGTGGCGGCGCATCTCGGCCTGGTGGGCCCGCGGACGGCGGTGGCTGCGGCCTGTTCGACAGGCGCTCACAACATCATTTGGGCCGCCGAGATGGTAGCCGCCGGGCACGCGGAGGCTGCCGTCGCCGGCAGCACGGATGCGCCCATTGTTCCCACGCTTTTCGCCAGCTTTGCGAATCTGCGGAACGTGATGACGACACACAACGAGCGCGGGCCGACGGCCGTACGGCCGTTCTGCGCCACCAGGGACGGCCTGGCGATGGGGGAGGGTGCCGCGGCCGTCGTGGTGGAAGCACTGGATCACGCGAGGCGCCGGAGCGCAACCATCTATGGCGAGCTGGCGGGATGGGCCCTGGCGGCCGAAGCAGCGCACCTCACGGGCCTCCCGACACGCCCCCACGTCCCCGCGCGGGCAATCTGCCGGGCGCTTGACATGGCTCATGTACTGCCGAGCGAGATAGACTACATCTGCGCCCACGGCACCGCGACGCGGCGCAACGACCCGTACGAGACGGATGCTTATACGATGGCGCTGGGGGAGGAGGCCAGGCGGGTGCCGATTAGCTCGATTAAGGCCATGGTAGGGCACTCCATGGCGGCTGCGGCGGCAATTGACGCAGTGGCCACACTGCTCGCCATGGAGCACGGATTCGTGCCGGCTACCATCAATTACCACCAGTCGGATCCCCAGTGCGACCTTGACTACGTGCCGAACATCGCCCGCTCCCATGCCGTCACGTGCGCTCTGTCACCATCTTTCGCCTTCGGCGGCCACGTCGGGGTTCTACTCTTTAGAAAGGCGTAAGTGCGCGACGCCACCGCCGTCGATACACTCGCCACCGCAGATGCCATGCAGCCGAAGAGCTCTGATGCTGCCCGAATAACGAGGCCTGACCTCGGGTTGGCGGCACGGCGCGAACTCGATGAGTTGGCGCGGCAGCGCCTGCTCCGAGAGCCGCGGACGCTGAGTGCCGCCGGTCCCCGAGCTGAGATCGAGGGGCGGGAGTGCCTCATCCTCGCGTCGAACGACTATCTGGGTCTAAGCACGCATTCGGCCGTGGTGAGCGCCGCCGCAGATGCTGCCGGGCGCTACGGCGCGGGAGCGGGGGCCTCGCGGCTCGTCAGCGGCAGCCTCCCCATTCATGAGGAGCTTGAGGCGGAGATCGCCGGACTCAAGGGCACCGAGGCGGCCATCGTGTTCTCCAGCGGCTACGCGGCCAATTTGGGCCTCATTCCGGCGCTGCTCGCCAGAGGCGACGTGGCAGTGTGCGATAAGCTCAACCACGCCAGCCTCATCGATGCGTGTCGGCTCTCAGGAGCGCGACTGCGGGTGTATGGGCACGGGGATACGACGAGGCTCGAGTCCATACTGCGCGCCGAGGCCAGCGCCGGGCGCCTCGTTGTGGTGACGGACGGCGTGTTCAGCATGGACGGCGACGTGGCTCCGCTGCCCGACGTTCTGACGATCGCTCAGGCCTACGGGGCTTGGGTGGTGGTGGATGACGCCCATGGCACGGGCACACTGGGGCGCACGGGAGTGGGCACCGTGGAGCATTTCGGCCTCGATGCCGCGGCATTCATCAACATGAGCACGCTGAGCAAGGCGTTTGGCAGCCAGGGAGGCTTTGTCACGGGGTCCACCGAGCTGATCGCGCTTCTGCGCAACCGGGCGCGCAGTTTTGTCTACTCCACCGGGCTCGCGCCCGCATCCGCGGCGGCCGCCCTTGCAGCCATTCGCCTGGCGCGTGAGCAGCCCGAGATCCGCCAGAGGCTGTGGCGCAACGTGCGGCTGCTGCGACAGAGGATCGCGCCGGCCGGTTTGCTGCCGGTGAGTACGGACTCCCAGATCACGTCACTCATCATCGGCGGGGTGGAGCAGGCGCTGGCGTTCGCGGACGAGTTGCTCCGGGCCGGCGTATTCGCTCCCGCCATTCGTCCGCCCACCGTGCCCCGGGGGACGAGCCGGGTGCGCATCAGCGTGACGGCGGCGCACACGAGGGAAGACGTCGAGGAAGCGGCAGCGGCCATCTGCGAGGCAGCGGAGTCTATCAAGAGCTGAGCGAGCGCGTCTCAACCTCGCAGCGCAGCCTTGCGCAAGCCGTTGAACGCCTCAAGGCCAAGGTCGGCCAGGTCGGCCAGCTCAGCGCCGGCCGCGCCGGTCATTCGGAAGTACAGGCGCCATTGCTCTCCGGCTGCTCTGCCGCAGACTTTCACCAGTATTACGTTGCGGCCCCGACGAGCGGGGCAGAGACGTGCGGTCACAACGTCCTGATCCGGCCGAGCGACGCGGTATTGTCGTTGTCTCAGCACCTCTCGGCCGTTCACCCAGACGACAACGGGGAAATCGCTCCCCACGTGCAGCTTCACTTCGCGCTCGGTCGGCGAGTCAATCCATGCCGTGGCGTATGCCAACGCCCATGACTCGCCGGGGAATGCTCTCTTAAAGTCCAGCATGCCGTCGCGCGCGATCTGGTCCGCTGGATACCGCCGCCACGTGACAAAGCGGTCGCCCTTTCCCCGCACGGGGGCACCGATGTTCAGCGTCTTCTCCGGCGCGTACTGCCTCTGGAAACCTCTGCCGCCGCGGTTGTCGAATGGCCCGATGATCGCCCATGTTGGCTGCTTCGTCACCATGGCCGTCGCCGCCCGCATGTCCAGGTCCTGCCACTTCACCTGCGCAGTGATCCGGTGCTCGCCGACGGGCAGCGTGTCGGGGAAAGCGACCCCGAACCGGACGCGTGTCTGCGGGCTAAGCGCCGGGGCGGTGTACTCCTGTGTCGCCGCAGGCGTAATGGATTCGCTCGCCGGGACGGAGAGCGTTGCAGTTCCGCTGGCGGTCTGCCGCGCATTGTTAGTGATCGTCACCTCCACGGGTACTGGGGCTTTGCCGACGGTGCGCGATCCGGGAATGGTGAGCTTCACGTTCACCGGCGGCGTGAGCGCCATCTTCCGCACTTGCGTGGCCGGAGAGACCGCCTGATCGGCGCCGGCCACGAGACGGAAGCGCATGTATCCGCCCGTAGCCATCGGGCCCGGCAGCGGCGCCACGAAGCGCCACTTCGAGTCCGTCCCCGCCACTGTCGTGCCCTGCACCTCTCCCGTGTCGCCCCTGGGATCGGTCCAGTTCATGAGAGGACGTACTTCCCCGCCGAGGTTGAGCACATCCGCCTCGACGGTCATCTGCCGTTCCACGCTGCAGAGCGTTCGGGGATGCTCGATGTTGGCGAAGAGCACCGGCCGAGGGGCATCTCTGATCGTGATGTTCACACGCTGATGGCCGGCGGGACGGACGAGGAGTCGCTGGGTTCGCGGGTCGTATCTCCAGATGCGTCGGCTGGTGATGGGTGGAATCTGCATGCCGCTCACCTGGACGTCCTTCGGCTCCCCGCAGAGGATGCGGAGCACGCAGCGACGCTTCCGATTCCCAACGAATACACTCAACCGCGTGCCCGTGCGCTCGACCGTCACGTCAGTGGTCGTGCCCCGGTTCAGTAGTCCGAACCTGGCCTTTCCAAACGGGTATAGGTCGAGCGTGAGGTCGGGCTCTGCTCGGAGAACGTCTCCCGGCGATCGGCCGGCTACAAGCTCCATGGGAAGGATGGCATCGGCGGCGACGAACACGGGGATCGTGCCGAGGGGCGCGTCGCGGGAGATGCGCGCCGGCCCCGTATAGATCGTGTTCTCCCAGAAATCGATCCACTCTCCCTCGGGCAAATAGACCTGCCGGCTCACGGCGCCCGACTCGTGGATCGGCGCAACGAGTAGGCTGGGGCCGAAGAGATACTCGTCGTCGATGGCGGCAGCCTGCTCGTCTCCCGGATACGCCAGAGCCAGCGGGCGCATGAGCGGCATCCCGGTCTCAGATGCTTGCTTGGCGATCGAGTGGATGTAGGGCAGCAGGTTCGCTCGCACGGTGGCGTACTGGCGGTAGATGCGGACGGTCTCGTCGTCGAACCGCCACGGCTCGCGAGCGTCGCGTCCGTGGAGCTGCATTATGGGGCTAAAGGCGCCGAACTGTGCCCAGCGGATGTAGAGCTCCTTCGTGGGCATGGGCCAGTAGCCGCCGATGTCGTGCCCCCAGAATGGTATGCCCGACATTGCGGCGCTCAGCCCCGCCGTGATCGTCGCCCGCAGATTCTTCCAAGCTGCCCGACGGGATCCCGCCGAGATGGCGGGGAACTGCTGGATGCCGGCGCTGCCAGATCGCCCCCAGATCAGGCCCCGGCCCTCCTTCTCCCGCCGCACGAGCTCGTACATCGCCCCGGCGTAGAGGTTCGGGTACAGATTGTGCATCTCGGCGCCCGTCAGGGCATTGGCGAAGATCATGTGATCGGGTATGACCTCGCCACCGTCCGTCTTGAACCCGTCAACGCCCATCTTCAGGAGCGGGCGGTGGAGCTCTGTCCACCAGGCAGCAGCCTCCGGATTGCTGAAGTCCACCACGGTCCTGTCCCAGAATTGCCGAGCAAGTCCGAAGCGCCCCCGCAATTGAGCCACGTTGCCCTTCGAGTCTCGCGGGAAGTAGTCGTTGTCCGCCATCTCCCGGATCGCCGGATCGCGTGGACGCACGAAGGGCACCATCCGGAGCAGGCAGTGAAAGCCCTTCTGTCGCAGCTCCTTGAGCATTCCCTCGGCATCTGGGAACTGATCGGCATCGAACTCATAGAATCTGTCGCCCTGCCGCCAGTCCTCGACAACGATCACGCTGCACGGGATGTTCTCGGCGCGCATGCGCTCCGCCACGCGGAGCACCTCCCATTGGTTGTCGTATGAGCCGGCCGACACCCACGGAAGGAAAGCCCATCGCGGGGGCAATGGAGATCTGCCCGTCAGGCCCGTGTAGGAGGTGATGACGTCGGCGGGCGCGGGGCCCACTATCACATATACGTCCAGCTTCGCCCCCGCCACGCCGACTTGTGCCCGGCCGGCGTCCGCTTGCCGGAAATCGAAAACTGCGCGGGCGTAGGAATCAAGCCACAGACCATACCCGCGAGTGCTTATGAAGAACGGCACACAGACATAGCTCTCGTCGCCGGTGGCGCTGAACGGGTCCCTGATCCACATCTCCGCCCGCTTCCCCCGCTGATCGAGGCTGTTGAATTTGCCCCCGAGGCCATAGAAGCGTTCGGCGGGTGTGGTGGCGAAGTCAAGCACGGCTGCCGCACGGCGACGGCCGGGGACTGGGACATCGAAGCGAAACCCGACCTCGGGCCTGGCAGAGCAATCGAACAGCACAGCGCCTGGCCGGGTGCTGATAGTAATCCCGAACTTAGCTTTAGCGACGGTGACCAGGAGCTTACTGACGGCGAGCACGACCGCATCCTCGCGCTCGTTCGCTTGCATCCCTTCGCCCTTTGCTCCCGTGCTGATATTCGCCTCGTCTGGCGAGACCTGGATGCGGATGATCTTCGAGGAAACGGCGGAGATCAATGCGCTGGCCTGGCGGTCGCCAAGTGCCACGCGGAAGTGGGCCCCATCGGGCTTCACGTCCCAGCTCTGCACTGCCCCCAGCGGCGTGCCCCTATTCGCCTGAGCACCGGCGGGAGCCGTGACGGCGACCAGTGCAAGCAGTGCGACCGCAGCTTTGCCGACGACTTGGCGTATCATCGCTTCGCGCCCTGACTGGTGACGAGGCCCTGGCCGGCGCCCTGTTGGCCCCGAGGCAAGGCTGAGACTGGCTCTACGCGCCCCTCAGGGGCGTCTGTGGCGGCACTCGCGGAGCCGAGGCATGAAACGCAAACGTAAACGAAGTAACTGATGTGTGAAATGCACGTGACGGCGTGGTAAAGAAGAACATGGTGGTGTGGAGGTGTCCGACCCTTGACAATCTCGGCCGTATGAGAGGAATGGGGCCGTCTGCCCCACGGGAAGGAGATCGGCATGGATCACACAGATATCGCGTTGCTCAGCTTGGGTGTCGGTATCGCCGTCGCCGTGTTGAGCGTTCTGGCTTCGATGGCCGTGACCACGGCGATGCGCATCGCCAAGAGAGTGCAAACCGCCGGTAAGGACCTTTGTGCCGTCTGTGGACGCCCTATCGCCAGAAATGCGATATATTGCCGCGACCATCGCCATCTCGCAGCTCTGCGCAAGAGAAGGCCAATGGATGAGCCGTGCCGTAGCTCGCCAACGCTCAGCACCATCGTTGACCGCCGGCAAACGCATTCCGAGGCGGTCAACCGCTTTTCAGCGACGTGAGAACCGCTGGATCCGATTATTGCCCGTGTCGCTGACGTAGATATCGCCGTTGCTGTCAGCGGTGATGTCTGTCGGAGCGACGAACTCCCCGTCTCCCTGGCCCTTCGTGCCGAACGCCGACAACGGTACGCCACTGTCATCGAATATCTGCACCCGCGAGTTGCCAGAATCCACCACGTAGATTCTCCCGCCGGATGCCAGGAGTCCTTCGGGATTGCGTAGATCGCCGAGGCGAGTGCCCGAGAACCCGATCGACCGCACGAAGGCCCCCTGGGTGCTGAAGACGTGTAGGCAGTCCTGCCCGCGATCAGCCACCCACACCTCCCCGTTCGCGACTGCGATCCCGCGCGGCGTCTGCATCTCCCCCGGGCCCGTGCCGAAGCCGCCGAAACTGCGTTGGAACACGTCGCTGCCATCGAACGCCTGTACATCGGCACGGGAGGAATCGACAACGAGCGAGTCCGAACCCGACGACGCGATGAACGTCGGCTCCGCGAACTGCCCGGGTCCGGTCCCGCCAATGCCGAACTCGGCGACAAATCGTCCGTCCGTCGTGAGTCGCTGCACGCGCCGGTTGCCCGTATCGGCCACGTGCACGAGGCCATTGGCCAGTGCGACGTCTGTGGGTGCGTCGAACTCCAGCGGGTCGTGCCCGCGCCGGCCGATGACGCGGGGTGGCCTTGTGCCTGTTGTGTCAATAATGACGAGCCGATCGTTTCCACGATCGGCCACCCAAAGGTTGGTCCCGTCAACGGCGATCCCCGCCGGCCCTCGCAAGGCCCCAGCCGGGGTGCCGTCCGTGTCAAAGACGGCATCGAACCGCAGCCCCGCCGGGCCCGGCGGCCCCAGCGAGGTGCCGCCGCTGCAACCGCAGAGCATCGCCGCAACAACCACCAGAACGCCTATCACCATTACGTTTCGCATGGGCTCAATCTATCACATCGCCTGGCAAAAATCAACGTGCTCCGCAGGCAGCGGGCGCTGACTCGCGTCCCGCTGTGACGGCGGCTATTGCCGCGCTCGTGCCTCCTTTTCCAGACGTTCCGCGATCGCGTTGAGGTATTCCTCGAGATTGGTGTATCCGTCCCCGTCCCGGTCGCCGTGTGCGTCCTTGGGATCCGCCGGATTCAGTCCGAGCCCTCGTTCCCAGGCATCCGGCATGCCGTCGCCATCGGCATCGGGTGCAGGCTCTCCAGGCGCCGGCGCCGGAATCGGCGAATCGTGGGTGCGATCCAGCGCCCCGCAGGAGCCCTTCTTCGTCCGGAACTCCTCGATCAGCCGGAGGTCGGCCCCATCGTGTGGCAGTGCCCCGGCGAGGGCCAGGACGTGATCTGTCACCTGATCGGTGGCGAGGGTGGTAACGGGCGGAGCCTGGAAGGGCGTGTCCACACGCGCTGAGGCCAGGAATTGCTCTGTAAGCTCCTCACCGCCACCCCCGATCCGCACCAGCGACCATTGATCATCGTCTTCGAGCTCGCGACCGATGTTGGCTTCCAGATACGCCCGATCCCCCCGGTCGGATGCGACGAACCTGACAGGGCGTCTGCTGCCCGTATCCGGCCCCGGCACGTATACGTTGCCGACGATGTTGGCTCGCGCGCCATACTTCAGGCTCGTGCCCGTCTTGTAGTTGTAGATCAGGTTGTTGCGCACATCGAACACCGGGTGCATAATGCCGTACTGGTGCCGATCGGGCTCGTTATTGCCCACCAGGTGCGGGTTGCGGTCAACGTTGCTTACCAGGTAGCAGTGGTGTATCGCCACATGGTGCGCGCCCCGCGACACCAGCATGCCCTTGCTGTGCGGCCCCTCGCGATGCTCTCCATGATGGAGTCCCTCGGCGACGATGCAATTCTGGACCGTGATCTCCTTGTTGTCGCCCAGGAAGCCGAGGTTCTCGTCCGTTGCCCAGCTCACGGAGCAATGGTCCATCACCACGCGTCGGGATCCCCTGAGGAAGCCTATACCGTCGCTCTTCCGCGCGTTGCGAAAGCGCAAGTGCCGCAGCACGACGTCATGGACGCCGTGGCCGATGACAAAGGGATAGTCGGCAATAGTGATGCCGCCCCCGGGTGCGCTGTGGCCCGCGACGGTGACGTACGAATAGGGATTATCGCCGTCCGTCGGCTCCGTCCCGCCGAGATGGATTGGACTCTTGAGCCGAATGATTCCGCTCACGCGGAACAGGATCATCCGCGGGCCCTCGGTGTTGAGCGCGTCGCGCAATGACCCCGGGCCGTCGTCGTTCAGATTCGTCACGAGAATGACCTTGCCCCCGCGTCCGCCAGGGGTCTCGCTGCCCCATCCCTCGGCTCCTGGGAAGGCGGGCAAGGCGCGGATTGGAAGGCCATGACTCGACAGGAGCAGACAGAGAATGCAGGTTACGATGGCCTTCGTCAAACGCATCAGTCGTGATCTCCCCGTACGGCGGGTGCCGTGCCGCAGCGTGCGCTGCCGCATCGCGAAGTCTGCAGCGAAGCATTCCGAGACTGCCGCTGCCTCTCCTTCTAACACCGGGCCGGCGATTCCGGAGCCAGGGAGCATTCGGGTCACGCCGCCGCTGCACCGCAGCCCGAGAGACTCAAGGCCCGGACGCGCCTTCATCTGTGCCCACGAGCTTGGCCAGCTCCACGTAGTAGTCCGTGCCCAACGAATCAGGCCCGTGCCGCCTCATCTCATCCCATTCAGCCGCGGTGAACCGCTTGTCGGTCACGTGGAGCTTCTTGCCGGCGGCCTTGACCCGGGCTGCGACGGCGGCGGCGCTCTTGAGACTCACGCCGATGCGGACGTAGTGCGGGTACTTCAGCGCGTCCCGAATGACATCGGGTCTGCCGCCCCAGAAGACCACGCGGACGCGCGGGTCCCGAGACCGCAGCGCCTCGGCCTCCTCGGTGCGAGAGACCTCGATGTGCGCCTCGTTCCACAGGTTGTGCTGATGGATCAACCCGACCAGCCGGTCGTAGAGGGTCTGGTTCTGCTCGAAGGGGTAGTCCTCGTCGTCTTTGGTGTCGATCCAGAGGATGGCGCCTGGGCTTTTCCTCTCGGAGAAGAGCCGGAACACTTCCTCCAGCGTGGGGATGGTGATGCCTTGACCCCGCAGCGGGAAGCTCTGGTCGCCTTTTGGATCGAAGCGATATGCCGCGTCGAGGGCCTTGAGGTCCGCGACCGTTTTCTCAGCAACAATCCAATCCTCGTCGCAGGTGTCGCCCGTCGTCTCGTCGTGGATCACGACGATGTCGCCGTCGCCCGTCTTGCGGATGTCCATGTCCAGACTGAAGCCGTCGCGCAGGTTGCGGACGTACGCATACAGGGTGTTCTCCGGATACTCGCCCGCGCCGCCCCGGTGCGGCAAGATGTCGGTGCGCTGGAGCTGACGAGCCATGCTCTCTTGCAGGCGCAAGACGACATCCACTCCCTTCCACGGCGAGGTGAGAAGGCGGTAGTCGCCGCCCTCGACGGGGGCGCCGGCCAGGGCGGCGCCGTTGTCGGCGCGATACCATTCCACGTTGAAGGCCCCCGAGGCCTCGCGGAGGTCCACGCGGACGCCGGGCGTCCTGTGGGGATCGAGGGCGGCGCCGGCGCGTGATTCCTCTTCCCTGGAATGCTCCTCGCCGCCGCTCATTTCGCCGGCGGCGGCGCACGGCAGATAAATCAGGTACTCGTCGTGGCCGCGCCGGGCACACTGGGCCTGGCTGGGCCCCGTCGGTTCCGGCTTGGGGGGAGGAATGGCCCGAGTGGCCCCATCATCCGGCTCGAAGAGCGCGAGGTCGATTCGCCGCTGCTCGAAGTAGTTCCTGAGGTGGACGAGGCTATTGAGCCCGACCAGCGGCTCGGTATATGTGTACTTCGGGGTCTCGTAGGCGAGCGACCCCGTCTGGGAGTAGGGGTGGAGAACGGCATACCGGCTGCCGTAGTTGGGCGATCCGCCCGAGAGCAGTACCGACCAGAACATGCGGCGATAGTAGTAGTCCGGGCTCTTGATCTTTGCGCGGGTCTTCGAGGCGCCGGAGAACGGCCCGCCCTCGTACCAATCCTCGCCGTGGTACAGGTGCACGGGTATCTTCTTCTCGTTGTAGTAATAGTCGCACACGGAGGCGTCCACTTCGGAATACCTCTCGATGTGCAGATACGTGTGCCAGGCGTCCCAATCCGACTGGAGGATAAACGGATTGTCCTCCCGCCGCTTGGCGCCGGCCGACCGAAGCGTCCCAAACGGCTCGACCCCCGCCATGTAGGCGCCAATCTCGCGGATCATATCCTGGTTCGTCGCCCCGGCGGCGGCACCATCGTCTGTGCCGTTGAAGTTCGTGTCGTTGACGATCTGGTAGAACACCTGAGGCCACGCCGACCATCGCGCGAGCATGTAATCGACGGTTCTGTCTTTGTGCGCCCCAGGGATCTGGTCCCAGAGGGCCCCGACGCAACGATCTGCGTCGCGGGTGCTGGTTTTCCCGAACATGATCAACTGAATGTACATGTCCGGGTGGCGGTTGAGCAGCCACTCCAACCGGCGATCGGTGGTCTGAAAGCGATCCAGGTCGAAGCGCTTGTAGTACTCGGGCTGCCCGTAGTCCGTCTCCCAGCACCAGTTCGATCGGTCGTAGTTGGGACCGATCCCGGAGACGCGGCGACGCCAGCCGGCGTACCCCCCGCAGCCACCGGCGCGCATGGACGTGAGCCCCAGGGCGACAGCATCCTTCACGTAGCGCTGGAACACGTCGTCTGTAACGGGTTGTTTCGGATCGTTGGGAGAGCGGAAGAGGATGTAGGCCGTGTCAGACAGGTTCAGGAATGTCCGGCTGTCGTCGGTCATCCATTGCCGGCTGTTCCGCCGGTGTTCCCGCAGCTTCCCGCGCAGGTTCGAGCCGACGGCCGAGAAGGATCCCCTGTTGTCGTTCAGCCGCGGATCGTCCGCCGAGCTCGAGGACCAGTTCCACGGTCCGATTTCCGTCACGTACAGGCGCGCCCGCCACGTGTCGCCGCCGTCGTAGAATGCCTTCACGGTGACGGCGTTGGCCGGGCCCGACGGCGGCCTGAACGTCACGGCGCAGTCCGTCTCGAAGGCGTTCGCAACACCGCCGGCCCGCGTCAACACGATCTCATGCACGCCGAACTTCCCTGCTGTCTCCGAGCCTCGGGTGAAGTTCGCGGCCGATGCAGCGCCGCTGAGAACGTGGACGACAACGAGCAAGCCAGTACTCGGAGCCGACCAGAATGCCGATCGCAACTCACTGGTCCCCTTTGGGCCAACGGACCGGGCGACGCACGTGGTTCAGCGGCGTGACGCCGGTGCCCCGGCCACCGCCGCGAAGGTCATGGCAAACATCAGATAGCTCAGCATAATCGTCCCGACGCAGATGCCGGTGTCGTTCACCAGGGAGCCGACGATGGCGCCCACGGCAAGTGTCTTGGCAGCTATCCGAATGTTAGGATGTGCCTCCCATACGCTCCTGAGCGGTCGTGGTGGCCGGAAGGCAGCGTACAGCAGGAAGGCAAACCACGCCACGAGGACGACGCTCCACGGCGTCCGCAGCAGAAGAGAGACGCTGGCGGCGAGCTTGCGGGTGATGATTTGCCACGCGGCGGCAGGGCCGCCGCTGAGCACCTGCCAGGCTGCATGGCCCATGTGCGTTTGAGCTCCGCCTCCCTGCAGCACATCCATGAGGATGAACGCGCTCGGCACAGCGACGATGGCGGCGATGATGAGCCCGATGGCTGGGCCACGCCGCTCGGGCTTTGCCAGCAAAACGAGCCAAGTACCGTAAGTGACGACTGCGGCGATGGTGCCCCCGGTATTGGCGCCGAGCTGCGGGTGACCGATGGTCAGCGTCAACAGCAGGCCGCTGAGCGCCGGCAGGATCAATCTTGGCCACCGTGCCCCACCACGCAGCCCTGGCGTGGTGGCGAAGGCGATGATCGAGGCGCCGAGCAGCAAAGACACCGCCTGGTTGTCGAGGCCGTAGAAGCGGGCTCCGGTCACGGGAGAATAGGCGTAGAGGGAGCCGAGTTGAAGCTGTCCATCAAAGCCCCACAGATCCACCACGAGCATGAGAACCTGTACCCAGCAAAGCTGGCGAACCGGAGCAAGATGCGGCCAGCACAGGAAGACGGCCGCCACGGAAAGCACGACGGCCCCCGCGACCACGGCGCCCATGATTTGAAGCGCCGAGAGGCCGGGCGGGGCGAAGTGAACCAGATAGCAGGCCACCGGGATGGCAAGCATGGCGAGCTGGAGCGTCGCGACCGGGCCGCGCAGTCGCGGCAGGAGCAGCGGGCCTCGGCGGCCTACGTAGAGAATGGCCAGCAGTGCGACACACCAGGCGCCGGCGACCTGTGCTGGGATGAAGATATGACGCGCCCGGTTGGTATAATAGATGCGCCTCTCAACGTCCGTGATACGCTTGATGCGGGCGTCTGCTGCCCGGTCGGTTGGGGGTGTGCCGATGCTGCGCACCGGCCGTCCGGCGAGCGATGCCGGCGGCGGGAGGCCGAAGTAGCTGAGAATCGTTGGAGCGATGTCCATGGCCGCGATGAGGCCCGGACGGCGCGTCGTACCCGAGGTAAGCTGGCCGGCGGGCCAGTCCGCTCCGTGGACGATGACCGGCGTCATCCACTCGAATTGGCTGGGGCTGGGCGAAGGGGAGAGGACGATAAGCAGCCATCGACTATCAAGCTTCGGCAGGATCCGCCCCAGCAAGTAGTCCACTCGCTCCAGCGCCGCGAGCTTGCGTTCGCGTTCGTAGGGCGCCGGGGCCACTGGGTCCCTTGCGGACAGCGCGGCCCGGGCGGTATCGCCCGACTCGATGACGATCAGATCCGATTTCGGGAGGCACTCTGTGAGCCGGGCGAGAAGGGCGAGCACGTTCGTGTGCGCGCGCAGAGGATCATCGATGCGTTCCTGGAGCATGGCGAGTCCCACATCGCCGAGGTCCACGATGCCTCGGCTGTCCATCGCAATGGTGACGGCCGCTCTGCGGGGCTCCAGGAACACTTCGCCGTGGTCGGCGTTGCCGAGCACCGCCGTGGTCAGCCCGGCCCGGTGCAGCGCATCGCCCAACGCCCCAACCTGCACCTCGTAATGTAGGCGCGCGTTGTCCCGCGCCAGCTCCGCCGCCCACGCGTTGACGATTTGTCCCGGGCGCGCATACGCCGGCAGCGGACGCGGTGGCTGCGGACCGGGGCCGGGAGGGACGTTGTAGCTTTCCTCCGGTTTGCCCTCGGATGCCTGCCCGCGATTGCCGGCGCCGATGGACAGGTATGCCTTGTCGCGCCGGACGGGCGGGGCGGTCCGGCAGCTCATGGATGCGATGGCCGCGCGCTCAATGAGACCGTCGATGTTCGGGGTCTGAGCGTCCGCGATGTCCTGCCAGGTTACCTGGTCGGCAACGAAGATGATGGCCTTCTGGGACGGATCCGCCGCCCCGGCCGACGCACAACAACCGGCCCAGACGGTAAGCAGGGCGGCGAGTGCTGATGGAGTGAATGGCCGGGGGAAGCGCATTCTATTCGGGAGCCCTCGGGCGAGCGCCGTTAGGGCGGCGTCATTGACGAGCCTCGCCACTGGCAATGCTCCTGGCCCGGGTCACTTCCTCGTATGTCGCCTCCGTCGCCTCCAACATGCTCTGCAGAGAGAAGTGGTCGGCGACGTAACGCAGCCCGGGCCGGACGTTGTAGAGGTCCTCGTGGTCCCGGCGGCGCAGCCAGTCGTCCGCCTCTACAAGCTCGTAGGCACGCTCCGAGACCAGAGTTCGCACGGGACGGCCGCCGTCGATGCTTATGTACTCGGAGGGTCGGGTCTCGTCCTCCTCCGGCGGGAGTTGCGACAGGATCACCTTGAGCTGTCGCACGATGGCATCCGGATCGTTCGATGCGACCAGGTGCGCCTCGGGCGCGTCGGCCAGGATCTCCTGCAGCCCACCCACGTCGGCCGCCACGACTGACACACCCATGGCGAGCGCCTCCAGAGCGACCAGGCTGGAGCCCTCCGTGAGGGACGGGATCACCACGATATCGACAACGGCGAGCACCGCGGGGATGTCATCCCGATGACCGGCGAAGATGGTGTTACCTGTCAGACGCAGTTCGTGTGCCTCCTCCTCCAGTTGCCGGCGGTCCGCCCCGCGGCCAACGATGAGGTAGTCCACATTGGGCACCACGGCTGACAGGCTGGCCGCGGCCCGCAAGAACAGGTCCACGCTCGTCTCCGGCACGAGCGGCCCGACGATGGCGATCACAACGGCCGCCGGGTTGAGCCCGAGCACCTGCTTCATCACCCCGGGGTCTACCTCGATGCCGTACTCCGCCGGATCCACGCCGTGGTATATCGTGGTGCATTTTCCGCCTGCGCGTCGCGAGAGCCGGCTCAGGGCTTCCCGGATGGCGTTCGAGGTGACGATCATCTTGTCGGCCGTGGCGAGCAGCCGTCGGTAACGGAGGCGCTCCCCGAGGCGGCCGAAGAACCCGCGAGCGGCCGAGATGGGGAGAGAATGGGCCGTGCAGATGAAGGCGGGCCGCGGCTTGATGTGCCGCATCGCCCGAGATGCTATGAACCCGGCATGGTAGTCGTGAGCGTGCACTAGAGCTGCGTGCTGCGATGTCGCCAAGCGCGATAGCCTCGCTGCGGCGGCGCTCGTCTCGCGCGAGCTGGCGGTCTCTGGAAAGCCGATATTGGCCCAGCGCGACCTCACGCTGTCGAGGCGGCGGCGCATCTCGGCGTCAATGGCCCCGGCCACGAGCACGTCGTAGCCATCGCGCGTCAGCCCACCGGCCAGCGCGATGACGTGCTCGCGCACGCCCCCGACGGTGGGACGCACGAACTGGACAACGGTCTTCGCCTCGCCGGATTCCATATCCATCCCCGGCCCGGGAAAGGCCAAACAGGCCCCCTCTGTCGAGCGGCCCTACTCGAATATCTCGCCCCGCATCCACTCCGCCCAGGTCGTCTCGTACCAGGACTCATCCTCCGGCAGCGGACGCACCGGCACGGGATACACGCGGACACCGCGCTGCTCGTCAACATCCACCTCGAGAATCTCCTCCCGGAGGGCCTCGTTCTCGCTCCGATGGCGCAGCTCAGAGCCCCGTTTGGTGTCCATGGTCTTGTCGCCGGCCTCGTCGAGCACCACGTACGAGCCGCGGCTTCCGCCGCCGCGCTCGATGAGCGTCTTGATGGCCTCGAGGAAGGCGACGTGGCTGAGGCACAGATGGTCGTTCTGGATGGCTGTCACGAGGTCTGTGCGGCGCTGCAGGCGCACCCCCTGGCTCGCGACGTTGGCGTCCAGCCGCTTGGCCGCATTGAGGGCGTCGGAGATCTGCGCCGCATCGCGGATGAATGCCCCGTGCTCGCTCATCCGGGCCTGGATGTCCGTCCGCACGTCCGCCGCCGGCATGGCGTCTGCCCCGGCGTTCAAGTGCCGCCTGATCTGCTTGAGCTCGTCCTCCACCTGCGGCTTCGCCAGCTTCAGGAACTGCGCCAGCTCCATCGGCGAATCTTTGTAGACGTTGGCGATGTACGTGGCGGCGCGCAGGCCTCCGACCTGTCCGGAATTGAGTGCGCTTCCGCCGGGCCGGACACCGTGGGTGCCATTCAGCTCGCCGATGGGGAAGAAGTGCTTGATGTTGGACTCCCACCAGATGTTGCCCCGCAGCCCGCCGTTGCAATGCTGGGCGCAGACGGCCACCTCCAGCGGCTCCCGAAGATCGACATCGTGCTCGGCGTACAGCTCGATGCTGAGCGGATTCATGTGCTGCAGCCGCTCATAGGGCGTCGCCTGGAGGGCCCCGGAGTTGCGCAGGTAGTTCAGTGGCTCGCCCTCCAGCTCGGACAGGTCGAACTCCTCCAGACCGCCGTCGGCCACGGGATTAGCGGTGAAGTCCATGAACACCCGCCGCCCGGCGGCGATCTCGTTGTTGACGGCGACGTCTACGACAGACGACCCCATGTCCTGCAGCTTGTCGGCGTGGACCGGCCACTGGTAGCCCTTGAGGAAGACGTTCGTGCCCACCTGCTTCATCGTGTGGAAGTACTCGTTCAGGAAATACTTCCGTCCCCGGCCCTCGGCGTCGGTGCTGAAGTAGCAGGGGACCACCTGCTGGTACGTGCCGGAGAGATTCCACCGAAAGCCGATAGATGCCAGGCCGTACTGCGATTCGGTGACGTTATTGGCGATGGCGCCGATCTCCAGCGCGATGCCATGGTTGCCGATCTGCCCCTCCGGATACACCGAGATGGCATACATCTCTCCCGGGCCGCCGGTGGCCATGACCACGTTCTCGGCGTTAAAGAGCGTCAAGCCGAAGTTGTCCGCCTCGATCTCCGCCTTGTTGATCACTGCAGCGCCGATGACGCGCTTCTCATCCCCCTCGCCACAGGTAAGCAGGCGGATCACCTCGTGCTGATCCAATATAGGGACGCCGGCCGCACCAACGCGGTCGAGGGACTTCGCCACCATCATGATGGACGTCTTCGGACCGGCAGACGTGGCGCGCTGGCGGGGGTCGAAGTCCGTCTTGTACCCCACATAGCCCCCGTACTTGTTGAACGGAAAGGGCACGCCGTTTCTCACGAGGTGGAAGAACTCCGGAGCCGAGCCGAGCCCCTCCACGTACGCGATGTCCCCGTGCATCATCCCGCTGGCAGCCAGCGTCCGCGCGAACTCCATGGGGCTGTCGGCTGCGTCGCCAAAGATGCCGAGTTTGTAGTACGTCTGCTTGTCCGAGCCGGAGTTGTTCGACGCTCCGGCGCCGAGGCAATCTGTCACGAGGGCGATGCTGCTCTGGCCGAGCTCGTACAGGTGCTCGACGCAGTTCAGCCCGGCGGCGCCGCTCCCGATGACGAGAGTCTGCACCGTATACACTCGCGCCGTGATGCCTTCGGCGATCTCGCGCTCTTCGTAGTGAAGCATCTGCCGTCATCCTCCGCTTTCGTGGTGGTCGGACTCAGTTCCCTTCCCGCTTGCGGGGAGGGTCAGGGTGGGGTTCCGTATCTAATCCCACGGCAGCAACACGGCCTTGATGGCTTCCCGCTTCTCCATGACCTCCAGTGCCACCGTTGCCTCCTCGAGCCGGTACGTGTGCGTGACCAGCTTCTTGAAGGGGAACCGGCCGCTTTGCACGAGCCGAATGGACTGGTGCAGATGCGACGTGTCGCTCACCCAGACGCCCTGCAGATTCACGTTCTTGCGCGCCAGCGCCTCGTACAGCGCCACCGGCCACTCGCCCACGGGCGTAGCGATGCCGGGAATAGAGTACGTGCCGTACGGCGCCACCATGGCGATGTTCTCGACCAGTGCCTGCGGCACGCCGGTGCAGTCGATGACGCTGTGTATGCCGATCCCGCTCGTCGTCTCCATCACCCACTCCAGCCGCTCCTCAGCCGAGCAATCGTCCACGTTGACGGTGCCGGTCGCCCCGAACTCCTTGCACAGCGCCAGCCGTGCCTCATCCGCCGTCGTCCCGGCGACCCACACTCGCCCCGCGCCCGCCTGGAGACAGAAGGCCAACACGAAAAGGCCCACCGGGCCCGGGCCCAGGATGAGCACGTCGTCACCGGGATTGACGTTTGAGAGCAGCACCGTGTGCGCGGCTGTGGCGCCCGAGCACGTCGCTGCCACCAGCACCTTCGGGGCGATATCGCCATCGAGCTTGATCATGTGCGCGCCGGGCAGGAGGTGCAGGTATTGCCCGTAGCAGCCGCGGAAGTGCGGCGGCTCCTTGCAGGACACCGAGATCCCGTACGTCTTCCGCGTGAGGCACAGCGCCGGCTGCTTCTTTATGACGCAGTAGTAGCAGCGCCCGCACATGATGCCCCGCTCCCACATCACCGGGTCGCCCGCATTCAGCTCTTGGCCGAACAGGTCCGTCTTGGCCCCGCCGATGTCGGCCACCTCGCCCACGCCCTCGTGGCCGAGGATGATGGGAAGTGGGGTGCGAGGGTCTTCCCCCTTGGCGATATGCACGTCCGAGCCGCAGACGCCCGCCGCCGTGATCTTCACCAGCACCTCGCCGTCCGCGAGGGGCGATACGTCGTACTCGCGCATTACGAGTGGTTTGCCGAATTCTTCGAGCACTGCCGCTTTCGCTTTCACAGCGATCTCTCCGTGATCAGATTGCGTTCGGCTGCTACAACCGAGCTTGCGGGTCAAGCGTATGCCTGTTCGACGCCTCGGCGCACCTTCCTTCCCGGCGGGTCGCTCCTATGTTCCCCGGTCACGCCGTGCGGAGAGGCCAACGCGTCGCCACCACCGAATACCCCGGCTGCAGCATCCGAAAGGAGCGTGAGCCCCTTGCCACGAGAGCTGGTCGCGGTTGCCCTGAGGCAACCAGTGATTCGCGAGTACGAGGAGCCGCCGCTGGAGCCGAATCAGGTCCGCATTCGCTCCCAATTCAGCGCCCCGAAGCACGGGACGGAGCTGAGCGGGTATCGGGGGACGGATGCGCACAGCGTCGGCCAGTGGGACAGTGAGATGCACATCTTTCGCCCCCGTGAGGGCGCGCCGCCCCGGTTCCCGAGGTCGCTCGGCAACATCACGGTGGGGGAGATCGTCGCGGTGGGCCCCGACGTGGACGGCTTTCAGGTGGGCGATCGCGTCTTCGGGCACATGTCGATTCGCGAGACGCACACCGTGCAGGTGACGCGCATTGAGCGCGCGCCGGAGGGCATGTCGCCCGAGGCCATCGTGTACTGGGACCCGGCGGAGTTCGCGCTCGGCGCCGTTCGCGACGCCAACATCCGGCTCGGCGAGCGCGTGGCGATATTCGGCATGGGCGCCATCGGGCTGATGGCGGCGCAGATGGCGAAGCTCTCGGGCGCCGAATGGGTCGCCGTCATCGATCCGCTGCCCATCCGCCGCGAGGCGGCGCTCCGGCATGGCGCCGACGTTGCGTACGACTCGACGGCGACGGATGTGGGAGAGGAGATCAAACGGGCCACCAATGGCGGAGTGGATGTCGCCATCGAGGCCAGCGGCGCCTATCCGGCGCTGCACGAGGCCATCCGCTGCGCCCACCTCGGCGGCCTCGTGGTGCCGCTGGCGTACTACGAGGGCGAGGCGAGGGGGCTGCGCCTGGGCGATGAGTGGCACTTCAACCGCATCACGATGGCCTCGAGCCGCTCCATCAGCGATCCCAACCGCGATCATCCCATGTGGAACGCCGAGCGGATCAAGGAGCACTCATTCAGACTCCTCGAGGAGGGCAAGCTCAACGTCGAGGGCCTGGTGCACCCCATCGTGCCCTTGGAGCAGTCTGCCGAGGCCTACCGGCTCATCGACGAAGCGCCCGGGGAGTGCATAAAGCTTGGGGTCACCTATGACAGTTAAAGACTGGCGTGCCACGGGTTGCTCGTCCCTGTCTGACTCGTGCTACGTAGCGAGCTACTTCGCAGAGTAGTAAGCGGGACCCCGACCGAAGGGTCAGGGATCAACCCGTGCCTCGTGAATGGGCCAGCGGCAGGGCGCAGATGCGCGAGCCGCGTTGTAGTAATAATTTTACATGGCGCGAGGAGGAATCTGCCGCCACGCATTGGAATAACATAGTGAATGGCGCTTGATCGGCATTGCTCGTTTGATTGTGCCCGCAGTTGAGGTAGCAGTAGGTTTGGTTTGGCGAGACATGTGCGTGGCATCGAGTTTAACGCACGTGTGGAAGGGGCTGGCAGGCGGTGACAAGTGCACGTTGTACAGGCCGCGAAGCTGCTGGTGCCGCGCGACGGCGGCGAGACGTATCGACGACAGTGGGAGTTCAACGCGCAGAACCGGGACAGGGTCGACGCGGTGCTGCTCGTGACGTGGAACGACTACACGGAAGCCACCTGCATCGAGCCGACGGTGGAGCATGGGCTTCGGGAGATGGAAACGACCGAGCGCGATGTCGGCGGCGTTCAAGGGCGTACCGTCCGACCCATCGAGAATCGGTCTCCCCGTGCGCCTCTTCCGATTGCGCCAGCAGGCGCGCTTCCTCGAGAGGACGGGCTGCCCGCTGGAGGCGCTCACCTCGCAGCTCGACACAGCCGCAGTGCTGATCGGCGAGGGCGAGCGCCGGGAGGCCGCCGATATCCTCGACGAGGCGCGGGGCGTTGCCGAGGCCCTCGACGAGCGTATCACCGAAGACGTCATCACCGTCGCATACCCCGGCGAGAGCATCGCGCTGACGGCGCCCGCGGCGGAGCTCAACGGCGCATTGGATCTGGCGAAGCCCCTCGGCCTCCGCTTCGACGACGACCTGGCCCGCCGGCTGCGCGACCACAACTTCGAGGGCCACCTGGAGTTCGAATACCTGGACGACGGGGACAAGCAGTTCTGGGTGCTCACTGACCCGGCCCGGCCCGACGTCCGCACAAAGCGCAACGTCGCGCGGCTCTACTCAGAGGTATGCCGCATCAAGAAGGACGACACCGGCCAATGGGTCTCGGCCAAGGTGGAGGTCTACAAGGTCAACAGCGCCTTCACCCACAAGCTCCCCACCGGCGCCGACTTCATCTTCGGCGGGGAGGGCGCCATCCGCAACATCCGCTTCATCTTCCGCATCTTCGAGCCAGGGGGCGCCTGACCACGCGGCTTCGGATCCGGGATTGGCACAACACGTAGGGGCGACCCACCGGGTCGCCCCATTCTGCTTGTGCTCCGCTCTCCGCAGCCCAATGGCCCTAGCGCGGCTCGGGCTGAGCGGTCTCCTCCGCGTACATGCGTCGATTGATGCCCTGGGCCGAAGAGTAGGCGTCGATCATCCCCAGAATCCACAGAACGGGCGTAGTGATGAAGCCGATCACCACCAAGCACAATAGCCACGATACGCCGTACAGGATGATGAACACGACGCCCTTCCCGATCTGTCCATTGTAGATCTGGCCCAATCCCATAAACAGGAAGGACAGAACGGCCCCAATGGACGGGTTCTTGTAGAACACGGGAGGCGGAGCAGCGGGGCCGGGCGCGGCGTAGTGGTACGATTGGGGGGACTGCAGGCTTTGTGACTGAGGCGGTGAAGCAGAGGGCACCATATGCGCAGTGTGTGTCGGTGCGCCTTCCCATCCTGTCCCGCAACGCTGGCAGTGCGCGAGGGCGCTCGAGGTCATGTTGGCACAGTGTGGACATCTCACCGCGTCGGCCATCGAAGT
This sequence comes from Armatimonadota bacterium, assembly GCA_030601885.1. Taxonomy (GTDB): domain Bacteria; phylum Armatimonadota; class Zipacnadia; order JAUWAU01; family JAUWAU01; genus JAUWAU01. The sequence goes on from JAUWAU010000018.1 coordinate 82,851, forward strand.
CTCCTCCTTCTCAATCAAAGCCGTCAAGGTGCCTCACAGACGGCGCCTCCTTGCAATCAGCTCTCCTCGTTGATCATCGGGAGCCCGCCAGGCACGGTGGCGCAGTCAGCAGGGAGGCTATTTCGGCCACTGGGGTGCCAGTACTGCGAGCCGAACATATACGGCATTGGGCTCGCGCGTGATCTTCATACTGATCGCTTCTCGGAGCAGCGCCGTGCCAGCCTCTCGACCGACGCCCACTCTTTCCATCTGTACGCGGATTTGGCGTCGCGCATCGTCTTGGGCCTGCATCTCCGTTCGGCCCTTGCCGGTTCCCACGAAGACAGGAGCCACAAGGTCCCCGTCTCGGATATCCCCGCGCCGATGCTCGAGGTAACTCCCGTGCGCCTCGGCCTCGATGAATTGGGGGCCGACGTATCTGATCTGCAGGATGCCTGCAATCTGGGGGCGGGTGTTCGTCGGCCTGCCATCCGGGCCGATCTCGGCGATCCGCTGCACAGCCGCGAGCAGTTGGCCAACGGCGAGATGGTCGCACCACGAGCCTCCGCTTGCGTTCACCACTACCTTCGGCCATCGCTGCGCGTCGGACACGGCCAGCTGCCACGGCCGCTCCGCCTTCGATGCGCCCGGGTCCTCCGCTGAGCCCGTCTCCGTCTCTGCACGTGCGGGCCCGGTCGTGGTCGCCTCCTGGGGCTGCTGCTCCTGAGCCGGGGGCGCCAAGCGTGTCTCAGCATCGTCTTCTTGTGGGCGCGCAGCTTCGGCCGACTGGGCTGGCTCTTCGGTTCCGCGCACATCGGCCGCGATCAGTGCCGTCGGCTCATTCCACGGCTTGATGTCATCAGCCCACACGGCGTGCTCCTGCAGGCTCTGCAACCCGTCACGTAGCGCCTCCTGCAGGCAGATCTGCCCTGCCTTGTAGGTACCCTCCTCCCACACGCTCCTGGCTGGCGGCAAGGGAGGCTCGTCCGGTACCCCGTCTTCGCCTCTTGCCTTCACGCGCTTCGCGCCCAGCGATCTGCGCTCCCCCTCCGACGTCATGGACAGTTCGCGTGACCAGAGCAGCTCGTGCGCGTCCAAGTCGACGACCTGCAGGAACCCTGCGAGAGTGATCTCGGGGGCCACGTAACTCTCCAACTCATACTCTACCTCACGCATCCTGCCCGCCAGTTCGTGGTCCTCCTTCTGCTTGACTGACTCGTGCCACCGCGCCAGGTCGCGCTGGTACTGCCGGGAGCCCTGCCGCTCCCAGGTGCTCTTGCCGGGGTAGCGATGCCCACCAAAAAGGATCTTGGCGTCGGGGTCCGGCCTATCGCCCACCTCCGGTGGCGGGCCGAGCGGCGGCGTTAGGCGATGCCTCTCCCACCTGTGCACGGTTAACGGCTGAATGCTCCTGACACGCAGCAGTAGCAGCAGGTCTGCATTCGTTGCGCTCACAATGCGGGCAGCCCCGCGTGCATCGCGGAACGGTGAGGTCGCGCTCCCGCCGAGGACCTCGTGCAGCAGAGCGCCCCAATCCTGCGTGGACACCACCCGCGCGATCTCCAGGCGAAGTTGGTCATTGACAGCCTGCTCCAATTGCTCCTGCAGCACGAGGCGCTCGCGGTCGACGTCTGGACTTATGAAATGCACGCCCACGGCTACGCGCTCGAAGGCGCTGAGGTCAACCAATGGCGCAACTGAGGGCTTCCCGTCTCCCCTCGACACGCGGGCGATGCGTTCGGCCAGACCCTCCAAGTGTCGCGACGTCGGTGCGGCCAGAATCCACCCGGCACAGACTGCGTCGTCGACGGCCAGCGCTTCGACGTTGGCACTGCGACAGAACCGCTGCCAGGCTGTTAGCCCCATGCGATCAGGGGGGTCATCCGCAGCCTTCTCAGGCCAAGGCGCTGGTAGGGTCGCCAGCATCTCCCGTGTCACCTCTTCGTCTGCGTTCCAGTTCAGGAGCACGACCTTCATGTCGACGTCGCTCACTGCCAGGAACTCATCTACTGAGGCCAGCGGAAACGTCCTCGGCTCGGAGAACTCGTAGCAACCTATCAAGCTCTGTGCCGCTGCCTCGTCATTGCTGAGGGCTGCAATCCGCCACACGCGATACTCGCGCGTCAGGGACTTCTTCGACCCCGGCGTCACCCCGTCAGCGCCGTCCGCGAGCTCCCACAGCTTCTCGAGGAGCGCACGCGACCACGCGGCAGAGGGCACCTCCAGGTAGACCTGAAACTCGCGCATGCCCGAATTCTGCACCCACAGCCGCATGGCGTGCGGTGCCTGGGTCTCTGCTGATAGCGCGGGAAAGACCTCGGCCTGGAGCGCGGCCAGACCTCGGGCCTCGTCGGCTGTCAAGGATGCGCGATCTACCACCACGACAGTCTCGTTTTTCTTGCGCCAGTTGTATCCGAGGAGCCGATGCTCCCTCCGGTCGAATGTGCCCACTTCCCCGAGAGGCATGTACACGCATTTGCCCTTGCGCAAGAGCGCATCCCCACAGATGGCTCTCATCACATCGTCTTGCGGCAGATTGGAAAGCACGTGTACCGGCTCTTCCTTCCGGTACACGACGCGCTCCATCAGGAACTGGCGCTCGACAGGGGTGCCCTGCTCCCTGTTGAATAGGGCGTCCAGCAATGAACCACGTTTCTCCGCGGCGGCCACGCTCTCCGGCGGGACCGCGCTGGACGCCAGAACAAGCAGTATCGCCCACGCGGCGGTGGTCATCCGTCCTCGGATCACAGCTGTCCCTCCCCATAGCTCCTGGCTGGCCGTTCCGGGGCTCACTTGAAGGTACACTCCACTCGGCGACAGTCCATCCCCGTTACGCGCAACCGTCCGTTTGACTCCAGGGCGCCGGCGACGGCAGCTTCCCCCTCCTTGGTGGTCACCTCCAACACAGCCACCTCTCCGGTCAAGTCCACGCTGTCTATCCGAACGCTGCAGTCTTTCAGGGCGTCTCGCAGGGCTCTCTGAAGGCCCGTGACGTCCCCATAGGTGCGGATCTCAAGCACGCGGACGCGCGTGATGGGCTTGCCGTAGGCGTTGAGCATCGCCCTGACGAGGCGCAGTTTGGCCTCGCTCGCACCCTTCTGCAGCGCCATCTTGGCGGCAATCTCCGGCGCCCCTGCACGGGCAGCGGCCTGCGGACTTGCGACTGACGCAAGGACACGTGCCGTTGCCGTCTCCACGACCTTGACCTCAACGCGGGCTTCGAATCCTCCCTCGGGGCACTCCGCGGCGAAGCTCTGCCCGACCACCAGCAAGCTGGCACGCAGTTCACGTGTCAGCGCGCCCAGTGCCTCCTTGTCTCCCTCCGCGGCTCGGAAGAGCTTCTCCCGGCCGATCACTCGCTCCGCCTGCGCTACATCCACGACTTGGAAACCATACCCCCCGAACGCGCCGACCAACTCCGTCTCCACGGCTGGGTCAGGTATGGGCCGCCGCCGCAGCACCGTCTCACTCGTGCAGACCACCAAGCGCGGGGTGATCTCCCCGAAGAGGACACGAACCAGGTCGCGAATCAACTGCACACCGTTCAGCTCAACGTAGAAGGCCTGCCGCCGCGGCGACACCTTGCGCACGTACCGGTCCGGACGTGAAGTGATCTGCCGCTGCAGTTCCTCCGCCCAGACATCGTACACGTCACGATGTAGAATATGTCGCGCCACCAGCCACTGTACACTCTCGGTCACGGCTTGCGTTTGCGTGGTCGCTGTCGACCTGAGCGTCATGGTGTCGTCGCCCCACGCGTCCATCTCGACTTCGGCAGCACCGGGGCATCCGCAGAGAGCGAAGCAGAGCAAGGCGAGTAGGGGACACGCAATGGGAACTACTGATCTTCTGTGAGCAATGCACTGACAGAGCATCATCGCCCCTCCCTCTAGATAGGCTGAAGACATTGTTGGCTGTGCTCGGTCGTTCCAGGCGAGTACGTGCACGCATTGCCAGTAGCTATTATGTTCGACAGTCGTTTCATTGATATGTTACTGTGATCCGCATCACTGCCTCAGACCTATATAAGTGAATTGAGGTAGATCGATACGTGACAGCTCTTATAGTTCCACATCGATGCCTGTTATCCTCTCTGAGGTGCTTGACCATACGAGCTCGATACATCGGGCAGCACTGTGCGACTCGCACCAGCCCCGAGAGGGATACATCGTCCTCCCAAAGACAGCCGCATTCCCGCAGCTGGGAACGCGGCAAAGGTGACACCGTCCCTCGCCCTGCACCCCGGCCCACCCGTCTTGCCTCGCCGTCTTCCGTCATCCAGTACCTAGTATCCAGCCTCTACCCGTGCTCCACGCAGATGGGCGACGACCACGCGATCTGCCCGTCCTCCTGGATCACACGAATGTAGTAGTAATTGACGCCAGGCTGGGCGTCGCTATCCATGTAGGTGAACGTCACGTCCTGCTTGTCCGGCTGCGCGCTGTACACGTATGTGTTGTTCTTGCACACGCCCACTTGCGCGATCTTCCGCGTCCCCCGAATCTTCACCGACAGCTTCGGCGGGCGGGACGTGGCGAACTCCTCCCCCATGAAGTGCTTCCCGATGCGGTAGTCGAGAATGATGTTGTCCGTGGCGCCGTACGTGTGGCGGGCGCGGATGGTGCTGGAGGCGGAGGCATCTGCTATCCGACAGATGCCGTGGGCCGCTGAGCTGGCAACGGGGACGAAGGGAGCAACAGAACAAGACGCGCAGTGGCAGTTCACTGTAACCGGTGGCGTTGAAGGTGAGCCGGTGGCGCTGAGCTGGCCAGAGCTGAGCCGGCTGCCCAAGGATCGCGTGGCGATACTGACCGACCGCGACACCCGCAAGCGCACCTTTATGCGCAGGCGAGGGCACTATGAGTTCGCCGCACCCGGCGGCGGCAGCAGCCGCAGCTTCACGGTGACCGTCAAGCCCGCGCACGAAGGAGCACTGCTCATTAGCGGCCTGACGGCGGCTCCGACGCGTGGCGGCACCTGGGACATCGGCTTCAACCTGTCGGCCGATGCGGCCGTGACGGGGCGAGTCTACAATGTGGCCGGCCGCCGCATCGCCGACATCGCCCAGGCGCAGCAACTCGCCCGCGGCCGAGCGTCGCTGACCTGGAACACCCGTAGCGTTCACGGCACCGTGGCCCCGACCGGCACCTACATCCTGCGCGTCACTGCCAAGACCGAAGAGGGCGAACAGGCATCGGCGGTGACAATGCTGCAGGTATGGAGATAGAGCGCTCGGGGCACCTCGGAGAGAAGCGCGACCTCTCAGCGTGGCCTGACCACGCTGCGGAATGCTTGCCGCTCCGCCCCGTAGTAGCCGTCATGTGGCGCGGCCACACTCTGAAACCATGAAGATGGGCCCGGCGGGGGGGCTGGGGGCCGCCGGAGCAAGCTGCTCCGGCTACAACCGGTGGGCCGACGGGCGAAATCTTCGGCGTAGCGAGGCCCATGGAGCCAGCGGGGGCTACCACCGAATCAGCAACATATCGGTGCCGGGGCCGAGGGAGATGGTGAGGTCGAGGTTGTTCTCAAAGTACCGGAAGTCTATCCGTCCCCGGGCGAGCGACTCGATGCTCTGGGGGCGGGGGACGCCGGGGATGCTGAGCTGCAGGGTAGGGATGCGCGCCTGCGTCCAGTTCAGCAGCGGCAGGGCCACTCCGGCGTCTGACGCCAGATAGCCGCACTCCACCATGTATCCTGATACTCGCACGGGTCCGTGAGCGCTGGCGTGCTGGGCGATTGCCGTGATGAGGTCGCCGAGCAGCTTGGGATACTGCGGCATGAGGTAGCCCTCGCCAAGCGGGGCTTGCTTGCGCCACTCCAACGCGGGCAGCGTCGCCACATACAGGGCCTCGCCCTGGCCGTGCTCGTTCCACACTACGGCCGCCCGCCCGCTGTCGTCCGATCCCAGCACCTGTCCGGTAGTGAGCGTGATGGAGCCACGATAACCGATGGCGTCGAAGCTGCACATTGGCAGCCAGTCGTTGCCCTGTACGGTCACGCGCGTGAGGGGGGCCAGCTCCGGCAGATCGGCGTACTCTCGGTAGCGGCTCTCGACCCGCTCGACGCTCTGCAGTTGGAGACCGAAGACCGGTGTGAGGATGTCGCTCGGGCGGTTGAACTCGTCCTTGGATCCGGCGGCGACGCAGCCGTATAGCATCCCGCCGCCGCTGACCCACTCCGCGATCGCCTCGGCGGCGCGTCGGGGCAAGTTGGCGCCGGTGAGGTAGCAGGCGCGGTAGTTGGCCAGTCCACCGTCGGCCACTTCCTCTTCGGTGACGAAATCCACCGGCAGGTTCTCTACGAGCAGCGCGAAGTACGTCTGCCGCAGCTCCGCGAGGGCCGCGCCATCCTCCTGCCACATCTCGCTGCTCTTGGAGTACACCATCGCGACCTTGGCCCTCGGCGGCCGGCCCGGGTACAGCAACTCCTCGGCTCGCCCGATCTCGCGCGTCAGTCTCCCGATCTGCTGCACCTCCTCCTTCCTATCTGACCACGCCTCCTCTCGGGTGGCGTAATGGGGCCCGTAGCGGTGGTAGCGGATCGCCTTTGCTCCGTGCGCCAGGGCGCTGTAGGTACGGAAGCGGAGGCTTTCGGGTTCGCCCCGCTTCAGGGAGATGCCGACGGGCAGGCCGTGTGTGCGCCCTGCCGCCCGCAGCAGATCCGCCACGAGAGGGGTATCGATGATGCGCGGCGCGCCGTTATCCGTGCTCCACAGCATGGTGACGGCGCGCTGTCTGCCGAACTCGAACCAGTCCGGGCCGTCGATCATCCCGCCGCCTCGGCCCGCGATGGACGCGGAGCCGAAGGTCACGCTGGTGTGCGTGCCCTCGGCAAATCGCTTCAGCACGGCTTCGCTGGCCAGCTTGTAGGGCTGCGGCACGATGGCGTCGCGGAACTTCATCGTGTGGTAGTAGAGTGCCGCATCGGCCTCGGAGGCCATTTGTGCCCGCCCGGTGGGCGCTACGTCGTCCCACGTTTGTCGGCCCAGAGCCCCCGGCGAGACTCCCTGCGACCGCAAGAACTCGTGAAAGGCCGCGACACAGCTCTCGCTGTCGCGCATCCTCGTCGCCGACGGCGCCTCGGGCTCGTGGGCCAGTTTGAAGCGGTAGCAGGTCGGGAGCGCCTCGGGGTCCCGCTGCTTGAGATAATCGTACACCTCCGCCATGGACTTATCCATGCGCCGCGACAGGTCGGTGGCCCACGGCGCCACGCCGCTGACGTAGCGGCTCCACACGGAGCGCTTGATGCCGTGCTCCAAGGCCACCTCGCGTGACACGCCGGTGAGGCCCTGCAGCGTGTTGAATCCGAGCTTGGCCAGTACGGATGTCTGGACAGCGAGGATCCGGCGGGATCGATGCTGCTTGCCATAGCCGAGAATGCGTCCCTCGACGGGAAAGCGCTGCGGCAATCCCTCGGGCGGGAGCGGTAGGCTGTCGGCATGTCGCGCATGCTCCGCCGTTTGTGCGGAGACGGGTTGGATCAGGTCGGTGTGCTGCCCCACGTTGCCGGGAAGGAGGAGGCTGATGATGTCGCCATCGATCTCCTCGTGCAGGGTCTGCAGCACGTGCTGCTCATCGGCCGCCGTGGCAATCTGCAAATCCACCTTGAGGGCCGGAATTGTCGCCTGCGGCTCACTGCGGAACTGAAATGCGACCGTCGTGATCCGCGCACCGGTATCGAGCAGCTTGCCTATGTCGCCCCAGCCCGAGAACTGCCCCGCGGGGACCGCGTCGCCCCGCCTGCCATGTCCGGAGGCGGAGAGATAGCCAGGCGTCCCCCCCGACCATCCCTCGCGATGATGCAGCACGGAGAGGCGGGCTATGTAGGCGTTCTGTGCCGGTTCGAGCACCTTGAAGCGCACGAACGCCCGGGGCGCGAAGTCGGTGAAATCCGGCTTGTAGTCCATGAAGGGCGTGATGAGGAGGCAATCGACGCGCAGGGATGTCGTGGGAGGAATGGGCTGGCGTACGTACAACGTCACTGTGGTCGGCCCCGCGTTCAGGACGGCCTCATGATCCTCCCAGACCGCCGCCGTTCGGGAGCTCGATACCACGTGGCTCTCCCAGTACCCCTCGTCAAAGACCGTCTCACCGCCCTGCTCGATGCGGATGCCAAAGGGCGAGTAGTAGGGCCCAATGTGCATGTATCGAGCCCAGACTTTGTAGGTGGCGGTGGCGGGAATGGTGACGTCAGCGGAGATAGCGGCCCCGGGCCGGTCGCTGCTCGCCGTGGCATCGCCCGACGCGGGGGTAAGCGCGTTTAGTCCCCAGGCGACGCGCTCGCGCCATCCGCCTGGTGCGATGCCGCTGAAGCGCTCGGCCTCGACGAACACGCTTCTGGCGCGCAGTTCCTCGTTGCTGGGTTGACATAGGGCAGGGCTCGCGTACGACAGCCCCGCTGCTATCGCGGCGGCAACGAGCACGGTCCTGCCTGCATCCGGTATATGGTGCATCTGCTCACCTGGCAGCTCACTGAGGGCCTTTCGCCGCCGCATCGCCTACGTCCTGTCGGCGGAGCCGACTTTCTTCCGCGAGCGCTCGCCGGCGATGGGCCGAGCGGCCGAACATTCACACTACGCTAGGTTTGACGTGTCCCTGCCCCGTCAGGTTCGCCATCGGCAGACGCCCTCAGAGCCCCAGATCGATGCCTCTGGCGGCCTCTGCCTGCGAGGGCTGTGCATAGATGGGCTTGAGGGAGAACAGGTCGTCTGGGCCGCGTCTATCCAGTTGCACGGCACCGAGGAAGCCGACGTGCCGTGCGGCGGGGCGTAGCTGCGCGTCGGGCGCCATCCGCAGGCGCGACCCCGGAGGCTCCTGCAGATCAGGAGCGTATACCGGCGCAGCCTCCCCGCAGAGCACGATCGGCTCCTGCCGGGCCGCAAGCACCTTGGGCAGCGTCGGGATCGTGTGTACCGCACATGGCAGAGCGTCGCACCAGGTGCCGTCCGGCGATCGTTGCACCAGGGAGACGTACACGTGCCCTTTGCGCGCAACGCTGATGACGCATGCCAGGCCATTGCCGGGGAGATCCGCGAGCCCGTCGGCCACGGCATGCGCCGTGGGCACGCCGACGAGATCCACCTCCCAGGCGTGGGCGAGCGCCTTCGCCGTGGCCACGCCGATACGGAGGCTGGTGAAAGAGCCCGGGCCAAGCGACACCGCAATGGCGCGCAGGTCGCGAGGCCGTACCGGCTGTTCTCCCGACTTCTCTCCAAGCAGCGCCTCGATGCGAGGCATGAGCTGCTGACAGAGGGCCATCTGGCTGGGAAAGGCGTCCTCCCGCACGATCCGCCGCCCGTCCACCACCGCCAGGCTTGTCATCTCGCCAGACGTCTCAATCGCCAGGATCATCCGAAAGCTCCAAAGCCGACAGGATCTGGCGCGCCCGAGTGCCATCGGCCTTCACGTGCACATTCCGGCCATCGGCGGCGTAGCGGAGGTCCACCCAGAGCCGCTCGTCCGGCAGCGCGTCCGCCACCCGATCAGCCCACTCCACCCCCACGATCGACGGTTCCGAGAACAGCTCAGCCCCGACGGCCTCGAGCAGCGCCTCGCCGCCGCAGAGGCGATACGCGTCGATGTGGTGAAATGGTACGCGCCCGCGATGCTGTCGGTGGATGATGAAGGTCGGGCTGGTGACGTTGTCGGTGACTCCGGCTCCCCGGGCGAGGCCCTGAATGAAACACGTCTTGCCGGCGCCCAGCGGGCCGCTCACGGCCACGACGTCGCCCTCCGCCAGCACAGCGCCGAGGGCGCGACCTAGCGCCTGGGTCTCGGCGGCCGAGCGTGTGCAGCAGCTCACAGCGTTCTCGGAACGATGGGTGATCCTCATAAGCAGCTCTGCACGCGGACGAACAGCCCGACTTTCGCGCTGACTTGCGTGGCTCCCTGCATGCGTTCCCATTCGCCGGCGGCAGGTTGAGGCCCGCACTGCTCAGAACTGCATCTCAGGTGAGCGGACACCATGGCCACAGGTGAGGACACACGCGCGCGCTTGGGCTGGGATACATACGCCGATACCCCCGGCGTACCGACGCTGGCGCGGATGCGACGCGGGCCGGTGGCCGTTATTGAATGCGTCGAGGAGATCCCGTGCGATCCGTGCGAGGTGGGCTGCCCGAACGGCGCGATCACGGTGGGCACGCCGATAACGCGGCTGCCGCGCCTCGACTCGGAGTCGTGCACCGGGTGTGGTCGCTGCGTGGCTATCTGCCCGGGACAGGCCATTTTCATCGTTGACATGTCGCTGCCCGACAACTCTGCAACGGTTGCAGTGCCGTATGAGTTCTTGCCGCTGCCGGAGAAGGGACAGACGGTGACGGCACTGGATCGGTGCGGGGAGCCCGTCGGGGAGGCAGAAGTACTGGCCGTGGCCAACCCGTCGGGCCACGATCACACGGCCGTCGTCACCATCAGCGTTCCGGCCGAATTGGCATCAGTGGTGCGCCATTTGCGACCTTGACAGTGGGCAAGCGGGGTGATATTTTTCGACCATGCCACCGTGCGAGGCCGATACGGCGGCCCGGTTGGCCGTTTTCCACGGCCCATTGTCGTTAGAGCAAAGGCAGGGCTACACCGACACTGCCGTCGTCGGCGGCCTTGCCGGGTTCATCGAGCGACAATGCTCGCGGCTGGGGCAGGCGCTTGGCGGCAATGGCGTGCGCGCCGCCGTCAGGGATCTTACTGATCTCTTTGCCGATTACGGCGCATTGGAACCTCGGGAGCGGGCTGAGCGGATTGCCCGCGCGCGCCAGATACTGGACGCCATCGGCGCGGGAGAGCGTGTCGAGCCGGCGGCGCACGCTCCCACGCGGAAGCGGAGAGCGCAAGTTCCGCGGCGCACGGTGGATGACCCCGTCACCGTCCTCTGGGGTGTAAGCGAAACTCGAGCGCAGCAGCTTGCGAACCTCGGCATTCACACCGTGCTCGATCTACTTCAGCATTACCCTCTGCGGCATGAAGACAGGCGTCGGATCCAGAGCATAGCAGCCCTCGGAGCCGGCGAGGTGGCCACTATTCGGGCCACGGTTGAGGCAACCGGAGAGGCGCGCAAGCGCGGCCGATTCTCTATCACAACGGTCCCGGTGCGCGACGAGTCGGGGCCGGCCGAGCTGCTGTGGTATGGGCAGGACTTCCGGGCAACCCAGTTCGAGCCGGGCACCGAGGTGTTCGCCACTGGCGTGGTGCGCTACTTCCGCGACCTGCCTCAGCTCGACAACCCGGAAGTGGAGAGCACGGCGCGGCGCAATCCGTTGAGCGCCGGTCGGATCGTCCCCATCCATGGGCTGACCAAGGGCCTCTACATGCCACAAATGCGCCGCCTCGCGTACACCGCAGTGCGCGACTACGGCGAGCTGGTTCCCGAGATCGTGCCGGAGGATGTGCGGGAACGGCGCGGGCTGTGCGGCGCGCAGTTCGCCATCGAGAACATCCACTTCCCCCGTGATGATGAGGCTCTGGAGCGCGCACGGCACCGTATCACATTTGAGGAGCTCTTCCTACTCCAGGTACAGCTCGCGCGGCTTCGTCGGGAGGCGAAGGCCCCCGAGGCGGGGGTGAGGCTGCGCGTTGAGGCGGCGTGGCTTGATGAGTTGAAGGGCGTGCTACCCTTTGAGCTGACGGCGGCGCAAGAGCGCGTGATCGGCGAGATCGCGGGGGACCTGGCCGACGCGGCCCCGGCGAATCGTCTGCTGCATGGCGATGTGGGCTCGGGAAAGACCGCCGTCGCCGCCTGGGTGCTCCTCGCCGCTGCCAGGAACGAGTATCAGGCCGCATACATGGTGCCGACCGAGGTGCTTGCCGAGCAGCAGCACCGGACACTGCGGGAGCTATTCGCCCCACTCGACGTTGAGGTCGTCCTACTGGTGGGCGGGATGCGCCGTGGCAAGAAGCGTCTGCAGCAGCGTATCGCCGACGGCGATGTGCCGGTGGTGGTGGGCACGCACGCGCTGATCCAGGAGGCGGTGCAGTTTCGCCGGCTGGGCGTGGCCATCATCGATGAACAGCATCGCTTCGGGGTTCTACAGCGCGCAGCGCTCCGCGAGAAGGGCTACAATCCCAACGTGGTCGTGATGACGGCCACGCCCATTCCGCGCACGCTGGCGCTGACGGTCTACGGCGATTTCGATATCTCGGTTCTCGACGAAATGCCGCCGGGGCGCCGCCCACCCGCAACCGAAGTGCTTACGATGCGGCAGCGGCCGCAGGCCTACGACTTGGTGCGGCAGGAGGTGGTGGCGGGGAAGCAGGCCTTCATCGTGTGTCCGCTCGTGGAGGAGTCCGAGCGCCTACAACTGCGCGCGGCGACCGAGCTGGCGAGGCGGCTGGAGCGGGAGATCTTCCCCGACCTGCGCATCGGTCTCGTCCACGGCCGGATGCCGACGGACGAGAAGGAAGCGGTGATGCAGGCGTTCCGGCGTGGCCAACTGGACGTACTGTGCGCCACCAGCGTCATCGAGGTGGGCGTGAACGTCCCCAACGCGTCCGTCATGCTGGTGGAGAATGCCGAGCGCTTCGGTCTGGCGCAGCTTCACCAGCTTCGGGGGCGCGTCTGCCGCGGCGAGCACCAATCGCACTGCATCCTGCTCGTTGGGACACGTTCGCGGGAGGCCTGGGGACGGGTTGAGGTGCTCGCACGAACGAACGACGGATTCGAAATCGCGGAAGAGGACCTCAAGGTGCGAGGGCCGGGCGAGTTCTATGGTACTCGCCAGCACGGCCTTCCCGACTTGAAGATGGCGAGCGTGTTGAGCGATACGCTCACGCTCGTTCAAGCGCGCGAGGAGGCCATGGCGCTCATTGACGCCGATCCGGGGCTTCGGAAGCCGGCGCATCGTGCGCTGGGCGAGCGGCTCACGCAGCGGCTCGACGAACGGGTCCGATTGGCCAGCATCAGCTAAACGTGGCAGGGCGTCGATGGGTTGATGGCGAACAACTCAGCGTTGGCGTCGCATGCGGATCATTGCCGGGACAGCCAAGCGGATGCGGCTCGTGGTGCCACGGGTCAGAGGCCTGCGGCCCACGAGCGACGCCATGCGCGAGACACTGTTCAATGTGCTCGCGGATTGTATCGTCGGCGCCCGATTTCTCGATCTGTTCGCCGGCTGCGGCGCTGTCGGCCTCGAGGCGTTGAGCCGGGGGGCGCAGTGGTGTACATTCGTTGACGTCTCGCCGAGGTGCCGGCGCGCGATACGGGAGAATCTCGAGCGTATGAGATTTGCCGGCCGAGCAGAGGTGATCCGCGCGGACGCCCGGGCAGCGGTGGAGCGGCTCGGCGAGCGTGAGCCGTACCATATTGCCTTTGCCGATCCTCCGTACGGCTATGAACCGCTGGGCGAGCTGGTGGCAGCGTTACTGGGGCAACAACGAGCATGGCCCAACGGGGCGGTCGTCGCCGTTCAGCACGATCGTGAGGCGATCATGCCGGATGACCCGTCGCCCACGCGGGTAAAGCACTTCGGCCGCACGGTGATGTCGTTCTATTGGTAGTGGAAAGATGGTACAAGAGCACCTGGTCGTATGTCCGGGCACTTTCGACCCGGTAACAAATGGTCATCTGCACATCATTGAGCGGGCGGCAATGATCTTTGGGCGCGTGCTCGTGTCGGTGCACGTGGACACGGCGAAAAGCGCCCTCTTTACGCCTGAAGAGCGCATTGAGATGCTGCGCGACGTGTGCGCGCACTTGCCGAACGTCGAGGTGATCTCGTTCACTGGTCTGGTGGTGGATCATGCCAGGCGATGCGGCGCCCTGGCCTTGGTGAAGGGCCTGCGAGCCGTCTCGGACTTCGAGACGGAGTTTGAAATGGCCTTGACCAATCGGCTGCTTGAACCGGATATACAGACAGTGTTTCTGCTGTCGGACGCCGAGCACGCGTTTCTGCGGTCCAGTCGAGTGAAGGAGCTTGCCCGGCTCGGCGCCGACATCTCTCACTTCGTGCCACCGCCAGTGGTGGAACGGGTACGAGCCAAGTTCGCCGCCGGTAAGGCCTGAGACGTGCGCCAGAAACGGCGGGCGAAGCCGTGCCACCAGGCCACTGACGTCGCAGCGGCCGGTATGCAATGCTCCGCAGGTGTTCGTGGGGCGGGCCGCCATCGAAGGTTGTCTGGAAAGAGGGGGGCGCATGGACATCTTCGCGCTCATAGATGAGCTGGAGAAGCTCGGAGACCAGGGCGAGAAGTGGTACAAGTTGCTCTCCCTGCCCGGCACGACGGTGATACCGGCAGATCGATTCTTTGAGTTGACGGACAAGATTCGAGCGGCGATCCCGCAGGAGGTGACCACGGCGGACCAGATCACACGGGATCGCGAGCGCATCCTGGCGGAGGCTCACGAGGAGCGCGCGAAGATACTCAATGCGGCCAAGGAGCAGGCGGTGCTCCTGGTGTCAAACGACCGCGTGGTGGCCGAGGCGGAGAAAAAGGCCCAGGGGATCGTTCAGCAAGCACAGGTGGAGTCCGAAAGCATTCGGGACGATGCGAGTCGGTACGCCACCGAGGCCGTTGAGCGGCTGGAGGCGTACACCAGCCGGATTCTGGCCACCGTGCAAAAGACCAAGCGCATGATGGAAGAGCGGATGCAGAGCGAGGGGATCGAGGAGGCGCCTCCGGACTAAGGCACTCACGACGGAATCGACGACCATAAGCAGCCACGCTGCGTCGGGCCCCGAAACGTGCGAGAACGCGCCGGCCCGGCGCGCAACGTGTCTATGTAGCCATCGTCACAGTCCTCCGATGTGGCGCGGAGTATACGAGGTACGGCAGCGGCGTCAATGGCCGGCGGCCCGGATCCGCGGCGCAGCCGTTCCGGCCGGCGCAGCGGTGCTGCATACGAGGCGAATGCGTGATGAGAGTACTTGTCTTTAACTGCGGCAGCTCATCGGTGAAGTATGAGCTCTTCGAGACGGAGCCGGAGACGAGCTTGGCGCACGGGCTCGCCGAGCGGGTGGGCGCTCAGAATGCCGAGAACGGCTCTGTTCTGCATCACTCCCGGCAGGGCGACGACGAAACGACCGTCGCAGTGCCGATGCCGGATCATCGGAGGGCTGTAGCTGAGATCGTCACCGCATTGACATCCGGCGACGGTGCTGTGCTGCGGTCCCTGGATGAGGTAAGCGCCGTGGGGCACCGCGTGGTACACGGCGGTGAGCGCTTCGCCGATTCGGTGCTCATCGACGACGAGGTGATTTCGGTCATCGAGGACTGCTGCGAGCTTGCTCCGCTGCACAACCCGCCGAACCTCGTTGGCATTCAAGCATGTCAGGAGCTGATGCCCGGCAAGCCGCAGGTAGCCGTCTTCGATACCGCCTTCCATCAGACGATACCGCGCCAGGCACATCTGTACGGACTCCCATACGAATACTATGAGCGACATGGTCTTCGCCGGTACGGGTTTCACGGCACATCGCATCGGTACGTGACCTTGGAGGCTGCCGAGGCAGTGTCCGAGCGGGGGATATCTGTCGAACAGCAGCGCATCGTCACCTGTCACCTGGGCAACGGCTGCAGCATGGCAGCGGTCAAGGGCGGGCGCTCCGTGGACACGACCATGGGATTCACGCCGCTCGAGGGGCTGCTCATGGGGACGCGCTGCGGCGATCTGGACGCCACCGTGCCACTATTCCTGATGGAGCGCGAGGGGCTCAGCACGGATGAACTCGATGCCCTGCTCAACAAGTCCAGCGGACTCCTCGGATTATCCGGCGTGAGCAATGACCTGCGCGACGTTCTGGCCGCTGCGGACGCGGGTAACGACCGCGCGGCTGCCGCCATTGAGGTGTTCTGTTACCGAGTGCGGAAGTACATCGGCGCGTATGCTGCCTCCCTCGGCGGCCTCGACGCTGTGGTATTTACCGCCGGCATTGGGGAGAACTCTGTGCCGATTCGCGCCCAAAGCTGCGCCGGGCTGGAGTTCCTCGGACTCGAGATCGATCCGACGAAGAACGCGGCCGCCGTCGGCCTCGACAGCCCGGTGGATATCAGCGTGGAGGGCGCTCGCGCGGCGGTGCTGGTGATCCCGACAGACGAGGAGCTCATGATCGCCCGAGACACGGCGAGCGTACTGGCCTCTGTGGCGGCGAGCAAGACTCGGCTCGGCGCCCACCAGGTGCGTGCGGCTGCTGCAAGCGGAGTGTCAGGCACCGTTGTCACTGAACCCGGGACGTGTGGCAAACGTCAGAAAATGTGAGAGGGGCGTTTGTTGACAAAGTGCTTTGGGTCCACTATAATCGCGTCGCAGGCGAAAAACGGGCCACCAAACAGGCGAGCGCGAGTTTTGTGCTTGCCCGCAGGGAGTGTGGTCGCATGATGCGCCTCCGCGACCGTTCATCGGCAGCCGCCACGGCATCCGCACTCGTGATCCTTTCCCTCTTCGCAGTGAGCTCACCCGCTGTGTTGGCGCAGGCCCCGCCGGCACCGGCCACTCCAGCGCTGGGCGCTGGTGGCGAGGCGTTCCTGGAGGGGTCAGCGCTTTTGCGGGAAGGCGATGACGACGAAGGAGCCGTCATACGATTCCAGCAAGCAGTGCAGGAGAATGAAGAGCTTGAGCCCGCCTGGTACTACCTTGGCGTGGCGCTTTTCAAGCTGGGGCGTTTTGGCGAGGCCATCCCGGCTCTGGAGAAAGCGTCTGAGCTGGCACAGTTCCGGCCCGGAACGCGCTTCTATCTCGGCCAGATTTACGAGGCTGTGGGCGATTTCGAGCGCGCTTTGGCAGCCTACACGGCAGAGGTGCGCATACGGCGGGGGCGCAACGTTGACGAGGTGATGATGGCAATCGGGCGGACGCAAATGGCGGCCGGGGAGCACGACAAAGCGCTCGTGTCTCTGAGTAGGGCCATCGACAGAGACGCCAACTATGTGGAGGCCTACTACTACCGGGGCCTCACCTACGACGGCATGGGTCGGTACGAGGAGGCTGTCAAAGAGTTTCGCCGGGCCAAGGAGGTACTCGAGGAGCGCGATCGGCTCAAGGCCCGACTGAAGCGGCTGTCCGTCGAGGAACGACGTGAGGCGGCAATGACCGAGCAAATCTACGCGCAGGAGTATGCGCGGGCCGAGGATTTCGACGTCGATCGACGCCTGCGACCGCAACTGAGCAAGGCGCTGGGCCAAGCGTACGCGCATGCGGGTGACTACGAGCTGGCGCGCATTCACTACCGAGCCTCGATGAGCACGGCGGAGAGTGGCAACACGGCGGACCCCGAGGCTCGCGTGCTGATCGGCCGTGCGTACTTGAACGAGGGTTACGAGACGCTGCTCTATGAGGCTCAGATCAAGGCCGCCGCGATCATGCTGGACGAGGGCGTCAAGGAGTTTAGCACTGCCCTGACCTATGATCCGAACAACTCGGACGCCTATGTTGGCATTGGGCGGATATACGACCTGCAGGCGGCCAACTACGGCACCGATCGGGTGCGCAACATCACGTCGCACACCTTTGACGAGGCCATCGCTGCCTTCGAGAAGGCCCTGGAACTTGCGCCGGACAACGCCTCGGCGATGAAGTATCTCGGTGCGGCGTACAATCACCAAGGCGAATACCAACTGGCACGCCAGCAGCTCGAAGCCGGCATCGCCTTGGCGCCGGACGATGCGGGACTCTATGCGCGCTTGGCGGAGAGTCTGGTGGGGCTGGAGCAGTATCGTGACGCGATCACTCAAGCCGAGACGGCGCTGGCCATGGACCGCGAGAATTACGAAGCCCTGAACGCTCTCGGACTGGGCTATTACTATCTCGGCGATCTGGGCCGCGCCATTCCCAGTTTCGAGCGTGCCATACGCGCCCAGCCTCGGAACCATCAGGGATACACGAATCTTGCCAACGCCTACTTCCAATCCCAGTCGTGGCATCGTGCCCGAGAGAACTACCGACGGGCTCTGGAGCTCATACCGCGGGCCACCATCGCCGGAACCGTGTTTCAGCGGTCGTATTTGCAGTATCTGACCGGTCGTGCTCATGCTAACTCCGGCATGCACCGATCGGCGATCAGGTCGTACAACGAGGCGTTGAGCCTGGACGGGAGCTACTTTGACTGCATCCTGGCTCTGGCGGAAGCGCACTTGAGGGCCGAAGAGTATCGTGCGGCCGAGGACGCTCTCCGCGCTGCGCTCAGCTCATCGCCCGGTACCGAGGAGGACTCGAGGGTGCACTTCTTGTTGGGACAGGTGTTCGAGGCAGCGCGACGGCCCCACGACGCTACCATCGAGTATGGTTTAGCGCTGCGGACCGATCCCAACAACGCGTCAGCGCGACGCGCGCTCGAGCGGCTGCAGCAGCAAATCACAGCCGCACCCCCCGGGAGCGCCGGTTAAGACGGCAATACAGCGGCCGAGCCGTCTGCGCCGGCATGGCGGATGGCAACTTGGCCCGGGGCAGAGCGCGCCGGCGGCAGATGTTGCTGCCGGCGGAGTACGGAGGAGGATGACGGTGATGCGCAGGTACAGTGCTTCTATTATGCTTGTGTGCGGGGTCGTCCTGTTGGCGGCTGCCGGCACGAGCCTCGCCACGGATTGGACGATGCTCGGCGGCGGCCCGAATCACAGCGGGTTCCGTGCCAGCCCGGTTGCTCTGCCGGTGAGTTTGCTGTGGAAATACAACGCAGCCGCAGAGGGCAGCGTCGTGACGACATGGTCGTCGCCGGCTGTCGGCGAGGATGCCGTTTTCTTCTGCTACGACACCAACGTGTACTGTGTGGAGCGACACACGGGGCAATTGCGCTGGTCCTACGACACGCGGACGCAACTGCGCTCGTCGCCGGCCATTGATGACACGGGCGTATACGTGGGCGGCACGAGCGGTGTGCTGTACGCCATCGCTCGTGACACGGGCCGGCTCATGTGGCGACACACTATACCGGGCAACAAAGCCATCGAATCTTCGCCGGTCATCTACCGGGGCGTTCTCTATGTCGGGTGCGACGACTACAACGTGTACGCCATAGACCTGGGCAGACGGGAGGTCAAGTGGCAATTCAAGACGACGGATGAGGTCAAGGCGTCTCCCATGGTGAGGGCCAACGTGTGCTATGCCGTGTCGGTGGACGGGAATATGTATGCCATCGACAGTAGCGGCCGGCAGATATGGCTGGCGAATCTCGGGCCAGGGCCGGCATTCATGGCGCCTTCCTTCGAGCGGGACAAGATAATCGCGCCAGCCGGGAATCGCGTCATCGCGCTCACCGCTAGCAGCGGCGTGCGACGCTGGAAGTTCGATACGCCGGGCGACCTCATCTCGGGGGCCGTGGCGATAGGGGACCGCATGGTGTACGTCGGTTCCAAGGACGGCTCGCTGTATGGAGTCAATGCCAACTCGGGGCACGCCGTATGGCGCTACCCGTCGGGAACGGACGAGGTGACGCAGCCCATTCTGTCCGGCCCGGTGCTCTGCGGCGAGACCGTGTTCGTGCGGACCGCGGACGGCATAATCATCGGCGCCGATGCCCGGACGGGAAAGCTGCAGTGGCGGTACAAGATGCTGGCGCCGATCGCGAAGGCAGAGCGGAGGGACGAAGGCGAATTGCGGCCAGGTGGTGACGAGGACGAAGACGAAGAAGAAGACGAGGAGGAGGAGTATGACGATGAGGAGGACGGAGGTGGTGGCTTCTATGGACGCGGGGGACGCGGGTCGGGCGGCCGGAGCAGGTATGGGGGTGGGCGCGGTGTGGCGAGTCTGAGGTCGCGTCGGGAGCCCACGCCCGGGTTCGGCGGCCGTTACGGTGCGCTGGCCCCCGGGCAACGGCGAGCGGAGGAGCTCAAATTCCAGGACAACGTCCTTTCATCTCTTGCCGTGAGTGACAATGCGATCTACGCGCTCGGCGATGACGGTGCCGTGTATGCCTTCGCCGCGGCTGCCGCCGACAACGACGCGCCGAACGTATCCGAAGCGGCGCTGCAGCTCCCCGGGGCGGACCGGAACACGTATCAGGTAACGCTTGACATCGCGGACGGGGCCGAGATCCCCGGCCGATTCGCGTGGCGCGTGAAGGTCCCGGGCACACCGCCGCTCACCGTCTCCATGAAGCTGTTTGATGAGGGCAGCGGGGTAGACGCAGAGAGCATTCAGGTATCACTGGATGGCCAGTCTCAGCAGGCCTGGACATTCGACGAGAAAGAGAATCTGCTGTGGTTCATCTATAATCCACCCGGAATAGCCAAGCCACTTCGCAATGGGCAGCATGACGTGGTGGTGGAGGCATCGGATTACCGCGGGCAGATCGCCGTCGTGAGCGTGTCGTTCATCATCGATAACGCTCTGCCCGCGCCGACCTCAGCCACGGTCGGTGGCGGACGTGGCGGTGGGGAGGACGAAGACGAGGAGGACGAAGACGAGGACGAAGACTAGTAGGAGCAGCGTGCGCCCGACATCGGCCGCTGGTTCGGCCGTCGAGTAACGGGATGGGACGTGAGATCTCTGCTTGAGTGGGCGAGCGCGAGCTTGCGCAAACAACAAAGCTGCAGGTTGTCACGGGAAATGGGGCCAGAGCGCCCAGCGTTGTGGCGAGTCCCCGGCCATCCATTTCCCGTCTTGTTGGTGGCCGGCGATCGGCGCGCCGGTCCGATAGCGCTTCCGAGAGGCTGAGTGCCATGCTTTGGCAGGCCATCTGCGCCGTCGTGGCGGTAGGACTGTTGTGTTGGTTTGCCTACGTGAATCAAGTCCCCGTCAAGGTGTACGGCACACCGAAGCTATACACCGACATCCCCGTGTGGCTTGTCGGCTGCGTCGGTGCCGCACTGGGTGTCCTGTTGGAGTTTGCCTTCACGCGGCGTCTCTGGCAGGCGCAGGCGGCCGAACTGGCGACGGCACGGTCCCAGCTCCGGCGGGCCCGGGCAAAGGTGAAGTCCCAGCAAGATGCCATCGCGGAACGCGACGAGAAGATAGGATTCCCCGACGCCCAGGTGGAACCGTCATCGACAGCCCTGGTCGGCAGCGAGGAAGCCGGGCACGACGGCGAAGCGGAGAGCAAGGAGGACGACGGCGAGGAGATCGGCATCTAGTACTACCACGAGACTTTGCCGGTACAGGTCACTATGAGCGACCGCGGCGGATGCGGAGACTTGGGTCGCCGTGGGCGACTGTTTCGTCGTTGCTCGCGCCGTCGCCATCCGCCTTCGCGAGTGGCTAGCGGCCTTGGCGCCTCTTCGGTGGGCTCGATCATACAACATGGGAGGATACGGCGGGTACACTCATGTGTTAAGCTCCAATGCGCCGTACGATCTTGGCGCGACCAACGCGTGGGCGAGGCGTGTCGCCCGCCCAGGGCTCTCCAGTGGCAGTAACGGCGTGATCCTGCCCGACAGACAAGATAGCCCAGATTTGAGTGGAGACTATGACTGGCGGAATTGACGTCAGAGACATCGCGAGCCGTCTATACCATCAGCACAATGTGGAGCACCTGTCCGACGCTGCCGTCAAGGAACGCGCCGAGCGCTATGGGCAGCTAACCGAGTTCGGGAACTACAACTTCATCTCTTCCGTGCGCAATCGCAGTTCGGCCGTGACCGTGTACATCGGCAGTGAGGCGGTGCGCCAGAGAAAGCTGAACGACGACCAGAAGCGGATCATCGCGGAGTTGCCCAACACGCTTCGGATGGTGCAGCGATATATCAATCGGGCGCCTATAGTGTGTATCGAGCGCACCATGGGCGACAACTCCGAGTTTAATCCCCACTGCACCATCTACGTATCCACGCAGCGCCGCGATGCCGTTCACATAGCCTACATGTGGGGCGAGACGCTGTTTCCCTATCGGCCGACGGCTCCGGGCCCAGATATGACGTTGATCCACGTGCCCGAGTGGCAGGAGCGGCATCGCCAGATCCTGGTCTTCCCCGAAGAGGGAGTTACCCTCGTGCTGGGCTCGGACTATGTGGGCGAGGACAAGAAAGGCTTCCTGCGGATGGCTATGTGGTGGGCCAAGCAAGAGGAGAAGCTGGGGGTGCATTCTGGCTCAAAGATCCTCCGAGCTGTTGACCCCGAGGGGAAGATGCACCGTTATGGCATGTTGCTCTTCGGGCTGTCGGCGACGGGTAAGACTACCCACTCGTGCCACGATCACGGCTTGGGTCACGACAACGAGGGCGTTGAGGTGGTGCAGGACGACGTTTGCTTCGTGTGCAAGGATGGCTCAGCCCTCGGGACCGAGCGCGGATTCTACCTCAAGACCGAGGGCCTCGACCCCCACAGTCAACGGCTGCTGTACAACTCCACCATAGAGCGGAGTTCCATCCTCGAGAACGTGATGGTGGATGGCAACGGGCGCGTGGACTTCCACGATGAGACCCTCACGAGCAATGGCCGCTGCGTGATCCAGATGTCTACCCTCGCCCGGTCCGTCAGCGAACGCATTAATCTACCGCCGGTGGACGAGACGGACGGCCTGTTGCTCATGTTCATCACGCGCCGCAATACGGTGCTGCCGATGGTTTCGAAGCTCAATGCTGAGCAGGCCGCCCTCGCCTTCGTTCTGGGCGAGTCGGTCGAGAGCTCCGCCGGCGATCCCCAACGCGCCGGCGAATCCGTGCGAGTTGTCGGCACGAATCCCTTCATTATCGGCGACGAGGCCGCCGAAGCGAACTGGATCTACGATATGATAAAGCGTCACGAGGACAAGATCGAAGCGTACCTGATAAACACCGGCGGCGTCGGCGAGGTGCGGGTGCGCGAGCCGGACGGAACCAGCAGGGTCAAGCGCGAGGTATCCCGCATACAGATCCCCGAGACCTCGGCCGTCTTTAGGGCCATCGTGCGGAACGAGATTGAGTGGATTAAGGAGCCTCACTTCGAGACGCTTGTCCCGAAACATATCGAAGGCATCGATCTGCGCAAGTTCGATCCGCACGCCTATTATTCGCAGCAGGAGATAGACGACTACGCCGACCAACTGAAGCGCGAGCGCCGCGAGTATCTGGAGGGCTTCACCGACTTGGAGCCCGATATCGTTAGTGCGAGCGCGGCCTGAGCTACCAGCTTCTGCGGCCCTGCCCCACGCATTCGCGGTCCCTGTACGATCAGGACTGCCCCGAAGATCTTGCCGGGACCTCGGCGGCTGGCAACCGTGGGGGGGGGCACCTGGCAACAGATACCTCGATGTCTCGGAGTTTCCACGATGGCCAGCAGTGGCCGTGTCCCGGGCTTCCCCGTCGCGCCGGCGACCTTTCTGCAGTTCACCACAACGTGCGCTGTCCTCGGTATGGCCTTGATGCTGTTGGACATCTACGCTAAGATGTGCGAGCGGGAGGGCCTGCCAGCCGGAGAGCGCGAGCCGCAGGAGGCCGCCGGCAGCTAGTCGCCGTGCACCGCGAGCCGCGCCGGGACGCTGACGCGAGAGCTGTTGGGTTTGCGTGTTATGAAAGATCGGGCCGCGTGGCTGCGTCTGAACAAGACGGAGATCGCTTCTGAGCGTCAGCGGGCACTGCTGGAGCGCTTTGCGGCGCCAGATGCCATCCTTTCCGCTTCCAGCCGGGAGTTGCTGGAAGTGGACGGGATCACGGCTCGTGACTGTGAGAAGATCGCAGCGGCGCGGGGCCTGGACCCCGCGAGCGACCTGGAGAAGCTCGACGCCCGTGGCATTCGGCTCATCGCGTTCGGCGCACCCGAGTACCCAAAGCGCCTGGCAGAAATCCACGGCGCCCCGCCCCTGCTGTTTGTGCTGGGCGAGCTCAGCAGCCGGGATGACTTGGCAATGGCCATTGTGGGCACTCGCGGGTGCTCCAATTACGGCACCATCCAGGCGGAGAAACTCGCTGCCGACTTGGCCCGGCGCGGTTTTACTATCGTCAGCGGCGGGGCCCGCGGCATCGACGCTGCGGCGCATCGGGGTGCCCTCGACGCCGGTGGCCGGACGATTGCCGTGTCGGCCTGTGGGCTCGACGTAGACTATCCGCGTGGTCACGAGGAGCTGCGCGATCGCATCACCGCCTGCGGGGCCATCATCGCCGAGGTACCGCTCGGGACCCCGCCGAAGCCGGAGCGCTTCCCGGTGCGCAATCGCATCGTGAGCGGGCTGGCGCTGGGCGTCGCCATCATCGAGGCTCCGGCCAAGAGCGGGGCGTTGATAACGGCCAACTTGGCGCTGGATCAGGGGCGCGAGGTCTTCGGTATGCCCGGTGACATCGGCAGCCCGCTGCATCGCGGCACGCATCGGCTGATCAAGGACGGTGCGCACCTGGTGGAGACTGTGGATGACGTCATCGACGGCCTGGGCATTTTGCCTGAGGCGGTCCCGGAGCGTGCTGCCGCCCAGGTCCCGCCTGCCAACCTGGCCGCGGGGGAGCAGCGCATCTTTGATGTGCTCTCATTTCAGCCCAAGCACGTGGATGACGTCATTCGCGACACCGGTCTGCTCCCGGCGAAAGTCACGGCGACACTGATGATGCTCGAAATGCGAAGTTTAGTGAGGCGCTTTCCGGGGAACATGTTTGTGAGGTTGTAGTGGAGGCACTGACGGCGGTCACGGCGTGGCAGGAGGCCGAAAACGGCGCATCAGCCGGCCGGAGAGCGTTCCGCGCTGCACGGCATAGGGCAAATAGGGTACATATATACGAGTGTTGCGTGGAGCACAGCACTACCGGAGATACTTATGGCGAAGAAGGCCATCATCGTAGAATCGCCGGCAAAGACGAGAACGCTGCAGAGCTTCGTTGGCCGCGGATTCAAGCTGCTGGCCTCGATGGGCAGCGTCCGCGATTTGCCCAAGAGTGGCCTGGGCGTGGACGTGGAGAACGGCTTTGAGCCCAGCTACGTCACCATCCCCGAGAAGAAGAAAGTCGTCGCCGAACTCAAGCGCGAGCTCAAAGGCGTGGACGAGGTGTTCCTCGCCACCGACCCTGACCGGGAGGGCGAGGCCATCGCCTGGCATCTCTCCGAAGTTCTAAAGCTGAAGAATGCCCGGCGAATCCACTTCAACGAGATCACGAAGGAGGCCGTTCTGGAAGCGCTTGGCAACCCGGGCGAGATCGATGCCGACCGCGTGAGCGCACAGCAGGCCCGTCGCGTTCTCGACAGGCTGGTGGGGTACGAGATATCACCGCTGCTCTTCCAGACACTGAAGGCGAAGTCGCTCAGCGCCGGTCGCGTGCAGTCGGTGGCGCTGCGCCTCATCTGCGACCGGGAGCGGGAGATCGCCCTCTTCGAGGTGCGGGAGTACTGGAGCGTCGAGGCGGAGCTTACGCCCACGGACCGGGAGGAGCGCTTTACGGCCAAGCTCATAACGAAGGACGGCGAGGAGGTCGAGCTCCCGGACGGGGACACGACGACGGGGATAGTGGATGACCTGCGGGACCGCGACTACGTGGTCGCCAAGGTGACTCGCAAGGAGAGGCGGCGCAATCCGTATCCGCCGTTCATCACCAGCACGCTGCAGCAGCAGGCCGCGCGGAAGCTGCGGTTCTCCGCGCGTCAAACGATGGTCATCGCACAGCAGCTCTACGAGGGCGTCGAGATCGGCCCCGAGGGCAGCGTTGGCCTCATCACGTACATGCGCACCGATTCGACTCGCATCGCCGACTCCGCGAAGCAGCAGGCGCAGGCATTTATCACGAAGCGCTTCGGCAAGGAGTTCGTCGGGAGGCGTCAGGCGCGGAAGCCGAAGAAGGGCGTCCAGGACGCCCACGAGGCGGTCCGGCCCTCGTCCGCCCAGCGGCGACCGAAGGACGTCAAGGAGTACCTCACTGACGAGCAGTTCCGCCTCTACAGGCTCATCTGGCGCCGCTTTGTGGCGAGCCAGATGGCTCCCGCCGTGTTCGACGTCACCACTGTTGACGTGGCGGCAGGCCCATGGGGCCTCCGGGCCACCGGCTCGATAATCAAGTTCCCTGGCTACCAGAAATTGTACGAGGAGGAGCGGGATGAGGATCGTGACGAGGAGGACGAGACGGCACAGCGGCTCCCTGAGCTGAGCGAGGACGAATCGCTGCGCCTGCTGGAGCTGACGCCCGAGCAGCATTTCACCAAGCCACCCCCCCGCTACAGCGAGGCGTCGCTGGTGCGAGAGCTGGAGCAGAACGGCATCGGCCGCCCGAGCACGTATGCGCCCATCATTGAGGTGCTTCGGCGTCGGGAATACGTCAGCATGGACCGGCGTCGTTTCGTTCCGACGCGCCGGGGCCTCGTCGTGTGTGACTACCTGGTGGAACACTTCTCTGATCTGATGGAGGTCGAGTTCACCGCCACCATGGAGGCCGGGCTCGACACCGTGGAGCAGGGCGAGCGAGATTGGGTCGCTCTGGTGGGCGACTTCTACCGGCCGCTGACGGCGGATCTGGAAGCGGCCAAGAATGCGGCTCCCAAACGCCTGGACGAGAAGTGCCCGAAGTGTGGCGGGGCGCTGCTTGAGCGGCTGAACGTTCGCGGCAAATACGCGGCGTGCGAAGACTATCCCGAGTGCTGCTTCACCCGGCCAATTGACGATCCGGCACTGCCGGCGCCGAGCAAGCCCGAGCTGCTCGACGAGCAGTGTCCGGAGTGCGCCGCGCAGCTTCAGCTCCGGGAAGGTCGGCACGGGAAATTCGTCGGGTGCAGCGCGTATCCGAAGTGTGAGTACACGAGGCCCGTCGGCACGGATGGCAATGAGGCGGGAGAGGTGACAGAGGTAGACGTAACCTGTGCCGAGTGCGGCAAGCCCATGGTGGCGCGCAACAGCCGGCGCGGGCCCTTCCTGGGCTGCTCCGGGTTTCCCAAGTGTCGCCATACGATGGACCTGGACGAGCAGGGGCGGCCGGTTCCGCCCGCTCCGGAGTCGAAGGAGACGGGGGATGACGCGGGTGAGGAGTGTGACAAGTGCGGGAAGCCTATGGAGCTGCGCAGAGGATCTCGGGGAGCCTTTCTGGGCTGTTCCGGGTATCCGGAGTGCCGCAACACGAAGCCGGCTTCGGGCAAGGCGGCGCGCGGGTCCCGGCCCAAGCCGGAACCGACAGACGAGAAGTGCGAGGAGTGCGGCAGCCCGATGGTGGTGCGCTCGGGCAAGCGCGGCAAATTCCTGGGCTGCTCCCAGTTCCCGAAGTGCCGCCACACCCGCAACGTGCCGGGGGACGCCGCGAAAGCGAATAGCGCCGCCGGAGGTGACTAGGCCATAGCTCGGAGGACGCGACGCGACAGGCCCAGCGCTGCGGCTCGGTGGCTCACCTTCTGGCTCGTCGTTGTGGCCATGTGCCTGGTTATCGGGTACGTGTCGTATCGCATTGGGAAGGATGTTATCGGCGTCAAGCTGGCCGAATCGGGCACTCCCATCCGAGAGCTCGACGCTCGCACGCTCGGGCCGAGTCACTCCAGCACAGACAGCTCCTCGCGCCTCGACGATACCTTCGGCAGTCCGCCTCCACTGCGTCCCATCATTGAAGTTGAGCCGCTCGAAGACACGCTGGCAGCGCAGTACGAAGGGGTCGAGACGGGTACGGCGGCGCCGGACGAGGCAGCAGAGGACATGGACGAGCTGGAGGTGACATCCGAGGACACGGACGAGGCGGAGGTCAAGCCCGAGGCATCCGGGACTGCTGAGCCGGAACCCTCCCAGGACGAGTCGGCGGCTGCGCCGCCACCGATGGAGCCGACGCGCAGTGTGCCGGGAGCCAAGCGCTTTCGCGTCCGCGTTGGGTCGTATACCAACGAGGAGACCCTTGTCGGCCAAATGGCTCGACTGCGAGAGCTCGGCTATCGGCCGTGGGTGGAGGAGTACCAGAGAGACGGCGTCGTGTACAAGCGCCTCTTCGTCGCGGAAGCGGCAACGTATGCCGAGGCGGCCAGAGTGCAAGATGGGCTGCTGGAGCAGAACATAGACTCGTTGGTCGTTGAGGAGTAGGGGCGCGGAGGCCGATTGACCCGAAGCTTCAACAGAGCCGTCGTCATCGTGCTCGATAGTGTTGGCGTCGGGGAGCTCCCCGACGCCGCTGCGTACGGCGACCACGGAAGCAATACGCTCGCCAATACGGCCGCTGCCGTGGGCGGCCTCGACCTGCCGAACCTCGCCGACCTCGGCCTCGGTAACATCGTCCCGGTACCTGGCGTTCCCCCGCGGGGGCAGCTCCGCGGCTGCTACGGAAAGCTGGCCGAACGCTCACCAGGGAAGGACACGACCACGGGCCATTGGGAGCTGGCAGGGGTCGTCACCCATCAACCCTTTCCCACGTATCCCGACGGCTTCCCCGACGAGCTCATCGATGCGTTCTCTCGCGCCACGGGCTGCGGCGTTTTGGCCAACAAGCCCGCCTCCGGAACGGCCATCATCGAGGAACTGGGCGAGGAGCATCTGCGCTCGGGCGACCTCATCGTCTACACGTCAGGCGACAGCGTCTTCCAGATAGCGGCGCACGAGCGCGTCGTGCCCGTGGAGGAGCTGTACCGTGTGTGCCGCGCCGCACGCCAGCTCTTGACGGGCGAATATGCCGTGTGCCGGGTCATCGCTCGCCCTTTTGTCGGCTCGCCGGGGTGCTTCGTGCGGACGGACGCTCGGCGTGACTTCTCGCTGCCGCCTCCGCGTCCCACCATGCTGGAGCTGGCGGAGCAGGCCGGACTCGAGGTCGTCGGCATCGGCAAGATAGACGACATATTCGCTCACCGTGGGCTCTCCCAAGCCGTGCACACTGTGAGCAATGCGGAGGCCATGGCGACAGTGATGACGGCCGTCAGGCGCAATGGCGCCGGCGTGGTGATGGCCAACCTCGTGGAGTTCGATATGTTATACGGCCACCGCAATGACCCCCACGGCTACGCGCAGGCGCTCGAGCAGTTCGATACGGCGCTCGGAGCACTGTTGTCGGAGCTGCGGCGTGGCGACGCTGTGTTCATCACGGCAGACCACGGCTGCGATCCCACGACGCCGAGCACCGATCACTCGCGGGAATACGTCCCCGTGCTGGCAGCGGGCGGGCCGCTCCGGGAGAGCGTGGACATCGGCCTGCGGTCGTCGTTCGCGGATCTCGGGGCGACCGTGGCGGAGGGTTTGGGCATCAGCGGAGAGCTGGATGGCACGAGCTTTCTGCCTCTCATCGCTTGTTGAGGCGGGACGCGAAAGAAAGCCGCATTGTCATGCGTGTGTACGACATCATCGAGCGGAAGAGAGACGGAGTGGAGCTGGGGCGCGACGAGATACGCGCGCTCGTGGAGGGCTTTACCAGTGGTCGAGTCGCCGACTACGAGATGGCAGCGTGGCTGATGGCGGCGTGCATCCGCGGCCTGACCCGCGGCGAGACCGTGGCGCTCACCGATGCCATGCGGGCAAGCGGCGGGTACGTCGATCTATCGGGGCTCCCGCGGCCTATCGTGGACAAGCACAGCACTGGCGGAGTGGGCGACAACACCACGCTCGTCGTGGCCCCCGTCGTGGCGGCGACGGGCCTGCCCGTGGCGAAGATGTCCGGCCGCGCCCTGGGCCACACCGGCGGCACTCTGGACAAACTGGAAGCGATTCCGGGCCTCCGCACTGATCTCACCAAGGAAGAGCTTCAGCGACAGGTGCAAGCCATTGGACTCGCGATCACCGGTCAGACGGCGGATCTGGCGCCGGCCGATAGGGCCATCTACGCGCTGCGCGATGCCACGGCCACAGTGCACAGTATTGGCCTCATCGCCAGCAGCATCATGAGCAAGAAGCTCGCCGTGGACGCGGACGCCATCGTGCTTGATGTGAAGGTGGGTCGGGGGGCTTTCATGCAGCGGCTCGCCGATGCGCGCGATCTGGCCGAGACGATGGTGGCCATCGGGCGTGCTGCAGGCCGGCGGGTGGGCGCCGTGCTGAGCAGCATGGATCAACCGCTCGGCCGGGCGGTCGGGAACGCGTGCGAGGTGGCCGAGGCGCTCCAGGTGCTTGAGGGCGAAGGGCCGAACGATCTGCGGGAGCTGTGTCTCGAGCTAGCCGCGCGAATGGTGCTGCTCGCCGATGGAGCGGCGGATGTGGAGAGCGGGAAGGAACTTGCGGCTCAGGCCATAGAGAGTGGCGCCGCGCGCGATAAGCTGCTTCAGATGGTGGAGGCGCAGGGAGGGGACGTGGGAGCGCTGGTGGATGTGGCTCGCCTGCCACGATCGAGATTCGAAGTCACACTTCGGGCTCCGCGCGACGGCATAGTCCAACGCGTGGACGCACTCGTTACGGGCCGTGCTGCGGTGGCTGCTGGCGCCGGGCGGAGCGGCAAGGATGGTATGATCGACCACGGCGCCGGTATAGCTCTTTGTCGCAAGGTGGGGGAGGCGGTGGCGGCCGGGGAACCGTTGGCAGTTATCCGCGCTTCAGATGAGAAGAGGGCTCGTGCGGCCCACGAGTTGCTTGCTTCGGCATACTGCATCGGCCCGGAGGCAGCGTCGCCGCGCCCGCTCGTGGTGGAAGCCTTCGACACCTGAGCGTCCGAACACAGGCCAAGACGCCATGCCCGAATACGATGTGCTTATCATCTTTGTAGTTGTGCTGTCCATGGTCAGCTTCTTGCTCTACGGGCGAGCACGAGCCTATGGTGTGGCGACGGCGGTAGCCAAGCGCGCGGTGATCGAGATATGGGTGGCCGCCGTGGCGGCGTTGGCGGCCCTGTCTGTCGCTGCACACCTCGTGCCTGCAGCCCGTGTCATGCCCTGGGGTGTCCTGAACGCGGATGCCCGCGGTCGCACCATCGCTGTCGTGGCGGGTGTCTTCTGTCTGGGTGCGGCCTTTTTCGCGCTCGGCCGCGTACGGAGCATCATAAACGCGGGTCGGCCGCCGCAGTTGGGGCCCCAGCCGGGCAACGACTCCCGCGAGGACGCGGACAGTTGACGGCCCCGATGCTTCACATCGTGATAGCCGCCGGGGTCGGAGCGCTGCTTCTGCTCGTCTATGCGTTCTTGATCGAGCCACGCATTGTCCGCCTCGAACAGCTTGAGGTGCCGGTGCGGCGCCTGCCGGCCGCGCTCGATGGCCTCCGTATCGCCCATCTCACCGATCTGCACGTAAGCGCGAATCGCCTGCAGCACGGTGTGGTTCGCCGGGCCCTCGAGTTGGCCAACGGCTCTCATCCCGACATGATCGTCCTCACGGGCGACTTGGTGCACCGGGATCCGCACGCGCGCCGCGCGGTGGAGCTGCTGCGGGGCCTGCAGGCGCCCCTCGGCGTGTGGGCGGTGATGGGGAATCACGACTACAATTGGACGTGGCGACATCGTGTGCCCGACCGTATCGAGCACGTCTACTCGGACGAGGAGTGGGCGTCTCTGCTGCGCGAGGCCGGCATTACGATGCTCGCCAACGAGAGCGTTGCCGTCGAACGAGACGGCGCGCGGCTGTGGTTAGCGGGCTGCGGCGATCCGTACTGCGGACGCGACGATCTGCCGCGAACGCTGGGGGGAGTGCCGGACACAGAGCCCTGCGTGCTGCTGTGCCACTCGCCTGATATCGTGGATGATCCACTGGCGCCGCGTGCGGACCTCATCCTGTGCGGCCACACCCACGGCGGACAGGTACGGATCCCTCTCATCGGGCCGATCTATGCGCCGTGTCGTCGGGCGCGAGAGCGTTGTCGCGGTCTCACCCGCGTTGCCGGGACGCTGATGTACGCCAACCGGGGCGTGGGCGCGAGCAACATGCTGCGCTTTCACTGCCCGCCGGAAGTCGCCCTCATCACCCTCCGCTGCCCCGAAAATTTCGTTACTTCCGTGTTGTAGGGCAGGGATGCCCTTCCCCGCCGGCCTTTGCCTCAGTACACAGAGCCCGCGAACCTCAGCGCGGGGATCTTCATTGTTTCCGGGTCTCGCAACACGGCATGGCGAACTGCCCCGAAGAGAAGTGACACGGCGCGGGTTGCGACTGCCCGCGCCGTGTTGCAGATCAGTCTCGCTCGCCCGGACCCTAGAATGTTCGGTACGGGCAGAAGGGCCCGTAGCCACCGGGGCCCATGCCGCGCCAGCCTCGACCGCCGCCACGGCCTCCGCGTCGCCCATAGCCGGGGCCCCCCGCACGGCCGGCCCGCCAGCCTTGCTGCCAGCCGTAACCCGCGCCTTGTCCGAGCCCGAGGCCCATGCCACACGGACCTCGCCCAAGACCCAACCCCGGAGCGGCTCCCCGGGCGAATGGGCCGCGTCCCATACCCCAGCCCAGCCCGGTGCCCAAGGCCGGTCGGTTCGTGACGTTGAGCTCATGGAGCTGGGTGCGGAGCTTGGTGATCTCCTCGACCTTTGCCTCGATCCTCTTCTGATCAGCGTTCTGCTGCCGGAGACTCAGGACATCCAACTGGGTGGCCCGGATCTTCGAGTGCAGTGCCTCCGTCTTCTTCAGGTAGTCGATCTGCTCCTTGGTGGGTGCAATCTGCGCTCCCCACGGGCCCGCTTTGGGTGCCACGGGCGCCTGTGCCATTGCCGGGACCGTCAACAGGGCTGATACGGCAAGAACCGTCACAAAGGTCAACATCGTGCGCGTCATCAGTGATCTCTCCTTTCGCCTCTCTCTTGATTCACTGCTAAACCGAAGTTCCCCCGGTCTGGGATAGGTGCTTTTGGGCTCTGAGAGCTCAGAAGCGCCTTATGCGGCCTTTGGTTGGCCGGCAGTGACTGCGCGAATGTAGTCATGTCTTGAAGTGCATTTGTGGTTATCGGGGTTGACAT
>JAUWAU010000062.1 GCA_030601885.1 Armatimonadota bacterium
GGCGTCTCCGGCACCGCGATCAGGTGCACGTGGTTCGGCATCAGGCAGTAGGCCCACACCTGCACGCCCTCACGCTCACACCACTCGGCCATGATGTAGAGGCAGGGAAAAGGGTCAAGGGAAAAGGGAGAAGACGGCTGACGGCAACACCTGGGGCTACGACTCGTGCCAGTCTCGCCATGCAGCCACCATAGCACTGGCAGCTTCCGCAGTCAAGAATTTGGTATTGTGTCCCCGGAATTCATGGTGTCCCCGGAATTCCCCGGATTCACGGATTCAGATTCCACTTGCACGGGAGCCGTGAAAGCGCGTATGATTCGAGCGGGAGAGAGGCCGGGCCCGCCGGTGGTGCCGGGATGAAGGTTCGCCAAGTCATACGGCTCCTGGAGCGCAATGGCTGGGTTCTGCGGCGGACCCGAGGCAGCCATGGGCAGTACTACCATCCGACGAAACCCGGATGCATCACCGTCCCGGGGAAGCCTGGCGACGAGCTGGCAGCTGGGACGCTGAACAGCGTCCTCAAGGCCGCGGGCCTGAAGGGAGAGCAGCGATGAACTACCTCGTCGTCTTCGAGCCGACATCTACCGGTTGGTCCGCGTATGTGCCGGATCTGCCTGGATGCGTCGCCACTGGTCAGACGCGTGAGGAAGCACAACAACAGATTCGAGAAGCCATCGACTTCCACATCGAGGGCCTGCGCGGAAGGGGAGGGCCCGTTCCGCCCCCCTCGTCGGTTGCAGACAGAGTGGAGGTGGGGGGCGCGTAGCCGGAGGTTGCGCCGCGCGCGTCTCTCCGCGGCATCTCTGTAGCTTCCTCGTCAGCAAGCCACCGCCTTGCGCCGAACGGCTGTGTTCGGTTGTCAAAATGAGTATTGTGTCCCCGGAATTTCCCGGAGTTTTGGCCCCTCGGCCTTTTGCCGTACTGTAGGCGAGCACCTGTGGCTCGCCGCCGTTGCCTCGGCCTTTTGCTGTACTGTAGGCGGCCACCTGTGGGCCACCAT
Source organism: Armatimonadota bacterium (assembly GCA_030601885.1). Classification (GTDB taxonomy): domain Bacteria; phylum Armatimonadota; class Zipacnadia; order JAUWAU01; family JAUWAU01; genus JAUWAU01. The sequence goes on from JAUWAU010000062.1 coordinate 1,001, forward strand.
GTGGTAGCATGCACCGGAAGCCCGATCACCCCCTCCCACCCCGGCTTGGCGAGGTACAGGCCCTCGCCTACAGTAAGGACAAAGGCGCAGACGAATTCCAGGCGAATTCCGGAGACACCGTACTCAATTCTTGACCGAATCCCCCATGGCTCAGCAATAAGCTCGACCCGGGACAGTGCCGGAGCCGGGCCATCGGCTGAGCCAGATGGCTTCAGGCCACTCTCTCGGGCACGACGAACGGTGGCCGTGGTGGCTGCGTCAGCAGCGCATTGGCCTCGGGGTCACCGATGAACTTCTCCTTCTCCGGGTCCAACTTCAGCATCCGTCCAACGCGATACGTGGTCTCCTCGAGCTGGAGCCCGCTGTCCTTGAGATGCTCCGCCATGCGCTCGAAGGACTCATTGGCGGCCTGGTTGTAGCCGAAGGGCTTGGCCTTGCCGCCGAACGGGACCTCCTTGCCGAGGCGGTACGAGATGTTCCCGAGGTGGCAGACCGCGGACGACCAGTGGGCCGTCTCAAGATCCCACAGGAACAGCTCCGTATCGCGCTCGCGCACGGCCTGGATGAAGTTCCTGAAGCTCCCGCTTCTGCTCACGCGCTCAGGCTCCGGGGCCTCGGCCACCGGCTCGGGCTCGCCGCCGCCCTTGGGGTAGAACTTGCGGCCGCGGCCGGCCACAACACCCTCCTCGAAGTGGAAGGTGTTCCCGACCTTCTCGCCATAGTAGTCGTCGGTGTCCAGTCCGCGCACTTCGAAGATGAGCAGCGTGCCCCCGTAATCGAGCACAGCGACCTGCGTGTTGGCGGTCTCCCCCTGGTCCTTGTAGCCGAACCGCCCGCCTATGCTGATGACGCTCCGCGGCATCGTCGCCCCCGGAATCGCGTGCAGCGCGGCGTGCGTCTGGTGGGAGCCCTGGTTGCCGATATCGCCATCGCCGAAATCCCAGAACCAGTGCCAGTCGTAGTGGACCAGGTTCTTGTGGAACGGCTGCATGGGGGCCGGGCCGACCCAGATGTTGAAGTCCAGCTCGGCCGGCGGATCCTCGGGCGTCTCGAACCCGATGCTCCGCCGCGGTTTGTAGCACAGGCCGCGAGAGACAAGCAGTCTGCCATAGGTCCCCTGCTTCGCCAGCGCGGCGATCCTGTCGCCGAGGCTCCCACGGCTGGTGCCGTACGCAACCACCCGGTTATGCTTGCGGGCGGTGTCAGCGGCGATGCGCCCCTCGTGCACGGTGTGGCTCAAGGGCTTCTCGACGTACACGTCCTTGCCCGCCTGGCAGGCCCAGATGGTGATCAATGAGTGCCAGTGGTTACAGGTGGCGACGGAGACGGCATCGAGGTTGTCATCCTCGAGGGCCTGGCGGATGTCCTGCACGCAGGCGGGCTTTCGGCCCCCGAGCCTCTCGATCTCCTTGATGCGGCGCTCGAACAGGGCCGAGTCGGGGTCAATCAGATAGGCGACCTCGACGTTCTCGATCCTCTGGAGCGACTTGATGTGGGAGCCGCCGCGGCCGTGTATCCCCGCGACCCCGACGCGGACCGTCTCGTTCGCGCCCAGTACCCGGTGGCGCGCGTTGCTGAGGACAAACGTGGCTCCCGCTGCCAGTGACGTTTTCACGAAATCGCGACGTGGCATCCCCTTCACGGCGTTTGCTCCTTTCAGGTGCCAGGTCTTGTGGACCCCTTCGGGGTGACAACTTCCCCCGACTCCGATTCACACCTTCTCCGGAACCACAAACGGCTGGCGGTAGCTTCGCCTCAGAAGCTCATTCGCGCGGGATACGGTGTCCGAGCTCCCCACGAACTGCTCTCTCTCGGCGTCCATCTCGAGCCAGGGACCGAGGACCACTTTCGTCTTCGACCAATCGACCCCATTGACGGCGAGATGCTCTTTGAGCCCGTCGAACGTCGCCACCGCCTCGCTGCCTCTGTCTTTGATCGCCTCCCGCGCCTCCCCCGGGGACTGCGGTGTGCCGAGCCGGTAGGAGACGTTCGCCATGTGAACCATGGCGGTGGACAGGTGCCCTTCGAGGACGTCAGCTCGAAGGTCGCTGCGTCTGCGGCTCCTCACAGCCTTGATGAAGTTGAACATGTGCCCCTGGTGCCTCTTGAATCCGCCCGTGTCACCCGGTTCTCCGGACGGCTTCGGCAGCCCGGCTTCGCCGCGTTCGCACTTGATCTTGCGGCCGGACGCTTTGGGCCCTTCCTCCGAGGGAAGGTTCCGCAGCTCGAAGATCAGCATCGGCCCGGGCTCGTACTGAAAGATGGCGATCTGCGTATTGGGCGTCTCCCCATCGTCATCGAACGTGAAGCGCCCGCCCAGGCTCATCACGCGTTTGGGCAGCGTGCGCTGGCCGAGGGCCAGGCGGCACGCATCCAGCGGGTAGACCCCGTTGTTGCCGAGCTCGCCCGTACCTGTTGGCCACACCCAGTGCCAATCGTAATGGAACCTCTTTCGCATCAGCGGCCCCATGGGAGCCGGGCCACACCACAGGTCATAGTCTACGGACTCGGGGACCGGCTGCGGCCCGTCTACCTTCCCGATACTCTGGCGCATTCTGTTCAGGGAGGCCCACACCACCAGAATCTTGCCCAGCTCTGCGCTCTCGAGTTTCATCTCTCCGGTGCCATGGGGATGATCCTGATTGCCGAACTGCACAATCCGGTCATACCTTCGGGCCGCCTCGACCATTTGCCGGCCTTCCCAGAAGTTGTGGCACAGCGGCTTCTCCACGTACACGTCCTTTCCCGCCTGGCAGGCCCAGATGCTGACCAGGGCATGCCAGTGATCGGGCGTCGCCGTGCTGATTGCATCGATGTTCTTATCCTCGAGCAGCTTGCGAACATCGGTGTAGCCATCGACCTTCTCGTTGAGATCTCCGGACTTTTTCAACTCCCGATCCAGGACGTCCCGATCAGCGTCGCAGAGCGCCACCACCCGCACCCCAGAAAGTCCGCGGAGCCACTCGATGTGCTTTCGCCCCTGGCTGCGAAAACCCACCACCGCCACGCGAATGTCATCGTTGGCTCCAAGCACGCGAGCGTGCGGCGACAATCCCACCGCAGCGCCGGCGGCCACAGATCCGGTGCTCATGATGAACGCACGGCGTGTCATTCGTTTCATGGCTGTATTCCTCGTCTTTGCCGTCATCGGGGGGCGGACATCATGTTTGGTCCTCGCCCCGTCCGCCTGGGCCTTACTTGGCTACGACCCCCGGGATGCGGACGACGCCCTCTTCAGGAATGGTGACCTCGCCGGTCTCGAAGTCCTCGGCGGTGGGCTTCAACTGCAGGTCGTAGAACTCGGGCTTCTTGGCGGGGTCCTCGAACATCTCCTCCCAGGTGATCCTCTGGCCGGTGTAGGCGGACTCTCTCCCCAGGATTGCGGCGCCGGTGGCCCAAGCCACGCTGCGGGCCTCGTTGATCGGCTTCTCGTTCACGATGGCATGCAGCAGGTGGACATGCTCTGACACCTTGCTGGTCTTGTGGTATCCAACCTCCGCGTAGGGATCGGGGCTTTGCGGCTCATAGCCCTCGGGCGTGTCTTTCTCGAAGGTGAACTCCTCCCCGACCCAGCGCCAGCAATCGGTGATCTGGCGGCACATGCTGTGGATGTGGACGCCATCCGGATACTCGAAGTCCACGCTGAAGAAGTCATACATGTTGCCTGCCGGTCTCCGTGCGCGTCCGCCGAAACCTCCTGCGCTGATCGGGTGCGCGTCGAGGAACCAATTGGCGATGTCAAGGTTGTGCACGTGTTGCTCGCAGATGTGGTCGCCGGAGAGCTCGACCCACACCTTCCACGAGCCGACGAAGTCGTCGATGCTTGCCGGGTTGACGGGACTCTTGGCGAAGAAGTGCCACGCGTTCCATGCGACGCGCCCACCCATGATGCGGCCGCGGGCGCCCTCCCGGATCTCCCGCACCTGCCTGTTGTAGTTCTCCTGGTGTCGGCGTTGGGTGCCGGCGACGACGGATAGTCCCTGCTCCTTGGCCTTCTCGCCGGCCTGGATGACTTGGCGGATGCCGGGGGGATCCACCGCCGAGGGCTTCTCGAAGAAGACGTGCTTGCCCGCCTCGATGGCGACCTCGAAGTGCAGGGGGCGGAAGGCGGGCGGCTGCCCCATCAGGACGATGTCGGGCCCGGCGTCGATGGCCTTTCTGTAAGCGTCCGCGCCGACGAAGCAGCGGTCCTTGGGCACCCCGAAGGCCTCGGCCGCCCCATCGGCCTTGTTTGCGAACCAGTCCGCGAGCGCGACGACCTCGGTTTCGAGATTCCACCCCAGCTTCTCGTTCAGGTACTTGATCGCGTCGTGATGATCCCGCAGGGCGCCCTTCCCGCGGCCGCCGCAGCCGATGAGGGCGACCTTGAAGGTTCGCTTCCCGCCGACCTGCGCCACGGCGGCGAGGTTCGACATGCTGCTGACGGCTGCTCCGGCTACCACGGCCTCAGCCGTGCGTCTCAGAAAACGGCGGCGTGACAGCTCACGATCATGGTTCATGCGAATTCTCCTCTCTACAACTGGTTTCGTAACCCAGATCCGCACCGCTCATTTGGACAGAGTAAGCACGACGGCCCGGACATCCATCACCTGCTTGCCCGGAACGTCCAGCGCCCGAAGGGTTAGCTCGCCGCGCCCCTTCTGCAAGCGGAACACGCCCAGGCGAAGCGGCCTGAAGTCCTTCACATACGACTCGCTGCCTCGCGAGGCCCGATCGTGCTCCGCACCGACCAGCGGCGGGTCGTGGGCTTCGGTCACCTTTCCCTGAACCCGGCTGCCGTTGAGCTCCAGCTCGACCGTCGAGCCGACATCGTCCTCGGGACAGGTATAATAGACAACGGCCTCGTACTCGCCGCTGCGTGCGACCTCGACGTCCCACGTGATCTTGTCGTCGGTGCTGAGCCAGTTGGTGAAGTAGGAGCAGTTGGGCGCCCTCGCGCTGCGCTGAACGTTGCCATGGGGGACGCCGTCGCGCGCGGGGAGCGGTGCCGAGGGGAACTCGACGTAACCAACCGGGAAGGGCCGATCGTCCTTCTCGGCTTTGGGCAGCGCCTCATCGCTCCACTGAGCAACCGCGTCCCGCAGCTTCGCCGCGACCTCCGCTTTCTCCACGGCGATGTCGTGGTACTGCCCCGGATCGGTCGTCATGTCGAACAGCTTGCCCGTCTGATCGAGTCGATACTGTTGTGTGCGGACGCTGACCCGGCCCCGCTGATGCGTGAAGATCATTCGATCCGGCCATTCGTCGGCCGCTCCGGACAGGAGCGGCTTGATGCTTGTGCCGTCGAGCGGCTTGGTGCCCACGATCGGGATGCCGGCCATGTCGGCCAGTGTGGGGAGAAGATCGATGGCGCCGGCGATCTGGGGGATCTGCGCGCCCGGCTCGATGTGTCCCGGCCATCGAATCATGAAGGGCACGCGGACGCCTCCTTCGTCGGTCGAGCCTTTTCGCCCCTTCATCCCACCGTTCCACCGCCAGCCGTTTGGCCCGTTGTCGCTGTAGTAGATCACGATGGTGTTTTCGGCAAGCTGCAGCTCGTCGAGCTGCCGGAGAAGGCGCCCGACGTTCCAGTCGATGTTCTCGCACATGGCCAGGGCGCACCGTGTCCTGACGAGCTCCTCCTTGTCCGGGTCACGGTGGCGCATTTCGATGGGGCGATTCTTGAACCTGTCCCAATAGCGATCCGGCACCTGGAATGGCGTGTGGGGAGTGTTGAACGGCACGTAGCAGAAGAAGGGCTCACTTCTGTTCCGCTCGATGAACGCCAGGGCGTGGTCAGTCAGATCGTCAATGATGAACCCGTTTCCCCGCACGTTCTGCCCGTTGTGCTCGAGGAGCGTGTCGAAGTAGTGTCCCCAGTGGCCGGAGCAGAATCCGTAGAACTCGTCGAAGCCACGGGCGTTCGGGTGGTAGGGATACTGCGTGCCGTTGTGCCATTTCCCAAAGGCGGCGGTAGCGTAGCCGGCCGCCTTGAACGTGTCGCCGATGGTCTTCTCGTCGGTGTTCAGGCGCTCGGCGCCGGTCGTCACGCCGTGCACGCCGCCACGTGGATGGTAGCGGCCGGTCAGGAACTCGGCGCGAGTCGGTGCGCAGACGGGGCAGACGTAGAAACGGTCGAAGAGAGCGCCGTCGCGGGCCAAGGAATCGACGTTCGGCGTCTCCAGGTTGGTGTTCCCATGGACCCTGAGGTCGCCCCAGCCCTGATCATCCGTCAGGATGACCACCACGTTCGGCCGCTGGTCCGCTGAGTGGCCGACCTGGGTCGGCAACGCGCCAGCGATGGCGGCCGCGGTTCCCGCGCGTTTGAGGAAGTCACGCCGGTCTAGTCTCGAGTTCTTCATTGCGGGTTCTCCCATCACTTGTCTAAAGCGCTGTTCACATCGCGATTCTAGAGGCTCACTGGCCCTCCCGTCTCGAGCGACTTCGTGATAGCGGCGGCGGCCTTGACGGCCTGGAGGGCGTCATGCGGCGTGATGCACGGGTCGCCGCCGTAGCGCACGCACTCCACGAAGTGCTCAAGCTGCGTCCGCAGCGCGCCGGCCTGGCGATCTCCGATAACAGGGACGTACACGACGTCTGGGCTCGTGGTCCTCTGCTGATCCACGACCCGAAGGCCCTCGCCGCGAACCTCGATATTCACGGCCCCGTCTGTACCCAGGACGTCGAGCCGCGCGTCCAGCGTCCGAGCCTGGCCCATCGGCACCGCCCAGCAGGTATCGAGCATCGCAATGACGCCGTTCTCGAAGGTCAGGAGCGCCATGATGGTGTCCTCGGTGTCGTGCTCGGCGAGGACCTTGCGCCGGCCCAGGGCGTAGGCCGTGGCCCAGTCGCTCTCCGCGAACCAGCGCATGGCGTCCAGGTCGTGCACGCCGAGGAAGAAGGCCACGTTGGTGCGGCCCGCGATGCGCTGTCCGCTGGCCACAACGTTGTACCGCCGGCCGTACATGTGGATGATCTCGCCCACGGCACCCTCAGCGATGGCCTTCTTCGCACCGCTGTAGCGCGGATCGAAGCGGAGGATGTGCCCGACCATCAGGACTACGCCGGCCTCTTTGGCCACGGCGATGATCTTCTCGGCGTCCTCGACGGTGGTGGCCAGGGGCTTTTCCAGCAGGATGTGCTTGCCCGCCCGGGTGGCCAGCGTGCAGGGCTCCAGGTGGGCCTCATCGTTGGTGCACACGCTCACGACATCCACGTCGTCGCGAGCGATGGCCTCCTCGAGGTTCGTGGTGCCCAGGACGCCGAAGCTGCCGGCCACATCGCGGGCAACGCGCTCGTCGATGTCGGCGATCGAAATGAGCCGCGTGTCGGGCATTTCAGCGAACACCCGGGCATGCAGCTCGCCCATTATTCCTGCGCCGATGACGGCGGCACCGAGGGGTTGTTCCATTGTTGGCCTCCTGTTGCGTGAGAGAAGTGGGTTTGTGCGTAATTCCCGGTCGCGGTGCGTGCATCCTTTGTCAACGTGTGGGCGACCCGTGTGGGCCAGACAACTTGCCTGGCTCTCTTCGCGGGCTAGAAAGCCCGCGCCATATTGGGAACAGTCATCATGGCGAGATGCGCCACCCGGAAACGATGAAGATTGCTCTGCTCGCCCATCTGTCAGGGATCGACAGAGGGACGGCAGCGAGCCACGCTCCGTCGCCATAGCGGCTATGGCGCGTCGGCGACAGGTACTCGCCTACAGAAAGGCACACGGCCGAATCTTCGGGGTAGAGTAGGGGTGAAAATGCACTGTTATCGGGTAGGACTTGACATGCGAACACCTGTTCGATATAATCGAACTGCTCCGAACATAGGGGTGAAAATACCATGAGCAAGCTCATTGAGGAGGACATTCAGGTCGAGGAAAGGGCTGGCCGGCCGACGGCTTTTCGCTGGCGGCATCGCTTCTACAAAGTGGCCCAGATCGCCGCGGAGTGGCACGAGACGGGCAGATGGTGGGACGGAGAGGCGGAGAAGCTGTACCTGCGCGCCATCGCCCACAACGGCGGCGCCTATGACCTGTGCTTCGATAGCGCAGCACAGCAATGGCGGCTCCACACGGTACACGATTGAATGAGGCAGGGAAAAGGGATAAGGGTGAAGGGAAAAGACGGCAAAGGCGATGAGGCAAGGAAAAAGGGAGAAGGAGAAGACGGCCAAGGCAAAACGGCGGGACGGATAAAGGCGAGGCTTGTATGAGTGACTTTGTGCATTTGCATGTTCATAGCTGTTTCTCGCTGCTCGATGGCGCGGCGGACGTGGGCCCATTGACGCAGAAGGCCAAAGAGCTGGGCATGCCGGCCATCGCGCTCACGGACCACGATGGGCTTTACGGCGCCATCCGGTTCTACAAAGCCGCAAAGGATGCCGACATCAAGCCCATCATCGGCGCGGAGCTGACGCTGGAGGGCGGCCATCACATCGTGCTGCTGGCGATGGATCGGGAGGGCTACTCGAACCTGTGCCGCCTTATCTCCGCCTCGCATCTCGCTCGCCCGGACGGTTCGCCAGAGCTATCATGGAGCACTCTGGCGAAGCATTCGGAGAGTCTGATCGCGCTGTCGGGGTGTGAGAGGGGGGAGTTGGCGTCGGTGTTGAGGAGGGCGCAAGGCGCACGGGTTGGCAAGCAACCCGTGCCACACGGTGATCCGCGGGAGGTTGTGCGGCGGTATGTTGAGGTATTCGGCCGCGAGCGCTTCTTCGTGGAGCTGCAGAACCATCTGCTCTCCGGGCACCACCGGCGACTCCGCCGCGAGCTTGCCCGTCTCGCCGATGAGCTCGACATCCGCATGGTGGCCACGAATAACGTCCACTACGTGGAGAAGGAGCACTATCGCGCGCAGGACGTGCTGGTGTGTATCCGGACGATCAGCACGGTGTATGACTCCTCTCCCCTACGCAAGCTGAACGCCGAGTACTACCTGAAGTCCGAGGAGGAGATGCAGCGCCTGTTCCGCGACAATCCCGAGGCGCTGCGCAACACCTGTGAAGTGGCGGAGATGTGCAACCTCGACCTGGAGCTGGACACGTATCGCTTCCCTCATTTCGACCTGCCGCCGGGCGAGACGGCATATTCGCACCTGTGCAAGCTTTGTCTTCGCGGCGCGCAGAAGCGCTACAAGCCGCTGACGCCGAAAGTCATGGCGCGCCTCCAGCACGAGCTGCAGACCATCAACGACCTCGGCTTTGCGGAGTACTTCCTGGTGGCGTGGGACATCGTCCGCTTCGCGCGCGAACAGGGCATTCGCTGCTCCGGCCGTGGCTCCGCCGGCGATTCGCTCATCTGCCACGTCCTGGGCATCACCGATGCCAACCCAATGGCCCACGCCAATCTCATCTTCGAGCGCTTCATGAGCCGGGAGCATTCGAAGATGCCGGACATAGACGTGGACTACTGCTCCCGACGACGGGATGAGGTGGTCGAATACATCTATCGCAAGTACGGGGACGGACACGTGGCCGCCGTCTGCACGCTCAACACCTTCAAGGCCCGCTCGGCCATCCGCGAGGTGGGCAAGGCGCTTGCGCTGGATCCCGAAGACATCAACAGGATGGCCAAGGCGTTCCCGTACATATCGGCCGCCGAGATTCCGGATGCCTTCGAGACCGTTCCGGAGGTACGGGACGCCAAGATCGACGTGTCCAACAAGCGCGATCTAATCGAGATTTGCCAGCTCATCAGTGGCTTCCCGCGCTACATCAGCGTGCACGTGGGCGGCCTGGTCATCACCCGCGAGCCGCTCACGAATCTCGTTCCCCTGCAGCGGGCCGCCAAGGGCATCGTTGTGGCGCAATACGATAAGGACGACATCGAGGCCCTTGGACTCGTCAAGATGGACGTCCTCGGCCTTCGGATCCACACCGCCATCGCCGATTGCCTCGAGTACGTGCACGAAGGGCGCGGCATCGAGCTGAACCTGGACAATATCCCCCTCGACGACGAGGCGACCTTCGAGCTCATCCGCTCGACGAACACCATCGCCCTGTTTCAATTGGAGAGCCCGGGCCAGCGCAACCTTCTCGGCCGCTCGCAGCCGGAGACTTTCGAGGAGCTCATCACGCAAATCTCCCTCTTCCGTCCCGGCCCGGTGCAGTCCGACATGATCTCGCCGTACCTGCGGCGCCGGCATGGCGAGGAGCCGGTCACGTATCCGCATCCGGCTCTGGAGCCGATTCTGAAGGTCACCCATGGCGTCATCATCTACCAGGAGCAGATCCTTCAGATCGGGCACGGGCTGGCCGGTTTTACCCCAGGGGAGGCCGATAAGCTGCGGCGGGCGATGACGACGAATCGCTCCTCGGCGCAGATGCGCGCCCTTCGGGAGAGCTTCATTAAGGGGGCGCTGAATAACGGAGTGCGACTGGAAGTGGCGGAGGAGGTGTGGGAGCAAGTCGCGGCCTTCGCCAGCTTCGGCTTCTGCAAGGCGCACGCCTGCTGCTTTGCGAAGATCGCCTACCAGACGGGGTATCTGAAGGCGTACTACCCCGCCGAGTTCCTCGCCGGAATCCTCTCGGCGCAGCCCATGGGCTTCTACCCGGCGCACGTCATCCTGCAGGAGGCCAAGCGATGCGGCGTCGGGGTGCTGCCGCCGGATATCAACAAGAGCATGGACCGCTACACCGTCGAGGACGGGAAGATCCGGGTCGGGCTGGGCCAAATGAGACAGATGACGCAGAGCGCCATGCGCTCGATCCTCGAGGCGAAACAGGACCAGCCGTTTCGTTCGCTGCGCGACTTCTGCTCCCGCACCAGTGTGCCGATGCCGGTGATCGAGAACCTCATCCTCACCGGCGCCTTCAGGCAGTTCGACACGAGCCACGAACGGCTGTTGTGGCGGCTGGCGGGGCTCCCTGAGACAAAGGTTGGTGGGCTACAAGTGGACGGCCGAAGGCATGCCACCGCGGCCAGAGCGAGTGCTGGAGGTGGGGACAGTGGGAGAGAACCGGGCCGACCGAAGGCGGCATCAGAGGCCTTTGACTTCGGCCTCACGGAGGCGTTGGAGAGCCGGCTGCCCGAGTTCACACCGCTGTCGGAGGTGGACCGCACCAGGTACGACCTCGACCTGCTTGGCATAGCCACGGTGCATCATCCGCTGCATTTCCTGCGCCCTCGGCTGCGCGAGCAGCACGTGTTGGAGGCATCGCGGCTGCGGCTCTTCAAGGACGGCGACGAGGTACGCGTCGCGGGAGTGGTGGTCAGTCGCAACCGCCCGCCGACGCGAAGCGGGCAGACGGTCGTGTTCGTCACGATGGAGGACGAGACCGGGGTTGTAGAGGTGGTCATCTTCTCCAACGCGTACGACAAGTACGGGCGGGTGATCTACGAGAGCCCGGGCCTCATCGTCGAGGGCAAGCTCTCCCGACAGGGGAAGCGGGACATCGCCGTCCTGGCCGACCGGGTGGAGGCGCTGTAGGCTTCTGGCCGCAGCTCGACTGCGCATGCGCGTCAGCCTCACGCCCCCCAGCAACCAGAATTCACCCTCAGCCTACCGATTCAACGACTGTTCCCCGATCAGTTCCGCCCCAGGTGAGTCGATACGCGCGAAAGCGCCGCCGGGTGCCGCCGTTCAAACAGGAGAATTTGGCGCGGGCAAGGTGGAACAGCTCGCTCCGCCCCGTGGTCACAATGATCTGCATGTGGTCAGCAAGCACCCTGAGCAAGTCCAGCAAGCCGTAGGTGTTGAGTTCGTCCATCGCCTGGACCGGGTCATCGAGCACGGCCAGCCGCAGCTGCCCTCCCCGGGAGAGCGCCCCCGCCAGGAACGCCGAGAGCGCCACGAGATTCTGCTGCGCCTCGTTCAAGTAAGCCTGCACCAGCCTCCGCGCTGGGCCCGAGTCGGAGGTCGCAGCCCGGCTCGGGATGGCCCAGAACCGCACGCCATCCTGGTCAACGCTCCAGTCCAGATCACCAAACAGGGGATGCCAAGATAGCCTTCGATGGATCCTGCGCAGAACGTCTCTCAAGGGCTCCAGCCCCTCCTGCACGAGGCGGATCTGCTCACGCTCGAGCAGAGATTCCCTCTCTTCAGTGGCCTCCTGCCACTGCCTGCTTCTGCCCATCCGTGAATCCACCTCAGCCAACTCCCCCTCGAGGTCGCGGAGTTGCGCTTCCAGGCCCTTGAGCCGGCGGTCCGCACACGTGGCCTCAAACGCTGTCAGGGCAGCACGCCCCTCGCCGATCAGATCCTCGACGTTGGCGAGCTCGCGCTGGAGATCTTGCAGGGGGGTCTGCACTTCCTCGTCGCCCGCCTCCCCCGATGCTGCCAGGACGCGCAGGTCCCCCTCGATTTCCGTTCGAACCCGCTCTTCCTCCTGCAGCGCACTACGCGCGGCGTCCCTGGCTGCCCCAGCCGACGCCAGCGCCTCCAGGACGACGCTGAGTTGCGCTCTGGTCTGCGCTACCGCTTTGTCAGCTTCGGCGGCACGCGCCGCCTCGCTCTCGTCTTCGGCGGCCATCTCCTCCAGCCGCCGCAGGAGCTGCGTGCCGTCCAGGCTCGACAGCCATGGCGTGGCCGCAAGTCGCTCCTCCGCTTGCCTCGCGCTCTCCGCGAGTTGTTCACGCTCCATCTGCAGTTCATCGAGCCGCTTGCGCACTGCTACCCGGCGGCTCCTGTACGCTTTCAGCTTTTCCTCTAGCTCGTCCACGCGGCACCGGAGGGTGCGGTACTCTTGCTCCGCCCGCCCAAGCCCCTCGCGCGACCGCTCGCGCTCCGCCGCCAGGTCATTCGGTGTACCGGTGGCTGGGAGGCGCCATTTCGCGAGGATGGACCGGCGATAGTTGTCCCATTCCCGAAGCTGATCAAGCTCGGAAGCAAGTTTGGCCAGACGATCCTCGCCCGCGCGCCGCGCGCGCCGAGAAGCGTCCGCGCGCTCCCCGGCCTCAGCCAGAGCTTGACCTGCCTGGCGCAATTGTCGCGCCAAACGGGCCTCTTCGCTGGACGGGGCTCCGATCTGCTGATCGATTGCGGCCAATAGGGCCTCTCGGTTGGGCCATGTGTGCGAGCACAACGGGCATTGGCTGCTTTGCACCTTGTCGCGCAGCCAGGCCAGAATCCTCGCGCTCCGGTCCCGTCCGGCCCGCGCCTCTTGCACGGCGTGCTCGAGCCGGGCGACGCGCTCCGCGAGGTCTGCGACCTGCGGCTCGTCGTGCGACGCTGCCGCTTGGCACACTTGCAGGGCCGTTTCTGCCTCCTTCCGCCGGCGTTCCGCGGTCCGGAGACGTTGCTCCAGGTGAGGATGCTCCTCCAAGAACGTGGCGAGCCGAGAGAGCTGTGCGGCCCGCGCCTGCGCCTCCCGCACCCGGCCACTCGCAGCCTCCAAGTCAGCCCTGGCCGCGGATAGGTGCGCTCGTCCGGCGCCGACCGCCTGCCGCAGCCCTTCCTCTTCTGAGGCGACGCGGGCCAGAGCGTCCGCCACTCGCTCCAGTTGGGCGATGCGATCGACCTGCAGCGGCCGTTCCCGGACCCACCACTCGAGCGCTCGGCGGCGGCGGAGGGACTCGGCTCGTCTCTCCGCAGCGCTCGGGAGGGAGGCCTCGAGCGCTGCAAGCTCCTTGCGCAGCTGGTCTCGCGTCCCCACCGCACTGTCACACCTGCGTTCTGCCTCGGCCAGCGCCTCCCTGCACTTCCTCATCCGAGCGCGTGTCGATTCCACTCGTTTGCTCAACTCGCGCCGACGCCTCGCACGGTGTACTGCAGCCTCGAGGACGCGACGGCGGCCAGCCAGGTGGTCGAGGACTCGCGTGATCGCCTCGGCAAGGCCCTCGTCGTCCGCCCTCTCAAGTCCCGGCGCCACAACACCGGCCGCAGCATGGTACTGCCGACTGTGACGGAGAGAGGCCTCAGGCGTAGCGGCGGGCTCGGGCACGCCGGCGACGGCCGCCATCTCCGCCGCCGAGCGGCGTTCGGTGCGCAGGTTACGAGCCTGGCCCTCCAGCGCGTCCCTCTGCTCTTGGAGTTCCGCACGGCGGGCGCGAAGCTGGTCGACAACGGCCCGCAGCTTCCTCCTCGCCCGCGGTATTCCCCCGCCTCCAAGCAGGCTGGCGAAGTGGTCGAAGCGCGCCATTGGCCCCCTTGCTGACAGCAGCTGCTTCATCTGGCCTTGGCCAAGGAAGACACGATCGCGACACAACGCGCGCAGGTCCTCGGTCCGCTGCCACGGCTCAGGGTCGATGCCTAGCCACCGCCTCCACGCCTCGCGCTCCCCCAACCCGACGGCCTCCTCCAGGTCCCTAGAGCCGGAATCGTCTTCGACGCACCGGAGTGCGTCTCCGTCGAGCATCAGGTGGACCTCTGCGGGCCGGCCCTCCGCCCCCATGTTCCGCAGCGCCGACCCCGCGGCATCCCCCACAGCCTCACGGGCGAGGCACTCTGCCAGGTCCTCAATGCCCCCGCATATAGCCCACTCGAGGGCTTGAACCAGGCATGTTTTGCCAGAGCCGTTCTCTCCGTAGAGCAGCGTGATGTCCGAGGACAGATCGATTTCCGGAGCGCTTCCAGCGTCTGGAGCGCGAAAAGACCGGAAGTTCGGCAGCCGAACGGCTTGGAGACGAACCTGGCGGCCCGCCCTGCGACGACGCTTCCGCTTGGGTAGCTGAGGCTCCGGGCGAACGAGCCACAGTGGGTCCAGGCCGGCCTGCGACCAAGCCTCCGGAGGAGCGCCATAGTCTCCCTCGAGAATACGCTGGGCCATCAGCTCGGCGCCGGGGCGCGTGCCCAGCAGATCCTCCGCCAACTCGTCCGGCAGTCCCGCCCCTCGCAGGAATGCCCCGATAGCCACCTGCCCGGACTCTGGCACCCGCTCAGCGGGTGCGATGGGCACGAACGTCAGGTCACGGAGCCGATCGGTCCACTCGTCCCCATCGTAGACAACGATGTGTTTGAGACACTCGGACCGAGAGGTCTGGATCGTTTGAACCAGCGCATTGCGCTCCTCCGGTGGGACCTCCTCGAGCGTCCGGGCGCTCAGGATGAAGAGGAGGTAGGCGTCAGGGCCGATCGGCCGCTCAAGCAGCCAGCGCCGGACTATCGATCCGAACTCGCGCTGAGCGTCCTCCCATCCGCGGCTAAGCTCCTCCCACCCGTCGCAGCACTGCACCCCGAGCACCCCGCACGGGAAACTGTACACCCCGTCGAGGACGGCTGGCTCCCAACCCGTCTCCGGGCGCAGCTGTACCTTCAAGGCCCTGAGTGCGCGCTCCACTTCGCCAACCAGCTTCTCCTGATCTGACATGCCGCTCACGTGGCGAGCGCCCCCCCCTCCCCGGCCAGCACCAGCACCAGCTTCTCCCGTATGTCGGCCAGGCTGTGCACAAGCCCCTGGCGTACCCAGTGCTCGATCCGCCCAACCGGAACCAGCACGACTCCCGGGCGCGCTATATCGCCCCTGTCCCCGACCTGTCCAGCAGCGTATGTGGGGGCACCGGGCGACATCAGGCCGCCCACCTGGACGAACTCGCTCTCCGATGCGCCCGCCTCGGCTGATACGACGTAGATGTCCCCGCTCAACGCATTGGACGTCTCCGCGTCCTGTGACACCCACGCACGCACAGTATCGCGCGCCTTGTCGCACGCGTGTCGTGAGTGTACCCACCGGGCTCCTCCGCCGAGGCTCAGCGCTGCGCCGCACCCCGGTGCGGCGCTGCTCTCTGCAGGGGCCAGCGGAAACCACGCGTGCAGCATTGCGAGGCCAGCGACGAGGCGCTTTAGGTGGTCCAGATGCGCCGCAGTCCACTTGTCGGGATCATCCCTCACCTCCGCAGGCGCGAAGCTGAGTGCCTTCCTCCCCCACCGCGACAAGAAGTCCCCATTGCGGCCCCAGCAGGCTCTCCTCAGCTGGCGGTACCCCCGGGCGAGCTTCGGCTCGAGCTCGTCCCGAATGCGGCTAGCCGCCACCTCCAGCAGATTTGTACCCGTGCCGGAGCGCAGTTCGCGCGGCAACGCTCGCCACCCCGCAAACCGGTACGCCTCTGGAATTGCCTCCTCCCCCCGGCTGAAGTCGATCTCGAGGTCGCCTGGCCGCAGCCCCACCCAAAGCCCTCCTGTTACGGGTTGAATCCCTGCAGCCCCCTCCGGGCCGGGTGTGCGCGATGGAAGCCGCGTTCTCAGCACGAACGCTGACGCCCGGCGCGGCCTGAGGTCGTAACACACGATGTCCCCTCCGGATCTGCAGCAGCATCGAGGGGCGCGGCCGTGGTACCTCCGATGCCCCCCGACCAGCACACCGGTCAGCCCGTATTCATCTGACTCCTCGCAGCGGGCCGCGGCGTTCACTCGCACAACCATCGCCCCGCGGCACGCCTCGCCCACAGTCCGGGGCGACTCCACGAGCAAGCGATAGAACCCGGCCTGCATGAGGCCGTGGTTGGGATGCCGGTTGCACTGAATGTGAACCAGGGCGTCAAGCGTTCCAGGCTGCCCCCCGCCACCGAAATGCCGCACAATCGCATCCGCCACGGAGCAACGGCCGCCACCTGGAGGGACGTTCAGCATGTCAGAGCAAATGGTGAACACGAAGGAGGCGCCGTTGATGACCAAGACGTGCACCGTGTCGCCGCAGCACAGGGTCTCCCGTTCGTGCGCGCTCGGGGTGATCTTTCTTTGGAATGCGACCCCGAGTTTGCCATCGCGCTCATGCCACGCCAGCAGCATGGCGTTGATCCACATGTCATTCCGATATTGCGGGTTCTCCAGGCTGGCCATCTCCTGGCCCCGCCATTTCTCGTCCGTTGCATGGGAGCCGAGAAGTTCCGAGTACTCTTCCGTGCTCAATCGCTCGATGCCGGCCGCCACCAGCATGCCGGGCGGCGTGCGCGGCTGCGCCAAGGCGTCCAGCAGGTCTCGTATTGACTCGCGCGGCACGCACAGCTCCGGCAAGAGGACGGCGTGAAGGGGCTGCCAGTAGTCAAGGAGGCGTTTGCTTGGGTCCCTGATGAGTTCAGCTACCGCGCTTACGACCTGCCCTTGGCTCTCCCTGAACTCGTCCCGCAGCCGGCCTACCTCACCCTGAGACTCCTCTGCCCTGTAGAGAGGTTGCACCAGCAGAAGGTTCAGCTCTTCGCTGACCACCCATCCGAGGTCGAGCCTTGCCACTCTCGCTGTGATCTCGGTTTCCCCGCGCATAAGGCGGTCCTCGCCAGCCGATCGGCTGCCCTTAACCGCAGCCAGTCCCAACCGCAGTCACATGCGCGCGGCTGGGCAGGTGTCTCCCCGAGGTCTGTCTGGATGGGCTGCCGCTTACGGCCGCCTCCACCGAAATCTCGGGCTCGCACCTGATTCTCTTTTATTTTACGACACAACGCGTATCCTCGTCAAGTTGCCGAGACTCCGCGCCGCGCGCCGCCGACGCGAAGCGGACAGACGGTCGTGTTCGTCACGATGGAGGACGAGACCGGGGTTGTAGAGGTGGTCATCTTTTCCAACGTGTACGACAAGTACGGGCGCGTGATCTACGAGAGCCCGGGCCTCATCGTCGAGGGCAAGCTCTCCCGACAGGGGAAGCGAGACATCGCCGTCCTGGCCGACCGGGTGACGGCGTTGTAGGCCTTTAGACAGAGTCCTGTCCCCCACTCCCTCAGGCACGCTCCGGCTCGCCGGTTCACGCTTGACATCTGCCGTACTCGTGGGTATCCTCAGCCAGCCTTCGGATCTGCTGAGGCACTCAGAGATGCTTTCAGACAGACAGCGGCGCCTGGTGCTGGCACTTGCCCTTGCCGTGGTTGGTCTCTGCGCGGGCATCTTCTGGAGCCGGGCTCGACTCCACGAGCGGCCTACCAGAGCTTCGGCGACACGCCGGGGCGAGCCTCATGTGGTGGCCGCGGAGGAGTCGTCTCTGCTCTCCGACCACGGCGACGACGACGACGAGGAACAACGGCCTGCCGGCGATCCGGCCTCCGCCGTCACCGATCCCACAGAACAGATGTCCGAAGACGCAGAAAACCAGGAGCAAACCGAGAAAGCAGATGGCGCCGAGGCGCACTCCCAGACAGATCAGCCCCTGACCGAGGAGCGCTTCGTCGAGATCGCTACGAAGATACGGGTGTGGCAACGGGCCATTGCCAACACGCCGGAGGGGCAACACCGGCTTGAGGAACTGGTTCTCGCATTGCTGGATAGCGAGGGACTCACGCGCGCGGACCTGGCGGCTTTCGGCCGGGGCCTCAACGAGGAAGATGCAGAGCGCCTCGATGACAAGGTCGAGCAGCGGGTGGCCGAGATAGGTCATCGGCGCTTCCGGGTGCGGGCCCGGGAGACGGATGGCAGCCGGGTGCTCAAGCAGGACCCGCCAGACAAGGACCCTGACAACGGGGCGCCATAATACTACAGCGTCACCACGAAACCCCCGAGCCCCAGCAGAAGGCCGACATCCTCGCTCCAGAACAGCCCCGGAATGCCTCCGGCGCTGTCCATTCGATCTTGTAGATCCATTGAATGATGTACGGGCCTATGGCATACTGCAGCAGGATCACGCCCACGGCAAAGACTATGGCCACAGACAGATCCAAGTCGGCGTAGTAGATTGCGGCCATGCCGATGGCAAAGAGCAGGCCGAACAGCAGGCTGAGCACCATCATGGAGCGCAGGAACAGTGCGAATCCCATCGTGCCTCATCCCTCTCCGGTCTGCGCACGGGACCGATCGCCGATGCCTGAGTATAGCAAATCCACCAACGTATTGCGAGCGCAGGTGAAGCCGACTGATGCCACTCTCCAGTGACGATGCGCAGGCCCCGCGGCGTCTCATACTGCCGTGGCTTCGGCACATCCCCACGCGCGCGCCGCGAATCTCCGGCATGGCGACACCCGGGGGCGTGTACTTGTCCAACGGCGCCGTCTATAGCGGCAGCAGGCTGGGCCTGTCCCTCTCTATACTGATGCTCGCCATGTCTCTGCTGGTGGCATACCTGCTGACGGTCGTCGTCGTCTGGGCCATCGACGACGCAGTCCCCGTGCCGCTGTTGGCCATACGCCTCTCCGCTTCTCTGTCGGGCGAGGCGCTATACGAGCCGGTATGGCGCACGCTCATCGAGATGATGCAGTTCCTGTTCTTCTTCGCGATACTGCGTCTGTCGCCGGTGTCGGGGTACCATGCCGCGGAGCACATGACCGTGCACGCCATTGAGGCCGGCTGCGAGCTGACCGAGGAGAACGTGCGGCAGATGCCACGGACACACAGCCGCTGCGGGAGCAACATCCTGGGGTGGCTGCTGCCTCTGCTGATTCTCGTGCCGACGACCCGGTACTACCCGTGGTATATCGTGGTTCCCGCCGCACTCGCAGCCGGGTGGCTGTGCCGTCGCCTCTTGGGATCGGTAGTGCAACGGCTGTTCACTACGCGCTCACCGTCGCCCAAGCAATTGCGGGCTGGCCTCGAGGCCGGTAGGGCCCTGCTCCGCAAATATGCCGCTGCGATGGGGACGCGGGTGTCACGGTTCCAGGCTGCCCGTAACCGCGGGCTTCTGCACATAGCCGCCACGGTCATCATTCTCATGTCTCTCCAAGTGGCCTTCGGTGGCTACGTGAGCGACTACTACCACATGTGGTTAGACTACTAGTACTTGTTGGTTGCGTAAGTTCGCGAGCGAAAGAGAGTGGGCCAAGAATGGCCCACCTACGCGTAGGTCGGGCTTTCCAGCCCGACTCTTATCGCGCGCACTTCCGCAACTAGCCACTAGCGTGCGAGGTACCGACAGGATGCCCGAACGGACTGTACGCCAAGCCATCGCCGACGCCACCGCAGCCTGCGCCGCTGAGGGAATCTGCGAAGCTGTCCCCGTGGAGGCTGTTAGCCTGGAACGCCCGCCGCGACCGGAGATGGGCGACTTCGCGGCCAACACTGCGATGATACTCGCCAAGGCGGCGAAGATGAAGCCACGGGAGCTCGCCGAGGCCATAGTGGCACGCCTCAAGCTGCCGGAGGGCTTCGCGGAGCGCGTTGAGATTGCCGGCCCGGGCTTCATCAACTTCCATCTCTCCAACCAGTGGCTCTACGACGCGCTGGCCACAACGCTGGCGCAGGGCGTAAGCTATGGCCGCAGCACGATCGGCGCCGGGAAGCGAGCGAACGTCGAGTTCGTCAGCGCCAATCCCGTCGGACCCATACACATCGGCAACGCCCGCGGCGGCCCCGTCGGTGATGTGATCGCGAACCTCCTCCAGGCGATAGGCTACGAGGTCGAGCGCGAGTACTACATCAACGACGCCTCGGACAACACACAGCTCAACAAGTTCGGCGCGTCGGTGCGCGCTCGCTATCTGCAGGCGCTCGGACGGGACGCTGAGCTGCCCGAGGATGGCTATCACGGCGACTACGTGGCCGACTACGGCCGACTGCTGGCCGAGCGACACGGGGACGAGTACGCCGACGCGGACGAGTCCGATGTGTTCTTCGCCGACTTGGTCCTCGACGACGTGGTTGAGGGCATGCGACGGGACTGCAGTGATCTGGGAATCGAATTTGACACCTGGTTCAGTGAGAGGGAGCTGCGGCAGCGCGGCGCGGTCCAACAGGTGCTCGATCAACTGGCGAAACGGGAAGAGACCTACGAGCGCGACGGCGCTACCTGGCTCCGGACGACCGCGCACGGCGACGACCAAGACCACGTGCTGGTGCGGCGCACGGGAGCGCCCACATACCTGGCTACCGATGTCGCCTACCACGCCAACAAGTACGACCGTGGCCACGACCTGCTTATAGACATCTGGGGCCCGGACCACCACGGACGCATTGTCCCGATGCGGGCGGCGGTCGCATGCCTGGGGTACGAGGACAGAGACTTCGAGCTGATCATGCACCAGACCGTGCGGCTCGTTCGCGGCGGCAAGGTGGTGCCGATGTCCAAGCGCGGGGGCACGATGGTGTCGCTGCGGGACATCATTGATGCCGTTGGCGGCGACGTTGCCCGCTACCTGCTGCTCACCCGCTCGACAGACGCCCACATCGACTTCGACCTCGAGGTAGCCAAGAGGCAGTCGGAGGAGAATCCGGTCTACTACGTGCAGTACGCGCACACCCGCATGTGCGGCATCTTCCGCACGGCCGAGCAGGCGAACGTTGCCACCGACCATGTCGCCAGCGCCGACTTCTCACTGCTGCAGCACGACGACGAGCTGGCGCTGCTGCGCGCCATTGCCGATTTTCCCGGTTACGTCCAGACGGCAGCCGTCGCGCGCGCGCCGCACCGATTGACCACTTTCGCCCAGTCCCTCGCCCAGCAGTTCCACCAGTTCTACACGAGCTGCCGCGTCGTGACCGACGACGACGCCCTCACCCAGGCCCGCCTGGCGCTGGTGCGCGGCACGCAGATCGTGATGCGCAACACGCTGAACCTACTCGGCGTCTCAGCCCCGGAGCATATGTAGGCCTCGGCGGTTGGGGGTCTCCCCCTACCGCCTCACCTGCAGCAGCGTCACCGCCGACGCCTGTTCGCCCTCCTCGGTGCGGACCGTGACGCGGAGTAGGTAGATGCCGCTGGGGACATTCGTACCCCTTGCGCTGCAGCCATTCCAGGTCACAGACGCCCGGCCTCGGGCCAGTTGCTCGCTCTGCGCGATGTCGCTGACGCGGCGGCCCGCCACGTTGCAGACCCGAGCCGTCACGGCCGCATCGGCTGACAGATTGAAGCCGATGTCCCAGGTGCCGCCGCGCGTCGGCGTGGCTGTCAGCCCGCTGATCAGCAGCGCCCCGTCCTCTACACGCTTAACTGTTACCGAGAAGTTCCGCGTTGTTCCC
>JAUWAU010000048.1 GCA_030601885.1 Armatimonadota bacterium
GCTCCGGCAAGTCTGTATCCTGCTGGCAGCCGCCTTCGCCCGCGGTGACCTGACTGCATCGGAGGCTATGGCGCTCGTGCGCCACATCCAGCGCACGAACCACAAGGCCAAAGTGTCTCACTATCGCCACCACGCCAAGCGCCGCGACAAACCATGATAAAGCGTCGTAGTAGTATTAGTTGACAGTCATTAGTTAACGGCCGGCCCGCCACGGCACCCTCGCCATGCGCTGCCGTTGCTAAGAACTAACAACTGATGACAGTGGTGGCCCCGCCTAACTGCCAAGGGCTTCGAGTCGCTCTTTCGCCTTGTTGACCCACTCGGATTGGTCCTCGTAGTCGCTGACGACCTTCTTGTACGCCTCCGTCGCCTTCGTCGGATCGTTCAACTGCTCGTGGCACTGCCCGGCCTGGAAGCGGGCCTTCGCCGCCCACTCCTTCACGCCCCCATACAGGTAGACGACTTTGAGGTAGTCATCAATGGCATCGTCGTAGCGCCCCTGCAGGCGGCGGCACTCGCCGATGTTGTACTGCGCCTCGGCCGCGCCCGCCGTCCGGCTCCTGCTGACGACCTCGGCGAAGGCTTCCGCCGCCGCGTCGTAATCCTTGCTCTGCAGCTTGCAGTAGCCCAAGCCCTGGAACGCCTCGGCGGCCGATGGGCTATCGGCGTGATCGCTCGTGACACGACTGAAGGCGACCTCCGCGGCCTTGACGTCCTTCAGTTTCAGGCGGATATGGCCGAGCTTGACCAGGGCATCGGGCACTCGGTCCGAATCCGGGTGCGAGTCCACGAAACGCTGCAGCTCCGCGGCTGCATCGGCGCTCTGGCCAGTTTCGAGCAGCGCGAGGGCGAGTTGGTATTGAGCATCGGCGGCGATGCGCTGGTTATCGGCCTTCGCCGCTGCCTCCCTGAACGCCGTAATGGCCTCCTTCTGGCGATCCACGTTGAGCAGGCACCAGCCGCGCTTGTACTGAGCCTCGTCCACGAGGGGGCTGTCGGGGAACTGCTTCACGACGCGCTCGTAGGCGGTCAGTGCCGCAGCGTAGTCTTCGGCATCGAAGCGGTGTTCGGCGAGTCGAAACATGCTGTCGGCAGCCAACGGACTCGTGGGGTACTTCTGCACCACCTGCTCGAAGCGCTTGATGGCCTCCTCCGGCTGCTCTGTCTCCATGTACGCCCAGGCGAGCTCATACAGCGCTCGAGGCGCCACCTCGTGTTCGGGCGACTTCGCCAGCATCTCCTCGAGCACGGGGATGGCCTCCCGGTGCTTCTGCTGCCGGGCCAGAGCAGCTCCGAGTTGATAGCGGGCAAAGGGCGCCGCCGTGCTCTTGGGGTGGCGCTTCAGGAAGCTGCGAAGGGCCGCTTCGGCCTCCGCGAAGTTCCCTTCCGCCACCAGGCATGCCGCAACGCGATACTGGGCGAACTCGGCCTGCTCGGCGTCGGGGAATTGCTGGACCACCGCCTCGAAGATCCGGCGGGCCTCGGCGTATTTCTTCTCGCCGAAGAGGCCCTCGGCAACCGCGAACTGGGCTCTGGCGAGCACGCCGACGTCGGTGCCTTGCCCCCGCAGCTTTGCCGCCAGCTCCTGCCCCTCCGCGGCCTTGCCGGCCCGGCTGAGCGTGCTGATGAGCGCGGCAGCGGCATCGTTCGCCGCCGATGTGCCGGCGTGGTTCGCCAAAATGCGTCGGTAGGCGGCCTCGGCCTCCGCCGTCTGTCCGGCCCCCTCGTACGCGAGCCCCAGCAGGTACTGCGCCCGCGGAGCTTCTCGGTCGGTGGGGCTCTTCTCGATGAAGAGCTTCAGCATGGGGATGGCTTTGTCGTACTGCTCCTCGTTGTAGCAAAGCGTGCCGAACTGATACCCAAGCCTCGGTCCGAATTGGCTGCCTTGCAGATCGCGCACGATCCTCTCCAGCTCCCCCAGCCTTTCGGGTGACTTCTTGCGCTGGTACTGACACAGCGCGACCCCGTAGCGAGCGCGCAGCTTCGCCTCACGCTCTGTCGCCGCCTTTTCGGCCGCCTGGTAGGCTTTCTCGGCCGCCGCGTAGTCTTTGGCGGCGATGTGGAGATCGCCCATTCTGAGCTGCGCCTCGATGGCGAGGGCGCTCTTGGGGTATCTCTCGGTGAGCGCACGATACGCCGCCATGGCGCCTGTGGTGTCCTTCAGCGCCGCTCGGCTGCCGGCGAGCCAGAAGAGGGCGTGGTCGGCGAACTTGCCGCCCTTCTCCGCCGCCTTCTCGTACGCAGCCGCGGCCTCTTTGTAGCTGCCGAGCCGGTACAGGCAATCGCCGGCGTGGGCCCGCGCCTCAACGGCCAGATCCGTATCGCCGTGCTCCTGCGCCACTCGTCGGAAGCTGGCCAGGGCCTTCTCGTACTCGCCCCGGTCGTAGTAGCACCACGCGAGGCCGTAGAGGGCGGCAGCCGTGACCTGAGCGCCCCCCTTGGCGCCAAGCGCCCTCTGGTACTGCGCGATGGCCTCGTCGTAGCGCTTCTCACCGTAGTAGGCGTCGCCGAGGCGAAGTGCGGCTTCCGTGGTCACGTCGCTCTTGGGGAAATCGCGGAGCAGCATCTCCAGGTGCGGCACAGCCTCGCCCGGGCGGCCCTGCTTGATGCGGGCGATGGCGATGGAGTAGTGGGCGTAGGCCGCGTGTTCGCTCTTCGGCGAGCGCTCGATAGCCTGCTCGTACATAGCGACCGCGGGGTCGTGGTCGCCGAGGTTGTACAGTGCCTCACCGGCCCAGTAGCATGCCTGAGGGGCGAAGCGGGTGTCCGGCCTCTTTTCCACCAGGAGCTTGAAGCCGTCGGCGGCCTCGCGGAAGCGCTCTGCCCGGTAGCTGCATTCCGCCGCTCGGTAGTAGGCCCGTTCCACGCGCGTGCTGTTCGGATACGCGCGCGGGAGTTTCTCGTAGAGCGACGCGGCCTCTTCAAAGCGATTCAGGTTGTACAGGGAGTCGGCGGCACGCATGAGGGCGAAATCCGCCTCGGGGTGCTTCGGGTGCGCTTGCGCGAAGGCCTGGAAGTGCTTTGCCGCGCGCTCGTATTCTTTGTCCCGGTAGAGGCCCTCGGCGAAGCTCAGCTCCTCCTCGACCTTGCGGTCCGCGGCCGTGGTCGCTTGTTGCGCGCTGCCTGCGACGCAGACAAAGGGGATCGCCAGCAGCACCGCGAGTGCGCCCGAGACCGAGCGCCGCCGGCCAATGGTCAATGGTTGAGTGGTTGATGTGAGACGAGGGGGCGTGACGCTGGGTCTTGCATTGACCATAAACCATCAACCATTCCTTTTCCGCACTGGTACCTCAACAAACATACTTCTCCGGCCTATGTTCCACGCCTATCTCGATGCTCGCCCGACGCGAGCAGGCCAGGCGCAGGGCCAGCATTTACCGGCCACTGCGGCGGGAGGACATCGGGGAGCCGCTCGCGAAGTCACCATGTGCTGGGTGGGAGGCTACGGGCATGTAGTCGTCGGCGCCAGGCCGAGAGCCAACTACTCTGGTCAAGGGCATGGGAACGGCATGGTACGGACACGTGTGCGGTCCGCCTTCACCCTCATCGAACTGCTCGTGGTCATCGCGATCATCTCAGTGTTGGGTGCCATTCTCTTTCCCGTGTTCTCGCGGGCACGAGAGAAGGCACGTCAGGCATCGTGCTCCTCCAATCTGCGTCAACTCGGGCTGGCAGGGCACCTCATAGACAACGGCGCCTGGTTTATGGTTAATGGTGGATGATTCAGCGTCACCGCAGATAGTCCATCGGCGATTGAGGACGCGGGCGTCACGGATTCAACCGTTGCCAGCACCCATTTGGCCGTGCGCCGGCCGCTGACCACTGATGACCGACAGCTATCACTTGCGACACAAGTGCGGTGTGGCAGCAGTATACTGCAGCCCCGATAACCAAGACGTCGAGCCGGGCGCGGCGGCGGGTTACCTGCAGAAGATGCTGCGGCAGCTCCAGCATCGCGGCGAGGAGAGCGCCGGCATAACCACGTACCGCCCCGATCGCGGCGAGCAGCTTTTGGACACGCATCGGGACGTGGGCCTCGTGTCGGAGGTATTTCGCCTCAGCGCGCCGGCCAAGCACCAAAGCCTGTTGCAGTGGTACGCCGGCCCGGCGGGCATTGGTCATTGTCGCTACGCCACTTCCGGGACCATCACTCGGAGCACAGCGCAGCCCTTCGAGACGCACGGCATGCGCACGTGGGATTGGTTCTCCTTCGGCTTTAACGGGAACCTGGCCAACTTCGCGCAGCTTAAGCGTGAACTGGAGGCAGCCGGGCACCTGAACCTGAATACGGACACGGAGCTCATCCGCCACCTGCTCTGGGCCGAGTGCGGCAAACCCAAGCGGCCCGATCCCGCCGACGTGTTCGCCGCCGCGACCCGGCGCTTTGACGGGGGCTACAGCATCGTGTGCATCAACGCTGACGGCGATCTGATCGCCGCCCGTGACCCCCTTGGCCTCAGACCCCTGTGCTATGGCGAGAGCAACGGCCTCTTCGCGGCAGCCTCGGAAAGCGTCGCCCTCGCCGTGATCGGCATTCAGGAGTCACATCCGATTGCTCCGGGGGAGTTGGTGCACGTGTCGGGCGGCGAGGTGCGCCGGTACCGCTTTGCCGAGAGTCAGCGCACGGCGCACTGCTACTTCGAGTGGGTCTACTTCGCCGACGTGGGCTCGGTTCTCGATGGCGTCGGCGTCTACGACGTGCGGTACCGGCTGGGGCAGGAGCTGGCGAAGGTCGAGCCGCTGCGCGACCGCCTGGACGACAGTTTCATCGTCGTCCCCGTTCCCTTTGCCAGCAAGACGGCCGCGGACAGCTTTGCTCACGATCTTGGGTTGCCGCTTAAGGAGGGCATTGAGTCCAACCGCTACGTGGGTCGCACGTTCATTCAGAGCACCGGCCGCGAGGGGCGCGCACGCGAGAAGTACGTGCTTCTCCCGCCCATCCTGAAGGGGAAGAAAGTCCTGCTCGTCGAGGATACCGTCGTACGGGGCCTTACGCTGCGCGTGCTCCTGGACCGGCTGCGGGACGAGGGCGGCGCCGAAGAGGTACACGTGCGCGTGTCGTGCCCGCCGCTCATCTCGCCGTGCCCCTACGGCATCGACATGACCACCGTGGACGAGTTCGTCGCGGCCCAGTACGTAGACGAACCCGGCGGCCTGGAGGGCATCGCCGAGCGGGTGGGACGCGGCATCGGCGCGGACTCGCTTGTGTATCAGAGCTACGGCGGTCTGGTGCGCAGCATCGGGCTGCCGAAGGAGGCCCTCTGCGATGCCTGCATCACCGGGCAGTACCCGACGCCCTGGGGCGCGAAGGTGCGTGACTTCGCCGAGCGCCGCCGCGGCGCCCTGGTGGCCACCCGCAGCTACGAGGCCATCGAGGAGGAGCTGCGGGAGGAAGAAATAGCGGGCAGGTGACTCGGGGTTGTCCATTCCGCGCCCTGCCAGGGTGGGGTTGCCGCCGATGCGTCTCTGAGGCTCACCCTCAATGCAAGGGGCGGAGGGCCGGGGCCTGCCTACTCGCTGGGCAGAGGTCGGCGTGGCTCACTTCCCCCACCTCTCGTACATCACTATCTCGTTCAGCGGCTTGCGGGTCTTCGGCCCCGGGGCGACGGCGGGATAGCCGACCGTCATCAACTGCACCACGCGGACCTCGTCGGGAATGCCCAGTATCTCCTTCACTTGCGCTTCGTCGAAGGCGCCTATCCAGCAGGTGCCCAACCCCTCGTCAACAGCCTGCAGAGCGATGTGCTCCAGGGCAATGGCGACGTCTATCGGGTGCGAGAGCTGGCCGCAGGGCATGACGTGCTCGACGTCCTCGGCACACGCCGCGATCACTACAGGCGCCTCGCCGACGAACCGCTGCTCCTGCGCCGCGTGCATCAGCCGCTCCCGCGTACCCTCGTTGGTCACCACCACGAACCGCCACTCCTGCAGGTTGCGCGCTGAGGGCGCCAGGCGCGCCGCCTCCAGGAGCCGCTGCAGCCTCTCGGGCTCCACCGACTTCTGCAGATAGCTCCGGACGCTGAACCGGTTTTGAACAGACTCCATGACATTCATGATGGTCTCCTTTTCCGATAGTGATCAGCGGCCGGTGATCGGCGGTCAGCTCCGCGCCGGCCATTCACCAGTGACCCGCTTGGCTCGCCACTCTCTGTGGGTTCTGTGTTCTCTGCGGCTATGCATCAGGCCTGCCAGGGAGAACACAGAGATGACGGAGAAACGGGTTTGGCGCGGGTCAGAGGGCGGCGGTACGACATGAGAAGCACTCCGAGAAAGCAGGGGCTGGGGCGGCAGGCGTGGAATAGGGCCGGCATCAAGCGGGGGACGCAACGGAGGTGGGCGGAAATGACCCCGGAGGAGCAGGTACAGGAAGGCAGGCTCGTCGGTGCTGTTACCCACTACTTCGGTCGCATCAGCGTCGGCATCATAGACCTGACCGACACGCTGCGCGTCGGGGACACCATCCGCATCAAAGGCGCCACGTCGGACTTCACCCAGACGGTCGAGTCAATGCAGCTCGAGCACGAGCAGGTGGACGAGGGGACAGCGGGCCAGAGCATGGGGGTCAAGATGGACGAGCAGGTACGGGAGGGCGACCAGGTGTTCGTTGTGTGAGTTTCCGGTCGTCAGAGTGGCCTCGGTGGGCGGTCGTCGAAGCCTGCCCGCGCGCCTTGACCGACCCCTGGGCGCTGACTACTTGAGCCCGGTAGTTAACTGGTCACTGACCGCTGATCACTGACCACCGGACAGAGGAGGCGACGACAATGACCATCGGCTGGGGGGTGGTCGGCGCCGGCGGCATTGCCGACCGACGCACCATTCCCGAGGGCATCCTTCCGGCGCGCAACGGGACGCTGGACGCCGTTATGGAGCCCGTGCCGGAGCGGCTTGCGGAGCTGCGGCAGAAGTACCCGGACGCAGCGCCGTGTGAGACGCTCCAGGCGCTGCTGGCGCGCGACAGCGTCGGGGCCGTGTACATCGCCTCGCCACCGAAGTTCCACGCCGAGCAGACCATAGCCGCCGCCAGAGCCGGCAAGCACGTGCTCGTCGAAAAGCCCATGGCGATGACGACGGCGGAGTGCGAGCAGATGATCGCCGCCTGCCACGAGGCGGGCGTGAGGCTTGGCGTGGGCTTCATGATGCGCTACCACGCCTGCCACGAGCGGATACGGCAGATGCTCGACGATGGCGTCCTGGGCACGCCCGTGATGGGCCGCGCGGAGCTGACGTGCTGGTATCCGCCCATCGAGGGGGCCTTCCGGCAGGTGCTCGCCGACGGTGGTGGGGGCGCCTTCATGGACATGGCGAACCACTGCGTTGACCTGCTGGAGATGTTCTTCGGCAGGACCACGGAGATCGCGGCGCTGACGGGGCGGCTGGTGCAGGAATATGAGACAGAGGACACGTCCGTGGCCATCCTCCGATTCGCGAGCGGCGCCGTGGGGCTCATTGACGCCCACTTCAACATCCCCGACGCCGCCTCGCGGAATATGCTCGAAGTGTACGGCTCGAAGGGCAGCGTGACGACCCAAGGCACCATTGGGCAGATGTCTGCAGGCAGCATCCATGCGCTGCTGCAGGAGGCGGCGGAGTACGATGCGCAGCAGGAGCGGACGGATGCGGTGAACGAGCAACTGATCGAGCCCGAGCCGGTGAACATGTACCAGGCGGAGATCGAGGACCTCGGCGACGCCGGGCGCGATGACCGCCCCCCGGGCGTGACCGGCGAGGATGGCCTCTGGAATCACCGCGTGGTACTGGCCGCCTACGAGTCGGCCAGGACAGGCAAGGTGGTTCGGCTCGGGTAGTGCCCCGCGGACCTCGACCGTCTAAAACAGCGACATGATCTTGTAACCGATGGCGCCGAGGAGGGCAGTGGCGGGGAAGGTCAACAGCCAAGCGGCGATGATGTTGCCGGCAACGCGCCAGCGAACGGCGCTGAGGCGCCGGGCGCTGCCTACGCCCATGATGGCTGAGCTGATAACGTGCGTCGTGCTGATAGGCAGCCCCAGGTGCGTGCAGATCTGCACGACGACTGCACCGGCCGTCTCGGCGGCGCAGCCGTGTATGGGCTGAAGCTGCATCATGCGCCGACCGAGCGTCTTGATGATGCGCCAGCCCCCGAACGCAGTTCCGGCGCCCATAGCCCCAGCCGCCAGGCACCGCACCGGCACAAGGACCTTGACCTTGTCCGGCGTGGGCCAGAAGCCGGCCGAGAGAAGCGCCATCGTGATGATCCCCATGGAGTTCTGCGCATCGTTCGCGCCGTGACTGAAGGCCATGAAACTGGCCGAGCCCACCTGTAGCTTGCGAAAGATGTTGCTGGTACGCAGCGGAGCCATCCCTCTGAAGATCCACATCAGCAGCGTGACGAAAAGCAAGCCGGCGATCATTCCCCCCACCGGCGACACGATGAGCGCAATCAGCACTTGCCCCAGCTTCGTCCAATTGTAGTTGTGCACCCCAACGGCCAGGCCCGCGGAGCCAAGCAGCCCCCCAATGAGCGCGTGCGTGGAGCTGGAGGGGAGCCCCAGGCGCCACGTGATGACATTCCAGACGATGGCGGCGATGACCGTGGCCAGTACCACTTCCTGCCCCACCTGCGCCAGCGCCGCCGGCGCCACCACCTTGGCGGCTATGGTCGTTGCGACCTTTACGAATACGATCCCCCCCAGGAAGTTCAACCCGGCGGCCATGACGACGGCAGTGCGCATCGAGATGGCGCGGGTGAGCACGGAGGTGGCGATGGAGTTCGCGGTGTCGTGGAAACCCGTGACGAAATCCGACACGAGCGCGAATAATATGATGGCCAGGATCATCGGGTGGCCGGGGAGGAATGCAAGCATTCCTCGGGTGTCATCAACCACCCCGGATATCGACTCAAGCATTCTTCACCACCGCGGCCTCGATCTCATTCACGGTGTCTTCGCAGGAGTCAATCGCCTCCTCGATGAACTCGTAAATCTCCTTCCACTTCATCACGTAGATGGGATCAGGCGTGCCGCGGAACAGATCGGCGAGCCCGGCCTTCAGTACCGTGTCGCCCTGGTTCTCGAGTTCGTTGACCTTCACGCAGTATTCACTGGAGTCGGGCGAGATCTTGTCAAGCTGCTGCATGGTCGCATGCAGCTCATCGGTGGAAAGCACGAGCAGCTCGGCCAGGCGCTTTGCCGCGGGTGTGGGCTCGGTCAGCTCGTACAGGGAGTAGCGCTCAACGGCCGCGTGCGTCATGTCCACTATGTCGTCCAGCGCATCGGCCACCCGCAGGATGTCCTCGCGGTCGAACAGAATGGGCGTCACGAAGGTGGCATTCAGCCGCCGAACTGTCTCGTGCGTGATGTCATCGCCGTGGTGCTCGGCGGCTTCGATCTGGTCCACAGCGTCCTGGGGCGCAGTCGTCCCGGCCAGCAGGCTCTGCAGCACCCGGGCGCCTTTTGCCGCATTCTCAGCGGCGCGCTCGAAGAGAATGAAAAAGTCTTCCTCTTTCGGCACAAAGGTTCGGATGGCCTTCTGCACGCCATCCATCGCTCGGCGAGCCGGTCCCCGTTTCATGTCAATGGTTCCTCCTCCGTCCCACTCTAGCTGTGTGCTTCTGCCCCGGGTCGGACTCTCCTTCCAGCATGCAGGAATTTGCTCGAAATGGCCACAATCCAACTCAGCGGCCGCCGCCGACCCCACAAGAAGGCGCGAGCGCCGTCCGGGCGAATTACCCAGCAGGCTTCACACAACGGCCGCGCCGTGTGGCACGGCTTGCTCGTGTTCCACGCCACTACATGGTTTACATTCTATGACAGGACATGGTGAACAAACAGGCGTTTGATTCGGGCAGGTGATGTCATCTCAGATCGATCGGTCGCGGCGCAGCTCATCCCAGCGGACTCGCCGCGAGTTGCCCACGCCATCCCCCCGAGGACTTCCCCTGCCGCCGACGAACCTACCCGAGGCATACTGCCCATTAACCATCCACCATTAACCATTGGCCGCACTGGCCGCTGACCACTGACCACTGTCTCGCTTGCCATGGACCGCCGGAGATTCATCAAAACGAGTGCCGTTGCTGCAGCGGGCGCGTTGGCCGCTCGTGGGGCGCGCGCTCGCCCGGCAGCGCGCGACGCCTCGTGGCTGCATCCAACTGCGACGGTGAAGGAACCCATGACGATGACCATTCGCGACTATCTGTGCCGTGAAGCCAGGCGTATCAGCGACGAGACGCTCTCCGGGCTCACCGATCCGGCAGTGTGGAAGCGGCTTATTTCCGAGCGGCGTCGGCAGTACATGGAGATGATGGGCCTCAGCGAAGTTCCGGCCGACAGGAGCGACCGTCCGCCGCTCAACCCCCGCGTCACAGGCACACTCGAGCGCGAAGGATACCGCGTCGAGAAGCTGTACTACGAGAGCCTGCCGGAGCTGTACGTCACGGCCAATCTGTACGTCCCAACGGACCTGAAGGAGCCGGCACCCGGCGTCATATATGTCTGCGGGCACTCGGCGACCCAGAAGGTGCGCTACCAGCCGTTTCCGCGGCGCTTTGCTCAGCTTGGGTTCGTCGCGCTCATCGTGGAAACAGTGCAGCTCGGCGAGGTGCGCGGCTACCATCACGGGTGTTATCGCGAGGGCTGGTGGCACTGGTATAGCCGCGGCTACACGCCGGCGGGCATCGAGCTGCTCAACGGCATTCGCGGCCTCGACCTCCTGCAGGAGCGGCCGGAGGTGGATCCCGAACGGCTCGGCGTCACCGGCATATCTGGCGGCGGGGCCATGAGCTGGTGGCTGGCAGCGGGTGACGAACGCATCAAGTGTGCTGCGCCCGTGTGCGGTACGGCCACGCTGGCCTCGCATATCATCGACCGTACCATCGACGGGCACTGCGACTGCATGTGGTGGATCAACACATACCTCTGGGACCTGCCCGACGTGGGCGCACTGATCGCCCCACGTCCGCTCATGATCGCGTCGGCAGATCGTGACGGCATATTCACCATTGCCTCAATTCGCGAAGTGCACGCGCGCCTCAAGCGGCTGTATGACGCCCTCGGCGCCTCGGACAGCATCGCCCTCGTCGAGACGCCTGGGCCGCACTCGTACCATGAGCGCTCGCGGACGGCGATCTTCTCGTGGTTCCTGCACCATCTCCAGGGCAAGAACGTGCCGACGGACCAGGTGGGGGACATTGACGAGTCCGAGGAGGCGCAGGAGTCAGAGGACGACCTGAGGGTGTTCGTCAATGGGCCACTGAAGCACGACCGCACGCTCACCATTCACGACGACTTGCGCGACGTCGCCGGCCCGCCCGAGATCGCCGACCGAGAGGCCCTGGTGCGCACGCGCCACGAGCTCGTCGCCACGCTGCGCGCCAAGACGTTCCGAGCGTTCCCCGCCAAGCCCGTCGATATCGATGCCCGCGTGGCCTTCGAGTTCCAGTCCGGCAACTCGCACGGCTACCGCTTCGGCTTCACGCCCGAGGAGGGTTGGCGCCTGCACGGTCGGCTCACGATTGGCGACGACGTGAAGAAGCCGGCCCCGGCGGTCGTATCGCTCTGGTCGCCGGGCGACTCACGCAGCGATGCGCGGAGCTTCGCCGGACGCGTCCGAGCCCCCTGGGCCAAGATCGAGATAGAGCCTCGGGGGACGGGCGAGACATCGTGGGGGCAGGAGCTGCAGTGGCACCTCCGGCGCGCAGCAGCGTGGGCGGGGCGGACCATCGCCGGCATGCGCGTCCACGATACGCTGCGGGCTCTCGAGGCCGCTCGCAGCTTCTCCGACGTTGACGGCGAGCGCGTGGCACTGGCGGCGCGCGGCGAGATGGCCGCCGTGGCGCTATACGCGGCCCTGCTCGACGGCAAGCTCGCCGCCCTCATCCTCGAGTCTCCGCCCGCCACACAGAACGAAGGAAGCAATCCCGACGGCTCCGGCCCAGCCATCGAGATGCTCAACTGTCTGCGCTTCACCGATCTGCCCTACGTTGCCGGCCTGCTGTGCCCGCTGGAGATCGTCTTCGTCGGGGAGCGACTGGAGTCGTACGATTGGGCCAAGGAGCTCTATGCACGGCTCGGCGTTCCCGCCAAGTTCCGCGAAGTGGCCGACCTTCGCGAATGGCGCCCATAGTGAGAGTCGGCAGCGTTCCATGGCTGGCGGTCAGTGCGGAACTCCAGGGATGCCGAGCACGGCAATGACGCCCACAGAGGCAAGGCTGACGACGACGCCGGCGATGAGCACGCCGAGGATGACGCAGCCCAGTGACTTGTAGAAGTTCAGCCCCAGCACCACGGCGATCATGGAGCCCGTCCACGCCCCGGTGACGGGCAGCGGTATCGCCACGAAGAGCGTGAGGCCGAAGACCCCGTACTTGTCCACGATCCCACGTTTTCGCCGCGCCCGGGTGAAGAGCCAGTCGAAGAAGCGCCCCAGCGGCGGCCAGCGGCCGAGGCTGTTGGCCGCCGCCTCCGCCCACAGCAATATTGGCACGACGGACAGCACGTTGGCGAGCACCGCGAGGACGAAGGTTCGCCACCAGGGTATCTCAAGCACGAAGCCCGCGGGTATGCCCCCGCGCAGTTCGCTCACCGGAAGGGCCGAGAGGATCACCACGATCAGATCGCGCGGGATGCCCCAGCCACGGAGCGCCTCTTGTATGGCTTCAGACATAGCGTGCTCTCGTATGAGGCCGGTCAGTCGGACGTGGACGCCTGCCTGCGGTGCGCTATCGTGTCCGCCCGCCATTCCCTTGTCCGCCCGGCAACACCTTCTCTAGTGCCACACGGAGGCCGCGGACGCATAACGTTTCGTCTACGCCTCCCCTGCAGCCTCGCTCCGCGGTCATCTGCTCATCGGCTCAAGACGGGCCCAAACGCCGCCGATAGCCTATTAGTACACAACTGGCGGTACACCGCCGTGCCTGGTGTCACGCGGCCAATGGCTCTGTTATCGACCGGTCGGGGGTGTTGAGCAAGAGAGGTGCGCATTCATCATGACCGGGCATTGCGAACCAGCCGAAGCGGAGGTGCCGGAGGCCCCCGGGCGCCTGTTGGTGGCCGAAGACGATGAACCCACACGCATGCTGTTGGTGACGGTGTTGTCAAGGGCTGGCTACGATGTCTTAGAGGCCGAGGACGGACGCGAGGCGTTGGCGCTGATACGAAAGCACAAGCCGGACCTCGTGATCTCAGACCGGATGATGCCGGAGATGGATGGAGATGAGCTATGCCAGGTGGTCAAGGGCGACCGGTCTCTCAGGCCCATCTTCTTCATCATGCTCAGCGTGAAGGCAAGCACGGGCGATAGGACCGCGGGCCTGGACAAGGGAGCCGATGGCTATCTGGCAAAGCCTATCGACCGCATGGAGCTGGTGGCACATGTAAACGCCGGCATGCGCATTGTCAGCCTCGAACAGGAGTTGGCCCGGCAGATCGAGGAGGAGAGGCGACTACGGAAGGCACTGCAGGAGGAGCAGCGGCAGCTCCGGGAGACACTGGACGAGCTGCACCAGACCCAGGCGCACCTCATTCAGTCCGAGAAGATGGCTTCTCTCGGCACGCTGGCCGCCGGCGTTGCGCACGAGATGAACAACCCGATCAGTTTCGTGGCCAGCAACCTGAACACGCTGGGCGAGTACGTCGAGGACATGATGGCTCTGCTTCGCGCGCACGAACGCCTCCTAGCACACGCTCGCACCACGGATGATGACGAGGCAGCGCGCTTGGCGGGCGAGATCGAAGCCGTGGAACGGCAGATGGACCTGTCCTTCCTGCTGGATGATCTCGGGACCCTCTTGGCGGAGTCACGGGACGGCATAGAGCGAGTGAAGCGGATCGTAAGTGACCTTCGAAATCTCGCTCACGCCGACGATGAGGAGTTCACGCCGGCCGACCTGAACGACTACATCAAGAGCGCGTTGAACATGATTTCGGGCCAGCTCGAGAACAAGGCCGCGGTGCGGCAAGCCTACGGGGATCTGCCCCAGATCGAGTGCTGCCCAGGTCGGCTGGCCCAAGTGTTTATGAACATCCTCCTCAACGCCGCGCAAGCCATAGACAGGGACGGCGAGATCACCATCGAGACGACATGCGACACCGACGTGGTGCGGGTCCGCATAGGCGACAACGGGACGGGCATCAGATCGGAGGATCTGCCCAAGGTCTTCGATCCGTTCTTTACCACCAAGGAGGTGGGCCAGGGCACCGGTTTGGGGCTATTCATCTCCCACGGCATAGTGGCCAAGCACCGCGGGGAGATATCCGTGGAGAGTGAAGCGGGGCGGGGGACCACAGTGACCGTCACGCTGCCGGTGAAGCAAGGACAGTCATGAGCAGACATACCATCCTGTGCGTGGACGACGAGCCAAACGTCGTCCGCGCCCTGCGCCGGCTCTTGCGCCGAGAGCCATACGAGGTGCTGCTGGCGGAGAGCGCCGAGGAAGCCGCCGCTCAGCTCACCCGGGAGCCCGTTGATCTCATCGTTTGCGACCAAAGGATGCCGGGAATGACAGGCGTTGAATTCTTGCGAGAGGTCAAGGAGCAGCGCCCCGGTGTCGTTCGCATCTTGCTGACGGGATATGCCGATGTGGATGCCCTGGCCGCGGCTGTGAATGAGGCGGAGGTGTATCGTTTCGTTTTTAAGCCGTGGGACGACGATGAGCTGAAGGCCGCTATCGCGCAGGCCGTCGAGCATCGCAAGCAGCTCGCGGCGGCTCAGGCGGAGCTGCGGCGACTGCGGGAGGAGAACACGGCGCTCCGAAAACGCCTCGAAAGCCAATGCGGAGAGCGATTGTCGGAGGCGCCGGCCCAGTAGTCAGTCGGTGGCTGCCAGTTCGAAGGGCAATGATTGACCGGGTATCGGCTGATACTGCCCAACCGGACTGCGGCTATCAACCATCAACCAGGAGCCATTGGTAGCGGGGCTCGAGATGGCCACCACGCGGAACGATCGGCTGCTCTTGGTGGACGACGAGCAGAGCGTGCTCAGCGCCCTGCGACGGCTGTTTCGTCGCGACGGCTATGAAGTGGCCACCGCCGCCAATGCCGCTGCCGCCCTCGCGCAGATAGCACGCCGGCCGCCGCATCTCATCATCTGCGACCAGCGGATGCCGGGTATGAGCGGCGTCAAACTGCTCGCGCAGCTCAAACGCCGCTGCCCCGATGCGGTGCGCATTCTGCTGACAGCCTACGCCGACGCGGACGCTGCCGTTGCGGCAATCAATGAGGGCCGGATCTACCGCTTCATCCACAAGCCATGGAACGACGACGAACTCCGCGCGACGGTCAAGGAGGCGCTGGAACAGCGGCATTTCGAACAGGAAGACCAGGCGCTCACTGAGAAGGTGGCTGAGCAGAATGCGGAGCTGCGCGGCTTGAGCGCTGAGTTAGAGGAGCGAGTACGGAAAAGAACGGAGCAATTGAGGGATAGGGAGCACGAGTTGGAGGGCGGTTTTGCCGAGGGAGTGCGCTGCTTGGTGGGCTTGCTGGAGCTCCGTGACGGGGAGCTCGCAGCGCACAGCAAACGGGTCTCGGCGTGGTCACGAGGCTTGGCCGACCAACTCGGGATGCCCGAAGACGCGGCATTCGACGTCGAGATCGGCAGCCTGCTTCACGATGTGGGCAAGATCGGCCTCCCCGGCTCCGGGCTCACAAAGGCCCCCAGGCGCCTGCTGGGAGGAAAAGACGAGTACCTGAGACGGCATCCCGTAGACGGGCAAGCCATCATCCACATGGTCACCGCACTGCGGATGGCCGGATTCATCGTGCGTCACCATCACGAGCGATGGGATGGCCAGGGCTACCCGGATGGACGCCGGGGCATTGCCATACCGATAGGGGCAAGGATCGTCGCTATCGCCGACGCCTACGACCACGGCCTACGCGGCTCCACCGGACTGTTCGGGATGGGCGAGCGGCACACGCCCACCCGCTTGCGCAAGGGCCGCGGCAGCCTGTACGATCCGGAGTTGGTGGATCTGTTCGTGGAGACGAGGCCGGCAACCACGATGGCGGAGCACGGTGTGGCCGAGGTGCGGATCCCAGTGCGCAAGCTCAGCCCCAACATGGTCTTGGCACGGAACCTGTACGACAGGCGGGGGCGTCTCGTCAGTCCGGAGGGGCAAGTGCTGCAGCTCACGCACATCGAACAACTCCAAAAGCTTGTGAGGGCAGAGACAATAGCTGGTCCGGTGTACGTCTACGAACGAGATCCCTACGCCGTCGCTGCCGGGCGCATCGGCAAACTGCGTCGGTAGGGCTGCTCGATGGTCTCCGAGCCCGGTGCAGCCTCGCTGCCGGCATGCGGGCCCGGAGGGCCGAGACTCGGCGACCCGGCGGCGCACGCAACGGCCCCGCCCACTCGGGTGTAGCCTGCATCATGCCGCAGCGCCCTTCACCGCCCCCACCAGCATCCCCAACGCCCGGTTCTCCGCGTCGCGGCTTCTGACTTTGGCGTCGTTCCAGCTTACGATCAAGTCGAGGCTGGGAATCACCACCATCGCCCGCGGGCCACCGTGGCCGAAGCAGCCACAGGCGTCTTCGGGCACGTCGGGCCAGTGCCGCTTGCCCTCGCGATCCACGCCGTTCGTCCACCACAGCCAACTGTAGCTTCCGAGATGGTCGCACTGGTCGTCCGGGATGTTCCTCGAGCCCATGCTCCGCTGCCCCGGAATCATCTCGGCCTCTTTGCCGGCGGTGCGGGGGATGGAGTTTGGCAGGGGACTCGTGACGGCCATCGCGGCGTGCTTCTCGCTGATGAGCTGCGTGCCCCGCCAGTTGCCCTTGCGCAGATACAGCAGCCCGAAGCGGGCGAAGTCGCGCACCGACACGGCCAGCCGCCCGGGGCGGTCTTTCGTGCCGAAGGCCATGAAAGTCGGGCTGTCCTCGCACTGGAGCAGATCAGCCAGTTTCGGCTGCAAGACGGTATCGTCCACGTTGCTCCAAGTGGCCCCGTAGACCTTGATGAACAGCGTGTCCCAGAACAGCGCCATCTGCCAGTCGTTGTAGTCGTAAGCGGTCCCAGGCCCTTCCGCGACGCCATAACAGGACGTCTGGTTGGCCAGGTGCCGCCAGGTGATGTGCCGGTCCTTGTGGCCGAGAGCGGCGTTGATGTCGTTCAGCCTCGGCTCGAGGACGTTCACCGGGTCGTCGAGGCCAGCGATCTGGCCCTCCTCGACGGCCTTGAACAGGAAGTGGCTGTACCACGGCTTGGCGGCCGAGGCCACGTCGGCGCGCTTAGACGGATCGCCCCACGTGTAGACCATGTAGCCGTGCCGCACGACGCAGGCACGTCCGCCGACATAGTCGCGGAAGGCGTCGAGTTTGCCGACGTCCATGCCGACGTCGGCGGGAGCCTTGGTGGGCCACGTGGCTCCCGGGTACACGGGTGTTTCGGCTGCCAGGCAGCTCGTCACAGCAATCATCGCCAGCAAGCTCGTCACAAGTGTAGTCATAGGGCACCTCAGCAATCCCCTCACCGCTGCTTCGCCGTTATGCCCGGCCAATCGTCGGTGCGGAACGGCGAGGCCGGCAGGCCGGCCTTGTTGTACAGGTTGCACAGCGGGTTGTCCGCCCAGGCATATCGAACGGCCACCGGGTTCCGCACAGCAGCGCTGGAGACCACAACTGTGTCCCGGTCGATCCGCCCATTCCCATAGAAGAACTTGCCATCCGGCCCGGCCACGCCAAAGGCGCGCACGCGCGGCCCGTCCTTGGCCACTAGCCCGCCGCCGAGATGCTTGAAATGGAGGCGCACCCTCCGACCCTCTACCGACATCGACTTGTAGATGGGACCGGAGTACACCACGTCATCTCCGTACACGGTGCCCAACGCGGCGAGAGCAAGGCGGCGTCCCACAGGCGCCTTATTCTTCGGATGGATGTCGCCCGCCTCTCCCAGGTCGATGGTGATGGCCATCGCCGTGTTCGGCAGCGAGAGCGTCATGAGCTGGGCCTCGCGCAGCTCGGCCCAGTCGCTATCGCCTGGCTCCGCCTTGAAGACTCTGAAGTTGGGCAATTGGGCGAACAGGAATGGGAATGCCCCCTGTCCCCAGTGGCGCCGCCAGTCGCGGATCATAGCTGGGAACAGCTTCCGGTACTCGTACGCGCGGCCGGCGTTCCCCTCGCCCTGGTACCAGATGGCGCCCCTGATGGCGTAGGGGATCAGCGGGGCGATCATGCCGTTGAAGAGCCCGGACGGCGTGCTATGGTGTCCCGGGCCCCTGGGGGCTCGAGGCCTGCGCGGCACGGGTGTGCCCTCGGCCCGCGCCTTCGCAGCGACCTGCTGCCACTCGGCCAGTCTCTGTTCGTGGTTCGCTTTCGCCTGCGGGTGGTTGGCAAGCACCTGGTCCCAGCGCTTGAGAATCACGTTGAACGCGGGGTTGCGCTGCAGAGTCGCCTTGCTCGTCCACGCCTCCGCCGGAGTACCGCCCCAGTAGGTGCCGATGAGCCCGATGGGCACCTGCAGCTCCTTGTGCAGATCCCGCCCGAAGAAGTAGCCCGCGGCGGAGAAGCCGGCGACCGTCTCCGGCCGGCACGTCTCCCAGGCGCCCTCGGTGTCGGTTCGCGGCTCATCCGCCACGACGTTGCTCACCTTGAAGAGCCGGATCATCGGATAGTCCGCCTCAGCAATCTCTTGCTCGGCATTGGAGGCACGCTGCACCGACATGGCCATATTGGATTGACCCGAGCAGACCCACACGTCGCCAACCAGTAGGTCGTGCAGCGTGACCGTGCTGCTTCCGGTCACGGTCATGGCGAACGGCCCGCCGGCCTCCAGGGCCTTGAGCCTCACCATCCACCGCCCCTCAGCATGGGCGATGACGCTCACGCGTTGATCGCGGAACGTCACGGTCACCTCTCGGCCCGGCTCATCCGTGCCCCAGATGGGCACCTGGATGTCCCGCTGCAGGACCATCCCATCACTGATTACGGCGGCGAGCTTGACATCAGCGACTGCGAGGCTCGCGACGAGCAGTGATGCGCCAAGTAGAGCTGACAGGACGAGTAGTGGCTTTCGCATGTTGCTCTCCCTTCGTCATTCACTCATCGGACGATGCTGCCGGGCGCCATGTCCGTCTGCCCCAATTCTCGGGCGCGAGACGCAGTCCCTGCCTTACAGCAGGGGAAGGAACCACACCGGGCCGGGCGAACTGCGTCTCGTTCCCATACACTCTCGCGACAAGGTGATTCGATGAACGTCCTCGTGCTGATGTGCGACCATCACCGCTTTGACGCCCTGAGTTGCCTCGGCAATCCGCTGGCGCATACACCGAACCTCGACCGACTCGCTGCCCGCAGCGTCCGCTTCGAGAACTGCTTCACCCAGTCGCCGGTCTGTGCGCCGGCGCGCCACAGCCTGGCGACCGGGCGATACGCTCACGCCCAAGGCGTGATCACCAACAGCCACAAGCCGCACCCGGGCATGGTCACCATCGCCCACGCGCTGCAGCCTCTCGGCTACCGCCGCTTCCAGCAGGGGCACATGCACTGGACCGACGAGAGCATGGACAACGGGTACGAGCCGCCCGTCACGAAGGCCATGTGGCGAGAGTCGATGCGCGCGGAGGCGCTCGCACGGTATGACTGGGAGTCACAAGGGATCACTCGCCGCACGACGGCAGGGCCCAGCCCACGAACCAGGGAACAGTACTCGGGATACTTCGTGGCCGCGAACGCGGTCTGCCAGATCGAGTCCGCCGCGGAGCGTGGCGAGCAGTTCCTGTGTTGGACGGCTTTCAGCGAGCCGCATCCGCCGTTCTACCCGCCCCGCGAGATCTACGAGCGGTTTGACCAGGCACAGATCGATCTTCCGAAGCAGGCTCCGCCCGACGCGCCGCCGCCTCATCAGGTGATCCTCGGGAAGCGGCGAGAGTGGGAGCATCTCACGGAGGTGGAGCTGCGCCAGATGTTGGCCGGGTACTACGGCATGGTGGAGCTGGTGGACGGCTACATCGGGATGGTGCTCGATGCCGTAGAGCGGCTGGGGATCGCGGATGACACGATCATAGTGTGGACCACGGATCACGGCGATCAGATGTGGGAGCATGGACTGTTCCTGAAGTTCCAGATGCACGAGGGCTCGGTGCACGTGCCGCTGCTGATCCACGACCCGAGGCGAGGCTCCGGCGTGCGCACGGAGCTGGTGGAGCACATCGACCTGTTCCCCACCATCTGCGAGCTCGTGGGGGCTGAGTGCCCGGACACGGTGCAGGGGCGGTCTCTGGTGCCGCTGCTCGGAGTTTCGGGGACTGACACCTCGTTGTCTGTCCCCGAAACTCCCGAAGGGCCGAGTCCTGAGGGATGGCGAGATGCGGTGTTCAGCCAGATTGGTACCATACAGATGATCCGCACGGAGCAGTGGAAGCTCAACCTCTACGAGGGCGAGCCGGGGGAGCTATACGATCTGGAGAACGATCCGGAGGAGTTCTACAATCGCGTCGCCGATGCGGATTATGCCGATACGGTGCAGTCGCTGCATGAGCGGCTGAGAGATTGGGAGCAGTCGTCATCAGGATAGAAGAACCCTGAGAAAGGACCGAGCAGATGATCAAGTGCGCACTCATTAGCGGTAAGGGCATGGGCCTGCGACATGGGGCCAACTTCCACAACCACGCTGACGCCCAGGTTGTCGCCGTGTGCGACATGGATCCGGAGCTGCTGGAGAAGGCCAAGGAGGAGTTTGGAGTACAAGGCTATGCGAGCGTCGATGAGCTGCTGGCCCAAAGCGATGCGGAGCTGGTGCTGCTCATCACGAACGAGACGCGACGCATTGCCCCCCTGCGGCAACTGCTCGCCGCCAAGCGACACGTCTTCACCGAAAAGCCGTTGTGCGGCATGGAGGGGCAGTTCCGGGTCCGTGAGCAGGACGCGGCCATCGCCTGGCCGGCCATCAGGCAGTGGCGCGCGTCAGGCCTCAAGTTCGGGATCAACTACAACTATCGCTACTTCACCCACTTCCGCAAGCTGCATGAGGATGCCGCCGAGGGTCGGCTCGGCGAGATCAAAATGGTCCGGGCGCGGGCACACTTCAATTGCTGGTCCCACGTCATCGACCAGATCCTCTGGACCATGGGCCAGCCGGAATGGGTGAGCTGCCTGGGCGAGCCGAGCGAGGAGGGCGGCTGGCAGCGTATGATTCACCTGCGCTGGCCCAACGGCGTGAACGGCGCACTCGACGGCTCCAACGCGTGGGGCTACGACGACCATCCGCTCCGCATCATGATCTGTGGCACTGAGAGCTACGCTGAGGCTCGTGGGCTGGACGGGTGGTATCGGCGGTGCAAGGCCGGCGGGTTCAAGCAGGAGGTGGAGGAACTGTGGGAGGTCGAGGAGGGGCGGCAAGAGTATCCGGAGTCCTTCGGCCGCATGGCCGATGGCGTCATCGAGGCGATGAAACAGGACAGGCCCCTGCCGGCCGACGGAGAAGCCGCCTGGCAGGAGCTGCTTTTTGAGGCCGCGGTCCATCGTTCGGCACTGCGCGGCGGGGAACGGGTGCGGTTGAGCGACGTGGAGAGCGACGTGGCGAAGGGTTAAGCTCGGTCAGCCTTGATTTCTCCCGGCCCAGGACTCGTTCGGCCCCGGGAAGCCGACTCCGAAGCTTCTGGTGCCTTCCGAGGCCTTGCTTCACGCGTACGAGTCGTTGACTGAGTTTACGCAGCGCCTCGCGGCGGTTGTTGCTGTGCTGCATCGCCAACCCCTCGCCGCCCGCGCCGCGGCGTTCAGTGCAGCTCCCACAGATGCACGTAGCGCGTGTCCTTCCAGCCGTGGCTGATGATGCCGAGCCGCCCCGGCGCGACCTCGAAGACTTTGGCCCCGTCGTGATGCTCGAACCGGTCATCCAGCACGTGCGGGATCCACACGCCGCCCTGCGGCTCAGCCTTCTTGTACGCGATCAGTCGGCAGCGGCTGCGATATGGTCTGAAGGGGTCGTGCTCTCCGCAGATGACCTCCAGCTCGCCGTCGCCATCGAGGTCGGCCACGTCGAGCGAGTGCGGGCAGCGCACCTTGTCGATCACGTGCATCGGCCAGGGGTCGCTTCGCGGGTTGGACGGATTCTCCAACCACGCCAGCCGCGACAGCGGCGTTACCTTGTTGTTGAAGTCCAGCGCCTCTTCGCCCACCACGATGTCCGGTCTGCCATCGCCGTTCACGTCCGCGACGCGGACCCGCGCGGCATGGAAGTCGGTGGCGACCTCGTGAGCACGGAACGTGCCGTCGCCCAGGTTCTCGAGCCAGTATGTTCCGGCCACGAGGTCCAGCTTCCCGTCGCCGTCCATGTCGCAGGCGACGATCTCCTCGCCGTATGGGATCTCAACCAGGACCCGCATGGGCCAGGGATGACTTGTCGGGTCGTCGGGGATCTCGAACAGCTCGGGGAAGTGGCTCTGTTTCTCGGCACTATGGTACCCGAGGACAAGCGCGGGCCTGCCGCCGGGCAGAATCGGCGCGACGACGGAGCCATGCGGCCAGTCCCCGGTGCCGGTGCCGATGGGGTGCTCCTCCCACTCATCGTTTGCGGGGTCCACGCCCTTGAGCCAGCATAGCTCGCTGGTGAGGCCCTCGCCCTTGGTGGCGATCAGCTCGTCGCGCCCGTCGCCGTCGAGATCGAAGGCGTTGATGACCTGTGACACTCCGGGGATCCGGCGGCGCTGCCACTGCCGACGCGGGCCGCCACCGGGATTCTCGTACCACCATGAGGCGCACACCACGTCGAGGCGGCCGTTACCGTTCACGTCAGTTGCCAGAATGTCGATCCCCGTCGCCGGTTTGTCTCGGTCCAGCAGGCGGTGCTTGACGCCTGCGAACGGGGACGGCGCCTCGCGGCGCCTGAAGAGCTGCAC
The DNA here is from genome assembly GCA_030601885.1 of Armatimonadota bacterium. GTDB lineage: Bacteria > Armatimonadota > Zipacnadia > JAUWAU01 > JAUWAU01 > JAUWAU01. The sequence goes on from JAUWAU010000048.1 coordinate 22,811, forward strand.
CTTGGGGCGCCTCCACTCCTTGCCCACGACCTCGTCCACTCCGTCGCCGTCCACATCGCGCATAACCGCCTGGTGCGTGCCGGCGCCGCGATACAAGACCTCGCGTTCCCAGGTTCTCCCGTTGTCGCCCGTGGCATACTCGATGAGCCGGGCGTCCAGGTTGCGAGGAGAGCTCCAGCCGCCCTCGGCCATCTCGGCCAGGAAGATGCGCACCCGGCCGCTGCCGGCATTGCGACTTGCGCCGAGGGTGTGGGCGAAGACGAGGCCTCGGTCAACGGGGTGCTCTACCCACGGATTGTCGGGATCTTCCGCGAGGCGATTCTCGAACCACGACATGCGTCCGTCCATGAATTCCGACTCGGCGATGACCACGTCCGGCCGGCCATTTCCGGTGACGTCAACGAGGGCCACTCGGCACATTTCACGGAACGAATGAGCGAATACGTGGCGCTCCCAGGCGCCGGAGAAAGGGCCCGCGCTCGGACACTTGAACCAGTCAGCGCCGTGGACTACCTCGAGCCTACCGTCTCCGTCGAGGTCCCCTGCCCCGAGGCCCTCGGCAAAGATACCGGTGACAATGGCGTGCTTGATCCACGGCGCCTCGGGGCCTCCCGGGCGCTTATAGACGAAGAGCCCGGGACGGCCGCCCATGGCATTTGCCAGTAGCTCCCGCGCCCCATCGCCATCCACGTCCGCGAATATGATGTCGTGTGCCGGGCCCGAGGGTGACGGATCGAGGACGTATCGACTCCACGGCTGGCTGGGGTCGCGCCCGGGCTTGTAATACGCCAGGGCTGGAGGCTCCGTCTCTCCCGCCACGATCTCCATGATTCCGTCGCCGTCCACGTCTTCGAGCGCTAGCCCGACAGCGAAGTGACGGCCCTCGGCGATGATCCCCCGTTCAAATGCGCGGTCGCCCGCGAGGCGGTACCACAGCAGCGCCCCGTTCCCTCCGACGACGGCCTCCACGGCGCCGTCGCCGTCAACGTCGCCGACTACGAGGCTGCCCATGTCTGTGACCGGTGGCATGGCATCGAGGATGACAAGCTCCCACTGTCCGTTCATAACACTGACGCCTTTCTCCCTATTTCGGGGACAGACTATGAAACTCACTCATGCCCGACTCGCCTTCCGTGCTGTAGACGCCCCAGTGGCACTGCACAACGAAATCTCCCGCTATCGAGTTTCGTAGTCTGTCCCCGAAATTGCCGGGCGAGCTGGCCGCGGCCCACGCTTCCTGGGACGGATCCGGCGCTCCAACAGACCCTCCAAGGTTTTCACAAACCTTGTCGGCCCGCACGGACGCCCTGTGTGCGTCTGGCGGCGAATGGTCTCCGAGGTGCCCGGCTCCTCGCTGCAGAGCCAGTCAGCCCAGTTCGCCACCACCCTTGGGGGTGGAAAGCCGGGCGACAGCAGAGGATCATGTCGTAGCCCGCAATGCGCGGCTGCGCTTGACCAGGCGTACTCCTCCGCGCACGCCACACTGCCCAGGCGCACTGGATTGCGCTCGACGTAGCGCACCGCAGCCCACAGGTGTGTCTCATCCAGCACGCTGGAAAAGAACCGCCCCTGCCACACATGGCCGCTCGTCCCAAGTTGGCGATTGAGACGAAGCGCATAGAGCGTATGCGCATCCCGCAGCGCGTAGGCTAACGCCGTCGGCGTGTGTGGCACCACGACTAAGTGGACGTGATTCGCCATTAGACAATAGGCCCAAATGTCCATCCCGCGTCGGCGAGCCGCGGCCCCGAGGATGGCGACATACGCGCCGTAGTCCTCTGCGCTGAGGAACACATCTGCCTGGCGGTTGCCTCGTTGGGTCAGGTGGTGTGGCACGCCAGGCGCTACTATCCGCGCGATCCGCGCCATGGTGCAATCCTAACACAAGCGTGCCTGCTGTCAAGTCTAAATTTCGGGGACAGACTACGAAACTCGCCCCTGTTCCATTTCCTCGCTATGCTCCATAGTGGAGCCCTAACGTGAGAGAAGCACGCAAGGCCTGTTGGCGAGTTTCGTAGTCTGTCCCCGAAATTCGAAATTCCGAAATTCGAAATTCGTCCCGGGGCGGTCGGAGACGACCGCCCGTACGGTCCCGCAATCGATCGCGTCAGGTGTCTGCCTCAGATCTCCACGGGCTCGCAGAGATTCGTCGCTTTGGCGGCAGCGCGCCCGCAGATGTGGCACAGGTACTTCGCAGCCTTGGACAGGTCCGCCACCTGGTCCATCTTGCGCTGGGACACAAGCTGGCACAGATGTTTGGTGTGGCCGCTGTGTGTCTTGAAGAGCGCATGCTCAGCTACCACTCTCTTCTTCTTGACTGCCTTTGCCATCGTCATGGCCTCCTTCCCCAAGCGGTTGGGCGCAACCGCACGGTTGTGCGCCACCGCACGCAGTTTCGAGCGGGCGCCGGCCGTCGCGTCGAGACCCCGCCCGCATCGAGTTGGTGCCTTGCGCGCCACCGCAAAGCCATCTCGGGTGCGCGCAAGCAGTTCCGTTGAGCACCCATACGTTAGCCGTGAATGGTTCCACGAACCGTTGTCAACCTAACACAACGGCGATCGTAGTCGTCTCTGGCGACGCTGCGGAGAGGCTGCCTGCGTTTCGGAGAGCGGAGTTTCCGGAAGATGAATTTCGGGGACAGACTACGAAACTCGCGCTTGCTCCATTTCCTCGCTATGCTTCATAGTGGAGCCCTAACGTGAAAGAAGCACGCAATGCCTATTGGCGAGTTTCGTAGTCTGTCCCCGAAATAAACCCATGTCTGATGGAATCTTCGAAGCAGACAGCGAGCTGTCAGTCCCCGAAACTCCTACCTCGTGACGATGATCTCAAACCCCTGCTCGGCGCGGTCGCCGAACTGGTTTTCGACGGCGATCTTGACACGCACTCGGCCGACATCTCCGGGGCCCGGAGTGCCAGAGAGCGCGCCAGTCTGCTCGTCCATCCTGAGCCAGGCGGGGCCCTCGACGAGCGTGAATTTGTTCTCCTCGATGTCCCAGAAGTCGGTCTTTCCCGTCCTCCCGTCCCGCTGCGCATCGTTGAGCGAGTGCAGGCTCTTGACTTCGTACCGGTACTCTGTCTCCGCCTTGGCCGACGTTTCGGGATCGCTGTAGACGAAGGGATGCGGCATCTCAGCATAGTCCGAGCAACCGCTGGCCGTGCCGTTGGCGTCAATGGCCACCACGCGGTAATACACCTTGTTCATGTTGGGCCGATCGGCCGTCGCTGACACCACTACCATCGAAGTCTCCGCCGTCTCGGCGACGAAGTTCCCCGGCACCTGGCCGCGCTTGAAGGAGGCGTGCTCCTCTTTGTGGACGGAGAAGCCCTTCTCGTCGCTCCCGTACACCTCGTAGCGCACCGGGCGCGTTCCGCGCGGGTTGGGCTCCCATCGCAGCGTGATGGCCCGACCCTTTCTCTTGGTGTGCAGCTTCACTGGCACACGGGGCCCGTGCCACGTGAACGTCCATCCCTCGCCCCAAGGCCCCCACACTCCTTGGGTATTGCGAGACCGCAGACGCCAGTAGTACGTGGTGTCGGGGCTGAAGATTCCCGTGTGGGGCACGCACCAAGTCGTGCTCGGGATGATGACATCGAAGCTCGTCCGGTACGGGAACTTGAAGTCCGGCCGACGGCTCACCTGCAGGTGATACCTGTCGGCGCCGACAGCCGCTGGCCAGGAGAAGGTGACGATGGAGTCCGTGACCTCAGCGCCCGGCCGCGGATGCTCGGGCGCCGGTGGAGGAGCCAGGGGCTGGGCGGCGTCGTTCTCCTGCCATTCGTGGATTATGCGGACCCGGTGCGGACCGTCGGTCTCGTCCCGGTATACCACACGGTTCTCGCCGAGGCTCAGACGCGGGAGCGACAGTGGCGCCGCCATCACGTCAGTCTCGATCTCGAGCGAGCAGAGGTTCGCGCCACGCTCCGCGCCTGCCGAGGCGAGCCCGATCCGGACCCAGTACCGATACTTCGCCGGCTCATTGTGCACGTCGAGCGCCTCGTCGAGTGGCACGTCGGCTTCGATACGCCCTGCCCCCTCCTGCTCCCACACTTGCGTCCATTTCTCTGCGTCGAAGGACACGGCAATGCTGAACCCGTCTCGTGCGCTCAGGCCGAAGAAGGTCGCCCGCACCGTCCCGCCGCAGACGGCATACGACGGCGCTATCTCGTAGACCAGTTCGGCATACCCGGACTGCCCGGCCAACTTGCCGCCTTGGGCTAAGCCGCTCGCCTGGCCGATGTCGGTCGCGGCCGCCGCTTCGGCCTGCACGGATTCCAGGTCCAGCCGCGGGCGGAAGATGAACTTGGAGTTGCCGAAGAAGTTCGGCAGATGGGCGCGCTCGGCGTTCTGGGCGCAGTACTTGCCGATGTTGTCCCAGCGGAAGATGACCTTCTCGCCCGGCCGAAGCGTGTAGGCGATCTCGTGCCCGCGCACGGGTTTCCATCCCTCGCCGTCGTCGGCACCAAAGAGGGCGGCCACCGTGTCGCTGTCTCTCCAGCGGGATGCCAGCGGGCCGTAGTTGTACTCCCGGCGCACCAGATCGTGGTCGCGCGCGCACTCGTCGCCGCTGACGGGGGTCTCGTTCTCCCGGTCCAGGTAGAAGCAGTCCTGGTCAACGTCCATGAACTGATGCGCGCCGTTGACGAAGGCCTCGCACTGTACGTGACCATGCAGCGCCCGGTTGTACGATTTCTTGAAGCCCGCCGCCTGAAACAGCACGCAGGTGGCATTGCCCACCTGGCCGCAGAGGTTCAGGCCATACACGTTGAGCATCTTCACCGGGTCGTGCGGCTCGGTGCTGCCGAACAGGGGGCTCTCGTGGTAGCGATTCTCCCGCATGTTCTGCCAGATGAAGTACACTTTCTCCTGATTGGTCGTGGCGCCGCGGGTGAACTCGCGCAGCATGCTCTGCCACGTGTACCAGTTGCCCCGGTCGTTGATCACCAGGCGCGGGTTGACCACCGGCGTGTCGCCGACGTTCTCGATGGTGAGCGCGATGTTGGGCTGGAAGGCGATGTCGATGTCGCCGTGGCCGCGAGTGATGGTGTTCTCCATGTCCAGCGTACCGCGCATGGTAACAGCGTACTCGTGACGGCCCGACGCAGTATCCTCGACATGTCGCTGTCGTGACGTCGGCTCAATCGTGTTCAGCTCGCCGGCCTGCGTCGGCGTCAGCACGACCGTGGCCGTAAGTAATGCGGCAACGGCAAACGCGCGCTGAGGCATCGTGGGCCACCTCCTCATCATGAGAGTAGATTGTCCGTCAGGGATGCCATGTCCTGTCTCCGAATTACCCGGACACGCGGCCCAAATTGTCGCGACCCCAAGGAGCCTCGTCCCACAGCGACGAATGTACGCCGCGGACAGGAGCAGTGCCATGACCTCACGGGAGCGCATTCTCACCGCCATCAATCACGAGGAGGCCGACCGCGTCGCCATCCACGACGCCCCCTGGGCCACGACCGTGAAGCGCTGGCGTCAGCAGGGACTTCCGGAGGGGCAATCCCCGGCCGAGTACTTCGGCTTCGAGTTCCGCACGTTTAACGGCGATAGCTCCCTGAGGCTGGAGACGCGGGTGATCGAAGAGACCGACGAGTACACCATCGCCACCACCGGGGACGGCGCGACGCGCCGGACCTGGAAGAACGTCACCTCTACCCCCGAGCTGATCGACTTCAGCATCACAACGCGCGAGAAGTGGGAGGAAATCAAGCCCCGAATGGCCATGTGCGATGAACGCGTGGACTGGGAGAAGGGGCTGCAAGCCAATCGGACCGCCACTGAGCAGGGCTTCTTTCGCGTCTGGACGTGTGGGCCGGGCTTTACGAGGGTGTGTAACCGGGTCGGCCCGGAGCGCCTCCTCATCGCCATGGTAGAGGAGCCGGAGTGGGCCAAGGACATGTTCATGACGGACGCCCGGCTCTGCGCGGCCATCGCCGAGGAGATGATGGGCCGGGGCTTTGAGTTCGATGCCGGCTGGGTCATGGACGATCTCGGGTACAAGCACCGGGGGTTTTTCTCCCCGGCCGTCTACAAAGAGCTGCTCATGCCCGCCCACAAGCTCATCTGCGAGGTGTTCGAGTCGCGCGGGTTGCCCATGTTGCTGCACGCGTGCGGCTACATAACGGAGTTCATTCCGCTCTTCATCGAATGCGGCTTCGATGTGATTCAGCCGCTCGAGGTGAAGGCGGGCAACGACATGCTCCGGCTCAAGCGCGAGTACGGCGACGTGCTCACATTCATGGGCGGCATGGACGTCCGCGCCATGGCGGATCCGGATCCGGCCGTTATCGAGCATGAGATCGCCGAGAAGCTGCCCGCCGTGAAACAGGGGGGCGGATACATCTACCACTCCGACCATTCTGTGCCCGACAACGTGTCCTTTGCCCAGTACCAGCGCGTCATGGAGCTGGTGGCGCATTATGGTGGGTACTAAGGAGCCTTAGGCCATGCGTGGATCGAGTCGTGCAGCCTACCGTGCCCTGATAGCACTTCTGAACTTGGTGGTGATCGCTACCGTGGCTCATGCTCAAGACCTGACGGTGCTCCGCTCAGGCGCTGAAGGCATTTCGCCTGGGGAGATGGTGGACGCGTATCTCAAGCAGCTCGCCTACGCCGCCTTCGAGCGGCGCAAGGCCGAGTACGAGAAGCTGAAGACCGCCGAGCAACTGACGGCGCATCAGAAGCGGATGCGGGAGTTCTTCGTCGAGAGCATCAGAGGCTTTCCCAGGAGAACGCCCCTCAACGCGAAGATCGTCGGCAAGATGTCCCGCCGCGACTACCGAATCGAGAAGGTGATCTTCGAGAGCCAACCTCGGCACTACGTGACCGGCGTCATGTACCTCCCCCGCGGCAAGCCGCCGTATGCCGGCGTGCTCGTGCCCTGTGGGCACAGCGCCAACGGCAAGGCCTCCGAGCTGTACCAGCGCGCCTGCATCCTGCTGGCGAAGAACGGCCTGGCCGCCTTCTGCTACGACCCCATCGGACAGGGGGAGCGCTACCAGATCCTCGACGCCGAGGGCAAGCCGAAGTATGGCTCCACGGCGGAGCACACGCTCGTCGGCGTAGGCTGCATCCTGCTCGGCACCAATACCGCCCGCTACCGCATTTACGACGGCATGCGGGCCATCGACTACATGCTGAGCCGGGGCGACATCGACCCGAAGCGCATCGGCTGCACGGGCAATTCCGGCGGGGGCACGCTGACCAGCTACCTGATGGCGCTCGACCAACGGATCCTGTGCGCGGCGCCGAGCTGCTACCTGACCTCGCTGCACCGGCTCATGGATACGCGCGGCCCGCAGGACGCCGAGCAGAACATCCATGGGCAGATCGCCTTCGGCATGGACCACGCCGACTACGTGATGATGCGCGCGCCGAGGCCCACGCTGATGTGCGTTGCCACCCGGGATTATTTTGACATCGGCGGCGCGTGGGATACGTTCCGCCAGGCCAAGCGCTTCTACACGCGCATGGGCTTTGCCGAGCGGGTTGACCTGATCGAGACCGATGAGAAGCACGGCTTCTCGACCCAACTGCGCGTCGGGATGGTGCGGTGGATGCGGCGCTGGCTGCTGCACGTTGACGACGCCATTACGGAGCCCGACGTTCCGGTCGCCACCGACGAGGAGCTGCAGTGCACGCCAAAGGGGCAGGTCATGCTGATGGAGGGCGCGCGCTCTGTGTTCGACCTCAACGCGGACATGGAAAAGCGCCTCGCGCGCGAGCGCAGGAAGTTCTGGAAGGACACGCCGAAGGCGGAGGCGCTACAGAAGGTGCGGGAGATCGCGGGCGTGCGCCGGCTCGCGGATATCCCCGAGTGCGAGCACGAGCAGGTCGGCGTCATCGAGCGGGAGGGCTATCGTATCGAGAAGCTCGTCCTGCGTCCCGAAGACGGAGTTCCATTGCCGGCCCTTGCGTTTGTGCCGTCGCGAGTTTCGGGGACAGACAGCCAGGATACGTCCTCTGGTGCCAGTCCCCGAAACTCGGCCGAAACTCCTGATGCTTACCTGTACGTCCACGGAGAAGGCAAAGACGTGGACGCGGGCGAGGGCGGGCCGATCGAGAAGCTCGTGCGGCAAGGCCACCTGGTGCTCGCCGTTGACCTGCGAGGAATCGGCGAGACGGGAAACGCCACCGGCAGCCGCAAGCACTCCGAGCTCTTCGGCCCGGAGCGGAGCAACTACTTCCTCGCCTACTTCCTGGGCAAATCGTACGTGGGTATGCGGGCGGAGGACGTTCTTGCGGCCGCGCGCTTCCTCGCCGGCTATCGCAAACGGGTCAATCCGTACAAGGTGCATCTCGTCGGCATCGGCGAGGCCGGCCCGGCGGCCCTTCACGCGGCGGCGCTGGAGCCGCGCCGGTTCGCCTCACTCACCCTGAGGCGCTCGCTCGTCTCCTGGTCGAACCTCGTCCGGACGCCGGAGGCTCGCAGCCAACTCGTCAATACCGTGCACGGGGCGCTGAGGACCTACGATCTGCCAGACCTGGTGGCGTCGCTTGCTGAGGCGAAGGTGACCATCGAAGAGCCGCTGGATGCCGCTGGCGAGCCCGTCGGCTCCGAGACATAGGAAGTTTCGGGCACTGACAGCTCGTTGTCTACCCCGAAGATTCGGCCCGTCGGCCCACCCGTTGTAGGCGGAGCAGCTTGCTCCGGCGGGCTACTGGGCGGACATATTTTCCTCGTTTCCGGGTGGCGCACCGCGCCATGACGACTGTCCCCGACGACTCCTAGCCCTCTGGCGCAGCCACCTCATAGACCCGCACGTTGTCGTAGCTGATCGTGCTCAGGTAGATCTGCCGGAAGCCGAACTTCCCGCCCGCGTACGGCTCGGCCTCATCTATGTAGAAGAGCACGGGCTTGTCATCCACGAGAAGCTGGATGCGCCCGCCCAGCTTGATGAGCGTCATGTGGTACGTCTGATCGCCCTCTGCCGGCGGGCAGGGATCCACCGCGTTGCGCTGGACGAGATTCTTCGCTGGATTCTTGTTCAGGTTCGCCCCGTCCACCCACGACTCACTGCCCATGCGATGCACCGACAGGTGGTAGCAGCGCAGGTCGTCGTTTCTCACGTACTGCGAGAAGGTCCCATCCCGCGCCGGCAGGCCAGTGATGATGTCTTGACCCTTCGTGCCTTTGGCACAGAAGAACACCAGCGCGAAGCCCTTCGGCCCGTGCACCGTCATGTCGTACTCGATGCGCACGTTGTCGGGCAGATCCGGCCGGAACCAGGCGTGGACGCCTTTGCGGTGGCTGGTGGAGGTGACGCGCAGGGCTCCGTTGACGATCTCGCCCTTCCCCTCGCTCCCCTCGATGAACCAGTTGTCCATGTTATCGCAGTCGTCTTGGAGCAGGAGCTTCCCGCGCTGCGGCACGGTCGCGTCGAGCGGCTCCATGTACTCGAGCTTGACCGCGTCCGCGACCACGGAGTTGTCGGCGTCGTTGCTGAGCACTATTTCGGCCTGTTTCTCGAAGGGGAACGTGCCGAGCAGGTTCCAGGGGCTCTGGTCGGCCGCGGATTGCCGCTGCGCCAGGTTGACGTGCACCACGCCGTCGCCGTCGATAGACCTGATGGTGAACGGCGCGTTCGTGGCCCGGTCCTCCGGCTTGGACATCACCCAGCGCGCGTAGACGTTGTAGCGGCCGGGCTGCGCGATCGCCGCCCGCCACATCGCCTTTGAGGAGCCGTCGCCCATGCGCTGCCACAGATACCCCTCACCGTAAAACCCCGGGTCGCGAGTAGACGGGTTCCAGTCAGCACCCGTCGTGGAGAAGCCCGCATCCGCATTGTCCACTATGATGATCGGGCGCTCGGGCGCCGCTTGCGCTTGCCCCCCGCCGATCACAAGTGCCAATATCACCAGAAGCGGAACTGCAACGAAGAACGGTCTCATAGTCTCCTCTCCCTGTTATCGAGCTCAAAGCTTGCGGCCGCTTGTCTTGCCACGCATACATCGAAGGATATCGGCGGCTCGGTTTAATGTCAAGCCACAGATTTCGGGCACTGGCACCTTAACTGTCTCCTTCGAAGATTTGGTCGTGTGCCTTTCTGTAGGCGAGTACCTGTGGCTCGCTGCCGTCCCTCTGTCGAGCCCTAACAGATGGGCCAGCACAGCAATCTTCATCGTTTCCAGGTGGCCCACCGGGCCATGGCGTCCCCCCCGATCCAAGGCTGCATCTGGCGTGTCTCTCCTCATGTGTCCCCTGGTTCCCGTCCACTCGCCAGAGCCTGCCGGCCCACAGAGGTCGCCGCCGGCTCGACGTGGCATAGTATGCCGGCTGCGCGCGCCGCATGCGGTGCCATCGCTCATCGATGCTCAGGAGTGCGATGCACATGGCAGCAGAGCGGATTCGTCGGGCACAATGCCTTCGGGCGGTGCAAGAGAGTGAGTATCCGGACAACTTCGAGGTCAACGAAGGGCCGGCAGCGGAGTTGGCCGATCCGACTCACGTGCTCGCCCGGCCCTACATAGCCACCATCTGCCTCACGGACATTAAGATCGCCACGGGCCACTTCGAGCGCGCCGAGTTGCCACGGGTTCTCGGGCACGAGGGCGGCGTGGACATCGTCGTAGTGGGCGAGAAGGCGAACGAGCTGCGCGCCGAGCACGGCCTGGCTCCCCTCGAAGAGGGTCAGAGGGCCGCCATGGATCCCAACGTCGTCTGCCTGCGCCCCGAGTGCCCCTACTGCCGGCGCGGGCACACGAACTTCTGCCCGACGATGTACGGGATCGGCGTCAGCTCCGATGGCCTCTTTCAGGAGCAGTTGTCCATCCCGGCGCTGCAGCTCGACATCCTCCCGAACGGTGTCGCCCATCTTGCGCCCTTTCAGGAGCTCCTGGCGTGCGTGCTTCACGGGTATAAGAAGATCTCGGTGCGCCCTGGGGACAAGGTCATCATCCTCGGCAGCGGGATGTCGGCTTTGTGTCAGTTGATGCTCGTGAGAAGGCATCGGCCGTCGATGATCGTGGTCACGGACCTCGTGCAAGAGCGGCTGGCGCGGGCCGCTGCTCTCGGCGCGACGCACGCGGTGCTCTTCGACGTGGAGCAGTCGAAGGAAGCGCAATTCGACGCACTGTGGCAGACTGCGGAGGGCGCGGATGTGGTCATCGAGGCCACCGGCGCAAAGCAGAGCATCGAGTTGGCCCTCATGGGCCGCGAACGCGACGGCGAGTGGCGGATGCTCATCCGCAGAGGCGGTCAGATTCTGCTGTTTGGGATTGAGGGCAGCGAGCTGGAGGGGCTGAATCAGGAGATCTGGTACCTGCACGGCGCCGCGCCGCAGGCGTCCTTTATCTACAACCGCGACGACTTCTTCGAAGCACAGCGCCTGCTCGTGGATCTGGCGGACGAGCTGCCGCCGTTCCTCAGCCCGCCGCATCCGCTGACTACGGAGGGTGTGCGAGAGGCGTTCCGCACGGCGAAGGCAGGCACGTTCGTCGGCCGGACGGCTATCGCGCCGCAGCAGGCGGACTGAGCCGCCGCTCGAGGCGACTGAAATGGCGTTCATCGGCGTTGACGTCGGCGGCACCTTCACGGACTTCGTCGCCAGTGAGGACGGAGGCCCGCTGCGAACGTGGAAGCTCCTCTCGACCCCGCGAGACCCCGCCATAGCCGTCCTCGAAGGGCTCAGAGAGATCCTCGCTGCCTCTGACGAGCACGTCATCACCCACGGCGCCACGGTGGCGACGAACGCGCTGCTGGAGCGCAAGGGCGCCAGGACGGCTCTCATCACCACGCGCGGTTTCGAGGACGTCATCGAGATCGGGCGCCAGACGCGTCAGTCACTCTACGACCTGAACGTGCAAAAGCCCGTGCCGCTCGTCCCGCCGGAGCTGCGTTTCGGCGTGCGCGAGCGCGTTGGCGCTGATGGCGCAGTCCTGGAAGCGCTCGACGAGGAGAGTCTGGCGGAGGCCATTGCGGGCGTCCGGGCTGCCGGCGTGAACAGCGTTGCCGTGTGCCTGCTGTTCTCGTTTCTGAATCCCGCGCATGAGCGGCGGGTCGCGGAGGCCGTGGTCGAACTTGGCGCCCAGAGCCCAATCCACGTGTCGGCCTCGTGCGATATCTTGCCCGAGTTCCGCGAGTTCGAGCGATGCAGCACGACCGTGGTGAACGCCTATCTGGCGCCGAAGGTGGGCCACTACATCGACTCACTGGCCAGCCAGCTCGGCGGCCACCATCTGCGCATCATGCAAAGCAGCGGCGGCAGCATCTCGCCCGCTGCAGCCAGTCGCCAGCCGGTGCGCACCATTCTGTCGGGCCCGGCCGGCGGGGTCATTGGCGCAGCGGCCGTGGCCGGTGCGACGGAACACGAGAACATCATCACCATCGACATGGGCGGGACGTCAACGGATGTGGCGCTCGTTCGCGGCCAGGTGCAACGGACGAGCGAGACTATTATTGATGGCTGGCCCATTCGCGTCCCGGTCATCGACATCCACACCATCGGCGCCGGGGGAGGTTCTATCGCCTGGGTGGACGCCGGCGGCGCGCTGCGCGTTGGCCCGGAGAGCGCCGGGGCCGATCCCGGCCCGGCCTGTTACGGAAAGGGCCATCTGCCCACGGTCACGGATGCGAATCTTCTGCTTGGGCGACTCGGACCGTCGCCGCGTCTTGGCGGCACCATGGCGCTCGATAAGGATAGGGCCCGCACCGCGGTAGAGACGCTGGCACGCAAGGTCGGCCTCGACACGACGGCATGCACCGAGGGCATCGTCGCCATCGCCAACGCCGCCATGCAGCGGGCGTTGCGGGTAATCTCGGTCGAGCGCGGCCACGATCCCCGCGACTTCTGCCTCGTCGCCTTCGGCGGCGCCGGCCCGCTGCACGCGGCCGAGCTGGCCGCGGGGATGGACATCCCGGAGGTCCTCATCCCCGCCGGGCCCGGTGTCCTCTCCGCCTTTGGCATGCTGATGGCGGACGTTATGAAGGACTATTCCAAAACCGTGATGAGGACGCTTCAGCCGGATGCGTCCAACGAGGATGTCCTGGGCCACATCGAGTCCGAATTCGCTGCGCTGGCGAAGCGGGCGGCGGAGGACATGGCCGCCGAGGGCTTTTCCGACGCGGCAGTGCGCATCCGGCGCCGTGTTGACATGCGGTACAAGGGCCAGGCCTTCGAGCTAACAGTGCCCTCTTCGGCCGACTCGGTGCGGCACTTCCACGCGGCGCACGAGAGCGCCTATGGATACAGACGCGAACAGGAGCCGGTGGAGGTCGTTACCGTGCGCGTCACGGCAATAGGTGACGTGGTCAAGCCGGATCTGGCGCCGGCGGCCCGAGACCCTGCCCGCGATGCTCCACGCCCAAGTGGCGATGTCAAGCTGTTCTACGATGGGGAGTGGTTGGTGGCGGCAGCATACGACCGGGCCGAGCTCGTGTTCGGCCACGGGATCATGGGGCCGGCCGTCATCGCGGAGGATACTGCTACCACGTTCGTCCCGCCTGGCTTCCGCGGAGTTGTGGACGCCTGGCAGAGCCTCGTGCTCGCTCCAGGGGAGCCGTAGACTCGACGGTGCTTGGGGTGGGGGGGAGGGGGGCGACCCGCGGCGTCGCTTACGCCCCAGGGCTGCTGCGGTCGCCGGCGACCACACACGAAAAAAGGAGCCTCGGCTAGATCGCCGGGGCTCCATCGTCGAACGGTGGGCGGACGTCGCGGTCCGCACTATAGTCCGACGACGTTAACGGCTCGTGGTCCCTTCTCGCCTTGCTCCGTGTCGAATTCGACTTCCTGACCCTCTTGCAACGTCTTAAATCCCTCACCCTTGATGCCAGAATAATGCACAAACACGTCAGTGCCGTCGTCCATCTGGATGAAGCCATACCCCTTCGCTTCGTTGAACCATTTGACCTTACCAGTCGGCATTACGTCCCTCCGGACAGTTGCGGCCGCAGTCGCCTACGCGCCATCCGCAGTCACCCGTAGCCTATGGCGAAGGCCGAAGCCGCTTCGGCGGAGTCGCTGGCAGCTTCGTCGCTCTCGCGAAGGCGGACGGCGACGGTGCGCGGCAGCCCAAGGTTTGGCGGCGCGTCCCAATCAGCTCGGCGGCCGACCCGGCCGTGAGGCCGCACAGCATCCTCTAGCAGACGTGCACGTCCGCACGAGGACGGGTCTCGTCCTCACGCATTTCCAGAGGCAACGGCCGACATGACGATAATCCACACTGATGATCGGCTTCGGCAGCTACCCGGCCTGCGAATTGAGACTTGCCACATCAGCGGTGACTATATCACGGCCCGGTTGACTTGTCAACGCATACAATGGGCGGAGTAGTGTCAGAAAGCCGTGTTGACCCAGTGTTCGGCTATGTGCTACAATCCGCCTGCGGCCATACCGGCCGCGCTTTTCCTCCGAGCCGTCCTGGAGAAGGCGCCTCATCAAGGCGGATGCCTTGCGTTGGGGGCATACGATGAAGTCACGTTCGCTCCTTGCGGCGGTCGTTTGTCTCTTCTCCGCAGCTACGCTGGCACAGGACGCCCCAGTCGCGGGCGAGCGGAGCGATGTCGCTGAGACCGCTCGCGGGGAGCCGCTGGCGCCCCGACGCACCCGTGACGATGTCCGGTTGCTGCGCACGCTCTCGGAGTTGGAGCTCACCACGGAGCAGATAGCCAAGATCATCCCGCTCCTCGAGGAGATCCGGACGCATCTGACTGCCATCGCGGCGCGTCGGGCCAAAACGCACGCCGCGCAACGCGGCGCCCTGGCGAATGCACGGAGCGCCTTGATTCGCGGCGAGACGCCGCGGCAGAGCACGTACGACACCATCCAAAAATCCCTCAGGCAGCTCCAGATCTCCACCCAGACGCTGCAGCAGAGAGTTCTGCAGGTGGAATCTCGGATCCAGGCCGAGCTCACCGAGCGCCAGCTCCTGCGCATTGAGACCAGAGAGCAGCGGGAGGCACGGCTGACCCGCGTGCGGGAGCTGGAGGGAGAGACGACAGCGCGGGCCTATGTGGTGAAGAAACTCCAGGAGACCCGCGAGTTGCTGCCCGATCAATACGCCCGCATCAGGCTTCGCCTGGCCAATGAGATCGCGGTAAAGACGGAGGGGCCGCGCTCGCCTCGGTTCAATGCGTATCGTCAGCGCGTGCTGGCGACGATGGATCAGGCGTATCAGTGGCCGGCGGCGCACTTCCAGGCACAGCTACCCACCCTCGAGCAGGCGGTGGAGGATGCTCTCGAGATACGGTCCGATGCGGATGCCCCATCCGCCGAAGGGCTCATTCCGTACGAGCAGTATGCCGGTGCCATCCGCAATCCGCGAACGCTGGAGCTGGCGCGGGAGATGCTGGATCTGCGTGGAGGTGGGCGCCAGTGATTAACCGGGCGCCGGCCGTCCATTTGGCAGCCTCGCTTGCCGTGGCCCTGCTCGTGATGGGTCCGCCGGTGCTTGGGCAAGCCGACGAGCTTGCGGACGCGCTGCAGACCATCGAGGATCTGACATTGCTCGGCACGCTGCAGCTCGACGATTATCAGCTCACTGCCCTGATCACGGCCGTGGAGAACACAGTGGCGCTGCTTGCCGGGCAGCAGCAGCAGGAGGATGCCGTCCTCGAAACGATGGCGGAGACGCTGCGCCAGGCGCGCGAGGCGCTGGTGCTGGGCCGGATCATTCCGCCTGAGACGGCTAAGATGCTGGAGCAGGCTGAGCAGGACGAGGCGCAGCGGGCTGCGGACTTCCAGCAGCAGCTCGACCGACAGATCGACGCGGTCCGCGACCTGCTGCACCCGCGTCAGATAGCGCTTATCGAGTGGAGGTCGGCGGAGGAGCGAGCGCAGAAAGGCGTGGAGTCGCGCCATCCAGAGACGGAGGCCGTATTCGGAATGACGCTCCGCACCGTGGACGAGGTGCGCAGCCTTCTTTACCCTCAGCGGTATTGGGAGCGGCTCGACATCGCTGCGGCGTACCTCATCACCTTCGTGCCGCCTGGTACTCCCACATACAATCGCCTCTACCGCCGTGTCGTGGACGTCTTCGAGCGTGTCATCCGCACCCCGCCCCAGGAGTATCCCCGGGCCCGTCTGGCTTCCGCCGAGGAGCTGCTTCGGCTGGTCGGTGCGATGCCACAGCAGGCGGAAACTCAACGGCCCATCACCCGGGAAGCGCTCAGCCGGGTGCTCACGAAGCCTGGCACGATCGACCTCCTGCGGGAGATGGTGGAGGCGCATCACAAGAGGGCCCTGCGGCGATAGCGCCGCGAGAGCACACCCCCCGAGCCCGCATGCGCGTGGTACCTCCTGAGCTGATCCGTGAAGCCCTGAGAAAGACGGGGCGAGCCGTCTTGCACATCGCGACGGATTCCATGGCGCCCGCGCTGCCGGCGGGCTGCCAGATTGAGGTCGAGATCGCGGCCCCGGAGCAGCTTCGGCCGGGAGACATCGCCCTCATTGCCGCCGGCAGCGCCCTGGTTACACATCGCATCGTCGCCCATAACCTATTCGGGAGCCGGCGTTGGTTCCTCCAAAAGGGCGATGCCACGGCACCCGTTGGTCTGCTCGCTGCGGCCCAGATCGTCGGTAGGGCCGTCGCACGGCTTGACGACGGCGCTCGCACCTCATTGGACGCCGCCGCATGGCGGGCGAGGAATCGTGCCCTGCTCGGCTATTGTGCGCTGCTCTCGGCGCTGCTGCCAGGCGCAGCCGCCTTTCGAGAGCGGCTGGAGCCCCTCCCACCGCGGCACCCCGTGCGGCGTGTCTGTCGCGCTCTGGGCCGCCTCTGCCTTCTCCCCCTGCGCTGGCTTGCGCCGGCCGATTAGACCGAAGTTCCCCCGGTCTGGGATAGGTGCTTTTGGGCTCTGAGAGCTCAGAAGCGCCTTATGCGGCCTTTGGTTGGCCGGCAGTGACTGCGCGAATGTAGTCATGTCTTGAAGTGCATTTGTGGTTATCGGGGTTGACAT
>JAUWAU010000031.1 GCA_030601885.1 Armatimonadota bacterium
CAACTCCTGCACCGACGGCGGCAGCAGCAATGGCTGATTGACATCCCACGGCCTAAAGGTTTTGCTCATACCTTCTATTATAGCACATTTGTTTGAGACTATGCAAGGACTATTTTTCGATTACTCGGACAGGCTCCTAGCGCGCCGACCAGCGCGATGAAGATGCCGTGTCTGGCGCTCAAGGTCACACCTCCGCCGAAGGCGCGTGTTGGAAACGTTCCTTCGCGGTTGTGGCAGACCCACCTTCGCGAAGTAACGAGGGCGCCGGCGGTCGGCCGTGCCTCAATGGACTCTTGCTTATCTGAGGTCGTCCCACCCTCAAACGGCTGGCGTTGAAAGTGGGGTCGTCACCCGATAGGCACGCGAGTTGCTGGACGGGCTGGCTCGTCCCCATGTTGGGCACAATGATGACTTCGTAGCGGGACAGCGTAGCGGCGTCGATGTCCTCGACGTACTCCACCACGAGGTCGTCTTGCTTCTGGAGCGTGGTCACTATCGGAACCGCCCCCAGGTCGAGGCCGCTTAAGGGCGATCGGAGGTTCTTCAGGACTGCCACGTACAGCTTCGTGGGGTCCTTCTTGGCGAGCTTTGAGCTTGGCGCGGGCTTGGACTTCAACCTCAGGAACTCGACGCCGGGGTGCAGCGAGGTTTGGATGGCCTTGAACGCCGCCGGCTGGATGCTGTCCGGGACGGCGTAGTCCTCCGGCGCAGCCAGCAGATAGAAATTGACATCGCCGGCCTCCACGGTGGCCGGGATTGTGCCTGTGAACTCAGACACCCGGCCCCGCTCTGTCTCGACAATCCGCGCTCCCTCAGGCACGGGGATGCCGTTGGGAGTAATGCGGAAGCTGCGGCTCTCTTTGACATGCCTGTTGTAAGCCGCCACGACCGTGCACTTGCCGTCCGTGAGAGCAGTCATCTCGATGTCGCGGGCGACCTCCGGAGGGACGGTGAGTGGGGGCGCTCCAGCCAGGTGGCGCACCAGCAGCTCCATGAGCTCCGCTGGTGCGTCCAGCAGACAGAGGTACGCGGCCGTGCCTTTGCCTGCCTGGCAGATCGCTGCCGCCGGCTGATCTCCCATCCTGGCCACGACGTCTCCCTCGGAGACCTCTATGTTCACATAGGCTGAACTGACCTGCTGGGAGATGCCGTTTAGGGGCTGACGCGTGCCGATGAAGTCGGCGGGGCCGTCATTGCGCTCGCCCAGCCTGACCTTGCAGAGCTCTGCGAGCGTCGCGTTCTGCGCGGTCTCGCCCTCGACCAGGAGCGTGCCCCCGTCACGCACCCAGGCGGCAATCAGCTCGGCGCTCTCCGGCTCCAGCTCCCGCTGACTGGGCATTATCAGCAGTCGGTAATCCGCCAAGGCCTCCCGCGTCAGATGGCGCGTGAACACCACTTCAACCGGTAAGTTGCGGAGCAGCACGCGCTCTCGTATCCGCCGCTCGTAGTCCACGAGGCCGCTGGTCTTCTCGCCCCGACGCACCGAGTCGTACCACCCGGCTCGGCTGCGCAGAACCGCGGCGTAGCGCACTGGACGGCAGCGGGCCAGGATGTCTCCCAGGCCCGTATCCCTGAGCATCCGAAAAGCCTCGTAGCACGCCTCGGCGGCCTCGCGATACATGCGCGAGAAGGTCAGGTCGAAGTACCACAGCGCATTGCTGCCGCACATCAGGTGATGCCGGAGGTTCAGCGCGACCTCGTCGGCCTCGTACATGCAGCCGTTGACGGTGAACACCGGCCGATCGTTGCCCTGCGCGCCGCGGATGTAGGCCATCATGTAGCGCGTGTGGTCCAGCTCGGTGCTGTACAGGTCGCTGTTGTTGCTGCTCACCCATTGGGAGTGTGTCTCCAGGTCATGATAGGCCTCCAGGCGGAAGTGGTTGTTCGGGCTGGTCACGTGAAACACGAAGGCGTCAGGATTGTTTTTTCGCACCGCGGCTGTCATGTCGCGAACGAGGTCGTTGATGACCCCCATCTTGAAGAACATCCAGTTGTGATAGGACGGCTCTGCCAGCCGGTGGAAGTCCAGCTCGTCGGGCATCTTCATCCCGTACTTCTCCTGGAAGCCCGTGCGGCAGGTTTCGCAGTTGCCCGGGAAAGTGAACTCGTCCACGAGGTAGTATCCGTCGGCGCGGTAGCGTGCTGCCTGCTCGGCGGTCGCAGCGTAGACGTCGTGATCGGCGTACGGACACAGTCGGTCATTTGTAGGGAAGGCCCGTGGCTTCAGGATCACTCCCACGCCCATGCGGTGGGCCTCCCTGATAAGCGGCTCTACGTACTCGGGCCGCCGGTCGTCCCCGATTATGTAGTTGCCGCCGCGCTCCACGACCTCTCGCACCAGGCGCGGAGCCAACTCATCCGGGGCCCGGACAGTCGTCGTCCCCAGGAACCAGTTCAGGCCTCCGTGGATGCGCAGGAAGTCCTGACCGAACACTGGCACGCGGGGGCCGGGAACGTCGGCGGGCGTCTGGGGCTCGCCGAGGAGCACACCGGGAGGGTTCTTCCACGCCAAGTACGCCGCGCGCACGGTGTTGTGGTCTCCACGCGCGGCCACGAAGGCCCCGTGCGCGCGGCCATCTTGGAGCTTCGTGCTGATGATTGCCGTATGCCCGTGAGCGGAATGAACGTAGGGGCTCACGCGGCCGGTTTGCTGCAGGTCCATGAACTCGCCGACGACCTCGCCCCGGGCGTCCTCGAAGGCGAGCCAGCCCTGCGTCATGTACGCGCGGATGTCGTCAAAAGGCCGATAGAACTCGCCGGTGTGCAGCGCGGCGCGCTTGAGGCCGTCGGCCGACTCGTACCACATCGTGTCCTGGACACCATCGCCGCCGGGAGCCCAGCCGGTGAACCGGCTGACACCTGACGACTGCTTGGCGGCGATCCGATAGAAGATCGCCTCGCTCCCTGCAAAGAGCGCGTACGTCACCGATAGGTCCGGCCCGACATAGCTAACCGTCTTGCGTACGGAGCCGTCTTCGGTGAGCGATACCTCGTACGTTTCAGTCTCGTCCCGGTTCCGGAAGTGGTTGCAGCGGCCCCGGTCTATCGGCGCCCACGTGGCAAGTTCCGTGCGCACGCGCGCGCCCAGAGGCGCTATCTCCGCGATCTCCGGCACATTGGGGGCCAGCAGTACCCTCAGGCGGTCATTGTGCAGCTCGAAGCCCTCGGCTGAGCTGCTGGCCCGGAGCATGGGAGCGGGCGCTTCGCTCTGGCTTGCATTGGGCCCGAAGTACACGTAGAGGAGCTTCTGCTGGTAGGGCTTCAGGGGAACGATAGTGAGCACCTCGAAGGTCGGCTCCTGTGCGCTGACCACCCGTACCTGACAGGAGAGCTCGTAGCCCGCGTACGTGAAGATACGGATGGACTCCGGCGTGGTCCCTTCCGGGAAGTCCCAGCAGATGCTGACCGGCGCAGCCTGGCGTTGCCGGCCGATTGGCTCGCCCAGGACTACTGGCAGCCTCGCGGTGGCTGACTCCAGATGCCAAGGCGCCCGATGCGCCTGGTTGAGGTAACATGGATTGGCCACCGGCTCGCGCAGTTCGTACGGGTCGTAGACGGGAATGGCCTCTCCCGGACCGGGCAGTCCGCCGAAAGCATAGGCCAGTATGTTCTCGAAGATGTGTTTCGCTGCCGGCGGTCGCATCTCGTCGCGGAACACGCCGAACATCTGCGTGATTATCAGAGTGCCCTTTCCAGCGACCTCGTTCGCGATCAGCATCGCGGCCTTGTCGGGCTCCCCCTTCTTGCAGAACAGGCACCTGAAACCGTCTTGCCGGCCGGTCCACCAGCCGTAGGCGCTGCCGACCTCGCCGCCGACCTTGTGCGGTTCGCCCAATACCTCGTGCTTGGCATCCGGGGCGACGGCGACCTGATAGTACTCGCCCTGCGTGGGACCGGGGTGCTTGAGGCCAATGTCGGCGAAGAACTTGACGACCGCCCCTGAGCCGAGGCCGTTGTAATCCACCATCAGGGTACCGCCTCGAGCGAGAAAGGGCTTGACTGCCGCCGCGCGCTCCGGTACGGCGAAAATCTTGGCCTCCACGGCCCCGCCCGAGTACTGGCCGATGTAGAGAAGCTGCGCCTCAGCCAGCGCCTCAGCGAATCCCTCGAGCTGCTCGCCCTCGAAGCGCGTGACGTTGACGTCGTAGAGCGTGAGGTCGCGCCCTGGGAAACTGCGGCCCTCGCCGTTGTACACGACCATGACACGCTCCGCGGCGAGGCACGTGGCCGGGAGGCTCGAGCGTATTGCGAGCAGTGCGACGGTCATGAAGAAAGCGGCTCTTGGACCTGTGCGCATTTCCATCAGTCCTCTCACAAAGCATCGACAGGAAGACTTGGCCTTCGGATTCACCGGGGGCTCCGAGCGGGGGGCCCCCGGGCCGCTCTCGCCCGGTCATTCCCAGAAGCCCTGCGCCACTGACCAGTCGCAGCCGACGCAAGACGTCGTGGTCCTTTTCCATGTCACTGGAGAACATTTTCCCCTCCGCACCGAGGCAGCGATTGTTGATGCATATAGGACACGAGTAGCAAATGTCGTCAAGGCCCGCGACGATGCGAATCTCAAGGTTCGCATTTCGCTGCATCCGCTCTGTCATCTTCGGCAGCAGCGAGGCGGGGTACTTGGTGCGCCCGTAGCCGGAGAAGCAGCCGAGGATGTGATGCGCTCGCATCGTCACCAGCGCCTGGCCCTCCCGCACCAGGAACTCCGGCAAATCACTGGTATTCTTCTTCTCGGCAATCTGATACAATTGCTCCACGGTGGCTCTCTCCTTTCTGATCGTTTTCCCCTGGGCACCATCTTACCAGATCGTGCCCGAGAGAGCCGCCCTCAACCTCTTCAGCTTTCAACTATCTTTGGGACAGTCTCCATCTGTCAGGGATCGACAGAGGGACGGCAGCGAGCCACGCTCCGTCGCCATAGCGGCTATGGCGCGTCGGCGACAGGTACTCGCCTACAGAAAGGCACACGACCAAATCTTCGGGGTAGACGATCGGTGTTGTCGCTTGCAAGAGAGGACCTTGTGGGCCAGGATCGGAAGATCACGCGCGGAAGGGTGGTGCGGGGCGAGTTGGGTGATTCACGAAGGAGGCCATCATGGCGGAACGAAAGCAGCTTTGTACCGTGCTGTGGGCCGCGTTGAGTTGCTGTCTCGCCGTCACCGCGGTGCCCTGCGGAGCCGACTGGCCGATGTGGCGCTACGACGCCAATCGCAGTGCGGCTTCACCGGCAGAGCTTCCTGCGGAGCTGCATCTGCAGTGGAAGAGAGAATTGCCCTCGCCTCGCCCGGCCTTTCCTGAGGACCTCCGCCTGTGCTTCGACGTCTCGTATGAGCCTGTCGTAATGGGCAACACGATGTTCCTGCCGTCAATGGTCACCGACAGCCTCGCGGCGCTCGATACCGGCACGGGCGCCGAGAAGTGGAAGTTCTTCGCCGACGCTCCCGTGCGGTTCGCTCCGGCGGCCTGGCGAGGCAGGGTCTACTTCGTCTCGGATGACGCTCACCTCTACTGCCTCGACTCGCAGAGCGGGAGCTTGCTCTGGAAGTTCAGCCCCCTGTCGTCAGGTCGCAAGGCACACAAGCTCCTCGGAAATGAGCGTCTCATCTCGCGCTGGCCGGCGCGCGGCGGACCGGTGCTGGCCGACGGGATAGTCTATGCCGCCACCGGTATCTGGCCGTTCGAAGGAGTCTACGTCTACGCGGTCGATGCCCAGACGGGCGAATTAGTCTGGGCAAACAAGGACACCGGCTTCATCGAGAACGGGCTGATCGACCACGGGACGCGCAGACACGGCGGGTTATCGCCGCAGGGGTATCTCGCCATCATGGGCGGGAGGGTGCTCGTGCCGAGCGGAAGAGCGCTCGCCGCTTTCTTCGACGCCGAGACCGGTGAGATGGAGCCGTATACGACCGGATGGGGAGGTCGGGTCGCGCTGGCGAAAGGCTGTTGGTACGTCGCCGGCATCGGCAAGTATTTCTTCCAGAGCGGGGATATGTACGGTTTGACGCCCGACGCCGCTCCCGCTCGCACACCTCATGAGGCGCAAGAGCCGCTGAGCTTCGAAGATTTCGCGCAACAGGCAAGTGTCCCCTTGGCCACAGTGAAGGAATGGGCCGGGAGCGATCGGCTGGTGATGGTGGAACGAGATGGGGAGCGTCTCATTGGCGCGGAAAAGCCGAGCAAGACGACGTACGTGTCGCTGTGGACGCATCCGCTGCGGAGAGGGGAGGAGCACGCGCTGCGCGCGCACCCTCGGCTGCAGATCGATCCGGCTAACGGTTCGGAGCTCGGCGTGTTCCGGGAGCCAGTGCTCACCAGGGACGCGATGTACTACTCCCGGGCTGTCAATAACGCGCGAGGGCGTGGTGGTCACTGGCCACCCAAGCTCGGCTACGCCGAGATCGTGGCCTACGACATCACGAATCCCGAGTGGGGACTGACTTGCCAAGGCAGGATCGACGGCACCAAGTCCCTCATCCCGTGGAAGACCATACGCTTCGATCAGCTCTGGAGCCTGCCGGCTGAACTCAAGGTGCACATCAAGGCGGGGTCGCGTTTGTATGCGGGGGCTCCCGGCGTTGTCGCCGCCGTGGACATACCGGAGCATGGCGCTGAGCCAAGGGTCTCATGGAAATCTGAGATCGAGGGCAGGCCTTCGAGAATGTTGGCCGCCGATGATAGGCTGTTTGTTGTGACTGAGGAGGGCTGCATTTACTGCTTCGGGGGCAAGGAGGCGCAAGCGAAGACGTACCCAATGCGAGGGCCCCGCATCCCTCCCGCCGCCGATGAATGGACAAGCAGAGCGGCGGAGATCCTGAAGCAAAGTGGAGTCACAGAAGGGTATTGTTTGGCGCTGGGCATCGGAACGGGCCGACTGGTGCAGGAGTTGGCACGCCAGTCAGAGCTTCATATCGTCGTGCTCGACGCCGACGCCAAGAAGGTCGATGCGGCCCGCCGCAAGCTGGATGCGATGGGGCTGTATGGCTCGCGCGTCCACATCCTGGCCGAGGACCTGGCGTCCGCGCGACTCCCACCGTATATGGCCAACCTGGCGGTCGCAGAAAGTCTCAAAGGGCTGGGATCCCAGCAAGGGAAAGCGCTTGTGAGGGAGCTGTTCAATTGTCTGCACCCTTATGGCGGGGTCGCCTGTCTCCCCGTCCCACAGCCAGAACACGGAGCGTTCGCTGGATGGGTGAAGGAAGCGAAGCTCGCCGGGGCTGAGGTGAAGCGAGCGGGCGATCTCACGCTGCTCACACGCGCGGGGGCCGTGCCGGGCTCGGCGGACTGGACACACGAAAGCGGAAATGCCGGGAACACCTTCGCATCGAACGATCAGCGGGTGAAGCCGCCCTTCGGGGTGCTTTGGTTCGGTGGGTCAGTGGATCGGATATTCCCGGCGTGGGACTATACTCATTGCCGGGGGCCGCTTCCGGTTATCGCGAACGGGAGGATCTTCATCCTGATCGAGGATGCGCTCTATGCGGCGGACATCTATACGGGGCGGCTCCTGTGGACGGTACAGTTGGCGGAATCAGCGAAGACCAAGAGCCGTAGAAAAGGCCACATGATCACACAGAGGCCGTGGGCGGAGAACTTCGTTGCGGCCGAGGACAGCCTCTACGTGGTCAGCAATGGCACGTGCCTTCGCCTGGATCCGGCCACTGGCGGGGAGCTGGGGCAGATAGGAATCCCCGAAGGGTTGACCGATGACGAGACAGCGAGCTGGCAGGAGGTCCGCGTCTGGGAAGACTACCTCCTCGGCACAACCGGGAAGCATCTGCTTTGCATGGATCGCCGGAGCGGGAAGGAGCTGTGGCGATTCGCCAGCCGGCAGGATCGCTTCAGCTTCGCGGTCCGAAGCGCCAAGGCTTTCTGTGTGGACTACTGGCTGCCGGTTCGCGCGCGCCGAGGCGAGACGAGGACGGAGCGAAGCACTATCTTCGCCCTGGATGTGCACAGCGGCGAGGTGGTTTGGCAGGCAGCGGTGGTGACGCCCGCGGACGCCGCCGATGAGGCCACCAGGAGCCGATTTGCGCCTCTGCAGCCCCGCCTGTCGTACTGCGATGCGAATGACGTCCTGCTGCTCACGGCGACCAGGAGCACGGTGGGCGCCTACAAAGGCGCCAGCGGCGACTTGCTGTGGGCCAAGGACGTCCCCTGCCGGAACCCGCCAAGCAATTGGTCGGGACCCGAGCCGCCCATTCTGCTTCCCGATGTGCTGATCACTCATGCGGGGGAAGTATATGATCCGCGGACAGGGACCCTGGCCCCGAAACGGCTGTGGATAGGAATGAACACGAACACCAATGCCGGCGGTGCGCGAGGCTGTGGCCGCGCTCTGGCCAATGAGCATGTGGTCACGCTTCGCGATGCGCACGCGGCCTACTTCGATCTGACGACCGGGCAGCAGACTTTGCTCCGGGGGGTTCGCTCCGGCTGCACCAACAGCCTGATTCCCGCCGGTGGCGTACTCAACGCGCCCAACTTCGCCCACGGCTGCTCCTGTAATTGGCCGATCTTTGCGTCCTTCGCGCTGGCGCATATGCCGGAGGCGGAGGGGTGGGGGTCGGACGCCTCGGGTGAGGCCGGAGGCGCGTAACGATGGCAGGCAATGCGGCAAGGTTTGTGGGGGAATTCGGGTACAGTTGTCATGTCCTGATGGGCCGCCCGGTGAGTTTCGGGGAGAGGGGGGGCTGCTGAAAAACCCCGGCCTCGGCAGCTCCTCGTCTGGCCACCGTCCGCCCGCCGCGTAGGTCGGCCTTTCCAGGCCGACATCGCGGGCTGGAAGGGACTCCGCCGAGGACTCCGCCGAAGCTATGTCCTCCGCGAAGGCGGAAGCCCGCGCTACGCGAACGCGCGTGTGGCCTGGGTTTTTCAACAGCTCCAGAGGTCCCGAAACTCGACGATGAAGATGGGCCCGGCGGGGAGCTGGGGGCCGCCGGAGCAAGCTGCTCCGGCTACAACGGGTGGGCCGACGGGCGGAATCTTCGGGGCAGCAGCAAGAGCCAGGTCAACATCTGGTGCCAACCCATGGGATCCGGCGATATCAACGCCTATCACAAAGACCTAAAGCTGCCGCTAGAAATCCGCCGAGCGTGCGTGCCCAAGAAGAAAGCCGACAATGAGCCCGGCAAGTGGAACCGATTCGTGATCACCGTGACCGGGGAGCGTGTGTCGGTGGTGCTCAATGGGGAAAGTGTCATCGAAGACGCTAAGCTGCCCGGCGTGGCGCCGCGGGGCCCGTTGGCCCTGCAAAACCACGGCGACGCCATCGAGTTTCGCAACCTGTTTATCAAGCAAAACTAGGGACAGTGGGGCTGTTGAAAAACGCAGGCCACACGCCCGTTCGCGTAGCGCGGGCTTTCCAGCCCGCGATGTCGGCCTGGAAAGGCCGACCTACGCGGTGGGCGGCCGGCGGCCAGACGACGAGCCGGCGGGGCCCGGCTTTTTCAACAGCCCCACAGTCACCTATTTCTGGCGCCTATCACTGGGAACAGTCGCGTGGTCAGACTGGCTCAGAAATAGGTGACTGTCCCTAGTTAAAGGAGAGCAGCGATGAAAAGCCCTTCGGTGTCGAACCGCCGCGAGTTCCTCAAAAGCGCCGCCGCCGGCACGGCGGCGCTGGCGACGGCCGCCAGCCATGCCCGCGTGCTCGGAGCCAACGAGCGGATCTCCATCGGCATCATCGGCTGCGGCCAGCGGGGCTTCGGCGCCCACATGCCCGGCGTGCACAAGCACGCCAAAGAGCAGAACGTCGAGATCACCGCCGTATGCGACGTGTGGACGGAGTACCTCGAGCGCGCTGCGGCCCAAGTGCAGGAGTGGCACGGCCGGGCCCCGCGCAAGTTCACGGCGTACGAGGAGCTCCTGGCTGTCAAAGACGTTGACGCGGTCATGATCGCTACGCCCGACTTCCAGCACTGTGCCCAGCTCGAAGCCTCCGCCAAGGCGAACAAGCATGCGTACTGCGAGAAGCCGCTGGCCATGAACATGGCGGAGCTCACATCGGCTTGCGATGCGGTGAAGGCCGCCGGCATCGTGGTCCAGATCGGCACGCAGCTTCGCAGTTCGCCCGGGACGGTGGGCTGTAAGAAGCTGTACGAGACGGGGGCGCTGGGGACGATATCGCGGGTCGAGCAGTTTCGCAACGGCAACCGGCCCAACTGGTACAAGCGCCTGGTCCGCATGCCGATCGAGGAGTCGGAGGTCAACTGGCGCAGCTTCCTGATGCACAAGCCCTATCGTCCGTTCAGCGACCGGCTATTCGCCGGCTGGTATGGCTATCGCGAGTTCTGCAGCGGGTCCATCGGCCAGTTCATGAGCCACTTCATCGACCTGGTTCACTACATCACCGGAGCCCAGTTCCCCAGCAGCGCTGTGGCGCAGGGAGACACGTTCATCTGGAAGGACGAGTATCACTTCGACTGCCCCGACCAGATGCAGGCCACCCTTACCTATCCCGAGGGGTTCATGGTCAGCTACTGTACGAACTTCGGCAACGGCAGCGGCAATCGCACGGTCATGTATGGCACCCACGGCATCATGGACTTCAGCAACCGGAACAAGCCGGTGGTCTCCGGAGCCGGGGCAACCGAGAAGGGCTCCCTGCGCGGGAAGGCGCCGGTGGAGCCGGTGGAGTGTTCCGACCACTTCCTCGACTGGCTCCAATGCCTGCGGAGCCGCGAGACCCCGGTCGCGCCCATCGAGGCCGGCTACCAGCACAGCGTGGCGTGCATCCTCTCCGACCTCGCGTACGAGACGGGCCGCCGCCAGGTCTACGACCAGCGAAAGCGGGAGATCAGCGAGGGCTGAATCAACTACCCCGAAGATTTCGGCCGCAGGCCGAACTGTAGGGCGGGGATGCCCTTCCCCGCCGGCCTTTGCATCAGCCGACAGAGCCGACCGTGTGCAGGCGCGGGGATGCCCTTCCCCGCCTGCCTTTGCATCAGCCGACAGAGCCGGCCGTGTGCAGGCGCGGGGATACCCTTCCCCGCCTGCCTTCGCTGCCACGGGAAGGTAAGACGCCGCGGCACGGCGCAGTCACCTCGACGCGGCTCCCACGCAGGCCGAGAGGGGATATCTCCCTGCAGTGTTCTGTTCCGGCGAAGAATGCGATGAAAGGCTCTCGAGTGCACTTTGGCGCCGTCGCTGCGGTATTGCTTTCCGCCGTACTTGTGGGGCACGCAGCAAGACATGAAGCGACAGCGCTTCCCGACGACCAAGAAGCCCGGGCATCGCCGGGCAAGTTTGTCTTCACTCGAGCCATGTCCGGGACGTACCTGAAGACGTCGGAGGGCGAAAGGCGCGTCTCTTTCTCTCATGGTGACTATGTCCGCCCGAGGCTATTGCCCGGGCAGAGCAAGCTCCTTCTAAACTCCCGCAGGGGCGGCCGGCCCGGCATCTGGATCGAGGACATTGAGGGGGACGCGAGAGAGAGAATCTGCGACGGCGATCAAGCCAGCGTTTCTTCGGACGGGCGACTCATCGTGTTTCGGCGCGAGGGCATCATCGTCCGGCGGGAGCTTTCTTCCGGCATCGAGAAGACCGTTTCGCCCGCAGGATGGTCGTCGTGCTCATTCCCGAGTTTTCACCCCGATGGGCGAGTGCTCTTTGTTTCCCCGGGTCGAGGCACATACACGGCCTATCTTGCTGATCCCCGGCAACACGCATCTCCTGAGTTCCTGTTCGATGGCGAAATCAGGAGCACTCCCCGGTCTGCACCGGACGGCAGGACCATCGCGTACCAGAACGGGGCGCACATTTACCTATTTGATGTGCACGCAAAGAGCCATCGGCGGCTGACCTTCGCCGGAGGCGTGCAAAGCTGGCCGATGTGGAGCGAGGACGGCGAAAGCATCGCCTACCTGCAATCGCCCACTCCCGTCGATGGCCCCCGGCACGTTTACAGGCTGCAGCTCGACAATCCCCAGAAGGTCTTCCTGGTGCTGAGGGACGTGGAACTTGGGCCCGATTGGAACGGCCTGGGCTTCGCCACCGGCGTACCGTCGATACTGAACGGGGGCCGGGTGAACTTCTGGCAAAGTGAAGAAGCCGCCCGTTTTCCGCCTGAACTCGGGACCCTCATGAAGCGCGAACAAGGGTGGCGAGACTTCTCGCCGAATGGCGGAAGGGTCAACGGAGACGTCATCGTTGAATGTGAATGGGGAGCATTGTACCTGTCTGCAGCGACGGGTAAGCTGCTGCTCATTCCCCAGAAAGATGAGACCTTAGCTCAAGGGACAGAGATACGCCTGCTTGACAGACGAGGCAGACAGGCTGAGCGCATTGCGTCCATCGACGTCTCGGAGCCCACGGTCGATCGGGTGCCCATCGCGGCCGTTTTTCGCTCGGACAGGGCAGGTCCCATCAGAGCGGCCTTTTCGGTCTCGCGCAGTCGGCCATTTGTTGAGATCAAGGCAACGAGGAACTTGGGCGGCGTCCTGATCAAGAAGCGCCTCGAGTTAGCCGTAGTGCCTGACCGAGTCGCGAACGACCTGATTTACCATCCTGCCAATCAGGCTCCGTCGGGCGTCTCACTGCCGCGCGCGCCGTTCGTCCTGGGCATGGCCGCCGACAAGAGCGGATTGCTCATGGTGGTGACACCGGCACGAGAACAGACCGTCCGACTCGTCAAAGACAACGAGCGTGCCGGGTTTCTGGGAGTCGAAGCGTACTGTGCCGGGGAGAGCGTTTTCGTGTCCGTGCTGCCCGGCGATGACCGGTGGCGCACGACGCAAGTGACGGCCGACGGGGACGGCCAGCCGTGGCAGGTCGTGTGGTCGAACCCATTCCCCGCCCAATGGCGCCTGGCCACGCAGGGGGATGATAGGAACTTCGCCCTTATGTCAATGATGGATACGCCCACCAGGGAAAAGAGCATCCCACTTGAGGAAGCTAAAGGGCTAACGACAGCGCCACGTCGCGCTATTATTTACAGTTACGGCCGCTCACAGAATACTCCGCTGGATAGAATGACGCCGATGGACGTGCTGCACGATGCGCTGGGAATCGAGCACACCTCCGCTCTGCTCGACATTGAGGGCATTCGGAGCTACCGTCACGCCGAGGCGTGGGTTCCCTACAAGGATCCCAAGGTGGCGCTGGAGATACTCACCTGGATTCGGCGACGGGACCGACCCGGGGTGCGGCAGAAGATCGACGACGTCTCCGATGACATCCTGATGTCCCTGCAGGGGCTCGACATGCGGCTGAGCGAGTACGAGGCTTTCGCCACTCACCTGGAGCGCATGTGCCGGCAGAGAGCCCCATCGGGCCGGGCGCAAGCATTCTTGGAGTTCGTAGACGGCAGGCTTGCCCAACTGCATCAGCAACTCAGCGGCGGCGCCATCACGCCGCTGGCGGCCGTGGCGGCGAGTGCCCAGGCGTTCAGGAGCAACCGCGCCGGGGGCTACGACGCACTCAGGCGGCTCGTGATGGCTGCCCTATCAGAGCGACTGCAGGTGCTGGCCGCGTACCGGGAGCTCGCCAAGAGCGTTCGAGACACGGCGGGGTTGGCAGTCGCTCACCTCCCCGAGGCCCGCAACATCTGTGAACAGGTCAGAGGGCTCTCCGGGCAGGTGCTCAGGAAGAGGTGCTACCTGGAGGGGGACTGGCGCGGCGAGCAACCTCTCGGCGGACCGGAGGTTCCCTATGAGAAGATCTCGGATCTGTAGCTTCGCCGGCATCTGCATCTTCGGCTTGCCTGTGCTGCTGATCGTCGGCATGGCAGTGTGCGCCGAGGCGGGCGCCATTTCCGTTCTCGACGGATGGGAAGACGACGGCTACGTGTCGCTTGACAACGGCGAATGCAGCCTGATCTTCTCCCGAGACGACGGCTCGGTGCGCGTCTATGACCTTTCGAAGGCGCAACCGGTCGAGGTGATGACGCTCGCGCCCTTCGGTGCCGATGAAGAGAGGGCGACCGGCGTAAGCTCCTGCAAGGTGCTGGCGCAGTCGAGGAATGAGGCCCGATGTCAGGTTGCCTTCTCCACGGCGACCGGCTCCATGGCGGCCATCTTCGTTCTCACCAGCAGGGGCGCCATCCAGGTCCGGCCCGTGGAAAACATGGAGGGGTTGTCGATATCTGCTCCTTTCAAGTATGGGGTGCTGCCCAGCAGGCACTTGGACGACAACATCTACGATGCAAGCGACTACCCGGATGTGACACATCTGCACATCCCCTCTGAGAATCTGTTCATCGGCCTGCTCGAAGGGGGCAATCGCATCCTTGCCTGCGCGTGGCCGTCGGGCGGGCAATCGGTGAGACTGGCGCTGGGCGGCGCCGAGGGGGAACGTCGGATCGAGAGGCTGGAGCTGACGCTGGCAGGCCGGGAGGCGTTCATCGGCGCCTTCTCAGCCCCGGGCATTTGGCACGAAGTGGAGCTTACGCCTTCCTACGAAGAGCAGGATGTCACCCTCGAGTGGGAGCCGCCCTTCGGGGCGCGGTGGAAGACCCAACTGTCGGAGCTCGGAGTGCCAACGACTTTCAGTCACCTGCATAGCGGAAGGAGACAGTGGCGGCCCACCATTGGGTACTACACGTACCCGTTCTTCTCGGAGGGCGGCAAGGTCGTCCTGCATCTCCACAAGAAGCTCTCATCCGAGGGCATAGCGCTCATCTACGCCCTCGAAGGCCACGCGAAGACGCCCTATTCCCTGTTGACGCAGAACCTCGGTGTCGAGGAACAGAGGAAGATGCTCGAGCTGCATCTGGTGGAACACTACTACGTGCTCGACCCCAACCCCATCGACGGCGGTCAGATCATGGCCGCACACTGTTCGGGGAGGGACCAGCTCAAATACACGACGCTGACGGTGGGCGCACAGGCGCGGGAAGTACCGTTCCTCGAAACCCACATAGGCGACAGGGTCCACGAGTGCCAGGTGATCCTGACGTACAGTGTCCGGCGCTCGCTCGATTGCATGGACGGGCTCGACAAGCGGATAGAGGGCTGGCTGAGGGAGGAGTCAAATAACCTGGGAGTGTCGTCCTTTTTGCGCAGTCTGCGAGACACCCTGGGCGCCATGCAGCAGGACTACCGCGGGCGGCTCGACGGAGACACTCCGGAGGATAAGATCAAGCACATCCGCGCCATGGCGGAGAAGTATAGATCCGTCATCCGAGAGGGAGCGGGACGGGAGCTGTGTCCGGAGATACTGTTCTATATCAACGAACTCAACAAGATCATAAGCCTGGACGAGGACGAGGGCCGGAGATTCGGGTCCTGGGCGCGAAAGCTGTTTCAGCAGGCCGGGTACGCATGCGTCAGCGAACCGGGGGCGGCGGAATACGCGGAGAAGATCCGGGCGCACCTTCGCGAGCACATGAGATATCGCCAGTATGAGACCCCCAGGACGTCTGGTTATGCGTCGGGCCTTGTTGCCAAGGACTAAGCGCCCCTTTGGGGGCGACAAGGATGCCTCCGCCCCCGGACAAGGATGCAGGCAGGGATGCCTGCGCTCCCAGCGAGCGGACTCACAACGGGACGGGAGATTCTAGCATGGGCATGCAGGGCCGCAAGGCAGTAGTCATTGTGACGTGCTTCGTTCTCGTCAGCATGCTCGCGGGAACCGACACGGGCTCGTGCCAAACGCCCCGCAAGGTCAAGACGAAACTGGGAATCGAGATGGTGCTCATTCCCGCCGGCGAGTTCACGATGGGGAACGCCCAGGGAAGGCCGGATGAGAAGCCGGTGCACAAGGTCAAAGTTGCCTCCTTCTACATGGACACGCATCTCGTAACTCAAGAGCAGTACGAGATGCTGATGAAAACGAATCCGTCCCGCTGGAAGAATCCGAAGAATCCGGTAGAGCAAATCCGGTGGTCGGATGCCGTGAGATACCTGAACGCTCGCTCCCAGGCCGAGGGGCTCGAGCCGTGCTACGATTTGAAGACGTGGAAATGTGACTTTGGCGCCAACGGCTACAGGCTGCCGACGGAAGCGGAGTGGGAGTATGCGTGCCGCGGCGGTACGAAGACCAAGTACTTCTTTGGCGATGACGCCCGCAAACTCGGTGTGTTCGGCTGGTATAAGGAGAACGCCGGGAGCCGCCCGCGGCCCGTGGGGCAGAAGCTGCCCAACCCGTGGGGGCTGTACGACATCTATGGGAACGTCGCCGAATGGTGCAACGACCACTACCAGCTCGACTATTACAATAGCAGCGCATCAGAGAACCCCAGAGGGCCGGCCAGCGGAAAGGCCCGGGTGCTGCGCGGCGGGTCGTGGGATTCGCCGGCCAGCCGTTGCACCAACTCCTACCGCGACAAGGACAATCCCGGCTACGCCGACGTGTGCTTCGGCTATGACGTGTACGGCTTCCGAGCCGTTCGGCGCGCGGCGGCGAAGTAGCGATCCGAAATCACTGTCAGGATTCCCTGAGATTGGGCGGCGCGTGGGCCAGGGGGGCCGTTGCTGCTCCCGTGAGAAGCCCATCGGTGCGCCCTCCAACACACTCGCCGCACTGCTGATACAATATGCCTCGTCTATTGCAGAGGATTCTCTCTCTTACAACGGCCGCTCTTCTCGCAGCTCTGACCGCCATCAACGGAGATGTCGTCAGCGCTGCTGACCAACCCGAATCGCGGACCACCGGCTTCGTCTGCCACGAGTCCTACCTCCGACACGATACAGGCCCGGCACACCCGGATAAGCCGGAGAGACTCGAAGCCATCGTCGCGCAGCTAGAGAAAAAGGGGCTCATGGGACGGCTCCGACGCATTGATCCTTCCCCGGCGCCCCTGGAGTCACTCGCCGCCATCCACACGAGGGAGTACGTGGCTGAGGTCGAACGTGCCTGTCGCGAGGGTAGGCCGTTCCTGCACTCCGCCGACACACCGATCTGCCCCGACTCGTACCAAACGGCGCTACTGGCGGCAGGAGGCGTACTCAGCGCGGTTGACGCCGTCATGACCGGGCAGGTCCGGAACGCCTTTTGTGCCGTGCGCCCGCCCGGTCATCACGCCTTGAGCGATAAGGCGATGGGCTTTTGCCTGTTCAACAACGTGGCCATCGGAGTCCGATACGTTCAGAGCAAGTACAATGTCAAGAAGGTCCTCATTGTGGACTGGGACGTCCATCACGGGAACGGCACGCAGGCCGCGTTCTATGCGGACCCCAGCGTCTTGTACTTCTCCGTCCATCAGTATCCGTTCTATCCCGGAACAGGCGCCGAGGCCGAAAAAGGCGCTGGCCGCGGGGATGGGTACACGCTCAACGTTCCCCTGCCGTCAGGTAGCGGTGACGACGACTACGTCAGAGTGTTCGAGGAGATCCTGAGGCCGAGGGCGCTTGATTTCGCGCCAGACTTCGTCATCATCTCGGCCGGTTTTGACGCCCACGAGAACGACCCTTTGGGCTCCATGAAGGTCACCGCGGGCGGGTACGTGAACATCACGCGCATTGTTAAGGGCATTGCCGAGCAGTGTTGTGGCGGACGAATCGTTTCCGTGCTGGAAGGCGGCTACAATAGCGAGGCTCTGGCTGAATCGGTCGAGGGCCACGTGTCGGCGCTGCTCGAGAACGGCTAAGAAGTCCGAATGCTTTTTCACACCTGGACATTCATCATCTTCTTTGCCATTGTCTACCCCGGTCACCTCATCCTGCGACACACGAGACTCAGACTGCCCTGGCTTCTCGTCGCCTCGTATGTCTTCTACGGCTGGTGGAACCCACTCTATCTTGGCCTCATTGTGTACTCCACAGCCATCGACTACTTCGCCGTCGCCAGAATGGCAAGAAGCCACCGGCGACGATTGTGGCTCGCGCTGAGCGTCGTCAACAACCTCGCCCTCCTGGGGCTCTTCAAGTATGCCGGCTTTGTCACTGAGACCTTGAACGCGGCCGTCGCCGCACTGGGAAGCACCTACCAGCTACCTGCACCGGACCTGCTCTTGCCCGTCGGCATCTCGTTCTATACCTTCCAGTCGCTCAGTTACACGGTTGACTACTACCGCGGTTACGTGGACCGGGAGCCCAGCTTCATCCGGTTTGCCACGTACGTTTCACTGTTTCCGCAATTGGTTGCAGGTCCCATCGAGCGCGCCGGTCATCTCCTGCCACAGTTAAGAAAACAGAGCAAGATCTCCGGAGTAGACGTTACCGACGGGCTCTCCCTGTTCTTCGTCGGCCTTTTCAAGAAAGTGGCCCTGGCCGACTACCTGGCCATGTACGCGGATAAAGTATACGCCATGCCGGGCTACTTCGACGGCTTTACTCTCATGGTGGCCACCTTCGCCTTCGGCTGGCAGATATACTTTGACTTCAGCGGCTACACCGACATGGCGCGCGGCATCGGCCGGATGATGGGAATCCGGCTCATGCTGAATTTCAACAACCCGTACCTGGCCACTGGGCTCGGCGACTTTTGGGAAAGGTGGCACATCAGCCTCTCGTCCTGGTTCAAGCACTACCTCTACATCCCCCTGGGCGGCAACCGCCACGGCACCCTCAACACGTACCGCAACATGGCCCTCACCATGGTGATCTCGGGCCTATGGCACGGCGCCGGCTGGACCTTCATCATCTGGGGCGCGCTGCACGCCGTGGGACGATTCGTGACTCGGGAGCTGGAGCGGACCCGTTTCTACGTGCACAGGGTCCCCCGCATCTGCAAGCAGTTGGGGGTCTTCGTTTTCGTGACCTTCACCTGGATATTCTTCCGCGCCGAGACCTGGTCTGACGCTGTCGTGATCGTCAAGAGGGTATTCGCGTCCGGATTCAGCAATCCCGACTTCCCGCTTCTGGCCCTGTTCCTCATCGTCTCGATCTGGGCGTACCAATACCTCTATGAGTCGCGTCTTCGGCGGGCACTGGAGTGGGCGCCGGTGAAGATCGCGATCGTTGTCATTATTCTCATCTACCTAACCATCTGCCCGGAGGGCGGCGAGAAGCCGTTCATATACTTTCAGTTCTAGTACTTGCATAAGTCCGCAGTAGAAGTGTCGGGCTAGAAAGCCCGACCTACGCGGAGCTGGGTAGCGCCAGGCCCACGCTGCGGCCTCCACCCGCACAGGCGGGGCATGCGACGCGGCTCGCGCAGGCGCGGGACAACATCGCGGCCCCCACCCGCGTAGGCGGGGCATTCTTGCCCCGCCGGGTTTCGTAGACGAACTTACGCTACATGTGCACTGAAGATCGCCAGATAGAAGAGGCAACAGCAGATGGGCGAGCATGACGCGAAGGCCGCGACTTCGTTCCGCAAGCCGACGAACGACGTCAGCGAAGAATTCAGCTCGAACGCCGTGAGGCTTTCCGGCAGGCACTGGACCATTGCGACCAGTATCGTGGTGGCGACGCTGCTACTGCTGCCGTGGGCTGAGCAGCGCATGGAGCCTTTCCAGCCCTCCGTGGACTACCGAATCCCCTACGTGTATAGCGAAGACTATTGGCTCTACGCCAGATACGCCAAGTATGCTTCCTCTCGGTATCCGGTAGCGGTCATCGGCGATTCGGTGATGTGGGGGCATTACGTTGCACCCCGGGCGACGCTGCCCCATTTCCTCAATCAAGAGGCTGGGACGGACCTCTTCGCCAATCTCGGATTGGATGGCACCCGCCAGGTGGCCTTGACCGGGCTCATCAAATACTACGCCGGGGACATTTCAAAACACGGCGTGCTTCTGCATCTGAATCCCCTATGGATGAGTTCACCGGACGCTGACATGTCGAGGCAGGAAGGCCCCGCCGACGGTGAGCGGGGTGTTCTTTCGCCTCTGAGGAAGCTTCTTGCACGAGAAGGGCAGGACGAAGAGCAGGCCGTTCGTCTCAACCACGTGCCATTGGTCCCACAGCTCTTCTCCCGCCCGTATGGCTACCAGCCCACGTTCGGCGAGATGGCCGGGGTATCCATCGAACGACACATCCCCTATTTCACCTGGCTCCGGCACATGCGAATGGTGTACTACGAGAACTTGGGCATCGAGTCCTGGTCGCTGAGCAATCCGTACAGCAATCCGTTGGGCGCCATTACCTTGAAGGTCCGCGCACCTGATGACGCTCCGCAAGGAAGGCCGGCGCCGTGGTTCGAGGGCGGAGTGGAACAGCAGGACTTCCCCTGGGTCGCTCTCGATAAGTCCTATCAGTGGCGGTTCCTCAAGGAGGCTGTTGGGATTCTACGGGCGCGCGGCAACCAGGTGTTCGTTCTCCTCGGCCCCATCAACACGCACCTCATCACCGAGGCAAGCTCACAGACCTACAGCCAACTGAAAGGCGAGATGCAGGTCTGGCTCAACGCACAGGGCATCCCCTACTACGCCCCTCCCCCCTTGGCGAGCGCGCTCTACGCCGACGCCAGTCATCCGCTGAGGGATGGCTACGTCGAACTGGCAAGGCAACTGTTCCAATACCAGCCTTTCCAGGACTGGCTGGACGAGGTCGGAGCGCACGAGAAGGCTGTGGACGCCGTCGCCCATCGAATTCGGCGTAGTAGATCTGCTGCCACGGGCCGAGGTCCAGAGCACCGGCCGCGATTGACCAGCACGTATGGGCAGTAGCCCGCGTTCATAGCCCTTGCCCAACAGATGAATGGCTCGACAGAAGCAGCCACCCAGGTGACCGTGCTCTGCTGTGGGTGGGAAAGCAGCTTGACCTTCCGGGCGTTGCATCGGTACAATTGTGGTCGGGTGGTTCCCATGAAACTCGTTGTAACTCTGGACCGGGACGAAACGGGTATGATCGTCGTTGAATGTCCATCCATACCCGGGTGCATTTCTCAGGGCAAAACGGAGGCGGAAGCCCTGGCCAACATCCGCGAGGCCATCCAGGCGTGTATGGAAGGGCGCGCGACCACCGGGCGAGTCTCAGCATTCCGCAACACAGGGATCTCGCGCCCGGGACGCTGCGCGCGTTGATCCGCGCCGCCGGGATGACCGTTGAGGAGTTCGTCCGGCTACGTTGATCTGGCGAGAGCGATTGGGACAGCGGTTCGGCACGTCTCTGCTTACCAGGACTTGAGCTGCTGAGGCCTCCCGCGGCTACTCTCCAATGACCTTCACCACCACCCGCTTGCGCCGCTGCCCGTCGAATTCGGCGTAGTAGATCTGCTGCCACGGCCCGAGGTCGAGTGCGCCCTCCGTGATGGGGACGATGACCTCGTGGTGGATCAACAGGCTCTTGAGGTGGGCGTCGGCGTTCTGCTCCCCCGTGCGGTGGTGGTGATAGTCGGGCCCCTTGGGTGCCAGTCGCTCCAGCATCTCGTCGATGTCTCGGATGATGCCCTCCTCGGCGTCGTTCACGTACAGCCCCGCCGTGATGTGCATCGCCGAGACGAGCACGAAGCCCTCCTGCACCCCGCTCTTCTCCACCACCTCAGCCACATCGGGCGTGATGTTGATGTACTCGCGTGGCTGCCGGGTCTCAAACCAAAGGTACTCCGTTGCCGATTTCATACCTTCCGCCTCCGATCTTGATGCACGGAGACAATGTGGGGCAGGTGAGCATCGCTCGCGGTCGAAGCCCACTGTACGCCGCAATTCGTGTAATGTTTCGATGTCGCCAAGCGACTACTAGGTAGAAGACGCGGCAGGAGTATGGCGGTGCGGCAGCCGGATACCGAAATCCTGGTGGAGGTTCTCGCAGGCAACCGGAAAGCCTTCCGGGAGCTGGTGGCGCGCTATCAGGACGAGATGATCGCCTCAGCGCACCATCTGGTCGGGGACCTGGACGCCGCCCACGACCTGGCGCAGGAGGCATTTGTGGACGCCTACGTCCAGCTACCATCCCTCCGCGACTCGTCTCGCTTCCGCCAGTGGCTATACGGGATCCTGCGCCACAAGTGCCTCAGCCATCTGCGGGCGCCGGGAAAGCCGACAGTCTCGTGGGAGCAGGACGTAGACGCTGAGAGAGCCTGGGTACCGGGGCCGGAGGTAGACGGCAGCGGCCCGCTGGTCGAGGCGCTGAACGCCCTCCCCATCAAGTGGCGGGAGCTCCTGTCGGCGCGTTACATCCAGGAGATGACCTACAGCGAGATGGCCCAGATGCTCGGGACGACAGTCAACAACGTTCGTGTGCAGTGCTGCCGGGCCAAGCAGGCCCTGCGGGCGGCGCTTGCCGGGCGGGAGGCCCGGGCCCAGAGGAGGCGAGCGGCATGCTAGAGCGCGAGCCGTGCGAGGAGTGGATCGAGCGAGTGTCCGCCTACGCGGACGGAGAGTTGAGAGACGCAGAGCAGACGGAGCTCATGGCGCACGTGCAGTCGTGCCCAGCCTGCCGCGAGTGGATGGAGCACGTCCGCGCCGACCGTTCCGGGTTTGTGCAGACGCTCTGGAACCAGAGGCGTCGCCGCGGGTTCGCGCGTGGTGTGATGAAGCAGGTGACCGCCCAACCCGCACATGGAAGCGCTCCCCCGGCGCTACCGTGGTGGCAACGGTATAGGCTGGTGGAGACGGGCGTGTCTGTCGCCATGGTGTGCCTTCTCGCAGCGGTCCTTTTCCCTTGCTTCTCCAGAACGCGTGAAAGGGCCCGGCGGACGGAGTGTCTCAGCAACATCAAGCAGATCTCGCTGGGCCTCTTGATGTACGCTGAAGACAACGATCACCGGCTGCCGGCGTACCGAGGTTGGGTGGACGCAGTGATGCCGTATGTGAGGAACCGGAAGCTGTTCATCTGCCCGTACGACAGAGACACGTTCCCGGGATATGCTCTCAACCCCGCCCTGGCGGGCCGGCGGCTCGACACTCTCGAGCAGCCTGCTGAGGTAGTCATGGTCTATGAGGCCAAAGACGGCAGGCTCGTCGAGCGCCACAACGAGGGCGCCAACTACGGCTTGGCAGACGGGCACGCCAAGTGGATGCACGAGCCGCCGCCGGACCTTTTGAATCAGCACAGCCTTGGCCCGCCCACGCGCAACTATGGCCTGACCGACCGGCTCCGTATAGCGTATGAGGCCGAAGAAGACATCGAGGTGGACGATGTGCCAACGGCCGTAGTCCACGCGGAGCACGAGATCGCGACTCGTGACGGCTTCCTGCTGAACTCCGACCTGTCGAAGGCCTGTGGGCGCATCGAGGCGCAGATCGTCTTCCGCGTCCCTGCCGAGGCGCTTCTCGAGACCATGAACGCCCTCGCCAAGCTCGGCGCGGTGGTTAATCGGCACATCGCCGGTGAGGACCTGACCGAGAAGTACGTCGCCGCCGAGCATGCCGTGAGGTCCGGGGCCCAGGAGCAGGAGCGGCTTCAGAAGATCGATCGCCAGGCGGATAAAGCCAAAGACAAGATTACGGTGGAGGAGAGGATCAGCAGCTCCCACGCCGCGGCAGAGAAGCAACGCGGGGAGATCCGCCGTGTGCTGGCCCGTACAGTCCTGGCGACCGGAACCGCTCGTTTCCTCGAGCCCGAGAAGGTCGCTCGCGCGACGCTGTTGGCCTCAGCGGAGCGCGCCTGGCGCTCCTCGGGCCGCACCGGTCGCGCGTTTGCGATCGTCGGCCTGTGGCTCGTAGCCTACCTTCCCTTCTGGGGTGGCGGGTTGGCGCTGTTCTTGCTCGGACGGCGGTTATGGAGGCGAAGGTGGGGGTAGGAATAACTCGAGGCCAGTAGGCGGAGCTTCTTGTAGTGCGAATTCGGAGATGGCGGCGTCACGCGTTCGGCGGAGGGGCAGTGAAACAGGTGGTCAGGCAGGCGGCGCAGGAACACCCCAAGGACACGACACGTCGGGGGCGCGGGTTCACGCTCATCGAGTTGATCGTCCTGCTCGCCATAGTGTGCCTTCTCGTGGTCATACTTTGGCCAGCGTTCTACCCGCCAAAGCATCGGGCGCGCCCAGAGAAGTGTCTCAGCCACGTCAAGCAGATATCCATGGCCTTGATCATGTACACGAGCGATTACGACGACGAGTGCTTGCCGCCGCACAAGGACTGGGTAGACACGGTCTACCCGTACATTCTCAACCGCGGCATCTTCGTCTGTCCACGAGCCCGTCGGCTCTTCCCCGGTTATGCCTACAACGCCGCCGTGGCCGGCAGGCACTTCGAGAACCTTGAAGAGGCCGCAGCGACGATCGTTATCTACGACGCCAAGAACGGCAAGCCTGCGCACCGCCACAACGATGGCCTCAACTGCGGCTTCGGCGACGGTCACGCCATGTGGCTTCGTGAGCTGCCGGCCCGGCTCGTGGAGCGAGATGATCCCAACCCTGGACTGCGTTGATCCTCACCAACTCCGCATCACTGCGGACGACACCCCTCCCTCCGAGAGATCTGATTCCTCACCCTCCGAGAAGTCTGGCCCCGCCGGTCTGTGGCCTGCGCAACAATGGCAGGTACTACAGCTAAGCAGGTAAACCAATAGGCAAAGTCGAAAAAGGGAGCAGTGCGGCATGCTGTGGGGCGACGCCCGGAGACAATGAACATTCTTGTGGCGGCGTGCGCTGGGTCTGTCGGCTGATGCAAAGGCAGGCGAGCCACAGGTACTCGCCTACAGGAAAGACTCCGAATCTTCAACCCTGACGTCAGCCTCTGGCGATACGGAAAGCGAGGCCAGAAGTATGGAAGCGAAACAGGGGCCGAACGGCGAGAACGTCGGCCGAGGCCCCCTTCCAGAGCTGCTGGAAGAAGCGAGACGGATCGAGGCGCCCGACAGCTTCAAGGAAGCTGCTGTCGTGCGCCACAACCAAGCCTATGAACGGGCCGCTGCCGATCCGGAGGCATACTGGTCAGAATGGGCCCAGCAGCTCGACTGGTACGAGCCGTGGGAGAAAGTGCTGGAATGGGATCCGCCAGACG
The DNA here is from genome assembly GCA_030601885.1 of Armatimonadota bacterium. Classification (GTDB taxonomy): domain Bacteria; phylum Armatimonadota; class Zipacnadia; order JAUWAU01; family JAUWAU01; genus JAUWAU01. The sequence goes on from JAUWAU010000031.1 coordinate 24,713, forward strand.
CTGACCTACTGGGACCTGTACCGCGAGGTGAACCGCTTCGCCAATGCCTTGAAGGCTCGGGGGATCAAGCGCGGCGATCGGGTGGCGATCTACATGCCGATGATTCCCGAACTGGCCATCGCCATGCTCGCCTGTGCTCGCATCGGCACCATGGAGGTTGAGAGCGCGCTGGTGGATCACCAGGATGTCGCCGAGGCTGCCGTGGTGGGTTCCACTGACGAGATCAGGGGCACGGCAATCGTGGCCTTCGTGACCGTGAAGGTCGGCGTCACTGCCTCCACCAGCCTCGAGGGGGACCTGAAGCAGCACGTCGCGGGAAAGATCGGCGCCATTGCGCGCCCGCAGCGGATCATCTTCTCCGGCGACCTCCCCAAGACCCGCAGCGGCAAGATCATGCGCCGGCTGCTGCGCGATATCGCCGACGGGCGCGTACTGGGCGACACCACCACGCTGGCCGATGCCGAGGTTGTCGAGAGCCTCCGGCAACAGTACGAGGAGCGTGAGGAGGCCTGAGCGCACAAATGGCCCCCGGGACGCTCGTATCCGTATGTTCGCGCCGGGCAGATGCTGAGGGGCGCGGGCTAAGGAGAGGCTTGCTATGAGGGGTTCGCTTCTACTATTGGTCGCTCTCGCTGCGGCGGCAATGTGGACCGGGTGCGGTCGCCGCACTGAGCAAACGCAGGCGCCAGCCCGGCAGCCCGAGGTCGAGAGCAGCGAGGTAGTGACCGAGGCGCCATCGCCGGGGACGAGCCAACAGGCCGAGGAGGCTGCAGTGGCGGCGGCGGATGCATGGCTTGAGCTCATCGATGCGGGAAAGTACGAGGAGAGCTGGGGTGAGTCGGCGGACCTCTTCCAGAAAGCGCTGGACAAGGCCGGGTGGGGCAAACAGCTCTCCGCGGCCCGCGCGTCCCTCGGCGAGGTGGTCAGCCGGACGGTGAAGTCTACCCAGTACAGCACATCGCTGCCCGGCGCGCCGGACGGCGAGTACGTCGTGATCCAGTACGACACATCCTTCGACCGCAAGAAGTCAGCCGTCGAGACCGTCACGCCGATGAAGCAGACGGACGGGACGTGGCGGGTCTCGGGCTATTACATCAAGTAGCCGGACGCCGCTGTGTGTGAGTTCATGGGGCGACCACCTCTGCCATGGCCCGGTCCATGCGCTCCAGCGTCTCGGCGATGTCATCCGCGCTGTGGCTGAAGTTCACGTAGGCGACGGTGTAGAGACTCACGCCGTTGCGGTAGAACGCCCGCCAGAGCTCCTGTTGGGTGTTTCTGCGCGCTACGGGATCCGGCACGTGCACCCCTATAGAGGGGCAGGGCGGAAGCCCGACCACCCGGCAATCCAGCCCGTGTTTCTCAAACAGCTCGTTCATGCCGGTCATAAGCTCCTCGCCGCGCGTCCATAGATGATCGATGACGCCCTTGGTTCGGTACTCCCGCACCGTCGCCAGCGAAGCGGCCAGCGACAGCGCGTCGCCGCTGTAGGTGGAGCTGATGCCGGCCCGCGGCACCAGATCCATGATGTCGGCCCGCCCGCAATAGCAGCTCAGCGGCATCCCGTTGGCCATTCCCTTGGCGAACGTCGCCAGATCGGGCACGGCGCCGGTGTACTCCTGCATGCCACCCATGCGAATTCGGAATCCGGTCACGATCTCGTCGTAGAGCAGCAGCACCCCGTGTTCTTCCGTAAGTGCGCGGATCTTTGGCAGGAAATCGTCCTCCGGGCCGATCTTGCCGTAGGCCGCCGCGATGCTGACGGCAGCCGTTTCGTCGGCATGTGACTGCAAGTACTCGGCAAACGCGTCCAGATCGCCATACGGCAGCGACGTTTGCAGGGCCGATACGGCCTCCGGCAGCCCAGTGTCCGGAGTCCCATCGCGGTTGATCCAGCCGTGGTAGCCGCACGTCACGAGGCGCGGCCGCTGCGTGTACGCCCGGGCCAGCCGGATGCAGGCGGCCATCGCCTCGCCGCCGGTCTTCAAGAATCGTACCTTCTCGGCGCACGGGATCACCTGGACCAGCTCTCGCGCCAGCTCCACTTCCAGCGGATGGGGGTGACCGAAGATGATGCCGTTCGCGAGCTGCTGCCTGATGGCCTCGTCCACCGCCGGGTAGCAGTACCCGAGCGTGATGGGGCCCAGGGAGTTGCGGTAGTCAATGTACTCGTTTCCATCCAGGTCCCAGACGCGACAGCCGCGACCGCGAACGATGTAGGCCGGCTCGTCACCCTCCAACGTGGGCCGTTTGGACAGCGTGCCCGTCCCGGCGGCGATCAACTTCTCGGCCTCGCGCCACAACTGCCACGACTCCTCGACAGAGTGTGGGTGCGATGTCTCAATGCTCATCTCTAATATCTCCCGATGCGGAACATGCTTGCCGTCCAGGAGCTCGGTGGCAATCCACGGGGCTACGCCAGCCCGAGCTTGAAGACCCGGTCGGCATTGCGCCAGGCTATCTTCTCGTAGGCCTCCGGCGACATGCGTCCGCCCTCGAGGGCCTCCTTCAGGTAAGCCGGCAGCGGCGGCTCGAGCTCCACGTACGTAATGTCCGTCCCAAACAGCAGCCGGTCCTGGAAGCGCTCCATGAACTGGTAGCCGAACGCGGGGTCGCGGCTGACGGCGTTGCAGCCGCTGCCGGCCGACAGGTCCCCGTGCAGGTTATCGTAACGCGCCATCAGCTCCACCACGCGCCCGCCTGGGGCTACATTGCCCTTGGGATAGCCCCCGCGCGTCTCGTCGGTCACGTCGCCGCTGATCTCCGCCCAGAAGGGCTGTGAGTGGCCCAGGAAAACGAGGTCGGGAAACTCCTTCAGCGTGCGTTCCAGACGCGGCAGGCCAAGGCCGTCCACAAGGCCGTAACAGCCGCCGAACCGGGGCGCGATGTGGAAGGTGACCGGCATCTCGAACTCCTGGCAGTAGCGAAAGAGGTTCCAGACCAGTGGATCGTCGAACGCCAGGTTGGCCGTCACCTCGCCGACGCCCCGGCACCCGGCCTCCTTGTAGTACTCAAAGAAGCGAGAGAAGTCGGACTCTGAGTCGTTGCTGTCACAGCGCGGGTCCACGTTGCAGCAGGGGATGAGCCGCTCCGGATGCGAGGCGCAGAGGTCCAGCACGTCCTCGGGCGAGACGAACTGCGACCGGCATTCGGGCGAGATCCCGCACATAACGACGGCCTTGTCAATGCCCACCTCGTCCAGCTTCGCCACCATCTCGTCCGCCGTGGGATAGCGCGTGCCATTCTTGCGGGGAATGGACGCGCGCCGCGCCGCGTGCACGTGACAGTCGATGAGCATGGGCTCTCACCTCGCGCGGGCCTTCTATACAAGCGGGCGAATGACCTCTCACACGAGGCAAATCGTGCGGCCGGCAAGCAGTCGCAATACGAGGTCGGTGGGCGCGATCAAGTAAGGAGTCCGCCGGTCGCAGCGAGGAGTCCAGCCGAGGTAGAAATGGGACGTGTTGGGCGTGGAAGGCACGCTGAGCAGGGCACCCGTCAGCATCAAGCGGCTGTCTCGTCGCCCGCTTGCCGTTGTCGCCATTTTGCGTGCCACTCACGCTCCCGCTCGTGCCTTTCGAGAGCGTGTTGTCGCTTCTCGCGGAACACCCTGTCGCGCAGGTCAAAGAACGCATGAAGGTCCTTGGGGACTGGTTCAGTGACCCTATACCCGTTCAGGAACTCGTTGCAGGCGCGACAGCAAGTCACCAAGTTGGCTATGTCCGACACCCATTCGCCTGGATAGTCGAGGGCGCGCACAGTGGAGGCTGGGACGACGTGATCCACTGAGAAATCGAGCCACGATTCATAAGGCGCGCCGAGTTCCCGGCCGCAGTACGTGCACGATGTGCCACATTGCTCGAACACAGGCGGCCCGTAGCCATGCCGGGCTGTACCGTCGCCCATGCAGGGCGGTCCGAGCAGTTTGCGTCCTCCGCAGCAGTACCGCTCAAACGGCAGCATCATGCTCACCCCCGTCGGTGCACGGCGCGCCGTGATGGCTGCGACGTTACTGCTGTAAGCAGCAGCACGTTGTACCAATGGTTTATTCTTCCATGTATGGGCCCTTGCGCCCAACACAAACTCGGATATTCCGCCTTTCGGTCGCTGGTGGAAAAGCGAACGCCGCCGCCATTGCGGCCGCGACGTTCTTCCGGTTGCCGATTCTGGCACTACCCCCGTCTTTCAGTCCTGACCCGATGCCTCCGGCCTCAGCCCCACAAACAGCCGCACATCCGCGTCCGTCAACGGATCGACCTCCCGCTTGAGCGCCGCCGCAGCGAACACCTGGCCGGGATTGTCCAAGCGCAGCGCCCGCGCGAGGACGCTATCGCCGCGCGGGAGCAGATTATCGCGGAGGCTCGACAGCACGGGCCCGACGTGCGATGCGACGGCCTGTAGAGCCCGGCGCATGGGCCCGATGGAGGCCAGGTGTTCCTCTGGCGCAATGCCGTCTCGCAGCCCGCGCGTCACGACGGGGCCACCGGAGAGAAGGCCGTCGAGGGCGCCTCGGGGGCCGATGATCTGCCGAAGCTGCCCAATCGAGCCGCGAGCGCCGCTGCGAATCGCCAGCACTTGCGGGCCCACGTCCGGATCGTGCACGCCTGCCTGGCTCAGGATAGCGCTCTCAACGGCATCGCAGTGCGCCATCCACGCGTACGGGTAGCGATGCGATGGCATCGCCGGCAAACTCAGGCGTGTGCCGATGAAGGGATGAATCGAGGCGCCCGAGCGTGTCGCTGCTGCCGTCCCGAGCGCCAGAAGCTGGTCCAGTGTCTCCAGTAGCACGGCGGCACCAGAGCTTTCCAGTGCCTGCGCCAGAGCATCCATCAGCCAGGCGCGAGTGAGCCTCTCGGGCGGGTCCGGGAGCGCCGCAGGCCAGGACTTGAGCAGCTCCTCGCGCGAGTCCGGCAAGCTGGCTGCGTACGCCAGACCGAGAAGAATGGCGTGCTCGGGCGTCAGGTACCCTATCATGGCTCCCGGGTCGCGCTTGAGATGCCCTTCGATCGTCAGCCCCTCTTTGGCCTCCTGCTGCGCCGCGTGCGTCACGGGGAGGAAGATCGCGGCCTGGTCGCCATCGAAGTCGCCGTTAAACAGGCGACAGCAGAGCGGATGCAGTCGTATGGATGGGCCAGGGCGCAGGACAGGACAGAAGGCCGTAATGTTGGTGGGCGCCCAGGTGGGAGCTCGATCCATGAGCACCACGTTCTCTGCCATGACCGTCTCCAACGCCTCCCGCGCTCGCGGCCCACGCGATGCCGCCTGCTCTTTGCCGATCTGCCGGGCCACCAGCGGCTCGAACAGCACCCACGCCATCTCCTCCGGGATGCCGATCTGCCCCAGTTTGAGGTCGAGGCCCGGAGCCAGAACAGCCCGGGCGCTGAAGGCCACCTGGTTGCCCGCGCGGAGAGCGTCCCTTACGGGCAGTCCATTGAGCAGTTCCTGCACGGCGCGCGCGAGCCCCTCGGCTCCCGCCTGCCTCGCACTGTCGGGCGAAGTGCAGCGCAAGGATTGAGTCGCGCGCCTGTTGGCCTCGACAAATGCCGTGTAGGCCTCATTCTCGCCGTCGGCTGGGCCGAGATGCGTGAGTGTGTGCTCCGGACACCACGGGTGGGGGACCGCCGCCGCAAGTCCCACGTCCTCGGCGCCCGGCTGGGCAAATTCGAATCGTACGCTCGTGCCGTCGAATTCCATACTGATGCCGGCCGTGTGGAGCTGTCGGCGGAGCTTCTCGAATGCCGGCGAGGGAGGAACCGCCTGCTCGACGGGGCCACGGGACAGCTCGTCAGGAAGCGCCTCGATGCCCGGCCGGTCTAACGATCTGGTGCAGAACGTCTCCAGGATGGTCTCATAGGCCTCGGAAGCCCGCAGCGCATATCGCTCGAGTTCGCCTTGGTACTGGCCGCGCCGAAGCGGGCCCCTGAGCCATGGCACCAGCTTCGCCCGTGAGCGATGGTAGAGCTTGCCCCAGTACACGTAGCCCACCGTCGAGGGCTGTGTCAGAGCAGGGCCATTGCGCCCGTCGGTGAGCTGCATCTGGCCGCTCTCCGGCAGCTCGGCCTTCCGGAGCATCTCCCGTATCTGTTCCGGGCCCGGTCCGCCGAACGGGCGTGCCGTGACCGCCTTCCCGCTGGCGTGGGCCACATTCCCGAGCACTGCCTCCCAGATCTGGCCGAAGTTGCACCGGGTGTGCATACCGACGAAATCGAAGATCAGCTCCACCGGACGCCCGCCGGGGAGATGCGGCATTTCGTCGTCCGGCAGAATGGCGCTTACGACTCCCTTGGTGCCGTGCCGGTTGGAGAGCTTGTCCCCCATCTCCAGCGGCTCCGGGGGGGACTCCGCCGAAGCGGCTATGTCGCCCTCGCGGAGGCGGGATGCGAGCCGCTCAGCGGCCGATTCACTCACGACGATACCGTCCTCATAGTTGAGGCCCTTCCAGTGGATGAAGGCTGTCAGGAAATTGCGGCCCACCCAGAACGCCTCGTCATCGGGCTCATTACCGGACTGCACCAGAGCCGGCTCGTGGTCGCCCAACTGAATCCACTGCCGCATCATGCCGACGCCCATCAGTTGACGCGTTGGGTCGTTGTGCTCGAGCAGCGGCACCATGCTCGCGCCTAGCCCCAGCGCGGCGCCTGGACTGGCATCGCGCACGACGATCCTGCCGTCGCGGATCTCCGCCCCCAGCGCCAGCGCCAGAATCCGCCCACAATTCGGGCCCTCCGGCGTCTCAAAGGGGCACGCTCTGCCGATGTGCGACGGATGCCAGGACGCATCCTCGTCCGGCAGCACGATCCGGCGCAGGTCCGTCTCCCTCGCCAGCCAGTTCATGTCGTTTATGACGCTGCTCGTGGGCGAGTTCCGGAGGAACTCAGTGATCCACTTGCCCAGAGGCAGCCAGGCCTGCAGCAGCTCCGCCGTCCACTCAACGCCATCCGGCGGCGCCACGAGGCGCGGCTGGATCTCGTCGAATATCTGCTCTCCGACGCAGCGGATCTCGGCATGCTCCAGATCCGACCGGTCGGCAGCGATGCGAACGGTGCGTTCCTTGCCGTCCACCAGAAATGACCCATCGGCACGGGGCCCCGGCACGTTGTCGAAGCGTACCGTCACTTCGCCACTCTCGCCGCGGACGGTCAGCCGAATGGCCCAGGCGTCGTCGCGTTTGTCGGCGCTGTAGTCCACGAGGTTAACGAGCTCGGCGAACGCGGCGGGCAATCGCTCGCGCACCAGTTTTCGGAAACTCTCCACATGAGGATGTTGCGTCATTCCTCTTCCTCCCAGCGCGCGGCCAGCCACTGTGTAGCGGAGTGGAGGCGCGATTTGACGGTTCCCAATGGCACATCGAGCTGATCGGCAATCTCCTGTAACTTCATGGCCTCCAGGCGAGCGAGGCGCAGGACCGTTTGCTTGTCCTCTGGCATTTGCTCCACCAGTTCCAGCAGGCGCGATGCCTGGTGACGGAGCTCCGCCTCGTTAGTGGTGGAGCCGCTGAGGGTACAGCTCGAGAGCACTGCGTCGCCCAGATCCTCGTGCTCGTCCGCCATGTCGCTCAAAGGCTTGGTGCTCCGTCGGCGGCGGATGTGGTTGAGCGCGAGGTTGGTGGCAATCCGCAGCAGCCAGGCCAGCGGCGAGCCGCGAGCCTCCCACTGATGCGCTCTGTCCCAGAGTCGCAGCAGCGCGTCCTGGCGCAGGTCCTCCGCGTCGTCGGGGCCTACGTACCGGCGCAGGTGCAGGCGGAGCGTTCGCTCGTGCCTACTCGCGAAGGCCTCGAGCGCATCCGAATCCCCGCCCTGCACCCGCCTCATCAGCTCGGCGTCAGACTGTGCCATTGGGGCTCCACGTATCCGACACATCACCCGCCGTAAGGTTCACATGTCGCCACTGCACTCGGAAGGACCCGGCCACACGGCTGGTCAACTCGGCTTCGATCCTCGTAAGGAGACTCCTGGGAGCAACGCCATGAACGTGATCTGCATCTGCCTCGACACATTCCGCACCGACATCGTCGGCCCGGGCAAGAAGCTGAGCTTCGTCGAGACGCCCAATCTGGACCAACTGATGCGCGAGAGCGTCGTGTTCGATCGTGCGTACGGCGAGGCGCAGGCGACCATCCAGATGCGCCTGGCGTTCTGGACCGGCTATCGCACCTTTCCGTATCGCGAGAACCCGGGCAACCGGGGGTTGATGACGCAATCCCTCGGCTGGCACCGCATCCCTGACTCGCGCACCACTCTCTCCGAGATACTCTTCGAGCACGGCTACGTGACCGGCTTCGTCACGGACGTCTTCCACATGTTCAAGCCCAACATGAACTTTCACCGGGGCTTCATGCACTGGCACTTCGTGCGCGGGCAGGAGGCCGACCCGGTTCGCTGCGGGCCGCTGGATGCGGTGGACATCCGCCCCCACGTGCCCGACGACGAGGTCGATGGGCCGATGCACGCAGGCCTGCGCCAGTACCTCATCGGTGTACAGGACCGCCGGACCGAGCTCGACTACTTCACGCCACAGGTCTTCAACGGCGCCATCCGCTTCCTGGAGGACAACCACCGCCGGCCGCCATTCTTCCTGTGGATTGACAGCTTCGCCCCCCACGAGTACTGGGATCCGCCGAGGTATTTCGCCGACCGGTACTACAGCAATCCCGAGGCCAAGGACTTCATCCTGCCGCAGATCGGTCAGGATCGCCACCGGCAGACGAAGAAGACCGAGGCCGACATCGAGCGCACCAAGGCGCTCTACTACGGATACGTCACCTTCGTGGACAAGTGGATCGGGGCGCTGCTCAACAAGCTCGACGATATGCGGCTGTGGGACGACACCATCGTGATGTTCACCAGCGACCACGGCACCGAGCTCATGGACAACGGCGTGTTCAGCAAGAACATCCACGGCCCGCGCGACTACAATCATCGGATCAACTGGATGATCCGCATGCCGGGCAAGCAGCACTCCGGCACGCACGTGGAGCCCTTTGTCCTGAGCCACGACTGGCCCGCCACTATCCTCGATCTGCTCGGCATCGAGCCGCCGGAGCCCATCGAGGGCCGCAGCGTCTGGCCGCTCGTGACCGGCGAGGCCACCGATCTGCATGGCGACACTATCATCACGGCGTGGACGTCGCGCGCCTGCGTTCGAGATCGCGAATGGGCCTACATCATCGATACGGTCCAGCCCGACGCCCGGGCGGAGCTGTTCCACACGGCCAGCGACCCGTACGAGGCGAAGAACGTGGCGGCCGACCATCCGCAGATCGTCAAGGACCGCCGCCGTCGCCTGGAGGACTTCCTCGGCGGCCCGCTGCCCTTCGAGTACGCCCACAAGGTGGACCTGCGGAGCATGATGACCATGGCGCGGCATCTGGAGATTCGTCGGCGGCTCGGCATGCCGATTTGATGTGCGCCGGCGTGAAACATATTTGCCGCTGGAGCGTCATAGGATACGGATGGCCGTTGGCAGCACCGGCGAGCCCACTGGAGGGAAGGACCATGCGGCACCCGACATGGAGTGTAACAGTGATCGTTTTGGCAGTCCTGGTCGCAGCTTCGTACGCATCCGCCGATACCGTGGTGCTACAGGTGAAGCATCAGGATGCGGCCCGTATGGCCCAGTGTCTGCCAGAGCTGATCAAGAGCCTCGCGCCCCGCTTGGGGATCCTTGAGGGGGAACTGACCGATGTCTCGGCGGCCGCCGTGCTGGAGCGAAACGAACTGAAGGTATCCGGCCCAGGCGTGGCGCTGGAGCTGGCGCGGCAGGTCGTACGGGCGCTCGACGTCCCGGCTCAGCTCGTCTGGCTCAAGGCCGTGATAGTGCGGACCGAGAATCCCGCGGAGATACTCCGGCTGCCCGCGAACTCCTCTATCACGGTCGCGATAGACGGCGAGCCAATCAGCATCCCGTACGCGGTGCTCGGGCTTCCCCCGCCGATCCCGCGTGATGAGACAACGCTCGTGTGCATCTCAAACCCGGACGTCGCCTGCCTCGAGCGAGCGGCTGCCCCCCACCGCCTCATCGCGGCGCCGCAGATCGTCTCGCTGTCCCGGCAGAAGGCGACGCTCAGCGCCACCGGCGTTGGCGGTTTGCAATACCAGGTAGCCTTCGTCCCGTCCGTGCTCCCTGACGGATCCATCTCCGTCGCCCTCCACCTTTACCACCACGCCGACGTCGGTAGGTCCAACAATATCGAGTTGGCTTATGTCGCCCGCGACGCCGAGCCGTGGGCCTTCGCGCTTTTGCACCCACCGCACGACGAAGAGCCGACGACTGTCTTCGTCGTCACGGTGAGTACGTCGGAGCTGAAATAGCATCCCGCAAGGGCGTAGCGTTCTTACAGCCCGAACTGCGGCAGCCAATCCTTGTTGGCCGCCAGCATCTCCTCCAGCATCGGCCGGGCGATGTCAATGCTGGGCAGAAGCGGATCGCCCGACAGCACCGTCAGCGCCTTGTCGAAGTCGCCCTCCACGGCAGCCTCCACTGTCAGCTCCTCGCGGAGCACGTGCGGCCGGACGATGGCCTCGATCTGCTCGGGCATGGGGCTCACGATGGGCCTGATGCCCGTCTTGTCGAGGATGCCGCGCGTCTCCACGATGGCATCCGGCGGAAGCTGCGGTATCTGGCCGATGTTCGGGGCGTTGAGGTTGTCCTCGATGGGCGGCCCGCCATCGAGCGCCGCGATCCAGCCGGCCACATCGTCGCTCCCCGCGCTCAGTTTCAGCTCATCCTCGCCCGCGAGCATGCGCTCCGTACGGGCACGCGCCGTGGCGTAGTTGTTCTCGCGGTCGGCGATGCTGGTCCGCTCCACGCCGTATTTCTCGAGGTTGTCCATGCCCTGGATGAAGTTGGGGAGGAACTCCACCATGTGCCGGTCGCTGATGGCCGGCAGGACGCCGAGCTGCCGCCACAGCAGCAGCCCGCAGCGCAGGTGGTACAGTTCACCGAGGGCCTCGTCCTCTTTCGCCTCGGTGGCAGGCTTGGCGAGCCACTCGTCCACGCCCTTCTCGAGCAGCAGCTCCCCGGCGTCGCGCCCGTCGATGAACAGGTCCGTCGCCCAGGCGCAGTGATCGATGCCGGTGTTCACGAAGGCGCAATCGGCCAACTCCGCCCCGAGGAACCGGGCATACCGATGCATCACGTTCCGCACTCCGTGGCACACGCCAATGGCCCGGATGCCGGTCTCCTTGTTCACCGCCCGGGTGAGCGCGGAGAGCGGATTGGAGACGTTGAGCATCCATGCGCTGGGGCAGTGCTCCTCCATCGCCCGGGCCATCTGGAGAAAGACGGGAACGTTGCGCAGCGCCCGCGAGAGCCCCCCCGGCCCGACCGTATCGCCCACGGGCTGGAAGATGCCGTACTTCTCCGGCACTTCCAGGTCCACCCGCATGGTCTTCAGGCCGCCGGTGGAGATGGTGACCACGACGTAATCGGCCCCGTCGAAGGCCGCCGCCTGGTCGGTCGTCTGCTGGAAGGCGGTGTCGGAGTCGGCCAGCTCCTTGTACTTGAGGGCCAACCGGAAGTTCAGCTCCAGCGGCTCCGGATTGATGTCGTGCAGGACGACGCGGCAGCCGTTGAGGTACTCGTTGCTGAGGATGTTGCTGAGCACTTTCGGGCCCCAGCTATAGCTGCCCCCGCCGACGAGAACGATCTTGATGTTTGGCATGCTGTCCCTCCGAGCTGGCCCTGGGAGCGCAGGCATCCCTGCCTGCATTATTGTCAGCGTCTGTGGCAGGCTGGAAGCCTGCGCTCCCAGGGAGGCGTGCGCTCCCAGGGAAGTCTCCGCTCCCGGCGTTTGCTTTACTCGTCGCCTCGCGCTGCCGAACGGCCAATCCTCCGGCCTCGCACACAGGCCCGCCTTGACCGGGTTCTCCTCGATATACGCCACAGCGGCAGCGAAATGCTCTTCGTTGCGGATGAAGCGGTCAAAGGACTCTCTCTGCCATAGCTCCTCCTGCCTGCCGAGCAGCCGGTTAGCTTGGCTGGCAGTGAAGGACTTCCAGGAGTGCAGGATGTCTGATAGCCCGTGGCCGGCTAGCGGCGTGAAGAGCACATGCACGTGGTTGGGCATGAGGACCCATGCATGCAGACGGTAGCGCTCACCATCGAAGTGCAGGAGGGCGCTCTCCACGGCCTGCGCGACCTGCGGATTGCGCAGCAGAGCTTCTCCGTGCCCGTGGTCAAGATACTGCTCCACGCGCTTCCGGATCTCGGCGTCGGCTTCGGACCGCGGTTTGTGCTGGACTTCCTTGCGCCATGTCTCCAGACGCCGGGCTGACAGGGAGTCACGTAGACGGAAGGTGACGGCCTGGGGGATCTCGCCTCCGTCGAAGTGCGGAAGATAGCCGCGAGAGTGCCATCCTCTGGGACAGTCCCCCGGAGCGCGGGCATCCCTGGGAGCGCAGGCATCCCTGCCTGCATCCTTGCCTGCATCTGTGGCAGGCTGGAAGCCTGCGCTCCCGGCAGCGCCTCCCGACAGCGGCTCCCGGCGTCTGACCAGCCCTATATCCCCACCGCCTGGCGCAGCCGGGCATAAACGTTTGGGTCATAGTAGTCGCTCACCTTGGTCCCGGGCGGCGATACCTCGTCGATCCGCTGCCGATCATCGTCGGTGAGCTCCACGTCGAGGCTATTGAGCGACGACGTGAGGTGCTCCAGGGTCCGCGGCCCGGTGATGGGCGACGTAATCCCCGGCTGGCGCAGTATCCAGGCCAGGCAGAACTCCGCGAGAGTGACACCCTTGGCTTCGGCAAGGGGCGCCAGCGCATCCACGATGTCGAGCGCCGCCGGCGTGAGGCGGTTGTCGAAGTCCTTGAAGCGACTCCCCTCGGGCTGCGAGCCCTTCCGCACGTACTTGCCGCTCAGGATTCCGGCCGCGATGGGTCCCCAGGGGATAAGCCCCACTCCGTGGCGGATGCAGGTCCAGATCAGCTCGTTCTCAATGGAGCGGTCCAGGATGTTGTACGGCGGCTGCTCGCTGATGAACTTCGTCCACCCGTGCCGGTCGCACAGCATCATCGCCTCGACCATCCACGACGGCGCCCACTTGGAGCAGCCGGTGTAGACGACCTTGCCTTGGCGCACGAGGTCGTCCAGCGCCCGCATGGACTCCTCCAGCGGGGTGCTGATGTCCATGATGTGGAGCTGGTACAGGTCGATGCGGTCCGTCTGCAGACGCCGCAGGCTCTCCTCGCACTGGCGTACGATATGGTAGCGCGAGCTGCGCCCGCCGTCGTTCGGGCCCTTGCCCATGCGGGACGAGACCTTCGTGGCGAGCACGACCCGGTCGCGCCGGTTGCCCTGCGACAGGAATCGCCCGACGATCTCCTCGCTCGTGCCCCGACCGTAACTGTTGGATGTGTCGAAGAAGTTGATGCCCGCCTCCATCGCGGCGTCCATGATCCGGACCGATTCCTCTTCGGACGCCCTCGACCCGAAGTTCATGCATCCCAGGCACAGCGCCGAGACCTGCACGCTGCTGCGGCCAAGCTGTCTGTATTCCATGTTCTTCTACCTCCAGGCGTGGTGATCGTTGTGATGGACAACAGGCAGGTGCCTCCCAGCTTCCGTTTCAGCCGGAGACATCACACTGCGACGCCGATGGCCCGTATGGGCGAAGCCACGGTGTCGCCCAGGGGCAGGCTTCGACATGTTGCCACAGAAAGCCATTTCATGCTCTTCCGACCGGCGACCTTCTTGCCCCGAGCGCGAAACCCCGGCTTGTGTGTCCTCCGTGAGCCCGATCACCAAGGCACTCTTGGCGATTTATGTGCAGGTGCAGCAGTCGAGAATGGCTAAACTACTGGTCAACGGGCTGCGCCCGAGTCCGAATGGGGGCTCTTGGGCTCTGACCGCAAGGAGAATGAACCATCATGGGACGCTTGGGTAGGTTGGTGCTGTGTCTAACGGCGGCCGCCGGTCTCGCCGTGCTACTGTGCCGGGCGGTCCTCACCGAAGAGGCGAAAGGGCCAACGCCGATCCCGCTCTTCAACGGAAAGGACCTCGATGGCCTCTATCCCTTTGTCGCCGGCCACAAGAAGGGCGAAGACCCCGACGGCGTCTTCCGCGTTGAGGACGGCATGATCCGCATCGCCGGCAAGCCGAACGGGTACCTGATGACGGAGAAGCAGTACGACGACTTCCGCGTGCGGATCGAGTACAAGTGGGCCACGACGGAGGAGGGCCCGAGGCGCAACAGCGGGCTCCTCGTGCGCTGCCAGGAGCCGGACGGCATCTGGCCGACCAGCTTCGAGTGCCAGCTCATGCATACGAACGAGGGCGATTTCTGGCTCTGCGGCAACACGACGCTGACCGTTGACGGCAAAGAGCAGTCCGGCGGGCGAGTCCGGAAGAAGGCATCCGGCACGAAGCCCCTGGGCGAGTGGAACGTCGTCGAGGCGATCTGCGACGGCGGCACCATCACCAACATCGTCAACGGCGTCGAAGTCAATAAGGGCACAAATGCCAGCCTACGCCGCGGCAAGATCCTCGTGCAGTCCGAGGGCGCGCCGCTGCTGGTGCGCAAGTGGGAGTTGATCCCGCTCAGATCAGCGAGAGAGGGCACGTGAGCCCACGCCGCCGACGTCGGACCGACGAAGTCTGACTGAATGGGCAATCAAAGACGCTGCGTTCCTGAGCGCTCCCTGGCGATCCGTGCGCCGAGGCATCAGCGTTTGACACTGCAGATCGGCAAGGATAGGTGCGATGAGCGGCTCGTCCGCGCAAGATGAGGCATCCATAAGTCGGCGCCGGGACGGCCCGCTGGCGTCCGTGGCAGTCAGTCGGCCCGGCCTTGTGGAGCTCTACGGAACGTGCACGCCCCAGGAAACCATCGGCGCCAACGATGCACCCGCTGAAGCCAGGGAAGTCTACGGCGCGCTCGACTCCTGGCTGCGTGAGAATAGAGCTGTTGGCGTCCAGGAACGCATCTTTGGCAGCCTGAAGCACCGCGAGGCAATCCTTGCCGAGCGTGAAGCGGCTCTTGGCGCTGTGCCCGAGCCTGGGCTCTGGCCGGCCACCTTCGTTCAGGGCGCACCATGCGACCGAGACGGGCTGGCGGGCGTTCACTTGTATGCTGTGACCGGGCCCAAATGCTCGCCGATACACGAGGAGGGCCGCCTATGGGGAGTCGTCTTCGAACACGGCGACGCTCGTCATGTACACCTCAGCGGGCTCTGCGGTCCCGGGAGTGCGGGAAGCCGCCAGGAAGAGGCCAGGGCGATGTTCGCACGGGCCGATGCAGTACTGCGTGCCACCGGCTGCTCGTACGCCGACGTAGTGCGCACCTGGATATACGTTGCGGACATCCTTGATTGGTACGACCAGTTCAACTCGATTCGCTCGGCCATCTACTCGGAGCTGTGCCCCGTGGCAGAAAGCGGCTCGCGCTGGCTGCCGGCCAGCACCGGGATCGAAGCGCGCCCCCCGGCGGGCGCTCCGTGCGTCATGGACCTGTTTGCTCTGGGGGGAGCGGGCAGAAGACGCGTCAGCGTCGAAGCGCTGCACAATCCGCTGCAGAGCGAGGCGTACAGCTACGGCTCGGCCTTCTCCCGGGGGACGGCCGTCGCCTTTGATGGCGCCGTGACCGTGCACGTCTCGGGCACGGCGGCCGTTGACGAGCAGGGACGGTCGGTTTGTGTCGGAGATTGTAGAGCCCAGGTGAGTCGCACGCTTGACCACATCGCTGCCTTGCTGAGCACCAGGCGTATGACACTCGACGACTTCGTCTCTTCCACCATATTCATCAAACATGGGCAGGATGCGACGCCAGTGCGGCAGTTCATTGACCAGCGCGGCGGGCGCCTGGCAAACAGCATCTATGTGGCGGCTGATATCTGCCGACCGGAGCTGCTATTCGAGGCTGACGGCATCGCCGTGTGTGCGCCTCGCTAGTACCAGGCCAGTGACTTCGTGAGTACGACTCCATCCGCAGCACGGCTATGAGAGACGTCGCCCCGGGGCTTACCTCAGGTCCAGAGCCGGGCCAGCGTCTGGAGGCCGTAGATGACACCAAGCTCGCAGCGAAGGCGCATCTGGCCAACGGTTCTGTTCGCTGTGTTCTTCGTGGCATTGTACTTGTATCTCTGGCTGTGGATTGACTCCGCTCTGCTGTCGGTCGATCCCACTCTCCTGCCGGCCGACGCCGGACTCGTCCCATTCCCGGGTTTCTCCTGGGAGCCGCTCTTCTTGAGGAGCTTCCTTGCTTATCCGGGCGGGCCGGTTGAGTGCCTGTCGGCGCTCCTTTCGCAGTGCTATTACCACGCCTGGGCGGGCGCTCTCGTCATCGCCAGCCTCGCTGCTCTCCTGGGTCTCGCCGCGCACTTCTTCGTGACGGCTGTGGCCGGCGGGTGGGTTCCCGCCGTGCGCTTCATTCCAGCCATCCTCATCCTCGTTCTATACAGCCATTACGCCGACAAACTGCCCATGCTTGTGGGTCTGCTGCTGGCGATGGTGGCAGTGTGTGTCTACGTGTGGACGCGCCTCCGCCATCCCGCTGTGCGGCTCGCCGTTTTCCTGGCGCTGTCTGGCATAGTGTACTACGCCGCCGGCGGGACATATCTGCTTTACGCGGCGCTTTGCGGTGTTTTCGAATTGCGGGGCAAGCAAGGGCGGCTGCTGGGCGTGTGCTATCTGTTACTGGGCGGGGTCATTCCGTACGCGCTCGGGACACACGTTTTGGATCTGAGTCTGGCTGACGCTTACACACATCTGTCGCCTTTGCCCCTGAGCGCCGATATAACAGGCCAGAGCATTATGCTCTGCCTTTACCTCATCCTGCTCCTCTGCGCTCTGGGAGGCGCGGTCTGGCCGAGCCTGGTTGCGGGGAGGAAGCGTCCGGGCCCGGTCGGCTCGACGCCAACGGCTCAGACAGCCGAGCGCTCGCCGGGCGTCGCGGCCCTCTCGGACCGCCTCCGAGGCCTGACGGCCAATCCGGGCGTCGAGTTCGCGCTCGTCCTGCTTGCCGCTGTGCTTGCCGTCGTCCCTTCTTTCGACGGCGGCGAGAGAACGCTGCGGCGGATTGACGGGTTCGCGGCCGAGGGGATGTGGCCGCAGGTGCTGCGCGAGGCACGCGGCCTCCCCCGCGACCGATACACGTTTGTGGCGATCCACGCCGTAAACCGGGCGCTGTACGAAACCGGCCGCCTTCCCTACGAGATGTTCTCGTACCCCCAACATCCGAAAGGCATGATGGTCGGCGTGTGGGAAGGCGGCTGGCCGACCGAGTACTTCCACGAGGGGCGCAGGAAGCTGTTCTTCCAGCTTGGCGACATCGAGCTTCAGATCGGGCTGGTTAACGAGGCCGAACACGAGGCGTACGAGGCGCAGGAGATTTTCGCGGACCATCCGGTGATCCTCAAGAGGCTCGCGTTCATACACATCGTCAAGAGACAGCCTGAGGTAGCCCGAGTGTTCCTGCGCGCGCTCAGCGGCGACCTGCGCTACGGGCGTTGGGCCCAGGATGCTCTCGAGCGCCTGCGGGCCGACCCGCTCTGGGCCGCGGATCCCCGGGTTCAGCAGATCCGTTCTGTTATGGTCGTGAGAGAGTCCGCCATTCTCGACCTGACCCTGGACCAGAGACTGGATGAGCTGCTGCGAACCAACAGGCGCAATCGAATGGCCTTCGAGTACAAAATGGCGCATTGTCTGCTGAGCTGCCAGTTCGAGAAGCTGATCGGCGAGCTTCCGCGCCTGGACGATTTTGACTACCCGGATATCCCCCGGCACTACGAGGAGGCAATCCTGATCTTCGAGGACATGTCAGGGGAGACGGTTCATGTTCACGGCCGGGAGATCAGCCCGGAAACGCGTCAGGCGTTTCGCGAGTTCCGCAGAGGGTGGATCTCGCTCCGTGCTGCAAGCGACAGGGAGGCTATCTTGGCGGCGCTCGCCGAACGCTTTGGCGATACGTACTTCTTCTACAACGCTACGGTGGCGTTGGGCGGAACAACGAGATGAAGTGGCCCCGCTGGCTGATCCTGCTGTGCGTAGTGGCGGCCGTGCTCGTCGGCGCGGTTAGTGTTGCGCGACGCAAGGCCGCCTTCGTGATTGACGAGTATGTCACCGTGCGCCGTCTTCCGCGCATCCGCCCTGACTACGCCGACCTCGTCATCCCCCCGAACATAGCGCCATTGAACTTCCTGGTGCAAGAGGCCGGGAGCCACTATCGGATTCGAATGTCCTCAGCAAGGGGCAAGCCGATCGACATTCCCAGCCTGTCGCCTGTCGTCGTGATCCCTCCTGGACCGTGGCGAGATCTGCTCGAGGCGAACCGGGGCGAGGAGCTGCGGTGGGACGTGTGGGTGCGGAAGCCAGAGGGTCGGTGGCATCGCTTCGATACGATCACTAACACCATCGCCCCCGAGGACATCGACGGCTATCTGGTGTATCGGCTGATGAGGCCGCTGTACAACCTGTACCGAGACGTGGGGGTGTACCAGCGGAATCTCGCCAACTACGACGAGTCCGTGGTCCTGCATGGCAAATCGTTCTCCGAGGGCTGCGTCAACTGCCACTCGTTCTGGCAGCATCGCACGGAGAGGATGACGCTTGGCGTTCGGAGTCCCGACTATGGCAACGTCGCCCTCATTGTCCAGGACGGCGAAGTGACCAAGGTCGATACGATGTTCGGCCAGACGTCTTGGCACCCGAGCGGCCGCCTCGTTGCGTACTCCGTGTACAAGGTGCGGCAGTTCTTCCACTCGGGCGGCGCCGAGGTCCGTGATGTCCTCGACCTGGACTCCGATCTGCTCTACTACGAGGTCGGCTCCGAGACGGTCAAGACCGCGCCGGGCATCGCCCACCCGGACAAACTGGAAACGTATCCAAGCTGGTCCGCGGACGGGCGGTACCTCTACTTCGCCAGCGCTCCGATCTTGTGGGAGGACCGCAACACCGTGCCGCCTGAGCGGTACGCCGAGGTCCGCTACGATCTCATGCGGATTTCGTATGACGTCGCCACCGACACGTGGGGCGAGCCCGAGACCGTCCTCGCGTCCGACGCGACGGGCTTGAGCATTGTGCAGCCGCGGGCCTCGCCGGACGGACGGTTTCTGCTCTTCTGCATGTGCGAATACAGTTGCTTCCCCCTTTTCAAGGCAAGCGGCGATGTGTACCTGATGGAGCTGGAGACCGGGGAGTATCGGCGCCTGGAGTGCAACAGCGACCGCAGTGAGTCCTGGCCCTCGTGGTCAAGTAACAACCGCTGGATCGTGTTCACCAGCAAGAGGCGCGACGGCATTTTCGTCCAACCATACATGAGCTATCTCGACGAGACGGGAAAAGTCCACAAGGCCGTTCTTCTGCCGCAGAAGGATCCTCTCTTCTATGACTCGTTCCTCAAAGGGTACACCTTGCCCGAGCTGGTCATGGAGCCCGTTCAGGTGTCGGCCAAGGGCCTTGCGAAGGCCGTCCGCTCGGCGGACAAGCTCACGGTGGAGTTGCCCCCCACCTCCATGACACCAAAGGGAGAAGAGGTCCCACCTTGGCGCTCTTCGACGTCCGAGAACGAGTGGAATAATCTGACTGGCGGCGCGGGCGCGCCAGACAGTGACACCGACGAGTAACTGAGGCGTCGGTTGATGGTTGCCGCGTGATGCAGGCCCATGGGTGTTGCGTGGGATTGAAGGCCGCGAAGGTGACGCTCTGGTCGGGCAACAGCGTTCGTGCGCGAGGCGAAAGCCGGTCTTCGAGCGTAATCAGCCTTCAAAGGGCAGCTTTGCCGTCGCCTGGTAGGCTACCGACCACCGCAGCGTGAGAGGGTGGGTCAAATGATGCGGTCCTGGGCTGCTTTCCTCTTGATTTCCGTGCTCGGCATACCGGTGTTCATCACCAGCGTCCGGGCTGCCGAGCCGGTCACAGTCACCGGGCAGGTGCTTGATCCAGAGGGGCGGCCCGTGCCTAATGCGGAGCTTCGGCTGATGTATGCCAGCGGCCCGCCCAAGGGGTGGGAGGCGCTGACCGGTCGGGCCGACGAACACGGGCGCTTCACGCTGAAGTATGAGCCTGGTGAACAGCGCCAGGGCAAGATGTTCCAGGTGACGGCTCTGGCCGAGGGTTACGGTCTGGGGATCGCCTCCGGGCTCCCGGGCGGGCCCGACGTGGCCGTCCACCTGACCGAGGCGGCATCAGTTTCGGGCGTCGTAGTAGACGCCGAAGGCGAGCCGGTGCCCGCCGCGCGCGTGAGCGTGCTTTCGCTGCGCTACGCCCGTCGGGGCCAACGTGTGGTCAGCGTTTTTTGGCCGGTGGAGTGTCGCTTGCAGAGCGAGACGGATGCCCGGGGCCGCTTTCGGATTGATCAGTTCCCCAGCGGCGCCACCGGCGCGCTTATCATTGACGCGGAGGGCTACGCACAGGCGCGGGGCCAGGTCACAGCGCCGCAGGCGGACGCCCACGTCATTCTGGTGCGCGGCGGCAACGTGACGGGACGCGTGCTGCGCAACGGGCAGCCCGTAGCAGGCCTTCGCGTATCCGCGCAAGCGGCAGGCAGCCACCCCGGATGGGGCGTCACGAGATCAGGCGAAGATGGGAAGTACGAGCTGCGTGACCTCGCCCCGGGTCCCTATAACCTGATGCTGGATCCGCCGGAAGGGCTCACCGCCGCGGCCCACGAGAAGGTCGAGGTCAAGTCGGGGGAGACCCTGCAGGAGTTGAACTTCCAACTCATCGAAGGCGGCCTCGTCACCGGGAGCGTACGCGATGCTGACACCGGCGAGCCCGTCGCCGCACTGTCGATGGGCGCCTACGGCCCCGCTCGGCCCCGCTCGAGCGCGTATGTCCAGAGCCTGAAGACGGACGAAGAGGGACGGTACGAGTTCCGCCTTCCGGCTGGGGAGAATATGCTCTATGTTATGGGGGCCGTGGAAGGCTATTCCGGGGATGGCGCCCAGCCCGAACGCCAGTTCGTTCAGGTTAGCGAGGGTCAAACCAGCGAAAGCGTGGACTTCAAAGTGAAGCGCGCGCCGCTGCTTCGCGGCCGGGCGCTGGGGCCGGAGGGTCAGTACCTCCCAGACGCGAAGGTATGGCTCCTTCAGGCGGCATTACTTTCGCCGTCGGGCTCACCTTTGGCGCGGACTAACGCCGGGGGACGTTTCGAAGCCTTCCTACGCGAGAATTGGCAACGGTCAGCGGCGTTCTACCTGCTCATCCGCAGCGCGGATGACAGCCTCGCAGGGCTGTTCCTCATCGAATGGGAGGACCAAACAACCGACTTTCCTCTGCAGCCCGTCGCTGCTGTGGTCGGATGGGTTCGGGACAGAGCAGGCCAACCGGTCCAAGGCATCTCGGTGAAGTGTCTTAGCCCCCGTCCACCGGACCAGCGATTCGGGCCACGGGGGACGGTTTCCGCTGGTACGTCGGACGTCGAGGGCAAGGTTGAGCTGCCGACGATCCCTCCTGGGGTTGAGCTTACGTTGGAAGCCGAGACAAAGGGATTCGACGTGGCCAGCGAATGGCCGGAGACGCTGACGCTGCAGCCCGGCGAGACGCGGGACATCGGAGTGCTGACGATGAACCCGGCCGGCCGCACTGTTTCCGGTCTCGTTCAGGATGCCGACACGGACGCGCCGGCGTCCAAGGCGCTGGTCGTTGACCTCAGCACGGGCCGCGAGGCCGTTACTGATGACCGCGGCCGCTTCGAACTGACCCGTCTGCGTCCCGACCGGTCAGCCCTGCTGCTGGTGCGCGATCGGAGCCAGCGGCTCTACGCGCTTCGGATGGTTGACCCAGACGAACAGCAGCCGGTGAACCTCGTGCTCAAACCCCTCGCTTCAGTCGAGGGTTACGTAGTGGATCCGCAATGGCGGCCGGTTGGTGGCGCGAGGGTCGTAGCGGAAATACAAGGTCGTGGCTACTACGGCGTGCGTACGGAAGGCCGGAAATACCTTCCAGGGCTACCCGAGGCCAGAACAGACGAGCGAGGCCACTATCGCCTCGATAACTTGCTCGACGGCGTGACCTACGAGATACGTGCCGAAGCAGAGGGGCACATGGGCGCCCAGGAGCTAACTGCTGAGGGCGGGTCGCAGGTGGTAGTGCCCGACCTGGTAATCTGGCCCCCGCCGCAGCCTCCTGACTGAGCCGCGCTCGAGCTGCCTGGCGGGGAAACGGCAGGTGCAAGACATGGTCAGGACCGTGCTGCTAATAGTTGCTCTGGTGGCGCTATTGAAGGGCCTCGCGAAACTCCTGCTGCCGCACTGGCGCCGTCGCTCGTTCGAGCTATGGCTGGGGTCAGCCGGTTTCGTGCGGTCTGGCGGCGCCCTCGGCGTGGCGATGGCTGCCGGGCTGTGGTGGGCTGCCGGTGCCACGACCGGTGCGGCCTATTTGACGCTGATCTTTCTGGCGGCCTTGTGCTTGGTATATGGGCTATTGGCCCTCGTATGCCCTGGCTCATGGATAGACGCCACGCGCGGCCGGCTCGGGCGGACAACTGAACGCCAATTGCGATCGGTCGCGCTGTGGATAGGCGCCTGCCAATGTGCGCTGGGTGCGTGGTGCTTCTGGGTCTCATTTGGCGCGTGACCATGTGCTTCAGAGAGACCGTCCCAGCCGCTCCAGCCGCAAGCACCGCTCTCTGACCTCCGCGGCAGCCTCCCGGTGCAGCCGCGCCTGATCGGCAAGGCCCTTCGCCCCCAGGCGCCGAGCCATCTCCTCGTGCTTGTCCGCGGCACGCTGGTAGGCGGCTGCCGCAAGCTCCGGCTTCCCCAGCATCCCGTACGCACGGCCCAGGTATTTGGCGAACTTGGGCTCGAGCTGGTCTTGGCGCTCTCGCTCGGCCAATACGTCTGCGACTGGCTCGAAAAGAGATGGGAACTTCTCGCTGCGAACCTCGTACTGGCCGTTGACGAGCGTGTGCACAATGGGCCAGGGGAGCCGGTCAACTGGCCAGCGCTCCCGGCTGATGTGGTGCCACGTGACGATCTCCGCGTCGCCGTCCTCGTCCAGATCGCCCACCCAGGGCATGGCGGCCGATGGGAGCTGCAGATCCTTGAGCAGCACTCCTTTCTCCAGGCGATACAGAATCGCGTCGTAGGCAATCTCCCCGTAGGTCGGCTGGGGCTTGGGGGCGGGACGGGAGCGCGGTGTCCTCTTGACGATGGCCGATCGCAGCGCGACGAGCTTCGCTGGGAGGCCATCGGCAGGCCCAACGACCCCGAGACAGGCGGTCGGGGGGTTCCAGCGAGATCCGATCTCCGACGTGGCGAACGTCGGCACAGTGCTCGTCAGCCGCAGATCGCGGGCCTCTGACCGAAAGACGGCGAGCTTGGGTGCGACGCTCCAGATGCGTGTTACAGCACCCCACGTTGCGGCGCCAACGTAGTATGTCGCCTCGCCTTCGCGCCACGTCGGATGGCTGAGAATCCGATCAATGCGATAGGCGTCGGGAAGCAGATCCTCCATTCTGCCCGCCAGTGCCACGAGCCGCTCTGCCTCCGCTTTCCGCTCGCGTGCGCCGTCGTTCTCGGCGTCGAGCGCGAGCGCTTCGGCATAGAGCTCCGCTGCCGCCGCATACTGCCCGGAGAGCTCGCGCGCCTCGGCGGCCGCCAAGAGCGCCTCAGTGAACGGAAAGTGCTCCAGCGGGCGCTCTTGACGCCGGACAGGGGCTGTCGGAAAGTGCAGCAGTGATCCTAGATGCTCGTAGAAACGCTGGGTACTGTCGGGCCAGAGGACGGCCTCTTCTGTACTCGGCTGGAATGGCTGGCGCGGCAGGCTCCAGCTTCTGCGCGGCGCAGTTGGTGGGCGGCCGCCTACAGGGAGGCACGATTTCAGCTCTGCAAGCGCCGCCATGGCCAACAGCGAGTACGCCCACGCACGCGCTTCGGCCGCACGAGGGTGCTTCATGACCTCGAGGGCGTCAGCCGCGGGGAAGTCGCCGCGCTTGGCGGCCTCCAGCAGCGGCTCGGCGGCCGCCGGATGGCCGATGTTGGCAAGAGTCAGTGCCGCCCGCGCTCGCACCTCTTCGTCGTCATGCTCCAACACCGCACAGACGGGCCGCACCGCCGACCGGCCGACGCGCTGCAGCCGCTTTCGGGCCTCTTCAGCTTCTTGCACGTTGTCAGACTGAAGCCACTCCACCTGCGCGGCCACGAAGGCCCGCTTCCGCGCCCGCAAGACGAACACAAGCGCAACAGCAAGCGCAAGGACAGCCAGGTACATCACTACGCGCCTCATTGCCGACACCCCTCACGACCTGGCTGTTGCTCCCTGCCCCTCCAGCCGCAAGCACCGCTCTCTGACCTCCGCGGCAGCTTCTCTGTGCAGCCGCGCCTGCTCCGCATCTCCCTTCTTCATCTTGCGCTCAGCCGTTTCCCGGTATTTGCGCTCCGCGCGCCTGTAGGCCTCAAGCGCCGGCTCCTTCTTCCCGAGAATCTCATACGCCCGGCCAAGGTAGTCGGGCAGCTTTGGGTCGCGGGGGTACTGCGCCTCCTTCTCCGCGAGCACTGGGGCCACGACCTCGAACAGACGGGGGAATTGCTCGGTGCGGTCCTCATACTGGCCGTTGACGGACGTGTGAACGGTGGGCCAGAGGGGCGGATATGGCGAGATGTTCAGCGTTGTGGGGCGCCACGTCACGATTTCCGGGGCATCGCTGTTGTCCAGATCCCCCACCCACGGCATCGCCACGGACGATGCTTGGAACGCCTTCACCAACCGTTGCCCCTCCACGCGGAACACGAGCATATCATACATACCGTGGGGCGGCTGCCACGGTCGTCGCGTCCACCTCCGCCTTTGCCACAGGTATCGCCGATTGAGGTCGGCCCGGATGGCCACGACCCCAGCCGGCCGCGTGGCGTCGGGCCTGATGACGTCCACGTATGCGGGTGGCAGGTACCCGGCCCGCGCCAGCTCTGTCAGACTGAAGAGCCGCGCCACGCTGGCCTTCTCGAGACGCTCCCCGTCGTCGCGGAACAACACCAGCTTCGCCGCTATGCTGCCGACCGCGAAGCTGCGGTAGGCCCAACTCGCAACGCCGATGTGCCGGCTCACGCTGCCTTCACGCCAAGTCGGATGGGTCAGAACACGCTGGATGCGGTAGTCGCGGGGCAGGAGCTCCTCCATGCTCCGCACCAATGCGGCAAGTCGCTCGGCATCCGCCTTGCGGGCCTTTGCCGTCTTGCTGCCGGGTGCGACGGCCAGCGCCTGGTCGTAGTATTCGGCCGCCTCCTGGTACTCGCCGCACAGCTCTCGCACACGTGCGCGCCCCATGATCCCCTCAAGCAACTGCGTCTGCTGCATTGCCTTTCGGTACGGCCGGTCGGCGTCTCGGGGGTTGTTGATGGAGAGCGGGGCGTACGCGTAGGCCTCGAAGAGACTCCGGGGCCATTCAATCATCTGGCACGAATGCGGCCGGAAATCGGCGCGCGGCTCGCGCCAGTAGACGCACGGCTCAGTCGGAGGTCGGCCGCCGAGCGGCAGCCTCTGGATGAACTCCTCGAGCGCCAGCTCACCCAGCCTACAATACGCCCAAGCCCGGGCCTCCGACGCCTGGGGATGCTTCATGAAGGCCAGCGCATCCGCGGCGGGGAAGTCGCCACGCCTAGCGGCTTCCAGCAGCGGCCCGGCGGCCGCCGGATGGCCGATGTTGGCCAGGGTCAAGGCGGCGCGGGCGCGGACCTCTTCATCTTTGTGCTGGAGGAGTGGGATGATTGGTCTGACTGCCGACCTACCGACGCGCTGCAGTCGCTTGCGGGCCTGTTGCGCTTGTGTCCGATTGTCAGACTGCAGCAGCTCCACCTGCGCGGCGACGAACGTCCGCTTGCGCGCCCGCAAGACGAACACAAGCGCGACGGCAAGCGCAACTACAGCCAGATACATCACTACGCGCCGCATCGCCATGTCACTTCCCTAAGCACCTGTGGACCGCCCTGCACGCCCGACGTCGGTGGAATACATCCGCACCCACAACGAGCTGGCCTCTTCTCGGGAGTATCACCGTTCCGGCATGCGCTCTTCCTGCACCTGGACGAACACCATATCCTCCGGTACGGTCAACACCTCCGCTCGTCCGACCAGCCGGCGAAGCGCTGGCTCAGCGGTCGGCGCGGACGCATGCACGGTGTGTCGGGCGCCTGGGATGGCGCTCTCGAAGGCGAAGAATCCATCCTCGTCTGCGACCGTACCGTCGAGCCGAATGCCCTTGCCTTCCGGGAACGAAACCCCCAGGGAGACCTTCCCCTTTGGCACAGACGTGTAGTTCGTCGTGACCACCTGACCCGCGATCTTGACGCACGGTCTTACGACCACGCGCGCAGGCTGAACCGCTTCTCCAGAGGCGTGCGGGATAAGCGTGGCCAGCGCCGCGAGGCCGCGGTCCTCGTGGCGTATCAGCAGGAACACTGGCTCGGCGGCCTTGTGACCGCCAAGCTTGAACGAGCCATCAGCGGCGGTGCGCCGCGGCCGCATCTCCCAGAAAGGCGACCAGATGATGCCTGCTCCTTCTACCGGCTGCCCGGCCTCATCCACCACCATCCCCTCAAGCACCCACGCAGGCTCGGCTGCGAAGTCCACATCAGCTATCGTGTGCCGCACGGCCACTTGCAGCGCTCGTCGGTCCGCGCTGTGGGCATGGTAGCCCGGTGGCATATACCGTGGGAACACCGTCACCGGACCTGGCATCACGCGGATGCGATACGCACCTCGCTCATCGGTCTCGGCGTGATGGGGCTGCCCTGGCCGAGCCCCGCTGTTCGCCGCGATGGTCGCTCCGGAGAGGGGCTGCCCGGTCACCTTGTCTCGCACATGGCCGGTGACGAAACCGGGCTGGGTGAGCTGGAAGTCAATGTTGTTCAGTATCTGTCCCGCGGAGACCTCCGACTCGTAGGCCTTCGCCACATAGTGGTCGTTCTCTATGATGACGCTGTAGCGCCCCTCCGCCAATGGCCCAAGCCGGTATTGACCGTCCTCCCTGGTCCGCACCTCAACGCGCTCTGGGCCGAAGCTGTTGACAGACACCATGATGCCCGCCGCCGGCTGTCCGTTGGGCAAGAGGACTCTTCCCGTTATTGCGGCCTCGGGCGAGAGCTTCAGCACCAGGCTTTCAGGATCCACCGGGGCTGTCTCTGTGATTCGCCAGCCGGGCCACTGCTGCCAGCGGTAGCCCCCCTCCACCGGCCCTAAGGCCCCAGGCACCGGCGCGCAGCCAGGCGCTTCGATGCGCAACACAAGCGCTGTGTGAGGCGCGAGGTACTGGTATCGAAAGCTGCCGTCCTCTCCGCAAGTCAGGAAGGCGACGTCCCCGAGCGCGGGATTCTGCAGCGGACACAGATCGAACACCTCGGGATCGGCATCATACACGCTCTGCACCGTCACTGTCGCGCGCGGGATTGGCGTGCCGAACTCGTCGGTCACGTGACCTGCCACCGGCTGGGCGGGCAATAGCACAAGCGTTAGGCCTTGGATCGATGTCGTGGCCCTGATCTCTTGCCAGGCTACACCCCTGCCGCTTGTGAATGCGATCACGTGGTGCCGTTCGTACGGCCCGATGGTTGCCGGGAGGCCACCAAGGGCAAACTGCCCGTCCTCGCCGCTCTCGCATCTGCCCAGGATGGGCGGCGGCAGCATCCTTGTTTCGATCTTCTGTGCGCCCAGGAGACACACGGTGACGCCTGGGATCGGTTTGCCTGCCTCGTCAACCACCATTCCGGTGATGGTTCTGGCCGCCTGCGCCTGGGGGTCAGCCGAAGTGCACGAGGCATAAACCCACAGGAGCATCAACGCGACGACTCGCGAGCACTGCATCTGATGC
This sequence comes from Armatimonadota bacterium, assembly GCA_030601885.1. Lineage (GTDB taxonomy): Bacteria > Armatimonadota > Zipacnadia > JAUWAU01 > JAUWAU01 > JAUWAU01. The sequence goes on from JAUWAU010000031.1 coordinate 52,449, forward strand.
CTCACCTCCGCTCGGCAAAAGCTCCACGTATTATCGTTTTCGCCGCCGCATGCAATCCTCCTACTCCGCTGGACATCCTGGACGCCAGCTCTATGCGCTCCAGTCAAAGGTCGAACGGTACCGGGGCCGGAAACGTGTTGTCGCACCGGGCTGACGCGCACCACCGAAATCGAGAGACGAGGACGATGGCTTCATCTATGAGACCCAATATGAAAACGTCCGGATTGCCCCTGGCAATATTTGCGGTGGCGTGGTGGGGCCTGTTGATGGTGTGCGCGGGCCTCGCTGCCGAGCAGAGGACACCGGGAGAGGGAGGCCGAGCGACAAGCCAGCAGTACGACAGACAAGAAAGGACAGCCCCGGTGCAGCGCGATCGAGACTGGCTCGTGAGGTATGTCACCCAGCCCATCCCAGACACCCCGCGCAATCGTCGCTACCTCGCGCTCATCGACCAGAACCTCGACGACACGTACCTCGGCCTCGACATCGAGTGGCTCCGGGCAGGCGGTGGGGACCCGTACCAATCGCGCTACCAGATCAACGCCATCGGCTGCCTGGCCTTCTGCTACCGGACCGAGGGGCTGGAATACCATCGCGACACGGCGGTCCTGGCTAAACTGCGCGCGGCCATGCTGGCAGTCGCGCAGCACGTCAACACCGAGGGCATGTTCGCCTGGCCGGGCTACGAGAGCATCTACAAGAAGGGCAGTCAGGAGCAGGCCTGGCAACTGGAGCCACTCTTGCTGGCGTTCATCTGGGTTGGCAACAAGCTCCCACCGGATGAGCGGGCCACCATCGAGGCGGCGCTGCGCAGGGCCGCCGACTGGCTCGTGGCGCATCCGAACGCCGAAGCCAACAACCGAGGCGCCGTCTGGTGTGCCATCACGACGCTCTGCGGCGTGTACTTCAACAACCAAGCGTACCTGGACGCGGCCGAGGAGTACGCCGACGAGGTCATGAGCGGCGTTGTGCTCGAGGATGGAGAGGTGGGGGAGCACACGCTGCAGTACGCCGGGGGCGGGCCGGATACAGGCTACACGTACACCGGCTGGGGCTACGTGTACCTCTACCGCCTGCTCTCCGGCAAAGACGAGCTGGACGACCGGCTGCTGCAGGCGCTGCGCTGGACGGCCCTGTACAACACACTCAGCGGCTGGCCGAATGTCGCCGGCGCCTCAGTCAGGGTCGGCACACCCAAGCCCGGCATTCAGGACACCTTGCCCGCCTTCGAGCACTTCTCCCGCGTTGAGCCATTCTTCGCCACGGTCGCCGAGCGTCATGCCCAGAGGTGCGAGACCCACGACCCGCGGCTCTTCGAGTCGCACCAGCACATCGTGTCGCCTATCATCTGGGCCATGCTCGCCGCCGGGGCGACGCCGCAGCCCGGGCCTCACCCCCAATGGTACGTGAACCACACACACGTCTACGATCGCCCCAACGTCCACTACGCCCTGGTGAGCCGTGCGTATCAGACAGGCGTGACCTTCCGCGCCAGGGCAGGCGTGTACAGGAACATCCCGCGCGAGGGACTTCATCTGCGCGGCATGCAGACGTTCGCCTTCGGCGACGAGGAGCCCATCATCTTCCACACGATGAATGCGAGCTCCACCACCGAGGCCGACGGCATCGACACGGCGACGACGAACGTGGACGACGGCCCGGACGGGTGGGAGGTCGTCTTGCACAAGGGCCAGCGCATCCACGCTTGGCGATCGGATCTCGCCACCATCACCACCGGGCGCAAGACGCTGTGGACGCTGTACGCCTACACGCCCGTCTCTGCCGTGGTGGTCTATGGCGGCGCCAAAGGACCGATCACGAGCCGCTGGGTGATGAGCCGCGAGTGCGTGCCCAGGCCCAGACTCGACGCGGAGGCCCGCATGGTGTCCTTCGAGGGACAAACGGGGCGGCTGCACTTCCTGACCGGTGACGCAAGGCTCTACAAAACAGGAGAGGGCGAAGACAAGCGATACGTCCTCGAGGTCGTCGCCCAGCCGCCCGTGAGCGCCTTCGGCTTCTCGAACGATTCCTTCGGGTTTGAGGGGCTTGACCCGGAGCGACAGGAGCTCTTCTTCTCCGACGCCTCGGGCAAGTACCGGCTCTCGCTCAAGGGCGTGCTCGGCCCGGAGGGCAACATCGACCGGACGGCGCCGATGCGGCTCGCGGGGGCAGACGACGGCTGAAGCGGATGTGCGGCCGAAGGGTCACGGCGAGGGCGCTTGACCATCGGCACAGCCGGGTTTACGGCTCCCAGACCACGCTCTCCGCCCGATCGGCCAGCTCCACCAGCACCTCCCCACGACAGGCGAGCCGCTTCCCGCCGATCATGAGCGCCCGCGTCGGTCGGCCTTCGGCATCGAGTCGCAATAGAGCAACCTCGGCGTCCACCGACACGTCGCCCGCGGTCATCTCCCGCGCGCCCACGTCCGACATCACGAAGATGTCGCGCCGGCCGTCCTTCTCGATGGCGAACGCCGTTGCCTCGCCCTCGTCCGCTCCGTCGATGCGGATACGCGCGACCGTCGGCGGCTCATCGTCGCCCGCCGCCAGAGGATAGAGCACGTCGTCGAAGCTGGTGGGCAGTTCGGTGCGGCGCTGGAAGGTGATGTCGTGGCAGCGCACTTCGCTCCACAGCGCCATCCATCCGACAACCGGATCCGTCTCGCCGATCTGGTCACGAACGCTATCGGGTTGCGTGTCGGTCGGCGGAACGGGCACGATGGCGATGTTTGCCAGGCCCGGATCGGCGGAGCAGACCGTGCCATTCTCTCCGATGCGCACTTCGCCGGCGCGAACGCCGCCCATGGCATGCTGCTCGATGACTGGGGCGATGTGAAAGATCTGTTGGACAGTGTGCTCCCCACTACCGGCAATCTTGTCGCGCAGGATGAAGTACTCGCCTTTGACCGAGAAGATGCTGCGCCGATGGCGGATGCTCGTGTCGAGCGTGGCGCGGTCGGCGCGGCGGCCCTTCCTGGCGGCGAAGCCCCGGTCGTAGGATGCGCTGACGAAGTCGAAGGCGTCGGTGGTGATCCAGCGCACCTCGCGGTCCGGCTCGACGTAGCTCTCCGGGTAGAGCACGCTCGCCTGACCTTTGCCGTCCACCATGACGGCGTTGTGCGCGCGAGTGCTGCGGTAGTACTCGCTGAAGGGCCCGCGCTTGTAGCTGTAGATGCCGGGGTCGTGCAATAGCAGCCGCCCGGCCGCGTAGAGGACGAAACTCAGCTTGTCCTCGTGCTGATGGCCCGCGCCGAAGGGCCCGGCGTCAAAGCACAGGTACTGGGCATTCGGCCCCCACTTGTCGCGCATGATGTAGTAGCCGGCGTCGGGGAAGCGATGCGACGTATGCTCAGGAGGCCTCCCTTGCTCACCCCCTGTTGCCATGAAGCGGAAGTCGTCGCGCCCGAAAGCCTTCGCCGCGAAGGCCATCCGTGAGGCGATGTGCACGGGTGTCGGGTTGCAGTCGTTGACCAGCGGGAGATACATGTCCGGCTGGCTGAGGTACATGTACACCTCGTAGATCCTCTCGAGCTGCTTGTCGAAGCTGTGTGGCTCGGTGATCCCCGCCAGCCGGGCGAGCCACCAGAAGTTCGTGATCGTACGCGTGGGGAAGTCGTGATAGAGCGACGAGCACTCGGTCTGGAACCCGTCGGGGAAGTAGGCGCTCTGGTTGATCCAGTTCAGCCGGCGGAAGGCGAGGTCCACGAACGCGCGTGAGTCCTTGAACTCGGGAAACAGCACGCCGGCGGCGCCGAGTCCCGACGTCTCCACCTGGAACCAGTTCCGCCCACCGGCCTGGTAGGCGCACAGGTAGCGCGCGTGCTCCAGGTACGATTTGGCCATGCGGAACAGCACGCGATCGCGGAACTCGGGCACGTGGCGCACCGTCGCCAGCAGCCGCGGCCAGAACAGCACCGCCCGGTCGCCCACCTCAAGCGTCCGCCACTGAAGCGACTTCCGCGTGTTCGGGCACGGCGACTGCTCCAGCCACGAGAGCAATAGCCGCGCCAAGTGACGAGCGTACTTCGTGTCCTTCGTCTGCCAGTACGCCATGGCGAGGATGTCCGTCCACCCGTGGGAGTTGATGGCGACGTTGGACTCGATGTCGCCATCGAGCACCGTGGTCCAATCGACCTCCTCGCCGAAGTCGTGCCTGATGAGCATGTGCGCCCTGAGCGTGAACAGGTTGCGGCACAGCTCGTCGGCCTCAGCGAGGTTAGGTGCGATGTATTGTGGGGCCTCGAGCACCTCTGCTGAGGGCGACTCGCGCTCTGCCAGGTGTTCCACGAACGCCGCCTCGGCTGCATCGAAGTCGCGTGCTTCGACTGCCTGCTTCACCTTGGCAAGCGCCGGCAAGTCGAGGTCGAGCTCGTCGAAGAACGCCTCGCGTGTGAGGCCGAGGCCTTCCGTCTTCGGCCAGTCTACTTTCTCCCCCGAAAGACGCTCATGCGCCGCCAGAAGCTCAGGCAGTATGGGTAGATCGGCAGCAATGCATGCCTGCACGGCCGCGCGCGCGGCTTCCTTGACGGCCGTGGCTTCGGCGGCGTCTGCCATGCCGGCAAGCTCGTTGGCGAAGCGTGCCGATCCAACCAGCCGCCACAGATGGGCGTTCGCCTCCGCACCCTCAAACACCACTCCGCAGCAGATGAGCAGGAGGCAGCCGCCGGCGCGAACCTCGGGCGCCCCGATGGTTCCCCCACCGCCGGGCCAGAACGTGAGCAGGTAATCGGCATGGTCGGCGAGCATGCGCCGGGCGAAGCGCGGCATCTCGTCCGGTGCAAGCTGCCCCGAGCGCTCCAGCGCATCGAGCACTTGCAGCCCCCGCACGGCCACGGCCTTCGGGCTCCACGTGTCATCGTCGCGACCCCGGTAGTCGTATGGCACGGGGTTCTCAGCGGCGAAGTGATGGATCTGCGCGATGAACGCGGCCGGCTCAGCGGGCAGGCCACCGAACTCGGCGAGGAATGTGGAGAGATTCAGTAGAAGTGCAGCCATGGAGTGGTCCTCCCGGAGTGCCTGGTTATGCAGCGTGTCGATAGTTCTACCCGTGCCGAGGCCCACCTCTCGGCAGTGTCTGCCAAGAGCGGCGGTCCACTGCAGGCTCGAGGGCGCCCGGGCGGAACAAAGCCCTCTCATGCCGCGTCCAAGAAGCCAGAATGCCGGCTCGTCCAGGCATGGCCGGGGGCCTTGCACAACCGGCTCCATCCGGGGGAGGGGAAAGTTATGCACCACGCCATTCGTGGCTGGTTGCTGGTGGCGTGTTTGTGTGCGCCGACGCAGGCTGCCTGGGCCGACGGCGGCATGTTCCCGGTCTTCGCTGGGAGCGGCGAATCGGCGGACCAGCGGGCCGTGGTCGTCTTCGATGGCGCGCGGGAGACATTGATTCTGCAGACGGCGTACGAGGGCGACGGCTCCGACTTCGCCTGGGTGATACCGGTGCCCGAGCAGTTGGGCGCCAGTGACATCGGTACCGCCGATCCTCGCCTCTTCGATGACCTCTACTACCTCACCGAGCCGCGCGGTTACGCATACGGCAATGCGGGCGGCGGCTGCGGCTGCGGGGGCGGGGCTGCCGGCGGCCAACCATTGGTGCCAGTCAGGGTCTGGGAGACACTGCACGTTGACAATTACCAACTCGCCATCCTCTCGGCAAGCGACAGCTCCGACCTGGCCGCGTGGCTGAACGGCAATGGCTATGCCTTTCCCGCGGGGCACGAGGATGAGCTGGATTACTACGTCGGCAAGTCCTGGTTCTTCGTGGCCGTCAAGATGAGCCCTGGCCAAGGTCACAGTGGCGCCCCTCCGCCGCCTGGCGTGGGCGACGACCTGCCGGGCGAGGAGATGCGGCCCTTGCTCCTGCGGTTCAATATCCCTGAGCCGGTCTATCCGATGCGCATTTCGGCGGCGAGCAGCAGCGGCGAGGTCGAGCTATTGCTGTACGTCATCGCTCGCCATCGCGTCACCTCGCGCAACTACAACACGGAGCAGGTCCGGCTATCCGCTCTGTTTCGCGAGGGCGACTTTGGGGCGTACTACGACGAGCAGTTCCGCGAGAGCCTTGCTGGGGCGGGCGCTGGGTCGCTGCTGGTGGAGTATGTCGGCACGCTCCCCGGTTACATAACCTCGACGCATGCAGCCGATCTCGGGCTGGGGGCGGGGACGTACTACGTCACCCGCCTGCGCAGCTATCTGCAGCCATACGACATGCAGGAAGACATTGCCCTGATAGACGCGCCCGACGACGACGATTTTCAGGTTCAGGTGGCTGTCGCTCCGGCTTTCGACGAGAGCCGCATTCGCCTTGCGGCGGCCGGCTCACTGTTCGCGCTGGCGGCCGTTTTCGGCTTGGCCTCGGGGCGTCGCGATGTGCTTGTTCGGGCGCTGCTGGCGGCGGCCGTAATGGCGCTGCTTCTGGTGTGAACTTGGGGAAGGACGACCAGGCCCGGCCACATCCTTGGGGTGCAATATGGCGACAGCGCCGCGGCTACTTCGGGCGAGCCATCCGATGCCCTGCGCGCCAACTGCGCCAACATCAACGCAGGGCCTTGCGTATAGGCAAGAAACTCCATATTGAAGCATCGTTTTTCCACGGTACTTCATGGCACGGCTGCGAGCTCTGCTCCGGCGGAGATGATTCTTGCGACACTCTCGATCGAAGGGGTGAAGTAGGATGGAGGTCCCTAGGTGCAATCGCATTACGAGTTACGGACTTGCGACATTGTTGGTTGGAGCTTTTCTCGCCATCACGGTACCGGTTGGCACAGTGAGCGCGCAGGTGCTGCAGTACGGCGATGGGACGCCCGACGGCAAGAAGAGCTTCGGCGGCGGCGGGCACCTGATCATGTTCGATGCCGGACGCGAGGGACGCTGGCTGAATCGCGTCGAGATGTTCGGCTCGCGGTATGGCACGGCGACCCCGCCCGACGAGGACTTCCACGTGTACATCGTGGACTCGGAGCGGACCGTATTGCGTCAGGTGGCGCTGCCGTACTCGTTCTGGGAGCGCGGCGAGGAGTATTGGCGTGAGCTGCCGATACCCCCGATTCAGGTGCCCAAGCAGTTCGGCATCGGCCTCACGTTCAACGCGCACCAGACCAAGGGCGTGTACGTCAGCACCGACACCGTGGCCGAAAGCCATTCGTACTCGTGGGTCCCCGGTCGAGAAGGCCGGGCGATGGAGGACGTTGACTGGATGGTGCACGCCACCGTCGGAGACACTCCGGACGGCGACCCGGAAGCCACAGATCTGGTGCTGCTGAAGACAGGCGAGGCGTTCTTCGATCGCCTTGTCGGAGCGGGGGGCGATCCGCTCACCGTCTCAATGGCAGGCCTGGGGACACTGGCGAAGCATGAGATCGCCAGCATCCGCCTCGGGGCGGCCACATCGCCGACAGCGACGACGGCAACGCTCGTACTTCTCAACGGGATGAAGATCGAGTGCGAGATCCTGTCGGCGGACGAGAGGTCGGTTCGGATCCGCGATGGCGGCGGCGCCGTGCGGGAGTTCCCCCGGGCGGACGTGGCCAGGATTGACATCAAGTAGCCGCGCGGAGCGCGCCTCAGAACTCAATCAATACAGCTCCGGGCTTATTGACCGATAGGACGAGCCGGCCTCCCTCGTAGCGGGGGTTGTCGGCGCTGGCTTCGTGGTTCCCCGGAACGTAATAGAAGGGGATCGGCCCGCACTCTGCCGGAATGACGTCCGTCCATTGGCCCAGTGGCTCGTCCCGGTCGGGGAATCGCCTCCGTATGCGCCGCATCATCTCCCGCTGCTCGTCCGCTGACGGCTGCTGTTCGCTCTCCCAGCCGAGGTGCGCGTCCGCGACGATGAAGGCCTTGAGGGCGCTTCCTTTGGCTTCTGCGGTCGCGTGCCGCTCAGGGAGAAGAATGGCTGTAGCAGCAATGGTGCAGTTGCGCACGAAGTCACGTCGTTTCATGACGAACGCCTTTCAACTGCGTCTTCGCCAGCGCACCTGGCCGTGTTTGGCCGATCTGCAACTCCCCATTGTCTGTTCTGTGGCGCCTCGGGAGACCCTTTTCTGCACACGTGTGCGTGCGTAGCAGCCGCTCGATGTGGCGCATGGAGGTCACCGCAACGCGGCGCGGGAAAGCGGCTTGGAGCGAGAGATCACGCCGGGCATGAAAGCGATTGCCCCAATCGTCGCCATCCGAGGCACGGTCCTCATCATGCAGTACGCCGTGCCAGCGAGGACATGAAAGATGGCAGTCAAGTGGTCGTTGCTGCACGTCGCAGTTCGGGATGCCGTCACCCAGGCGCTCATGCCCGCGCGCATTCACATCAAACGCGCGGATGGCACGTGCTACCTGCCGCCCGCTGAGAGGGCCGAGAGATTCGGCAAGGACGGTGCGCCGGAGGTGATCCTGCCGGATCATTTCCGCGACAAGCTCCACGTGTGCCAGCAGGTGGACATCCGTTCCGCGCACCTCAGCACGGGCGAGGCGGCGTTTCCCGTGCCCGCCGAGCGCCTCACGCTGTGGGTCTCACGGGGCCACGAGCGAAAGGCCGTTCGCCGCACGTTCGTCGCGAAAGCCGGGCAGACGACCCATATTGACGTGGCCCTGGAACGCGTCGAATCGATGCAGGAGGCAAACTGGTACTCCGGGGACATGCACGTGCATTTCTCTCGCTTCAAGGCGGCCGACGATTACATCCTCGCCTACCTGATGGCCGCCGAGGACCTTCCGGCCGTGAACAACATGGTGTTCAAGGCGGCAGGCAAGGTGGAGGCGCCGCAGCGAAAGATGGGGCATGAGGGCACTCACTATCAACTGCATCACGACCACCAGATCGTGGCCGGGGGCGAGGAGTTCCGCGACAACGACCTCTACGGGCACATGATCGCCGCGGGGATTTCGAAGGTCATCGAACCCATCAGCGTGGGGGAAATGCTGGGCCGCCGAGAGAACTACCCGCTGTTTGCCCAGGTCTGCGACTGGACGCACGATCAGGGCGGCGTCGCCGGCTGGGCCCACGGCGCGGCCGGCATCAAGCTGCACGAGTCGCTGCCGGTGGAAGCCGCCCTGCGGAAGCTCGACTTCATCGAGAGCATCCAGTTCAACCGCTTCGTCGGCTTCTACTTCTGGTATCGCCTCCTCAATTGCGGTCTCCGGCTGGCGGTGACCGGCGGGAGCGACTTCCCGTTCAGCGCCAACATCCTCGCACCGTGGTACCCGAATCTGGGCCTCGATCGGACTTACGTGAACATCGGCGCCACGAAGAAGTTCGCCTACGATGCCTACATCGGCGGCATTCGGCGTGGCCGGACGTTTGCCACCAATAGTCCCCTGCTCCTATTCGAGGTCAACGGCAAGGGCCCCGGGGCCACGATCCGGCTCGACGGGCGCGCCCGACACGTGAGCGTCTTCGCCCGCGCCGTGTGCCAGCATCCGCTCGACCGGCTCGAGATCATCGTCAACGGAGCCGTGGAGCACATGGTGGACGGCAGGGGTGGGCCTCGGGAGATCGTGTGCGAGACGCGGCTGCCTCTGCCGCAGAGCTCCTGGATCGCAGCCCGCGTCCGTGGGCGGATAGAGCCGGAGGCATACGGCGGTGTAGCGCCCTGGAATCTTCACGCGCACACCAGCCCCGTCTATGTCCACCGGGGCAAGGATGCCATCCTGCAACGCGCCGACGCCACGGCCATGGCCGACTACGTGCGGCTTCTGCAGGAGATATATCGAACGCGCGGCCGTTTCAGAACCGATCGACAGCGCCAGACGCTCTTTGCCAATCTCAAGAAGGCTGAAGCGTTCTACGACAGGCTGTTGAGACGCTGAGCCCCGGAGACGAGCACCGATCGAATGGCCAGGCCGTCAGCGTGCCCCGCCATGCGAATGCTTGGATACGTCATCGCATTCTGTTCCTGGATTATGGGAGCCGCGAGCGCATCTGAGATCATCGGCCGCGGCGAGACCTACAGCCTGAGGGCCGATCTGCCGGCGGGCGCCTTGGAGATAGTCGATCCCGGCGGCCAACCGCTCGTCACCGTCTCGCCGTTGGCCGGAATCGCCTTTACGGACGGACAGCGCCTCAATTCGTCCGACATGACCGCGCGGGTCGAGACCACGGATCCACTGCGCGTCAAACTCACGCACCCCCGAGCGGAGCTCACCGTCACTGTTGTTACCGAAAGCGACCGGGTTGAATTCCGCGGGGACATCACGTGCAAGAATGGCGTCGTCATGCACGTGGCGATTCCCCACACTTTCTTCCTCGAGGGTCGTCCACGCACCCGGTTCCTGTTGCCGAGGGTTCTGGGTTGCGAGCTCAGTGAGAGATTCCTGTCCTCCGACGGCAGGCAGGCGATTGACTATCCCCCGGCCTTTTGCGACTTCTCTGCCGCCGCACTCGCCGGCACGCTGGTGTATTTCTATCGCTGTGAGGGCGCGGAGCGGCCTCGCGCAAGCGCGCTAGTCCTGCGCGGCGGGAATCCCCCGGCTTTCCGCCACTATTACAGGGTGTACGTTCGCGAGGGCGAGCGGCGGTCGCTGCCGGCGTTCGCCTGTCAAATCGGCGGAGAGCTCAGAGAGACCCTCCTCCGCTACAAACAGGAGTGCGGTCTCGGCAAGCCGCTGGAGGAGAAGCTGTCGCCCGAGTTCCTCGCAAAGTGGCGCACCATGGCGGAGGCCGTGTTGCTGCCCCCCCTCATAGATGCGCCAAGGGTCGTCACAGCGCTGCCGATGCCGGCCATTATCGGACCGCATGCCTGGATGTTCGGAGGGTTCGATCGGAAGTACCCCGACTTTCTGCCGCCGAATGCGGCGTATTCGGGCGAGGAGGGGTTCCGCGGTCTCGTCCGCGTCGCGCACGAAGGGGGCCATTTCGTCAGACCCTACGTCAACTTCACCTGGTGGTGCACGGGCTGGGATGGTGCGGGCAGCCAGCCGGCCCCATCGTACGTCAAGTACGGGGACGTCGCCCTGTCGCGCAACCTCAGGGGAGAGCTTGTCTACGAGAACTACAGCGCGAACTACGGCTACCGCGTATGTCCGGCGCACCCGACAGCCATCGAGCGCCGACTGGACGTTCGAGATGCGCTGCTCGATGACTACGGGGTGGACTTCCTCTATGAGGATCAACTTGGCGCGCGTAGGTGGCCGTCGGACCTGAACCCGGCGCTTGAGAACCCCGCCGACTACGGCTGGGCCCTCATGAGAATCGGGCGAGAAGACGCCGCACGCCGCCCCGTCGAAACCGAATGCGGACACGACCAGGCGCTCGCCTTCGCCTGCGCCCTGAACTACTGGATGCTGCCGCCGTTGTCTCCCGTCAACGTGTTGCCAGGTAGAGCGCCGGCGCAACTGCCAGAGGGACACCGTCGCTCGTTCCCATACGCCCTGTTCCTCTCATCGGGGGATGCCGTTGTCAACATCCCCAATTGCACGCGGCCGGATCGGCTGGCTTGGGCCATGTTGCTGGGCGGCCGAGTGGCCCTCGGACACGTCCGACTGAGCGTGGCCAAAGGGCCGGATCGTGACCGAGCCATCTTTCTGCAGACACTTGCCAGAGAGCTGGGGACGCGTGCCATCGGCAGCCGACTGATGGACTTCGAGTATCTCGCGCCGCGAGTTGCCCGGTCTCCGTTCGAGCGGCACCACGTGACGGCCAACTTCGGCTCCGAGCCGTGGATTCTGGCCGACGGGACGAAGATAGCCCCGGACGGCTTCGACCTGCAGGCCTCGGACGGCTTCAGGGCGGGACGATACGTGGGGACGGGCGGGGAATATGTTCTCGCCATCCTCCCACCGAATGACGAGGCCGCTCTCACCCTCGCCGCCGGCGGGTTCGACGTCACTGTGGGAAGCTGCACCCTCCGCGCCCACGCGCCGCCGACCCAGCACACCGTCACGGGCCGACGTGCGGCGATAATGGACCTCAGCCCCGGGCTTGCGCCGCCTCGGGATGACAGCCTTGGGGCAAACGCGCTCGCCGAGACCTTCACGGCATTCGCCCCGATCCGCATGCGTTCGCCCGCTGACATCGCGCGGGAGCTTCCCGCCTGCCGGGTGCTCGTCAATCCCCACAGGCAGCGGCTGGTGGCTGGGAGTCTGGCCGAGTGGCCCGAGGCCCTTGCTCGGCTGCGCGACTGGTGTGAGGCCGGCGGAATCCTGGTGGAGCTCGGCGGGTGGCCATTGTGGTGTGCGGCGGCCCCGGAAGACGGAAAAGATGATTGGGCCCGGATACGCATCCGAGAATCGGGCTTCGAGGGGCTCTGTGGTGAGCGCTGCCAGGTGTTCGCCATGTCGGACGGCAGATCGGACCTGAGGCTGACGGACCTGGGCCGCGCGGTATTCTCCGCCGACACAGCCCAGAGACTCACGCGGGAGGGTGCATTCGTCACTCGTCCGCCGCTGACTCTGGAGAACTCCATCGTGCTCTGCGAGAGCGACCGCGGAGGCTATCTGGTGGTCCATCCGACGGGCTACGGCGCCGTGGTCCGAGTCGCCGGCGTGCCCACCGACGCGGCTCCAACAGCGGTGGCCGAGATCGTTGAGGCGATCCTGGATGGGCGCGTGGATCTGGCGGGTCCCGCGTGGCGGATTCCGATGTGCCGGCGGGTCGAGGCGGCGCGAAACTAGTGGCCTCACGCGGGGAGGAAGCTGTTCCTCCCCCCGCTTGCGAGGGGACTGAGGGGGGTAACTGACAGGTGCACATCATGCAACTCATCAGAGGCGTCTCATTGCTCTGCCCACTACTCGCCCTGTGTCTATGCAGTGCTTCGTCGGCGGCGGCGAACGAAAAGCAAGAAGCAGGTGCGACGACCATGATAGAACTCACCCGGTGGCGCACTGCAGACGATGTCATCGACGGCTGGGACTGGTCGCTTTCGCCCGGCGTCGAGCCAGTGCCATACTCCGGCGTCAAGTACCACGACCGCGAAGGGCGGCGACTCCCCGGCAATAGGATTGTGTCTGGCCGCTCAAGCTGGCGTGAGCTGGAGCCCGACGAGGGCGCCTTCGACTTCGAGCCCCTCCGGGACGCACTGCGGAGCCTGCCCGAGGACTGCGTGGGCGCAGAGCTTCACGTCTACGCGTCCGTCTGGGAGACCCGGTATCTCGGCGCCGATCGCGTCACGGGGGCAACCGCGCCACAGTGGCTGGTGGATAAGTACAACATACCGATCATCCCCGAGAAGCCCAAGACCAACATCGGGACGCCCTTTCAGGTGGTGAACCTCGACATCTGGCACCCGGAGTATCACAAGCGCTACCTCCGGTTCGTCGAGGCCTTCGGGAAGAGCGGCATCGCCCAGATGGAGGAGGTCATGCTGTCGTATGTGCACGGTCGCTCCTCAAGCCGGGGCGAGGAAGCCGGTGGCCGCTACGAGGGGCGCGCACTCGAGTGCATGCTGCAGCGCATCGAGGCGTGGGCGAACGCCTTCAAGGGCGTCGAGCACAAGCTCGCCTGGGTCGGCAACAGCGGGCCGGTGCTCGAGCGCGCCTACGAGCTCGGCATGGGCCAGCGAAACGGCTTCGTCGAGATGTATCTGGCTCACTGCAATAACCCCCTCCTCGGACAGACCGTGGACGAGGACGGATACCTCGTCGTGGACGAGAGCTGCCCGGCCATCGCCGCGAACCGGGCCTTTGGGGATGAGAACGAGGAGTACTCGCCGCGGGCGCACGTCGCCCGGTTCGGCCCGATGGAGGGCTGGCCGCATCGGTACCGCGAGTCGATGCTGCGGGTGCTTCAGATGCGGCGCAACTTCGTCTGGGCCGAGGGCAACCCGTGGGTGGACTTGCCGCTGCTCGCCTATGTCAGCCTCGAGCTCGGCCGCACCGTCGAGAGCGCACCGGACGTCTGGTGCTATCTGCGGGAGAGCTACCTGCGCGGTCAAGCCGGCGCCCGAGGCCCAGTGAAGAACTTCGAGCGATGGCTCTACCAGCGAGACCGGGACGGCTGTCGAACTATTCCCGCCGCCAAGGTGCCCCACCACGAGTCGATGTACCCATCGCCTCCCGACCAGAAGTACGACTTCACCGCACGCCGAACCGACATCGCCTCCGGCAACGACCGCATCGGCTTCGCCGTGGACGACCGCTTCCTGTCCGGTGGCCCGCACAAAGTCGCTATCAAGGCCACCTATCACGATCTCTCAACGGGCGCGTGGACGCTGGCGTACAAGACCTCTGACGGAGAAGCCGAGCGCACGATTCAGTGCGAGGGCACGGGCAAGCTGAAGACGGCGACGTTCTTCCTCGATGACGCGTGCTTTCCGGCGAAGGGGATGGGATTCGACTTCGAGATTAAAGCCACTCGAGAGGATGCCACGATTAGCTTCGTTCGGGTGATCAAACTCTCGACATGAGACCCAGTCGGGCAGCCGCCGTCTCATCCGAAGGTCACCGGCAACGGGGCGAATCGTCCATTTGTCATTCTGAACGAAGCGTAGCGGAGTGAAGAATCTCGTATCGCCGACCGGTTGAGGACTGCTGCCGAACGGCGAGCCGCTTTGCCCCCCTCACCGCGTAGCGCGGGCTTTCTAGCCCGCGACCCTCATTTGCGGTCCTCACAGCCCTCGTCGACTGCAGTCCAGGTACCGAACCACCCGGGGGAGCAGAATCAGTGGGTTTCGGCTCATCATAACCGAAGGCGGAGCAGGCGTGAGTGCGAGCACGTACTGCCGACACGAGTCCAGTGTGACGGAGTTGGCCAGAGCGCATCGGCCAAAGGGATTGGCGCGGCGCACATGGAATCACAAGGCCGCCACGTACACAGGCACATCCCGCGGAGGCTCGCACGCCGTGAGCCGACCGATACGGAGGGACAACAATGGCTGAACGCACCATTCGCATCGCGCATATTGGCTACGGCATGTTCGGCGGCGATGTGGTCGCCGGCACGCTGCACGATCTGCAGCGCAACGGCATCTCGCCGTACCTCGGCCGCGTGGGCCTCGACGACTACGCCGCCAAGTACCACGACGTGAAGTTCGAGGTGGTGGCCATCGGCGAGAAGGCTCCCGAGGTGGCCGAGCGGGCGGTGAAGGACAGCCAGGAGCTGACGGGCCAGACGCCCAAGGCGTACGTGGGCGATACGCCCTGGAAGGACATCGTGGCCGAGAACCCGGATCTCGACCTGATGGTCGTTGCGACGCCCGATCCGCTCCACACCCCGCCGGTGCTGGAGGCGTTGCGCAACGGCATCCACGCCATCACCGAGAAGCCCATGTGCCTCCACCTCCGCGAGGCCGACGAGATGATCGAGCTGGCCGAGAAGAACGACCTCATCCTCGGCGTCGATATGCACAAGCGCTACGACCCCGACCATCTCCGCATCTTCAAGGAGCTCAGCAAGGACCTCGGCCATCCCATCTACTGCCGGGGCGTGCTCGAGGAGCCGCTGGAGGTCTCAACGAGCATCTTCAAGTGGGCCGAGGAGAGCGATCCGTTCACGTACGTGGGGATCCACTGGGTGGACATTTTCATGCACTACCTGCAGCTCCGGCCGCTGGCCCTATACGCCGTCGGGCAGAAGCAGCGCCTCCTCAAGGAGTTCGGCAAGGACGCCTTCGATGCCGTGCAGGTGATGGTCACGCACACTAACGGCACCACGGTCATCTACGAGAGCAACTGGCTCACGCCGGAGGATTTCGAGTCCAACGTGAACCAGGAGAGCAGCATGGTGGGCGAGTACGGGAAGGTGGAATCGGACTCGCAGTATCGCGGCCTGCGGTACTGGATCGAGGGCAAGGGCTTTCGCGCCCTCAACACCCACTTCTTCAGGCAGGTGGAGCGTCCGGACGGATCGCTCGCGTCGGTGGGTTACGGCAAGGACAGCCTAGTGACGTGCATCGAGAAGGTCTGCCGGCACAAGTTCCTCGGCGTCCCGGCGGCGGAGCTGGAGGGTACATACCCCGACGGCAAATCCCAACGCCTCACGACGGCCGTGGTCAACGCCGCTCGCGAGTGCCTGGCGCGGAACGACAAGTACCTCCGCGCTGGCAAGCCGCCCGTCGCCACGGCCAGCTTCGGCGACCACGGCATCACCATCCACGACCCGAATGCGGGGGAGGACGTGTCGATATACGATAAGGCGGTGTAGCAAACTAGGGACAGTCACCTATTTCATCTGGAGTGGCGAGGCCGCGTATACTATCAGCATGGCGCGACCGGGTACGGAATGGAGGGCCATCCGATGGACACATGAAATAGGTGACTGTCCCTAGTTTCGGGAACCCTTGGTGTCTGCGAAATGAAAAATGAGTATTGTGTCCCCGGAATACCTTCAATCCCTCTGCCGATCGCCCGGGCGTCGCCGGGCCAGCAGCTTCGCTGCACCGTAGCTGACGCAGAAAACCGCGAGCATGCCAATGACAACGGCGACGAACTGCCGGGCCCGCTCGCGCCCGGCACCGGGAAGGGAGTAGTCGGACAGGGGCGCGGGATTGACGTTGGGCTTCTCGACGGGCATACCGAGGCGGTCCATCACGGCCTCGAACCCGTCATGGAGCTGCGAGGCGTACGGCGCGAGCACCGCTGCGGCCAGCGTCATGCAGATGAGCGTGATGTGCCACCCCTGGAGCCTCGGCCCGCGGCGTTCGTCTGACGTCATCAGGCCTCACTCCCCTCCGCCCGTTGCGCCTGCCTGCGCGGGTTGGAGCCCGAGCAGATCGGGACGCACGCGCCACACCACCGCCAAGGCCCCCACCGTGACCCCCGCCTCGAGGATGCCTATGAGCGCATGAATGCCAAGCATGGGCGGGAAGACGAGCGCCGGCGGCAACTCCCCGCACAGGACCACCTCGAGCGACACGAGCGCCGCGCCGGCGACCACGGAGCACCATGCGGCAACGCCAGCGGCGACGAAGAGAGCGCTCGGGCTCCCGGCGAGCCGGCGGATGACCCAGTAGATGCCGAAGCTCAGCATGGTGCCCGCGACGCCCATATTGACGACGTTGAGGCCGAGCACGGTGAGCCCCCCGTCCGCGTGCAGCAGGCACTGCAGCGTGATCACCACGGCCATGACGAGTGTCGCCCGCCACGGCCCCAGCAGCACAGCGGCGAAAAGGGCTCCGAGGAAGTGGCCGGAGATCCCGGCCGTGACGGGAACGTTGAAGAGCTGGCCGGCGTAGACGAAGGCGGCCATGAGCCCCATCACCGGCACGGTCTCAGGCTGCAGGCGGCGGTTCTCTCGATGCAGGGCGTAGCCGACCGCGGCAGCAGCCACTACGTCTCCCGCGATCCAGACCCGCGGGTCATTTATGAGGCCGTCGGGAATGTGCATTGCTGCTCAGGGCGTAGCACGTTTGCCGGATTCGTAATACAATTTTCTCCGCAATGACGCAAGAGTCCTCCCGGCAGAAACAGTAGGGGAGCCGCTCTGCCGGCTCCCGTCCTTTGCCCCAAAGATGTGGCCCCGTCGTGCCTCAACCATCCTGTTCAAGCGTTCTGCCCACGCCGATGCAATGCGGCCGGAACCCAAACTTCGCATACGTCGCATGCGCCGGGGCATTCCAGAGCTGTGTGCTGACCGAGGCGAATCTGGCGCCAAGGGCATAACCCCGAGTCATGGCCCGCGACACGAGCGCCGAGGCAATGCCTTTGCGCCGATGCTCCTCCTTGACTCCGAGGCTCCAGATGTTCACGCAGGGCGCGCCCAGCCGGTCGAGATGCGGCTGCATCACCCAGCCGATGGAGCCGGCTTCCTCGCCTCCGATGAAAGCCCGGGTGCGCATGGGCTCGAAGCCGATCCACGACTCGCGCATCGGCTCGTGGGCCATCTCGGCCGGGGCATCCGTGAGCTCCACCTCCACCTCTGCGGAGACCTCCGGCGGTGGCGAGGGCATCTCCGCCGTCAGGAAGACCGACTCCAGCGTCGTCTTGTACCCGGCCACCTCGAGGGCGAGATGCACGTGCGGCATCGTAACCGGCAGCTTCGGCTCGCCCCCGATGAAGAGGCCCCGGTAAAATGGGTAGCCCTCCCGGGGGTGTGTCGCCACGATCGGCCGGAGCCCCGACCCCTTCATCCACGCCGTCGCCTCGGCGACGAGTGCGCCGCCGACATCCAGACGGTCCGGCGGGTAACTGAGCATGACGATGCGGGGAACCTTGCGCGCCGGGTCGTGCCCCGGCTCGGACCCCGCCGCCACGCAGGCGTGGATCCACCCGACGACATTCCCCTCCTGAATGGCGACGAAGAGGCCCGACGGATCGAAGTAGGACTTCCTCTCAACAAGCTCAACAAAGCGCTCCTCCGTCAACGGCGCGATATGTGCCTCGAAGACCGTCTCGGAGTTGTACACCTCCACCATGCCCTCGAGGCACTTCCGGTCGTAGGTATCAATGCTGAAACCGTTCATAACGTGCTCCCTGATCGCCGCGCCTCCGCGAATCCCAGTGTAGCGCGGGGTGCCAGTCCGCGGACCATCAACCATCAACCATTCACTCTCGCCCGCCTACCCCAGCTCCGCAATATCCCGCAGCGTCCCCTCCATGGCCTTGACCGTCTTGTCCACGGCATCTTGATTCGGAATCTCCATCGCCGCAAGCTCCATCTTCAGGCCATCGAGTTCGCGGGCGTACTCCCGTCGGGCCTCGGCGGACATCCGATCCCGCAGATACACGGGTGGCCCCGGCACGGCGGGATTCTCCCTCCACACGAGCGGCTCCAGCGAGAACGAGCCGTGTCCTACCTTGAATTGCGCCCGCGAGAAGTAAGCGTTCTCGCCCCGCGCAAACCAGTCGGCCAGTTCCTCAGCCGCCGCGTCCGTCACACCGTACACCGCCTCAACTGCCTCGCGAAGGGCGACCGTGAGCGGGGTGCGCGGTGATGAGAGGATCCCGGCGGCCGTGCGCCAGGAGACCTCCTCGACGGGATTGGCGAAGGGCCGGTAGTGCAACTCGCACGCGCGACCGCCATCCTCCCACAGCCTGTTGAGCGC
This sequence comes from Armatimonadota bacterium, assembly GCA_030601885.1. Classification (GTDB taxonomy): domain Bacteria; phylum Armatimonadota; class Zipacnadia; order JAUWAU01; family JAUWAU01; genus JAUWAU01. Next base: position 71,354 of record JAUWAU010000031.1, read on the forward strand.
CCCCGCGGCGCCAAGCCCGCACGGAACGAACCACCGGAGGCGCTCCCAATGCTGGGGCGGCTCCAGGAAAATGCCACTGACGGAGCCGAAGGCGCACTTCAGGCCGCCGACCATTTCAGGGCGTCGCGGCGGGTCGGTTTCAGCCGAGCGCTCCCGCACCTCTATCATGTAGTCAACGGCCTCCGAGATGCGCTGCACGTGCTCGAACTCGCTGGGCTCGTCGATGCGCAGTCCCCACGAGGCCTGTCCTATCGTCCAGTCCGGCCTGCCGGCACGCACGTACTCGGCGCAGCGAACGATGATGTTTGCGTGATGCTGCACGGGGGAAAACTGGCGGCATTTCTCGCATTCGCAGCGCCCCTGGTCCGCCGACTGCATGCTGATGCCGTCGAGGCCCCATTTCGGATCCATGAGGAAATCGAGCACGCGCCGCTGCCAGTCCCACGCCGTCTCGCTGAACGGACACATCGCCCGCGCGTGCCCTTTGGCCACCTCGGGGACCTTTGCGATCACCTCGTCGAAGCCCCAGGAGTAGATGCCGGTGCCAGAGAGCACTTTCACTCCACGTTCGTGAGCGGCAGTCACGAATGCCTCGAGCATCTCGGCGCGTTCGGCATCGATCACCTTCTCCAAGGGCACGGGCCAGGATCGGTCCACGAAGTACCCCCAGGCCAGGTTGTACTCGATGCCGAGCTCAGCCTGCACGTCCAGGAAGCGTATCTGGTCGGCCAGAAGCCGTTCGTCCCAACGGATGCAGGGCCACGGGTCGTTGGGTGTCGGCTCCGAGGCCACGTCTCTGAGCCAGCCGTTGCCCACGCGGAACGTGAATCGGTCGGCGTCCATGCTGTGATCCCCTAACTTGCGCAGACGCACGGGAGCGTCTGCTATTGATTGGCGCGACATTTCCTCGCCCACGACAAGCGCCCCTTCCGGCGTACGGTGACCGGGCAGGAGGACCCGGATGCGCCGGGGCGGAAATAGCTGCCTGGAGGGAACCAGCGATGAAAGAGCTCGCGGAATGGGTCCGGGATGAGGCCATGAAGCGCGGCGTGCAGTTCGCCGACGCGCGCATCGTCGAGAGCGCGCATACGTCCATGTCGCGGCAGGACGGGAAGACGGACCGGCTCAGCCAGGGCACATCGGTCGGCATCGGTGTTCGCGTGTTGCTCGAGGGCGCCTGGGGCTTCGCCTCGACTAACAGCCTGACCCGAGAGGACCTGCGGAAGTGCCTCGAGGGCGCGATGGAGATGGCGAAGGCCTCTGGCGCGAGGGTGGCCGAGCCGGGCGTTGTTGCCGAGGTCGAGCCTCTGACAGCCGAGGTGGTGTCCGACTTCACCACTGATCCCCGCGAGGTGGGCGTGGACAGGAAGATGGAAGTGGTGCGGCAGCTTGAGAGTGTGGCCGTGGACCGCGTCGGCCCGCATCTGGCCAACAGCATCGCCGGCTACGGCGACGACGTGACGCGCACGGTCGTGTGCAACACGCTCGGGACGTGCGTGGACCAGACGCAGGTGCGCACCTCGGCCGGCGTGGGCATCACGGCGGTCAAGGACGACGTCCGCCAGCGCGGCTACGAGCACCGGAACGGGCTCGCCGGGTTTGAATTGGCCGAGGGGATAGACCCGGAGGAAGTCAGCGTCAAGGCTGCCGACACGGCCCTGATGCTGCTCGACGCGCGGCGCGCGCCGGCGGGCAACTTCCCCGTGGTGCTGCACCCGAGCATCGTCGGTATCTTCATCCACGAGGCCCTCGGGCACAACGCCGAGGCCGATCACGTCATCGCGAAAGACTCCATCATCGAGGGCAAGCTCGGCCGGCAGATCGCCTCGGAGCTCATCAATGTCATTGACGACTCGACGATCGAGGGCTCCTGGGGCTCGTACGAATACGACTCGGAGGGGACGCCCGGCGGTCGCTGCGTCATAATCGAGAACGGGGTTCTGAAGGGCTTCATGCACAGCCTCGAGACCGCGGCGAAGATGGGCGTGGCGCCGAGCGGCAGCGCGCGGGCGCAGGGGGCCAGTTCGCCGCCCGTCGTCCGCATGAGCAACACCATCGTCAGCCCGGGCGAATCAACGCTCGACGAGCTGGTCAAGGACATCGACCTCGGCGTTCTGCTCGAGGGCGGACAGTGGGGCTACGTGCTGTGTGTCAAGGGACAATACACGTGCCACGCCGGATGGGGCCGGATGATCCGCAATGGCGAACTGGCGGAGCCGATACGAGACGTCACCATGTCTGGCACGATCCTGGACACTCTGAAGAACGTGGACGCCGTCAGCAAGGACTTCGAGATGCTGCCGAAGGGCGGGACGTGCGGCAAGGCCGGGCAGGGCATGTACGTCAACGGCGGCGGCCCGTACGTACGCGTGAGCGAGTTGGTTGTCGGAGGCCAGGAACAGGTGTGAGGCCTTTACTGACCACTGTGATGGCTCGGAGGTGCAGCCATGGACGACCTCGTAGCCGGGGCGCAGCGGGCGTGCGACGCGGCGATGCAGGCTGGAGCGCATTTCGCCGACGTGAGCGCGTACCGCGGCACCAGCCTGAGCGTGACGCTGGAGAATGGCGCCATTAAGTCATCTGATGCCCACGAGAGCTGTGGGGTGTCAGTGCGCGCCTTCTACGGTGGGGGGCAGGGGTGGTATCGCGGCGACGGGATCGACATGGAGTCCGCAGCCGAGGCCGGCCAGGTCGCCGCTGCCCTCGCGCGTCAGGCCGATCCCGATCCCGACTTCGTCTCATTGCCTGAGCCGGCTGAGTATGAGGAGGTCGAGGGGCTGTTCGACGCGGCGGTTGCCGGGCTGTCCATCGGCCGGCTCATCGAGCATTCCCTCGCCAATGTTGACGCGGCGCTCAGCGTGGAGTCGGACGCCATCGTCTCCGGCGGCGCCGGTGCAGGCAGCTATGAGACCGCCCTGGTGAACTCCCTCGGCGTCGTGGCCGCCGGGAGCGGCTCCAGCGTCTCCTGCTACTCGAGCGTCGCCATCCGGCGGGGCGATGAGGTGGGGATGTTCTACGACTTCGACTACGGGCGCAGACTGGATGACTTTGATCCGCAGGGCCTCGGCGCCCGCGCGGCCGAGGAGGCAGCGAAGTTCCTTGGCGCACGGGACATCGAAACGAAGGACCTCCCCGTCGTCTTCGGCCCTCTCGCCTCTCGAGGAGTTCTCATGTCCATCGCGAGCAACGCTAACGCCGAGAGCGTTCAGCGGAATCGGTCCTTCATGGTCGGCAAGCTGGGCGAGCAGGTAGCCTCGGAGATAGTTACCCTTGTTGACGATCCCCTCATACCCGGCGGCATGGCCTCGCGGGGTTACGACGGTGAGGGCACGGCGCGTCGGCGGCTCACGCTCGTCGAGAACGGTGTCCTGCAGACGTACCTGCACGACTCCTACACGGCGGGCAAGGCGGGCGTGAAGAGCACCGGACACTCGACGCGCGGTGGGATTGCGCCGAGCAACGTGAATCCGGTGCTGGGCGATAAGACCGCCGACGAGATCGTCAAAGAGGTGGACGAGGGGCTCTACATAAATGCCGGCGGCGTGCACCCAAACTCGGTGACGGGCGACTTCTCATCATCCATCGACTTCGCCTTCAAGATCGAGAACGGCGAGCTGGCGTATCCGGTGAAGAAAGGCGCGATGGGCGGGAACATCATCGAGCTGCTCAAGGGCATCGACGCCATCTCCAGTGACTGCCGCGAGGAGCCGGGCTCAATCATGCCGACGGTGCGGTGCAGGAGGGCGCGGATCGCCGGCGGAGCTTAGGGCCACAGAGAGCACGGAGTGCACCGAGAAAGGACGAAGGAGAAAGGGCAAAGTCGGAGGGGCGGGCGGGGTTGCTTTGGCGGCTCAAACGAAGAACTGAGTATGGCGTCCGCCAGATTCTGGCGTCCCCGGAGTCACGAAGAGACTACCCCGAATTTCCGCCCGTCGGCCCACCCGTTGTAGCCGGAGCAGCTTGCTCCGGCGGCCCCCAGCTCCCCGCCGGGTCCATCTTCATCGTTTCCGGGTGGCACACCGGGCCATGAAGAACTGCCTCGAAGATTCCGCCCGTCGGCCCACCCGTTGTAGCCGGAGCAGCTTGCTCCGGCGGCCCCCAGCTCCCTGCCGGGTCCATCTTCATCGTTTCCGGGTGGCACACCGGGCCATGGCAACCTGCACAGAAATGTTTTGCTACAAGGCGAGCAGAATCCGCTAGGTAATGTGCCCGTGGCACCCGCCGCGTCGTGATGGAAGTCATCGGGGAATAGACGCCAAATGCATCAGAACGCCCCCGCCCATCTCACCGCCGACGATCACTCCTCGGGCAGCGCCGCCCTCCATCCGCCCCTCAGAAGTTCGCCCAACTCCTCCACGGTTGCAGCGTATCGTGGGACCTTTGCCAGGTTGGTGAACTCGTGCGGGTCGCTCTCGTGGTCGTATAGCTCGGCCTTGTCGGGCCCACCCCATTCGGTGTACCGCCACCGTTCCGTACGTACGCTATTGCCTGGTGTCGGGCCGAGTGTGGTGAAGGCGCCCTTCTTCCACTGACGCTGGGCATCTTTCAGCAGCGGGACCATACTGATGCTCTCCAACCCCTCGGGCATCGGCAGACCGCAGAGCTCGCAGAGCGTCGGGTACAGGTCGATCAGCTCAACCGGCCGGGTGCAGACGGTGCCTGCCCTGGTGACGCCCGGGGCCATCATGATGAGTGGCACGCGGGTGGACTCTTCGAACAGCGTGTGCTTCTGCCAGAGGAAGTGCTCCCCGAGGTGGAACCCGTGGTCGCCCCAGAATACGACGATCGTGTTGTCGATGCGTCCGGAGTCCTCGAGCGCCTTGAGCACGCGCCCGACGCCCGCATCCACATAGGAACAGCAGGCGTAGTATGCCAGAATGGCTTCGCGTCGCTTCTCATCGGTGAACTGCTTGTGGTTCCGCAGGCTGTAGCGGGACACGTCGTCGAGGTCGTTCTCGGGATTCTCCGGCAACCGTATCTCGCCGAGCGAGTACATGTCGAAGTACTTGTCCGGCGCGGTGAGCACGAGATGGGGCGAGTGGAAGCCAAGCGCGAGGAACAGCGGCTTGTCGTGCTTCCCGGAGAGCTGACGCACTGCTTGCTCGGCGACTCTGCCATCGGGCATCTCCAGATCGTCGAGGCCCGATGGGCCCCACTCCCAGGCGCGTGTTGTGTACTCTTTCGCCCTCTCCTCCTTACTCATGTTCTCGTACAGCGCTCGCAATGGGCGCCGCCTGTGCTTGGAGCTGGGAATACCCTCGTTCTGGGGGATGACTCTGTCCCAACGGCCCTTGTCGTCGAACACGCGCCCGGCGTTGCCCCCGTGGAAGATCTTCCCGCACCGCAGTGTCTCGTAGCCGTGCGCGCGGAAGTGCTGCGGTATCGTGGCGATGTTTCGCAGGGGCTCGCGCCAGTCGGTCGCGTTCCCGAGCACCCCGACGCTTGCCGGATAACGGCCGCTCATAACCGATGCCCGCGACGGGTTGCAGACGGAGAACTGGCAGTGGGCGTTGTCGAATCGCAGCCCTCGCGACGCCAGAGAATCCAGGTTGGGTGTTCTGACCACCGGGTTCCCATAGCAGCGCAGGCTCGTCTGCAGGTCCTCACAGGCAATGAAGACCACGTCGGGGCGGTCGTTGCCGCCTCGTCCATCGGCCACAGCGGCGGCCGGTCTGTCCCGCGCTCCCAGTCCACCCATGAGCACAGCGCCGGTTTTGAGGAAGTTCCGTCGGTGCATGTGGCGCGCTCCCTTCGCTCGCATCTTAAGCGCTCATAAGGTCCCCTGCAGCTTGATCACCTGGCTCGCCGCCGCGGCACGGTAGGCGCCGTCAACGATCTCCATCGTCTTCAGGTTGTCCCGGCCGCTGTGAGGTGGCTCGGTACCACTGTCGATGGCCTCGATGAGCCGCCGCATGGACTCGCCGAAGGTGGCCGTGAAGTCCGGCTCGACGTTGAGCACGCGCTCCGGCTCACTGTCCGCCATCTGCAGCCATACCTTGCCGCTCTCCTGGGCCAGCACGCTGCCCTTGGCGCCATCAACGCGGAATTCGTTGACTCGCATGCCCCGCGCGCACCAACTGGCGGTCACGCGACCGATGACATTCCCATCGAACTGGATTGTCGTCGCCGACAGGGTCTCGCCGCGCGCGGCATGCGCCGGAGAGTGTGAGGTCGCGCAGTAGACCGACTCGGCGTTGCGCCCGGCGAGCCACCGCACGCGGTCGATGCAGTGGATGCTGTAGACGCTTATCTCGAGCTGCTCTACCTCGCTCCGCCAACCGCTGTCGTGGTCGCGCCAGGTGAAGAATTCCTCCCCCACGAGGAGCAGCTCGCCGAGATCACCGGAACTGACGATCTCCCGGACCTTCGCCGTCACTTGCTTCCACCGGAAGTTCTGGTTCACGGCCAGCTTCACGCCGGCCGCCTCGGCCGCCTCGACCATTCGGATGGACTCGGGGAGGCGCCAGGAGAACGGCTTCTCCACGAGGAGGTGTCGTCCGCTCTCGGCAGCGGGCACGACGACCGACTCGCGAACGTCCGGCGGTGTGCAGACGCTCACAATGTCAATGCCATCGTCGGCCAGCAGTTGGTCGAGCGATTCATACAGGCGCTGTATGCCGTGCTTCTCCCGCGCTGCCGCGAGCGCGTCGGGGCGCGGGTCGCAGACCGCGAGCACCTCTGCCAGGTCTCCAAGGCGCTGGTATCCCGGGATGTGCCGGCCCATGGCGATGCCGCCGCAGCCGACGACGCCGATGCCGTGCTTGGCCATATCCTTGTCCCCTAGATCTGGGGACACCATACTTAATTATCAGGCAAATCCTGGGTTCGGAGCACAGGACGCTCGGCTCCGACAATTAAGTATGGTGTCCCCGGACAGATGTCTTCACCAGCCGGTGCGCCGCCATGCCGACGCCGCGGATGCCCCACTTCTGCTCGGGCTCGTTGTAGAGGCGGCCGATGCGCTCAAGCTGCTGCCGCGTGCGGCCGATGATGCCCATCTCGATGATGTGCCCGCGGAGTATCCGCAGGAACGTCTCGCCGAGCGCGAGGGCAAAGCCGCCGACGAAGTAGAAGTTCTCGATGTTGAGCTGCACCTCGAGCGCGGCTACCGCGCGTGCAATCGGGCGGATCGTCCGGTCGAGGACGTGCAGCGCAAACGAGTCGTTCTGCTTTCCGCCTTCGATGACAGCCTGGTTGATGGCCCGAACACACTCGGCAAGATCGGGGCCGGGCGAGAGGTCGATACGCCGGATGCGGCCGATCAGCTCCGCCGACGCGGCGAAGGTGGCCTGCACCGCTGGCGACTCGGCCTCGGCTTTGGTGCGGTATGCGTTGGCATTCCCCGAGGAGCCGGCCTCGAGGCAGTACCTCCCGCCGCAGCCGCAGATGCGCCCCGGGATCATTTCGTCCGGGTGCAGTATGGGCATGTGGCCGATCTCGCCGCCAGTGCCGGAGACGCCGAGTTGGATGTCACCCTTGAGCACGACTTTGCTCCCGACGCCGGAGCTAACAGTGATCACGCAGAAGCTCTCGACATTGAAGGGCGGCGACCACGCGCCGCCGTGGGCCATGATGTCGTGGGCGGCAGCCCACATGTCGTTGCCCAGCACCACGCCACCCAGCAGCCCCAACTCCTCCTCGAGCAAATCGCGATATCGCACGCCGGTCACCGTCTCGCCCCAAAGCTGGGCGCCCTTGAGCACGACGCCCTCTTCCGTGACCGGCCCGGCAATGGAGTAGCCGAGCTTGCGAATCCCGAACTCGTCGATCATCGGCCGCAGCAAGTCGCGCAGAACGTTCACCGTCATCTGGGGCAGGTCGGCCGGCCGCGCGCCGAGCTCGCCGACGCGCTGGTAGTTGGGAAGCTCGATCTCGAAGCCCTCCGACACGGACCGCCCCTCGACGGCGCTAATGATCGACTCGCCTTCGCGGTCAACGAAGTCTATTCGGGCCCGCGTGCCGCCGTGCTCGATGGCGATGGCCACGTCGTCGCCGGATTTGGATAGCTCGACCGTCTGAGCGTTCTGCGGCGTCAGTTCCATGGCTGCTCGACTCACAGTGGTAGCGGACGTTCGGAGCGCGACCTGCCGGTCGCCCCTCCATCGCTGGTTCGCGGCGACCGGCACACGCTCCTGCACGATACGGGCAGGGCTTCACAGCGGACGCAGGGCGCTGCCAGGACTTCAGGGCAGCGATCCCGAACCTACGATGTCGCTTGGTCTGCCAGTCCGAGCGCTGGCGAGTGCGGTGGAGCGCGGTTAGCTGACCACTGGCCACTAACCACTGACAACTGAGGTGGCATGTGCAATGACCCCGAGAGCCAGAGTCGAGGCCATCCTGCGGGGCAAGCCCGCGGATAAGGTCCCGTTCACCATCTACGAGAGCAAGATCCCGCAGTGCTCCATCGAGCGGCAACTGCGCCACGATGGGCTGTGCATCGTGAACCGCAGGTACTCGGTCGTGAGCGGCGGCAGTCCCAACGTCACCAGCGAGACGCACTCGTACGTGGAGGACGGAACGCGATACGATCGCACGGTGTACAAGACGCCGATGGGCGAGCTGTCTACGCTGTCCATTCCGGCAGGCTTCACCTCGTGGCGTCAAGAGCGGCTCTTCAAGAGGCCAGAGGACTACAAGGTGCTCTTGTTCATGGCCGAGGACCGGCAGTTCCGGCCGAACTACGAGAGCGTGTTGACGGCGCAGGAGTGGCTCGGAGAGGACGTCATCCTGCGGGGCGCCATCGGCTCCACCCCGCTGCACGAGATAATGATCGGCTACATGGGCCTGGAGGTGTTCGCGGTGGAGTGGGCGGAGCGGCGGGACGAGATAATGAAGCTGTACGATGCCCTCGTGGAGCAGCGCCGGAAGGTGTATCCCCTCCTGGCGGAGTCCCCGCTCATGCACTTCAACTACGGCGGCAACGAGACGGCGGACGTCATGGGTCGGGAGCGTTTCGAGGAGTTTGTGGTGCCCCACTACGACGAGGCCGCCGAGCATCTGCACAAGTACGGCAAACTCATCGGCGCGCACCTGGACGGCAACAACAAGATCTGGGCGCAGGCAGTGGCCGATTCGGCCCTGGACTACGTGGAGGCCTTCTCCCCCGCTCCCGATACGGACATGAGCCTTCAGGATGCCATAGAGGCGTGGCCCGACAAAGTGCTCTGGATCAACTTCCCCTCCTCAGTGCACTTGTGGCCCATCCCTGAGATCGAAGAGACCACGCAACAGCTCCTGCGCGATGCCGGCGGCCGCCTCATCATCGGCATCACGGAGGACATCCCCGCCGACCGGTGGCAGCAGAATCTCCTGGCGATCTCTCGAGTGATAAGTGCAGAGGGACGGCTCGACAAGTAACCGGCGCATCCGCTGAGAGCACACCGGGCGTGCGCCGATCCTCGACGTGACATTGGCGTGCCCTGACCCGCGAGTGTAGCGAAAAGCTTACATGCGGCGAGCAGGACCGTGAAGCAGACACGCGGAAGTGTTAATCACTGGGCGTTTAAGAAGGATACTCCCCAGAAGTCGGCCTGCACATGGCGGCTCCATTGGTACGGTATCGCAACGGGCCGTCGGGAACGGCCCCGATGCGTCGGTACATCGCCCAGGCATTGCGCGGGCAGTTGACTGCGAGGAGGAGTGGCTATGCGACGGGTTATTCTCACGACAGGAATCTTGTGTGGTGTAGTCTGTCTGGTCGCTGCCGGAGTATGCGCAGCCGACGCCTGGTATTTGCAGACGATGGACAGCACCGGCGACGTGGGGCGGTACACCTCGGTCGCCCTGCATGCCAGCGGCTATCCGCACATAAGCTACTGGGACCGCACCAACGACGACCTGAAATACGCCGCCTGGAACGGCAGCAGTTGGGACATCCAGACGGTGGACAGCGCCGGCCGCGTCGGCCAGTACACTTCCCTGGCCCTGGACGCCCGCGGCTATCCGCGCATAAGCTACCTCGAGTCTACGCCCAACGACGACCTCAAGTACGCCGCCTGGAACGGCAGCAGTTGGGACATCCAGACGGTGGACAGCGCCGGCCAGGTCGGCTACTACACCTCCCTCGCCCTGGACGCCAGCGGTTATCCGCACATAAGCTACTTCAACCGCAGCAACAGCGACCTTAAGTACGCCGCATGGAACGGCAGCGGTTGGGACATCCAGACGGTGGACAGCGCCGGCCAGGTCGGCTATTTCACCTCCCTGGCGCTGGACGCCAGCGGCTATCCGCGCATAAGCTACTGGGACCGCACCAACGACGACCTGAAATACGTCTCCTGGAAGGGGAGCAGTTGGGACATCCAGACGGTGGACAGCGCCGGCCGCGTCGGCGAGTGCACTTCCCTGGCCCTGGACGCCAGCGGCTATCCGCGCATAAGCTACATCGACTACACCAACTACGACCTCAAGTACGCCGCCTGGAACGGCAGCAGTTGGGACATCCAGACGGTGGACAGCGACGGCCGGACGACCACCTCCCTGGCGCTGGACGCCAAAGGCTATCCGCATATAAGCTACTACGGCAGCGGCAACCTCAAATACGCCGCCTGGAACGGCAGCAGTTGGGATATCGAGGTGGCGGACAGCGCCCGCTTCGTCGCCGTGTACACCTCTCTGGCCCTGGACGCCACCGGCTATCCGCGCGTAAGCTACTACGATGAGACCAACCAGGACCTCAAGTACGCCACCACGCGGGCGCCAGCGGAGGCGTCGCACGAGCTGCCGGCCACCGGCTACTACATGATCTCCTTCCCGCTGACGCCCACGTTGGCCACGCCACACGACCTGCTCTCCGACGACTTGGGCGACGGGAATTACTACATGTGGCGCTGGGAAACGGGCGGGTATCAGACCGTACCGACCAGCGCCCCGGCATCTCAAACCACCACGCTCGACATTCGGGAGGGGTTTTGGCTGCTGGCCCAAGCGGCCACGCTGGACGTGGACGTGGGTGGCACGCTGCCGCACGGCGATCAGTCCATCCCGCTGCAGACGGGCTGGAACATGGTGGCCGCGCCGTACGAAGCCACCATGGACAGCCTGCTCGTGGACAACGCCGGCGACGTGCGGAGCCTGGAGGAGGCGGCATTAGCCAACTGGGTCCTGGCCACGTTCTATT
>JAUWAU010000078.1 GCA_030601885.1 Armatimonadota bacterium
CTACGGACTGGTCGGTCACCTCCTGTTGCTTCCCACCTTGCCTTGCGGCAACGCAGTTACAGTCGGTTACAAGGCCGGAGAGCGTATGCCTTGGGGAGGACTTCCACCTCCCTGACCTCGTACGCTTGCCGGCGCACTAGCGCGGGGACCTGTGCCCCGCCAGGCCGGGGTGGGAGGAGCTCACCGCGTTCCCAGTGCCAACCACCACGTGGCGAGCCACAGGTGCTCGCCTACAGTGAGGAGGTGTACGGTGCAGTCCGTGACGATTTGACCTGGCTCACCCCGTTTGCTATACTCCGCGCTCAGTGACAAGGCACTCCGCAGATGACAGGAGCAATGCATCAGGCGGCGGTGGCCTGAATTCGGCCCCGGTGCGCATCGACGGCTCTCACGGCGAGGGGGGCGGTCAGATACTGCGCACCAGCCTCGCCCTGGCCGCCGTGCGGCAGCTCCCGGTCGAGGTGCACAGCATCCGTGCCGGGCGATCGAAGTCGGGCATGGCGCCGCAGCACCTCGCCTGCGTCGAGGCCGCTGCGGCCATTACGAACGGCGAGCTCGAGGGCGCCGACCTGCGATCAGAGCGCATCGTGTTTCGCCCGGGCCCCGTAGTCGGCGGCGACTACACGTTCGACATCGCCGCCCGTGCACCAAGCGCCGGCGCCACCACGCTGCTCTTTCACGCGCTTCTGCCCGCTCTCGCGCGCAGCATGCAGCACTCCCGGGTCACACTCCGCGGCGGCACGCACGTCGCCTGGAGTCCGCCCTTCGACTACCTGAAGCATGTTTTCCTCCCGGCGGTAGGAACCGTGGGCGTAAAGGCGAACCTGGAGCTGCGGAAGGCGGGCTGGTATCCTCGTGGTGGCGGAGAGATACGGGCAACGATCGAGCCGCTGACCCGCTGGGCGCCGTTGGCGTGGACCGACCGGGGGAAGCTGCTAAGCCTGCGCTACATCTCCGGCTACGCCAACCTGCCCAAGCACGTGGGCAGGCGGCAGCTTAGCGCCGGCATGGATGTACTCCGGGCCAACGGCTTTGCCGCCGAGTCAGAGATCGTATCGCTTCCGGGACCTGGCACAGGCACTATCGTACTCATCGCCGCTGAGTTCGAGAGCGGAAGGGCCGGTTTCTCGGCCCTGGGCAAACGGGGCAAGCCGGCTGAGGAAGTGGCCAAAGAGGCCTGCGCCGACTTCGTCGGCTTCATGCAGACGCGGGGCTGCGTCGATGCGCACCTGGCCGATCAACTCGTGCCCTACCTGGCCCTGGCAGACGGTCCGTCCCGCATCGTCGTGGCAGCCGTCACCGAGCACCTGCGCACCAACGTATGGGCCGTGCAGCAATTCTGCGACGTGCGCATCGCGATCGAGGGGAATTTGGGAGAGCCGGGCCTATTGATTGTCGAGCCGGCGGCAGACCACGACAGCAATCAGTGATCAGTGTTCAGTGGCCAGTGGTCAGCAGGGCAAGTAGACGGGTCCAGGCAGCACGCCTTCGGCTGAGCACTAACACCTATCCACTGGCAACTGCCGTGAGGTGAGATTATGCAGCAGCAGATCAGTCCCGCAGTGATCGTTGTGGTCATCATCGTGGTTATCTTGATACTGATCGCCATGTGGCATTTCATATACGGCCAGCAGGCAAAGGCGCCGCCGGTGCCGGGCAACATGCTAGCCCCCCAGCCAGGCCCCGAGGAGACCGTGACACCGCCTGAGGGGGAGGCCGAAGAGGGAGCGGAGGGCGCGGAGGGTACGAGCGACGAGTCGCCTGCGCCTGATCAAGGTACGTAGATGACGCCGAGGATCGGAGCAGCAAATCGTCGGGGATAACGGGGGAATACCGAAGGAGAAGAGGAAAGGGCTAGTCGGAGGGTGGTGGTCATTTTTTCCCTTTTCACTTCTCCCTTTTCCCTGCCTTTGTGAGGGATGGCGCATGCCACGAGAGCGAAAGCGCAACAAGGACGACGAAGCATCAGCGGCGGCAGATGAGGGAAAGGAGGAGGCGGTGGGCGAGGAGACTCTTGAGGAGGAGAAGCAAGAGCGCAAGGAGGTCAGAACGGCGGCGGAGGTTGCGGCTGAGCGGGCGGCAGAAGCGGTCAAGGCGTCCGCTGACGAGGCCCCAGAGACAGAGCAGCCCGAGGCTGAGCCTGAACCCGCGGAGCCTGAAGAGGTACCAACAGCAGAGCCCACGGAGGCGACGCTTCCGCCTGTTACCGTGCCCGACTTGCTCACCAGCTTTTGCGCCATGCTCATAGGCCAAGGTTGGCAGAAGCTCGGCCTCGTCGTGGACCCAGCCACCGGTGACATCGCACAAGACCTGGAACAGGCGCGCCTTGCCATCGATTCCTTGGCCGCCCTCGCCGATCAACTCGGGGAGCACTTGACGGACGAGGAGAAGCGCGAACTGGACGCTGCACTTGCAAACTTGAGGCTGAATTACGTGCAGCGCGTCCCATCGGGGCCAACGGAACCGGGAGAAGGGAACGAAGCTGACAACTGATCAGGAATCACCGACCTCTGCTGTTCTGGCTGAGGTGACGCGCGGGCCGATCATTGAGAGCCGGCATCACGGGAGTATTGCCATCGTCGATGCCAAAGGTGACCTCGTCGGCGGCGTCGGCAATCCCGACCGAATCGTGTATCTGCGCTCGGCTGCCAAGCCGGCGCAGGCCGCGGCGGCACTTGCCACCGGCACGGCAGATGCCTTCGGCTTCACCGAGGCCGAGATCGCCGTGACCTGCGCGTCGCATCGCGGTCAGAAGCGACACACCGACGCTGTACGCAGCATCCTGGATAAGATCGGGCTGGACGAAGGAGCGCTGCTCTGCGGCGTGCACGCCCCGGCGGACGGGCCAACCGCACGACAGCTTACGGCGGCCGGCAAAGAGGCGACCGTACTGCACAACAACTGCTCCGGCAAGCACGCCGGCATGCTGGCCGCCTGCCGGCATCTGGGCCTCGATGTGGCGGACTACATCGAGCCGGAGCACCCGCTGCAGCGGCGTATCCTGGCAGCCATGACGACGCTTGCCGGCCTATCGGAGGCCGATATCGCCATCGGTCGCGACGGCTGCGGCGTCCCGACGTTTGCTATGCCGCTGAGACACGCGGCGGCGATCTTCTCGCGGCTTGCCCACCCCGACGGCCTCCCGGACAAACTACGGGAGGCCGCTACGCGCGCTCGGGCCGCGATGGGCGCTCACCCCGAGATGGTCTCGGCGCCCGGCACGTTCAACACCGAGCTGCTGCGCGCCTACGCGCCTGGATTGGTGGCCAAGGGCGGAGCCGAAGGGCTTTTCGGTATCGGCTTCGCCAACGACGGCTGCGCCATCGCGGTGAAGATCGACGATGGTAACGCACGCGCCATGCCGGCCGTCTGCATAGCACTGCTGCGCCTGATGGATCGGCTCGACGCAGACAAGGAGAAAGCCCTGTCCTCCTTCGCGCGGCCGCCGGTGAAGAACTGCCGAGAGGAAATCGTCGGCCAAATCCGGCCAGCCGCTTTGGACCCGTGGCCCGCGCGGGTGACATGATGTTGTCCAAATCCCGCCACGGCCAGCGGATGCAGGAGCATATGAGATGCCCTTCAAGATAGGCCTCATCGGCGCCGGCGGCATCAGTGGAGCGCACATCGAGGCGTATGTCCGCAGCGAGCGTGTCGATGCTATGGCTCTCGCCGATCCGAGCGAGGCGGCGCGGACAGCGACGACGCAGCGCTACGGCATCGTCAAACAGGCCTACAGCGCCGCCGACGAGTTGCTGGCAGACGACACCATCGACGTGGTGGACATCTGCACGCCGCATTACCTGCACCACGAGCAGGCGATGGCGGCGCTGCGGGCCGGCAAGCACGTCATCGTCGAGAAGCCGCTCGCCATGACCCTCGCCGAGGCCGATGAGATGATCGCCGAGGCCGCCGCCCAGCACCGACGGCTCTTCGGCGCCCTATGCCAGCGCATGTACCCCGCCCACATACGCGCCAAGGAGATCATCGACGAGGGCGAGATCGGGGAGGCGTTTTTCGGCATAGTGAATGTCCTGGGCGATGAGCTGGCCCGTATGAACGATGCCGGCAACTGGAAAGGGGATCGGGACGAGGCGGGGGGCGGCGCGCTGTTCGACACCGGATATCACGCCATCTACATGCTGCAGCATTTCCTTGGCAACGCCACTGCCGTCGTGGCGTCAACGCAGCGCCTCCTCGTCGAGCCGCCCAACAAGGCCGACGACACGGCCGTTGCCGCGCTTGAGATCGGCAAGCGACGCATGGGAAGCATCTCCGTCACGTACGCGGCCACGGGCACCGAGTGGAGCGAGGCCCGCTTCATCATCGGCACCAAGGGCTCCCTGCAGATACTCGACGGCGACGAGGAGATGCCTCTGGCTGGCTTCCACGAGAAGGAATTCATGCCGATGCCCGTACACAATCCGCCCAATGTCAATCAGTACGCCATCGCCCGGACGCTGGAGCACTTTCTTGAGTGCATCGAGACCGGGCGGAAGTCCGACATCACCCTCTTCGAGGCGCGTGCCGCCCTCGCCACAGCCCTCGCAGCCTACGAGTCCGCCCGCACGGGCAGGCGAATCGAGGTCACCCATCGCCAGGAGCCGAAGCGGCGGCGGAGATAGTGGCCAGTGGCCGGTGGTCAGCGAACGGCGCGCTCCCGTTTGGGGCCGGCGGCCTCCAGCCAATGCCTTGCTGACCACTGACCACTGCTCACTGGCCACTGCCTTCTTATGGAATGCAACGCGGGGTCGAAACGTCTTCTACCTTGGGATGAACCTGATACGTGATGCGCAGCGACGCTGCAGCTCAGAATGCGCTCGTAGCGGCGGCGCGCGATGGCGACGTCGCTGCCTTCGAACGCCTCTTTCACGCCCATCACGTGAGAATCTATAACCTGATGGTGTTCATGGTCGGCGACAGGACGGACGCTGAGGACCTCACTCAGGCTACATTCGTGCGGGCCTGGGAGCGCCTCGGGCGTCTGCGCAGCGCCGAGGCATTTACCGTTTGGCTGCACCAACTCGCCCGAAATATCGCGCGCGACCACCTGCGATCGCGGCGCACCGAGCAACAGCGAACCAGCGACAATTGGGAGCAAGGCGGAGCCATCGAGAAGGCTGATCTGAGCGCAGACGGCCAGCCGGAAGCAGCCGTCGCCAAGCACGAGACGTCACAGACCATTCATGCGGCTGTTCGGTCGCTGCCCGAGCACCAGCGAGAGGCAATCCTGCTGCATCATTTCCAAGACTTGCCGGTGGAAGCCGTGGCCGAAATCATGGGCGTGCGGCCGGGCACTGTTCTCTCCAGGCTCGCGCGCGGTCGCGAGGCGCTGCGCCGGAAACTGGGTCCGTTGATCGAGCCGGGGGCCTGAGGAGCACGACGATGAAATGCGACGAGGCGAGAGATAACCTGGCCGAATTCGCGGTCGGTGGGCTCGACAAGCCGACCCGAAGTGCGCTGCAGGCGCATCTGGAGGCGTGCGCCGATTGCCGCAAGGAGCACGAGGCGCTGCTCGCCACCGGGCGATTGCTGGACACAACGGAACTGCTTCGACCGTCACGCGACCTGTGGCCTGACGTCGCCGCGGCGCTGAGAGGGCGAAAGCGCGTGCGGGCACCGTGGTGGCAACTCGAGTGGATCCCGCACCCGCGCTGGGCCATCGCCGGCGCCACGGCCGCAGCCGTTGCGGCCGCCATCGCTCTGGCGCTCTTCCTACCCCATCCGGCGCACGTGCCCCAGATCGCCACAGCGACAGACGAGGACGCCGCCCTCTTTGCGCGGTGGAACGCCGGCGCAGCACTGGAGGGTGGCTTCGCCGACGCGCACGCCTTCGCCGTGCTACTGCAGGAGACGGCAGCGGCGCACGAGGAGGCCGACAACTCTTGAAGCTGCGTCGTGCTGCCATCATCATTGCCGGAGCGGCTGTGCTCGGCCTCGGCGCCCTGCTCTTCGGCGGACACATGAAGCGCGCCGCTGCCGAGCGGCTGTTGCGCGCTGCGTACGCGGACGGCACGCAGGTTGGCTTCACCGGCGAGGCTGACATTGGCCTTCTTGTGGATGGCAAGTGGACTGAGCGCCGGGCGCGCGTTCGCCAGGCCAATGGCCGACGGCGCATCGAGGGCCCCAATGGCCCCGCCGGCGCTGCATTGCTGGATGACGGCAAGACCCTGTGGCAGCTTGAGCCGGCCACAAACACCGCAACCGGCCTGAGCCCCTCCGAGCGCCGGCGCAATTGGCAACTCCTGCTGGGCAACTATCGCTTGCGGCCAGAGGGCGAGGCACAGGTGGCCGGACGGCGAGCGCGGCGGCTTGCGCTCATATCGCGCCGCGGACGGCGCACGGCGCTGCGACTTTGGATCGATCCGGAGACCAAAGTCGCACTCCGCACGGACTCCTTCGACGCTGACGGCCACCTGGTGGCGCGGACCATCCTCGATTCCGTTGACTTCAGCAGAGCGCCCCCCAGAGATGTGCTACGGGTGCCTGAAGGCTGGCGACGGACGTGGGCCAGTGACTCACCGGCTGAAAAGCTGTCGATAGAGCAGTTCGCCGCCAAGGCGGATTTCATGCCCCGTCCCCCGTCGTACATTCCGCGCGGATACGCACACGACAGCCTCTACGGCCGCACCTGTCCGCACGGGCGTCGCTATGCCGAATTCCGCTACCGAGACGGCCTGCGCACGCTGTCGCTGTTCGAGCGTCATCCGCGCGGCCCCCACGGGCGTGGGCGTGGGCGTGGGCGTGGAATGGGATGGCGCGGCGGGCGTGGGTGGCAGATGGATAGAGAGCCTGCTGTGATCGACCAGGGCGCCACGAAGTCCATCCGGCAGCGGAAGGCTGACCTGATGCTCATAGTGACGGGCGACCTGCCCGTCGCGGAGTTGCTGCGAGTGCTCGAAAGCGTGCCCGAAGAATAGTGGGAATACGGGGGCGGCTCGCCTCGTCTTTAGCCCGAAGTTCCCACGGTGGGAAGTGTATGAATCGCTTCTGGTTGCGCTGTGCGGCTGATTCTGGCCCATTCTTGGGAGAATGGGGATGTCGCACTGCTGGCTACATTACAGGCTGACAGCGAGTAGATGGAGTGCGCGTTG
>JAUWAU010000036.1 GCA_030601885.1 Armatimonadota bacterium
TACCGGCCTCGCCTCGCCGGGATGCCGCTGTCGTTGCAGAAATCGCGAAGCTCATCGAGCGACGCACCCTTCGCGGCAAGCTCGGTGAGGCAGTGACGAGCCCATTCGTGCGCGGGCCGGCCTGCGACCACCGTGTCATCGGGCACCCAGATGCTCTTGATCACCGGACGGCCCCGCCTCTGGCCCCCACGCTCCAGTTGCTCAGTGCGAAAGCCGAACACGGGCGAGCCGCCGTTCTTGTAACACCAGCCTGTCTCCGGATCGCGAGTATTGACGTTAGCGCGGCACCCCTTGCGGGTGTGGAAGGCTACCTCTCGGCTGTAGGCCTCATTCTTGGCGAAGGCGATGGCCTCCATGTAAACCCCTGCGACCGTCTCCGGGTCGATGTCGGGATCATTGAGGGAGTGGACGCGGATCCCCTCATCTCGCAGTGCACGGATGAGGCCTTTGCCCTGCACGCTGTCCCGAGAGAAGCGGGACATATCGTGCACCAGGATCATGGATACTTCCGGATTGGCCCTTGCCTCGGCGATCATCCTATGAAACTCGACCCGCTTCTCCTGCTTCTTGAAGGCACTGCCCGTCTCGGTGAACTCCTCAACGATCTCGATGCCGTGCTGCTCCGCATAAGCGCGAATCTCCCGCAGCTGTTGCGGGATGGAGAGCCCTCGCTCTTCCTGCATGTCGGTGGACACACGGGCCCAGGCGACAGCCTGGGGCCGGGCCTCAGCCGAAGAGTCGGCCTCCTCATCCAACGACCCAAACAACGCCTCAATCAGGCTCTGCTCCGCGCTCATCGCCTGGCCTCCTCCGGCACTGTGACCTGCGCTAGTGCTTTCTCCAGTATCTCGAGTACGACCGCCTGTTGGCTGCGGCGCTGCTTGAACGCAGCCCATCGCAGCTTCTCATGCAGCTGGTTGGGGAGTCGGAGGCTCAATCTAACCATGAGCTACACCTACTCATCTATATTATAGCACATCGACGTAACGCTATCAATATGTCTATGAGCCATCGATGCACGGTGCCACCCTCTCGGCAGAGGCAGCGCATGACCGCCGGAGACTTGCAGCGACCTCACAACACTGGAGCATGTCTAGACGGCGCGTGACGAGTGTGTGACTGGTGGACAACTTGTGAATGACGGATGGATGACGGACGAAAGGTGGATGAGAGGCATAGGAGCCCGCGATTCTCCTCTGCCACGTGAGTGGTACATCAGGGCTCACATGAATCACCCTTTCATCCGCCTGCCGGGCCTACGGATGTCCCAACAAGGTACCAGGAGAAGCGTCATCAGCGTCACCTGTGGTGTCGCTGTCGTCTGCCAACCGTGCCAACTCCGCCCAGGTGATGCTATTGGTGCCACGAGAAGCACCGTTGGCATCTCTGGCTGAATCAGGGGTGGCGAGGCTGGCGGAGGTGTCAAGTGCTTCTTCGGGCGGAGCTCCGCATGTCACACCGCCCTCGTCGCGTTCCTGCTCGGGCAGCTTCAGTTGTGCGGGCGCTCCTGGGTGTGGCGCGACATCTATGCCGGCAGGCATGACGGTCTGTGACGTTGCCGCCTGCGCGCCCTGTTCCACTTCAGATAGCCTCGCCTGGAGGCCGGCCCCGAGCTGTCCGCCGCGCCGAGACTTCAGTCGAGACAGCAGCTCCGCGACCAGCGGACCGGCCGAGCCATCCGCCTGCGCTCGGCAGCGAGTCCGAACTGGGCTGTGTTGCGTCGTGTCCGGGCGTGCCCCATCCACATGGGCACTGGGCGGGCTCGCGCGGCCGGCTTCCCGCGCGGCCTTCCGCGACAGGATCTCCTCCCGGAGTGGCTCAGACATCCTGGCCACCCCCCAGGCCGCACGCGTGCAAGCCGGAACTTGCACAGACGCACAGACCTGCACAGAGAGTGCACACACGAATGCATGCGTCCCGAGCCCCACGTGGGCCGCTGGGAACACCTCTGCTCCCGGTGTGCAGGTGTGCGGCCTTTTCCGTAGGGGGGCAGATACCCAGTGCGCACCCACGGGCGGACGGCCGGATCTGGTGGACCATCCGCCGGCGAAGCACACCCAGTTCGTGTGTGCGAACAGCCAGGGCCTTCCCCCCGCAGGAAAGCTGCACGTCTGCACAAGACGCCCAGAAGCACGGTCGTAGACGCCCTTCTTGCTGTGCAGGCTCCTGTGCAGGTGTGCAACCTATGGGGCTCCGTACGGGCCATCCTGCACAGCGGCAGGTCAATCTGTTGGGTCACCGGTGTTGCTGTCGTCCTGCTGATCAATGCCGTCCTCCATTGGCCAATTCACGCGGAAGCGGCGCGCGGCGTCCGCTACGGCCTCGCGCCGAATGCGGTAGACCAGCACTTGCTTGCCATCGAGCCGCTTGCGCATCTTGTCGCCCTTATCAGGATTCAGAATGCCAGTCTCCCTTGCGAGGGCGGTGCTGACGCGCGTCTGCGTCAAACGTTCCAGTTGGAGGTAGTGCCGCAGGTACCCGACAACGTTGGGTGCGGGATACAGCTCATCGTCCTCTGCACGGGGAAGAGGCCCCATAGGCGGCCTCTCGTCGAGCATTGTGCCGATCGCCTCGATGATCCGACAGCACAGGTCGGTCTCACCCTCCTCCTCTTGTCGGCGCCTCGCCAAGTCCCTGGCCAGGCTGCGCATCTGCCCTACCAGCAGTTCGCTGTCCGCGAGACTCGAGTCTGCCTCAAGCCGGAGCACGTCGATCAACTCGGCAATGGTCAAGATGGGTTCCCAGAGCTCGTCCTCGCGATCGCGGAGGTATCCCAAGTCTGGCAGTTGCTCGTGGATGGTTGCGATCTCGCTGTGATGATCCATGGCGAAGACATAGCAGGAGTTCCGGATGTCGCGCAGCCGCACTGCCTGATTCCGGGAGATGAACTTGGGTATGTGTCGGTCCGTTCGCGTCAGGTGCAGGTGGATCGCGCGATCGGCGAGAAGGGGCTGCAACCCGCGCACGTTGGCGAAGCACTTCGGGGAGTACGTCGGGAAGCCTTTGGGCTCATGGTCTTCCCCAACGCACCGATACGCCCTGCCGCTGCGTCGATACCCGCTGTTGTAGATCTCGATGCGCTCGCTGTCGTCGCCTGGGCGACGGCGAGCCAGATTCTCGGCCTCGTCTACCAGAAGCGTTCCTCGGTTTGCCGCCACCCACCGGAAGATGACAGCGTCCGAGACGGAGGCCGCCATGATGGCGTTGAAGCAGATGGGCTCGAGCAGTTCCATGGTGCGGCTCTTCCCCACCCGCTTCGGCCCGGTGAGAAGCAGGTACGGGTATGCCTCGAAGATCGAGAAGACGTAGGTCCCAATCGCCCAGAGGGCAAGGAGGTCATGGTACCGGGCATCCGGGTACACAACGAACTCGCGGAAGACGTTGCTGATTGACATCCACAGATCGACGGCATCAACGCGAGCCTTCCCTTCAATGAATGCCGGGACCGAGTTGGGGACCTCAGTTCCGCTGCTCCATCCATGCTCCGTGGCAAATGGTATCGCCGAAGGCTCCGGATTCACGCCCATCCAGGCGCGGGCTTCGTCGCTGCCGATCGCAACGGCCTTGCGATCGCTTCGAAGGAGGAACGGCTTGATGAAGCCGCCTTGCGTCGGGAGATGCACTGTGAAGCAGGCCAGTTCGTCCCTAAAGTCCTGGGCCAGCACCATGCGGCCGGGGTCTTCTGCCTGCCACGCTGGCGTGAATGGATCGCCGTCTGCCGGTTGTGCCACGACGGGCTCGAGTCTGGCCTTTGCCTCCCTCAGAGCCTCATCGAACTCGCGCTTGGCCAGTCCGAATAGGTCGGTGCATCGGTCACGGTAGCCAGACCGCCCCACAGTGTCCTTGGCTGCGAGCATATCCATGATCTCACGCAGACCGTCGGCGCGCTCGCCAGGATCGGAAGGCAGCCTGGCGGCGAGGAGCTCCACCAGAGACTTCGCTTCGCCTAGTAGGTCCCTGAACGCCTCCGCTCCGTTGTCCCCAAGGAAGTCGCACAGGTCCGTCTTCTCCACACCCCCAGGACGAGGCAGTTCAACCAGACGCACATCGATCCCCTTGGCGTCGAGCGCTCTGACCGTTTCCAGGGCTCCGCGGAGGCCGGCCTCGCTCTCCTCCGCGTCATTGCAGATGCGGACCCGTCTGGCTGCACGACACAGGTGCAGCAGCTTTGGTGTGTCCTCGGAGCGGAACTGGGTTGTCCCGGGGGAAATGCAGGCGAAACCGGCCTGGTTTGCGGCAATGCAGTCCGTGACGCCTTCGGTGATGAGCGGCTCTTCGGCGCCGTGCGCAGCATCCTCGTAGAAGAAGTAGTCATTCGTCACCGTCTCACTGATGCCGGCATGCTTCTCGGATCGAGTGGGCAGTTTCCGGTACTTCGCCTCCTCCCAGGGCTTGTCGGGCGTGCGCTCCGTCTTGCGGGCGATCAAGTATACGACCCGTCCGTTGCGCCAGTATGGGAACGTGAGCCGTCCTTCCCAGAGGTCTTTCAGCTCGCCGCCAATCGATACTGCCAGCGCAGCCTGGATGAGTTCCTCGGCCGATACGCCCTCAGCTTGCAGAGCCGAGCACACGCCGCCATCCGCAAAGCCAAGCTTGAGCCCGTCTACGGTTTCGTCCGTGAATCCGTACCTCTCGTGGTACCACTTGCGGCGCACCTCTGGGGGCAACGCTTGGTGCCAATGGGCTACAGCCATCCGCCAAATGTCCTCGACGCGTCGTCGCTCGTTCGCTAGCCGCTCGTGCTCCGCACGCTCCTCGGGCGTCCACTGCGGCAGCGGGATGCTGGCGCGCTCCGCGAGCGATCGGAGCGCTTCCGAGAAGGAGCAGCTGTCGCGCCGACGTACGTACTCGAACATGTCTCCCGTCGCGCAGCAGCCGAAGCAATGGAACCTCTGGTCCCGGACGTACACGTGAAGCGAGGGCTTCGAGTCCTGATGGAAGGGACAGATGGCCCTGAGCGGTCCTTCCGGCGGCCCGGTCAGCTCCACGCCATCCTCGCAACATACCTCCTCCAGAGGGTTCGCCTCTCGCAGGCGCTCCTTGAACTCGATCCACTCGTGATTAGCCATTCGAAGCTCTCCTTAGCCAGTGCTGTTGTCTCGCCGGCCCCGGTGCTCCGCCGGGGCCGTGTCTGCCGGGGCGGGGGGCGACTGCCCGGCAGACGTGTTGTCATTGCCCTTGTGGTCACCTGGAGCAAGCGGATGTGGGTTGTCATCGAGGTAGGCGCGGGCAATCAGTTTCGCAATCAGCTGGCGCGCTGCCATGAGTTCTGCTTCTGGCATCGCCGCCGGGGAAACGGTCTTGCGCACTCTCAGCTTCCGTTGTCCTCTGCTCGCCGCCATGTGGCCTCCACGGCTTGTGCCTTCTGACGCAGGCGGCCCTGCCGAAGAGCGCCGCTTCGGTGCTCAGTATACGGGAGGTAGGGCGGATTCCCTCAGGAAGCATTTTGAGGGATTTCCTTCGGGGCGGCACTTCCAGGGAATGTCAGTCAGTGTCGACAGTGTCCACGAGTGGTTTGGGGTCGGCCTCAGAGGACCGTTGGGCGCAACGCGTGCTGCAGTACTTCCGGTTCCCGTGCGTTTTGACGAAGAAACGACCACAGTCGGGGCTATCCTCCGGGGAGTCCCCTATCTCGTAGTCTAGGCGCTGGGCGGGGCTAATGGGAGCCCTGCAGCGTTGCAGCATGGTGGGGGCATGTACTAGCACGTAAGACAGCCCGCGGGCTGCTCGGGTGAGATGGGGAAATACCGCAGAGAGCCCTCCGCTCATGTGGTAGAAGCCTAAGCGTAGCGGCTCAGTCCAGAGGGGGAAATCGGGCGCCCACGGCCCCGGCGAGGGCTCGGGGAACACAGGGGCACGGAGTAAGGCCTGGAGGAAATCGAGCTCTGCAATCGTCAACGCCTCTTCCGAGTGCGGGCAGTCGCGATCATAGGGCACGGCTCCGAGCTGGACGTGCAGCCGTGCGATCTTCTGCAGCAGACGCACACCCACACCCAACGCAGATGCCATGACGTCCAGTTCGTCAAGGTCTGTCTGTGTCTCGTCAGTGTCCCGCCAAGCCTCGTCGGCGTTCTGTGGAGTCATCCGTCTGTATCGCCGGGCAACTACGTCCTCGCACCAGTCCTCTACGCATTTGGGCATCTTGCCGAACCAGAGCTCCGGTATGGCCTCCACAGACCACCGACCAACGCTCAGCTCGAAGTCACGGAGCTCGTTGATGCGGTCCAGGTCTAGGTTGAGGATCTCCTCCATGGGTTCGGCGAGCAGCTTCTTCAGCAACCGCAGACGTACCTCCACGATGTGTGGCGCCACTCCGTCCGTGTCGCCTGGGCGCCAACTTTGCGCCGACATCTGCCTCCCTCCTTGCTGATGCGTCGCCGCTGCCTTGGGTGGCACGGCATGTGTCGCTTCATCCCCGGGCCAGGATTCCCTCGCCACGAGTCCCCGTCGCTGATCCAATCGGGCTCGCGAAGATCCGGTGCCCGCGATTCGATCCCAGGCACTCACGCCTTGTTCTCGGGGTACGTCCAAACGCGGGTGGAATGTATGGGCCGGGACTACCCATATCGGGCTAGGCAGCCTCCGTAGTTGCACGATCTCGCACGCCGTGCGTTCGGTGCTCCGCGCCAAGGCCCTGTGTCCTTTGTCTTTGCTACGCAGGGGGCCCAGAGAGTGCCAGCCGTACAGCATTGTCCTTAAGCTCGTGGCAGGAAAGGCTCATGCACGCCAGGGGACACTCGCTTTGCCTCACCCACCGCTCGCAGGCCCCCCGTCCGTTGTCCGAACGCACAACGCCGCCGGCAGAATCCACGTCCGTGGTCATTCGGTATGCCTGCCATTTGGCGAGTCGCGTGTTCCGTCATCGCTGCCGCCTACGATTTGCCAAGCAGTTCGCTCCCCGTAGACTATAATCGCCCTTTGACCCCTCGCGCGTTCACGAAGAATCCGCCCCAAAACGAGGGAACGTGTCTTGGATTACACTCTGCAGTGCTCACGCAGCGCGGGGGGCTCGAAGGACGCACGATTGTCGGACCGTCCTCCCATCGCAGCGCCCTTCCTGCACAGGGCAAAGCGCTTGGGCGTCGAGGCAGAACACGAAGCACATACTGGGGAGGCCGCCGTTCGTGCGCATTCACGTCCAGGGATCCAGGATCAACGGGGAATGTGTCGCGAGGCTGCCACGCACAACCGAGGTTGATGCCGTGCAGAGCGTATGTGCAGGCTGACTGCACCGGGGGCCCGTCCCACTGGCGTTACGAATGGGCACGAGGGTATGGGTTCCCGCCGCGGCCACCCTCCTTCGGCGCTCTCCGTGGCGTTCCGCTGCTCTCCTCCGTCCGATACCCCCCTGGATATACCCCGGGCGTATAGAAGCGCAAGAGAAGTACCAGAGGACGCAAAGAAGACATATGCAGGAAGAGAGCGTCGGCCCCGATGAGGGCAATGACGCCGCTGCGGACGTATTGGAGGCCCACCCGAAACGCGAAGCGGGGGGGCAGGAGGGCCGTCCCGGCTTGGGGTGCGGCCCAGCTCCGGGCCTCACGAGCGCGACGATGCGTTATGAATGTTGACGAAGTGGGGACCCACTTCGCAGGAGACACAACCGAGGAGGCCGTGCTCAAGGGCCTCCGGGTCCGCTGGGGCGCTATGGTACCCAGGCAGGCATCACCCGCTTGAGGATCAGCGCCCACACCTTCCGCCACACCTTCGCCGTGTGGTTCGTTCGCAAAGGCGGCTCGCCGTTTCACCTGCAAATGATCCTCGGCCACAGCAGCCTGGACATGTCGCGACGCTACTGCGAGCTGGCCGACGTGGACGCCATCACCAGGCAACAGGAGCTTAGTCCGCTCGAGACCATGGATCTCCCCGTTGGACGGCGTGGGCGACTGCACTTCCCTCGGGCCGACGTACGTCTACCACAACTCGTGCTACGGTACCGGGCAGGCGATCGGGTTCCCGCTGGACATTCCCTTCGGGGGCAAAGTCTTCAAGAACAACGCCCTATGCGTGACGGGCTGGGGGCTCAGACACGGCCGACCTGGCAACACCCTCGACTACAACTGCTACTGGGTGCTCGAGCGCGGCGGCCCGGTCAGGATGATATGGCTGGGGAAGGAGTACCCAGACCTGCTCTCATTCGCCAAGGCGACCGGCCAGGAGCTGCACGGGCTGACGGCGGACCCTCTGTTCGTGGATGGTGCCAAGGGCGACTTTCGCCTCCAGCCGAACAGCCCGTGCATCGATAAGGCTGTGCCTCTACGGGGCATCAACGACGCGTTCGCGGGCCAGGTGCCGGACGTCGGGGCATTCGAGTTCGAATGCGCCTGAGTGACGGCGGCAGGCAGGCGCATCAGGTCTGCGCGAAGCATGTCACAGCAACGGATCGGGGCGCGGTCCGCAAGGGCTTTCCGCGTAGCCTTACAGGCGTCAGTCCGGCACCGCCCGGAGGCGCTCCTGCACGCACTCGACGTGCCAGAGCTCCTCCTCGGCCAGATGCTCGAAGATGGACTTGCCGGTCGGGTCTTTGCTCTCCGTCGCGGCTTGCGCGAACAGATCGCGTGCCTTCTTCTCGGCCTCAAGTGCGGCCGTCAGGGCCGCTCGTTCCCGCCGCAGTGCCTGCTCGTTCAGGTCGGGCGATTCCGCGTTCTGCCCCGGCGGTGGGAGACGCTCGTGCTGTCCGCCCCCCGGATAGCTCAGGCAGCTCCGGCCGCCTGCGAGCTCGTCGTGCAGAGACGACAGATACCGCAGGTGTTCCTCCTCGAAGGCGAGTAGCTCCGTAAAGAGCTGCCTGCAGGCCGCCGTGGCAGCCTCGCCTGGGGCCTTCTTGTACGCCTCGATGGCAGTTCGTTCCAGTTCAATCCCGATGCGAGTCGCGTCGAGCGCATTGCTCTCTACCATTGCTCTCTACCATTGCTCTCAGCCTGCCTTGCGCGGTATCGCACCAGGCGCAACGGCGTCAGATGATCGCGACTGCGTCCAGTTTTCCCCCTGCCACGCCTTTGCGGTGTTGTTCACCTCACGGCCACCGCCCTCCCGGTAGCCGGCTGCCTCGCGACGTGCGCGCCGAAGGAACTCCTGCCGGTCGGCTGACCTGGTGAGCCCGAAGGCCAGCACGGTGTCAGGGAACGACCGTCAGTGGGCGGTGTTCGGATAGTCGGGGGAAACAGCAGGGCAGCATAAACGCGCGAGCCACGCTCGCAGCAGCCCGAAGATGGGGGATCCCGCAGTGCAAACCCGGCTCATCGTGGTTGGAACATTGCTGGCGGCAGGCACGGCTGTGGCGGCGGATGTAAAGCTCTGGGACGCCAATCATCAATATACGGAGAAGTTCTACAGCATGCGCGAGACGGCATGGAAAAACCGCGCCGACTGCACGCAAGTGCCCTATGGGAGCACGGCGTACGAGTTCACTGGCGACCCGATCTTGGAGGGCGAGAACTTCTGGCTGTTCCTACACTCCAGCCGGCACGACGCTGTGTTCCTGTATGCCAAAGCGGACGAAGAAGGAACTCCCTCGCGTCACAACGAGCTGTACCGCGTCTACGACACGCCCAACGGATTCCGCAACTACGGTGGTGGCTCGCAAAGCTGCAAGATCATCACCAACACCGCTGATGAGATTGAGGTCGCCAGCGAATCGATCACGTACACACGCGGAGGGCACGAGACGACCGTGGCCACGCGCTACCGCATCTGTGCAGGCAAGCCGTGGCTGGAGATCCGCCCGGTCTCTCAGGCCGACGAGCAAGGCATGCACGGCGAGAGCCGATTCGTGCTGGCCCCGGAGGCCGGGGAGGAGGAGGCTGACTTCGTTGACGACTCGCTGCGGCGCCCCGGCGACTACGTGTGCCGCGTGCCCGAGAGAGCCAAGATGCTCCTGGACCTCATCATGGACGACGACACGATCTGGGTGCTCGCCTGCGGGGAAATCGGGCCCGGAACCCGGCTCAACTGGCCGGGAACGCGCTTCTATGCTGGGAACGCGCCGGGCGGCTGGCACGCGGGCTGGAGTCGCGTCGGTGAAGGTGACTGCGATCGTGTCTGGACCGCCCCGTTTGCCCTGTTCGCTGGCAAGCCCGTCTACATCGGCGTGCTGCGCATCGGCTACTGGCACTATCAGCGCGTGAGCAAGGAGGTCTTCGCGGGCAAGCCCGTGACGGTTGCCTGGCGGGTGGCGTACACGCGGCAGATCAAGAGCTCGCCCTTCGAGCCCGGAGGGGAGTGGCGCCCTTTGTATCCCGGGAAGTGGCGGCTCATCACCAGCATCAATGGGAAGAACCACACGGTGCCAATCACCATCACAGAGGAGCAGACCGAGGCGACCTCGCTGACCTTCGACAGCCCGGCCGGCGGATGGCTGGACTACGTGCTCTTCTACCTCTACGATCGCACCGATGAGACGCCGGAGGAGGTCTGGACGCCAATGGACATCCACCGGCAGACAATCCTCCCTGGCGATGGCAATTGATCCGTATTCTGCATTTGCTCGAACACCCCCAAATGGCGAACAGCCGGACGAGAGCCAAAACGAGGTGCGCGATGAACGTGAGCATCAAGAGAGGAATCGGCGCAGTCATCCTGGGTTTGGCACTGGCAAGCGCGGGGACCGACACACAAGCAGCACCAGACACAGCAGACAAGACAGCCATCAAGAACGTAGCGGACTTCCAGGATGTGCCGAGTATGACAGGCGGAATCCAGGAGGCTATTGATAGCCTCCCTGCCACAGGCGGCGCCGTCGTCATTCCCCCGGGAGAGTATGTGCTAAGATCCTACGTTCGACTTCGGGACAACATCTCCCTGATCGGTTCCGGCGCCTGAGACTGTCCCATCCGTAGTGGAAGGTTGAGGGGAAACGGCGGCTCTCTCAGGGGCGCGATCTGGTAAGATAACGCCCAGAGTAAGCAGACGGAAAGGAGAGAGCCACCGTGGAGCAATTGTATCAGATCGCCGAGAAGAAGGACACCACTGATTTGCAGGAGTTCCTGGTGCGGGAGGGGCAGGCGCTGGTGCCGATGGTGGAGTTGATCGAGCAGGCGCAGATGGCGGTGGACGAATTCATCGACGTGGTGGGTCGGGCGACGCTGGAGGCGGTGCTGGAGCTGTCGGCCACGGGAGTGGCCGGTCCGCGGCATCAGGGCAAGGCGGGCGGCGAGGTTCGGCGTCATGGCAGTCAGCAGGGGACGGTGTGTTTGTCCACGCAGAAGGTGCAGGTGAACAAGCCTCGGCTGCGCAAGAAGGCCGGCGGCAAGGGAGCGGAGGTTGGCATCCCGGCCTACGAGGCGATGCAGAGCGATGCGTCGCTTTCTGAGAAGCTGTGCTCGATCCTGATGCGGGGTGTGAGCACGCGCAACTACGAGGGCGTGGTTCCGGAGATGGCCGAGACGTGTGGGGTGAGCAAGTCCAGCGTGAGCCGGGAGTTCGTCGTGGCGAGCGCGGAGCAGCTCAAAGCGTTGTGCGAGCGTCGGTTCGATGAGCTGGACATTCTCATCATCTACATCGATGGGGTGCAATTCGGCGCACACCACGTGATCGTGGCCCTAGGGGTGGATTCGCAGGCGCACAAGCACGTTCTGGGCCTGGCCGAGGGGGCCACGGAGAATGCCGTAGTGGCCACGGGGTTGCTGGAGGATTTGGTGGAGCGCGGCGTGGATGCTGGCCGGCGGCGGCTGTTTGTCATCGATGGTTCCAAGGCGCTACGCAAGGCCATCGACGCGGTGTTCGGGTCGGGGAATCCGGTGCAGCGGTGCCGCACGCATAAGGTGCGCAACGTGGTGGGCTACCTGCCCGAGGAGCTCAAGGGGCAGGTGAAGTGCGTGATGCGGGCGGCGTACCGTCTGGACGCTGACGAGGGGATCGCCAAGCTCAAGCACCAGGCCCGGTGGTTGGAGAGCGAGTATCCGTCGGCGGCTGCCAGCCTGCTGGAGGGCTTGGAGGAGACGTTCACCATCAACCGGCTCGGGTTGCCGCCGACGCTGTGCCGGTGTCTGGCAAGCACCAACATCGTGGAGAGCCCCACCTCGGGAGTGCGCCTCCGGACAGGACGTGTGACGAACGGGAAGAATGGGAAGATGGTGCTGCGCTGGGCTGCGGCGGCGTACTTGGAGACGGAGAAGAACTTCAAACGCATCGGCGGCTACGAGGACCTCTGGATCCTGAACGCCGCCCTGGACGAGGAGCGCATCCCTCACAAGGAGTTGGTCGCCTAACCTGCGAACTCGAGAGGGCCGTCGTAACCTTCAACTGAATAAGGGACACCCTCAGGCTTGCGCGCCAAATCGTATCCGCTTTCCACATGGCCACAAGCATATATCAGGTAGCTGAGGGCCCCGGGAGTACTCAGTCGGGGCGAGGAGAGTCAGCGCCGACGTCAGGGCGAGTGGCTTGGCTCATGCTGGACCGACCCGGGCACATGGAGGAGTCGCCGCAACGATGAGAATGTTCCTGTTGCCGAGCCTGCTTGTCCCTCTGACCGCAGTCGCGTGCTTCGCCAGTGATGAAAGCCGGCTCTTCGGCTTCATCCCCGCCACGCCTGAGATGGCTCTGCCCGCCTTCAACGGCTCGACACGCTTCAGCCGGGACTTCGTGCCATCGACAAGTACCTGGGACGAAAAAGCCGACGAAAGAGCCGTTTTCCTGGGTCGGTTGGTGCATTCGCAGGACGAAGCGAATTCCTGGGAACTGCGCCTCGGTAAAGGCGGACAGATCTATTCGTTTGCCGGTCCCTTCGGGGAGTCCATCCCGCCGCAGACGCATCCGTGGACCCTGAGAGAGGGGGTAAGGAATCACTCATTGTGGGTGGACGACGTCTGGCAAGCGGTGGCGGTCTGTCTCAGGAAACAGAACCACGACAAGATCTACCATGAGAACACGAAAAGGGCGCCACAGAACCGGATCTACAACATGTTCTATTTCATTCACCAGGCGGGAGTGTATCTGCGCGAACCGACTCAGGAGGAAACGTTCTATTCACCTGAGCTGGGCTCCTACTGGGCCGAAACGGAGAGAACCTTCTACGTGATAAACTGGGGGCAGCAGGCCAACCCTCCGAGCATTCACAAATCCGGCGCCCTTTTCTATACGAAATACAGGGACTGCGGCGACGGCACCATCGAAGTCACCTACCTGCTCTACAATTTCGGCGAGGACGAGCTTGACTATCTGAATACGCCGTGGGGCGGCGTCAGGACGTCATCGCTGCCGGTTCAATGGCTTTCGACGCCCGCCGGCGAGCTCGAACGGAAGAGGAACAGATTCGGGGAAGGCCTCAAGCAGATTGATGAGACTGGCGGGTTCTTTCTGTGGGCTCAGGAAGGCGACAGCGCCGATCGCTATGCGCTGGGGCTCGTTTACGGAAAAGACAGGCACTACAGCTCTCCCGAGGGAGGCTATGAGCGGAGGTCGTCGCGCATCAGGTACGGCTTTGCCGGCGCCAACGAACTCAGAGACTACAGCGTGTTCACCGTTAACCCACGGCCATGCGTGAGGCCTGGGAGTTGCTTCTTCTGGCGGAACTACTTCGTCGTCGGCACATTTGCCGAGGTCGTCCGGCGCTCAAGGTCGCTGGTGAAATCCGCCGACTATGGGATACTGAACATCGCCGAAGAAGCCAGCCCACTACTGCCGTACGTGCTGAGTGAGGACCCGCTGACAGGTCAGAACGTGCTCAATTCCCAGGATGAAGCCGATGGCGGAAGACCGGACGCGCTGCTCTATGCGTGGCCAGTCGAGAAGTCTCTCCCGCTTATCCTGATGAGGGACACGCAAGCGAACAAGCTCTTTGTGTCGGTTGATCCTTATATCAATTCTGCAACGGTACCGTTCGAGAATCCCTACAAGCCGGGTGATGAAAAGCACCAACGATACCAGAATCGGCTCTGCTACCGCCAGTACGAGGGGACTGAATACATAGGGCTGTTGGGTTTTGTTCTCACCAAAGACTGTATCACCGGCGACAAGACGGAATATGCGCCTTTGTCCTCGGTTTTGGACGACAAAGAGTACCGCCGTCTCCCTTGAAGATTCGGCTGCGGTGGCGTTGTAGCGCGGGGTCTATGTCCCCCGCCTGGCTGTGGTGGCAGGCCGTTCGCCGTCGCGCCGATCTTCATAGTTTCCGGGTGAGCCATCGGCTCATGCCCAACTCCTTCGAAGATTTCGCCCGTCGGCCCACCCGTACTACTCTGCGAAGTAGCGACCCTTCGCTACGTAGCACGAGTTGTAGCTGGAGCAGCTTGGTCCGGCGGGCCTCGGGCTGTGCGGTCGTGCCGACCGCTGCGCAGCCCGGGCTACACGACGACAAGACCGCATCTTCATCGTTTCCGCGTGCGCCAACGGGGCATGGGTGATGGGCTCCCCGGGCAGTTCGCGACGGCCCACCAGCCAGAGCGGCTCGCCGAAGCCATCCGCGCCGGAGACCCCAACTAGCGCCACGCGCCACGGAAAGGAACATGAGATGAGCAGAGCATTCCCCGCAAAGATGCCGCTCGAGAAGCCGACAGACCGCCCTCTGAGCGCGGCCATGCAGCGCATGTACGATGTGTGGAACCCGCACGAGGACCGGGGCAATGAGTTCTTCAGTAACTTCCTCTACACCCCGCTGACTGGCCTGGAGCAGCGCCCGGGCATCTCACGGCGCGACCCGTCGAAGGTGCTTCGGATTGACGGGAAGTACTACGTCTACTATACGTGCCGCCGGACCGACTCGCCGCCCGCAGGCCCGGAGAAAGCGACGGATACCATCCCCTCGCGCGACTGGGACCTGGCCGATGTCTGGTGTGCGACCAGCGAGGATGGATTCCACTGGGAGGAACAGGGCCCCGCGACCCAGCGGCCGCCCAAGGGTGAGTTCGGCTGGCGCTCGAACTGCACGCCGGACATCCTGGTGTGGAAGCGGCGCTACTACCTGTTCTTTCAGGCCTACAGCGAGATCATCGAAGGCGGCGACACCTGTCCCGTAACCGTGGCCGAGTCCGACACCCCGGAAGGGCCCTTTCGCTCCCTGGGGCGCCCGGTCGTCGAGCCCGGCGCCCCCGATGACTGGGACTGCGCCTGTATCCACGATCCGTTCCCGCTGGTCTACAAGGGGCAGATCTGGCTGTTCTACAAAGGCTCCCCGGGGCAGAAGCGGGGCGGCGAGAACATCATCCGCGCACAGGGCGTGGCCATCGCCGATGACCCCAAAGGCCCGTTCACCAAGTCGCCGCTGAACCCGGTGACCAACTCAGGCCACGAAACGTGCCTCTGGCCCTACCGGGAGGGCATTGCGGTGCTTCTCAGCCTGGACGGCCCCGAGAAGAACACGGTCCAGTACGCCCCGGACGGGCTCAACTTCGCGGTGAAGTCGCTTGTCCGCATACCGCCCATCGCCCCCGGCCCCTTCGTCCCCGATGCCTTCGCCGACAGCGGCGACGGCCGGGGCATCACCTGGGGGCTGTGCCACATCAACCCCGACGGCGGCAGCCCGAACCACGAGAGCATCCTGGCGCGTTTCGACTGCTCCTTGTCTCGCGACGTGGAGCCGCATTGGATGTTCAAGAGGGGCAACCTACGCTACGACGTGCGCACCTACTTCCAGCGGGTGAACGCACTGCCCGAGGGCCTGCGGAAAAGCATTCGCGACAAGAGCCTTGACCGGGACACCATTCCAGGATCCTGATGTAGAGGGCGCGCTCAGATCCGCATCGTCGGCCGCGGTCGGATGGGCAGGTAGGGGAAAGCGGAGGAAACGCTATGACCAGAATCGCCACATGGGTCGCGTGCTCGGGTATATTGGTGGCGTCTCTCGGAGTGACGCGCCCCTCGCGTGCGCAGGAGAGCCTTGCGACGAAGCGGCTGCGTGAGATGTGGGACGGCGAGGGCAAGGAGTACCAGAAGAACGAGTTCTACACGACGTTCGAGTACTCCCGTCTGGAGGGACTCGGGCCAGAGGAGGGCGTCTCACGGAGGGACCCCAGCTCCGTCATCAAGGTGGGCGACACCTACTACGTCTGGTACACCCGCACCAGGAAGCGGACGGAACCCATTGACTACGACGAAGAGCCGCAACTGCTGTGGAGCGCGACCTGGTTCCCGGCCTCCATCTACTACGCCACATCGAGGGACGGGAGGACGTGGGAGGAACAGGGAGAGGCCGTGTCGAGCGGTCCGGAGGACGCCTTCGACGGCATCAATGTGCTGACGCCCAATGTCCTGGTCTCCGGCCCGGGCTGACCGCATTGCGAGCATGACGCCGCACACACGGCATGCCGTCCCAGGATCGCCGAGACCCGGCCTCAGTCCGCGCCCAACCGGAGACCAATGCGGAACAACATGCTGTCGCCCCAGCTCTAATGCACGCAGGGGATGGGTGCCGATATGTGGAACGAGGCACTGACCTGGCGAAGGGCCAGGATGGCCTTCTTGTTGCTGTGGTGACGAATCCCCAGGAGACGAGAGGGTACGTTGCCAGCGCCTATCCCTGTGCTTGCCCGCCCTGGGCCAAGCCAAAGGAGTTGGGTTGAAATGCCAGAAGCACGAGGTTTCCGTTTCGCCTACTCCTCCGATGCCGACATCCTGGAAATAGGACTGGGCGTTGACGTCCAAACATCCGCGGTTGCACTGGACGATCAGACATGCGTTCACGTATCCGTAGAAACGGGCGACGTGGTTGGTTTCACGGTGATGAACTTCGTGGCGCGCTTTCAAGGCGCCACACACGCCGAGGAGCTGCCTTTTTCGGTCCAGTTTACGCCTAATGACGATGTTCTCAAGGACCTTGTGCTTGGGCTAGCCTGACGCAGCGAACCACCCATCCGCTTGGAGCCCTCGCGCCTCTCCCGCACCGGGAGGGGCTTTCGTTTCTTGCCCCGGCGATGAGGGCTATCGAGACAGAAGGCGAGGGTGGCAGCGCGACCCCCGAGCGCACGAGCGAATCCGGGGCACAAGACCGGGGGAACCAGGAGCCGGGGGATGCCGTACACGATCCCTCGCTTGTCGCGCCGAAGCAGCTTCGCGCGGCTCCCACGTGCCCAAGCTAGACCACAGACACGCAAGGCGACCCACCCCGGCGCGCGTCATTTGGAGGCCGCCCACCCCGTGCCGACGAAGACCCCCTCTACATCCACCAGCAACCACCAACGAGGTGCGCCACCAATGAACCGCCGCAGCTTCCTCGGACTGACAGGCGCCAGCGTGGCCTCACTCGCGGCCGCCAAGGACGCATCTGCCGCCGACCGCCAGAATCGACCCAACTTCATCCTCGTCTTCGCCGACGACCTCGGCTACGGGGATCTCAGTTGCTACGGCCATCCGACCATCAGAACGCCGAACCTCGACCGTATGGCCCAGGAGGGCATGCGCCTGACGTCGTTCTATGCGGCGGCATCCGTCTGCAGCCCCTCACGCGCCGGACTGCTGACCGGCCGCTATCCCGTGCGCTGCGGCCAGCCCGGCAACCTCGGCCCGGGATCAACCGGCGGCCTGCCGCTCTCCGAGGTCATCCTCCCCGCCGCGCTCAAGCCACTCGGCTACCGGACCATGGCCATCGGCAAATGGCACCTGGGCCACACGCCCGACTACGTGCCCACCGCCCGCGGCTTCGACTCCTTCTACGGCCTCCCGTACAGCAACGACATGATCCCGCCATGGGTGAAGACCGACAGGCCGCTGCACCTCTACCGCGACACCGAATCCATCGAGAGCCCCGTGCAGCAGGAGACCCTCACCGAGCGCTACACGGAGGAGGCCGTCAAGTTCATCCGCCGCAGCAGGGGCAGCCGGTTTTTCCTCTACCTCCCGCACAGCATGCCCCATCTGCCCGTCAGCACCTCGAGGCGCTTCCGCGGCAGGTCCCGCGCCGGCCTCTACGGCGACGTCATCGAGACCCTCGACTGGAGCATGGGCCGTATCCTCGCGACGCTGAAGCAGGAGCACCTCGACCGGCGCACCATGGTCATCTTCACCAGCGACAACGGCCCGTGGCTCAACCTCCCCGCCCGCATGCTGCAGCAGGGCAACGAGCGCTGGCATGCGGGCTCGAAGGGGCTGCTCCGCGGCCACAAGGGCAACACGTACGAGGGCGGCCTGCGCGTCCCCGGCATCGTCCGCTGGCCCGGACGCATCCCGCCCGGCCAAATCTCGGAGGACATCGCCGCGACGATGGACCTCTACACCACGATCGTCCAGGCCGCCGGCGCGGACCTGCCCGCGGACAGAACGCTCGACGGCAAGGACCTCATGCCCTTCCTGGCGGGGAAAGCGCCATCACCGAGGCAGGAGTTCTACTACTTCCGCGGCAGCAACCTCGAGGCGGTTCGCGAGGGCAAGTGGAAGCTGCGCCTCTCGCGCAGCATGCGCGACGACCTGGAGAAGGACGATCCCCTCACGCCCGAACTCTTCGACCTGGACTTCGATCCCGCCGAGCAGTACAACCTCGCCGACCGCGAGCCCGACCTCGTTGCGAGGCTCGAGAACAAGCTGCGTGAGTTCGCGGCGGAGCTAAGCGCGAAAGTCGTGGAACCACGCTGACCACTGCCTTTGGCCTTCGCCGTCGTCCTTCTTCCTTTGCTTCTACTGTAGCGCGCGGTCTGCGTCCCGCGCCGCCTTTGCCGTTCGCCGTTGTGCTTTGCTGACCACCGATCACTGACCACTGACAACTGCCGTTAATTGTAGGGCGGGTCCTCCGTGGCCCGCCTGCCTTTGCCGCCAGCTCTAGTGCGCGGCGACCGCCCTCCCCTGGCCGAGGTGGCCTACACGGGCTCGAGACGCGACAGCGAAAACACGTGGTTCTTGTGAGGTTGCACTTCTATAGCCAAAGAAATTGTGTTACAATCGTATGTGATCGCCGACGCGATCATCGCAAGTAGCGAGTACCGAACGCTGTCGCTTCTCCTCGTCGCGGGCGGGCCGGGAGCGCTTGGTAGACGCGAATAGCAGGTAACCCGGTGCGGCTCACCAGGGCGTGCTCAACGTCGGCATTCGCCAAGACGACGCCGGGCATAGGCGTGGTCCACGCCCACAGGTACGCACGAGGAAGGAAAGGGCACTGACTGATGAAGCTGATGCTCATCCGACGCAAAGACGTAGAGGCCGTGTCGTTCAAATGTCCTAGTGGCTGCGGTCATACTTGGGAAGTGAAGGCGGATGAGGAATGGCGGGATATGCCGTCGTGCCCTATATGCGGTGACGACAGAGCGCTCAGGAAAGGAGCTTGGAGTGTTTACTCGCGGATTGCCGTGGTGCTGCGGGATCTGGAAGGTCTCACTCTGAGAATCCGCGTCAATGACGCGGAGGCGAAGACGACCGAGCGCTGTTAGGATCTATCTCCGCACAGATTGAGACCCGGTGCGTGCCAGGGGGGATCAGAGGATGAGTGACGAAATGTATGGACGTGCGGCCGCCAAGGGCAGCTACGTCGGTTTGGGGCTGCAATCGGCCCAAGGCGAGTACATGTCACCTGATACCTGGTTGCCCCTGTTGCCTGCGCCATGGGCATGGGCACCTCAGCACTTTCCTAGGCTCATGCAGGATACTCCCTCTGGTGGCGAGTGGGTGGAGGGCAGCATTCGCGTTCCGTTGGTACCTGGTAGCGTTGTGGCTCTATGGTCGTGGATCCAGGAGCGGGACGCCAACAGCCAAGGCAGATTCGCATCGCTCCTTCTGAGCCATGACGGCACCGCCACCAAAATTACCGACTGCAAGGTGCGAAAGGCCAGACTGCGTCTGCCCAAAGAGGCTGAAGCTGACTGCCTCCTGCACGTCGTGGCACTCTCAATTGGCGGCGACCTAGCAACATCGCCCACCGTGACACGTGCGGCCCCGTACAAGCTCAGGATAGTTGAGCGCATGGCGAAAGACAGTCCCGGAGCGACAAGTGACATAGACTGTGACAGCGTCGCCATTGACATTAACGCTATGCTTGAGCCCCCTGGTGAGGGACTGAAAATAACTCCGAGTCCTCGGCCCCAGAGCCTGGTAAATCTCGCCGGCATCCGCTGTTCGGGCACCATAGCAGGAGAGATCGAGGGCACGACACTGTACCAGGACTACCGAGGCAGCGCAGACGTCCATTTGAGGGCGACGCTGGTAAGATCGTACGACACCATCACCTTCGGGATGCCCCATGTCCTTTGCACAAGGTGCCATAGGGGCCGTATGGAGTTCAAGGCGCTGGGCGGCCCCGACGGAACGCCGCCTATCGAACTCCTGTAGTGCTGTACCCGGACTGTTGCGGAGCAAGGGCTATAGGCTCGGAAGCCGTCATCTGACTTCTGAAGCATGTCCAGGGCTGCCAAAGCTTGGACAAACAGAGAGACGATCGGTGAACGCGAACACAAGGTCGGGACAGCTTCATAGGGCGGGGCGAGAATCGAAACACCACAGACGACCGTGGCAGGAGCACGTCGCAGACCTACAGCAGGCGTGTTCGGAATTGGGTATCTGCCGCGGTCGAGCTCGTGATTTGACCCGACTCCTTACTGAGCTGTTCGAGGAGGGGAAGCGCTCGCGAAACCACATTCTCGCACCCAACGAGAGCTTTGAGATCACAGACATCTACCGTTTTTGGCACCCCCACCTGTCTAACTTCCCGAGGCTGAAGCAGGACATTGCAAAGTACCTGGGTTCAGGACCTGTCGTCGCTGAGGAGGAGCGAACCGGGGGAGCGAGTAACAGGGCGCGAAACCAGGCATTCGTGTACCTGATGGCAGGTTACTTGATCAACGCCGGCGTTGACGTCATAGCAACTGACGGTATACCGCGCATCGCAGTATCTGAGCCCGGCAGATCGGACATCATCATCGAGTGGAAACAGGAGCGGATCGTCATTGAATGCAAGCGGCCGCAAAGCCTTCGCAGCATTCAGTCCTGCTTGAGGGAGGCAGTGAGACAGATCACGGACTCACAACTGCCGGGAATTGTTGCGCTCGACTGCTCGCGCATTGTTCGTCCAATGTGTCCTGGGGGGAAGCTGCTCGAAAAGCGCTGTCCAGAGTGCGCAGAGAGCTGTGTACAAGAGCGACTCGGGTATGTCCTGAGCGCCATACGACGCCCGTCTTCCCGACGCGGTGTGCTTGGCATGGTGTTGTTCGCGAGGGTGGCCGCGATGATCGTCAATTGCAGCCGGATATTGTCGCCCGGGGGTGAGCCCTACGAATGGACCCGCCCTTACTCCGTTTGCAGCACCACGATTTGGCGTAATGCAGACATCCCTGCCACGCGAGTCGTTCAAGACATCTGGGAACAGGTGGACGCTGCCAAGTAACTATGGCCCGGCGCGCGCCCTGTCGTAGCGGCTGTGGCACGGACTCCAACGAGAAGAAGGATGTCCTGGCATTCCGTGCATTGCGCGGACATTCATGATAGGTATTTGTCGAAATTCGGGGGACAGCAAAATTCGGGGGACATTGCAGCCAACAACCTGGCTGGTCTAGTGGGTGCAAGTCCCACCCTCACAGTCGTCCGGACGGTGAGGTAGTTATACCTCACTCACGGTCTTGGAGACAAGCCGTGGGAAAGCTGAGGAGTAAACGCCACCCGTGGGGTGGCTAGCAACCTGGCGGGCCGTAGCATGAAGCGAAGACTGCAGCCCCGAAAAGTTCCGTGTCGGTAGCTGCCGAGCGTTTTGTCCCTACGCGAAGGCCGTTGCGCGCTGGGAAGGGACCGGACCGATGCACCAGCGCGAGCCCCGGGGTAGGGGTCACGGCACGTCAGGAAAGACCAGCACAGCAAAGTTGGGAAGGGCCTGTGGTCAGTGGCAAGCCGACCCTGGCCACAAAGACCGGCGCTATAAGCCGACAAAGCGAAGCGCGTCGGAGACTGCAGGTTCCTCAGATGAGGCCATAGTACTGATGACGAGCGGGTAACTCTGCTCCGAGGAAAGGGCCTCTGGGCCGTGAGGGCGCCCACGCGGTAACAGTCCCCGGGCACAGAACCGGATACGGGCTGTCAACGAGCGAGGGTGCCTATATCTCTGTCAAACCCGGTGATGTTGGCGCGTATGCTGGTTGGAGCTTAAGCGTCGATGTCTCAGGGGAAGGGCAGGGAAGGAGATCACGGCTTGAAGCCGTACCGGGGAAATCCCGACGTACGGAATTTTAGAGGGGGAGGAGGAAACGCGGGCTTAGACCTGGCGCGCCTCCTCTCTACTCGGTCCTTCCTTAACTCCTGCCGCGTCCCCAAACCGGCCAGCACGGCGGACTTGCCCCGCCCTACAGCACACTGCCTCGCGCGGCTCTGTCAACTAACCACTAACCACCGCCCACCGCCCACTGCCTCCACTCCCGCTCCAGCACTATCGTCAGGAACATCTGCCGACCTTTCACGTGCGTAAACTCCCCCCCGCCCGTTGTGGCCATCCCGACCACGTTTCGTCCCCGAAGCAGAAGCACCTCGGCGGCCTCGACCGGTGTGCACGACTGCCGGGTGGCGGCCCCAAGCCGCTGACCGTTTGCCTCCCACGAAGGAAGCGCCGAAGCCACCGCCGAAGCTCAGCCGACGGTGATGCTGATCACGATCGGATGCAGGAGTTATCCTATGGGAGAACGGGATCAGCCGTGTGCCGCCTGCGTCGTGGGCCCTCTTCCCCGCGCACCCGGCCCCGGGCTGGAAAGGCCGAGCCGCGCGCTTGGCATAGCCATCGGGCTCATGCTCGCCGTCGCAGCGTTCTCCTCGACACCCTCGGAGGGAGTGGCCGGAGCCATGCCCGAGCCGTCGCAGGAAATGCTCAAGAATCCCAACTTCACGGAGCTCGACGCATCGGGCGTGCCCGTCGGGTGGGAGTACATGACGCCGAACGAGGCGACTGCCACACGCCTGCAGGTGGTCCGGGGCCCGGGCGGGACGCGCTGGGGGAAGATGACGATGCGCCATCACGGCGGCTCCTATGGGCTGCTTCGGCAGCGGCTGGAGCCGGTCAGACCTGGTCGATGGGTCCGTTTCCGGTGCACGGTGCGCGCGGCCAAGGGTGTTGACCCTCGCTACAGCAGCCTGGTGCGGCTCATCTGGTACGACGCGAAGAATCGCAAGATCGTGCGCGAGTATCTCGATGATACACAGGTGCGCGGTCGCCTCCGCGGCAAAGGTGCTACGGCGACGGGCCGCGGCGTCTCAAAGCTGGACTGGACGGCCTGCACGCCGGAGCACGCGGAGTACCTGGAGGTGCACCTCATCGGCCGGTGGGCCAAGGGCGGCTGGGTGTCTTTTGGGGAGCTGTCGATGACGCCCGCCGAGGCGCCGCCGGAGCGGAAGGCGAAGATCGCTGTCGTGCAGCTCAATCCGCAGAGCCCCACGACCCCCGCGAAGAACCGGCGGCTGTTCGCTGAGAAGGTGGCCGAGGCAGGTAGGCGGGGAGCGGACCTCGTCGTGCTGGGCGAGGGGATCACCGTCGTGGGAACGGGGAAGCGCATGTCGCAGGTGCTCGAGCCGGTTCCGGGCCCGACCACGCGCATCATGGGGGAGCAGGCGAAGAAGTACGGCCTGTACGTCGTGGTGGGGTTGTACGAGCGCGATGGCGACATGCGCTACAACACGGCCGTGCTGGTCGGACGCGACGGTGAGGTGGTCGGCAAGTATCGCAAGGTGCACCTGCCGGAGGGGGAGGCCGATGAGGGCCTCATTCCCGGCACGGAGCACCCGGTGTTCGAGACGGACTTTGCGAGGATAGGCATCCAGATCTGCTACGACTACGCGTTCCCGGAGTCGGCGAGGCTGCTGGCCCTCAACGGCGCGGAGATCATCGTTTGTCCCATCTGGGGGAGCCCGCGGGCGCGGGGCCTCGGCTGGGAGTCCACGGCACGGGCCCGGGCGCTGGAGAACGGCGTGTTCTTTGCGGCGTCGATCTACGGCCCGAGGCGCAGTCTCATCATGGATCCGGACGGCGACATCCTGGTCGATGCCAACGGCGAGCAGGGCGTCTACATCGCCGAGATCGACTTGACGCCGGGGCGATACAAAGTGGAGTATGACCAAGACGGCAAGCTCGTGTGGCGGTACTTCAAGCACGTGTACCGGAAGGAGCGGATGCCGGGGACGTACCGGGGGATCACGAGGTGGTAGGGGACCAAAGGAATGGTTGATGGTTAATCGGCCCGCGGCGTCGCGGAACCGCGAGGCGCGCATCATGGGAATCATTGACGTGCACGGACATTTCGGCAAGTGGCCGTTTCCCATTGGCGGCGACCCCGTCGGCAACCTGTTGGAGTTGATGGCGCGCTTTGACATCGAGACGGCCATCGTGTCGTCCTCGAAGGCCATCGTGTACGACATGGCCGAGGGCAACGCGGAGCTGGCAGAGGCGCTGCGAGACACGAACGGCCTCCTGGGGTATGTGACCACGAATCCGAATTACCTGGCGGCCTCCTGCCGCGAGATGGATACCTACCTGCGCGAGGAGAAGTTCGCCGGGGTGAAGATCCACCCGAGCTACTCGCGCTGCGCCGTTGGGACGCCACGGATGTCGGATCTGATCAGCGAGATCGCCCGGCGGTCGCCGACGGTGCTCAAGATCCACACCTTCAGCGCGGCCGCCGCTGGGGCGATCGGCGCGGAAGCGGCGCGGCATCCGGATCTGCCCATCATTCTCGCCCATGCCGGGGGCGCCGAGTGGCGTGAGACGGCCAAGGTAGCGCGCGATCACGCCAACGTATACCTGGATTTCTGCTGCGGCCACTCTGACCGCGGCAAGGTGCGGCATGCGATAGAGACCGCCGGGCGGGAGCAGATTCTCTTCGGCAGCGATTTGGATCTGCTGACGCCCGCCTTCACGCTCGGCATGTTCGAGGGCGCCGAGCTGAGCGACGCCGAAAAGCAGGCCATCTACCATGACAACGCCGCGAGGCTCTTCGGCCTCACTTAGTGCATCCCCGCAGGGGTGTGTGCCAGGAACGTCGGGCTGGAAAGTCCCTGACCTCGATGCTACGGATCGAGTCGGGACGCCGACCGCCGGGCCAGGCGCCCGACCTACGCGTTGGTGCGCGTGGTTAGGCCGCCGGCACAGTGGCGACTCGCGTAGGCGGGCCATTCCTGGCCCGCCGGCCTCGGACAGCCGACGGCGGCGGCAAAAACGCCGCGTGTCGCCAGCCAGTGTGGCTCGCCGTTTCTTGGTCGTAGTCGCGGTCTTCGTGTGCTGCGGCTGCAGCGTCGAGCGCGTCGCCGAGCACGACAGCAACGTCACGATCCACTTCAGCATCTGGGGCACGCCGCAGCAGGTGCTCACGGAACAGGATGTGGTGGCCGACTTCGAAAAAGCGCATCCGGGCATCGACGTCGAGATCGTGCACATAGCGGCGCGCTACAACGACAAGATCCTGACCATGATGGCCGGCGGGCTGGCGCCGGACGTGATGATGGTCGAGATCACGCCATACCCGCAGTTCGCCGTCAAGGGGGCGCTGCTGGAGCTAACTGATTACATCGAGCGGGACGAGCTGGACATGGATGACTTCTATCCCCTCTCCGTGCGCGCGTTCAGCCACGACGGGCGACTGTACTGCCTCCCTCGCGATATCAGCGGGCAGGCGCTCTACTATAACAAGTCCATGTTCGAGCAGGCCGGGCTGGCGTACCCGACCGAGGAGTGGACGTGGGAGGACTTTCGGGACGCGTGCGAGGTGCTCACCCGGGACACCAATGGGGACGGGATCATCGATCAGTACGGGGCGCTTTTGACGTTGCCACATGCGCTGATCTGGTCCAGCGGCGGCGATTTCTTCGACGATCCGGCTCACCCGACCCGGTGCACTCTGACGGAGCCCCTAGCGTTGGAGGGGATGCGGTGGTTTGCCCAGCTCTACGAGGACGGCATCGTGGTGCCGCCGGAGGTGCGCCAGGACGAGGGTTACTACCAGATGTTCGCCACGGGGC
Source organism: Armatimonadota bacterium (assembly GCA_030601885.1). Classification (GTDB taxonomy): domain Bacteria; phylum Armatimonadota; class Zipacnadia; order JAUWAU01; family JAUWAU01; genus JAUWAU01. The sequence continues at coordinate 25,837 of JAUWAU010000036.1, forward strand.
GCATCGGGATGTACTTCGACGGCCGTTGGCGAACGCCGGATTTCGTCGGCATCGACACCTTTGACTGGGACGTGTGCATCGTGCCCCAGGGCCGGAAGGGCCGATTCACCCTCCACGGGGGCACGGCGTACGCCATCTCCGCCGAGACGCGCCACCCTGAGGAGGCGTGGCAGCTCGTTCGGTTCTATTGCTCGGCGCCCGGCGTGACGCGGGCCATCGAAAGCGGCCGCACAACGCCTGTGGTGAAATCCATCGCCCTCTCCCCGGTATTCCTCGACTGGCGTCCGCCGGAGAACATGATGGCCTTCGTAAAGACCATGGAGCACGGCCGGCGCCCGTCCTACTTCACGCGGAACGACGAAGTCACGACGGTGTTGGATACCGAGATCCAGCGGCTCACCATCGGCGAGGCCACGGCCGACGAGACGTGCGAGACGCTGAAGCGGGAGCTGGAGAAGATACTGGACGAGTGGGCAAGGGAGGGCGACTGAGGCTGAGTGCAGCCTGGGCTGCGCAGCGCTCGGAACGAGGGCGCAGCCCGGGGGTCGGCGCAAGCTACCCGCGGCAGACGCAAATCCTATGCAGTCGCCTCTGCCACCCACGCCTTGTAGGCGGCCGTCGTCGGCCCGCCCTGCAGGTCAGCAAGGTACACCTCCACGTACCGGGCGCGGCACAGCTCCACGTTGGCGATCTCCTGCTCCGGCGGGCCCATGCGCTGCGGGCCGCCGAAGGGCACCTGGCCGGGCTTGAGCTGCTGGGGGCGGCGCACGGTACGATGCGCGAGCTGCTGGAAGCCGACCGGGTTGCCTGCTCTCCCGTCGTCCCGGATGGTGGCGATGTTGCGCTGGTAGAAGCGGGACGCATCGATGCTGAACGTGGAGTAGTCCTGAGCGCCGCTGAGGCCGTTCATCATGGCCATGAAGCGCCCGCCGAGCGTCTCCCGCGCATACCGGTGGACGCGAAAGGCCGCTGTCGCCGGCTCATCCCCGGGGCGGCTGAAGCTCATGGCGAGCCGCTTGTCCGGCACGGCCTCGGCGTAGGCGTCAATGCAGGTCTTGTAGGCGGCGAAGAAGTTGTCGTCATCCCAGCCCAGCTCCTGCCAGCCCACCTTCATCTCCCTCGAGCGCGGCAGTGACATCTCGCCGTAGGGCCCCACCGGCCCGGTCATGGTGATGCCGACGACGTGCGGGTTCGCGTTGTACTTCTCCCCGAGGGCGCGGATGAAGCCCGTCCATTCTCTGAGCCAGACGGGGTCCCACGGCAGCGGTGCTTTGAGCGTCTGGCCGAAGTTGTGCTCCGTGGCGGCGCCGACCGTCCACTCGTAACTCTCCGCACCGGCCTCATACACCCACTCCGGCGTTCCCCGCGCGCCGCCCCAGAGGCGGATCGTGACGACCTTGCCCGCTGCGGCGGCCCTCGCTATCTCGCTGTCAATGCTGCGCCAGTCGTACTCGCCTTTGCGCGGCTCGAAGGTCCGCCAATGCCCTCGCAGCGCGGCGCCCGCGATCCAGTCGCTCTCCCAGACCCAGTCCGGCACCGGCTGGCGGGCATTGCCCAGCGCGAAGACGTGGCGTGCGTTCCAGTCGAAGGCTGCGGATGGGGTGTCGAGTCCCAGCATCAGAAAAAACGGCAGGGCCACCGGGGCGAGGTGTAAGCATCTTGTTGTGGGCATGTCGTCGTCCTCCGGGCGTGATGCGTATCTTCGCGGTCTGGCCGGCGGGGCCTGCAGCGTTGCGGTGATGCGCTCGGTGCGGGTGCAGGCATCAGAGTATCGAAGGCGGAACGTGCGGTCCAATATCGAAGGCGACCCAGCGGGTGCACACGGAGGGCGCAACGCACAACGACAAAGGCACCCGGGCAAGCTGCCCGGGCTACAACGAAGCTGCCCGGGCTACAGTAGTGGCTGTTCGGAGGTGAATGTATGTCGAGTAGGATATCGCGTCGTCGGTTGCTGCGGGCCGCCGCGGGATCACTTGCGGGGATGGCGCTTGGCGCCGGGCGGGGCGCGGATGCACAGCCCAAGGCGCTCAAAGGAAGACCGAGTATGTTAGGACGACCGACGGGCCTCGTGCTGCATAAGCCGGCGAAGTGTTATCGCAGCTACACGCTGTTTGCGCCCGATCACGGCAGGCGTGTGTTCCTCGTGGCCATGGAGGGCAACATGGTCCACCAGTGGCGCGTGCCCGTGGTGCATTTCGCCATGCTCCTGCCGAACCACCACCTGCTGCACGATACCCGGTTCGACGAGGACACCCCGCGCGGCATCCGCGAGAGCGACTGGGACGGCAACGAGGTGTGGTTCTACGAGTGCCTCTGGCACCACGATGCGCAGCGGCTCGAGAACGGCAACACGATCCTGCTGGCGCACGAGACGGTGAACAACCCGGCCGTGTACGCCGGCGGAGAGATCGAGAAGAACACGAAGATCATCGAGGTGACGCGGGAGAAGGAGCTCGTCTGGGAGTGGCACTCGGACCGGCACATCGAGGAGCTGAAGCGGCTCGTGGGAGTGAAGTTCCCGCGGCCGGACATGGACTGGACCCACAGCAACTCGGTGCAGGTGCTGCCGGAGACGCCCGCCGGCCAAAAAGACGCCCGCTTCAAGGCCGGCAATGTCATCATCAGTCACCGGAGAATCAGCACCATCGCCGTCATCGAGCGCGAGACGGGCGAGGTCGTGTGGGCGTGGGGCCCGGGTGAGATCGAGGCGCAGCACCAGGCGAACATGCTGCCCAACGGTCACATCCTGCTGTTCGACAACGGCCCGCGCCGCGGCTACTCGCGCGTCGTGGAGCTGGATCCGCTCACCGAGGAGATCGTCTGGGAGTTCAAGGACGACCCGCCGCCGCTCATGCACGCGAGGGCCCTCTCCGGCCAGCAGCGCCTCCCGAACGGCAACACCTTCATCTGCGCCGGCGGCATGGCGGATGGGCGGCTGCTCGAGGTCACGCCCGACCGCGAGGTGGTGTGGGACTTCCGCAACCCATGGGCCGACCGGGCCGATGGCCGGACGAAAGTGTACCGCGCGTACCGCTACGATCCGGAGTTCGTTGAGGTGATGCTGTAGTGCCGCTCGCATGGGTCGGCGCGCGGTCCACGTCGGTCACGGCTCAACATGGCCTCAGGCGACGCCCTACTTCCTCTCCCCCTGAATGCCGATGGTCACGGTCTCGAAGGCTATGTCCTTGCCCGAGGCGGCGACGGCTTGCTCGGCAGCGGCCACGATGCCGAAGCAGCAGGGCACTTCCATGTGCAGCACGGTGACGCTCTTTATGTCGGAGGCCTGCAGGATGGCCGTCAGCTTCTCGCGATAGAACTCGATGTCGTCCAGCTTCGGGCAGCCGATGACGAGAGCCTTGCCCTTGAGATAGTCGCGGTGGTAGTCGGCGTAGGCGAAGGGGACGCAGTCGGCGGTCACCAGCAGGTCGGCGCCCTGGAAGTACGGCGCGTTCGGCGGCACCAGCGAGAGCTGCACCGGCCACTGCGCCAGCATCGACGGACGGGGGCCAGAGCCATCGTCCTCATCGGCCTCCGTCGCGGGTCGCTGGAACTGCATCGCCATCGCGCCCGGGCAGCCGCCGTGGCCGTGCTCGGCGTGGGCCGCGTGGGCATCGTAGGGGCGACCCGTCGGGTCGCCCCTACCGGCGACCTCCATCCGGGCCTGCACGGCGGCTTCGTCGTACTCGTTGGCCTCGCGCTCCTCTATCGTGATCGCGCCCTGCGGACACTCGCCCAGGCAGTCGCCGAGGCCGTCACAGTACCGGTCAGACACCAGCCGGGCCTTGCCGTCGATCACCTCGATGGCGCCCTCGTGGCATGCCGGGACACACAGCCCGCAGCCGTCACACTTGGACTCGTCGATTCTGACGATCTTTCGCAATACCTTTGTTGTCGCCATCTTCATCACTCCTCTGGCGGGCTCGTGTCCCGCCTCTGAGATGGGCGCACCATGCTTACGATACCCTATGCACGCACGAGTCGCTTTGACGTAAGTCAAGGGGAACGGAAAAGAGGAGAGGCCGCGGTGATGCGCTAAACTGCCACTAGCGGCGATGCTCTGTCGTCGGGCGTTGGACGCACAAACACGAACCGGGAGCAAGAGCCATGCGAGACCAGATGAGCATTCGTCGTATCTTGAGCCTCACGATCGCCGTTCTCCTCCTCGCCGCAGCCTCGGCCGCTGCACAGCGCGAGGGACGCAGAGATCGGAACGAATGGCAGCAGCCAGAGAGAGTAGTCAAGGAGCTGCACCTGAAGCCTGGCGATGTCGTGGCCGACGTCGGCTGCGGGCGCGGCTACTTCCTGTTTCCCTTTGCCGAGGCGGTCGGCGACGAGGGCAAGGTCCTCGGCGTGGACATCGACCAGCGTGCGCTGGACGCCGCCGGCAAACGCGCGGAAGAGCAGGGCGTGAAAAACATCGAGCTCGTCCACTCCGAGCCAACCGACACGAAGCTCAAGCCCGGTTCAGTGGACGTGGCCTTCATCTGCATGGTGCTGCATCACGTGCCGAAAGAGCAACAGCAGCCGCTGCTGCAGAGCGTCGCCAGAGCGCTCAAGCCCGGCGGCTACCTCTATGTCATCGACGTGAAGGAGGGCGTCGAGACTCCCTTCCGCTGGCACGGCGAGCAGTTGCCGCGGGAAGAGCTGATCGAGAAGGCGACCGCAGCCGGGCTGGCGCTGGACGCGGACTTCTACTGCCTGCAGTACCAGTATTTCGTGCGGTTCGCAGCACCGGAGGCGAAGCCGTAACGCTGCAACGCCGGGGCACTACGTGTAGCCTGGGCTGCTTGCCCAGGCCGCCCGGAGCAAGCTTCTCCGGCTACACTGCTTCTGCAGGAAGTCCATACAGCGCCACGGCGTTGTCGCGAAGCATTTGGTGCAGCAGGGACACGGCCGCCTCTTCGCTGAGGAAATCCCGCTCCACCTTCTGCGCCAGCACGTCCGCGATGCACGAGCGTGCCATCACCAGGTGCCCGTAGATCATCTCGGGCCAGCGCACATCGGAGCCGAACCCGAGCAGCCGGTCGCCGGGCACGAGGTCAATCCACTCGCTGAGGCTCTGCCGGCTCCCCTCCATCGTGATGACGTACATCCAGGCCATGTTCAGCCACACGTTGGCGGAGTGCTTGGCGAGCATGCCGATGTGGCGGCTGAAGGGATAGCCCGCGTGGAAGAGGTCGAAGCGTGTGGAGCGGTTGGCGTGGATCAGCGGGATCAGGTGCAGTGGGTTGGACTCGGGCACGTTGCCCCAGTTGCCCTGGACTCCCGTATGTATCTGGAAGACCAAATCCAACTCGGACGCCACTTTGGCGAGGAAGAAGATGATGTGATCCTCGAGCTGCTTGCGCTCTGGCCAGGAGAGACCCTCGCCGGCGAGCGCCCTCTCGAAGACGCGCGCGGCCACCGACTCGGGGACGTCCTCGGAGTGCAGCGTTCGGCGGTAGGCATGTGCGAGCTTGATGCCGACAGAGCCGCGCTGCTGGTACCTCTCGATCAGCTCGATGAGCCCGGCCTTCAGCCGCGACAGATCCGTCAGCGAGCGTTTCACGTGCTTCTCGAGTCCCTCCCGCGTGTCGGCATTGTAAAGCATGAGTGCCGACTCCATCCGAAGGGTGCAGGTGAAGTACTCGGGCTCCCAGTCCTCAAACCATGGCACGTTGCGCACCTGCGTCTCCAGGTTGCACACGTCGTTCGTGACGTGCTCGTACCAGTTCGCCTCCGCCGTCCGCTCCACGATGCGTTCGTTCAGCGCCCGCCAATTGTCGTCCGTAAGCTCGTTGTCCTCGAAGTCGAACAGCTCGCGGTACGTGACGATGTTGTGCCGCCAGTAGGACATGTTGCGGCAGCGGTCGAGCACCGGCTTGAGCCGCTCCCAGCGCTCGTCGTCGGACTCGGCGCCCTCGTACAGCTTCGACGACGATTTGCCCGTGGCGTTCTGGATCTCCCGCTCGAAGTAGGCCATCATCGTAAAGAGGCTGCGCTGGCGGATCTTGTAGTAGTCTCGCCGCAAGGCCGTGTGGGAATGGCAATCCACCGTGCGGATGGCTTTCATCTCGTCCAGCAGGCGTTCTCTGAGGCTGTTGCTCATGGTGGTCCCTCGGTTTCTCAGGCGGACGTGTGGCACGGGTCGCCGACGCGCCAAAGCCGCTTTGGCGACGGCGCGTAGCTTGCTACCCGTGTGTCCTGGCTGCCGCTGCAAGCACGGCTTGATCCCATACGGGATGCCGCTTCAGACAGGCACAAGCAAGCCGTGGCACACGGTTGTTTCGCGAAGGACGTTGCGATGGCCTTCGCGAACAAGTGGCCCGCACAACGAACGGCGGCTTCGCTTCGGGGCAGGGATGTATCAATATGGGAACTGAATGGCCGAGGTGGCACTGTAGGTGAGGGCCTGTACCTCGCCAATTCTTCCGGACGGCCTACCGCCTCACTCGAAGCATGGTCGCCGCCGACGCCCGCTCGCCGTCTTCGGTGCGGGCGGTGAGGCGGAGCAGGTGGGGAGGCGGTGAGGGGAGGCTGGCAACAATGGCGTCACTGAAGGAGTGCAACAAGTGAGGAACGCAGTCAGCGCCTGCCTGCTGGTCTTTTTTCTGTTTTGGTTGGGCCAAACAGCGGTCGTTGCCCAACCACCTGCGGCCGATCCTGACACCGAGAGCGCGTTTCGTGCAGCCCAGGGCAACGCCGAAGCCGCCCGCGAGGCGCTCGTGCGGGCGCATGCGGTGCTGGAGTGCTGGCTGAAGAGGAAGGATCCGAACTCGCACCTCATCAGCGAGCGCTGGGAGCAGGATTACTGGCGCGTGGAGAATGCGGGGGCGGATCTCTATGCGTCGCTCGTGGTGATCAGCAACCTGACGGATCGCGGCGTGCGCGACGGGTTCCTGACTCAGACGCTCCTGGACGAGCAGCGGATCTGCAACAGGCTCGGGCGGCTGCCGGATGACTGGTCGTTCGATACGCAGGGCTTCATGGACGCGGACCCGAGCGTGAAGCGCATCATCTTCGGCGCGTCGGAGTACTGCCGCGACGGGCTGCTGCGCATCACGGAGTGGTCGGAGCGGGGTCAATGGTATGACCGGCTTGTCGGGCTCGTTGACGACATCCACGAGCACTCGCCGCACGAGACCGAGCGCGGTCGGCTGCCGGCGATGGACCACGAAGTGTGTGGCGAGATGCTGCAGACGCTGGCGCGGCTGTACTGGATCACACGCGACGAGAAGTACCTGGAGTGGGCGCGGCCCATCGGCGACGTCTTCCTGCTCGACAGGCTGCCGACCGAGGAGAGCTCCCTCGGACTGTCGGATCATGGGTGCGAGATCATCAACGGCCTGGCGGAGCTGATGCTCGTCGAGGCGCAACTGAACACCGAGCGTGCACGGCGCTATCGCGAGCCGATGGAGCGGATGCTGGATCGGGTGCTGGAAGTGGGGACCAATGCCGACGGGATGCTCTACTGGACGATCAACCCCGCGGAGGGCACGGTGGTGCGCCATACCCTCAGCGACTGCTGGGGCTACGTCTACGACGCCTACTATACGTACTACCTCGCCACGGGCGAGCGGAGGTATCGGGACGCCGTCGAGCGCGTCCTGCGCAGCCTGCCGAAGTACCTCGACCACGACTGGGGCGGCAGCGACGGGCAGGCGGATTCCTTCGAGAGCGCCATCGACCTGCTGAATCGCATTCCGCTGCAGGACAGTTTCCCGTTCCTCGATGCGACGCTCCGGAGGGCCTGGAAGCTGCAGCGCGCCGACGGGAGCGTGGAGCGCTGGTACGGGGACGGGAGCTTCGGGCGAGCGTGCATCATGTACGCCATGTGGAAGACGAAGGGCTGCCAGCTCCAGCCGTGGCGGGCCGATCTTCGGCTCGGAGCCGAGCAGATCGGCGACGTACTGTACGTGACCGCGTGCGCAGACACGCCGTGGACCGGGCGGCTGATCTTCGACCGGCCGCGTCACGCCGAGGTCATGAACATGCCGGTGAACTACCCGCGAATCAACGAGCTGCCGGAGTGGTTCACGGTGCCGGCCGAGGAGCGCTACGAAGTGGCCATGACGCCGGGTGGGCGCTGGCAGTGGAGCGGAGAGGAAATGGCGAAGGGTGTCGCGCTGGAACTGGCGCCGCTGCAGCCCGTGCGGATCGCGGTGCGTCGCGTGACGCCAGGCGCAGGGGAATTGCCTGTGCCCGCGACCGCGAAGGCACTGGCGTCGGCGAAGGCGATCTCGTATCGGACTGAGTGAGCGGGCGGCTACGGCTCCTCGCCGGTCACCACCGGCACGGCCAGGATGACGTGCTCCCCGTGGCAGTCGGTGCATATGGCCTGCTGGAGGATGACGCGGCCGTTGGGGCGCGTCTTGCTTTTCCACTCGGCGAGGAAGGCCGCGACCTTGTCGGGCTCCTGGTGGCCCTCGTGGCAGCGCCGGCAGAACGGCGCGACCTCCGCCCGGCCGAACATGATGTCGGCTTTGGTGCGGCTCGTCTCATCGTCCATGTGCTCGAAGGAGATCCCGTGGCAGTGCGCGCAGGTGATGCCGTCCTTGATGTGTGCGGCGACGAGGGGCTCCTCTTTGAAGTTCGCGTGACAGAGCAGGCAGAGGGAGTTGTCCTTGGGGAGCTTGCCTTTCGCGCCACGGAGTGCCGCGTGGGCCGCCGCCTGCTCAGTTGTCTCCCGCTTAAATGCTCCGACCTTCTCATGGATGTCCTGCCCCAACACGAGGTAAGAGACACCCAGCGAGAGCCCGAACGCCGCGATGGCGACGCTGAGAGGCAGCCCGTGTTTCATCCACGTACCTCCCTGTCTGTGAGGAAGTTATCCATGGCGGGCTGCGCCCCCCCTGGTAAGGTCCGGTTTCCGAACCTGCGCGATGAAGATGCCTGAGCTGGGAAGCTGAGGCCCGCCGGAGCGAGCCGCTCCGGCTACAAAGGGTAAGCGGAGGGCTACATCTTCGGGGCAGAGGAAGCGGACCATCCGGTGGCGCGGTCCGCTTCTTGATGCACATGGTTGGACGGGCGGCTCGACTCACACCCACTCCCAGTCCCGAAGCCACTCGTAGTCCGGCGGCAGATTGGCCACCATCTCTTCGGCCGCTCGTTTGAGCTTGGCCTGCTCGCCGCTATCCAGCTCGCGGCGCTCGCGCACGGCCAGGGCCACGTTCTCGACCTGGTGAGTGTCGATCAGGCCGGGGATCGGCGCGGTGATGGCCTCGTTGCCGAGGATGTAGCGAATGGTGAGCCGGGCGAGCTCGTCATCGTCCGTCGCCATCGGGTTGCCCGGCTGGCTGTCGCCCTTGAAGATGGAGTTGCTGGCGAACGACTTGATGCCGAACACGCCGACGTCGTGCTTCCGCACGGCCTCGAACAGGCTGTCCTGGGGCAGCTCCTTGCTGTCCACGGTGTACGGGAAGAGGATCACTGACACCTGCGGCCAGTTCTCAACGAGGCGCTTCAGGAATGGGTGGTGGTGCGAGGAGATGCCCAGGAAGCGCACCTTGCCCTGCGCGTGGACCTTCTCGAAGGCTTCGACGGTTGCGTCGATGTCGGCATCGGGCTGCGGCTCGTTCATGAGCGCCGAGACGCGCCAGATGTCAACGTAGTCGAGGCCGGCCTGCCGGAGACCCTCGTCGATGCACCGGATGAGCTTGTCTTTGGTGCGCCAGTCGGGGAAGCGGAGCTCGTGCGTGTGCCAGGAGAAGCCGAAGTACATCTTCTCCCGCCGGCCGCGCAGGACTCGCGCGTAGGTCAGGATCTCGCCGGGCGAGCAGGCGTCCACATAGTTGATTCCTACGTCAATGCACTTGCTGACCACGTCGGCGCGGTTCTTCAGGAACGCCGCCATGGCCTCGGCCGGCGGCTGGGCGATGCCCCTTCCCATGGCCACCTGCAGCCGCTTCCAGTGTCCGCCGAGGCAGACCGCCGAGACCCACAGGTCCGTCTTCCCCAGCCGACGGTACTCCATGTGCTCGTTGTAGTTGAGGATTTTCGACGTGTCCGCTGGCGCGGCCGCAGCGGCGAGGCGCTTCCCACCGGCGGCCAGTGCGGCGCCGGCTGCCGCGTGCTTGAGGAAATCACGACGCCCGATGCCCTCCTGTTTCGCATCTGACATGCCTGAATCCCCCTTGAAAGAGTTCATCCACCGCACTGCCGACCTTTCCAGCGCTCCCGTCGGACTCAGCTCCCGCCGGCATCCTATGAAAGCCAACTGCTGGAACCTTGGACACTTCCGCGCCAAATCCTCTCCGCCGGACGAGGCTTTGTCATCGCCAGCTTGGCCGTTACCGGAATGCGGGGCCCCTGGCTCTAGATACTGCGGCGCTTCGCCGCAAGGTGCTCCCGGCTTACAGCAGGGCGGGGCCTACCGAAAGGCGAAAGCCGACGACACGGACGCGTATGATACCAGGGAGAGACTGGCGCGATCGCCAGCGCACAAGGGGGGCGTCATGAAAAATGATAAGCCGCTGTCGCGCAGGGCCTTCTTGAGAGGGAGCATCGGCACAGCCGCCGGATTGGGAGCAACTTCCTTGCTTCTGCACCCTTCGACGTCAAGTGCTGCACGGGCGGGGCCTCGCCGCCGGCCGAACGTTCTGTTCATCATCACCGACGATCAGCACCTCGACACGTTCGGCTTTCTCGCTGGCCAGGCGCTGACGCCGAACATCGACCGGTTGGCCGCCGAGGGCGTCTACTTCTCGCGGGGCTACGTGTCCAGCAGCGTCTGCACGCCCAGCCGCTTTGCCTGCCTCACCGGGGCGTACGCCAGCCGCTGTCACAGCGATTCGTTCAAGAATTCCACCTCCCCCGAGGGGCAGACCAACGTACAGTGGAACACCGACCTCGCCTCCGAACCGACCAACCTGGCAAAGGTGCTTCAGCAGGCCGGGTACGCCACCGGCGTCGTCGGCAAGTGGCACAATGGCGGACCGCCCGGATGGCAAAAGCTCCGAGACGCCGTGACGCTCGACAGCGACCCGGCCGAGCCCAAGATCGCCACGATCCTCGAAGGCGCCCAGGACCGGCTCCACGAGTGGGTGAGGGGGCTTGGTTTCGACTACGCCGCGAGCGTAAACCTGGGCAATTTCGGCGCCCATCCTTGTCGGGCGCTGCGTCATCACAACCAGGAGTGGATCACCAAGGGAGCGCTTGACTTCGTCGAGCAGAACAAGGACAGGCCGTTCTATCTGTACCTGGCCACGACTCTCTTGCACGGCCCCAGCCCCCTGGCGTCGCTCAAAGCTGATCCACGGATCACGCATGCGGGATTGCTCGAGAAGCCGATCGAGGTTCAACCCTCTCGGCAGTCCGTGCTGGAGCGCGCCAAAGCGGCCGGCGTGCCGGAACGTCTTGCTCCGGCCACCTGGCTCGATGACGGCATCGGGGCGATGCTGAAGAAACTCGAGGACCTGGGACTCGCCGAGGACACCATCGTCTTCTACTTCAACGACCACGGCGTCGAAGGCGGCAAGGGCAGTTGCTACGAGGGCGGCGTGCGGACGCCGACCTTCATCCGCTGGAAGGGCGTCATTGAGCCCGGGACGAGCGACGCGCTGGTCCAGAACATCGACTTCGCACCGACGATCCTTGACGCGTGCGGCATCGAGCCGCCGGAGCAGGTGCACCTCGACGGCGTCAGTCTGATGCCGTTGCTGGGCCGGGAGAAGACCGAGGTGCACGATTCGCTCTATTTCGAGATAGGCCACACACGCGCCGTGTGCACACAGGGGTCGAAGTACCTTGCGTTTCGCATTCCACCCAGCAAACAGATGACGGACGAGGAGAAACTGAGAGCATCGCAGCAGTATGCCGCGAGGAAAATGGCGCGGGAAGACAAACGCTTTGCCATCATGCCCGAGGCGCCGCTCTCCCACCTTGGATTTCCTGGGGGCCAGGGCACCGAGCGAGGCAATGCCATAAGAAAGTACGGCAAACACTACTACGACGCCGACCAGCTCTACCACCTGGAAAACGACCGTGACGAACAGAAGAACCTCGCTAACGATCCAGCCCACAAGAGGAAGCTGGAGGAGATGAAGGGCCTGCTCGAGAGCCACCTGGCGGACGTGCCGGGCACGTTCGGCGAATTCAAGACGAAATAGCGGGCGGCGCGTGGCAGCGCAGCCGCACGCAGGGAGAGCGACCAATGAGCGATAGACCCAACATCGTCTTCCTCCTGAACGATCACCAGGTCTACTACCGGCATGGATGGGATAGCGGACCGAAGATTCAGCGGCCGCATTTTGATCGGTTGGCAGCGGGAGGCGTTGTCTTCGAGCGCGCCTACGCGGCTTGCCCCTTGTGTGGTCCGGCGCGGCGGACGATGCTGACGGGGCTCTATCCGCACAACCATGGGGAGCTAAAGAACGACAGCAATCATCCGTTCGACCGAGAAGTGTACCTGGACATCCTCGCCGACGGCGGCTATCGCAGCTATTACTACGGCAAGTGGCACGCTGGAGAGGGCACGGCGTACGATCACAAGTGCGAGGGTTTCAGCTATCCCAGCTACAACAACCCCTACACAAAACCCGAGTACAAAGAATACCTCGCCAGGAGAGGACTGCCCGAGCACCAGGTCCTGATCGAACGAAGCTTCTGGCCACCCGTCAGGCGCGATGGGCGAAAGAACCCGATGCAGGCCGGGAAGCTCTATAAGTGCGAGGGGAGCTGGTGCAACGAACACGCTTCCGGCCTCACCGTCACCCCCACGGAGTCGCACGAGGCCTTCTTCCTGGCCGACCTGGCGTGCAACAAACTGCGCGAGCTCGCCGCGTCGGAAAGCGATCAGCCCTTCGCCCTGCGGATTGACTTCTGGGGACCCCATCAGCCCTACTTCCCGTCCCAGGAGTTCGCCGATCTCTACGATGCCGAGGACATCCCTGAGTACGGCAGCTTCCGCGATGACCTGTCGAGCAAACCGGAGATCTACCGCACGGAGAACAATTACCCCCTCAGCGAGAACGGCAAGCTCATCATTCCCAACCCGCTCCCGTGGAGCGAATGGCAGAAGGTCATCGCGCGGGCCTACGCCCACGTCACAATGGTGGACGCGGCGGGCGGGCTAATCCTCGATGCACTGGATGAGCTTGGACTGGCGGACAACACGCTGGTGCTCTGGACGACGGACCACGGCGACGGCCTCGCGTGCCACGGAGGTCACTTCGACAAGCGGTCCTACATGCCCGAGGAGATGGTTCGCATTCCCATGGCCATTCGCTGGCCCGGAGGGGTCGAGCCGGGACAGGTGTCGAATCGCCTGGTGAGCAACCTCGATGTTGCTCCGACTATCCTCGACGCAGCGGGGCTTCGTTTTCAGGACGAGGTCGATGGCGCCAGCTTGATCCCGTTGTGCACCGGCCAGGACTCGGAATGGCGTGAGGACGTGATGTGCGAGACGCACGGGCACGGGGAAGAGCATATCGGCAGGTTGGTGGTGACGGAGCGCTACAAGTACGTCGCCAACAAAGGACAGATGGACGAGCTGTACGATCTGGATGAGGACCCCTACGAAATGGTGAACCTCGTTGACGATCCCGCCCACAGCGACGTTCTCGCAGAGATGCGGGCGAGATTGAGGGAGTGGCAGCGGAGGACGGAAGACGATCGATCCGCGATGGAATAAGGTGTCGGGACTGACCGGGAATGTCGGCGCGACATGAAACGGCATCAGGCCTCTGGCGTCACTTGGTATTGCCGAGCGAATCGGCCTCACCACACGCAGCCAGCGCGAGGATTGCGTACGCCGTTCCGGAGTGCGTTATGTAGTGTCTGCTGTCCTTGTCCATTGACCGGGTGAACCAGCGTCCGCTCGCCCGCTGATGCGTTTTGAGCCACCCGATGCCCTTCTGCATCCGCGGATCGTCGGCCGGGACGCCGGCGCAACGGAGAGCGTAGATAACAAAGCCGGTGCCATACCCGTCGCTCGTTTTCATGTCCTGGGGTGTGCCGTCGGACCTTTGCCAATTGCCCAACGTGGCCAATCCCCAGCCGCCGTCGGGCTTCTGGAGCGCGAAGAAGCCGTCGATGACCTCCCGGCGCTCCGCTTCGGTCATGATTCCGTCCACGTGCACCGATGCCAGCATCTTCATCGCGCGATGGTGCATGTTGGCGGGCGGGTTGTTCCGGAAGTAGCTGCGGATCTTCTCCAGTCCCACTTGCGCCGCCGGCGTCTCGCTATAATTGTCCGGAGCAACGCCTGCCCCGATGGCCGCCATGGTCACCCCGTAGTGATCGTCTATCTCCGATGGCGGCTCGTTATCGTCCAGCCAGGTCCAGCCGCCGTCTTCGCGCTGGGCAGTCCAGATCCGATCCAGCGCCTTCCGCGTCGCGGGATGCAGCTTGCCGGTGGTTGATGCGTCGTTGCAAGCGAGCACGGATGCGACCATCACGGCCTCGGTGACCCAGTACTTCACGCGGCGGGGGTTCTCAGCCAGGTGCTCCAGTGCCGCGCGGATCTGCTGATGCGCCGGCACCTCGTGGGAGATGGCCGGACGAGCAAGCAAGAAGGCGTAGTTGGAATGACAGGCGAAACACCTGCGCTCTTTTTGCCAGGTGAGCGCGGCCGAGTCCAGAAACCGAACCGCCGCCTCCAGGGAGAATGCCTCAATGAACGGCTCGTCCGGCCGGTTCGGTCCGGGCGGCACGACGTTTTCGAGGATGAGTAGCTCTTCCGCGAAAAGCAGCCCAACCGCCGTCATGATGAACACAGCAGCCACCAGCACACACATTCCCGAGATTTTCATGGCCTTCTCCTTATTGGATGGCACCGGAGGCGATCTGTGTGGCCATCGTGTCACCCAGACGCCTATTCCGCGCGGTCGAAGGCGATGCCTGTCCCTCAACGGAGCTCTATCGGCTAGGCTGATTGACTCGCGCCCACCCTCATACTGCCATCACCATACGAGTCATCTCTCCGCGACGACGAGAAAGGAATTCCACAGAAGTCTCGGCAGAGCGGGCATTCACCCAAGCCACTGCATCGGCCTCGACAATGCAGGCTATGTCCGTGAGGACCTCGGGGATCGCGAGGACAAGCCTGCGTCCGTCTGACTGGGCTTCTGTGGCCGACGTGATCCTGCCCGCCCGCGTGTCCCAGAACTCGACGCGATACGTGCCTGCTTTCAAGCCGAGGATCGCTAGCGAAGTGGGGGGCACTGGCTCGAGTTCCACCTCGTTCCAGCGTGCCTGCCAGGAGCTATCCCTGTTCTGAATCCAGAGATATGCGCCGGTGGCGTTTGCGAGGCCAACGATGCGCAGCGGCACGACGTTGCGGCTAGAGATGTAGTTGACCAGTCTGTAGCTCACTTCGACCCGGTCTCTGCCGAGGCTCTCCACCCGGATCTCGCGTCGGCCGGCCGGGACCTCGACCACCAGGTCCTCGTCATACAGGCTGTGCCAATTGTCGTACTGCGGTATGTGCTTCCATTCTTTCCCCAGCCCCTCGCCAACCGTGAAGTTCTTCTCCAGGACGAGTTTGTCGTCGAGGTAGACCTCGATCGGACTATCCCCGGTCCCGACGACCCAGCCGACATGGACGATGAACTGACCCGCTTTGGGATAGTCAACGACGAACGTGGGGGGATTTCGCAGGTCCCTGTGGGCGTGGATCCCCCAGAGGAATCCGTTGAGCCCCCTTGGGGCGTTGATGGTCCCGTCCGGCGCGACCCGGAATCTGTTCACCGCAGCCTTCTCGAAACGCGGCTGGCCGGCGAGTGCCACGTCCAAGAACCTTTCGGGCGAGGGCGGCTCGACGTATGCGAGCCCATCGGTACGAACTGACTCGAGGTCGCCGGATAGGGTCGGCACTTTTTTCATAAACTCGCGCAGGCCGCGGAAGCGGCCGTACAGATCCAGAGGATCGATGTAGCTGGTGATGTACCAATGCATTGCCGAACCGGCGGAACCGGCGAGCGATGATGCCCAGACGCCGTTATGGAGATGAAGGCCATCTTGGTCCACACGTAGGCCTTTTGCATCGAGTACCGCCCGCGGCAGGCCGAACTCGCCGCATATGAACGGCTTCTTATGGCGCGAGACCGCTTGCCGGCAGAAGTCGGGCATACCCTCGCCCATGTCCCTGAACGCATAGCTGTGCACCTGGGTGATGTCCATGTTCGGCAGCGTCCAGATCTCGCCTGACCCGGCCCAACTGTGGCCCATTGGGCTGGTCGTGATGAGGTGGTCCCAGGAGTCGATGCTGTGGAGGTAATCAGACATCTCCCGGTGCCATGCCAGGATGTCATCTTGCGTGTTCTCACGGATCACGACCTCGTTGAAGAACTCCCAGGCCATGAGGGCGGTGCTGTATCCCCAGCGCGCGACGACGTACCGGAGCTTGTTCCGCACGAGCCTTTTGGCCTCGGCATCCGTCCAGAACTGCTCAATCGAATCCAACGGGCCGCCGTATTCCTTCACGAAGAAGTTGAAGCGGTTGCGCCACTCCTCTTTCGGCCCGTTGATGTGGGCGTTTGGGTTGTAGAGGCAAAGTTGGATGTAGACGCCGCGCTCTCGGGCGCGCTCGAGGATCCGATCCACACCCCAGGCGCTGCGGAGGTGGTACTTGCCTATGCCCATGTAGCCGGTAGCATCATCAGGCGGATTCTCGATGCTGAACCACCAGGCATCCATCCGCAGCCGGGCGTAGTTGGCGCCGCCGTCGGCCAGGCCGTCAACGTACCGGAGCATCGTCAGCAGCCGCTCCGGTGGTATGGGACTGCCAAGATTCGTGCGGGTGAACAGGTTCGTGCCTATTGGGAAGTACGGCGCGCCCGCGTCGAACTCGAAGTACAACGGGGCTCTCTTCGATACCCGGACGTAACCCGGCGAGTCGCTTGCGGTCGCCGCGAAGACGCCCACGTCCGACTTCACCTCGCCCGAGCGATCCTTCGCCGTTAAGTGGTACTCGCAGCGACCAGTCTCCGTGGGCGCGAAACGGACCTTCCACGTCGCCGATCCGACGTGCTCCTCGCCCCCTTCGCTCATCCGGTACTCATGGTAGAAGAAGCCGGGAACGTCGATACGCTTCCCCGATGGCGAGGTGAAATGCGCCTGGACGTCGATCTGGTCGGGATCGAAGGGATTGTCCCACGTGCCGGTGATGTCCGCCGTGAGTTCGAGCTTCTCGTAAACGGGCACGGAATCGCCGCTCCGGCTAACCGAGTGAATGGCAAGCGGCTTCGTCTCTATAATGCGCATCTTCTCCATGCGCTCGCGCTGTCTCCGCTCATTCTCGGCCCTCCATTCGGCTACGAGGCGGGCCACCCGGGTTGGGTCAGACGGCCTGGTGGTCATGGTGAAACCGAGGTGCACCGTGTATCCGCCCGCTTCAATTGGCTTCTCGACCCGGAGCCGGAGCGACTCATGCACAGTGCCGCTCCAGTCGGCGAGGAACCACCGGGCGTTTTCAGACTCAAACTCGAAATCGAGCTCGGCGGACGGCGTATAGAAGGTGCACTGCGTGAGGCCGGGCGGCAGGGTCTCGCCTCGTCCGGTCAGATCACAGACGCCGCGGATGGCTCTGCCGTCCACTACTGCGCTGAAAGGGGCGTCAGCAAGTAGCTCCTGGGGAATGCCGAGGAAGTAGAAGTTGTCCGTGGCCGTAACGTTCGGCGCGACCTCGTAGTCGAGGGAGACGGCCAGCTTGTCGGGGCTGATCCGGACGACCTTGCGGTATGATAGCACGTCCGGCATTTGCTCTTCGATCGTGACCTCGTGGCCATCAGGGGTGTCACGGCCAGTAGTCTTCACCTGCCCCGATTTGCCGTAGGAGAATGTGACGTCCCAACCGCCCCTCGTGTCTATGAGCTGAAGGAGCTCCCTCTGGATAATGGGAGTGCCCCTGTACAGCACCGTCACCTCGCCGGTGCTCTCGTCCACCCGTACGTCGAGGGCTCTTTTCTCAGATGCCGCCTGGGTGGAAACGCCAGCGCCCAGGATAAGGCTCGTCACGACGAGCAAGCAGCATCTCATGATGGCCTCCCTCACGGCAGTTCGCTTCGTCGATAGGCGTTATCGCGCAGCATGGCGCGCGGAGATAATGCGGGTTCGGGATGCCATGCCACCGCGGCCCGGATCAAGGCAGCACTCAGTAATGAGACACAGAATCCGCGAGGCAGCTCTTCATGGCCCTGTTGGGCCACCCGGAAACGATGAAGATGGCTGTGCTGGCCCATCTGTCAGGGATCGACAGAGGGACGGCAGCGAGCCACAGGTGCTCGCCTACAGAAAGGCACACGACCGAATCTTCGAGGCAGCTCTCCATGGCCCACTGGGCCACCCGGAAACGATGAAGATGGCTGTGCTGGCCCATCTGTCAGGGATCGACAGAGGGACGGCAGCGAGCCACAGGTGCTCGCCTACAGAAAGGCACACGACCAAATCTTCGAAGCAGACAGCATCGAGGTCCCAGGCTACTCCGCGAGCATCGCGCGAAGCTCGGGCAGCACTGGGTCCTCGAATCGCTCGGCGAACTCCAGAATCATGTCGCCCAGCCGGCGACGGACGTCGGCGTGCTCGCGCGAATCGATGAGGTTCTTCATCTCGTAAGGGTCGGTCCGGTGATCGTACAGCCACCCGTTGCTGCCCGGACGGTAGACGTAGCGGCCATCCCAGACCGCGCGCCACCAGCCACCGGACTGCCTCCGGGGAGCAGCGTTGCGGGTGGCTGCCGGGCGGTCCTTCTCGTCCAGGTAGACGCGCAGCTTGTTGGACCTATCGCCCACCGACTTCGTAACGTGAACCTCGAATTGCGCCGCCTTACTGCAGTCCACTATGAACGCCGGAGGATTGCTGCGGGGAGCGGACGCGTAGAGGTGCGGGCGGAGGCTTTCGGCGTTGCTGACTTTGCCGTCGGTGCCGATGATGAATTCGTTTTCCGGGGATCTGTCGAAAACGTACTTGTCGCTGGTCGGGATCCGGAACTCCGCCCGACCCTCGATGTAGGTCCGCAGCCTGTACTCCACCTCCAGGCGCCCCTGCCGATGTGCTCGACCAAGATCGTATGTTTGCCGGGCGTGAGGTCGATCACGACGCGCTCGTCGTAGCCGCAGTCCCAGTTTCCGGAGGGCTGCCGGAGCGTTGGGTTCCTGCCGATGCCGGGGCCGGCGGGTAGAGGCCTCTCGATGACCAGGTTCATGCGAGAACTCCGTGTGTCAGCCGTCCTCGACCTAATCGCCTCCGGCGGAGTTGGTTTGTTATCGCCGAGTCCCAGGTAAACGGCCTCGCTGTGATGACCCGCAGCCCCCACGAGCCAACCCGCCTTGCTGTGCCCCTGCATCTCGAGTGGCACTCGCAGGCCCGCCAAGTCCAGTACAGTCGGCGCAAGATCCACGCTGCTCACCAGTTCGTCGCACACTCGCCCGGCGGCGATCTTCTTCGGCCAGCGAACGATCAACGGAATCCTGAACGCCGTCGCATGCGGGCTTCCCTTGCCGCGCAGCCTACGGGTGGCGCCGGCATGACTGCCCAGATAGTCGCCGTGATCGCTGGTGTACAGCACGATGGTGTTTTCCTCGACACCGAGCTCCCCGAGACCATCCATCAGGCGGCCGACCTCGTGGTCGATAGCCGTGACCTGTGCATAATACATCTGCATCCGGCGACGCAGCTCCGGCTTGCGCTCCTCGGGGAGTTGGGCCTCGACGTCGGGCGGCAGGACGAACCTGTCCGGGTGGTACATGTCTAGCAGCTCTTGCGGGCACTGCTCGGGAAGATGCGGCGGCCCGAAGGCGACGTAGTAGAGCCATGCCCTACCCGCATCGCGATGGCGGCGGATGAATTCGAGCGCCACATCGGCGTGCCAACGAGGCTCCCAGTCGTAGCCCTCGACGCGCACCTTCTTCGCCTCGTCGTTGTATCTCCAAACTTCGAAAAACTCGTGAGCCTTTTCGTAGCCGTGCCATTCCTGCCAGCCCTGTCGGCGCTCGGCAGGCACGAACCCACCCACGGCTTTCGGCGTGACGTTTTCTCCGCCATCAACCGGGGGCCATCCGCCGTCGAGATGCCACTTCCCGATGTATCCGGTCGCATAGCTAGCCCGTTCGTAGACCTCGGCGAACGTTGTGAGATCCGGATCCATCCGGATGTTATTCTTGACGACGCCATGCCGGAAGCAATACAGTCCCGTTTGAAAGCTTCCGCGAAACGGAGAACAGACGGGGCTCGCGCTCACACAATTCGTGAACCGGATGCCCTGCGCCGCAAGTCGGTCCAGGTTGGGCGTTAGCGCCTGCCGATCGCCGGCGCAGCTCATAACGGTCCCGCGATGCTGGTCGGGCTGGAGTATCAGCACATTCGGCGGCCGTTCACCCTCGCCGGCCGCCCAGACGCTGCGCGCCATCTTCGATGTGACGGCCGCAGCTCCGCCGCCCAGTACCCCAAGAAATGTCCTCCGATCACACCTGTTGGAGCGCCGTTTCATTTGACTCATCACTCCGCTCTTTGCCCCAGGGTTAGCGTCTGGCGTCGCCGCTATCGTGCCTCCGCACGCGCATTATTCTGCCGGTTTGCTATGCTGCCCGCATCATTCCTTGGCCATGAATCAGTTCCTCGTTCCCTGCAGGCTTCATCAACGCAGGCCGGGAAGGGCATGCCTCGAAGAGGAGGAAGCCTGACATAATGTCAACGACGCGGCAAAACGGCGCTGCCACAACATCCGGCCTTGGGAGCCATTAACATAGGAGGTATCCCATGACATTCGGAGCGGGAGAGTATATCTACGACGTAGTCGAAGACTGGGGGAGATTGCCGACGGGCTGGAGCCGGGGCGTCATTCCGGCCGTCGCGTGTGATGCGGCAGACCGAGTATATGTCTATTCCCGCAGCGAACACCCGCTCGTCGTGTTCGACCGCGACGGCAACTTCCTGGCATCGTGGGGAGAGGGGATGCTCGAGCACGCCCACGGCATCTACATCGATGCCGACGATAACGTGTACTGCACCGACTGCAACACGCATTGCGTTCGCAAGCTCAGCCCCGAGGGCGAGCTCGTGATGACACTGGGCACGCCGGGGCAGCCCACTGCGACTCCGGGCGGCCCGTTCGACAGGCCGACCGATCTGGCCATTGCCTCCACCGGCGAGCTGTTCGTGTCGGATGGTTACAACGGCCGGCGCGTGCATAGGTTCTCGCCCGAGGGCCAGCTACTGCTCTCGTGGGGCGAAGAGGGCGACGGCCCCGGGCAGTTCGCCCTGCCCCATTGTGTGCGCGTGGACAAGCACGACCGCGTCTGGGTGTGCGACCGGGAGAACAACCGGATCCAGATCTTCGACACCGAGGGAAACTTCCTGACGCAGTGGACCGATCTGCTGATGCCTGCCGGCTTGCACTTCGACCCCAGCGCGGACGTGGTGTACATCGCCGAGCTCACGCAGCGCGTCAGCATCTTCACCCTCGACGGCGAGCTGCTCGCGAGATGGGGCGGCGCGCGCATCAGCGAGAAGCCGGGTGAGTTTCGAGGCGGTCCTCATGGCATCTGGGCGGACTCGCACGGAGATCTGTATGTAGCGGAGGCGCAGACGGACGCCCGCTTGCAGAAGTTCCGTCGCCGACGCTAAAGGACTGCGCGGACGTTGATTCCTTGGAAGTGCGCCGGTGTCACTTGAAACCTCGGCTCAACAGCGCGTCAGCGTCGGGCGCGGTCAGCACGCGGTCGGTGACGATGTATATCGGGCTGGGCGCGAGCTGATGCCTCCGCCCGGGAAACGGGTTGCCAACAACGTCAATGAGCGCAGCGTGCTCGGGCACGCGTAGCTGGCGCGGCGGGAAGCCCTCCTCATTCCAACAGACGATGACCGTGCTCCCCGTGCTAATGAAGGCGTACGCGCAGACGCCCTCGGGCGCCGGCCGACGGCCGAGAGATTCCACGTCCATACCGAAGAGCTGCGCCATCGCCGCCTGCGTGGCCACCATCTTACGGGGCGCGCCATCCCATTCGAAGAAGATCCCCGAGAGGCTTTCGTTGTTCAGCGCCCCCGGCGTGCCCGAATGGTAGATGAATTTGCGCACGCCGTAGGCCATCAGGATCGTGTTGAACTTCACCTGGTATTCCGCCGCCATGCGCTCGCTTTCCAGCGGCGTCAACCACGCCTTGTACGGCACAAAGGGCACGTCATCGTCGGCGTAGTACGCGCCCTCGGTAAACCATATCGGCTTCGGACTGCCGGACGCCTCCAGCGCGGCGCCCAGCCTACGCATCCCCTCCTCGTACGGCTCAGGCGGGCGCTTGCCCGGGTACGCGTGCAGATTCAGGGCATCGACCCACCGAAGGCCTCCGCCGTCGATGAACTCGTCGGTCAAGTTGCCGGCGCCGCCGGCGATGCCGCCGATGACGAAGGCATCAGGATCGACCGCCTTCACGGCCTTGTACGCCACCTCGAGCAGCTCGATGTAGTCGGACACGTTGTGCCCTTTGGCGCGCGGAAGGGCGTACGAGGTGTACACGGGCTCGTTCATGATCTCCCACACGCGCACCCGGCCTCGGTAGTGCGCCACCGTCCGCCTCACATACTCGGCAAACTCGTCGAGATCGCGCGGCATGTACGCAACGCGCTCCCGCGACGCTGGGTAACTTTCCCCCTCGTTCGGCTCCCCGGGCGCCGTGGATGCCCAATTGCTCGCGGGGAATGGCAACAGGCCGAGCACGTTGATGCCCCGCTGGAGCACGCGATCGATCTGGTGATCCGACTCGGTGAAGTCGAAGCGTCCTTTCTCTGGCTCCACATCGTGCCATTTCAGCGACCAGTCGCGAAACCACAGCAGCCCGAAGGTCTTGCTCAGATCGAGCAGATGCGGCCACGGGTAGGCATGATTCATTCCCCACAGGCTGTCGGACTCCGTACATGGCTCGATGACGGCAAAGCGCGGAGGACGATTGTGCACCATGGTCCCCTGCGGGCTCCCGAGCTGGACCCGGTAGAATCCGATGCCCGGAAGTATTGGCCGCAGCTCCGCGTGCGTGCTGCCCCGCGCCGGGACTCGCACCGATGCCTTCGGTGACGCCACCGATTTGTCGAAGAAGTCTGTGATGGTGCTTTCCAGATCGACGGTCTGAGGGGTATCGGACGCGTTGAAGACGCTCACCTGCAGCACGGTCTGCTTCGCAGCGAAGAACAGGTGGCCCGGGCCATCCCACTGCACGCCGATCTCGATCGGCGCCCGCGGCTCGTATACGCTGACCGTCTCTTCACGCTCGAGCTGTACGCCGTCCACCCAGAGCGTGCCGGCGGACACTCCCGATGCCTCGAGGTCAAGGCCCAGCGCCACGAAGATCTGCTCCGCCTGTGGGCGAAAGGTGCAGAAGTATCGGGCCCACTGGGTGGAGAACTGCAGCTCCTTGCGCTGTTGCCCCCGAAATGCCTGGTAGACGACGAACCTCCCCGTCAGGCCGTCCCGATCGGCGCGCATGTAGGCCGAGAGCGTGTACGGCGTGCCGGGCTCGACGTCGAACCAGCCCCGGTTCGCCAGCAGCGGCGCCTTGATGGGTGCGCGGTACATGGGGAAGTAGTCGAAATGGAACAGCGGAATGCTCTCCGGCGTCAACTCGATCTTGAAGCTGTGCGAGTGAAAGCGTGCGGTCGAGGCGTCAATGACGCCGACGAGCGTGTTGAGGTTCCCGCCCCAACCCGGCACTTCTGCAATGCTCCCCCACCCGCACGTGCTGCACTCGAAGCTGCTGTTGGGGACGAGGTTCCGCGCCCCTACGTCATCAACCACCTCGGTGAAGCGCCTTTGCAGCGGCTCGGCGTGCACCAGCCGTACGTCATCGAGCCACAGCGTGCCGGTGCTGGTGTACCAGATCTGCATCCGGAAGTTCTTCGAGATAGTCTTCGTCGCCTGAAAGGTGAAGGCGAACTCCTTCCATTCGGCCTCTGGCCGGAAGGCCTCCGACAGGCCACAGTCGCTCCAGTCACTGGTGTCCCTGATGGCGATCTGCACGACCCCGTCTCTGAGTTGTGCCTGGCGCGCGGCGAAGGACAGCCGATACCACTGACCGCGCTCGAGGGCAAAGGTGTCGTACTGCGCCAGCATCACGTGGCTGGCCGGCGACCGTAGCCCGAACTGCGTGCACTCGATCTTCTGCGCGAACTTGCCCTCAAAGCCTTCGTCGCGCGACCAGGAGACCACCACGCCGGTGTCGCCGGAGAAGCGCCAGTGGTCGGCCATGCCGTCGCCGTCCTCGTCTGTCTCGAAACCACCATTGGGGATGAGGTTCCGGGGCCCTTCCTGGCACCACCCGGGGCAGATCAGCAGGCCCGCCACGGCAACCGCGAAGAGCGGACACAAGAGCAGTCCGAACATGCGAGACTGGCTCCGCCGACCGACTATCGCCATTGCGATCCATCCTTCCGAAGCCGGTTGCTCCTTGCCCATGCTTCGCCGAAGGGATGGTTAACCCTCTGGTGTCTGGGAGGGCGCGGCAGGCATGTGGCGAAAACGTCTCTCAGAAGCTCGTCGCCGAGCGAGGTGTCCACCGATGGGACTCATTGTCTGCTGTCTGGCGTCACTGGCTCTCGTGCTGCTTTCTCCGGCCGCTGGGGCCGCCGACTACTTCATGTCGCCGAGCGGCGATGACCGGGCCCCCGGAAGCCGGGACCAACCGTGGCGGACCCTGGCCAGAGCCAATGAGATGCTCCGACCCGGCGATACCGTCACGCTGCTTGACGGCGAATACAACGGCGTCATCGAGCCGGCGGATTCTGGTGCCGAGGACGCACCCATCACCTACCGCGCAGAGACCCCTCTGGGCGCTGTGCTCAGGGGCGGCAAGGCCGGCGATGATCGTGAGCTCTGCGTGCGTCTGGACCAGCGGGACTACATTATCATCGATGGACTGCACCTGCTGCCCGAGCGCGGCGGCTGGATGCGGCTGAGTGCCGCGAACCATTGCCTGATCCGAAACTGCAGGATGGAGAACGCGACCCATGCCTACAGTCCCGTCGAATGCCGCGACTGCCATTACAACCGCTACGAGAACCTGGAATGCTTCCGCTCCAACAACATCGGCCAATGGGGACACGTCGCCGGCGACATGTGGAACAACTTCGGCTGCACCCACAATGTCTTCTGGCGTCTGCACATCAGCCGCGCCGGCCATCGCCCCTTCGGCCTGTGGTTTGACTCTGGCTATAACGTCGTTCGCCAGTGCATCTTTGACTGCCGCTGGGGGCGCAACTTCGAGTTCTTCTCCACCCCGCGGCTGCTGGTTGAGGAATGCGTGATCACCAACGGATTCGACGGCTCCGGATCAGCCGACGGCCGCGCGAAGCTGTTCATCATCGACTCCATCTTTCGCCGCAACGTGATATATCGGAACTACTATGGGCCGTTGGTCATAAACTCGTACAAGTGGCAGGACCTGGAGCCGTGGGGCATGATGCGCTCGCGGCTGTATCACAACACCTGGTATCGCAACCACGAGTACGCATTCCAGATGGCAGACCTCGGCCGAGAGCCCGATCCGCATATGGTCGCGGGCAATGTCTTTCAGAACAACGTCTTCGCCTGCAACGATCCGGGCGGCGGTGGCCTGGCGCTTCTGCTGTCGGCCAACATCGCGGAAGACAATCTCTTCAAGTTCAACGTTCTGTTCGGCGAGGAGCCGGGCCGCAGAACCGTGCGCTACGATTGGCCCTCCCCGGGCGTCAGCCGTTGGGAGGGCCTCACCATGACCGCGACCGAGGCCAATGAGAGGAAGCCCGCCCAGTTTGTCGGCAACATCGACGCCGATCCGCGCTTCGTCGATCCGGAAGCCGACGACTACCGGCTCCGCAAGGGGAGCCCATGCATTGATGCGGGAAAACCCCTCGCCATCGTTCGTCAGTCTGGCTCGGGACGGACGATGCCCGTGGATGACGCTCGCTGGTTCTACGACGGCTTCGGCATCCCAGGCGAGCGTGGCGACCTGATCTTCGTTGGGCCCGAGAAACAGCAGGCCAGAGTGGCGAGGGCAGACATCGAAAGCAACGTTCTGACGCTCGACCGGGATCTCTCCTGGGAGCGAGGCGATGGGGTATCGCTCCCCTATGCGGGCGAAGCGCCCGATCTCGGCGCCTGCGAGTATGGCGCTGAACAGGAGGCCTGGTACCGCGCCCCCCGGATCCCTGACGGCCTGCGAGTGCTGACGATGGAGACCGCCACCGAGCCCGTGGTCGTGACGGATTTCGAGCCGGGCAACCTGGAGGAGTGGCACTACTACTGGAACTTCTCGCGCCAGAAGAACACGAACGCCCGGCTGGACGAGACCACGGCAGCCTCAGGCAGGCGCTCCATGCGCGTCTTCGCCGAGAAGGACGGTGCGATCATGTCCTGCGACATTCGCCCGCGATGGTGGGACATTGACCGCTTTCCCTTGGTGAAGTTCTCGTACCGCATCCCGAAGGGCGTGCCTGTCGGCGTGTGGCTGCACGCGTTCAAGAGCACGAGCGTGGGCCGCGGTGCGGTATGCGTCGGCGGAAGCCCGGCTCGGCAGACCGGCGGCTATGTGGACCTCAAGCGCGGTGAACTCACCGACGACGGCCAATGGCACGAGGCGACGTTCGATGCCCGGGCGATCCGCGAGGTGTTCCCGCAGGTGCAATTGCTGCAGATGTTCCGCTTCTATACGGCCGCAAACGGTCAGGAGGGCCAGCAATACTGGTTCGACAACTTCCGCATCCTGCCCGAAGGACACGAGGGCTGAAGGCAGTTGCGGCGTCAGGCTACGCTGACCCCACAACGGATGGTGTGACAGCGGCTCACACGGGCGGCGGCCGGTGGCGACAGACGCCGATGGGCCGTTGGCATCAAGAAGGAGGAGCATGCACATGGCGAGGGCGCACGGGCTTGAAGCTGACCTTGCCATCAATGGTGGGCCGGCCGCCGTGACGGAGCTGGAGTCACCGTCGCGGCCGAAGGTGGGCGTCGAGGAGTTTCTCGAGCTGGCCGATCTGTGGGGATTCAGCCCGCAGGCGCTGGACGCGATTCGCGCCGCGACAGCGGACGAGGACCTGGGCAACGGCCCGCATCTCACTCGCTACTACAACCCGCGCCCATCGAAGGTCGTAGCTTTCGAGCAGGAAGCGGCCCAATTCCTCGGCGCCAAGCACGTCCTGGCGGTACACTCCGGCACCTCGGCGCTTGAGACCGCCTATGTCGCGGCAGGGATCGGGCCCGGCTGCGAGGTGATCGTGCCGGGCTACACCTTCTTCGCGACGGCGGCGGCGGTCGTGTCCGCCAAGGCCATCCCCGTCGTCGCGGAGATCGACGAGTCGCTGACCATCGACCCCGAAGATGTTGCCGGGAAGATCGGCCCGAATACGAAGGCGATCGTGCCGGTCCATATGCTCGGTACGGTGTGTGACATGGAGCCGATCATGCGCCTGGCAGAGCAGCATGACCTGTTCGTGATCGAGGACGTCGCCCAGGCCTGCGGCGCAGAATACCACGGCAAACGATGCGGCACCATCGGCGACATTGGCTGCTTCAGCGTCAGCACCTACAAGTACATCGGCGCCGGCGAGGCCGGACTGGTGGTCACTGACGACGAGTGGCTGTACACTCGGGCGCAAAACCACCACGACACCGGTGCGTGCTGGCGTCCTGACCGCTACGCCAAGGAGCGGAAGCCCGGGGAGCTGTTCTGCGGCACGAATTACCGAATGTCGGAGCTGGAGGGCGCGGTGAATCTGGTGCAGTTCCGCCAGGCCCCAGCGCGACTGGCGCGTAATCGACAGGTGTACCGGAGCGTCATCAGCCAACTGCGGCCGCACGAGGATATCATCCCGCAACAGGTGCGGGACCTTGATGGCCACGTGGGCAACACGCTGGCCTTCTTCGCGCCCGATGCCTCTCACGCGGAGGCTCTGGCAGAGGCGATGCGCGCCGAGGGAGTGAAGTGCCATGTGTTCGCGCACGGCGGCGCACGAGACTGGCACATCTACAAGTACTGGGAGCACATCCTGGAACGCAAGTCCGCCACGCCGGAGGGCTGCCCGTTCACCTGTCCCTATTACGCCGGGCCGCTGCCGGAGTATGCCGAGGACATGTGCCCGAAGACTCTCGACCTTCTATCGCGCGGGATCTGCGTGCGGCTGGGCGAGTGGTGGACGGAGAACGACTGCCGGCAGATCGCCACTGCCGTCAACAAGGTCCTCGACGCCTTCCATCAGGGCATCGAGGGCGCCGACTGGCACGACATCACTCCGGACGCCTGACGTAAGTGGCGCAATCTGGCAAGCGCCGGGCGAACAACGAGCATCTCTCGTTCCGTCTTGGCCGAGGCTGCATCCGTCCCTGTAGAGCAGAACACCGCTTCCGTCGCGGGCATTGTTCCGAACGGTCCTGTGCGCTGGTTTGGCAGGAATACGGCACTGAAAGCGGGCTCAGAGGAAGAGCCGAATGATGAAGCGAACGATTCGATGGCAACTCATTGCCGCCGCTGTGATGGCACTGCTGGCCGGCGAGATCGCACCCGCTGTGCTTACGCACTCCGAAACAGTACAGCCGGGGAACCTGGCGCCCATGGCGCACGATAGCGACATGTCCCGTACCACCCGCGTGGCATCCACTGGCGATGATGGCCCATCGGTCTCCGAGATCATGGTCCCGATGCGGGATGGCGTCAGGCTGCGTACCAGGATATGGAAACCGGCGCCTGAGGGACGATATCCCGTAATTCTCACGAGAGCATATCGGCCGGGCTTTGGACGGGACAATGAGCGATTCACCAAGGCGGGATACGTCTACGTCGGTCAAGCGACTCGGGGGCACGACGGGTCCGAGGGGTTGGAGGGCGTCGATAATCGGTTCTTCGACGACGCGGACGATGGCTACGATACGCTCACCTGGATCAGTCAACAGCCATGGTGCGACGGCGACATCGCCATGTACGGCAAGTCGTACTGGGGCGTCACCCAATGGCTGGTGGCGCCGCTGCAGCACCCGAATCTGAGGGCTATCGTGCCTCAGAATATGAATCCCGACGTCTGGGAGCGCGCCTACCGGGATCACGGCGCCCTCCAGTTGGCGCACACCGCCAGGCGGATCTACGACGCCGGCGGGAAAGATAAAGTGGAGAGATTCGGCTGGTCGAATTGGTACCGACATCTCCCATTGATCACGTTGGACACGGTCGCCGGCACCGAGGAGAACAAGCTCTGGCGTGATTATGTCTCACATTCCACCTACGATGACTTCTGGAGGGCCATAGGCGTTCGGGACAAGTATCACCGAATCAGAATACCGGTCTATCTGATGGGCGGTTGGTATGACAATTACCCCGGCGCAACTCTCAAGTACTTCCAAAGGCTGAGAGAACTCGGAGCGACCGACGAGATTCGAGTCGTCATGAACCCGTGCGATCACGTGAACCGAGTCGTCGGGAATAGGGATTTCGGCGATGATGCTGCCAAAGATGAGCTGGGGCTCGCGATCCGCTGGCTGGACTACGTCATCAGAGGAATTGACAACGGCATCAAGGACGAGCCGCCAATCAAGATCTTCGTGATGGGCCTCAATGAGTGGCGATTCGAGAGCGAATGGCCGCCGGCACGTACGGTATTCACGAAGTACTATCTCCACAGCGATGGATCAAAAGACGGCCGGCTCAGCACTGAAGCACCGGGTGACGAACCACCAACCAGATACACGTATGATCCGGATGACCCGGTGCCGACTCTGGGAGGAAACCATTCGTCACCCATACCCGTTGGCGCGGTCGATCAGAGGCCTAACGAGAGCAGGGACGACGTCCTGGTGTTCACCAGCGCTCCGGTAACCGACGATACGGAGGTCACCGGGCCCGTTGTTGTCAAGCTCTTCGCGGCGTCCTCGGCTCCGGACACCGATTTCATTGCCAGGCTCATCGACGTCTACCCGGACGGCACCGCGTATAACCTGTGCGAGGGCATCATCCGCGCGAGATTCCGCGAGTCCATCTGGGAGCCTCCCAGGCTTCTCACCCCGGGCAAGGTGTACGAATACACCATAGAGCTGCTGCCGACGAGCAACGTGTTCAAAAAGGGCCACAGCATCCGCGTACACATAACCAGCAGCAACTTCCCCCTATATGACAGAAACCCCAACACCGGTCACGAGCAGGGCATGGATGCTGAGCTGCAGATAGCCGAGCAGACCGTACATCACCACAGGAAATACCCGTCCCACATTCTATTGCCGATCATACCGTGAGCCGGGACGGCGTAGACCGCTGCCTCGTTCCGGCTTCACAGTAGCTTCGTAGCTTGATGAAGGAGGCGTCGGACATGTCCACTCGCCTATTGATACTTGCTGGTGTGCTCGGCCTCTTCGCCTGTGTGCCGTCTGTAGCTCAGGATGCTGACGGTGATGGCCTGCTTGAGGCCCACGAGGAGATCCTGGGAACCAACCCACAGGCCCGGGAAGTGCTGCAGGGCGTCATCGATGATGGGCCGGAGTCGCCCGAGCGCCGGCGCGCCGAGGGCTATGATCCGACCAAGGACGTCCTGACGGTCGAGTTCTGCCACGTGGCCCAGGACCGATACCTGTGGCGCGCGACCTTCGCCGAGGCCCCGCGGCTGGATGACACCGTATTTCATCTCTACGTGGACGCGGACGCCGACGCTGCCACTGGGCGCAAGGGGCCCGCTGGAGCCACTTCGACGGGCACGGAGTACATGCTGAGCGTGGTAGGGGGCAATCCAACTTCGACCTACTACGCGACAGACGGCACGCGCACGTCCGGCCCGCGAGTCTCCTTCGTGACCGCCGGGAACTCGCTATTGGTTTCGGCCGACATTGAGTTGGGACGGGATGACAAGGGCATCCGGTATGCCCTCTACGTGCTCTGCCACACAACAACGCAGTCAGGCCAGCCAGCCGCGATGACCGACTCCACCGGGAAGAAGCTGATAGAGGGCATACCCGTAATGGAGCGAGAGAAGATCTTGCGCCCCGGTGATTACACTGCCAACTACAACGTCACGGCCACATACGGACTCGACAGCCTGCGGGCACTCCTGCGCGACGAAGCCACCCTCGAAGTTCGACACGATCAGCTCGACTGCGACGGCTTCGTCGTTGATGTGCAGACCTCGCGCCGTTTTCCGCACGTCAAGGTCGAGCGCCAGGGCGGCCGCGTCTCCGCGGCGCCTCCGCGGCCAGGCAGATACTATGTGGGGTTCATGATGTACGATGATAGCCGCGATGAGCGCGTCATCATCCGGGTGAACGACGAGTTCGCCGGTCTCGCCGTGGCGAACCAGAACAACAACCGCACTTGGCTCTACTACCTCAGTGAGGCTCGGGACTTCACGGCCGGCGACGTCGTATCGCTGGAGGCAGCAGGATCGAGCGGCAAGCATGCCATCTGCAACCTGCTGTTCTTTCCCAAACCTCCGCCGACCCGCGCCATCGAGTACCGCGTCGAGAACATCGAGTGGACGGTGCCCGTGGGAACAGAGGGCAAGGTCAGCTTGTCCTGGACGACCACCTGGCCGTCCGACACCAAGTTCGAGTACGGAGCCACGATCAACTACGGGCAGACGGCCACGGAGCAGTGTTCGCGACTGGTGCACAAGGTGCGGCTGCAGGGCCTGAAGCCTGACCTGACGTACCATGGCCGAGCCGTGGGGACCACACCCGACGGCACCGCCTATTATGGGCCGGACATCGCCTTCACCGCCACGGCTCTCGCGCCCCCGCCGACCAAGGCGGGTGTCACTCGTGTCCCGTTGACTGTCCGTAACCCCCACGATGCGGCGGCCCGTTGGCCAGTGACGGCGGGCGTGCCGTTTCCCCGCGGGATGTTGGGTGACGCGGCGCACGTGCGCCTCACGCGCAGCGGGAAGGAAGTCCTGGCCCAAGTCAAACCCACCGGCGCCTGGTCCGACGGCAGCGTGAAGTGGGTTCTCGTGACGCTGATGACGGATGT
Source organism: Armatimonadota bacterium (assembly GCA_030601885.1). GTDB lineage: Bacteria > Armatimonadota > Zipacnadia > JAUWAU01 > JAUWAU01 > JAUWAU01. Next base: position 57,708 of record JAUWAU010000036.1, read on the forward strand.
GCCGGCCGCCGGGCAAACCAAGTACACGCTGGAGTTCGGACGCCGGGTCGCCCGCGAAGTGACGGAGGAGCCGATGGCACGGCGAGAGGGCGATCGAGTGCTGGTGGACACGGGGGCGCTGCGCTTTGCCATTGACTCCCACGGACAGATCGTGAATCTCGCGCACGACGCCAACGCAGACGGCACGTACAGCGAGAACGAGAGGCTGTTGGCGCCGGGAGCGGCATGCGCATCGATACTGGTTGACTCGACCGGTGCCACGTATCGCACCTCCGCCGGCAGTGCGGAGGTGAAGATCGAAGAGAACGGTCCGTTACGCGTGGTAATCAAGACGGTGGGCAATCTGAGTGACGGAGCGGGAAAGCAATCATTCCGCGTCGAGCAGCGCATCCAGGCCTACCGCGGCGCGCCATTTCTGCGGGTGCATCACACCTTCGTCAACGATCGCCCCGAGGAGTTCACTAACATCGAGAGCCTGTCGTATCACGTGCCCATTGCCGGCGGCGCCAACTGGCGGGCGCCGTTGGTCGATGGTGACCCGCTCATCCTGGGGCGGGAAACGGACACGGTGCGACAGCGCTTCGACAATGAGTTCGTTTTGGGGCGGGGCGCAGCTCAAGGCGCCGCCGGGCGCATCGTCGGCGCCCTGGTCTCAGAGGATGCGCGAGGCTGCGCCGTAGCCGTGCGTGACTTCTGGCAGCAGTATCCCAAGGGATTCGCCCTCGCGAACGACGGGGTGCGCATCGACCTTTGCCCCGATTTTGAAGCTGGGCTGTACGACAAGTTTCCCTTCGAGAAGGAAGGGCATCAACTCTACTACTACCTGTTAGACGGCCACTACCGGTTCAAGCGCGGAATGGCGAAGACGCACGAACTGTTCCTCTGCTTTGCGCCGCCGGCCGCACGCGCCGGGCTGTGCCGGCTCTTCCAACGCCCGCCGCTGCTGACAGCATCGCCGGAATGGTACTGCGATAGCAAGGCATTTTACAGCGTAGCTCCGCGCGATGAGAAACGCTTCAAGGCCTATGAACAAGCCATCAATGCAAACCTGAAGGCTTACGCGGAACGGCGCGACCGCCAACGCGACTACGGCATGATGAACTACGGCGACTGGTACGGGGAGCGCGGCTCCAACTGGGGCAACATCGAATACGACACCCAGCACGCCTTTTTCCTGGAATACATTCGCTCCGGAAACCCGGAGGCGTTTTTCCTCGGCGAATCCACTGAGCTGCACAACCGTGACATCGACACGGTGCATTGGTCGCCCGAGCCCCACGGGGCCGGCGGCGTCTACGTGCACCAGATGTGCCACGTGGGCGGCTACTACACCAAGTCAGTCCCGGGCACGCTGGGCTATCCCAGGGGCGGGTACAGCGTCAGCCACGCCTGGGTGGAGGGCCACTTCGACCACTACTTCTTGACGGGCGATCGCCGCTCGTTGGAGACCGGCATGGCCGTGGCGGATTTCTTCATCAACAGAGATCTGAGCCGCCCGTACGATTTCACCAGTTGCCGAGTGCCGGGCTGGCAGCTCATTATGAACGCGGCCGCGCTGGCAGCGACCAATGATCCGTACTACCTGAACGCTTCGCGGGTGGTCGTTGACCGGGTCCTGGAGACTCAGGACAAGGAGCCTCGACCCCTGCCCGAATATCAACGCGAGCCGGGGCGCACGCATCAGGTGGGCGGCTGGTCGCGCATGATGGTCCCCGGACATTGCCAGTGCGAGCCACGGCATCGCGGCAACGCCGGATTCATGGTGGCCATTCTATTGTCGGGGCTGAAGTACTACCACGACGTGACCGAGGAGCCAGCCGTCAGGCAAGCCATCATCCGCGGCGCTCACTACCTGCTCGACGAATGCTACTCCGACGAGATACATGGCTTCCGGTACACTTCCTGTCCGAAGACGGGATATCGCGCCGGCGCGACGCCGCTCATGGCGGAGGGCATCTCGCGTGCGTACCTATGGACGAAAGATGCTCGGTTCAAGGATGTCGTCACCAATGGGCTCGCGGCAGGCGCCGGGGGCAGCGGGTACGGCAAGGGATTCAGTATGTACTACCGTTGTGCGCCCCGCGTGTTGGCGGATCTAGCGGCGTGTGGCCTGTCGTTGGAGGAACGCCGAGTCGCCCTGGTGCCCTTCACACCGCCGGAGTGGATGGCTCGATTGAAGAAGAACGACAGGATCGTCATCCAGGCCGAGGACTTCAACGCGCAGGGGGAGGGAGAGGTCCAAATCCGCGATGACCGGCACGCAACATGGGGAACGATGATCACCTACTGGCACGAAGACGTGGGGCACTGGCTGGAGTGGACGTTCAACGTGCCTAAGAGCGCCGAATACCGGGCGCTATTTCGCTACGCCACGTCGAGCCCGAAGCCGGTGCGCACCTTCGAGTTGGACGGGACGGTCCCGCATCCCGATGCTGCTGCCATCGAGTTCGAACCGACAGGCGGCTTCGGCAACAACCCCGACGACTGGCGATTCCACGCGCTGAAGTACCGCGACGGCAACGACATCGCCATTCCTTTGGAACGCGGAAGACACACCATCCGGATGACGAACCTGGGTGACGGTCTGGGGCTGGATTTCATCCTCCTGGTGCGCGTCCAGTGACGTCGCAATGGGAGTGGTAGAGCGTCTAACCGGCACACCGAGGTTGGCGGCGCCGGAGCAGCGGGTGCGATCTGCAGTCAACCACAAGAAGGTCAACGCCATCCTGCGGCTCAAGTCCCCCCTGAGCCGTGATGGCCAACGTTTCCTGGTCGAAGCGGACGACAAGCAGGGGCCAATATGTGCAACACCTGCGAAGGTCAGACGAGGTGAGACGATGAGTCCCAAGTTTACAGTCGCAATTCTTTACACCCTCGTGGCGTGTTCGGCGGCCATGGCCGCCGAGGGAGCTGCTTGGTGGAATCCCAGGTGGCGGCTGCGGACAACGGTCACGCGGCCTACTCCCTATCGCGACGATGCCCCACGGCCAGTCGAGGTCGCAGTGGACTTCCCGCTGCTGCTCGAGCAGGGGGGCGTTCGCGGCGAGTACGATCCCGCCTCGCTTCGCATCATCGAGCGGCGCGCCGAAGGCGGCGGCCACGTGGTGCCTTTTGTGCACCGCACTGAGTTTGACCCCCGGGAGGCCCGCGAACGGAGCTATCTGGCCTGGATCGCCCGGCCACGGATTGGTCAGGCCGGAAGCTACGACATCTACTTCGATACACGAGATCGCGGCATCGAGGCTGCACCGTACGACGTCGGCCTTTTGCCGCCAGAGAATCTGCTGACCAACCCCGAATTCGACGAGGAAGCCGACGGTCTCCCCGCCGGTTGGACGGTGGAGCCCGGGGCCCTGGTGAGTCTGGATAGATTCGCCCGCACAACGGGCGAACGGTCACTGAAGATCGTGGTGGACCAGGATACTCCCGAAGACGCTGGGCGAGACGTCACCATCTCACAAATGATCGATGTGCGCGAGTTCGCCGGGCAGGAGATGGTGTTTGAATGTGACCTGATGGCGGAGCGGGCCAAGTACGGCGCGCCGGTTACCATTGAGCTTGAGCAGCTCCGCGAGGACGGGTCCCGCATTCGCGAGTACGCCATTCAGACTCGCTGGTTAACCGTCGAACTGGCCGAGGGACACTTTGTGCAGTTCTGCGAGCGCGGCAGGTTCAGTCACGAAGCGGCAACCGTCAACGTCCGAGTGCGCCTGCGGCTGTATGTGCGGGACGCGGACACGGGTGAGAGGATAAGTGGCCCCGAATCGTTCTTCACGGTCTGGCTCGATCGGGTGGTGGTGCGCCCCGCAGAGCGCTGGTCCTGGCCCGCTCTCAGCCATGCCGGCTTCGTCGAGGGCGCGCTGGAAGAAGCGCCGCTTAACCGAGCGTTCGAGTTCACCGGCCAGCGCCGGCTCGCCTTCAACGGCGGGTCGGAGGGCACTCTGACGGCGTCCTCGTACGGTGACGCAAAGTCCGTGCATTGGGGCCTCGAGGCGGGTACGCTGGAGTTCTGGTGCCGTCCGTCATGGGGCGCCGACGATGGAGCGCAGCACGTCCTCTTCGAAGCCAAGGCGTACGGACATCGTCGGCAATCGCGACTGCGCAAGCTCAGTGCCGATGGGGAGAACCAGCTTGAATTCACCATCTGCGATTCCGACTGCGAGCCGCACACTGTGCGCGGTCCGGCACCCCTGCGAGCGGGAAACTGGCACCATATCGCGGCCACTTGGGACTTCCCGAAGGCGCAGCTCCAGCTCTTCGTTGACGGCAAACGCGTAGCCCAGGACGGCCCAGGAGAGATGCCGTGGCCGAGCAGCCTGGTGGCCAAGGACGAGGGGGGCAAGACGGGCATTGGGATCATGGGGGAAGATCGGCGGAGCATGCCGATGCAAGCCTTCATCGGCGGCGACTGGCCCTGGGTCGAGGAGAAATCTGCCGATGCTGTGATCGACGAATTCCGCATATCGGATGTCGCCCGGTATGCCGGCGACTTCGCTCCGTCACAGGAGGAGTTCGAGGTCGATCAACACACTCGCGTGCTTTTCCATTTCGAGAACGAGCGCGATGGCGTGCATGACTCCGACGACCGATTCGTCCGCGGGCACCTCGGCTGTGAACTGGAGCCGCAGGAACAGGAAGTGGTCCTCGAAGTGTACGATGGCGGCGAGGTCAGACGCCGTGTGGCAAAGGTGAAGCCGCCCGCCTCAACTGAGGTCTTCGAAGCCAACCGCGCCAAGAATCGTATGACCGTCTATCGTTCCTTCCGAGAGCTGCCCGACCCGCGCTATGTGGACTATCGGCTGCGGACGGTCGAGCGCATCGTCGATGCCTCGGATGACGCCTTCACGATAGTGGTGGGAGGCGACTACGAGCCGTGGATGCGTTCGGTCACCTTCGAGCGTGGCGAGGGAGCGGCAGCAGAGACGACACTGCTGCCCCGTTGGCGGGCGAACGACAACGTGGTTCCTTTCAGCGTGGAGAGCATCGCCGCAACGTTGGCGCCGGATGCGGACAGCGATGCGGAGAAGGCGTTCGAGGTGTTCAACTACACGCTCGAGACTACGAACTACTACGATGCGCACTTCTGTGAGACCCTTCCCACGCGCCATCGTTCGCGGGTGTCCTACACGCTGCTCAAGGCTCTGAACATCTATCCCCACGACCAGTGCGGCCCGATGAACTACATGCTGCGCAAGCTCTTTCTGGCCGCGGGCATCTCCTCAAACGACGCCTCGGGAACGCACCACCAGTTCGAGCAGGCCTTCTACGACGGCAGCTTGCGGCTCTTCGATTTGTCATCGCGTCTCTATTGGCTGGAGCGGGACAACGCCACTCGATTGAGCCGACGTGGCCTCGAAGAGGATCCCTATCTCAAGCTGCGGCAGGGAGGCGATGCCAATGCCTGGCTCCGCGGACGCATGAGTCGGGCCCGGTTTGGCAGCGCGCAACGCCCACACAGCATGGACTTCCCGCTGCGCTCCGGCGAACGCGCCGCCATTTGCTGGCACAACGAAGGCCGATGGTTCGAACTGACGGATGATCGACAACCGATCCCTCTGGCCAAGGTCCCGCCATTCTTCGGCAACGGCGCCATCGTCTTCGAGCCCACCGCTGAGGGAGACGCAATGGTGCTCGACAACATCGTCATTGAGACCACCGATGACGGCTCTCCCATCCTTCGCGCGCAAGATCCGGGAAAGACCGCCAGTCTGACCTATCGCGCGCAATGCCCGTACATCCTCTCCGACTGCTGGGTGACCGGCTCGTACGCGGCCAACGAAGCCGGCGCGATCCGCCTGTCACTGTCGTTCGACGAAGGGAAAAGCTGGAAGGAAGTCTGGAGCAGTCCGGACACAGCCGGCGACATCCACGTGAGTCTGCTGGATGACGTATCCGCCCGGTACGCCTACTGGCTGAAGGTGGATCTGGCTCGGGACCCGGCGGCGACAGTGAGGGATCTGAAGGTGCGCACCACGCTCATTGCCTCGCCCTTGTCGCTGCCCGGCAAACTGTCGCGTGGCGAGAACCGGATAACGTTCGTCGGCGCGCGACCGAGGGTACCGGTGAAGACAGCCTGCTCGTGGGTCGAGCGCCACCAGAGCGACCTGGGCGTATCGCTGAACGGCATTGGCTACTACCTGAACGACGACCAGATGCACCGGAACCTGTTGATCGTCGCGCCGGGCGGGGAGGCGCCGGTCTCTGTGACACTCCTCGACAGGCGCATGCGCGGAGACGTGTCGCTCGAAGGTCTGCCCGAGACGTGGGCGGGGGCCGATCAGAAAAAGACTGTTGTACTCGCCGATCCGGCACAGCCATCGAGCGTGCAGTTCACGCTCAAGCCCGAAGGCGCGGCGGAGGGCGACGTCGTCGGCTTCGACGTGGTCGTGCGCGACGGCGACCGCCGGCGCCGCGTGCCGGCGCAGGTCCTCGTCGCCGACGCGCCGCTGCTGCGCGAGGCGGAGAAGGCCGATGACATCAGCGGCGACGTCGCGCGAGCAGAGCTTCCCGAGGCGAGCGGCGCCGGCATCGTGGAGTTCAGTGGCGACGGCCAACTCGCGTTCGATCTCACAGCGGCCCGCGAGGGCAAATACTCCCTGTGGATTCGGGCGCGCTGGGAGCCTGAAAGCAGTACCGCCATGACGCTTGCGCTCGACGGCGCCGAGAAGCGCGACCTGAGAGCCGCCGCCATGATCGGGTTCACGGACTGGACGGACCCGAAGCGGGCGCACACCAAGATGTTTGCCCACTACGGCGAGCAATACGGGCACTGGTCGTGGTATCGTATCCCTGACGTGGAGCTCCCAGGCGGCGACCATCGACTCACGCTCAGCGCGGGCGCGGGGGCGCGCTTCGATGCGCTGGTCCTGCTCCCGCAGAACGACGTAATGGACCGGGCCGCGATGAATCTGTTCCAGAACTGGAACTACGCTCCGTGGGATAATCCGCTCTGAGAGGCGAGTCAACGCTCCAGGGCGGTAGCATCGACAGGTCAGACAGACGGGGAGCGTCGGACGGTGCGAAGGCGGCCGACTGACACGAAGGGGTAGGCAATGAACAGCGCAGGAATCCTCGCGCTCGCCCTGTACACGCTCCTTGTGACCGCGTGCGCAGTGGGCGCGCAGCAGTGGCCGCAGTATCGGACCAACCCGTTCGTGATCCGAACTGATGCGCCGCCACACGAGGACACCGAGGGCGGCATCGTCGTGGCGGATCTCAACGGCGATGGGCTCATGGACTATCTGCTCACCCGGCCCGACTACATTGGGGCATACGGGCACGAGGGGAAGGCGCTGTGGACAAAGCGCATCCCCGTGCGCGTCGGCGGTCAGTCTGAGTCCCAGGGTCTACCGGGCCACCACGGTCCAGGGATCGAGGTCGGAGACGTGGACGGCGATGGTGCCGCTGAGGTCATCTTTCTGACGCAGGACAGCACGGTGCACATCTGCGACGGCGCGACGGGCGGTGAAAAGGCCTCCGCTCGGCCGCCCGTCCCCGAGGGCGCCGAGCGCTGGGAGCTCGTGGTGATCGCCAACCTCCGCGGCCGGGGAGACCGCGATCTAATACTGCAAGCGACGAACGCCGAGGGCTACCGCATGGGCCGCTACCTGGCGGCCTATCCCGTCGCGGCCCTCGACGGCGAGCCGCTCTGGCAAACGGACCAGTACCTCGGCTGCGCGCACAACGGCATCCGCATCGCGGACATAGACGGCGATGGGCGGGACGAGGTACTGGGAGCGACGGTCGTGGATCACGACGGCACGCTGCACCGCGTCGTGCCGGTGCGCGGGCATCTGGACTCGATTTTCGCGTACGATGTGCTGCCGGATCGTCCGGGGCTCGAGGTCGTCGCTCTCGAGGAGGGCGGCAAGGACGGCAATCGCGTGTTCCTGTTCGGCAAGACGAAACTGCTCTGGGAGACGCACTACGAGCACCAGGAGCCACAGAACGCCGCCGTGGGGCAGTTCGACCCGTCACGCCGCGGTCTGCAGATCTGGTGCCGCAGCCGCTACAACGAGCACCAGAGACCTTTCGTCTTCGATGCCGCCGGGGAGCTGATTGCCCACTGGGAGATGGATGACGTGGCGCCGCCGGACTGGACGCCCCGCGGCATTGAGACCATGGCAGTTATCGACTGGACCGGCACTACGAAGCAGCTCGCCGCGGCCAAGGCGCGCCACGAGTCCGGGGACGTCTGCATCTTCGATCCGCTGACGGGCGAATTCATCCGGCGACTTCCGGAGAAGACCGACCGCCTGTACGTTGCGGACGTGTCGGGCGACTGGCGCGAGGAGTTGATAGTGGTGGCCGGCAGCGAAATCCACGTGTACCACAACGAGGAGCCCAACCCGCGTCCGAGCCAACCGCGCCTCTGGACCCAGCAGCACTACCGCCGCTCCAAGATGACCTGGAATTACTATTCGCCGTAGGCGGAGATGCAGCTATCCCGTGGCCGTGAGCAGATACGTTCTTCCCTCCGGCGGCGCCTGAAGGCTGACACGTGCCCCGAGCACCTCGACCTCAACCGTTTCCTCTCGCCCGGTGAACGACACGGCGCGCACAATGGCCTGCGCCGGCGTCGCGACGCCCGACCAAACCACCGCGTCGTCTGTGGAGTAGGCTTCTCCCGGCAGGTCGGCGAGGTTCATGGGCTCCCCGGCGTCCAGGATGTCGCCGAAGCGGCGCATCTCGCGAAAGACTCCCAGGGAGTCTTCGAGCTCAGTGAGGTACATGAAGTGGTTGCCGGGGCCCTCGCGGTTCGGCTTGAAGACGCAGAAGCTCTTGGCGCCGCGCAGCATCGCGTGTCGGAGGTACTCGCGGTACGACTCCCTCGGCCAGGCGTACCGCCGGCCGCCGGCTGCCTCGAAGGGCTCCGACGGGTGGTACGACAAATCGCGCGCTATCCAGGGCAACTGGAACTGCGCGCCCACTTGGTGCTGGGCGGCGGCGGTCAGCTCCTGCAGGTACAGGCGGAAGACGTTCCAGCCGACGAACTCGCGCCTGTTGTGGTAGCGCCAGAAGCGGCCATAGGCGACGGGCTGGGAGAAGTCCAGGCCGCTGCCGTGCCAGCCGAGGGCGCGGGTGCACTGCTGCAGCGGCTGATCGCTGCGGACGTGTGAGACGGAGTAGTAGTTGCCGATGCGCGCGTCTGGGAAGCGCTCCTTGACCGGCTTCACGAAGGCCTCGCGGATGATCTCCGAGCGGATCAGCTCCAGCCCGCGCAAGAACGCCTCGGGGGACTCGAGGTACTGTGGCGGGAGATTCGCCTGGCACGCGGGGCAGAGCCGTGCCTGCTCGAGGATGTCGGCGAGCGCGGCCGGATCCGGCTGGCGCTTGTGCCGGTTCCACACCTCCCAGTCCATGAGGAAGACGTCGGGTGCGGCGTCGCGCTGCTTCAAAAGGTCCAGCGGTCGGACGGCGCGCTCGCGTGCTTTCTGCAGGAGGGCCTTGTAGACACCGGGGCAGGGGTACTTCTCGCGGTCCTGAAGGGCGGGAGGTTGATGGGCGGGAGCGCGTTTGGATGAGAACGACACTTGTCCCCAGCCCTGGCATATGACGGCAGAGACCCAGCCCCTCTGCTCGCGGAAGCGGATGACGTCCGCGATGCCGTCGAACTCCTCATCCTGCCGATAACCGATGTTCGGCGGCACGCAGAGCCCGCGATCCTGGAGCAGCGACTCTCTTTGCTCCATGCGCCGCCCGTTTGCGGCCGGAGTGCCCCAGATGAAGACGGGATATCGGCCCCCGAGCGGCGTCAGGAGCTCTGGTATGTGACGGACGATGTCCGCCACGGTGGCCACTCCGCCGAGGTCGTCCATACGAAGGTCCGCAGGAGCCGGCTCAACAGGCGCCGACTCGACCCGGATCTCCACGGCGCCGCACGCGGATGCCCAAAGAGCAGCGATCGCGGCCCAGAACAGGGCTTTGCACGCATTTCTTACGCATGTAATCATCCGCGGTTATCCCTCCCAAATGTCCTGCTTCGCCGCGCACCCCGGAACGCCGGTCCGCACCGGCAGTTTTCCGCATCTGTTGGCGCGCTCCTTGGCCACGGCAAGCGCTGTCAGGCAAAGGCAGCGAGCCACAGGTGCTCGCCTAGTGCGCCTGCAAGCGTACGAGGTCAGGGAGGTGGAAGTCCTCCCCAAGGC
>JAUWAU010000061.1 GCA_030601885.1 Armatimonadota bacterium
GAGCCGGGGAGGCATCCCGGCCAGCGAGTTTGACATCGATTTCGAGCGGCGGGTGCATGAGCACTACCAGCAACTGATGCGGGATCGGCAGCGCGGCCACATAAACTCGCGCGCCAAACCGCCGCCAAAGCAGCGGCGTCAAGCTGCCCGGGCTACACTCGAGTAGCAGCGCGTTCACGGTCGAGACAGGATCACCGCCCGGCCGCCAGGTAGCCGCCATCCACGGCAAGAATAGCGCCGGTGATGAACGAAGCCTCGTCCGATGCCAGGAATGCTACCGCGGCAGCGACCTCCTCGGCCGTGCCGATGCGACCCATCGGATGCCGCGCGCCCGTGCGCTTGAGCTTCTCCGGATCGTCGAGGATGCCCTGGATTATCGGTGTGGCGATGTAGCCGGGGCAGATGCAGTTCACGCGGATGTTCTCGGCGGCGTGCGCCACGGCCATGCTGCGCGTCAGGTTAATGAGGCCGCCCTTTGCCGCGCAGAAGTGTGCGCCGGACATGCCCCGCAGGCCGCCGATGGACGAGACGTGCACGATGGCGCCGCGCTCGAGCTTTCGCATCTCCGGGATGGCGAACTTCGAGCTCAGGTAGACGCCCTTGAGGTCCAGATCAACGAGGCGGTCCCAGTCCTCCTCCGAGAGGTCCACGACCGAGCCGCCCCCTCCGACGCCGGCGCTGGTGAAGAGCACGTCGAGGCGGTCGAAGGCCTTGATGGTCTCGGCGACCATCCGCTCCGCGTCGGCCGCCTGGGTGACGTCCGCCGGCACAAACACGGCGCGTCCGGCGTGCGTCTGCACCTGGCGGCACGTCTCCTCGCCGCCCTCCGAGTTAATGTCCGCCACCGCGATCGCGGCGCCCTCTGACGCCAGACGCAGCGCCGACGCGCGGCCAATCCCCGATCCGCCGCCGGTGATGAGCGCAACGCGACCGTCGAACCTTCGCATCTCCGCCATTGCCGACCCTCCGTGTGCCGCGCGCAGTTCGTGTGGGGAACAGTAGGGCGAAGCGGATTACTTCGCCTTGTACGTAATCCCAATCCACTGCGTGCGGCGAGCGCTGGGGACCGTGTTTCCGTGCCAGAGCCGGTAGCCGAAGCCGAGGGCTTTCGTCGCCTGGTAGTCCACGGCGAGGTCCCACGACCACCTCAGCCGGTCGCCCCGCAGGCGAACGTCCCCGACGGTGCCCAGCTCTCCCTTCGGGCCCGTGCTGAGCTTCCACCTGCCAAGCTGCCGCTCGTATCCGAACTGGGTCCCGATGTCGCCGACCCATTCCTCGGCGCTGTTGCGGACGTCCTTGCTGAAGCCGGCGGTCAGCTCAATGAAGCCGTACCGCCTTTTCTGGCGGTAGCCCGCCGCCAGGAGCGTGTGAATGCTGTCGCCACCATGATCGCCCTCGGTCTGCAGCAGGTACACGGAGTACCACTTGCGCAGGACCTTGCCGTAGTCGCCGTCCAGCGACCGGAAGCCGAGGCGGAGCCGGTCCAGCGTCTTGCTCTCGCTCCTCGAGAAGTCGGAATCAGCGGTGATGCTGAGCGACCTCTTCTTGCTGGGCCTCAGCCATTCCCCGTCGAGGTTCCACGCCACGGTCCACGCGCTGCCGTCGTCGGTCTTGGTCTCGCTGGCGCTGAGGAGCGCGCTGAGCTTCTGCGTCTTGAGGTCCGCGCGGACGCCGCACGGCGCAAGCAGCGCCGCGATCATCAGGGCGATGCAGAATCCACACTTGCTGGGTCGGTTCATAGCTCTTGGTCCTGAGAGTAGCCTCGCGTGCATTCTAGTAATCTACGCGACTCCTTCTCTGCCCGCGCGAACATTCCCTCGGCGAGCGGCGCAGATCGTAGGGGCGACCCGGCAGGTCGTCCCTATGGATGTGTTCGGAATGCCCTTTACGCATCGCTCAACCAGATGGGGCTCCCCCATGCCCTGTGGTCGTCCTCCTGTGTCACGCGAACGTAGTAGAGGGCAAAAGGCTTGTCGCCGAAGGGCGTCTCCCGGATCAGGTGCTCGTTGAGGTCGTCCGTGTCTACCCACTCGAACTCAGCGTGACGCTCTCCGGGCTCGATGCAGTGGACGAGTTCGCAGTTGCGGAGGATTTCCACCTTTGCCACCCTCTCGCATCCGGCCACGCTGATGCGCAGCGTCCGCGGGCCCTCATGCACTCGGCCCTCCTGGCCCATACGGAGCACCTCTCCGTCCGCTTCCAGTCCGTAGTCCAGCCGAATGCGCGGGCCGGTGGTGGCGTAGCAGCGGCGTGCCACGATGGCGTCGAAGATGGCGCGGCGCGTAAGCTCGGCAGCATAGACTCCGGCCAGCCCGATGCCCTCGTTCACGTTATGAGGCCCGTGCCCGGGCTGCCCCACGTGCGTATCGGTGCCGCCGATGAAGCCGAAGCGATGGCCCAGGAGCAGGGCGGCCTGCACCGAGTGCGGGCTGCCCTCCTCCGAGATGCCCCACTGGGAGCAGACCTCGACCACGGGCTGCATCGCGTCGTTGCGGTACTGCCAGTCGGCCCCACCCATGTACTTGGGGTGGTGCGGCACGGTGATGGCCTCGATGTCCTCGAGAGCCCTCCACAACTCCGTGGGCCGGACGCCGCTCGGGACCCATTCGCCCTTGGGAACCACGGTGTCGCGCGGCGCGCGGCGGAGGGGAGAGCCGTGGAAGGGGATGTCACCTCCGGGCACGTAGATATTGCGGTGGCCGCCATGGCCGCTCCACTCCAGGCCCTGCATGACGACGAACTTCCCCTCAGCGTTGTAGCGGTTGCCCACGTCCACCACGCGCTGCCGCCACTTGTCGCCGTCCAACGGGGTCCGATACTCGTATCCGGCCCAGGCGCAGAAGTCGAGGCGCTCGGCGTCCCGCGCCCAAGTGTAGTAATCGTCCATGCTGCCGACCCCCTGGCCGATGTAGTTCTGGCCGTGGAGATCGCCGAAGTAGACCCGCTCGCCTCCGATCCGACACGGGTTGCTGCGGCAGAGCATGGCATTGTCTCGGTCGATCGCCGTCAGGTAGACGACCCCCTCGGACTCCGGAGCCCGCACTGAGATGGCCTTGGCGGCGAAGCGCTCGTCGTCGAGCCTCACCGGCCCGGCCAGTGCCGCCTCGCACCGGTCATCGCGGATCTCGACTTCGCCTGAGTAACCCGACGCCGGGTTCATGTTCTTGAGATCCACCGCCGTGACATACGCCTCGATGGACTCTCCAGGCTTCGCGGCAGACGCGATCAAGAGCTTGAGCATGGCGGCATGGTTGCCTATGACCTCGACTCGCGGATGCTCGGCGACCGGCCGGTAGTCACTGTCGCCCAGCAGATCGACAAACGTGTGGAACACCGCCGTTTGGGCGTGCTTCTGCGCCCGGAGTTTGGAGCCGTCCTCGCTGGCGAGCCGGATCACGATTTCCTCGCCCGGAGCGACCTGCCCGGACGTAATGGCGATGTCGATCACGTGCGAATACGAGGCATAGCTGACCGCCAGATCATGCTCTACTCTGGTGGGCGTCTCGACCGTCACCTTGCAGCCGTAACCCGGCTTCACCTCGTCGGGGTGTGCGACGTGCAGGATGGTCGGATGTATTCGGACGGGCCGGCCCAGGTCGAGCTGCCAGTGTGAGGAGATCTCGAGCGTAACGTGCGCGCCCGCCCGCAAGGCGTCCTCGGGAAACGCCAGGGACACGCGCCACACGCCGGGCTCGCCGGCCTTGGCTACAGCGGGGCTGATGGACGCCCGAACCGGCACCGGCTCCTTGTCGTACGTGTCGCACAGGAACTGCCACCAGTACCTATCGAGCTCCTTCGTGTCATCCCAGCGCCTGGCACGTGGCGCACCCTCTGGATCGGTCATTGTTGCCTCCCGTGTATCATCGCGTGAGCCGGATCAACTTGGGCTGGAGCACGCGGACCACGGCCCGCGCCTTCTGCCGGCGAGCCGAGGGCGCCGCATCACAGCGCGCGTGGATCCCGCGGCCGGACGCCCGGCGTTGGTTCGGCGAGTTGAGCCAGGCTCCCTGCATGACGCGCAGAATCAGGCGGCGGCACGTCGCCTGGCTGCTTGACAAACCGGGGGCCCCAGCATACAAGGGTAAGTGTAAGCGCCTCTCCCGGCGATCATCCCGTGGCCGAGGATGAGGCGGAAAAAGGATGCCCTCGATGCGTCAGGTGTACCTGGATTACGCCGCAACGACGCCGGTCGATCCCCGTGTGCTCGAGGAGATGCTCGCCTTCTTCGCCGAGCAGTACGGCAACGCCTCGAGCGTGCACGCCGCCGGGCGGACGGCCAGAGAGGCCCTGGATGTGGCCAGAGAGCCAGTGGCGGCACTCATCGGCGCCATGCCCGACGAGATCGTCTTCACCAGCGGCGGCACGGAGGCAGACAACTTCGCCCTCCAGGGGTGCATGGCAGCCTCAGGCGGTCTGCGCGAGCACCTGGTGACCACGGCCATCGAGCATGCCGCCGTGATGGAGACGGCGCGTCACGTCGAGGGGCGAGGCAAGCGCGTCACCTTTGTGCCCGTGGATGAGCACGGATACGTGGCGGTAGAGGCGGTCGAACCGGCCCTCGGTGACGACACTGCGCTCGTGTCAGTCATGCTGGCGAACAACGAGGTCGGCACGGTGCAGCCCGTACCCGAGATCGCCGCCATCTGTCACGAGCGGGGCGCCGTGGTGCACACCGACGCGGTCCAGGCTCTTGGGCAGATCCCGGTAAACGTGGACGCGCTCGGCGTTGACATGCTCTCGATGTCCGCCCACAAGCTCTACGGCCCCAAAGGCGTGGGAGCCCTCTACATTCGTCGGGGCACGCGCATGCATGCCGTTACGTTCGGGGGCGAGCAGGAGCGGCGGCGGCGGGCGGGAACCGAGAACGTTCCTGGTATCGTGGGCTTCGGCAAGGCCTGCGAGCTCGCCCGAGGGCTCTTGCCCACGGAGCCGCAGAGGGTGGCGGCGCTGCGCGATCGCCTGGTGGCAGGAATCCGCGACACTATCGCCGACGCCATCTACTGCGGCCACCCTCACGAGCGGCTGCCCAACAACACCCACTTCTGCTTCCCGGGCGCCAATGGCGAGGCGCTGGCCATTCGGCTCGACGGCAAGGGCATCTACGCCGCCACCGGCTCCGCGTGTTCCTCGGCATCCCTGGAGCCGTCGCACGTCCTTGCGGCCATGGGCATTCCGCTCGAACTGGCCTACAACTCCGTCCGCTTCACGCTGGGGCGGGGAACGACCGAAGAGGACATCGAGTACACGCTGGCAGAACTGCCGCTCGCGGTGCAACAGACACGCGCGGCCGCCAGAGTTGAGCTGTAGGACCGCATGTGCCCCTCCTCAGGGCGGGTGAGCCATGACATCGAGATCCCGTGGCAAGGTCGCGGTCGCCATGAGCGGCGGCGTTGACAGCTCCGTCGCCGCTGCCCTTTTGCGCGAGCAGGGGTACGAGGTCGTCGGCATCACAATGCAGATCTGGCCGTCGAACAAAGCCGCTGCAGCAGCGCAGCGCTTCGGCGGCTGCTGCTCCGTGCAGGCGGTGGAGGATGCACGCCTCGTCGCCAGACACCTTGGCATCCCGCATTATGTGCTCAATCTCCGCACTGTCTTTCGGAAAGCCGTCATTGAGAACTTCGTAGAGGAGTATCTCGGCGGCCGCACGCCGAATCCGTGCATCCGATGCAACCAGCACGTGAAGTTCGTGGCCCTCCTGCGGCAGGCACTGTCCTTCGGTGCCGACTACATTGCCACGGGGCACTACGCGCGGGTCGAGCAGCGCGGCGACGACCGGCGCTGGCTGCTCCTGAAGAGTGTGGACACGCGCAAGGACCAGTCGTACGCGCTCTACACCATGACACAGGCTCAGCTTGCGAAGACGATGTTTCCGCTGGGCGAGCACACGAAAGACGAAGTCCGCAAGATCGCCCAGGAGATGGGCCTGCAGGTGGCGGCGAAGCCGGACAGCCAGGAGATTTGCTTCATTCCCGATGACGACTACCCGAGCTTCGTCGCGACAGCGGTCCCCGGGTCGCTGCAGCCCGGGCCCATTGTCGATACCAGCGGCAACACCCTCGGGCGGCACAATGGCATAGCGAACTACACGGTGGGGCAGCGCAAAGGGCTCCGGATTGCCGCCGGCCGCCGGGTCTACGTGGTAGCCATCGATGCACGTCGCAATACCATCATCGTCGGCGGCGACGCCGAAGCACACTCATCCACCTGCTCGGTGGAAGAGCTGAACTGGGTGGCGCTGGATGCCCCGACGCGGCCACTGGTGGCTTCGGTCAAGGTGCGGTATTCGGCGCAGCCGGCTGCGGCGACGATACGCACCGACGACGGGCGAGCACAGGTGGAATTCGTCGAGCCCGAACGCGGCGTCGCGCCCGGACAAGCCGCTGTGTTCTACGACGGAGACGTTGTTCTCGGCGGCGGGACGATCGCCTGACCCGCGCTACTCTGACGAAGCCGGGCCAAGAGCCGGCGAGCCGTCCGCGTCCGTCGTTCCTGCTCGAATACGCGTGCCCTCGCGTTATCCCTCCGCCACGACCTCATCCATCCCGACTGGCGCCTGCTGCAGGCCGATACCCGGCTCGATGGCCGGGCTATCGCGGCGCAGACGGAAGTCGCTGGACGCGGCGTCCACAAAGCCAGGATCAGCCACCAGCGAGTGCGCATCCTGCGCGTGTGCGCGGACGAAGTCGGCGAGGTCGGGATACTTCTTGTGCTTCGCCCGCCACGGGCAGCCCCAGAGGACGAGGCCCTGCTTCCCGCGCGGGTGGTAGAGGTTCTCGTCAATCGTCAGCCCCAGCTCGTCCGGGTTCAGCGGCGTGCCGCGCATGCCGACGCTCGCCGACGGGTGCGGGCCGAAGAAGACGTTGTCGCCCCACAGCCCGAACTGAAACATGATGTTGTCGGCCAGTATGTTCCGGCGGATGACGTGGCCCTTGGTGTGGTAGGAGACCTGGTTGCCGTCGATGTCCTTAAACGTGCGCGGGCCCTGCATCCGGATCGCGATGCCGGTCCGGTTCGCCACGCAGACGTTGTGCTCCACGCGGCAGTTGTCGCTCTCGGAGAGCTGAATGCCGCCGTGGGCCCAGTTGCCCTCCTTACCGCCGCCATTGCCCACGAACAGGCAATTGGTGATCGTCACGTCGCCGCTGATCTCCACATGGATGCCGCTGCCCCGGTTGTCCTTGGCAAAGCACCGATCGATGAGCACATCGCGCACGTCGATGTCGAGCCAGATGCCGGGGCCGTTGTTGCCGATGGCGCGCATGCCGATGACCTTGCCATTGCGCGAGTGGGTGATCTTGATGCCGCCAGCCTCCCACCCGGTGCTATAGCCCTTTTTGTTGTTGTACAGGAGGGAGTTGTTCTCGAGCAGCCAGTCGCGCCCGCCGCCACCCATGCCCATCTGACCGTTATAACGGCACACGTTGTTGCGCAGCACGTGCCCGGTCCCCCGGAAGCTCAGCCCGTTGCCGTTGGTCCACTCGATGACATTGTCCTCGATGATCCAGTGGTCGCCGCGGCAGTACAGGGCGCCGCGCTGGGCCATGTTGGCGGCGTAGCGCATGGTGAAGCCCTTGACGTGGATGTAGTCCAGGCCCTCCTGCCCCCACTGCAGCCCGAAGCAGCGATTCCGGATGCTCGCCTCCACGGCGTGCTCGGCGGGATCATCGCCGTCCTTGAGCCAGACGTAAAGCACCTTCGCGTCAGTGTCGGCGCAGAAGGTGCCCGGGCTCATCTCGGGGCGAGTCAGGACCTGCTGCAAGAGGCCGCCGTCCACGATCACCTGCTCGCAGCGCCCGATGAGCCGGTGCTGCTCGTTGTTCGGGTGCGTAGGGAACTTGTGGGGCCATGGTGACTTCTTCCAGACCGCTTGGCCGGCATCGTCCCGCACCCAGCCCTCGATGACGTCGGCACCGGTTATGATGACGCGCTCTCCATCCGCGGCGCGATACGCTATCGGCGCGCCCTCTTTCCCGCTGCGCTTCGGCTGCGCGTACTCCCGATAGAGCCCCTCGTGCACGGTCACCGTATCGCCGGGCTGCAGCACCTCGGCCGCTCTCGAGATGGTCTTCCAGGGCATCGCCGCCGTGCCGGCATTATCGTCCGACGCCTGCGGACGCTCTTGCGCCACGTGGTATTCGGCGCCGAGACACAGCGCCACGACCATGACGCAGCCCGCAGAGGCTGTGGCCCTCGCCAACGCAAAGCGCATACCCGTACCTCGCTTCATCGCTCGGCGGCTCCGATGCTCAGCGCCCGAAACACTTCATCTGAGGGCTGCTATCTCCCACCGCGTGCGTGAATTCGGCGCGCACCGGGGGTGAAGGCGATTATGGCGCGGCGTCGGTCAGGCGCCGAACGGAGGATCTCCCCGCCGGTGACAGACTGAATGCTCGCCCGGCCGCCGTCAACGAGCATGGTGAAGCGAAGCTCCCCGGGCAGCTTCGTGCACCACGGCGGCAGTGCGGCAGCCACGATGAGGTCTTCGCCATCCAGCGCGGCCCTATCCACGGAGGCATAGGTCCGGAGGAGACGCGGCAACTTGGGCTTGCCGAACTCAACTTCAATGCTGTATTCGCCGGGACGGTTGGGCAGGAACACCACGTCGTCGCCGAAGTACCGCCACGGCTGGCCATTCACCGTCGCGTCCGCGATGGCCCGGCCACTCCGACCGGCGACGGCGAACTGCACTCGCGGCGCAAAGATGTACGGTGTCACCGATAGGACGCGCGCCGTGCATTTGGCCTCGGCCCGCGTGGCAGCGAGATCGCGAAGCGCCATCGTGTACTGACAGCCCCACCCGGGCCGGGCAACGCCATCGATGAACCCATAGCGCTGTATGGCGGCCTCGCCGCGCGGCTGCAGGTACACTCGCAGCCAGTCACTGCCGGAGCGCTCGCCGCTCGGCTGCGCCCCGCGGAACATCCACCAACTCCCGGCCTCGTCCGCGCCTGCCTCTTTCACGAAGTACGGCGCACTGCCGGCGTCGGAGAGGCGCACCTCCCGGACGAGCGGAATCCAGGCGTCGTTCGTAATGGTCACGCTCCCGCCGACGGGCACCGTTATCGGGTCGTGCGCCTTCCCGAGCAGCTTGGCCAGGTCCTCGAGTTGCTCCGCACGGTACAGCCCGCCGAGGGGCACGAAAGCGAGGCTGAGCTTCTCGCGATCCGGTGACCTGCTCCTCAGAGCCAGCTCCCGTCGCGGGGTCCAGCTCACCTCCGCGATGCGGCCGGGGTCGAGCAGCATGATTGCCAAAGCCGGCACGCCGGCGGCCTCGTCTACCTGCTGCCCATCGTGGTCGTCCGCCGGCGCATCGGCGGCTACGTCTCCATCGTCATCCCAGTCGTACTCGTACTGGTCTTCGTACTGGTCTATCGGCTCGTACGGCTCTTCGTACTGCGCCGCGCGGGTGCCCGTTCTCAGCACCATAATGCGCGGGATGCTCTCCGTGAAAACAGCGCTGGTCGTGTGCGCCTCAGATGCGACGGTGAGGGTGTCGTACGCGTCGCAGTTGATGACCCACGTCGCTTCCTTGACGCGGCCGCTGGTGCGCCGCTGGACATCGACACGCAGATATGGCGCGTCGGCGACGGCGGTGTATCGGCGCGTCTCGGTGAGGTGCCCGTGCTCGCCCCGGGCGGTAACCGTCTCGCTCAGGACAGCCACGTGCCCGCCCGGCTCGGGGAAGGTATGAAGGACAGGGTGCGCGGAGCGCTTGACGATGTCCACGGCATCGAACTCGAAGCCGCAGCCCTCCAGCAGGCTCACTTCGAGCGCGTGCTCGCCGGTTGCGCCAATCTGGAACGGCACGTTACGCACGTGCGAGATGCCGTCGCCATCGACCATCAGCCAGCCGACCAGCGCACCGTCAACGGTGACGCGGAGCAAATGGGCTGTGTCCGTCGGAAGCTGGCCAAGGCGCAGGGCGTATGCCCCGCGCCCCAGGTGTAGTCGCAGGCGCAGGGTCGCCGGTAAGCTCAGATCGTCGGCAAGCCCAGCCGGCATCCGGCTCGCGCGCTGCGACGTGGGCCGGAACTCGGCCACCGCATCGTACGCCGACGCGTCGCCATGTGCGGTGGACACACGCGGCTGCAGCTCGCCGGAGCTGCCGTCCCAGGAGCCGATGCCAAGCACGACTTGCGCCTCGGGAGGCGGTGTGGTGGACAGTCGCAACGAGAGAAAGCCGGCCGACAGCGTGACACACTCGGAGTCGGAGTCGAAGTGCGCCGTACCCGTGGGATCGTAGAGCAGTTTGCCGGCGTCCTCTCCCGGCAGGCGGCATGCGCGGATGTAGTTGTTCTGAAGGCACGCCGTGGCAGCGGGAACGTCGTATCGCGGCGCCCAGTCGTGTCCGTGGAGCTGCCGCATGGTGTCGATGTATCCGCCGGCGCCCGTCGTCCACAGACGCATCGCCACCGCACTGCGCATCGGGTCCTGGCTGGCGATGTAGACGTACGGCCTGATCGCGGGTGGCAGCGTGCTTTCCGGCTCACCGAGCCACCAGACGGCCGTCGCGTCGGGCTTCCCGTCGGCGGCGATGCGCCGCCGGAAGAAATCGTTGGCCTGCTTGACGATCCAGTCGGGATACGTACCGCGACCGTGCCGGGCCCATCTGTCCCACTCGTCTTCCCTGGGCCGCAGCGCGCGACAGTCGGCCTGACACGCAAGGAAGCCCGCGCCGAGGTCGATTGGAAGCCCCTGCTGGTCGTCGCGGCCACGCAGGCCCCGATCGGCCGCGGCCATAAGCGTGCGCACGAACGACGCCGCCGGATTCCGCGGACACTCGGCCGTGCCGCCGCCATACATGCCGGGATTGTAACGCCACTGGGCTGCAGACGTGCGATCACCATCTTCGCGGGACCATTGCCCATAGCTCGAGCCATCGAGGACGTCCGCGGCGTCCATGGTGAGCGCGTCGGCGAAGGTGGCCGCGAGCCATTCAGCGGCGGGCGAATTGAGCTCGGTGGCCTCTGGGTCCCCTATTCGGCCCGGGTGCCCGCTGCGGGCCGCGAGCTGCGGATGGCAGAACCAGTGCACGAGCATTCCGCGCTGATGGGCATGCCGGGTGAGGGCAATGAAGGCATCGCGCGGCCATCGTGGATCCGGGTGCTCATCATACCCGTCCGGCTTGGGCAGAGGATCGTCGGCCTTCCACAGCATCGGCCAACTGACCGGGTGGAAGAAAGCCGGATACAGCTCGAGAAGGTTGGCGCCCCACTTGAAGCTCTCGTCTATGATGCGCTGTCTGATGTATTCGGGCCCGACGCCGGTGTGCGGCTCGCGCTGGTAGTAGAGCTGCCCCTGCCAACCCCACGCATCGAGCTGCACGCGGCCCGGGAATTCGGTCTGAAGCGAGTGCGGTCGCTCGGCCGCGCCGATCGACTCCCAAGTGGCGCAGCACGCCAGTATGGTGAGGACGGCAAACTGACGCCATACAGGACGCGTCCGGGGATCTGCCTCACTGCGATGCGTCTGGGCCAACGCGCCTGCTCCCTTCTTCGGGTGCGTGGACGACGGAGCGGCTGCCATTTCCCCTGGGGTCACGTCTCGCCCTTCGTTGGAGTCGGGTGACCCGTGTCGTGCCAGCGGTCGTCGCCCCTGGCGCCGTTCTCTGATCACTGCCCACTGGCCACTGATCACTGGTCGCTATGAGGCCGGAACACGACACATCGGGTCATGGTGCGGAAGCGCAGCTTCTCCGAGATGCGATACGAGGCCGTGTTCTCCACGAAGACCGTCCAGACGGGGCGCCGCCCCTCGGCCAGTATCTCGCGCACGAGCAGGGATGAGCAGGCGCTGCTGAGGCCGCGGCGCTGGTGCGCGCTCTCGGTTGCCACGCCGATGTCGTCCAGCGTGCACGCGCGGGCGAAGGTGACGCCTGCCGATACCACATTGTCGTCCACGGTGGCCCCGACGACGATCCCCTCCTCGAGAACACACTCCCAGCCGCCCCAGCTCTCGTAGAGCCAGTGCAGCTCCTGGTGCGTGGACTGCAGCAGCGGAAGATCCTCCATCGTCAGCCGGCGCAACTCGACACCCGGCGGGGCAGGTATCTGCACCGCACGATCTACCGTCCGCTGGACGTCGGGGATTCGGTCGAGGTCCTCTCCCAGCCACCCTCGCAGCTCCAGCTCGATCTCGTCGGCGCAGCCCTCCGGCACCCAGTACAGGCGTGCCCTGCCGGCGCTGCGGATGAGATTCATCAGCAGTTCTGCATCATCTCCGAAGACGAAGACCTGCGGCCGAGGGTGAGCGGTGCGGATCGCTACGTTCTGCAGCGCGTCGTCGGCCCAGACGCTCGCCGTGCGCCGCAGCACGAAATGCAGCGGAATCACGGTGCGCGTGTTCTCGCCGAGGGCGTCGATCACGGCCGGGAAGCGATCAGATGTGAGTTCCATCGCAGCCTCTCCGAGGCGGGCGTCGTCGCGGCTCGGACTCTGTTCGACGCGCACCGTTCCGAGGCCTTTGGCTCGCCTGCGGAAGACCAGTGACGCCCAGGGCATACCTGCCCTGGGCGTCGTCCCCAAGCTGCCGTTGAGGGCAGCCCTCCATCACTTGCCCGCGAAAGTGAAGCCGTTCCGAGAGGCCTGCTCCCGAATGGCCGCTCGAAGGGCGGCGTCCAGTGACTGCTTGTCGTCCAGGCCGCGCTTCTTGATCTCCGCGGCGATGAAGTCCGTGCGTTTGCGACCCAGCTCCGCGATTCGCTTCTGCAGGGCTGCCCGTTCCTTTGCCATCTTCTCGATGTGCGCCTTGCGCTCCGCCACCGTCATCTCGCGCATGTGCTCGGGCAACTGCTCCGCGCGGATCTTGGCCAGATCGAACTCCTTCGCCCGGCTCGCGTCCACCAGATCCCAGGCTGCATTGCGATACTGCGTCCCGGCCTTCGCCATGGCCCGGCCGGCAGCGGCGCTGGCGCTCACGCCCACCGCATTGGCATCCTGGGCCATCTGGTTGGCGGCCCCGTAGGCGCCGCGCGCGCCGAAGGCGATATAGGTCGCATTGAGCCTCGTGCCGAGATCGGCCAGTTCCTTGTCCATCGGCGTGGCAATCTCAACCACTCCGCCGTCCTGGTCAATGGACGCGTAGCGGCCGTCGGCCAGTTGCGCCACGGTGAGCCAGCCCGTCTGCTCGCCTTCAGCTTTGGGCCCACAGAAGATGCTGTCCACAATGATGCCGTCAGTGACTGCCGCCTTGCAGGCGTCTTCGATCTTGATCTCCGGATCCTGCGTCGCCGGCTCGTTGCCGCAGACGAAAATGACCTTGAGCGCCTGCGCATCGTCGCTCCACGCCATCTGCTCGCGAGCCGCGGTCATGGCCCGGGCCACGTACTCGGTTCCGCCATTGGTGGTCAGCACGAACAGTTGGTTGTACATCTCGTCCAGGTCCGTCGTCAGATCCAGCTTCTTCTCCACCCAACCCGTCTCAGGATGGAGGCCGTCGTTGCCGTACTGGATCAGCCCGACGCGGAGGTACGGCGTCGGTTTGGCGGTGGCCAGCTCGTTCACCACGGCCCACAGCCGCTGCTTCGCCGATTCGATCAGTCCGCTCATGCTGCCCGACGTGTCCAGGCAGATGACCACATCGATCGGCCGCTCCACCGCCTTCTCCGGCTCCTGGGCACTGCCGAAACCCACAAGCAACAGCAGCGTCAGACACAGAAGTGACGTCTTCAGTACGTTTCGCATGGTTGACCACTCCTCTGCTAGTCAGTTGGACGTGCGATCCCTGGAAAACGTTCGCGTCCACACGATCAATCCCAGGACAAGCGCCGCCAGCACGGACACTGCCCAGCCACCGGCGGCCGGCTGAGCGCTTGCGGTCCGTGCCGCGGGCTGCGCACTCGAGGTCTTCGCCCCCGGCGTCGTCGCCAGCTCCCGCAGCTCCTCCTCCGTGAGGCGCGTCTTGCCCGTGTCGCGGATCTCGATGGCGCGACCGCGGAAGGTGATCGTGGCGTTGCTCCCGACGGCCATGTACCGGTTCAGCTCGGGGAAGCGGCGACTGAGCTGGAAGTAGGCATCGCTGAAGTTCTGTACTTGCACCACTTGCCTTTGCTTGTCCCGATGGTACCTGCTGTCGGCCCAGACGTTGCCTCGCTGGAAGAAGGCACGCTGCCCGGCGCGCCGTGTGTTGACGATCTGCTGCATGTTGCCCTGGGTATCGACGTAGGCGTTCATCGGCGCTCGCGCCTGCCTCTGCATGCTCTTGGCATTCTGCGCCTGGGACACGGCCCAGCCGCCCTGGATGTTGCTGAAGGCCTGCCTCATATTCGAGTGTGTCATTGCGCGCGCCGCATCGGCGCTCACCGTGCCGCCCTCTCGGGCGAGGAAGGCGGTGTACTCGGTGAGGATTCCGTACTGTGCGCTGAGCTCCACGATCTCGTCCACCAACTCCTTGGATTCGCCGTGCAGCCGGATCTCGTCCAGCAGGAAGCCGATCTTGCGCGCTGCCCAGAGCCCGGCGAGGTAGTCGTTCTGCTCCTGCACCTCTGGGAACGTGGCCGTGATGGGGAATCTCCTCGTCTCTTCCCGGTGACGGCCACTCAGCACGAGCTCCGCCGGCCCGGCCGACTCGCCGCGGTAGCGGCCCATGACAAGGAGTTGCGAGCCGGCGAAGAGATCGGGCAGCTCCTGTGGAAAACAGTCGTAGGTCCGCACCCGCCCGTAGTCCAGGGACGGCGATGTCAGCATCGGGTCGGCGATCTTGGAGAAGAAGCTCGACACCTTCGCCTCGATATCCTCGGAGGGGCGGACGTAGGTCGTCGTCCCGCCGTTCCGACTGGCGAGCTTGTCGAGGAAGTGCGTGTTGACGTCGTACCCGACGCCGAACACGAAAGTGCGCAGGCTGCTGCCCCGCGCTGCCGCCTTCGTGGCGGCGTTCCTGACATTGTCGAGGATGGCAGCTTCGTCCTGGGTGCCAACAGTGGGCCGACCGTCTGTCAGAAAGAGGATGTAATTCGTCGAGCCCCCGTCGTGGCGCCCAATGGCCAGAGCCAGGGCCGAGTCGATGTCGGTCCCGCCGCCGGCCGTGAGGCCCCGGATGAACACCGTCGCCTCCTGCCTGGCCTCTTTGTTTGCCGTCGTGAGTCCATCGCCGTACGGCACGACGGTGGAGCTAAAGGTGATGATGTCGAACCGGTCGTGCTCGTTGAGGCTGCTGAGGCAGAAGAGGAGCGCCTCCTTGGCCTGCTCGATCTTGTTGTCGCTCCGCATGCTGCCGGAGGTGTCGAGGACGAAGGTCACGTCCTTCGGCGCGGCGTCATCGCCGGCGAGCTCGCGCGTGGGCGCAGCCATCAGCAGGAAGAAGCCGTCCTCTCTCGGCTCCTTGAAGGTCAGCACACTGCCGCCGATGTCGGCTGCCGAGACGGTGTAATACAGGAGGAAGTCCTGGTCGGGCTTCGTATTCTCCTCGCGCCAGCTTGCCACCACCACGTTCCGGCCCTTTCGCGTGACCGCCACATCATGCGATGGCGAGTACACCGCGCCGATGGGCGCCTGCGTGTCGATGATGACATCTACGGTCGTCTCGTCGATCGGCGTCGCCGAGAACTTCTCCGTGCTCAGCGGATACAGATACGTCACCAGGCCGCTGTCGTACGTGAGCACCTCGGTGTACTGCAGCTCGACGCGGCGTTTGCCCTTTGGTGGTATGGGGAAGATACGAGCGCGATACATGTCGCGGCCCACGTATTCGAGCAGCGCCGGGTCCTTGCGTTTCCTGACGATGCTCTCGTACACGCGCCGCGCCTCCTCCCGGCTCAGCATCTCCCCGCTCACCTTCTGCCCACCCGCATACAGCGTAAACGAGCGCACGACAGCCCCGTGCGGCAGCGGAAAGACGTACGTGGCCTCCTGCTCCCGGTTCGTCTGGTTCACGAAGACCTGATCCACGCGCGTTGTCGCGACCTGGTCCTTGATCTTCACGCTCACGTGGTGATACTCCACCGCGAAGTTCGGGACGTCCGGCCGCATCGTCTCCATGACGCCGGGCACCAGAAAGCCGTCGGCCAGCACGGCCCGGGCCGACATCAGGCCGGATGCCATTGCTACGACTATCACGAGAACACGTGTCCTCATCGCATGTCCCTCCTGGAGCCCCTCCCGGATGCTCTCTCTTGATAAGACCTCCCCGGCCGGAGAAGCGTTGCGGCGGTCGAGGCACAAAGGGGGACAGAGGCACGATCATGACGACGCCGCAGGAGCCGGGTGGGGTGTCGGCGAAGGAGTCATAGCCACGTGTGTGTGGGCCAGGCAGTGCCTGGCGAGCCGCAGGCTGGCAGCCTGCGCTACATGGGTTGCACACGCTTGGTGCACTGGGTATCAAGGGAGGCGGCGATGTCCATGATGCGATATGTTGCGGTCGTAGGCGTGATTGCCTGCATCGCGGCGCTCGGCATAGCCGTGGCGCTCAGCAAGGAGGGAACAGGACCGGTGGGGGAAGCTGACAGCAAAGTGCTCTTCTCTGAAGACTTCTCCAAGGGAATGGACGACTGGTGGGTGGAGGGCGGAGTGAAGACGTGGGTGCAGGACGGCCGACTGCACATGAACGCGGAGCCGGGTGGGGAGCGTCGCGACCAACGGCCCGGCTATGTCTGCACGGCCTGGTGCAAGCAGGAGTTCTCGGGCGATGTGAAGGTGGAGCTCGACGCGCACGTGGTGCGGTCCGATCCGGATGTCAACAACATCAACCTGTTCCTGCACTACACCGACCCGTCGGGGAGGCCGCTGCAGCAGACGCGGGAGTCGCGGGCCGATGCGCTGTACAAGTACTACCACGAGCTGAACGGCTACATCTTCACGTTCCTGAAGGACACAAGCTCGGAGGCCGTCGAGGGGAAGCTGGACCGGGCGCGGGTACGCATTCGCCATTGCCCGGGCTTCAAGCTGCTGAAGGAGACGTACGATTATCACTGTAGGCAGGGCGTAACGTACCACATCGAGCTGGTGAAGCGAGGCGGGCGGCTGACGATCACGGTGGACGGGAAGGAGCTTCTGTCGGCCGAGGATCCGGAACCGCATGGTGGCGGGCTCTTCGGCCTTCGGACGTATCGGACGTATCTGTGGTGGGACAACATTCGGGTCACGCAGCTCTAGCGGAGCACCAGAGGAAGCACGGGTTGGCGAGCAACCCGTGCCACACGGTGGGCCGATGACAGGAGGATGAAGCCATGAACGACAAGCAAATAAACCGACGGCGATTCCTTAAGACCGCGGCGCTTGGGGCGACAGCCGGGAGCGTCCTGCTGGCGCCGGCGCATCGGGTGCTGGGCGCCAACGACAGGTTCATCGTCGGCATCATGGGCGCCAAGGGGCGCAGCCAGCGCCTGGCAGAGCTTCTGTCGGAGCGCAACGATGTCGATATCAAGTACATCTGCGATATAGACTCTCGGCTGTTCGACAAGTCCCTGGCGAACATGGAGAAATGGTTCGGCAAGCGTCCGAAGATGACCATGGACTTCCGGCACATCCTGGACGATAAGGATGTGGACGTTCTCGTGAACGCCACGCCCGACCACTGGCACGTGATCCCCGCCATCATGGGCTGCCAGGCCGGAAAGGACGTGTATGTCGAAAAGCCGGCCTCGCACAACATCTGGGAAGGCCGGAAGGCGGTGGAGGCGGCGCGCAAGTACGACCGCATCGTGCAGGTCGGCACCCAGAACCGGAGCGCGCCGTATGTGCAGGCCGCCGTGGAGTACATCCGCTCGGGCAAGCTCGGCAACGTGCATCTGGTGCGGATACTGAACATGAAGACCCGTTCCGCCGTGCCACCCAAGGACGACGAGCCGACCCCGGAGGGCGTGGACTACGACATGTGGCTCGGGCCGGCGCCGAAGCGGCCATTCAACCTCAACCACTTCCACTACAAGTGGCACTGGTTCTGGAATTACTCCGGCGGCGACATCATCAACGACGGCGTGCACCAGGTGGACCTGGCCCGGTGGCTGGTGGGAGTACAGTATCCCAAATCCGTGGTCGCCGCGGGCGGCAAGTACGCCTTCGACGATGCGCAGGAAACGCCCGACACACAGCACGTCCTGTATGAGTACGACCGCATGACCATGACCTTCGAGCTCACGCTCTGGACGAAGTATATGAAGAAGACTCCCGGGAGCCTGCGGGCCAGCGACGACCTGCCCAACTGGCGCTTCAACGCGACGCGTATCGAAGTGTACGGCACCAAGGGCCTGATGATCATGGGCCGTCACGGTGGGGGGTGGCAGGTGTTTGACGAGGACTGCAATGCGATTGTCACCCAGCCGGGGCGTCCGCCTATCAATGACCATCTGGAGAACTTCTTCGAGTGCATCCGCACGCGCAAGCGGCCCAACGCCGACATCGAAGAGGGGCACATCAGCACCGCGCTCTGCCATCTAGGCAACATCTCTTACCGTGTGGGCGGTCGGAAGCTGTACTTTGATGCGGAGACCGAGACGTTCCGCGGCGACAAGGAAGCCAATCAGCTCGTCAAGCGCACGTACCGTAAGCCGTGGGTGATCCCGGACAAGGTGTAGAGCAATGTCGTGTGGCACGGCTCGCTGGTGCGCCCGTAGGACCCCCGGGTGGCACGGCTTGCTCGTGCCTGTCTAAAGCGGCATCCCGTACGGGATCAAGCCGTGTGGGCCTCAGGATGCACACGGGTAGCCCTCTGACCCTTCGGCCCCGTGCGGGGTCCCGTACGGCACGCCGCTTCAGACAGGCGTCCCGCTTTAGACAGGGACAAGCTACCCGTGCCACACAAGAAGGGGCATGCGATGCCCAAAGCAAGACGACGCCGAGCCACCGGAGCCAGAAAGGCCGCGCTCACGTGGATTGACGAGAACGCCGTGATGCTATGCGCCATGAGCGACGAGATATGGCGACTCGCGGAGCCGGCGTTTCAGGAGCGCAAATCGTCGGCCGTGCTCGCGGACGCTCTCGAAGCCGCGGGCTTCAGCGTCGAGCGCGGGGTCTCCGGCATGCCGAGCGCCTTCGTGGCCAGCTACGGCTCCGGCAAGCCGGTGGTCGGCATCCTCGCCGAGTACGACGCCCTGCCGGGGGTTTCGCAGAAGCCCGTGCCCCACAAGGAGCCGCTGGTCGAGGGCGCCTGCGGGCATGGGTGCGGGCACAACTTGCTCGGCACGGGCAGCACTGCTGCCGCGATAGCGGTCAGCCGGGCTCTGGCGAGAACGCACGCCGGGGGCACAATCAAGCTCTTCGGCTGCCCGGCTGAGGAGGGCGGCTCGGGCAAGGCGTACATGGTGCGCGACGGCCTCTTTCGGCAGGTGGACATCGCCCTGCACTGGCATCCGGGGGGAAGGAACCGGGCGATGTGCTACAGTACGCTTGCCGTGAAGCGCGCTGAGTTCAGCTTCCACGGACTCGCCTCACACGCGGCCGGCGGCCCGGAGCAGGGACGCAGTGCCTTGGATGGCGTGGAATTGATGAACGTCGGCGTCAACTACCTGCGCGAGCACATGCCGGAGAAGTCGCGCATTCACTACGTTATCAAGAGCGGCGGCGAGCGCCCGAATATAGTGCCGGACTTCGCGGAGAGTTGGTACTACATCAGGGCGCCGAACATGGCAGAAGTGGGGAGGATCTGGGGGCGAGTGCTCGACATCGCCGGCGGCGCGGCGCTCATGACGCGGACAGAGCACGAGGTCGGCGCCATCAACGGCTCGTACGATGTCCTGCCGAACGAGTCGCTGGCGAAGCTGATAGATCGCCAGCTCCGGCGCATCGGCCCGCCGGCGTTCGCGGAGGACGAGATCGCCTTCGCCCGCGAGATCCAGGAGGCCGTCGCCGAGGGGTCGGAGCCGCGTGGTGGCGGGGATAGGCATCCCCGCCCTACATTCCCGGAGAGCGATGCATCCCCGCTGGCGACCGACATTTCCCCCATCGAATACGGCACGCACGCGGGCTCGACCGACGTGGGTGACGTCAGTTGGACGGTACCGACGGGCGGGCTGTCCGTCGCCGCTCGGGCTCTGGGAACGCCGGGGCACAGTTGGCCCTTCACAGCCACGGCGGGCATGAGCATCGGCCACAAGGGGATGCTGACGGCCGCGAAGGTGCTGTGCGCCACAGCCCTGGAGCTCCTCAGCAAGCCGGAGCTCATCGCAGCCGCCGAGGAAGAATTCGCCGAGCGGACCGCCCAGTTCACTTACGAGAGCCCACTGCCTGAGGGCCAGCCGGCGCCGCAGCGGCTGGATTAGGCCGTCGGGACACACAACTGCGGTGCGTTTGGCGGTGTCTGGGCGCTCTCTACGCTCTCCACCTCGGGCGAGGGGAGTGCAAGGCGCGCGTCTTTCGCTTCTGGCGGAGCTGACTTCAACTCTCAGCGGCCATCGTACCCAACTACCGCATCGCTGCAGGAGCCGCCGAGCAGAACCCCGCGATCGTAGTCGATCATGATGGCTTCCGGCGAACCGAAGCCTCCCTGATCCACGATCTCGTATCCCATAGCTGCCAATTCGTCGCGCACGGAGTCCGGGATGCTCTTGCCCAGGCGGACGTTGACGGTATCGGTGTCGGAATCGTAGACGTTCCCGCCGTAATGGGCGAACCGCGGCGCGTCAATGGCCTCCTGCGGGTCCATGCCGAACTCGATGACGTTCATCAACATCTGAATCTGCACCTGTGGCTGCAGGTGCCCGCCCACGGCGCCGAAGACCATCGCGGGCCGGCCCTCGTTTAACATCATCGCCGGGATGATGGTGTGGAAGGGGCGCTTGTGCGGCTCCATGACGTTCAGGTGGCCCTCTTTCAGCGAGAAGCCCCGGCCGCGGTTCTGGAGGATGATGCCCATTCCCTCGACCGCAACGTGCGAGCCCCAGCCGGAGAAGTTGCTGCAGATGAAGGAGCACGCATTGCGGTCTTTGTCCACCACCGAGATGTACGCGGTGTCGTCGCCGTAGTCCCCCGCCGAGCCGGCCTCCACCTTCGGCAGCGCCTGCCCCGACACGATCCGCTCCCTCTGTGCCGCGCCGTAGTCCTTCGATATCATGCCCTCGACGGGAAGCTTGCAGAACTCCGGGTCGGCCACGTAGCTCCCTATGTCGGCGAAGGCGAGGCGCTTGGCTTCGATGAGTAGGTTCAGGTATCGTGTCGAGTTATGCCCGAGGGACTTCAGGTCGAAGCCCTCCAGGACGTTGAGCATCTCCAGGACGGCCACGCCCTGCCCTGGTGGCGGGCACTCGTAGACGGCATGGCCGCCATACGTGGTGGAGATCGGGTTCACCCACTCGCCCTTGTGCTCGGCGAAGTCGCACAGGGAGAAGAAGCCGCCGGTTCTCTCCAAGTACTCCACTATTCGACGCGCGATCTCACCTCGGTAAAACGCCTCCTCGCCGCCCTCGGCGAGGAGGCGGAGCGTTTCAGCCAGCTCCTTGGGCTTGAACAGATCGGGCTTGCCCTCCGGGCCGCTTGGCTCGAGGCGCTCCGCAGTCTCGATGGGCGAAGCCAGCAGCTCCTTCATGGTCATCGTCCCGTACGCGTCAAGCAGCATCTGCCAGCCCGAGACGGCGCCGGGGACGCTCACGGTCTCCCAGCCGTGGAAGCCGATCTCAGTCATGCCGCGCTCGATGAAGTGCTCGCGGCTCAGCCCGTACGGCGATCGTCCGTTGGCGTTGAGGGCTCGTAGTTCGCCCGTGTCGCTCATGTAGATGATGGCAAACGCGTCGCCGCCGATGCCGCAGCTCGCCGGCTTCACGACGTTCATCATGGCTGCGGCGCCCACGGCGGCGTCCGCGGCGTTGCCTCCGGCCTTGAGGACGGCAACGCCGGCCGCCGACGCCTCCGGGTGACTCGACGCCACCATTCCTCCGGTTGCGACGGTGGCTTTTCGGGCATTGGCGCTTGTCTCGCTTCCCCCGGGCACGGCGCAGCAGCCAAGCATGAGGACGATCTCCCTTCGAGGCGCAGCCCGGTGGCCCAGATTCATGGCATCCCTTCCCATAGTCTCGGCATGTTCCACCGTGGCGGCCACATCTCCTCGGCGAGCAAGAGAACAGTGGGCACATGGGGAGCACGGGCTGCTTATCGAGGAGGGGGCTGAATGCATCGGTGGGGTAGGCGGGCGCCGCGTCATCCGACGGCCGAATTGGAGGTTACAGGAACCGACAACGGCCCCGGGGTGGCCGGGGCCGCCGAGGCAAATCGCACTCAAGTACTGCCATTGTGGAAGAGCCAGGACCGGAACAACCGACGGGCCGGTTCAGAGCATTACTTGCTGTTGGGCTCCGTCTGGTAGTAGACAGCGACGCTGTGGATGTAGCTGCACTTGCTGGCGCCGGGCTTGCCGAGCGTCAGGTCAAGCATTCCATCTGCGATGCTCACCGTCTCGCGCCATGTCTGAACGCTGCGGCCGTCCGCCGGCACAGTGGCATCCAGCGTCTTCTGATTCCCTTCAAGCGTGATCTTCACTGGCCCCTGGAACGTGCTCGCCTGGCCGCATTGGATCACGACGGCATATTGTGCCCGCGGCAGCTCAACGCTCCACGTCGCTTGGCTGGCGTTGTCCACCATGCAGAACGAGGCGAGCTCCGCTCGTCCGCCAACCTGGAATCCCGTCGCTCTCACCGGCTTATTCCAACCATAGCCCAACTGCTGTTGGCGCAATTGGGGTGTTGCGGCCACGAATCCCTTCGGGACCGTTTGGGCGATGGGCTGGAAGTTGAAGCGCCCCACCAGGTCCCCGGGCCGCGCCGCCTTCGTGCGGAACCGGACCTCCGGTCCGGTGGCTGCCACGCCGCCAAACTGGGCTATCACCCGCGCCACATAGTCCGTTTCGGGCGTCAGCGTCACCAGCAGGACTGAGTGCTGCATTGCGGCAGGCGCTGCCACGCTGCGGTCCGGGACGCGACGCGTCACCGGCCGGGTGGCAGGCGTGTACTCCACCTGTCCCTGGACCGCCACATTGGTCTCCCACTGGATCAGTGCCGTGTGGCTACCGAGTTCCGCGACGCGCACGTTCGAGATATTGAGCGTGTTCAGGGCCTGCCCGACGCTGCCGCTCAGCCCGGGGAGCGTCCTACCACGCGGACCCGTTCCAAGAGTGGTGCTCCCACGCGCTCCCGATCCCACTGCTGTCGTGCCTGCTGAATCGGTCGTGCCGCCGCGGGTGGCGGCTCGAGAAGTTGCGCTCCCTGCGACACCGGGGACGGACTCGTCATCGAACTGCCGGTCGTCGTCTTCGGCGTTGTCCAGATCGCCCTCGCGTCCGTCGTCCCGAGAGTCATCGTCCTCGTCCCGATCGTCTCGATCACGATCATCATCGCCGTCTTCATCCCGATCTTCGTCCTCGTCGCCGTCCTCATCTTCATCCTCGTCGTCGTCCTCATCCTCGTCCTCGTCGTCGTCCTCATCCTCGTCCTCGTCGTCGTCCTCATCTTCATCCTCGTCGTCGTCCTCCTCATCTTCATCCTCGTCGTCGTCCTCCTCATCTTCATCCTCGTCGTCGTCCTCCTCATCTTCATCCTCGTCGTCGTCCTCCTCATCTTCATCCTCGTCGTCGTCATCCTCATCGTCATCCTC
>JAUWAU010000047.1 GCA_030601885.1 Armatimonadota bacterium
CAATACGGTTCACTTAAGTATCTTGATACACTTCTCGAAGTCGATTCGCGTGGGTTTGGTGGTGCACCGCGCGCGTATTGGATATCTCCCGACGCTGCGTTTGACGGCTCGCGGATTACGGCGTCCGCGACTGGACACGACACGATCTTGGGCCAGTTCATCCAGCACCGCCTCATGCAATGCCGTCCGGCCCTGAGGGGGGAAGGGCGACGAAGTGGGGCAGTTTTCGCCGGATGACCCGCACGGCATGGGTAAAGGAGAGTTGATCGGGATCTTCGTCCACCTTCAGCGCCGCCTCGTGCATGAGGCCGCGTATAGCAAAATGCGCCATGAGCAGGCCGTAGAACTCCTGTCGCACCAGTTCCGGCGTCTTGCTGCGCAGCACGATGCCGGAGCCGCGCAGGTGGGTCTTGAGCTCATCGAAGGCCGCCTCGATCTCCCACCGCTCATGGTACAGTGCCGCCAGCTCCTGGGCCGGCGCTTTGTCCGGATCCAGAATCGTGGTCACCAGCCGGTACATGGGCTCGGCGTCGGGCACGCCCTCCAAGGTGTACTCTATCACTCGCACTGTCACGCCTTTGGTGTCTCGACGCCGGTCACGCACCGAGGGGTATATCTTGCTCAGGTACGAGCCATCCGCCAGCCGCCGCAGGCACGGCAACACCAGGTTGCGCTTCGCTCTCCACAGCAGCTCGGCTCCCCCTGCCCGCGCCTGCTGCCACAACTCGAAGCCGAAGAAGTTGCGATCGGCCAGGCACAACATGCCTTGGCGCAGGTGCGTCACCACTTTTCTGGCCACAGTGATCTCTCCCACGCCATAGCCGTCCATACGGGTCCCGAACAACACGTGCGTCCCGTTCTCCACCAGCGACACGAAGCGCAGCAGAGGGTAGGCCGCCTTGCCACGGCTCTGTGCCGGCCGGCCGAAATCCGCTTCATTGTCCGGCGTGTCGGCAATTGCCATGGTGCTGCCGTCCAAGCTCACCAGGCGCCACGGGCCGTACCACGCACCTTTGGTTCGTTTCCGCGCGATGGGCTTCACGATCCGCTCGTGCAACTGCCGCAGCGGCTCACTGCCAAGGCGCGTGCGGGCCTGCGAAATCCCCGATTTGCCCGCCACCTTCACCGCCGCCTCCGGGCCCATCAACCACTGTACCCCCTCCAGCAGGCACCGCAGCACCTCGCGGTACGACACCTGCATGTACAGCGCCAGGGCGATGACGTAATACACCATCACGTGGGCAGGCAAATCCCGCTGGCGCTTGCTCGCCCTTCCCGTCTCCTGCAGCACCGCGTCCACCGTCTGGCGGGGAAAGACCTTGGCCACCACCCCAAGGCTGATGTAATCTGTGATCCGCGGCCCGGCCGGCAACGTCGCAGTTGTGCGAGCCATGGTTGCATCTCCTCTCTCCTGGACTCACCCCCGCCAGAGAGGAGTATAACATACTTCGATACTTAAATGAACAGTATTGAGGCTAGAGGCCCAAATCGCTATGCGGCGGCCGGCCCCCCATACGCGCTCGTTGGGGCCCACTAACACAAGCCAGGGGGCCGGCCGCCGTTCAGGCGCGGGGCTGAACGAGTGGTAACCCAGTGGCCCACGAAATGAAGCAACTCACGGTCGTGAGCGGCAAGGGCGGCACCGGCAAGACCACGGTGCTGGCATCCTTCGCTGCGCTGACGCAGAACGCCGTCATCGCCGACTGCGATGTGGACGCGGCCAACCTTCACTTGCTCCTGCAGCCACGGATACTTGAGGAGCACGAGTTCCGGGGCGCCAAGGTCGCCGTGCGCGACGAAACGAAATGCCAGAAGTCCGGCGTGTGCGAAGCGGAGTGCCGTTTCGATGCCATTACCGTCGATGCAGTCGATACGCGGGCCTGCGAGGGATGCGGGCTTTGCGTGCTGGCATGTCCGAACCGGGCGCTGCAGCTTCAGCGCATCGTCAACGGGCACGCGTATGTGTCCGAGACCAGATATGGCCCGTTCGTACATGCCAAGCTGCTTCCCGCTGCCGAGAGCTCGGGCAGGTTGGTTACCAGAGTCAGGCAGCTCGCCGAAGACGCAGCGCTGCGGGACGACCGGTGGGTGGTGCTCATTGATGGCCCGCCGGGCATAGGCTGCACGGCGACCGCTGCTATGGCGGACGTCGATGTGGCGCTCGTGGTCACGGAGCCGACGCTCTCGGGCATGCACGACATGGAGAGGGTGGTGCAGCTCGCGTCGCACTT
The DNA here is from genome assembly GCA_030601885.1 of Armatimonadota bacterium. Taxonomy (GTDB): domain Bacteria; phylum Armatimonadota; class Zipacnadia; order JAUWAU01; family JAUWAU01; genus JAUWAU01. The sequence goes on from JAUWAU010000047.1 coordinate 2,232, forward strand.
CCACCTTCCCGTGGCCGTCATCATCAACAAAGCTGACATCAACTACCACAACACACAGCAGATTCGAACGTTCTGCGCGGGCAACGGCATCCCCCTGCTCGCGGAGCTGATCTTTGACGACGTCGCGACTCGCGCCATGGCGGCGCAGTCGCCACTGGTGGAGTTCGACGACGGCCCGGTCTCGCGGGGCATCGCCTCGGCGTGGCGGCAGATCGAGAATCACTTCAACGGATCCGGATGAATGAGGAAGTTGGCTGACAGTGCGCAGCGCGGCCTACACGAGAAGGTGACGTGATTGTGAAGCAGCCGGACGCGACGGACAAGAACTCCGAGAAGCAAGAGAGCGCGGACGACTGCAGCGGCGACTGTGCCAAGTGCGCCGCCGCCAATCCGTGTGAGACGGAGCAGCAGCGCCAGCATCGCCTGCAGCAGAAGCGACTGGAAGAGCGCGCCGCCTTGATGCGCCACCAGATTCTTATCATCAGCGGCAAGGGCGGGGTCGGTAAGAGCACGGTGGCCGCTAATCTGGCGTGGGCACTTGCGGCCCTGGAGTTCGAGGTGGGGCTGCTGGATGCGGATCTGCACGGCCCCACGATCCCGCTCATCGCCGGCGTCAAAGGCCACTTGCCCATCGGTAAGGGTGGGGCATTTGTGCCAGTGAAGGCCGGGGAACGATTCCGCGTGATGTCCATGGGCCTTTTGACGCCGGATCAGAACGCGCCGATCATCTGGCGCGGTCCGCTGCGGGCCAACGTCATTCGGCAACTGATCGCCGACGTCGAGTGGGGACGGCTGGATTTCTTCATCGTGGATCTCCCTCCCGGCACCGGGGACGAGCCTCTGACCGTGGCGCAGGCGTTCCCGAAGGCTGCCGGTGCCATCGTGGTGAGCACCCCGCAGGAGGCGAGCCTCTCCGACTGCCGCAAGGCCGTCAACTTCGTACGCGCCGTGGAGCTGCCCGTTTTGGGCGTCATCGAGAACATGAGCGGCTTCGTGTGCCCCCATTGCGGCGAGCAGACCGATATCTTTGGACGCGGCGGGGCCGAGCGGATGGCCGCACAAATGGGCGTGCCGTTCCTGGGCGCGGTGCCGCTCGTGCCGGACGTCGTCGTCCGCGCCGACCGAGGGCAGTCATTGGTGCACCCAGAGGCGCCCGAGGCGAGCAGACGGGCCTTCGAGGCTGTCGTGGACGCCCTGATGTCGCAGTTCGGCGTCGAAGAAGCTGCTGCCGCCGGCGGCTAGAAAGGCAGTCGTCAGTGATCAGTGGCCAGTTCGTACCGCAAGGCCCTGATCGCACCCCTTGTCCTCTCTCAGGCTTCAAGCGCCCCACTCGATGGCGCGCGGGACACGGTGGCAAGGTGGAAGCCCACGACGGCCAGACAGCGGAGCGCAGGATCTTCGGGCCAGTGCCTTCCCGGCGCCTCGGCCGATCACTGGGCGTCGATCCGGTACCCCTCAAGACCTGCACCTACGATTGTGTGTACTGCCAGCTTGGCCGCACCATCAACCTGACGACGCAGCGCGAGCCGTATGCCCCCACGGCCGACATCATCGAGCAGCTCGACTCCTGGCTCAAGCGGCGCGGCACTGCCGACTACATCACGCTGTCCGGCTCCGGCGAGCCGACTCTGCACTCGGAGTTGGGCGAGATAATCGGCTGGATCAAGAGCCGCACGAATACGCCCGTCGCTGTGCTCACTAACGGATCCCTGCTGTGGCGTGAGGATGTGCGCCGCGACCTTGAGGCCGCCGACCTACTGATCCCCTCACTGGATGCAGCATCGCCGGCGACCTTCTCGCGGGTGAACCGTCCGTGCGCCGGGCTGTCGGTGGAGCAGGTCATCGAAGGCCTGCGCGCCACCAGGTCGGACTTCGGCGGAGCGGTGTGGCTCGAAGTGATGCTGGTGGCGGGAATGAACGATTCGCCCGAAGAGCTGCGCGCGCTTCGGACGGCCATCGACTCGATAGAGCCCGATCGCGTTCAGATCAATACCGTGGTCCGCCCGCCCGCCGACGCTGCGGCCAGGCCACTGAGTCCCGAAAGCCTCGAGCGGGCGAAGCCCATGCTCGGCCCATGGGCGGAGATCGTCGCCCCCCTGCCGGCTGACTACCGGGGCGACCAAACGGCCCAGGTGACGGCAGAGGACGTCGTCACCATGCTGCAGCGCCGCCCGTGCACGACGCAGGACATATGCGGGGGGCTCTCCATTCACCCCAATGAGGCGGCGAAGTACATCGCCGCCCTCCTCGCCCAGAGCCGCATTGCCACCGAGCACCGTGATGGCGAGACGTACTATCGCGCCGTGAAGGCGTGATCCACCACCACCGCCACGCCGCAGCATCCTCCCCCGTCCCAGGTAGCAACGGCAACCCACTCAGGTGCAGGAGCTTGGGCTCGCCACCGGGAATGCCGCACCGCGACGCGTTCGGCGTCTGCGCGACACAAAGGAGCAACATGTGATGCGACGACCACGACATGTCATCGGCGTAGCTATCTGCGCGGCCGCAGTGTGCGGCTGTGTATGTCGGCAGGCCTTTGTGCATAGTGCAGAAGCCGCCGTGAAGCCCCGCATGACGAGGAAGAAGGGCCTTCCCATCTTCCCCGACGCGGACAACTCGCTGTGCCTCGTGTGCCACATCGACTTCGATGGGGAAGAGCTGACACTGCAGCACGTGAAGCGCGGTCTGACCTGCGAGTCGTGCCACGGCCCGTCCGACGCGCACATGTCCGACGAGATGGCCAACACGAAGCCCGACGTCCTCTATGGCCGGACAGAAGTAGAGCCATTGTGCCGCAAGTGCCACGGCAAGCATCGCTCGTCCGAGGCCGTTGAAGCGTTCCGGCAGAAGTGGCTGGGCAAGCATCGGCCCAACGGCCGATCTGTCCAGGACGACTCGCCCTGCACCGACTGTCACGGCAAGCACGTCATCCTCAAGGCCGGGCTTCCGGCCCAGTAGGGGATGCCGGGACATTGGGCTCAACCGTCAGAAAACAGATATTGGGCATGATAGATTCCTGCTTCCCTGGCGGAGGGGCTGACAAATATCTATTCTCTGAGCGTTAACCCCAGCCTCTTCTTGACAGAAAGATATTTGCAGTCTACAATAATTGCAATGTAGAATAACAACTGCAGCCGGTTGCTGCAGCGAGCAGGATCCCATGGCAGCGATGACATCTACCACAGACACAAGAGAGGCCGAGCCGGCGACGGATGAGCGCTGGATCGAGGGGGTCATGCACACGGCTGTCGGTCCGGTTCCGCGGGCGAGTACGACGCTGCGCCTCGCGGACACGCTCGCCAGGTGGAAGGCGCGCTGGGGAATGGGTCGCATGGGCTACCGGGTGGAGCCAGGGCTGTACGCGGTCGGAGACCCGACGCCGGAGTCGCCGGTCCTGGTCTCGGCCAACTACAAGATGAGCTTCGACTGCCTGCGTTCGCAATTGGGCGATCGGGACGCCTGGATCCTGGTGCTCGACACCCGCGGCATCAACGTCTGGTGCGCGGCCGGCAAGGGCACCTTCGGCACCGAGGAGCTGGTGCAGCGCGTCGAAGGCGTGCGCCTCGGCGAGATCGTCTCGCACCGCGGGCTCGTGGTCCCGCAGCTCGGCGCCCCGGGCGTCAGCGCCCACGAGGTTCGGCGGGCGAGCGGGTTCCGGGTGGTGTATGGCCCGGTGCGCGCCGAGGACCTGCCCGCCTTCCTGGCGGCGGGAATGAAGGCGACGCCGGAGATGCGGCGCGTGCGCTTTACGCTGCGCGACCGCGTGGCGCTGATCCCCGTGGAGTTGGTCATGTCGGCGAAATACCTGGTGGTGGCGGCAGCGGTCCTGCTGCTCCTATCCGGGCTGTGGCGAGGCGGCTACTCGCCGGCGCGCATTGCGACGGTCGGCATCCGGCAGGTGATGCTGCTGCTCGGCGCCTACCTGGCCGGCGCGGCTCTGGCCCCGGCGCTGCTGCCATGGCTGCCGGGACGGGCCTTCTCGGCCAAGGGCGCCTGGACCGGCCTCGCCCTGTTCCTCGGCATTGCCGGTTACGCGTACATGCGTCCTGAGGTGCTCGAGAACTGGGCCGGCGGCGCGGCGTGGCTCCTGCTCATCCCGGCAGTCGCGAGCTTCCTGGCGATGAACTTCACCGGCGCATCGACGTACACGTCGCTCTCGGGCGTTCGCCGGGAGATGCGCATCGCCGTACCGGCTCAGATAGTGTGTGTCGTAGCGGGCCTCGGCCTGTGGGTCGCCGGGCGGTTCGTCTGAAAAGCAGACATGGTCACCGGGTGGCACGGCTTGCTTGCCAAGCCGTGGCTGGTCAGGGGCAGCGCACGGGTAGCGAGCTACCCGTGCCACACCCGGGGGGAAGGCAAGCAGGAGGCCATCATGCCCGACTTGCGATACATCCCCAACGTGGTGACGCTGGAGCTGGACGCTGAGAAATGCACCGGGTGTGGGAGATGTGCGGAGGTGTGCCCGCACGGGGTCTTGGTGGTCGAGAACCCAACGGCCCGGATCGTCGATCGCGACGCCTGCATGGAGTGCGGGGCATGCGCCCGCAATTGCCCGGCGCAGGCGCTCTCCGTAAATGCCGGCGTGGGCTGCGCGGCGGCGGTCCTGGCCGGGGCAGTGGGGAGAGCTGAATCCTCCTGTGGCTGCTGCGAGACGTCCTGATGCTGCGACTGATGGTCAGCCACCCGTTGCCCACCTGTAGGGAGGACAATCCAATGGCAGAGGCTACGTTCGACGAGGCGGTAGAAACCGGCGGCGCCCTACTCTTCCAACTGGTGCGTTCGCTCGGCGCCGTGGAGAACGGCGAGATAAGATGCTGCAGGGTCACCACCGGACAGTGCCTGGCGCTTCTCGCGCTGGCGCCGGAGGGCGAAGCCACGATGCGTCAGGTGACGGCGGCGCTCGGCGTCTCGCCCGGCACCGCCACGCGCGTCGTCGATAACTTGGTGCGCGATGGTCTGGTCGAAAGGACCCAGAACCCGGACGACCGGCGCAATGTCTGTGTCCGACCCACGGCCGAAGGCTGCCGGACGATCAAGGCGCTCGAGGAGTGCTACACGCGCTTCTGGGGCACGATCTTCGAGGGCATTCCGAGGGCGCGGCTCGGCGATACACTGGAGACGCTCGAACTGCTGGTAGATGCCGTCGATAGGGCGAGGGTGGCCTGCTGCGCCACTACCGACGTCCGCGCGACGCGGCTGAAGGAGGAAGCACCCGTATGAGCTGGTTGACCAAGCTTGGCAAGAGAATCATCGAGGGCGACCAGTGCTGCCCGGACACTCCTGCCGAGTGCTGTCCGGATGTTTCTGCCGATCGCCGTGGCCCGGCAACCCAGACTGCCGAGTCGATCAAGGAGGCGGTCCGGCAGAGCTACGCCGACCTCGTCAGGGCACGGCGCGCGGACTGCTGCGGTGGTCCCGGCGAAACGGTGGCGGAGCCTGCATGCTACAGCGCCGAGCAACTCGCGAGCGTCCCCGAGGACATGCGCGGGACCACGTTCGGATGCGGGAATCCCGTCGCCTTCGCCGATGTTGAGGCGGGTGACGTCGTTCTCGATATTGGGTCCGGAGCTGGGCTCGACGCCCTTCTCGCCGCGCACAAGGTAGGACCTCAGGGCAAGGTGATAGGGCTTGACATGACTCCGGAGATGATAGAGACCGCTCGCGACAACGCCCGCCGCGCTGGGGTCGCGAACGTGGAGTTCCGCCTCGGAGACGCTGAGGGGATGCCCGTCGAGGATGCGTCGTGCGACTGGATCATATCCAACTGCGTCATCAACCTGGCGCCGGACAAGCGCAAGGCCTTCGCCCAGGCATTCCGCGTCCTCAGGCCCGGCGGACGGCTCATGATCTCTGACATCGTAACCCACGACCTGCCGGCCCGCATCCGCCAGCATATGGGAGCGTGGGTCGGGTGCATCGGCGGCGCGCTGGAGGAAGAGGAATATCTCGAGGCGATCCGAGGAGCCGGGTTCCAGGACGTGCGGGTGGTCGGCAAGGTAACATACGACGAAGAGTCGGCAAGGGGCATGGTGGGCTGCTGCTGCTCGTCGGAGGGGGCGAGCGAGAGAGCGTCCGAGTCGGCAGAGCTGGCACGCGAGCTCGCGGGGCGCATGAGCTCGGTGCGCGTCTCCGCCGTGAAGCCTTTGCTGGAGGAGTGAGATCATGGCCAGAAAACTGAGAGTTGCAGGCTTCGCCATCGTGCTGTTGGCGGCTGCTGGGCTTGTGGTGTGGGGGCTCCACGGGGGGATGGCGTCCTCAACCCGTGGGCCGGCACAGCCAGTCGTCGCTGCCGCCGATCCACAAGGCCCAAGCTCATGCGAGACGGCGTTGGGCCTCGCGCCCGGGGTCATCGAGGTGAGTTCCCGCGCCGATGCTCCCGGCCGCGGCCGCGACAACACTGCGGCCGGCGGTGGCGCGCAGGCTCCGGACGACTGCTGCCCGGGCGTTCCGCCGGACTGCTGCCCGGACCCGTCCGCCGATTGCTGCCCGGACGCTGCGGACGACTGCTGCCCGGACCCGTCCGCCGACTGCTGTCCGGACCCGTCCGGCGATTGTTGCCCGGACGATTCGGCCGATTGTTGCCCGGGCGCTGCGGACGACTGCTGCCCGGGCGTTCCGCCGGACTGCTGCCCGGACCCGTCCGCCGACTGCTGTCCGGACGCTCCCGCCGACTGCTGCCCGGACGCTCCCGCCGGCTGCTGCCCGGACGCTGCGGACGACTGCTGCCCGGACCCGTCCGCCGATTGTTGCCCGGACGCTCCCGCCGACTGCTGCCCGATCGGCCCGGGCCACTGCTGCAGTCCGGATGCGGCAGACGAGATGGAGGCCGCCCGGCGGGACGTATGAGCTGGGTGCGCGTCTGTGCGGTGAAGCCTCTGCCGGAGGAGTGAAATCATGGCGGGAAAAGCGAAAATCGCGGCATTCGCCATCGTGATGTTGGCGGCAGTTGGGCTCCTGAGTCGCGGGCTTCATGGAACGGCCCCGTTCTCAACGCATACGGCGGATCAAGGAGCGCCCGAGGGTACTTGCCCATACGGCGATGCCGGGTGTGGCACGGCGTCGGATTTCGTGCCGGGACTGAGTGCATTGATCGGCGAGAGGGACTTCGTGTTCGTCATCCTCCCGGGCGAGAGCCAAGAGTGCGCCGAGGCTGTCCGGAACGTGGTTGACGGCGCGTTGGCGAAGATCTCCGCGCGCGGCGTATCGGCAGCATCTTTGGCCTTGGGGAAGGACGTGGACGGTCACGCGGAGCTCGTGGGCAACTTCGCCATCGAGTCATTCCCCAGCGTCATCGCCGTAGGCCGCGGACACCGGGCTGCAGCCGTGTCGGACGACATCACCGAGGCGAAGCTGCTCCGCGCCTTTGTCGTGGCATCCACCCGGGCCTCGTGCTGCGGGCCGGGCTGTGCTCCTTCGGCGTGCGATCAGTGACCCGCTGGGCGAGATGCAGGATTGGGTAACGCAGGTTCTTGAATCACCTCAGTTCACGTTGGCCGTGTTGCCGGCTGCAGTCCTCCTCGGGCTGCTGGCGGCCGCGAGCTCGTGCTGCAGCATCCCCGCGCTGGGGGCCATTGTCGGGTATTCGGGCAGTCGTGAGGACATGAGTCGGCGTGCCACGATGCTCGCCGGGCTCTTCTTCATGGTGGGGACCATCATTGCGCTTGCCGCTCTGGGAGGAGTAGCGGGCTTCGTCAGCCAGATGGCGGGGACTGCCCTGGGGCGGTACTGGAAGATCTTCGCCGGCCTCGCCATGATTTTGTTTGGCCTCGCGGCGCTGAATCTGGTCCCATTCAAACTGCCAAGTGTCACCCTTACAGGACGGGCCGTCCCCGGAGGACCTCTCGGGGCGGCGCTGTTCGGCTTGGTGGTGGGCGGTTCCGCGACTGCCTGCTCGGCAGGCTGTAATCCGGTCCTTCCCGTTGCGCTGGGGATCGCCACCTTGCAGGGGCACACGCTGTGGGGGGCAGCCATCCTGGGCGCCTTCGCCGTCGGGTTCAGCCTGCCCTTGACAGCGATCCTCCTGGGACTGTCCTTCGGCAAATCAGCCCTCAAGGCACAGAAGGCGACCACCGTAATCCGAATCACCGGCGGCGTGCTGCTTGTCGGCGTCGGCTTCTACTTGCTGGCAACCGTGTAAGCGTCGCTTGGCCCACTGTAGGCGAGCAAGGACCGGAGGTCCTCAGAGCACCTGTGGCTCGCCACGTGGTGGTTAGGGCTGGGAACCCAGTGAGCTCCTCCCACCTCGGCCTGGCGGGCACAGGTCCCCGCGCTACAACGCCACCGCAGCCCACGCGACCAGCAGAGCCCCGAATCTGGATGCTGCCGTCCTTCCTCCGGAGGCTTGACTTTTAAGCGTTGCGGGCCGATAATAAAAGTGAGAATCAATCGCAAGAAGCGCCCCGGCAGACACAGCTGTGGGGCGGAGTTATGCTGTGATGCGGCCAATGGCAAATAGACAGACGGCGGAGGCAGTACACCAAGCGCTGAGCGGCATGGGACTGCGTATCACCCGCCAGCGACTCGCCATAGGCGCAGCCCTTCTTGCAGCTCCGGGCCATGTAACCGCTGAGGAGCTGCACCATACACTCGCCGAGACCGGCACGCGCATCGGCTTGGCCACCGTGTACCGGACGTTGAGCCTGCTGTGCGACTGCGGCCTGGCAGCGAGGCGGCGCTTCGGCGCCAGCACCTTCCGCTTCGAGCCCATCCACCAACGCCGTCACCACGACCATCTCGTGTGCATACGGTGCGGCAAGGTGGCGGAGTTTGAGCGCCCGGAGATCGAGCAACTGCAGCGGCGAGTCTTCGAGGAGAACGATTTCCTCGTCCACAGCCACCGGTTAGAGCTATACGGGATCTGCGCAGCGTGTCAGAGCAGGTCCCGTTCGCGCTCGGGCGGGGACGACCACAGGGCAGCGGCGATGCCGGTGAAGTGAGCCAATGGTTAGAGGCTCCGCAGTGGGCAAGGACCGGAAAGCGGGATGCGACGATCCCGCGGAGGGTCGCGTGTACTCCGCCGGGCATCCCACGTCATACAGGGATGGCCCGCAACCGCCGGCAGCACGTCGCATGCTGCTGGCCGGCAACGTGAACGTCGGCAAGAGCGTCATCTTCCGGCGCCTGTGCCCCCGCAACGCTCGTCAGAACGACTCCGCTCGCGCGGCGTCCGGGCCCGCGTGCGGCGAGGTGCGCGGCCAAGACATCGAACTGCTGGACGTGCCCGGCACCTGCAGCATCTTCGCCCAGCACGAGGACGACGCTGCTTCCAGAGATGTCATCCTCTCGGGCCGCGCCGATAGCATCCTCTTCGTGGCCGACGGGAAGAACTTGCGGCGATCGCTCACCCTCGCCCTCCAGTGTGCCGAATACGGGCTCCCAATGGTCATCGACATCAACATGATGGACGATGCCATCCAGCGGGGCATCGCCATCGACGCCGACGGCCTTAGCAGCATCCTCGGGGTGCCCGTAAGCAGTACGGTGGCCAGTGAAGGACAGGGGATACCTGCTCTGAGACGGGCGCTTCCCCGGGCAGCCGTTCCGGAGCGACTCGTGCGCTATCCGCAGGAAGTACAGGAAGCGCTGGATTCGCTGGCCAGTGCGCTGGCCGACACGGGTCTTCCCGTGAGGGCCACGGCGCTGCTGCTGCTGGCAGGCGATGAGCATACCAAGCGCTTCGTCGCACGACGAGTTGCTCCCGAGAAGCTGCGCCTCATCGAATCGATGGCAAACGATGCGCAGCGACATTCGCAGCGGCCACTCGGCGTTGTCCTCACCGAGCAGTACACGCGCGCCGCGGAGCGCATTGCGGACCAGGTGCGCAGCGTCGAAGCGCCGGTCTCCGCCCCGTTCGCGGGGCGCCTCGGCGTCTGGTGCCGGGAAGTGCCAACGGGCGTGCCGATTTTCATGCTCGTCGTGGCGACGATGTATCTCTTCGTGGGGAGATTCGGCGCACAGTACCTGGTGGGCATATTCGAGGGACGGCTCTTCGGGGACAAGATCATCCCCTGGACAGCCAAAGCATGCAGCGTCATCCCGTGGGAATTCGTCCGACGGGCCATCGTGGGCGATCCGCAAGCGCCACGGGGCGATTTCGGGCTGGTGAGCATTGGGCTCACCTTGGCCCTCGGCATCGTCATGCCCGTGCTCTTCACGTTTTTCCTATTCTCCGGCTTTCTCGAGGAGTCCGGGTACCTGCCACGGCTGTCGGTCCTGTTGGATCGGGTCTTTCGCAAGATCGGCATGAACGGCAAGGCGGTGCTGCCCATCATCATGGGATTTAGCTGCATCACCATGGCGATTCTGACCACGCGGATGCTGGATACCCGCGCCCAGCGCAACATCGCCACACTGCTGCTCATCCTCGGTATACCGTGCGCCCCATTGCTCGGCGTTATGTTGGTATTGCTGGCAGATATGGCCTGGTATGCCTATGTCACGATCTTCGGCATCATCGCCCTGCAGATCATTCTCGTAGGCTACGTGGCGAGCAAGCTCTCCCGTGCCCGGCGCTCACCCCTGATCCTGGAGCTTCCGGAGATGCGCATCCCGAGGCTCAGGAGCATCATCGCAAGGGCCATATGGCGCACCGGCCTGTTCCTGCGGGAGGCCGTCCCGATGTTTCTGCTGGCCACCTTTGCGCTGTTCTTGCTGAGCGAAGCAGGGGCACTGGACGTGCTTGAGCGGGCGGGACAGCCCGTGCTCGAGCGGTTCGTCGGCGTTCCCGCCGAGACGATCAACGTCTTCCTCATGTCGGCCGTACGACGCGAAGCCGGGGTTGCACTGCTCAAGGGATTTGCCGATCGAGGAATGCTGGACGACGTGCAGACTGTCGTGGCGCTCCTGGTAATGACCTTCTTGACGCCGTGCGTTAACGCCCTCCTCGTGATCGTCAAGGAGCGCGGGCTCAAGGTGGCGGTGGCCATCGGCGCCTTCGTGATGCCGTACGCTCTCATCGTTGGCGCACTCGTGAACGCGGTGTGCCGAGCTTTCAACGTGCATTTCCGCTAAGGGAAGCAAGCGATGCCCATTCCCTCAGAAGAAAGCATCGAGGAGGTCCTCGAAGCCGTATGGATGGGAAGGGAGCGCGATGACTGCTCGAGGCACACCATCGAGCGCCTGTGTCACGCGCCGCTGACTCAGGAGCTTCTTGACGCGCTGCAGGAGCGGGAACTGATCCGGATACGTGACGATACGATCCATCTCACGCCTGCCGGCGAGGAGCACGCGCGGGCCGTCATTCGACGCCACCGTCTGGGCGAAGCGCTCGTCGCACATGTGCTGAGAATGGGCGAGAACGAGGTGGAGAGCGTCGCGTGCGCCTTCGAGCACGCCGTATTGCCCGAAGTGGAGGAGAGCATTTGCACGCTCCTGGGGCATCCCACGCACTGCCCGCACGGTGCGCCCATCCCGCCCGGGCCCTGCTGCAAAGAGGCGAAGCACGTCGTTGACAGGACGGTCGTGAGCGTGCGCGAGCTGCGCCCGGGCGACCGAGGCAAGATCGCCTACATCAGGGCTACACATCGCGATCGTCTCCATCGCCTGACGGCCTTCGGCGTCAATCCGGGCACGACGGTGGAAGTGCATCAAAAGTTCCCCGCCGTCGTGCTGCGCTTGGAGAACACGGAACTCGCGCTCGATTCGGAGATAGCCAACGACATATTCGTGTGGCCATTGACGCCGCTGGGACAGGCGAAGCCGGCGCCGCGAGGGCCACGAGGGCCGCATCGTGGCCGCCACAGACGACGCTGGCGATTCCCCTGGGCACGTCGCGGCTGATAACGTCGCCGCGCCCCTGCGGCCTGGCACAGGGGCGCGAGCACTGTCCTCAGTTGTGATTGACGCGGCATCGGCTCACGGTATGCGCCAGCTCTTGCCCTTCGAGCTCGCAGCATCCCGTTCATTCCCTGCCGGCGCCCGCCATCGCCGGATGCCCTCCTCCTCGCCTCGTCCGGAGAACCAGTCACCGGTCTCGAGGGCCCAGATGCGCTCGACGCCCTCCCTGTAGCGCACCACAAGTAGGTAGCGGGCAAAGGGCCGGAGGTAGTTGCCCGGCGCCAGGATGTGCTCTCCCGTGACACGGTCGTAGTACCTCCTCCCGGCGACGCGCGACAGCTCGTCGCCGTACGCGCGAAAGTCGTCGTCTCTGTCGCGCCAGCGATACAGGCGCATCCTCGTCACAGCGTACTTCGCGGCGGGGACGGCAAATAGGGCATCACGGGGCAAGTCGCTGTCATCAGGCTCGGGGAAGTAGCCGAAGAAGCCTCTGGGGTGGGACGATGACGACCCACCGCCACATCCCGCGAGAAGCCCGGCCATGCCGGCGAGCGCAAAGACTGCGAGCGTCACTTTGGATCGCATTATCTCTTCTCCTTCCCTGAGACCGGCCAAGCCGGTCACTGGACCGCGTGGCGTGGGTCGGCGGTGGACGGTGTGGGCCTGCGAGTACGCCGACCCACGCGTGCACGCGATTCCATTCAGAGGGTTTCCGCGGCGAATGGGGTACCAAACGAGACGAGGATCAAAAGCCGGAGTGCGCCTCATCACACTCCAGCGTGCATGTGCCATGCGATGCCATCATGCATGCAGGTACTTCGGCCTTCGTGTCGAAGAACAACGCCCGGCAGACTTGCCATGTAAGGGCGACCCCGCGGGGTCGTTCCTTGTCTGTTGGACGAGACGGCGCGGAAGAGTACACGCTGTGTTGGTGAGGTGAGGAGAATGTTGCGCAGTCCAGCAGTCCTCGTTGTGTCATCCGCCATCGCCATCTGTCTCTTACTGGCACCCGCCTGGGGCGCGACACCGGGCAGCGACACGGTAATGGAGTTCGGCGCCTTCCTGCAGGCATTCACTCGAGCTCTGGATCAGCACTACGACCCGCAGCTCAACCCGCTGAAGACGCGGCTCGCCGCCCTCGAGCAACAGCGAGACAAAGACAGCGCGAAAGCACCGGAATCGCTCATACGGCAGATCGGGGACGTGCGCGAGCGGATCTCGAAGCTGACCCAGGAGCGCCAGAAGGCCGCTGATCAGGCATGGCGGCTCTTCAACTGCACCAAGGCCGTCCATGACACGTTGAGCCAGATGGAGCAGAAGCTGAATCAGGCCGACACGTGGCCGAACCAGATCGTGTGGCTCGATGGCATCATGGGCTACCAACTCGCCCAGGCCAGACAGGTCATCGCGGACGCCAACAAAACGCTCGACTATGGGCAGAAGCTGCTGGCGTTCAAGCGGCTCTGCGACAAATGGAGCCAGCAGGCGCCAACCCCCCACGTCAAGCGAATGCTCAATGGCATGGAGGGCCTGTTCTGGATATTCGAGCAGTTCGGGGACAAGGTGCCAACCATCGGGGAGTTCATCAAGAAATACGGCGAGGTCGGCAATGCCCTCCTTGGCGCCTCAGAGCGCCTCCACGGACGTCTGGAACGCCGAACGAGCGGAGTGCTCGTCGAGGGCCGTCCGAATGACGGTCGCCTGCAAGCCTTCGACCGGCAGTTTCCGCGGCTCGATCGGCTGACGCTCAACATATGGCCCATGCCCGGCGTTCGGGACGCCTACGCGTGGCCCTTCGGCGGCGTGCTCGTGTGGGACCCTCAGCAGAAGCAGTGGTACAGCACGGGCAAGTACGTCAACCTGCCACCTGACCACCATCCGAGCAGTCGCAACATGACCCCGGGCGACCTGCTCCGGCGATACGCGTTTCTGGCCGCGCATGGGAATGTGAACCCAACGCCGAGCGACGTCTTCTACGATCCGAGCAAGATCGTGGCTCTGGAGATGAAGGCGGTCCCGCCCATCGTCCCCCCAAAGGGCCAGACGAGCATCGCTGTGATGGCAGAGACGATGGGCGGTGATCGGAATCCGCAGGTCCTCATTAACCTGCGCATCAGACCAAAGGGCACGCTGTGGCAGGGGCTGGGGTTCGGCAGTCGCACGGGCGCGCTGAACCCTCCGCTGGTGGAGCCGAATCAAGTGGCGATCTGGGCGGCGCCCGATAGTGAGAACGACCTGTACGTCATTACCGCGCTGCTGGCGCAGGTCGAGGCAGAGGCCGGCATCAGGCAGGCAGGCACTGCCACGTGCGATGTGGCTACGGGCTTTGCCACCGAGATGCGCGTCTCGGCCGATCCGGATACCGTGGACCCCGGAGGCGACGGGACCGTCATCGTGCAGATCGTGAACAAGGACGGCGACGCCGTGAAGGCCAAGGGCGAGATACGAGCCTATCGCTCCCACGGTGTGGCGGTGGAGGACTTCAAGTGGAGTGCTGACGGGAAAGCTACGGCGCCGTATCATGCGCCGACGGCGGCGGGCACCTATCGAGTTGAGGTGGGCTTTGCCGGGTACGTCGATGTCGGGTTCGTCCTCGGCAAGAACGCCACGCCGTGCACCGGCGCCACTGACGTGGTCGTGAAGAAGAAAGAGGAGCCCCCGGACGAGGGCAAGGTGGTCCCGGATCCCTTCCGCGAGCTGCCGGAGCCAAAGGAGGAGCCCAAGAGCGATCTCCCGCCGCTCGTGCGGTATAAGAACCCCGTCTGGCTCATCCACGTCATTGAGGTCGGCACCATGTATGGGCCGCAGAAGAGGAATGCGTGGGTGGGGGCCGCGAGCAAAGAGTGCCCGGTCAAGGACGGGGTCTACCTGGATCCCGACCCATATGGCGCCGGGGTGTACATCTGCAAGGTCGATCGGTCCCAGGGGCCCTTCTCGACGAACCACGAGGCCGGCAAGGCAGTGGCCGACCTCGGGCTGTCCGGCATCCGGGTCGGCAGCGGGCACATTGACGCGCGGCCGTGGCTGCCGAAGGCAACGAAGTAGTGGGCTGCACCCTCGGCCGGGCCTGCAGTGTACGGCTGAGGGCTCAACACACAAGCATGCACCCCCACGAGAAGTCCGCCTTCTCGGGAAGCCTCACCCACTCGCGCTCCCGGATCGCGTTGCCGATCAGGCCCCGCAGATACATGACGCAGGCCGCCACCGCGTCGGCGAAGTTGCACTGAGCGAAGGAGCAGCGCATGATGCGGCTGCGCAGCTCGTCGGCGTTCTCGCCCATCGTCTCCGCCACTTGCTTGCCCATGGCCGTCAGGCGCGCCATGTAGTCACCCCACGGCTTCATGGGCACGACCGGCATGGCCACCTCAAAGCTGCCGCCCACACGGTGGATGGCGCAGAGCCGCTGCAGCTCGTCCAAGAGGGCCGTGGGGTCGTCCCTCTCGATGCCGCATTGCGAGACCCTCGCAGCGGCTTCGTCCGTGCCTGCGGGAGAGGCGGCCAGCGAGAACAGGAACCGGAACAGCTCCCGAATTGCATCCTGGTACTGGCGACGGCTTCCGCCGGCAATGTTGAACCGGCGCATGAACTCCTGCACGTCGCTCCGATCGGTGCCCACGGGATGCCGGTAGTACGAGCGGAACTCGCCGTAATCCGTCTCGTCGTGGGTGCTGCTTATGTGCCCGTTGAAGCCGGAGGGGAACTTGGGAGCCGTGCTGACGGCCGCGAGGCACTTGCCAAACTCCCCGCGCGCCGGCGCAGTCACGTCCATGGCCGCGTGTATGGCCTGCAGGGGCAGCGTCTCGGCCTCCGAGAACAGCGCGGCGGCCAGCACCGTCTGGCGCGCGTGTTCGTCCGGCACTGCCTCGGTCATCTCTGCGACCCGCGCGTAAAGATCGTCGAGCTGGCCGGTGACCACCGCGACGGCCTCCTCAGCCCAGGGCTTCAGGACTTCCAGGTCCACGTCGGACACAACGGGCATCGTGCAGCGCCAGAGGCCGTCCTCTTGCACAGTGAGCCGCCGCTCTTCCAGGAACGTGACGATCTCCCGCGCCCGCTGTGGCGTGACCTCCGCCTCGCTGGCGGCCTTGTCCGCTGCCCCCCGCGGATACAGGGCCAGGTAGAACCTGGCGATGTCAGAGTCGTGCGGGAACAGCGGGCCTTCCGAATGATGCTCGCCGCTGACCATGGAGGTCGTAATCCGGGTCGGCTCGCTGGCCGCGGTAGCCACCGACATCACGCTCCTTCGCAGGCGCTTGCGCGACCGGCTGAGCGTCGTTTTGACCGCATCGCGCGACACGCGCAGGAACTCGGCCACCTCGGCGCACGTCATGCCCTCGAAGTAGAACAGCTCCACCATGAGCCGGTTCCTCGGAGGCAGCGCTGCCATGGCCCGGCGCACCTCATCCGCTGCCATTCGGACATGCGCCGCTTCCTCAGGCGTGCTCTCCGCTTGCGCGTGCAGCACCTCGCCCACCGCCTCCGCCCGCTCGCGCACTGCCCGGCGCCGGTGCGCAGCCACAGTGCGGTCTACGATGGACCGCAGCCAAGAGAGGAACGATGCCGGCTCACGTAACTGAGGGAGCCCGATGACCGCCCGTATGAGGGCATCCTGGGCGATGTCGCTGGCCGCCTCGAAGTCGCCGACGGCGCGATACGCCCGCGCGTAGACCAGCCGCGCCGCTCGGGAGAAGAGCAGCTCCCGCGCGGCTCTGTCGCCCGCTTGGGCTGCCTGGGCAAGTTGGGAGAGACTCTGGTCGGCCATCGCGGGCCTGTCGGTGCCTACGCCTTGCACGTGCGCCCCACATAAGGAGTGGGGCGATCACGCCGGCCGGTGACATCTTCTTTCGGGAGGGTTTTTTGGGCTGCGGGCGTGGCGCGACGGCTCTGACCCCCGATCACCGGCGCATCAGGCTTCTCACATAGTCCTTCAGACTCTCTCCGCGCCTTTCGGCCTCCGCTTCCGCTCGGTCCACGTGTTGGCGAAGCGCCAACGTGGCGGCCCCGCGCACATACTCCTCGGCGTCGCGGCTCAGCTCCAGGAGGCGCTGTTGGACGGCGGGCTCGGAGGCGGCGGCCGCGAGGGCCCGGCTGGCGGCCCAGCGCACATACGAATCGTCGTCGCAGCTCAGCTCCAGCAGACCCTGTTGGACCGTGGGCTCGGAGGCGGCGGGCGCAAGGGCCTCAGGGGCGGCCTGGCACACCTACGGATGGAGGTCGCGGCTCAGCTCCAGGAGGCGCTGTTGGACGTCGGGCTCGGAGGCAGCGGCCGCAAGGGCCTCAGTGGCGGCCCGGCGCACGTTCCACTCGGCGTCGCGGCTCAGCTCCAGGAGACGCTGTTGGACGTCGGGCTCGGAGGCGGCGCCCGCAAGGGCCCGGGTGGCGGCCCCGCGCACCTCTCCCTCGGCGTCGCGGCTCAGCTCCAGGAGGCGCTGTTGGACGTCGGGCTCGGAGGCGGCGCCCGCCACGGCCTCAGTGGCGGCCCGGCGCACATACCTCTCGGCGTCGCGGCTCAGCTCCAGGAGGCGCTGTTGGACGTCGGGCTCGGAGGCGGCGCCCGCCAAGGCCTCAGTGGCGGCCCAGCGCACATACCACTCGTCGTCGCGGCTCAGCTCCAGGAGGCGCTGTTGGACGTCGGGCTCGGAGGCGGCGGCCGCAAGGGCCCCGGTGGCGGCCCCGCGCACAGACGCATCGGCGTCGCGGATCAGCTCCAGGAGATGCTGTTGGACGGTGGTCTCGGAGGCGGCGGCCGCAAGGGCCCGGGTGGCGGCCAGGCGCACGGACCACCTGCCGTCGCGGCTCAGCTCCAGGAGACGCTGTTGGACGTCGGGCTCGGAGGCGGCGGCCGCAAGGGCCTCAGCGGCGGCCCAGAGCAGAGGCCACTCGTCGCGGATCAGCTCCAGCAGTCGCTGTTGCACTGCGGGCGCCGATGCGGCTGCCGCAAGGGCCTCGGCCGCGGCCCGGCGCACAACGGGTTCGGCGTCGCGGCTCAGCTCCAGGAGGGGCTCGGCGATGGAAGGACATCGACCGGCGGCAAGCAGCGCCTCCGCAAGGGCTGCCCCAACCGCTCCCCTCCCGCGCGCACGCCCGGCCCGGCGCGTCAGTGACTCGGCGAGCCGCGGGTCGAGCCGCTCCGATTCACCGGCGCAGCGCAGGGCCAGGCTCAAGTCCTGGCACAGCTGTGCCTCCAGCCAGCTCCGGCAGCGAAGGACGCGCTCGATGAAGTACTCCCGGCCGTCCCGCCAGTGGCCTCCGTCGGCCGGCGGCGCCGCTGCTCCTGCGGCGACCTCGACTGCCTCCCCGGCGAGCGCTCCGGCCCTGCCGAGCACGCGAAGCAGCCGGCTGAGAGCGAGGACAGGCGCCCGGACGGCCCGACGCTGCCAGAGCCAGTAGAGCTTGTCCTCCCATGTCCAGGCGAAGGCCAGGGGCGCGTTCGGCAGGAGGCCGGCCGCCATGGGGATGACCTCGCGAAGGCCCGGCCAGTGCAGCCGCCCTTCGACCGCGTGGTAGGGATCGGGCGTGTCGGCCAGGCCGCATGCGGCGAAGTAGTCGAGGACGACCTCGTAGGCGAACTCCCGCCGGCCGTGGGCCTCGCGCAGGATCTGGAGGCGCGTCAGATACGCCAGCGCATCGGCTGCCCTGACGCCTGGGACGTGGTTGGCCAAGGCCTCCTCGAGGTCGGACCGCTGCAGCTCGTCGCGCTTGCGAAGGCGCAGATCCAGAGCCAGTGGTCCGAGCGCCGCCCGCATCTGGGCCGAGTTGAGGGGACTCGCCTGCGCCGCCGCCCGTCTGTCCGGCCTCTCCTGCTCCCAGCGCTCGAGGGCATCAAAGAAGGCCTGGAAGGCCCGGGCGCGGGTTCGGGGCATGTCCTCGGTGGCGGGGTCGGCGGCCAGGCGGGACATCATGGCCAGGAAGAGCGGAATCCGGCACAAGGCAGCCCCGGGGCCGGTGGCGAAGTCGCGCAGGCGGGTGCGAGCCGGCTCATCCGGGCAGAGCAGCTCAGAAAGCCGCCGGACGTCGCCGGGCTTCAGCTCCCGCAGGAAGTACAGGGGCACCCGGTCCCAGCCGTCCGTGACGGGGCGGGCGATGGGGCGAGAGCTGAGCACGAGGTCGGCGGGAGCCTGCTCCGAGGCGGGCGCGAGGGCCTTGAGGACGTCCTGCGCGTCGCCGCGATACTCGTCGAGCCCGTCGGCAAGCACCCGGCCGCGCCCCGCCTGCAGCAGCTCGCGGATCTCCTGCCAGGCCGAGTCGGTGGCGGCTGGCCGAACGGCCTCGGGGAGGGCAGCGCGCAGGCTGTCCGTGAGGCGATCGCGCGACTTCCAGCGATGCAGCTCGACAAGGACGGGGATGGCGCTTTCGCGCTGCGTCGGCGCCTGGGGAGACGCGAGCCACTCCCGGGCCGCGCGCGCCGCGAGGTGGTTCAGCGTAGTGGTCTTTCCTATCCCCGGCTCGCCCATCAGGAGCAAGCGGCGGTTGGCATCCACGACGGACAAGATGCCTTGAGGGGAAGGGGGGCGGCGGGCTCGATCGTCAGGCTGGGTCCGGGGCCCGGAAGCAGCGTCCGGGCCGCCGGCGTCGTCGCGGGGGGCCCAGGAGAGGTGCTCCGGCTCGGACCAGTATGCGGGCTCGGGTTGCGCCTCCGGCTCCACGTATATGTAATCGAGGCTGAACTGCTTGCCCGGCGGATACTGGCCCCAGCCCAGCATGGTGACCTGGGAGCAGTACTTCTCGACCGCCTCCAGATAGCCTCGCAGCTCAGGAGACATAGCATTGATGTCCTTCGCCGGGGCCTACGTCTGTGCCTTCACGCCCGGTGCTTTCCTGTGTGGCCACGTGCGAGTTCGGCGGCTTCGCACTACCTCTCCGCTACGGCACCAGGAACGACTGCGTCTCCTGCCACTCGCGTCGGCGCTCGGAGTGCCGCGTGCGCTCCGGGTCAAGATCGGTGTTGCCGATGGTCTTTCCCGAGCGCGTGGAGCGCTCGTGGATCAGCTCGGCGAGGCTGTCGCTCGTTTGCGCCGCGTCTCCCTCACCCATAACATACGGTGCATCCATCTTGAGCGGCTCAATCTCCGGGATGCGCTTGAGCGCGCGCTCGGTGCCCTCCCGAATCAGCTCCCTCGCCTTGGCGGGCGTGCGCGTCTTGGCCGCGTACGGCCCGAAGGCGACTTTGATGACGGCGTACTCCACCTTCGGCACCGCCTGCTGCACCTCTTCGACCGTTGCCTGGTCGCCGCTCACGAACACCATCGGCATGCCGTAGAAGCCGCACATGGCGGCGAACATGCCGACCTCGCCGTAACGCTTGCCGTTCAGAACGGTCACGGTGTGCGGCAGCGTCGCATGCTCGGTGCCCTGCATGGCGTGTCCGCCCACGTACAGCCCGGCATCGAAGCTGTCGTCCAGCGTCGGGTAGAAAGACGGCAGGCCCTTGTTGCCGATGATGACCCACGGCTCCGGGCGCAGCTCCTCGAGGATGAAGTTGTTGCAGTTGTTCGACGGCCCGTGAGAGTCCCACACAACGATCTCGGTGGCCCCGGCCTTCAGGACGCCCTCGACGGCGGCGTTCACCTCGCCGGTGAGAATGCGGCGCATCCGGATCCGTTTGTCGAGGGCACGCGGCGAGTCGGTGTAGTAGTTGTCCCACTCGATCATCCCGGCGATGCCCTCGAAGTCAACCATGACATAGACTTTCACTGTCCAGCCGCCTCCTGGAGATTCTGGGACAGACAACTTGGCGTCAGTCCCGAATCTCAAAGGGTATCGATGCTGCACCAGGAAGGTGCGGCGCGGCGAGGGCTTTTCCCTCTGGCGGTGATCGATCGGCAAACCGCGGTGAAGGGAGCTTTGCTTCGTGTATCTTTCGCTGACGACGTGGCTCTTCGAGCATCTCGACGTCCCCGACATGGTCCGACACGTGCGGCGCTGCGGCTACGAGAACATCGAGGTCTCTGGCTCGCGCGCCCACGCGGCGTGGGACATGGCCGAGGTGGCCCGGGCCTGCGCCGACGCGGGCATCACGGTGCGCTCCGTGCACTGTGCGCACCACTCGGTGAAGGGCCTCGAGGACGACGACGCGGCCTACGCGGAGTTTCACCAGGAGTTCTACGACCGCATCGCCTGCTTTGAGGACGTTGTGGTCATCGAGCACATCCCCTTCGACCCGGCAGTCGCAAGCCGCACGCTGGAACGTCTGCTGCATCTCGCGGACAAGTGCGGCGAGCTTGGGTTCACCGTCAGCACGGAGAACATGGCGCGCGGCGGGGAGGCGCAGTGGGACATCTTGCGGCGGGCGCTGAGCGGGCCGGTGTATCTCACCCTGGACGCGAAGCACGCGGCGGCGGGAGGCATCGACCCGCTGGAGTACTTCGAGTTCGAGGACAGCATCGTCAACATCCACGCGCTCGACCACTATGCCAACGCGCCGCTGGGCGACTGGATCCCCGTGGGCGCCGGCACCATCGATTGGCCGGCCATCCTGGCCCGGCTCGCCGAGATCGGCTACGAGGGTCCGCTGACCGTGGAGCTCAACGAGGCGGCGCTGCGGGATCTGCTCGGCGTTGTGTCCAAGACGTCTGCGCTCGCCGATTGGACGGACGGCTGCTCGGCCTTGCTGGAGGACGCTCGACTCGAGGAGATGTTCGCTATAGCCTCGCGGCGGAGGCTGGAGGAGTTGCTGGCCGACATTGAGCATGCGTAAGCCCAACGGGTGGCACGGGTAGCTCGCTACCCGTGCGTGGTCCGCACGTGTTGACGAATGCACGGGTTGACCAGCAACCCGTGGCACCCAAGAACGGGGATCTTTGCCCGACATCCCTACCTCGAACGCTCGTACATCATCCCCTTCACGCCTTCCCCGCCACAATCCAGTACGAGCCGCGCTGTCCGTCTATCCAGTGCCTGACCTGCCAGCCCGTGTCCCGCAGCAGCTCCTCGAGCACCGGCTTCTCCAGGAGCAGCAGGTCCCACCACGGGCCCACCTTGCCGCCCAACTCCATCCGAATCGTCACCCGCCCAACGTACCGCCCCCGCTGCCGGTTCCACTCGTGGTAGCGCAGGTGCTCCGGCTTGTCGGTGGCGGTGGGTTCGGTGCTCTGGCCGATGATGAGGCCCTCGGGCGAGAGCACGTCGTGCAACGTGCGAAAGACGTCCCAGGTGGCGTCGAGAGTGCCGGCTAAGCCCAGGTTGTTCCCAAAGAAGAGAGCCGTGTCAAAGGAGCTGGCGGGGAAGCTCAGCTCGGTAAGCGACATCATCCGCACATCGGGCGCGCCGCGCTGCCGAGCGACCTGCACTGTGAGGGGAGAATTATCGATGCCCGTGACCTCGAGCCCGCGCTCCTGCAGGTAGAGCAGAACGCGACCCGGCCCGCAGCCGATGTCCAGGATGCGACCCTCCGCATACTTCAGCGCCTCCCGCTCGGGCTCGGATACATTGACGTCGAAGTACAGAGCGGGAGAGGGGTTGTCATCGACGTATCCATCTTCCCGGCGGATGCTGTACCTCGCCGGCTCGCCGCGCGAATACGCCAGAACGATCTGTCCCCAGAGGTCGGCTTCGACGGCTTCGGGTGGGGTGGTGTCTTTCCAGGCTGGTTTCATTCGCTTGGCCCCTCCTTTCCCACGGGTGCTCGGGCCTGGGGGCTTGTGCCATTCTGCTGGGCTTTACAGGCGGCTGCAATCTCAACGCCACTCCTCATTCGAGGATGCTCCCTTTGGCGCAACCCCTGGTTTGCCCTGGGGTACTCGTCATGACGTGTGGCGAGGCCCGGAGACTATGAGGATGCCTGCAGGGCGCGGAGCTGCCGGAGCTGGCAGCTCCGGCTACACTGGGTTGGGCCCGGGCGGGAGACCGAGCTCCCGCCCTCCAACACGGCGCCCGGCGGATTCGGGGCCGTCTCCGCGGGCTCGCCGGCGTGAACGTCGCCGTCATCATCTGCGACAGCTTTGGCAGGCATGACCGAGAAGGCTCCTACGGCGTGGCGATCACTATTGCCGGCATTCGCCACCTGGAGCAGCGCGACCAGCGCGATCTGTTGGGCAACCCCGCGCGCCCCGAGATAGCGCTCGTTGACGAGCTTGCCTCAGCGGCCTCCAGCATGATGGGCCAGGCTGACGAGCGCCGCCTCCGGCTCGACGTCGGTGCCGCAGTGTTATTGGGCCTCCTCCAGCGGCATATCGAACCAGTCCGCGACCCACATCTTTGGCATCCCGCCCGGGCTTCGCCCACCGCGAGGCAGTGCCCGTGGGGGAACGACGCCGCGCGCCAGGCGGAGGTTGAGCACGTACCAGTACGTGGCCACGGCGTACGGCTGCAGAAGCTGACCGTCGCTCACCCAGGCGCCATCCGGCCGCTGCCTCTTGAGTTCTTCACGCACCTTCTCGGCTTGTGAGCGGCAGTAACTCGCTGCCGACTTGCGCCGAGTTGCTATGTCCTCGGGGGTCAGTTCGACGCTCCCCACGAAGCTCTCTCGGAACTTTTCGGGCCCCAACTCCCGGTACTGTGTGAGGGTGCGCTCGAGCCCCGTCAGTTGCAGTTTTCCTCTGCTGGGCTTGGGCGCGTTGGGGTCCTTGGGATCGATCGTGATCGTCTTGTAGTCATCGCTGGTCGCTGGCGTTCCGTCGGGCAGGTACTGATAGTACCACCCACCATCTGGCCCCGGCACCTCGACGGCGCGATACCAGTCGTAGGTCTCCTGCAGGAGCTTCATATACCGCTCGTTGCCCGTCATCAGGTACATCCACCGGCACATCGGGTGGATGAAGCGATTGACGACGCGCGGCGAGATGAGCGGGGCCTCGAAGCCGCGCGACCACACCGGGTTGTTGTCCTTGTCGTACTGCTGGCACCACCCGCGCACCGTCCCCTCGCCCATCTGCGTGTCGAACATCCACTGGCCTATGCCGGCGATCCCCTTGCTGCCCTCGGTGCCCTTGAGGTACTTCTCGTCGCCGGTGAGCTGGTACATGGCGATCATAATGCGCATCGGGTCGGTGGTCGCGTGATCGTTGTATTCGCAGCCGTGCTCGACACCGCGGCCGCCCGTAGTCCATCCCACGCCGCGCGCCGCGTCGTACCTGCCCGGCCAGCTTCCGTTGGGGTTCTCGATGGAGAGCAGGAAATCCGCTGATCTCGTGGCCGCCTCGAAGTAGCGCTCGTCGCCGGTCACGAGATACATGTTGACCAGATACCGCCACGGCCCGATCTGCCCCTGATCCTGGATCTGCGCCCAGTTCGTTGCTCTGGCGGCCACTACACGGCCTGACGCGTCCACCACGTAACCGTAACACCAGTAGCCGCGCGGAGCCTGAGCCCTGAGGCAGAACTCGGCGCTGTTGACGGCAACCTGCCGCCACCGTTCATCGCCGGTGTGCTCGTAGGCCTCCAGGAAGTGCTGGCCCCGCAGTGCCGAGCAGCCTGCATCTATCTGCACGTCACGGCCATCCGCGGGTTGCCTGGGCCAGCGGAAGAATATGCCGGTGTCCGGGTCGATAATGGGGCTTCCATTGCGGTCGGGGCCCCACGCTCCGCCGACTTGAAGTTCTGCCCATTTGTCCAGCCATCTCTGCAGGGCATCCTCGGCTGCCAGAGCGATCTCGACATCAATCTCCCCGATATCCACCGGCTCATAACCTGGCTCACGCCGTGCCAGGGTCTCATCCGAGATGTGCAGCTCATCAACGAGGCCGCCGAAGGGATAGAACTCGTTCTCGTGTCCGTAGGTCCCGTACCAATGGGTATTGCCGATCTGCAGAGACACGAAGGGCAGCGGCCTTCTGTCCGTCTCCAGCGTCACTTCCTGCCCACTGCCGTCTACGCAGAGCCAGAACCTCGTTCCCGCGCCCACGAAGTCCCAGGAGACGGCCAGGTGATGCCAGGCCGCCGGGTCCAGCTCTGCGGTTGGCACTGCCAGATCGGCCGTCGCACCGCGCGTCACGGTGAGGTGCAGGGCGTTGTCCTCGCCCCCCTTGGTCAGCTCTATCGTCACGCCGGCCCTTGGGCCGCCAGGCATCTCTCGCTGCGGCCTGAGATAGAAGAGGCAGTGATCCTTGCCGTCGGCCCAGATGTTGTTCGGGCCGCTTTTCACCCAGCACTCCAGCGTCCCACCTCGCGGGACGAGGTTGCGGGCCATGCCGAAGTACATATTGGCCTTCTGATCGGTGCAGTCCAGCGCCCGGCCCCACTTGCCTGCGGCCAGCTCGCTGCCCACGGCGAGCCCGGACTTCCCATTTCCGCGCGCATAGTCGGCATCGCGGGACTCATCGAAGCTGCAGTAGAAGAGAGTGTCCAGGCCACGGCCGTGCGGCCGCGCGGGGAGCTCAGCCATCTTGAAGTCCCTGACGCCGGGTGTAACGACCTTCTGCTCCCCCTGCAGAAGAGGCGCAGTCACAGGCTCGTCGGCAGACGCGGGTACAAGCGTGCAGCACAGCAGGCACAAAACGACCAGACCAGCATAGCTCCGGCACATCGGTACATCGCTCCCTTCGATCAGGGCTTGCGTCAATGGTTGACGGCCAACACACGTCCGTGTGTGGACCAGTCCGAGCGCACCGCGTGCGCCCGGATGCGGGTAGTATCAGCCTGCCTCGTAGCGATGCGGGCCTCCGCTACTCCGGCTCCGGCAGCTCGCCGCCGACGGCCCAGTCGCTCTTGGGGATATCGTCGAAGACGACCGTGACCCAGTCCTTCGGGATGTCCAGCGTCTCGCTGGTGGCGTCCGTCACTTTCCGCGCCAGTTCAGCCTTCGTCTTGTGCGGCCGGCCGGCGTACATCGAGATGCGGATGAATGGCATGGTGGCAACCCTCCAGTCAATCGGACGGCACAATGGCCGGGAAGTCGAACACCGCCACCGCGATCGTCCGCTTCCCCTCAGGGCCCGAGACCGCCAGGCAGGCTGCCTGGCCCACACTCCTGCTCTTCGCGCCCGGACCTGAGGCTCCCTCTTTGTCATCAGCGAGGGAAGCCACACCACGACGCCTAACTAACCACTGATCACCGACCACTGCTGTGGCCGTCGGACGGCCCGAAGGAGCGCGCGCATGCCCGAGCGTCCACGAGTAATGGAGCGCCCGTGGGGGCGCTACCGCGAGTACGCCCGCAACGAGCCGTGCACGGTGTGGATCGTGGAGATGGAGCCGGGGGAGGCGGGAAGCCTCCAGTCCCATGAGCATTTTGACGAGCTGTGGATCATGCTCGACGATGGCGGCGTCGTGCAGGTGGGCGACGAGGTGCTGCGCCCGCGAGCGTACGACGAGATCCTCATCCGCCGCGGGACGAAACATCGGCTCAGCAACGAGAGCGGCACCGAGCCGCTGCGCATGCTCGAGGTGGTTTACGGGGAAGTGCGGGACGAGGACAAGGTGCGCTACGAAGACAAGTACGGCCGCGCGTAGGCGACCGCGCACAGCCCACAACGGAGAAGAAGAGCCATGCCAACATCGCAAGACGAGCACGAAGTGCTGTGCATCGGCGACATGGTGGCGGACATCTTCGCCAGCCCCACGCCCCGGCTGCCCGAGCCGGGAGAGATGCTGCTCGCCGATCGGATTGCGGTGTTCTCGGGCGGCAATGCCCTCAACACTGCCGTCGCGCTGCGGCGTCTCGGCGAACGGGTCGCCATCGTCGGGAGCGTTGGCGCCGACCCGATCGGCGACCTGCTCCTGGCGCAGCTCGAGGAGATCGGCCTCGATGTGCGCGGCGTGCGGCGCGAGCCCGACGGCACGACCCCCGCGACGCTCATATTCCGCGCCGAGGGCGAGGATCGACGCTTCATCCATTCGCTGGGCGTGGCGGCCGGCTTCACCGGAGAAGCGGTGCCGCCCGAGTTGATCCCGCGGGGCGGGATCGTGTTCGTGGGTGGGTACCTGAAGCTCGCCGCGTGGAACGACGCGGCGCTCGCCGACACGCTCCAGCAGGCGCAGGAGCGCAACTGCACCGTCGTCTTCAACGTCAGCATCGCGCGCGAGGGCGGCGTGGATACCAGCAGGTGCCTGCGGCTGCTGCCGCACGTGGATGTGTTCGTTCCCAACGAAGACGAGGCGCGCATCCTCACCGGGCAGCCAACGCTCGCGGCCCAGGCGTGCGCCCTGCGGGAGGCTGGGGCCGACGTGGTCGTGATAACGAGAGGCCCCGAAGGGCTCTACGCCGACGACGGGGAGCGAATCGTCGAGATGGGCGTCTTCTCCGTGCCCCTCGTTGATCCGGCCGGGTGCGGCGACTGCTTCACGGCCGGCCTCATCGCGGGGCTCCTCCGACACTGGGACACGGTGCGGACGCTCGAGTTCGCCAGCGCTGTTGGGGCGCTGGGCGCGACGGCCCTGGGATGCACCAGCGGCGTGCCGCCCTTCGCTGAGGTGGAGAGATTCCTGCGGGAGAATGACCTCGCAGTATCGGTGCGCCAAGCCGAGGTGTCGTAGGCGTTCGCCGCGGTGCGCCGGCCTCAGCGCTCGGGGGGCCAGGCGGCGTGTTCCGCCACCTCCGGGCCCTTTTCCGGGGGAGGCGACGCGATGGTCGGGAGCACCCGTCGCTGCACCGGCGCTTTCGCTCGCATCCGCGCAGCCCGGTCGTCGGCCGGGCCGGGGACGTCGTCAACGCTGACACGGATGGTAACGAAGCGCGGGCGGGCGCGCAGGCGTGTCGTTGGCGGCAGATCGGGGGCGCGGAACACGACGGCGTCGCCTTCGCTGCCGAGAGGGAAGGAGCCGTCTGCGGCCGTCCACGCAAACGTCACCGGCCGACCAACGCGGAGGGTGATCAGACCTCGTATCTCTCCGGTCTCGTCCTCGCAGCCGAGTGTCAGGACGTCGGGGTCCGCACCGACCGCCCGCAGCCGGATGAGCCCACCGGCGACAACGACCCCCGCCGGCACGCGAATCTTCGCCTCGATGGGCTTGTCGGGCTTCCAAATGGGCTCCGTCGGCGTCCACGGACCGCGACCGCGCCGGGACGGCGGCTCCACGGGCAGAGCACGGAACTCCGGACCTATCACCGTCACCACGAGCTCGCCCGGTGTCACATTGGCGGGGTCTCCCGCCTCTGCCGGCCGGCTGATCCTCAGCTTCAGACGGCGGTGCACTTCGGAATCTCTGCTCTCGAGTGGTGCGACAACGATATCCGTAGCCGTGAGCTGGATCTCGACCTCACACGCCTCACCAGGAGCGAGATGCGGCGGCATGTACAGCACTTGATCTCCCCAGTCCGTCGGCCCGATGAGGCTGGTCGCTGTTGCGACGAAATAACCGGCCTCGTCCGCCGGCCCCGCTCCGCGCACTCCTATCACGCCCCACTCCACGTACGCCTGCCCCCGAATCTGCTGGACGAGCTGCGGCGCGTTCCCGTCGGGCGCGCGGTCCGTTGCCTCGCTCGAACTGCCCTCGTCCGCACTTTTGGGCTCGGAGGTGACTGCCGGCGTGTCGCCGCGGTCAGGCACTGCATCGGCGCTGCTCCGGATGGCGGCTGATCCCTCCGCACGGCCATCGCCCCGGAGGCCAGGCTCGGACGTAACGATCAGCGTGTCCACATCGTCGGCTCTGGCCCATAACGGAATGGGCTCCCCGACGGGAACACGCGTCTCGTATGCGATCTCGCCCTCGGCCAGTTCTATGGCGGCGGAGGGTGCGTTTGCCCCCAGTGGCATCACTATGCCAACGGTCATGGCCGGCTCGGGCGACCAGACGTGAGCGAGGGAAGTTACCTCAACGTAGGTGCGCGCGGCGGGTGCAGAAAAACGCTTGTCATCCGCCTCAAACGTGAGCTCAACGGGAAGCCGTCCGGGCTCGGCGCGCTCTCCCACAGTTATCTCAATCGGGTTGGCGTTCGCGTCAGTCAGCCGCAAGGGCTCCTGGACGATCCAGTGACAGGTGCCCTTCACGGGCCTGCCGGCCCACAGGGCCCTCCCGCGGAGGGCGACGCGCTCGCCGGGCCTTGCAGACGCCGCCTCCGGCTCGATGATCAACTCGAGCATGTGGAGGCGCTGGCCCGGACGGCGCCGGGAGATGCGGACCATGTCGGTCGTGTGCGGGCGATAGTCCGGGCGGGCGCGACAGACTTCTGGTGCATCGGCAAGCACCGCCGCCGTCATGAGCAGGAGCCATACGGCCCGCCCGTGATAGTGGCGCGGTCTCGGTTGGCCAGTGAGATGTGCGCTGGATCGACACATGACGGTGCGGAACGACCCGATTCTGCTCCAGGACTGCAGCGAGATCCCCCGGCCCCGCTGGTCGCTCAGAAGGACGTCCCCGAGCGCAGCACCGTGGTGCTTCTAGAACCCAAGCGGGAAGGTGAAGCCGGCGCTGAAGGTGCGCCTATCCGCGTCCAGTACCTCCGTTGCGCCGGCGTTCATCACCACGCTGCCCCGCGGCGACGGCGTGCACAACGAGAGCCCGGCGCCAAGTCCGTATCCGTCGTAGTCGAGAATGAAGGTGGAGCGCCTCGTCAGGCTGGTGGACAGTGCACCGAGCGGGCTATCGTTAAAGGCGTCGCCCAGCCCGAATCCGAGCGTTAATGTGGTGCGGGTGAAGAGCGAGCGGCCGCGGCGCAGGCGCTGACGGTCCCAGAAGGTTTTCGTACCTACCATGTACGCCGACCGATCGAAGAAGTGTCCCGGCGATGCCGCGCCGAAGGCATTCTCCACCCCAACTGCCAACGCGGGTCCTTTGTTATCCTCGTTCCGGAAATGCCACTTGAGGTCGAAGGCGACGTTGTCGTGCTCCGAGAGGTCGCCCATGACGGCGCGGACCTCGACGGCGCTCTCGGACCGTCCGAAACCGTAAGCGACGATGGCCGCTGGGTCGAAATCGATGTCGCTGCCGACTAACGCCGCGCGATGCCTCACGCCGGCGATACCGGCAGCGCCGGTGCCGCCCCACAGGCTCCAGGCAGTGGGGATAAACAGCGCGTCAGCCGCCTGTCC
Organism: Armatimonadota bacterium; assembly: GCA_030601885.1. GTDB lineage: Bacteria > Armatimonadota > Zipacnadia > JAUWAU01 > JAUWAU01 > JAUWAU01. The sequence continues at coordinate 31,913 of JAUWAU010000047.1, forward strand.
GCCCGGGAGATTTCTCTGCCCGGGGCGGCGCTCGGGCTCATCGAGTCGCACTATGTCAGCACGCCGGGCCTCGATCTTAACCGGGCGCAGACGCCGGAGCTTACTGGTCGTGGTGAGGGTGTCTGTCGCCGGTGCGCGCGTCGGTGCGGCATCGGGTGCAGGCGCGGCATCGGGCGGGCTCTCCGGCTCAGACTGCCGCTCTGAGGCAGGCTCCGACAGGCCTGATTCCGGGCTGGCCGGGAACGGTGGCAGGGTGGAGCGGAGCCCGCTGGGGCGAAGAGGTGCCGCCGCCCGTGGGCCCTCGGGCGCCGACTGTGGCGGGGCCGGAGCCGGGCGCGGGGCTGCATCCATGGGCGCCTGTGCCAGCCGTGGCGAAGGCTCTGCATGGGGCGGCGAGGGTTGATCCGGCATGCCGTCGAGCGCGTAGCATACGTCGCCGGGATAGATCATCTTGCCCGGCGCCCGCATCGCGACGCCCGTGCACTGTCCGGGACTACCCCCCGTCACCCGGACCGTTCCGACAGTGGCGCCATTGCGACGCACGGCGAGGTCGATGCCGGGTGGCAGCTCGGCAGTGCCGTCGTAGGTCAACCGCACGTTCTCGCCATCAAGCTCCGTAATCACGATGGGCAGCGGCGTCACCGCGGTCATCGAGCTGTCGATGCTGTAGCCATCCGCCACGCGCACTATGCCGGCCGCGGCTCTGTCCTCGTGCACTCTCCACAGCCACAGTTCGCCCACGGTCACGCCGTCGGCGATAACAAGCAGGCGCAGGCCCTCGCGAAGATGCTTGTCTTTGCCGGCGCCGATGGTGACGAGTCTCGCATCGGCGGACAGTATCGGCGCAGAGAGCTCGAGAGCGCTGCGCTGAGCAGTGGGGGCAGCACCGGCGTCGTGCGACACACAGATGGCTGCCAACAGCGTGAGGAGAGCGAGGGGTGACTGTCGGCGGGTGGAGCGAAGGAGTCGCGTCCTCTGAGACGCGGGGGAGCGTCCCGGCGGACGCACAAATGCCATCGCGGCGTCCTGGATATTCACCGTCATCACCGTGGCCAGTTGCTGTTTTGTGGGCCGTGACTGATGCTACGGTTCCCTCTATTACCAGCCTCGGTGCTTCGGCGCCAAGCGGAATCCCAGAGCCGCTATAGAGTTATTATTCCCCTCGGGCGGCCGATTTCCTCCCTGTCCGAAGAATTATTTCGCACTTTTTTTCGTCGGCTGAGCGGTGCCGTCGGTCTCCTGGGACCTCGTTGCCGCTGCGTCCAACGCTCAGAAGCCAACGCGCCCCGCTGTGGGCGGGGCGCGTTGTGCTCTCCTCTCGAAGCGCAGCCGGACGCTACGGTCCAGGCGACGCAGTGATGATCTCCGTCTCGCCCGAGTTGATGGGCAGAGCAGTTACGATCGTATCGGGAGAGGCAATGGCCGTTATCGAGACCCCCACGGTATTGCCCACAGTCGCGCCGACAGCGATGTCGTAGCTCACCAACAGCGTGAACGTGGTGCCGGCTGTGAATGTTTCATCCGGATCGATGTCGATACTCGCAGATGCAGGCGTGCCAGACAATACGCTGGAGCCGATCTCCAGGTCCTGGGAGGGGTCGAATCCGGGATCCCCCTCGTCGCGCCACACTCGGACCGCGCCAACATCGGTGGCGGCTCCCGTGCCGATGAGCGAGACGTTAATAGCCTCGATCGTCGCGAAGTTGTCGCTCACGCTGAAGTCGAGCTGCAGCATGCCAACGTTGTCTTGTTCCGGCTCGGCCGAATCCGGCGCCAGGTCCGTGTAGTCGATGGTCACATCATCGACCGTCTCCTGCGTCGTGATCTCCGTGACGGTCATTGCGGTGGGACGCAGCTTCCACTCGCCGTTGCCGGTGCAGTGCACCGAGTTGCCCGTGTTCCAGTCGAAGACAAGTGTGGTATGGACGCCGTTGGCGATGCTGAACTGGATGGGGAACTTGAGCCCGGTCTGCGGGCCGCTCGGGACGGTGACGTCAACCTCCGCGGGATCGTGGCCCTCCGGGAATGTCATTCTCGCCATCGGGTCTCCCGAGAGAATCAACTCCAGCTTCACGTAGTCGCCCGGCGGCAGATCGTCATCCCACACCGTGAACGACGGCGCCGTGGAGAGATCCAATATGTCGATCTCGACCGCCGGCTCGTAAGTGCGACGCACGGGCGGGCCACCTGTGGGGATTGCCCGGATTTCGGTGATATAGACCCACAGCGAAACGGCCTCTTCAGGCACTCCCTGCGACCCAGCTCGCGTGCCGACCAGGCCGCGCGACCCGGCGCTCGAATCAATCATCCGCAGCTCGAAGTTGTCGCCCGACGACCCACCACCCCCACCACACCCACACACGAGCCAGACCATGCCCACGGTCACAATCCCGACGAGCAGTCGTCTTACAATAGAGCAACCCATCATGGCGGCACGTCTCCCTTGACTGCCCTGGCACAGGGCAGAGGATTCCCCTATGTGGAACGTACCACTGCGACACAGAGATGTAACATTTTTCTTGCGGTAGTGTAACACGACCCTCAAGCTGCTCCGGAGCAGTCGAAGGAGTTCAGCCGGCATCCGGCGAAGTCACCGCCACCGCAGCACCGTGAGCAGCCCTGTCGTGCAGGGGCGAGGGAGGCGCAGACATATGCCGCTAGTGGATCTCCGCCGACAAGCGAGGCGACGCGGTCCAACCGCGCTGGTCAAGCACCTGGACTCCTTTTCATTGGACCTCAAGTTCTCCGCCGGGGTCTGGTTCTTTGCCCCCGGCGGCGGGCGGTTTCACGATCGCTACGTGGAGCCGATGTCCATGGAAGAGATTCTGGACGAGGCCGCCAGGCTGAAAAAGTATGGCCTTTTGGGCCTCGAGGCGCACTATCCGAACGAGGTCAATGAAGACAACCTCGACATGATACTCGCGTGGCAGCGCGACACGGGCATGCGGTTCATCACCGTGGTGCCGAATCTGTTCTTCGAGCCGCAGTTCGAGTTCGGGGCGCTGTCGTCGCCCATCCGGAGGGCCCGGCGCACGGCCATCGAGCGCACCAAGATCGCGCTGCAGCTCAACATCAAGCTCAAGACGGACTTCTGCATCGTCTGGCCGGGGATCGACGGCTACGAGAATCCCTTCGGCATCGACCTTATCGCCGCCCGCGATCGCTTCTGTGAGGGCCTCGCCGAGGCCATGGACGCCGTGCCTGGCGTGCGCGTATGCGAGGAGCCCAAGCCGTACGAGCCGCGCGGCAAGATCCTGTACGGCACCACGCCCGAGGGCATCCTCATGGGGCAGAAGGTCGAGAGCCTGTTGGAGCATGACAAGAACAGGCGGCTTCTCGACCGGGGGCACGCCCTCGTGTGCCTGAACCCGGAGGTGGGCCACGTGCTCATGGGCTACGAGGATCTGGCGTACGCCTTCAGCCTGGTGATGGAATACGGCCGCTTGGGGCACACCCACTGGAACTCGCAGCCCCTGGGCAACTACGATCAGGACCTGAACGTCGGGGTCATCGCGCCGGAGCAGGCGGAAGCCGCGCTGTACGTGCTGAAGATGCACGGCTACACGGAGTACCTCGGCATCGACATCAATCCGGAGCGCATGCCGGTGGAGCGGGCGCTCATCAACTGCATGGACGCCCTCAAGGCGATGAACGATCGGATCGACAGCCTCGACCACGAGAAGGTCATCTACGCCACAACGCATCCGGACAAGGCGCGGGGGTATCTGGAGGCACTGCTGATTCGGGCCCGGTATCCCCGGGCGAAGGGGCTGTCGCGGATGCCGGTAGTGCAGGGCAAAGGGTCAAGGGCTAAGGGTTGAGGCCAAGGCGCGACGGATAGCAGCCCCGGGCGGGTGCCCGGGGCTTTTCACTTTACCCTTGACCCTTTTCCCTGCCTCACCAAAGGTCAAGCTGCTCCTTCGACCTCGACGTCCGCTGTTCTTCCACTCGATCGATGGCGGCGAGTAAGGCGCTGAGATCGCCGGCGGCGTCGGCCGGGTAGGCGCCGCGTGCCAGGAGCTGGGCGGCTCCTTGGGCGCGGCGGTCGCTGCCCGGCCACTGCACGGCGAATACGGGCTTGTGCTGGCGGTGGGCGTGTGAAGCGGTGATGTGGCTGCCGCCGGTGGCGCCGGTCTCCACCACAATGACGGCTCGCGCCAGGCCGCTCTGGAGGCGATTGCGCGTCGTGAGACGACGGACGCTGGGCCGGGCGTTTGGGGGACGCTCGCTGATAACGGCCCCCTGCTCGGCGATGCGGTCGGCCAGTCCTTCGTTCTGATACGGGTACACGTGCCGGATGCCCGAGCCCAGGATGGCGATGGTCCGTCCACCGGCAGAAAGGGCGCCCTCGTGCGCTGCCGTGTCGATGCCCAGCGCCAGACCGCTGACGACGCACCAGCCGTTTGCTGCTGCCGCCCCCGCCAACATCACGGCCGCCTCACGCCCCTCCTCACTCGCGTAGCGTGTGCCCACAATGGCGATGCTCTGGCGGTCGGAGGCGCGCAGTGTTCCGCGGACGCTCAGGAGAGGGGGTGGATTCGGAATGCGTTCCAGCGCCACCGGAAAGCCCTCGTCGAAAGGGCACAATACTTCGATGCCCTCCTCTGCGAGTAGGACCAGCTCTTCCTCAACTTGCCGCAATCGATTCGCCAGCCGGGAGATGCCCCGCGCGCGGTCGTGCCCTACGCCCAGCCTCCGCAGCACAGCGGGCGATGACTCCAGCACCTGTGCGGCGGAGCCGAAGTGCCGGATCAGACGGTCCACGGTGCGCCGACCCAGGCCGGCGCCCCAGCACAACGCTATGTAACAGATCCGCTCGTCCATGATGCCTCGGCCCGCCCCACCGCAGTGGTCAGTGGTTGGTGGTTAGTGGTCGGCAACGGCTGTCGGATTACGGCTCGATAAGGCTGGCGATATCCATGGCCGCCGCCAGCAGATCGGCCGCGAGGTCGGGTGGGCACCGGCCGGCGGCGAGCCGCTCGGAGAAGGGCACTTCGCCGAGCACCGGAACGCCCGCGAACCGCTCGACGGCCTCTGCATTGGTGGCTTCCGCCAATCCCCTGGCCTCCCCGGATGTGTCGCAGAAGACGATACCGATTAGCTCGCAGCCGCGGCGCCTGGCGAAATCCACCGTCAGCACGCAGTGGTTGATGGTGCCGAGGGCGGGCCGGGCGACGATCAGCGTCGGAAGCTGCCAGCGCGGGGCGAGATCTATCGCGAGCAGCTCGTTCGTTATCGGCACGGCCGCGCCGCCGACGCCCTCCACGATCACGCACTTGTGCCGAGCGCGAAGCTTCTCCCAGGCTCGATCCACCACGTCGATGTCAATGGTTGCGCCCTCGCGCTCCGCTGCTAGCAGCGGAGCCAGGGCAAGCGCGAGACATACGGGATTGACGAGCTCCAGGGGGTCGTCCGCACCGGCTGCCTCCTGCAGCACGAGAGCATCTTCGGAGACCAGCCTCCCGCCGCGCTCGATGCCGCCGCTGGCGATGGGCTTCATCGCCCCCACATCGACGCTCTCTCGCCGCAGGGCAGCGGCAAGGCCGGCCGCGACGACCGTCTTGCCCACGCCCGTGTCAGTTCCGGTGACGAATATCCCATCGCGCATTGGCGCGCTCGGTCCCCCGATGCCTGCGACCGACGTTGTTCGCCGCTGTCTCGCCCAGCCCCTGCCATGGCCGGCAATCAGTCGTCAACGAACGCAGGAACGGGCGGCGTGGAGGCGAAAGGTGCAGGCAGCGACGACATGACCTCAAGATCAGACGAGGCACTTCGGCGAGCGGCTCCACGGGTAGCAAGCTACGCGTGCCACACGGTGACGCGATATCGGCGGGCGCGGCGGGTGGCCTGGCACGCGGTCCGGGCGGCCGTGACCGCGGCATTGGGGCTGTGGCTCGGTATCGCCGCGGGGCTCGCGCAGGAAGCGCCGGTGCCAGGCCCAGAGGCGGAGCCCCGAGCGGCGCCGCGACCTATCGAAAGCGAGCCGGTGGCGGACCTGACACCTGAAGAGGAGCCCTCGCCGGCCGAGCCCGAAGCAGCGCCGCCGAGGGAGTCAGAGGACGCCGCTGAAGAAGCGCCGCCGGCCGGCGAAGAGTCCGCGCCAGAGCATGAGGGCGCCGGTGCCGAGGTGGATGAGAGGCCTTCCCCAGGGATCCGGCCTGAGGCCCCCCGGCCCCGGGCGACTGGGCCACCGCCTGCGCCGCGGCGATCCGCTGGCTTCGCTGCCGCGCAACGGCTCGAGCGACGACGCAACGAGATCGTCAAGCGTGGCGCCGAGATCGAGAGAGAGCTTGCCGACGCCAAGGCCAAGCTCGCCGATGCCCGGGCTCGCGTGATGCAGCTTGCGAGCACGAAGCGGAAGCAGTCTGCGGCGATACGGACGGGGGATCGAACGCGGGTGGAGGCCGCCCAGTTCCAGGCCACCGCCCAGAATGCCGCCAAGGACTACTTGGAGCTCTACGCAGAGGCCGGCGAGGGCTCCCGCAGAGCCGCCGAGCTCACTGGACAATGCGAGGAGGATCTCAGGCAATATGGCCGCGCGCTTGCCACGGCGCCCTTCTCTGATGTGCGACAGGAGCTCCAAGAGCAGCTCGCTAATGCCCGAGAGCTGAGTGCAACCTGGGACCAAGTATCAAGCGTCGCTGCTCGGGGCGCCTCAGAGGCCGCCGGCCTCAGCTCCGCTATCGTCGCGGCAGTGGCATACGCCCGCGAGCATAGCCCGTGGCAACGGTCGGCAAATTGGATATCCGCGAAGACGGCGGAGCACGCCGCTGAGGACATCGGGTTAGCCTTCGCGCGCATTGCCCGAGCCGTCACAAGCGATCTGCCTGAGTGGCTGCGGGGGTTCGGCGCACGGCTCTCGACAGCAGCGGGGTCGGCCAGCTTCTTCTTACGCCTCCTCGCGAGCGCCCTGCTGACATTTGCCGGCATATACGGCTTTGGGCGCCTGCGCGGCTACGCCGAGCGCCGAGCCTCGGCGCCTGACCGCGGGCAAACCCAGGAGCTGAGCGCGGCTGTGGAGGCCACCCTGGGTGTCGTCCGTGCGCTCATCATCTTCGTGGTGGGCAGCATCATCATATGGCTCTGCGGCTTCTCGGGGCCCTGGCTTCGTTTTCTCCTCGTGCTTGTGGCGCTCGTCGCCGGGCCGCTGTTCCTGGAGAATGTGACCGAGCGCGTCCTGTCTCCGGCAGAGCGAGACCGCCGTCTAGTGCCGGCCACCGACGAGCACGCGACGCACCTGTATCGCACCTTCCGCAGCTTCCTGGTGTACTCGGCGATCCTGCTTCCCATTATCATCGGGCTCGCGATGTTCCCGTACGAGCACCACGACGTGCTCGCGGCATTGTGGTTCGTCTATGGCCTGGGCACATGGATTTACATGTTCGCGTTGCTCGTGCCTCTTGGCGGGCCGAGGGCTCTGATCCCCGAGAGCGACACGGTGGGGAGCCGGATGGTGCGCCGAGCGGCTGCGGCTATACCCTCCGCCGCCCTCAGCCTCGGTGCCGTCGTACTCGGAGTCCACGCCGCCGGGTACACAAACCTGAGCCAGCTCCTTGTGCGCGCTATCCCAGCGGCCGTTGTCGTGGCGACCCTCGTATGGGTACTGCACCGCACGTACGTCTTTCAGGTAGAACGGCGACTCGCGGCGATCTCCGTGGCTGATGCAGAGAGCGCCGACTGGCGCATCTTCGCTCGTGCGGGGCGGCCGCTCTTCGGCCTCGTGGAGCGTTTAGGCGTCATGCTGCTGGGGGGCGCTCTGATTATCTGGGCCGGTCGGCTGCCAACGGGCTATCTGCGGGAGCTCTCCGGGCTGCTCTCGAAGCCGCTCTTCACGGTTCAGGATACGGAGGTCTCGGCCTGGGCGCTGGTAAGCGCCGCACTCGTGGTTGTCTTCAGCGTACTCATCGCCCGCATAATCCGCGACATGCTGCACGAGGCAGGGCCCCTTCGGCGACAATACGATGCCGGGGTGCGATACGCGATCTCGAGCATGGTGTATTACGTCCTCGTTATCGTTGCCGTGCTCTGGGCCGTGCGCATTGCCGGATTCAGCCTCGGCATTCTCGCCGTGTTCGCCGGCGTTGCCGGCATCGGCCTCGCCTTCGGGCTTCAGGACATCCTCAAGAACTTCATCAGCGGCCTGATCCTGTTGCTGGAGCAGCCTATCAAGGTCGGCGATTTCATCGACATGGGTGGTGGTGGGGCCGATTCCGTGCGCGGCATCGTAACGCAGATCAGCATTCGAAGCACCACCGTCCGCACGCTCGACAACATCTTCGTGATCGTGCCGAACGCCGACTTCGTCACGCAGCGCGTCCTGAACATGAGCCACCGCGACCTCAAGGTCCGGCTCCAGATCAACGTCGGGGTCTCGTACGACAGCGACGTTAAGTCGGTGCGGGAGATCCTTCGGAAGGTCGGCGAGGACCACCCGCTGACGCTCAACGATCCGTCGCCCGACGTGCGGCTGATGGGCTTCGGCGATAGCTCGGTAGACTTCCGGCTGCTTACCTGGATTGCAGATCCATTGCGCACCGGGCCCACCACCAGCGAACTGAACTTCGCCGTCTGGCACGCACTCCAGGAGCACGGCATCGAGATACCCTTCCCGCAGCGGGATCTGCACATCCGCTCGGACGCTACGCTCAGCGAGCGCCGCGACGAGGCTGCGCCCCCGTCCAAGGATGCCTGACAATGACGAAGACGCTTTGCGCATTGCTGGGAGGCATGCTCATGTTGGCTCTCTTGACCCAGGCGGGGAACGTCGCCGGTCAGGCTGATGACCCAGCGTCCAACTTGCTTGATCTCCGCAAGGACGACGGCTATCGCGGCATCTGGTACTACAACCAGCCGTCCGACGACGAGTACAAATACAAGTACAGTGGCGGCCTCGGCACCTATTGCGCGAAACACATCCCCTTCGCCTATTATGCGAAGGAGGTCAACAAGACGTTCTTCTGCTACGGCGGCACCGTCAAGGGAGAGCGCAAGCTCCTGCACATGGTCTCATGCTTCGATCACTCGACCGACATGGTCCCGCGGCCCACGGTGCTGCTGAACAAGGGCACATCGGACGCCCACGACAACCCGGTCATCATGCTGGACGATGAGGGCTACGTGTGGATCTTCTCCAGTTCGCACGGCACGGCGCGCCCTTCCTACATTCACCGCAGCAAAGAGCCGTACTCGGTGGACGAGTTCGAGCACATCCTCACGACCAACTTCTCGTACCCGCAGCCGTGGTACCTCTCGGGCAAAGGCTTCCTCTTCCTGCACACGCGATACAAGGATGGCCGGTGCCTGTGGCAGATGACGAGCCGCGACGGCGTGGAATGGAGCGAGGGGCAACTGCTGGCGAAGATCGAGAACGGGCACTACCAGATAAGCTGGCGCCACGAGGGCAAGGTGGGAACGGCGTTCAACTTCCACCCGGAGGGCAAGGGGGTGAACTGGCGCAGCAACCTATACTACATGGAGTCAGACGATTTCGGGAAGACGTGGCGGAACGTGCAGGGGAAGCGGCTCGAACTGCCGCTGCGGACGGTGGAGAACGACGCGCTGGTGCACGACTATCAGGCGGAGGGGCTGCTGGTCTACCTTAAGGACATCAGCTTCGATTCCCAGGGTAACCCGATCATTCTCCACCTCACCAGCAAGGGCTACGAGTCAGGGCCCAAGAACATGCCGCGCACATGGCGTACCGCGCGCTGGACGGGTACCGAGTGGGACATCCAGGGGACCATCGTCTCCGACAACAACTACGACATGGGCTCGCTGTACGTGGAGAGCGACACCTCGTGGCGGATCATCGCCCCCACCCAGCCCGGCCCCCAGCCCTACAACCCGGGCGGCGAGGTGGCCGTGTGGACGACCGAGGACCAGGGGCGCACGTGGACGATGCAGCGCCAGCTCACCCGCGACAGCGAGTACAACCACACGTACGTGCGCCGGCCGGTGAACGTGCACCCGGACTTCTACGGCTTCTGGGCCGACGGCCACGGACGACAGCCCTCAGATTCCCGCCTCTACTTCACCGACCGCACCGGCGAGCACGTGTGGCGTCTGCCGCCGGTCATGGAGTCGGATTGGGCGAAGCCGGAGGAGGTGCGGTAGGCGAAGCCGGCGGCGGCGGGATGCCCGGTGGGTCGGCACGAGGGACGGATCGGTGAGTCGTGTGCAAAGCGGTAGACGGAAGGGGCCAAAGGGAGCACAAACGGCGCCGCCCAAACGCCACTCCTTCTGGTACCGCACAATGTGGCAGGGACGGCCAGGGCCGTGCTGCACGTGCCTGCTCGGGGCGATGCTCATGGGGGTGTTCTTGGTCATCGTGTTCTACGGGTACCTCATCTACGCACCGCACTCATCCGCCGTCCTGCCGGGGTGGGGAATCTCCGCTCTCCCCCAGAGGCTGTCGAAGTCGACGGCCTCACAAGTGCCTATCATGAACGTCGCCGGGATTGCTGCGATGATGTGCCGCCTCGCCGCCCACACAGCATTGAGCCCGATGAGGACCGCCCGCTGGCGAGCCAGGAGGTAATCCAGGGCTTCCCGGCGTAAAGTACGCTAGAAGGACTAGGAGCCTGTCCGAGTAATCGAAAAATAGTCCTTGCATAGTCTCAAACAAATGTGCTATAATAGGAGGTATGAGCAAAACCTTTAGGCCGTGGGATGTCAATCAGCCGTTGCTGCTGGCGCCGTCGGTGCAGGAGTTGG
>JAUWAU010000041.1 GCA_030601885.1 Armatimonadota bacterium
CGTCGGCCCACCCGTTGTAGCCGGAGCAGCTTGCTCCGGCGGCCCCCAGCTCCCCGCCGGGCCCATCTTCATCGTTTCCGGGTGGCCCAACAGGGCCATGAAGAGCTGCTTCGAAGATTCCGCACATCGGCCACTCATGTGTGGCCCAGGCTGCCAGCCTGGGTGGGCCTCATCGGCCAAGTAGCTCGCTACGTAGCACCAGCAGCCATGGCTGTAAGAGCCATGCCTCTGACAGGCACCGCTAGTCACTCGCGTACACGGCGACCTTCGGGATATAGCTCCAATACATCCCGCCGTTCCCGCTGTGCACCTCATAATCCGTGCCATCTATCGTAACCTTCTGCGCCCTGAAGCTGATGCGAATGACGTCCCCTTCGGCGTACCCGCTGGCCGAGTCGAACACCTCATCGTAGTAAACGCGTCCGTCCTCCGCGCTGCACGCCGCGTCGCTTACCACGCTCGTCCACGTCGTCGCACCACGGGCCTTGCGGTCGATGCTAATCGTGCCCGGCGTGATGTCCGCCGCGCTGGGCAGATCGCCGTTGGCATCGACCACGTGCAGCGCCAGGCGCACCGTGGCCGTGTCGGCCACATCTATGACCGCGGGTATGCTGGCCAGGCCGAGGATCGTGTGCTCCGCCGCGCCGCTGTGAGCCCTGACGCTGTAGCAGATTGCGCCCGTGTCTCCTCCGACCATGGCCTCAACGTAGATTGTGTACGTCTTTCGCGCCTCGAAGCCATTCGCGGCAGTGCAGGCGATGCTCTCGGTGTAGAAGCCCGTCGTATTCGCGTCGTCCAGTTTCGCCATCGTGCCCGTCAGGATCGCCGTGCCTGTCTCGTCCTCGTAAACGCGGTACGACGGGTCGGAGTCAGCATCGGTCACGACGCCGGTATCCGGGTCGTGCGTCGTGATGCTGAACACCACACTGTCACCGATCTTCACGTCACTGGGGCATCCCATTCTAATCGCCTCGGCTCGCTAACGACTACTCCCACTGATGATGAGGCCGTGAGCCATTACGCTGTGAATGCCTGCATCCGAGATGATGGGCATTCTTTGCCCTGTTGGTGCCTCCGCCGCGGCAACGACCATCTCGGGCCGGCCACGTATCCACAATGCGCTCGACTCCTGGCTCGTGATCCGGTGCGGCTTGCCGCGTATCCAGACTATGGTGCTCATGAGATTCACCCGCTCCGAAGATTCCGCCGTCGGCCCACCCGTTGTAGCCGGAGCAGCCCGTTGTAGCCGGAGCAGCTCGTTGTAGCCGGAGCAGTCCGTTGTAGCCGGAGCAGCCCGCTGCAGCCGGAGCAGTCCGTTGTAGCCGGAGCAGCCCGCTGCAGCCGGAGCAGTCCGTTGTAGCCGGAGCAGCTTGCTCCGGCGCGCCTCGGGCTGGTCGCCTACGCCTCAAGCGATCACTGGCTCCGGGTCAACGTAGAGGTGATTCGACTTACCGTCCTCTTTCGTCTTGCAGTAGTGCACCCGCAGGAATGCCTCCCCAGCCGCCGCGGGCGTCACCGGGCCCACCGAGAGGCCATTCCAGTTGCCGTCTGCCGACACTGCACCCGTTGACCGCACCACACGACGACCGGCGTTCGCCGAGTCTGCCAGGTATTCAAGCTCCACCCAAAGCTCCCCGGCCGTCGGCGCCGAGGTGAAATTCGCCGCCGGCAGATTCACGTATACCGTTACCGTCTTGCTGCTGGCCGGGAGATGCAGATACGCCTCCAGCACGGTCAAGCGCCGCCACTCGGCGTTCGTGCCCAGGTACGTGCTCGGCCGCACCTCGATGCTGCTGTCGGCTCCGCCGCTGCGGGTGGTGCTCGTGTTACGGCGTAAGGCGGCGTCGTCATCAGCGGGGTCGAGTCCGGTGAATACGCGGTTATCGCGCTTCGTGCCATTGAAGTCCTGCACGGCTGCCAGCAGCCCCGTCTTGCTTCCCCGATAGCCAGAGCCGAGGAAGTTGCTGGCACTGAAAACGACGTTGTAGCAGTCCAGCCTCAGCTCCGCTGAGTTCGCCTCCGACTTGATCACTGCCGCCTCGTTCGTGCATTCGAGGTTCCGGAGTTCACCCACGAGACGCCTGTATCCATACACGCAAAACCCGTACAGCGACGCGCCTTCGATGAGGCAGTCATCAAGTAGCACGTTGTCCCCGTCCGTGTTGTAGGGAAACACCGCCGCGTACTGGCCCGAACTGGTGATCTGACAGCGCAGATACCGACCAAAGCGACCCGGACACAGGCCGGCTGCGCCGGCTGCGCTCACCAGCCTGCAACCCTCCAAGGTGTTGCAATAGCCCGCATCCTGAAATGCACCAGCGAACTCGGCGACGTTGCCGCCGTCGTCGATGTGCAAACGCTCGATCCGCCAGAAGCTCTTGTCGTGATCCCAGTAATAGCTCGCGGCGCCGTCGATCTTGGGCATGGCCGGTAGCTTTTCCGCTGACCTGCCGGACCCCGACGGCCCACGATACGTCATCTCCAGCGTGACCGTCGCTTGGGACACCGACGCTGCCGTGTACCAGCGATCATCCCCGTTGAGCTTCACCTGGTCCCCGGCCGAGAGCTCACTCTCACTGGCCGACGCCGTGACGGCCTTGCTGCCGTTAGTCGTCGTGTAAGTGTTCGTGAGGCTGCTCTTGTCCGCAGGCCACTCCGTGCCGTCGTCGGCTCTGATGACGATTGGCGAGTAGAAGGATCCATCGTTGGACGGTGACTGATCCGACGCCCAGGTCTCCGACCCGCCGTTGTTCCGAACGATGGCCATATCGCCCGTCCCCAGGATCGACAGGGCCTTCGCGATACTCTTATACGGGTTACCCTTGCTTCCGTCCCCGTTCGTATCGTCGCCATTCGTCTGATCGAAGTAGTATGTGCTCATGGCTGTCGGATCCATCTCCCGTACGGGACCCCGCTTTAGACAGGGGCCTCTAACAGGGATCGTTTTACATCGCCCGTCGGGCTTGGATTACTGTGTATCACCGGCGGCTCTGTGCGGGACCATACGCATAGATCGTCCCCGCCGGCCCCTGCTCCGGGTGCCACCAAACGCCGTAGCCCAGCCCCTCAAGCTGCCCCCGCACCGACTCGCCCGTACGGAAGAGCCGTGGCCATCGCTGGCCGTCTGACTGCGACTCGTACCAGGTGAACTGATGCTTCACCACAACTCTACCGCCCTCGTTCACCAGCCGCGCCTCCCGCACCGGCACATCGTTGATCTTGAGCCGCACCCATTCCCGCTCACTACCCGTCGCCAGCACTACCCCGAGCCGCTCCCGGTACTCGTCGCGGTCTAGCAACGTGCCCGGGCACGACTTCCGCGCGAAGTCTCGGTGGAACTGCAGATCATCCTCGTCAAGGCCGTACTGCTTACAGAGCGCGATGGTGATGTCGAAAACCGCCCGCTCCATGTCGGGAAAGCGTACCAGTGGCTCTTCATCCCCGTTGAGGCACAGCCCGAGTCCAACACTATCGCTATTGTGACCGATGGTGTGAGCGCCGTGCCACTTGAGCGTCCGTCCCGTCCACATCGAACCATCTGGCCCGAAAAGCCAGTTGTACCCGACGTCCCTCCAGCGCCGCCGCCTCACATGGTCGCCCTTGACGGCCTGCATTGTCCGCTCGCCCCGGTAATCACGGGCCGCCGGCCTCCAGAAGTGATGCCAGATGACCATCCGAATGGGTCGCCGAGGCACATCGGCTCGTATGATCGCCTCGGCCTCTTGCAGACTAACCTGTTGGACGCTTCCCGGATGCTGCATCACTCATTACGCCGCTCTGTGGCCCACAGCCCCACACCACACCATCGCACTCCCCCGAAGATTTCGCCCGTCGGCCCACCCATTGTAGCCGGAGCAGCTTGCTCCGGCGGCCCGCAGCTCCCCGCCGGGCCCATCTTCATCGTGCAGTTTCGGGATCTCTCCCCGAAACTCACCGCGTGGCCCACCGCGCCATGACGACTGCCTAGCACCAATGCCGTTGACCTTCCTTGACGACCCGCAGCACATCACCGGCCCGGTGCACCCCTGCTGCAATGCTCGCCGACAGCACCGCCGCGGCAGCACCCAGGAGCACGCGATCGAGCGGCTCACCCCGAGCCAGCAGCGCCACGCCGGCGCCAATTCCCACGGATACCAGTGCGTTGATCACCCGCGGCTCAACCGGCTTCACCGGAAACAGCAGCTTATACAGCTCCGTCGCTACCCAGCTCCCCAACGCAACCAGCACGACCACGACCTGCTCCTGCGGCATCTGCTCATCTCCTCTGTATGATCCGCTTTGCCTTCGCTGTTATTGTAGGGCGGGGGCTCGCGCCGTCGCCAAAGCGGCTATGGCGCGTCGGCGACCGTCCCCCGCCTGCCTTTGCCGTCATCCTCGCCTTCTGTAGGCGAGCACCCGTGGCTCGCTGCCTTTGCCCACGTCAGAACGACACGCTCAGCACATTGACCTTGAGTCCCGGATTCACATACACCCCGTCATCGAACCGCACAACCAACACGATACCGACCAGTCCCTCAGCCTCCGCCTCCACGAACCCACCCACAAGCCGTTGCGCAGTGTCCCCCGCCACCGAGAGACCGCCGATGAACCCATACCGACAGCGTAGCTTGCGATCGCCGATTGGCACACTGGCGAACCGGTGCTTGTACGTCACCGCTGCGGCTGCGCCCGCATTGCGCCCCCAGAGCGCGTACCCTTCCAGGCCGATAATCCGGCTCGGCAGTGGCCCTTCGGCTCCCTGCTGTTCGGCTGCGAGCCCCGGACCTTTGCCCGCGAGCGTCGGCCCAAGGCCAAACACGTCGGCATGCGCGCCTGCCTGTCTCACACACACAACTGCCGGCAGCGCCAGAAGTCCGAGGGCCATTGTCGTACCGAAGATCCGAATCCGCATTCTTCCCGTCTCCCTCATGCGACTGACCCATACACTGCCTGGTGGGCCTCGGCCCACCGCTGCCACGTCATCCGCAGCACGCTCCCGCGCACCGCCTCGAGTCTCCCGCATTAAGCACGATCACCGCTGCGGCCCGACGAAAGGCATCAACCACATCCGGACCGTAGACCGGCCGCCCTTCGCTACGTAGCACGAGAAGCACGAGTGCCCCGCCGGCTGCGGTGGCGTGCCTTTCGCCGTTGCCCCGATCTTCATGGTTTCCGGGTGCCGCTGCGGGGCATGGGCAACTGCTGCTTCGAAGATTCGGCCCGTCGGCCCACCCGTTGTAGCCGGAGCAGCTTGCTCCGGCGGCCCCCAGCTCCCCGCCGGGCCCATCTTCATCGCTTCCGGGTGGCCCAAAGGGCCATGAAGAGCTGCCTGGAGCACCCGCGCATGGTGCTCAGCGCTCATTGCACCCCCAGCCGGCGCTGCAATTTGCCCACCAGCCTTTCGACCTCCGACGCCGCGAAGCAATACTCGAAGATGACGTAATACAAGAACGACCGCAGGAAGCGATTGCTCAGGTGCGGCGGACTCATCCATCGCATCCGCTCCAGCATCCGCTTCAGCGTGCCTACATCACGCGCATCGAAGGTGAAGCCGAGCCGCCCATACGGAGCATCGGCCAGGCAAATCACCGGCCGCTCGTACAGCAGCGCCTCGAGCCCCCCGTTGCTGTTCGCCGTGATCACGCAATCTGCCACCGCGAAGCAGTCGTGAATGTTGACGTCTCGGACCCACAGCTCACCATCGGCGGGCTGCAGCCGACGCATCGCCCCGGGGTGCTCTTTCACTAGTGCCAGCCAACCGTCCCCGGCGGCTCTCCGGATGAGGCGCATCACCTCCGCCTGACCCGTTGTGCCGCCCTCGGAGAAGAAGGCCGCGGCATCCCAGTCTGCCTGCAAGATCACCAGGAGCACCGAACGGCCGCGATGCTTTCGTGCGGCGACTTGTGGTGGGAGCGGCTCACCTTGCTGCATGTGCTTACTGCTCCTCGTGCGCTTCCACCAGGCGATGTACTCATCTAGCTTTGTGTCCTGCTCCATGGTGAGCCGCTCATCCCACCACTCCAGCGACAACTCCGTCGGCCCGTCGTTCAGCCCAACGCAATCCAGCAGCAGTGTCCGCCCCTGTGCTGACGGATGGCGGAACCACCCAAGCTCGCTGAAGACCACCGGCACTCCCACCTGCCGACAGACCGCCACCGCCGCTCTCTGCCCATAGCTGGCGTTGCCCCAGACCACCGCAACCTCTGCTCTCTGCTGCCTCAGGCACGCCTCAACGTGCCCGGCCACGCTCCGCGCCCGTTCCCGGTGCACCCGCTCGTATCCCGGCTCGCGCCAGTCCGAGTAGGCGCAGATCTCACGGTAGTCGTAATCCCCCGCCGGATCACCACCTGTTGCCTCCGGAGAGACCACTGTTGCGTCGTGCCCCAATGCGCGCAGCCGCTCTGCGAAGGGCACGAAATGCGCCCGTGCGCCGCTGCCTGCAAAGAACGTGACCCGCATTTTCCAGTCGCCTCTGGCGATCCGCGATGCATCTCCAAGCTACGCCGGGCCCCCGGAGGTGGTGGGGCGCATCGATAAACCCCCGAAAGCCCGGCAAATCCCGTCGCTGCTGCCTTTAATGACTGGCATTCTTGTAGGGCGAGCGTGCCCAGGCCCGCCAGCCTTTGACTGGAGCCGTTGTAGGGCGAGTGTGCCCAGGCCCGCCGGCCTTTGGCCGGCCACAAAGAAGGCGCAGCCATTAGTGACTGCGCCGCACATGCGCAAAGCCCATGCAATCGACTACACGCCGGCTATCCCTCTGATGGTCGCCGTGGCCGCGTAATCCGCCTCGGAGGCCCCCTCATTCGTTACGTCTATCTGAAACTGAGTCGGCTCGTAGCTATGCGTCTTCACCGAGAAGCCCGGCGATGCTGCAAGTTCCACCGTGTACCCACCGTACAGCGTCGCCCCCAGCGGTATCGTCTCAGTCACCGTCTGCCCGGCGCCGATGCCGGTGCGGCTGATAGACAGCGTCAGCACCACCCACTGGTAATTGTACGCGTACCGCTTCCGCGCATGGCTGATGCTGTCGGCCACAAGGGCCCCGCTGCTATCGAGCGTGCACGAGGCGATGGGGACCGCGCCTACTGGCACGGTCGCGGAAGTCGTCGCCAGGAAGTTGACTCCGAAGCTGACGTTCCCCGAGGCCGGATCGACCGAGACATTCGGATGGGCGTTCACGTAGTTCACCACCCCATTAGTCCAGCCCGTCACCGCCTGCGCCGCCGTCGTCTCGTGCCAGAAATGGTTCAGGCACCCACTGCCCAGGCTCACCGTCTTGTCGCTCTGCAGATCCCAGCCGCTCTCAACGCCGTGCCCCGCGAAGCGCTCGAACCACTCAACGGCGCGGTCGAGATAGTCCACGGGACTGTTATACGTCGCCCGCGTCGTCACGTCGCTATCGGCGTAGTCGTTCTTGAGATTCAGGTTCGATGTCCCCATGCTATCCATCTCCGCGCTCGCCCAAACAGTAGGGGAGCCCCTCCGCGGGCTCCCCGATCGTCTTCATCCAGTGTGGCGCAGGCTGCCAGCCTGCGGTCCTTCCCGCGCAACTCGTGTGGCGCAGGCTGCCAGCCTGCGGTTCTTCCCGCGCAACTCGCGTGGCGCGGGCTTCCGCCTTCGCGAGTCGCCGGCGGCCCCGCACTGAAACGCCGCAACCCCGCTCCGATGGAGCGAGGTCACATCCGCGACGCGAGGGCCTAACGCCCAAGGCGTGGCGCCCCGATCACGGGTGAGGCCCAACATACATGATGGTGACGGCCTGTCTCACATCATCAACGCGATAGTGAATCCTCCGGTTGCCCGGAAGCCGCCGATACTCCCGCCAGCAGTGGCGCCGCCCCTTGAGATGGTCGATCGCGCGCTTTCGCCAGCTCGTGTAGGGGTTTTCCGCTATCTCCCGCACGGCCCTCTCTATCGCCTCGACTACATCGGGAGGCTGACGTCGACAGTATCTCCGTATCCGGCCCTGCGGATCGTGTACCTGATGGTGTTGCTGGTCGGCGTCGTCTGGGCCCTCCACTGAGAAGGTATCACCTCGATCTCTTCCATGGCCTCGTCGAGCGCCGCGGCCAAACGCGGGTTAGACGCTACCTCGGCCGTCGCCAGCCACCCGCCAACCATATCCTCCAGCGGCTCCATATCCTCCCGTGCATACGCCTCGAGCGCTGCGAAGAATATGTGCTGGACCGCGCTCCGGGACTCATCAAGCGAGAGGCGGCGCAGAAGCCCCACCATGCTCAGCACGTGCTCCCGGAAATGTGCGATATCAGCAGACCGATGCGGATCCCTGGACGCCTCATAGTCGCGCCATCGCAAAACCAACCGCCGCTCCATGACTCCCGGCTGCACCGGGAGGAGCCATGTGCGCCCGGAGCTCGCCGCCGTCGAAGGGCTGACGCTCATCAGTGTCGCTGCCTCATCAGCCATTGTCCTCGCTCTCCTCGTCAGCCTGTGCCAACAGGCCGCGGCTCTGCGCCAATTCCCGGAACCAACTCTCAAATGCGTCTCCGGGCACAACAACTTGGGCGGCAACGCAGGCCTCCGCCGTGACAGGCTGCGACGGCGCGGCACCCCCCGGGGTTACGGCATCGAACAATTCGTCCAGCACAGGCACATAGTAGAACGTCATCTGGACCATCCCGTGCGGTCCGCTGCGCGTGGATATGTGGTCAGCATAGTAGACCCGGAACGGCAGCGCCCGCGCCTTTCCCATCCGGACCCCGATAGCCACCGCCTCCGGCTCTTCTTGCTTCTTGTCGTCCGTGCTCACGGCAGCGCCCGACCTCCTCCCACATCATGCGGCCCAATGGTCGCCTCATCTCCAGTATACCCCCGGCGTATAGCAAGGTCAACGCCGTGCCCTCCCGCGGACGGCCATGCGCAGGCAGTGCCCCGGTGGACAGGGGGACCGCCAACTGACACTAAGCGGCCCTTGACGCATTCCCCGCCATCATCCCCACCGGCCCTCCTACGTAGCCAAACACGACCTCCTCGCCCGCCTCATCGTCCCAGCCGTACAGCAGCACCGGCGCCGCGTCCTCGCGGACGACTCGCGACGCTGCCGCGCCCGACGCCATTGCCCCGGTCGGCGCATACGGCCGCGCCACCCGGCGCATCACCTCAAGTTCCCAGGCTGTTTCGTCGGTCGTAGTCATGCTGTTCGCCACTCTGGCCCCACCAACTCAACGCGATGCGTTACTCAATCCGCCTCCCAACCACCACCGTCGTCCCGAACCGCTCCGCTCGGCGGTTCCGCCGGGAGATCATCGTCCCGATGCCTAACTTCGCGTCCAGCGCTACCCCCGAGGGCCGCCGCTGCAGATCGTACATCACGCCCGTCACGCGAAACTTCGCTCCGTCCAGATCGGCATCTTCGGCGCCCTTGATCCGGAACACGTGGCCCTTGCGGATGCCGTCGTCCAGCGGCGTCCGAATCCTGACATAATCAGGCCGATGCGACAGCTCCCACAGCTTCCAGCGCGCGATCCGCGCCGCCTCCGCCTCCGTCACGATATGATCGACGTTCATCGGGCTGGCATGGATATGCCACCCGCCCGTGAAGCGCGGATCGTTCGGATCCCGCACGGCCTTCTCGCAATTCGCCACGACCGTCACCGGCCGCCCCCGCACGTCCTTGCCGCTCACCTCGACCCACGTCGCGAACTGATGCCCAGTCAGCTCCTCCCACCGACGGTCGAGCTCCACGATCTCCCCGTAGGCGCCCTCCGGCTCGCCGGCCGCCGCGCCGCGCGTGTAGTACTCGCGGAATACACCGTCCGACCCCCGCGTCGCATCAACCGCCTGGCAACCGACGTCATTCCAGTGCCGGTGCTTCTGCACATGGCTGTCCAGCGCCGAATCGCTATTGGTGCGTTTGCTCCGGCAGTAGCGGCAGCCCTTGACCACGGTGCCGCTATCGTCGAACCACAGGCCCGCGTTGAAATCGTACTGGCACAGGTCAGCGACAACATCCAGCCACAGTCGCCCCTTCTCCGGCTTCCACAGATGCTCGCGCGCCTTGACCGGGAGCACGGTGCCCAGATCCTCGAGATCCATCTTCTCGTCGGGAATGCCACATCGCCCGAGAATCCAGCGCATGGCGCCCCACACTGTCCAGCCGTCGAACGCCGGCACGCGGCCGTCCACCTTCATCTCCGCCAGCCGGAGCATGTCGTTGCTGAGCGGCACTTCCATGTACGTCCCTGCCGCGCTCTGGACACCCATGACCGGCTCCAGGCTGTAGCCGCTGAACACCTGCGATAAGCTGCCCTGCTCCTGCTCATCGACCAGCACCCGCCAGCCCACCGACAGCTCCAGAAGCCTTCGCGAGCCCAGGGCCTTTTGCGCCCCCAGGGCGTTGTCCACTCCGAGGCCGAACTGCCCAGCCTCGCTCCCGTCGCCATGCTCGCCACGCAGCGAAGCCACCGCGTCCTCCGTCAGCGAGTCGTCCGCCTCGAGAGAGGCAACCGCGCACTTCGCCCGCTGCCCGTGCACGACTTGGGACACCTGCGGCGACAGCCAGTGATAAAGCTGCCGCGCCAGTCCATCACGGTCGGTGAAAACGGACGTGAACCGTCGCGGCCGCACGTTCAGGTCCCACTGCCGCGTCCAGGTGCTATCCGACTCCGGGGCCACGTCCTCGACGCTCACCAGAGCATTACCGTTCTCGTCTTCGTCTAGCACGTCCCCCTGCTCATTGTAGAGCCGCCACTGCGCCGCGCTGGGCAGCTCCAGCTCGCCGATCTCACCGGTCGCGAGCTGTGTCGCATAGCCTGCCGGCATCTCCGCGCTGATGATGCGCGCCCCGAACATCCGGCACGGGAAGTAGCTGAACTGGAACTCGCACCCGCGCCCCTCGATGCGCAGCCCGCCCTCGTGCACCCACACACTCTCGCCGCTCTCTGGGCCCCACACGTTAACGTCCGTGTTGAACCCGTCGCACGACGTGACCAGCTTGCCCCCGATCACACCGATCCAGACGAATGCCCGCTCCCCTCGCGCATACCCCTCCGCCGAGGGCAGCCGGATGCTCTGCTCGCTCTCCGGCAGCTTCAGCCACAAGTCGTTCGTAACGGTGACCGGATATGTCCCGCGCTCGTCCTCGTAGTACTCGATTTGCGTCTCCGTGTGGTACTTCGCCAGGTATGCCGGCTCCCGAAATGGCAGCACCAGCGCATAGCCTGTCGTCGCCGTGCAGCCGAACTCAATGGCGACGTACGCGTCCTCCTCGTGATCCCTGTTCGGCTCCCCCCGCGAGAGCGCCACGCAGAAGATCGGATTGCGCGGCAGCTTGAAACGGCTCTCTGCGCGCATCGGCGGGCCGTTGGGGGCCGCGATCCTCATGGAAACGGCATACTTGGTCACCGGCTCGCCGCTGTAGAGCACATCCCGGCCAATCGGCGCCTCGGCTTCCTCCCAGGCCACCTGCTCATCAACCGTCCACGGCGACAGATCGAAGTCCGTCCACCGCACGGTCTGCCACACGTCCAGGAACGGCCGGCACACAAAGGCGCCCTCGGCGTCCTTCACGCTGAGCCCGGTGGAAACGAACCGCTGCGTCCCGCTCTTCACCCGCAGCCAGCGCTGCTTCGCCCACTCGCCCTTCTCCAGCAGCTCATCCACGAACTGGCTCTTCCCGAACCCGTCGCAGTAGCTGTGCAGCTTCCCGCCGGGGCGCTCCTCCTCCAGCCGCTCGTACACATACCGCGCCCCGCGCTCCCTCAGCCCTACGTCCGCATATGGATAAAGCCTCTTGGTTGCCATGGGTCAATCGCTCAGTCGGCACTCGGTCCGGCAAAATGGGCCAACAAACAAGCCCCATCACCAGAGGCGATGGAGCTCTAGGTGTACGGCCCTTCTACACCTGGCGGGGAGCCCGACAGACTCGTCTGCCCTCGGAACCTGCGGCAGCTTCGCGTCCGCCCCGAGCCCCCGGGCCCTCCGCCGAGTGCGCCTTCGCCGGCCCGTGCGCTCTGGGCCCTCTACGACGCACTACTCATCCCCATACAGATGCCGGTCCATGTCCGCACCATCGCGCAGTTCCCCATCACGCAAGCACCCCGCCATATCGTTGAAGGGATCGCTGGCTAGATCGCTCCGGCTCAACTGCGCGAACCGGCTCTCGAATGCGGCCATCTGTGCATCGATGCGTCTCAGCGTCGTCTGCGGCAGGATGTCGCGAACGTGGGCCCACGGCCGGCGCCCGTCCCCCGGTCCTCGCGACGCTGAGCGTCGCTTGCCCATGGTAGTCATGCCGATCCCCTGCCTCACCCCCGCCGCCCGGCAGGCCGTCCCCCAAGGTCCCAACGACACAGTGAGTTGGACATTCCCAAACCACTGGAGGTGACTCAGCCCGCGGTTGTTCTCGCAACCGCGGGGTGGTGATTAACCCATCGTTAGGCTCGCAACGACGGGATGGTCATTCTGTGCTGTCGCTACGTTGCCCGCCCCCCGCGCGCCTCCTACATCCTGTAGTCGCCGTGACGCTCCTTCTTTCGCCCCCCAAAGAAGAAGACCACCGTAGCGTTGTCGGTCTCCGAACAGAACTCGCACGCGTTCACTGCCGTCCGTTTCGTCTGTCTGCACTCGGCGCAAGCGAGGAAGACTATCCGGTACCCTCTCCCGACACGGACCTTACGCTTGCCGCGAAACTCGCCTCCGGTTGCCCAGCCATCGCTCCTGAACGGGTACACCAAGACCTTGTCCACGCCGCCTTTGAGAGCCTTGACCAGCTCCCGGTCTCTCTTCTTCCAGCTCTCAATGATCCTTTCAAATTGCTTGGTGAAGCGAGGATGAAACTGCCCATCTACTCCGTACTCGCTCTTCATGCATTGCTCATGGGCCCTGCCCCGTCAATTGCTCCGCAAGACCTGACTGCTTACATGCCAGCGAATAGCTCCTCATAGCTCTTCTGCGACGCCCTGCGCATCCCGCCGGGCTCATACTCGGGCGACAGCATCATCTCCAAGGTCTCAAACCAATCGTCCGTCACCGAGAAGCACACTGGCGCCTCATCCAGATCAGCTAGCGTGATCAAATCCGTGCCCTTCGCCAGCTCTCCGATCGCAACCAGGTCGCCCGCACGACTGCAGTCCGGTACCTGCATTCTGTGCGACTCGTCCCGTGCCTCGATCGGGTCCATCGGCCCCACATGCTCCGCCGCAGCGATCACGTCGCGGACGATTTCCGCGTTTGCACCCTCGGCAAGGAGCTCCTGACATCCTTGCAGCACCTGCGAGCCTTTCGTGCTGATGGCGTACGCGGGCGCGCGCCAGCGGCCACTAAAGAGCGACCGCGAGAGTACGATCCGTTTCTTCGCTAGCCCCGCCTCCACCAGCGAGTCGAGAACGCGATACAGATCCTTGCTCAGCGGGCCATGTCGCCAAGTGTAGAACGCTAGACTAAGCCCCTTCATTCCCCGGCGGCACAGCCCCCACCCCGCGTGGAAGGCTGCTTTCATCACCTTCATAACGTCGTGCCAGGGCCCGCTTCTGCCCATTGCCTCGAGCAGCGCGAGCACCAGCAACTCGTCCACCAAATGCTCCTCATGCGTACGTGGCCGGTCCACGGCAGACCCCCCGGACAACTCCACGTTGTCCCCCGACAAGTTTAGTTTACCACACTCCGAGGCGCGCACGCAATCCCCAGCACGAGATTCATCTCCGCCGGTACCCATGCAGGCCTGGTCTCGGCCGCCCTGCCGCCGCCAGCGCATCCAGCCCGTGGCAACCTACCCCGCCACCTCCGCCCCCTCCCCATCCGCCGTACTCACATAGATATCGATCGTCTCCCCATCCGACACCGCAAACACGACGGCCCGATTTCCAACGTCCTTATCAACCGGCACCGGATCCGTCGCGGGGCCAATGTCCTTCCAGGTGCTTCCATCGGGCCACGTGTCGAGCTGCGTATAGTCGCCCACCGGCGTCCGCGCCACCTGCCCGACGCCGCCGGCGATGCGCGTCAGATACAGCCGCCCGTTGAATAAGCACCCACGCGGCTTCTCTCCGGTTGCTATGCTCACGTCGTCGCTCCAGCTCTGGCAGTTGTCCGTGCTCGTGCGCACGCAGACACTATTGCCGCCGCACTCGCGCACCAGCACGACCTGGCCGTCTTCACTCTTGTCCGCCCAGGGCCAGTCGCTCTCCCCGTCCGCCGTCACCTGCCCGTGCGCGGCCGCCGTCTCCTCGCTGCGCAGCTCATCCCACGTCCAGCCATAGCGGAAGAAGACGTCGCCACCGTCCACGTAGAACAGGAACTTCCGCATGAACTGATCGTGAAAGATGTGCGGCCTCCCGAACCGCCCAAAGAGCGTGTGCGTCAGATACAGCGTCCAGGCCGCTGCCCTCGTGTGCACCTCGGGCCAGCGATAGCTCGGGTTATCGTTGACGATCCCTACCCGCCCGGTCGCCAGCCAGGATGCCGTCTCATGCCACTCGCCATCCGGGCCGCGCGCATGCACCGCCGTGACATCGTCAATGACGTCCCCGCTCTCGTGTGGCCATGCTTCGCCATCGCCCGTGTAGATGCGCGCCAGCGGCCGCCTGCGGCTCTCCTCCCACCCCGTGTCCGGCAGCACCTCGCTAAACCGGACGATGTCCCCCTCTTTGTGCGCCGGATATGGAAGCACGCTCCCGTAGAAGTACATCTCGCTCCCGTCCGTGCGCAGTGCCATCACCCGGAGCTCCTGCGCCGCACTGAACTCCTCGAGGACCTCCATCTTTGGCTGCGCCGGCCCGATCGCGCGCCCCGGCGGGCCCTCGCTCTGGGCCTGCCCGCTCATGCTCTGCAGGTCCGTAAAGCCCGTGAGCTTGTCCCACCGTCCGAGCTGCACGTGGTGCGCCCACCAGCGCCAGGCCAGAGGCTGTGTCTCGGACCGCGTCTCCGCGTGCCCGTCGTCCTCCCAGTAGCACTCCGGCCTATAGTGCGCGATGCGCTGGCAATACGCAGGCGCCAGTCGGTCAGAGGCGAACTGCTGCAGATGAAACGCAAACGAGCTGACCTCCCCGGCCTTCGCCTGCGTCGTAGCCGCCAGAGGGCCCGTCTCGAAGTACCCCTCGGCCCGGCTCAATATCTCGTACTGCAGGCAATTCGGACAGCAATAACGGTACGCGTGGTCGGCCGGGTCTCGAAGCGTCGGCGCGCCGCAGTACGCACACGCCAAGCCCACCGGCCCGGGGCATGTAGGCACACTGTACCCCTCACTCACGCCCTGCGGAACTGCGATGGCCCGCAGCCCAGCGCCAGGCGCCTCGCCGAATTCCGCTCCCAGCCGCTTCGGCTCCGGCATACTCGTCCATGTCGTCTCCGCGTCGCTCCAGGCGAGAATGCCTCCCTTGATGCGAGCGCCGAGCATTTCTTCGAGTACCTGCCCGGCGACCACGAAGTGCTGCGTCGTCCAACTCTCGAATTCAGTGAGCACCGTATCGTCATCCGCCATGAGTTCCCAAGTAATGATATGATCTGCCTGCTCCCAATACGGCCACCGCTCGATCATCTCCCACCTGGGCAGTGGGATCTCGCTCACTGCCTTCCCGCTCCCCTCTTCTTTCACCACTCGCACGTGGTCGTAGGCCGGCGCCACGCCTTGCCCCGGTTTGGCGCGGATGTATGCCCCCGCTTTCGGCGCCGGCAGATTCCAGTAGGCATCCTCATGCCCGCAGAACACGGCGCATACGGCATTCGGCTCCGCTTCCGGATTAGTGACAACGACTCGTTGTGAGACCGCGATGATGGGGAAGATCGGCTCCCCCACGAAGCGCGCCCAGCAGCCGCATCCGTTTTCCTCGTCCCAGAAGCACTCCTCCCACTGGACCAGCCCTTCCTCATCGGCGGTGTCCTTGTAGAACCACGTCCAAACGTCCTCCCACGGCTCATACCACCACGTCTCAATCCCCACGCCCGCATCACCACCGCGCACCGCTAACACCGTTATGTTGCCGGGATCCCAGGATGTAACCAGGGGCTTCAGCGTGACCTCCTCGTTGTCGCCCCAGTCCAGATCGATCTTCACCAGCCCGCCTGTCACGTAGTCATAGTGCATCAGCACGCCATCGTAGACGTAGCCGGCGAAGCTGTACTCGCCGGCATCCACCAGTACGTCAACGTACCCCTGCTGAGGGATGAGCCAGTCGGATTCGGTCCACGCCGTCGGCGACACCGCATACGGTCGCCCTTTGTGGTAATAGCAGACCCGGGTGCCCCACTCGCCGTGAATCCGCAGGCTCGCCTGTTTGTAGTCGATCACCGCCACTGAGCCATCCAGCGGCACCGGGACCTCCATGCCCTTGTAACAGGCCCTGACCTCCGCCAGCCACCAGTGCAGACCCGCCTCTGCCGTCTCCTCGCTCTCGTCCCGGTGATCCGACTCCCTCTGGCATAGCGCCCCATGCCCATTGGGTGCGATGATATAGTCCCGTGGCACCGGCAGGCGCTCGCACGCCCAGCCGTCGCCCTGACCCGTCACCGACCGCGTTTCGATGGCGAACTCCCGGCCCCACGGCACATAAGCTTCTTTGCTTCCGTTCCATATCAACCCCGCGTGCTCCGCCCCGGGCCAGAGCATCTCCCACGCCTGTTGCTCACCGTTGGCATCCACCAGAGCTCCGAGCAGCTTGAGCGTAACCCCCTCGCCGTTCGTCCAGACCCCATTCACCTTCAGCCGGATGCGCAGCGCGTAGCCCATCGTCAGATCCTGCACGAATGGCGGCGCCTGCGGCGGATACGGCGCGATGCGCACGCCCCAGAAATCCGGATCGTCCACCATGACCGCATAGTCCGTGGGCGCTCCGTTGTCCTGAAGCAGACGAACGGTCACGCGTGGCAGCGGCGCCCCGTCGCACGCATAGACGGTTCCGCTGATCTGGCCCTCGGGCGTGCTGAAGGCATATTGCCCCGACCAGTCCGCCGTCGTCGCGTCCACTTCGCTTACGCTTCGATTGCCAAGCTGCATTGCACCCAATGGCTGAGCCAACGAAAAGCCCGCCACCGACTTGGCGACGGGCCGTATGCTGAAGCCGACGGCGCTTGGCCGTAAGCTACTCAGTTCCCTCCGGTTCGGGTGAACTGCTGACCGATGGCCAATTATGATGGTGGATCCATCGGTCGCTCAGACGGGGCGGCGCATCCGCCCGCTTAGGGGCGATCCGCTCGATACTGCGCTCCGCTTCTTCGAGCCCTCGCAGGGCCTTCTCGAAATCGGGTCTCTCCCGAAGCCGCTTGTGCAAGTCGTCAATAGTCAACTTCCTGTTCGGCACTCCCCTGACCCCCTCTCCTACGGCGTGGCTCCCGCGGCAGACTCCGGGGGTGGTGCCACGCTGAAGGCGTACTCCCGACTCTCGACAATCTTGCAAAAGCTCTTCGACACCACATAGCTGGCTCGCGTATGTAGCTCTAGTACCTTGTTCCACAGGTCGCCCTCGATCGCCATCCGCTCAACACATAGCCCTGCCTTCTGCGCCATCTCAACCCCGATTCGTCTCCCGTGCGCGAGCGTGAGCTTCGGGTCCACGAAGAGCTTTATTGTCTTCTCAATCGCTGCCTTGGTCTCCTTCTTCATCATCCCGGTCTGCAGCGCGTTCACCGCAATGCTCTTGGCAAGGTCGTGCTCTCTCTCGTACCGCCTTACACTCCTCGCATCATATTTCGCGAGCTGCTGCAAGTATGGCTCAACCCGACCCTTAGCCGCTGTGGCCTGCCTAACAAGAGCCTTGTAACCCTCCACGAGCTCCTGGGCAGGTTCAAGGGACCACCCTTCTTCCGTGTGCACAATCACCTGAGGATCAACGGGCCCAAGCTCCGACGTCTCACCCATCCAGATCTTGTTGGCCCCAAGGCACACCATTGTCGCAGCAGATTTCGCCCTCTTTGGCACAATCACCTCAAAATCGCCCTGCGAATACGACCGACAGACGTTGATTATTGCCTCTGCCGCCAAGGCGTCACCGCCGGGCGAGTCGATGACGAGGGTGAGTCCCTTGCGTAAGGGGGTCTTGTGAAGGACTCCCTCCAGTATATCCGCGTCCTGGGGCACGATCATGACCGGGAAGACAAAGGACGTGAAGAAGCATACTACCGTCCGCCCTCCCAGCATGTCTTCGAGCTCTGCGATCAGCGTCTGGCGGACATCCGGGGTCTGGCTAACCTCTCCCAGAATTTCGCCAATGAAAGGAGGCCTGGGCCTAGCGGCGGGCATAGCGCAACCTGAGTTTATCAAAGGCCGCCGTTTGCGTCAACCGGGAACCGCAATGGCATGCGGCGAGCTCCCACCCGCCGTCAGCATGCCTCGGACCCCCCGTCAGCACCTCGCCCATTAGACCTCCGCGCGACCGACGCGGCCACTACCCCGGCACGTGAGCCCGGAACCGCCGCCTCAATTGGGCCGCCTCGTACTGCTCAAGCGCGATGTCCGCTATCTCCGTCTCGTCAATCCCCGTCATGTTCACTACGACGACCTGTTCACCCGCACCCGCGGAAGCTTCTGCCGGCACGACGAAATGCTCATCGAGCAACTCCTGCGGTCGGACCGTTTCGCCAGCCCATCGGGCTGGCTCGATATCTCGCGTGGGAAGCGCTTCCATTGGGCTCCACACAGGCGGCGACCAGGCTGCATCGAGAGCCACCGCACCGCGTTGCCAGGCAACCCCATCGCCCATGGCTGCCTCAATGCCCACTGCCTCGTGCCCGGTCAACCCCGTTACGGGTGGCACATCAGTTTCGCGTCGTGTCGCGCCGCCATCCGTGCCCGCGGCCGGTTCACGCATCTCGTCCCAGGCCTCCTCATTCGCCACCGCAGCCGCCGTCGCTGGCAGCGCCGCATCGCTCCCCCGATCGCCGCTCGCGCCACCGGTCGCAACTGTCACCGCTACCCCTATGCTCTGCTCCGGCCAAGCCGAGACCCACTGGTCCTCGACAGACCTCTCTCTCGACGCGCCGAGCGCAACGTTGGCCCACCATCGCTGCGCGCTCTCTCGCATCGCCGGCCACCCTGTCAGGCTCGCACCCCGCAACAGCGATGGCCACATCCGCTCCCTTGAGTTTCCTGTGATTGCGCCGCTGCGACCCGTCGTCAACTCGCCATCGGAGTCAGTTCGTAGCATGTGTGGTCCCTGCGACCTCTGATCCTCTCGCGGTCTCACATCCGGCGTCAGATCGAAGGGAAGGGCCCCCTTCCCGACGCCACGCCGCTGAAGAACGCCCGGTAACAGGCGATCTTCCACGCCGGTTGCTTGCCCCACGGAAGCCCGTCGGGGAACTGTCGTCCGAATTGCTGGAAGCTCAGTATCTCCCGCAGCATTCGCTCGAACAGCTCTCGTACCAGCGGATGGCACGCCCGGCGCACTCGTCTCACCGTCTGCTCGATACCGTGCCGCTCCAGCAGTGCCGCCCGCTCCTCCGGCGTGCGGTAGTCGATCCCCTCTCGCAGCCGCACGCATCCGCCCGGCAGCTCGTCAAACAGCAGGCGCTCAATACTCTCCCCACGGGCCAGCAGCGCGCCTGCCTGCTTCAGCATTTTTTTACTTGCTGCACAACCCGCCGCTGCGCCGGCAGTTCGCCGTTCACCTCGCGCAGCTTCCGCTTCAGCGCCGCCACGATTGCGCGTCCCAGCGTGTATAGCACGGGGATATCTTCTCCGCGCCCGCCGCCCGCCACCTCAATGTACGTCCCATCGGACCGCTGCACTGGGAGCCGAAAGCCCTGGATCTGACGAACAAAGGTGAACCGCCAGTGCCGGTGCTCGTCGAACGTCAACTGTTCAGACTCGCGCTCGAGGTACCGCGACGCCGTGATCCGCTGCTCCTCTTCTGACTCCGTGAGCGGTCGCACCTCGAACCAGAACTCGCCATCGTAGCCCACTGCCCGAAGTGCCTTCCGCAGCTCCGGGCGCTCCTCGAACACGTCCCAGCGCACCGCCTCCGCCGCCGGCCCGGCAACCCACTGGTTCAGCTCCAGGCCCGGCTCCTCGGCACACGCGCCGTCACGAGTCTGTGTATCATCCGTCACCATGGCCCATCCTCGAATGCAGTGCGCGACTTGTGCTACTCGTGCTACTCGTGCTACGTAGCGAAAGGCCGCTACTTCGCAGAGTAGTACGTAGCGAAGGACTACTTCGCAGAGTACCACTACGACAGCGTGATCGGCGCCGTGGCCCCGTCCACGCTCCCGAGCGCCCGAAACGCTACGCGCTCCACGATGCGCTCATCGCCTACCCCGGGCAGGTCAACGCTGTCCGCCTCGTACACCAGCCGTGGAAGCGTAAACGTGCACGTATCCGTACCTCGCTGCAGCACAATGCGCAGCGCCGCCTCGGTTCCGCTGATGAAGTCGTCATAGACGCCGCTATCCACGAAATCCCTGTCGAACACACCGGTGCAGCGAACGCCCGCAAGGTTGTATAGCTGCAGCGGCGTCGTGCTCTCACGCAGGCGCATGCCCTCCGCTGGCTCCTCCACCACGTTGTCGATATCGATCACGATGCGCTCACAGTGCACATCCGCGCTCAGCCCTTGCCCTCCTGTCTCGAGCTGCACCGCTGCTTCCGTGAACACGTACGGCGGAGCCGTTGGGATACTCGGCGACGTCGGCGATCCCGCCTCCATCAGCAGCGCCGCCACGTCGAGCATGCAGTCAACTTCGCGGCTCTTCCTGAAGCGGAATCTGGCGCGCCGCACCTTGCAGTCCGTTATCTTCTTCACTGCGTGCACGCAGTCGATGAGCACGGACCCCCACGCGCCTTGACCGTCGGTGTCCCGGCCCTGGATCCAGGACAGCAGGTTTCCCACCGCGCCCGGGATGAGCGGCACGGATATGCTCCCCTCGACCCATCGTCCGGCTGAGAAGTACTTGCTCTGGTACGCGTTGCGGTCCGCCATGTTCAGCACCACGTAGTTGTGATGCTCCGCGATGCCGCGAAAGCCCCGCTGGCGCCGTCCCGGGGGAGGATCGAGGAGCGGCAGCCACGTATCCGGCGCCTCATAGCTCCCCTTTGTTGTCTGCAATTTGAAACCGAAGTAGCCCTCTCTACCGAAGGCGGCTGACATCTCGTATCACCGTCCGCTCGTATCGCTCCTGCCGGCTTAAGTCGCCTCGGGCGACCTGCAGGCCTGTATGCGCCCACATCACTTGTCCCACACCCTCCACGCCTCGACGGTCAGTTCAACCAGGGACACGTCCAGCGCCGCCCAGTCATAGCCCTCCTGCTGCTGCGGCTGGAAGTCCCATCCGCTCACCCAGCAGTCGCTGCACGTCCCGCCCAGATACATGTCTTCCATGAGCAGGTTCACCAGCGCCTGTACGGCCTGCTTTTGCTCCACTCCGGCCTCTTCGCCCACCCGACGACGACGCACGTAGTACACGTCCACCACCCGCCGCTGTCGGTACACCCGATTCCCGCCATCGCAGCTCATCTCGCCCTTGCGCTCGAACACCGCCACGGCAGGTAGAGCCGACGTTGCCGGATCGATGATCGCCTCCGGCCGCCCATCGCTCACCGCCGCCTCCGACCCGAGGCTCAGCCGCGGCTCGGCCAATCCGATGCTTGCGGCACGTGAAACGTTGTACGTCCCGCTGCATGGCGACGCTAGACGCAGCGTCGTTAGACTGCTGATCTCAGATATCGTCACCGGCTCGGGCTCTGACTCTTCGTCCTGCAGCGTCGCAGCGATCGACAGCCCCGTGATCGGGTACGCCGGACGCCCGGGGCCCTCCCGAAACAGCTCGGTGCTCCCCACCTGCACTGTGTCGCTCGCGCCGCAATCGGCTGCGAGCTTCGCGCGGCTCTGCACGAGCAGCCGAACCGCCTCCGTTATCGCTGCGCTGTTGAACATATCGAGCATGCCGATGACCTCGCGCCTCACGCCGCCTCCGGGATTGCCTTCTCTTCCCGCAGTGGCACCCGCCAGTGGTGTCCGCGACCGCCCTCATCCTCCGGCCGACCGATCACGTATGCGTACACTTCATCCCCGCCCGGCTCGTGCCAGGACAGCAGACAGCCCACTTCCAACCGAGCTTCGCGCGCGCACCACAGCGAATGCGTCGCCGTCGGCCACCGGCCAAAGAAATCGTCCTCCGGAGAGGCCGACGATGCCGGCTGGATGGCGGCCGCTATGGGCGACCACTCCGCCTCCGCATAGTCTGCCACGCTCGGATTGCGGTGCACTGTACGCGAAACCAGCGGCACACGCACCGTCACCGTTCTATTCAGCAGACTCCTGAATACAGGCATCGCTGCTCCTCTTGCATCCCCCCGCCGCCTTTGCCGTAATTGTAGGGCGGGGGCTCGCGCCGTCGCCAAAGCGGCTATGGCGCGTAGGCGACCGTCCCCCGCCTGCCTTTGCCATGATTGCACGGTGTGGGGCAGGCTGCCAGCCTGCCAGCGCCTTGGCAACCACGCGCGCGCCAACGAAGGCGGATTGCCTGCCGGGCCGTGCCACAGCTTACGGCGTGCTGCTCACGCCGATACGGCGGAACCGACCGACGATCTCCCGCGCCTGCTCCACCCAGCTCCTCACGACGCCCGCGTACGCATTGTCGGTGCCGTATGTGACCGAGAAGCTTCCCAGTCGCGT
The DNA here is from genome assembly GCA_030601885.1 of Armatimonadota bacterium. Classification (GTDB taxonomy): domain Bacteria; phylum Armatimonadota; class Zipacnadia; order JAUWAU01; family JAUWAU01; genus JAUWAU01. The sequence continues at coordinate 22,545 of JAUWAU010000041.1, forward strand.
GGACTCCACGCCGCCACTGCCGGCGCCCGCAGCCTGTCCCAGCGCCGCCGCCGCCGTCAGCATCGCCTGCGCCTGCACTATCTCCGGCAACTGCTGACGCACATCGGAGTACCCGTAGGTCAACTGCACCACGATGTTCCGCACGCCCTTGCTCCACACGCCCCCCGGAGAATAGCTGCCCGCCGCGCACTTCCGGATCATGCCCTCCGTGTCGTAGACGACGTAGCCATCCTCCGGCACTGTGTCGCCGTTCTCCGTGACGCTGGCGACCGACTCGATCGGCTTGACGCCCAGATCGCATAGAAACAGCGTATCCGACGTGCCATCACCATCGAGCGTCACCGTCACGTCCGGGTGGTACTCGAAGTCCCGATCGGCCATCCAATCGACGGCCTTCTTTGTCGTAGGAAGCAGCGCACGCACGCGCGCCTGCAGTGCCTGCGAGCTGCCGAACACGTCGGCGGCCACCAGGTCGCTCATATGTGGCTGAAGCCAGCCCTCAACGTCGCTCTGACTGCAATAGCTCATCGATACTACCCCGAAGATTTCCGTCGTCGGCCGACCCGTTGTAGCCGGAGCAGCTTGCTCCGGCGGCCCCCAGCCCCTCGCCGGGCCCATCCTCATCGTTTCCGGGTGTCCCAACGGAACATGAGGACTGCTGCTCCGAAGATTTGGTCGTGTGCCTTTCTGTAGGCGAGCACCTGTGGCTCGCTGCCGTTCCTCTGTGGATCCCTGACAGATGGGCCAGCCCGGACATCTTCATCGTTTCCGGGTGTCCCAACGGAACATGAGGACTGCTCCGAGGATCCGGATGACTCACTGTGGCCTGGGCAGCCTGCCCAGGCAGGCCGTGCCACCCAAATGACCGGGGCGGCGTTCTCTTCGAGGACGCCGCCCCGTGTTCACTCGCTTCTGTCTGCGTCGCGACTACGCCGTCGCCACGTCGTAGCCCAGTCCGACTATGTTGCAGCTCTCCGCGTCGCACATGGGCTCGAAGTCCAATCGCACGGCCGCAACCACCTGCGTCTGCTGCGTCTCCACGATCCGGTCCGATTCCACGTGGCTGCTGCGCCGGCCAAACTTCGTGCTCGGCCGATGCATATACAGCACGATCGTCCGGTCCGTCGTCGAGCCGTCATAGATGCCCGAGGCGTTCAGGTTCTGCCCAACGTGCTCGGACACTACCACGGGTGAGCCAAAGAGCTGCGCCAGCTCGCCCTCGAAGATCACTGCCTTCGGCCCGTACTTGTCCAGCGTCAGACATTCGTCCAGGCCCAGCAGCTTGATGTAACCGGCGATGGACGTGACCCATGCGCCCTCTCGTGGGTTCGCCCCGTACTTGCCCATCGTGCTCTTCAGACTCAGCAGATTCGCCGCCGTGAAACTCGCGCCACTCAGGTCCACGCTGGCCGGATCCGTCTGCTTGTTCTGCAGCCGTCGGATGCCGTCCCAGCAGCGCCGCACGTCGTTCGACGCCACCGTGTAGCCAACGTCGAAGTGCGTCGTCTGCGTGTCTCCATTGACCGTGCAGTTCTCGATCCCGTCCGCGAGCGCATAGACGACCTCATTCTCCACGTACGGCAGGATGGGAATGACGCTGTCCTCGCTCAGCTCGTCAGAGAACAGCACGCGCGCGGCCAGCTTCACTGCCTCGAACGTGACGCCCCACGTCTGCGCCGTCGTCGGCGTCAGCGCCGTGGCAGTGTCCGAAGTGCTCTCCACGGCCTTGTATACCGTCGCCTTGTCGCCCTGCACCGGCAGCTTGTACGGCGACGTCGGCATCGGAATGTCGTCGAACAGCCCCGCTACCTTGAGCTGCAACTGCACCCGGCGCATGAGCTCGGCCGAGAACCCGGTCGGAATCCATTCCGCCCCGGCGCCGCTCTCACTGGTGGCCATCGCCTTCCGCAGCTCCGTGGAAGCCCACGCCTGGTCCATGAACATCCCATACATCTTCAGCGAGCGCACCACGTCGCCAAACGCATGCCCGCGTCGGCCCTCACCGCCCGCCTGCTGCAGCAGCGTGGCCGCGATGAATACGTGGTCGTTGAGACGCTGCAACGCCCGCACCTGCGTCGCAGGCACGTTGCACATGGCGCCCGCAAGCTCTGCCGGCGACTTCACCAGGCACTCGATGGACGGCTCCAATGAACCGCCCGTCTCAAGCATGGCATCCAGGTTTTCCGCGCCCCGGTCCGCCCTGTCGCTGAAGGACAGCCGCTCCCCCCGGCCGCCGAACTCTATCTTTCGCTCCCACGGTGCGAGCGGCGATCCGCCCTGGCTCTGACGACGCTGCCCCATCATATCCTGCACCGACGCCGCCAGCTCCCTCACCTTGTGCTCGAGTGCACCGTCGGGAAGTTCGCCGGCCTCGGCGCGCTCCCGTCGCTGCACTGCCGCTTCTTTCAGCCGCGCGAGCTTCCGCTCAAGCGACTCATCCGCAATGTCAATGCCGGCCGCCCGGAGTTCCGCATCCACTTGACCCTCCAGCGCTGCCAGCTCCTGTTCTGCTGTTGCCATTCTGCTCACCTTTTTCGTCGCCTCTGGCGACTTACGCCGCGTCGGCAAGTCTAGTACCTGGTTGCGTAAGTTCGTCTACGAAACCCGGCGGGGCAGGAATGCCCCGCCTACGCGGGTGGAGGCCGCAACGCGGGCCTGTCGCTACCCAGCTCCGCGTAGGTCGGGCTTTCTAGCCCGACAGTTCTGCGGCCTTCAGTGCCCCGCTCGCGGCCCGCATCCCCGCGTAGGTCGGGCTTTCTAGCCCGACAGTTCTACTGCGGACCTATCCAAGTAGGTACTAGCCTCTGCCGACTGCCCCACCCAGACGGGCCACAAGGCCCCGGAGGTCCGTCGTCCCATGCTCCCGCATCAGCGCCAATAAGCGCCCATCAACATCCCCACTGACTGCTGCTCGCGAAGCCGGCGCACTCAGCACCTCGTCGATGCTGATGCGCGCGGCCTCCAGAAGCTTGCGGTGGCGTTCCGATGGGGCTCGGCTGGCTGCAGAGCCGGATCGAGCTCCGGCTTCGCTGCGTCCGCCATCCGATTTTCCCAGCCAGTGGAAGAAAATGTTCCGAAAGCCCTCCAGACGACCTTTGGCCTCTCGCAAGTACGTCTCCGCTTCTATCTCCTCGAAAATCTGCTTCTCGCCCGCCTTCAACTCAATCTCCGTAAACTCAGGCCACGTTGCCTCGGCGATCACCGTCCCCAGCAGCCTGCCCCGAAACTCCGGAGCTGGCTTCCCGAACTTCGCGTAGTACCGCCGAAGGTGCCGGTAGCACCCCTCCCTGTCGTTCTTCGGGATGTCCGCTCCCCCGCGGGCGCCCAGCAGTGCAGCCATCGCTGCCGCACATCCACGCCACATTGCCTTCAGTTCGCCCTCGATCATCCGCGCGATCGGCAGCTTATAGCCTTGCTTCGACTCAGCATCGCGCGGGTTGTACCACAGGTGCGCCCGCTTGTATCGGCCCCAGTTCTCGCGCGTTGCTCCCAGGATCTCGTTCTGCGTCCGGCTATCCCACTCCCACGGCTCGGCCAGATCCGGATGGATCGGCAGATCCTGATAGGGCACTACGCCTTTGTATTCCACTACCTCCTCCACATTGATCCCGAGAGCCTTCGCAAAATAAACGCTCGTCTCCGGGTTCACCGCCAGCGGCACGGCCGCTATCTCGTGCAGCCGCACCTCATCGTGGATCCGCACCCGACGGCCATCCCCTATGGTCCCGTAGTGGAACTTCAGCGAATCGTACCCGATGCTGCTCCGGCGACATGCTCCCTCGCGGATCAGCACCTGCGCCATCTGTGCGAGCTGATGCCGGGGGTCGCTGATGATCCGAGCCTTGTACCGCAGTCCACGCTCCGTCAGCTCCGTATCAAACGTTGTCCCGATGGGGAACACCGCGTTGTGGCAGTACGTGTACAGCGGGTTGTCCTGATACTCCCGCAGATGTGCCGCGAGGGCGCTTGGCGGCAGCACGTCGCCACAGAAGTCCAAACCCGGCGAAGTGGCATAGCCCTCCACCGTGAACTCCCCTGCCCCGTCGGCGCCCTTCACGTCCCGCAGGACCTTGAATTCTGTCGGCCAGATGCTGAATCGCTCAAAGGCGACAACTCCCGGAAGCGTCGCCTGCAGCGCGTTCGTTGCAAACTCCATTTGCTTCCCCTGACTGTTCTGTAAGGCGGGGTGCCTGTCTGACTCGTGCTACGTAGCGAGCTACTTCGCAGAGTAGCAAGCGGCATCCCGTACGGGATCTTCGTCCCTCGCCAGTCGCTCCTTGTGTGGGGCAGGCTGCCAGCCTGCCAGTGCCGTGCACCACGCCCCCGGTGCACCCGGCCCGCAAGCGCGTAGGGCGAGGTCTTCGTCCCTCGCCAGTCGCTCCTTGTGTGGGGCAGGCTGCCAGCCTGCCAGTGCCATGCACCGCGCCCCGGTGCGCCCGGCCCGCAAGCGCGTAGGGCGAGGTCTTCGTCCCCCGCCAGTCGCTCCTTGTGTGGGGCAGGCTGCCAGCCTGCCAGTGCCATGCACTACGCCCCCGGTGCACCCGGCCCGCCACCTTTGATACGCCGCCCTCGCCGCTCCCAAACGCCTCCGCTGCGACATTTACGTTTGGCTAATGCTCACCAGACCGCTCGGGGCAAGCACAACGTCCCCTCCTGGCACCTCGCCATCGATCCGCAGCAGCCGCCGCGCCTCGTTGGGCGTCACCACTCGCTGCTGCACCAGCTTCAGAATCCGCTCCGTCTCCTTCTGCTTGTCCCCTTGCAGCGGCTCCACACCCGAAAGGTCGAATCGCACCCGCAGCCCGGGATCGAACTGCGGCGCCAGGCGCTCGTTGATGGTCGCGGCGATCTTCTCCAGCGTCGGCTTCACCGTCGCCGACCAGAACATCTTCTCCTGCTGCTGTGCCGTGGCATAGTTGACCCCTTCGTAGAGCCCCATCATGATCGGCGGCACCCCGAACACCGCCGCGATCTCCTCACGCGTCATCTTCCGCGTCTGCACCCACTGCAGCTCGTCCGGCGACAGCCCCACGCTCTTCAACTCAAGATCGCTTGTCAGGATCGCGATCTTCCCCGCCTTCTGCGGTCCTCCGTGCAGCCGCTGCCAGTCTCGTCGTATCCGCTCCTGCTCCTCCCGCGGAACGAACTGCTCCTTCGTCTTGAGCACCGCCGCCGGCATCCCATGGTGACGCAGCATTGCCCGGTTGTACGTGGTGCCGTAATACTCCAGAACGATGGCGTGCATCGCCGCGCGCAGCGGCCCCATGCCGTAGTAGTCGTCGGCGGGGCTCAGGTACTTGATGTGCACCATGTCCCGCGTCTCGTAGCCGACGTGCCTGCCCCCCACCTCGTACACGTATCCCGCGATGTACCGCTTCCGATCCGGCTTGATGCGCACCCGATCCGGCCGCAGACACCACAGCTCCGCTGGCCGATCGTGCGCATCCCGCTCAATGCCCCAGAAAGCGTTCCCGGTCAGATTCAGATACGTCGCCGTCTGTTCGATCAGGTCGGGGAGCGTCTCAAACTCATTGACGAATTCCAGCAGGCCTCCGAGCTCCGCCGCTACGGCATCATCTGCCCGTCTCGCCTCGCCCCCGCTCCCCCTCCGGTACGCCGCCAACGGAACCGATGCACATGTCTGCGCGATCCGGGCGACGCATCGGTACACCCAGGCGATGTCGCCGTACACGCGCGCGTAGTCTTCGTACGACTCTGGCCTGGGCCGACCCTCGTCCTCGCTCGTGCTGTACTCCGGGACCAGCAGCGGGGCCGTCCGCGTGACCTTCTGCTCGAACTCCTGCCAGCTAAGTGCCTGAACTTGATACTTACCCATGGCTTGTTGTCGCGCTCGCCTTCAACCCGTGTAGCCTGGGCTGCCAGCCCAGGCATCGTCCTGGCTCAGACGCCGTGTCCCACGGGCCCGTCCCCCGTGGTCCGCCTCATCCAACGTAGGCGGATTGCGTGTCAGCCCGTGTTTCGCCTACGCTCCCGGCCGCCAGCCGTGCTCCCATGCCGCTCGGATCGCTCGCACCAGCCGGTCGGCTTCGACAACGAGGGCGCCCCGCGCTTGAGGTATCTCATCCGGCGACACCTCCACGGCCAGCACGTCTCCCCCCATTGGCTCCACGCTGGCCAGGTGTCGCAGCCATTGATGACTGCCGCAGTGGATCGCCACCTGCACCTGATGCCCCACTGGGCGCACGATGAGCGTGTAGCGCTCTCCGCTCACGTGCGACACCATGCAGCCATCCGCGGTGCGGATCGCAACCTCGTAGGATCTCGCCCCAATGAACCATGCCCACGCACGCCGTACGCCCCGCCAAAGCCACCGTAGCAATCCACGCATCCATGCGCCCCCTTATTGTAGGGCATGGGCTCGCCCCGTCGCCGAAGCTAGCAACTCCGCCGAAGCGGCTACGTCGCTCGCGCCGTCGCCAAAGCGGCTATGGCGCGTCGGCGACTCGCGAAGGCAGATGGCCCGCAGGCGACCATCCCCCACCGCCTTTGCCGTAATTGTAGGGCGGGGGCTCCGTCCCCCGCCTGCCTTTGCCGTCGTTGTAGCGCGGGGTGCCTGTCTGAAGCGGCATCCCGTACGGGATCTCCGTGCCCCGCTGCCTTTCCTATCCGCCCCGCCCCTATTGTAGGCGACCGCCCCCGCCGCCTCTCAAAGCACCTCAAACCCAATGTGGCCGTTCGAAGCCCCCAGCGCCTTCACCGCCTCGCTCGCCGCTCCCGCGATCGCGTCGGCAACGTCCTTGCTGCCACCGGGGGGATGGTCCACCTTCACACCCCGTACCAGCTCGAGCGACCGATACTCCCGCTCGAAGCGCTCTGTCGCCGATGTTCCCCTGAAGTATGCGAACCGGCTCTCATGCAGCAGCACCTTGAGCCGGTCGTACGCCTCGGTGCTCGCGTCCACCGAAACGCGCTTCGTCCGCACACCCATCCGTTCCAGCCGCTGCCGCAGATCGGCGCTCTGAAACCAGTCGAAGCTCGCCTGCGCGATCCGGTATCCCTCGTCCCGCCAGCCCAGCACCAGCCGCTTCACGTCCTCCAGCTCCACTTCACCCGTATCCGGTCGGCGCGGCACCACCTCAGCTCTGTCCACCGCCACCACTGGTTCATCGTCCGCAGTGAAGCCGCACACGTGCACCATCACGACCGCACACGCATCCTGCGACAAGCCGATGTCCGCATGCACGTAGTGCACCGCGCTCTGATCCGGCTCGTCGCTCGGGCCAGGCAGCGTAGCGCAGTTGCGCAGGAAATCGACAGCCTTCGGATCGAACGCCATGAGCGTGCTGACAGGCAGAGCCCCGAAGTCCCGCCAGGACATGTCCGGATTGCTCTGGAAGGCTGCCTGCAGCGACACCGGGATCCGCGTCAACCGCCCCGTTTCCGGGTGCGGCGCCTCGAACCACTCGCCCGCCTCGAGCTGCGCCATGAGTTGCGGATGCGTCTCCCAGATCGCCTTGCGGCTCGCATACAGCCTCTCGTCGCCGCTCTCCTCGATCTCCCGCACCCGGCGCTGCACGAAGTCATCCATATATCGCGGCGCTGAGAGATTCATCAGAATGCCGTCCCCCAGGAAGCGACTGATCATGCGGCTGCGGATGCGGTGGTACAGGTTCTCGGCAAGGTCACCCACCTTGCCCTCGCTCTCCACAAACCAGCCCGCCTCGTCGATCGCGCAGCAGTAGCAGTCGTACGCCAGCGGCCCACGCTCGCTGCTGCCTTGCGGCTCGATGATGAGCGGCAGTCGCTCCTTGTCACGAGTGAATATGATGCGCCTTCGGATGTCCCTGTCGGGCGGAAAATGCTCCTCAAACCACGCCGAGCGCTGCAGCCGGCCGCATACCTCGGCAAAGAAGTTGTCCCGCGCCTGCTGCGTCCGCGTCGCCAGGCAGAAGAAGAATACCGGCTTATCGCCCCGAAGCGTGTACTTCCGGAAAAAGCTCCCGCTCGCGATGCCGGGCAGAATCCTGTGCGCGTAGTAGCAGAACAGATCCGCCCCCAGAGCCGTCTTCCCGCTCCCCGTGCCCCAGGCCAGCGCGATCTCCGTCGGGTTGCGCTCGACGATGCGTATCGCCTCGGCCCTGATCTCCGGCCAGCGGCTACCGTTGCCGAGATACTGAGGATCGTCCAAGAATCGCTTGATACCAACGCAACGGGGCAGACGCCTCTTGGCGACTGCCCCTGATGATGACTTCCTCAATGTCGGGCGCTATGCCCCTTCATGCGGGCGGCTCGCGCCCCTCACGGCCGCGGCGAAAAAGTGTGCCCTTTTTGCGCCCCTCTATTATATATGGTCAACTCAACCCCCCCGTGTCAACTCTGGACGAAAAAGGGTTGCCCCCTTTTTCCATCCGCCCCCAAGCTCGCCACTCCCCAGCCGCATTGCCCCGACAAGCCAGCCGTCCCAGAGCGCCCATCCCGTTGACAGCACCTCACCGGTCGCGTACTATGCACCAAATGCCCCATTGACCGGGCTCGGATGGGGGGAGGGGACCCATGCAGCGTGGGATGGAGCAACTGCGACTTTGGGCCGCTTGCGTCCTTGCCGCTGCCGCGCTCTGTTATGCGGCCGGCTTCCTCACCGTCAATCTCCACCTCGCCAAATACGCGGCGCAGCCGCCGGACCTGGTACACGGTCATTACGTGCTCGCCGGAATCCCGGTTGGCCTGATACTGTGCTTCGCCGTGGTCGCCGTCACGTGGATGCTGCGCTGCACCGATCGCCAGAGCGCTCCGCCGCCCACGCCCGCTTCCGAGCAGTCCTCCGGCGGCAACGACTCCGCCGGGCCCTCGGGAATGAGCCCGTCTCTGCTCCTGCTGGCAGTTACGCTGGCGATCGCGCTGGCGGCCGCATGGGGAACGTTCCGAATTGCGGTCAGCCTTAAGGGCGGCATGACCACCGGTGGCCGGCTGGGCTTAATGGCCGTGGTTTTCGCCATCGGCACCCTCGCCCTGCTCCCGCTGCAGCATTGCATCGCTCGCAAACGCGGCTGGGTACGTCCCTACAGCCGGGGCGCAGCGGCGGCCCTCATGATCGTGGTCGCCGCCGGCATGACCCTTCTCCACACCCTCTGGGCCTCTCCACAACTCCCACAGCGATGGGGCGGCATGCGGCCGACCGTGGTTCGGCTGTGGTCCCACGCGCCCGCATGGCCGACTGCCCTCCTCCCTCCCTCGGACGAGGAGCCTCCCACTGCTCCCGAGGACCGCGCCTCACACCCCACACGTACCGTCCTGCTGCTGTTCCGAGGCAGGACCGAGTGGGCGGTCATCCCCGAGGACGCCCTCGAGACCGCCCGCCCTCGCGCCATCCTCGTCCCTGCCGGCGCCGTAAGCGCCGTGGAGATACTGTAGGGCCGAGTACATCGCGTCGCCCGCTTCCCTACCTCACCAGCTCAACCCAGGCCCGCGGAGCCGGCGGCATACCTGACCAGATCGTACGGCAACGTCACGGGCATGGCGACACCTCGCCCATTCGCGGTCCAGCGGGTCGCGGTCGTCTCAGAGACCCTCGATCCGCACTGCCGGGCCGGCTCCAGCCTCCGCCTCTGCCTTTGGCCTCTTTCCTTTGCCTTTATTGTAGCCGGTCACCTGTGGGCCGGCTGCCTTCTTTGGCCCGGGGCCAGGAATGGCGAGAATGATCTGCGCATCGCCCTCGGGGTGCAGCTCTGCTCGATCGACTGCCGCTGGCAGAATGCACGTGTCGCCCAAACGAAGGGCTGTGGCGTCATCGCCCTGCCGAACCAGGACACGTCCGGCCAGCACTACGAAAACGATCGAGACGGCGCTTGGCGCCTCGCAGACCACTGGCCTTTGCAGGCTCAGGCGTTCGATGCGATACGGCGCAATGTCCATGAGCGATTCGTGATGGCCCCAGGCGAAGATTTGCCGGCGCGACGCGAGTTTCGCCGGCGCGTCCTCGCGAAGCCGAAGAGCTCTCAGCGCCCTCTCGATATGAAGCGGTCGCGGTCGCCCGTCTTCGCCAAGCCGGCCGTAGTCGTAGACGCGGAACGTAGAATCAGACGGCTCCTGGATCTCGAGCACCATCACTCCCTTGAGGAGCGCGTGGATCGTTCCTGGGGCCAGGTGGACGACGTCACCGGCCTGCACCGGCACTCGTCGCATACACTCCACGACCGTGCCGTCCCTCATGCGCGCGGCTACTTCCGACCACGTAACGCCAGGCTGCACTCCGTGCAGCATGCAGCCGCCCGCTGCCGAGTGGACGACGATCCAGCATTCCTCCTTGCTGCGCTCCTCGGGGAAATGCCGCTCGCAGGCATCACGGCCCGGATGCACCTGCACGCTGAGGTCGTCCTGAGCGTCGATGAACTTCACCAGGAGAGGGAACCGGGGATTCTGCTGCGCCGGCACGAGCGCTTCGCCGTATTGCTCCATTGCCTGCCGCAGACTCATGCCAGTGAGGGGCCCGTTCGCGATGCCCGAGGTTCCCTCGGGCACGTCGGCTACTTCCCACGACTCGCCAATGAGCTCGCCCGGGGGAAGCCGCTTGTCGAGAATCTTCTCAAGGCCTCTGCCACCCCAGATCTTGGGTTTGAAAAGAGGTTCACACAGCAGGGGATAGCACGGCGATGCTTGCATAGCTCTCGGCACCATCGCGCCCGGCTGCGCCCCGTGCCTGCCGCGCCTAACCGTTGACCAGCGCCAGGAGTTCGTCCGTCTTCTCCTGCAGCAACTCCTTGGAGCCCCGGGTCTCCACATTGAGCCGCAGGATTGGCTCCGTGTTGGATGGACGCAGGCTGAAACGCCACTTATCGTCGAAGGTCATGCCCAGGCCATCCGTTTCGTCGATCTCTGGCGCGTGTGGCTCGTAATGTCGGCGCACGCGGGCGATAGCTGCCTTGTGATCCGCGATCTCGGAGTTGATTTCCCCACTGCACGGGTACAATTCTTCCCGTTCGCCCACCAATTCCGACAGCGGACGCTTCGCTTCAGTGAGGATCGCGGCGACGACGAGCCAGGGGATCATGCCGGAATCGCAGTAGTAGAAGTCGCGGAAGTAGTGGTGGGCCGACATCTCCCCGCCGTACACGGCGTCCTCGGCACGCATTCGCTCCTTGATGAAGGCATGGCCCGTCTTGCTCTGCACGGGTATCCCGCCAGCCTGCCGGACGATGTCAATCGTGTTCCACACGAGCCGCGGGTCGTGGATCACCGCCGCGCCGGGGCTGTCCCGCAGCATCCGCTGGGCCAATAGTCCGACCAGGTAATAACTCTCGACGAACTCGCCCGTTTCGTCGAAGAAGAAGCAGCGGTCCGCGTCACCGTCCCACGCGACTCCCAAGTCCGCCTCCTGCTCGCGAACGGCGTTCGCCGTCCGTTCCCGCCGATCCGCCAGCAGGGGGTTGGGAACGCCATGAGGGAACGAGCCATCGGGCTCGTGATCTACAAAGCTGAAGCGCAGCGGCAGCCGCTCAGCGAGGACGTCCAGCATTGGTCCCGCGCACCCATTGCCTGAGTTGGCCACGATCTTCAACGGGGCAAGGGCATCCGGCTCTACGAAACTGAGCATCTTGCTGACGTAATCAGACGTGATGTCCGCCTTCCGGCTGCTGCCCTTGTGACGTGTCGAGGAAACTCTGCCGTCGGCGACCATGGCCTCAATGTCCTGCAGGCCCGAATCGCCGCTGAGGGGAATAGCCTTCTCCCGCACGAATTTCATTCCGTTGTACTCGGGAGGGTTGTGGCTTGCGGTGATCATGATCCCGCCGCCGTTGCCAGGCTGGGCTGCGGCGAAGTAGACCATCTCGGTTCCGCACACCCCGATGTCGAGCGCGTCCACACCGACGTCGTTCAGGCCGCGTATCGCCGCTGTCGCCAGGGCTGGGCTCGACAGCCGCACGTCCCGCCCCACAGCCACCGGTCCCTCGGGTCGTACGAACGCCGCATAGGCTCGACCGATGTCGTATGCGAGGCTCTCGTCGAGCTCATCCGGGACCTTTCCTCGAACGTCGTAGGATTTGAAGCATTGAATCTCTCCTGGACCGATGCCCACACACACTCACTCCTGGCTCAGATTTGCTTCGCCCCGCGTTGCTTGAGCGCTGCAACAGCCTCTCGAACCTCCTGGGCGCGAGCCAGAGGGGCGACCAGGACACCGTCATCCGCCACGGCCACAACCACGCCATCCATGCCAACGACGGCCACCGCCATCTTCTCTGCCCCCGGCTCGTTGTACACGACGCAGTTTCGCGACTCGATCAACACCGGATCGCCCACTGTCACGTTCCCACTGCCGTCAGGCTGCGCAACTCGATGGTACGCGTCCCAGGCGCCGAAGTCGTCCCAGGCGAAGTTGGCGCGGATCACGCGCACGCAGCCGGCGTGCTCCATCAGCGCGTAGTCGATGGACAGGTCGGGCAGTTGCGCGAATGCCTCGTGCACCTCGTCGATGTCGTCCCGCCGGAGTGCTTCCGTCATCTGCCCGATCAGCTCGGCAACACCAGGCCGCGCCCTCTCAAGTTCGCTCAGAAACGTGGAAGCGCGCCAGAAGAACATCCCGCTGTTCCACAGAAAGCGCCCCGCGTCCAGAAACTCCCTCGCCGTCTCCGGACTTGGTTTTTCCCTGAACGAGTCAACCGCCCACACTGCCTCCTCCGTGCCCGGCACGCATAGGGGTTCTGCGTTGCTCGCGATCTCAATGTATCCGTAGCCGGTCTCGGGGCGCGTCGGAGTCACCCCGACTATCACCAGCGCATCCTCGTGCTCGGCGGCCGCCATCCCCGCCTCAACGCCTTGCCTCAAGGCCTCCGCGTCGGTCACGTAATGATCCGCCGGCAGTATGGCGAACGTCGTGGCGCACGGCGCCTCGGCATATCGGGCCAACACATAGGCCGTTGCGTACGCAATGCAGCCAAGCGTGCCGCGCTTGTCGGGCTCTGCCAGCACTTGGGCCGGCTGCAACGTCGAGTTCGACTCAAGTATTGGATCTCTGAGCTGGCCTCCCGTGACGATGAACAGTCGGTCGTCGGGCATAAGCGGCCGGAGCCGATCCACGGTCTCCTGCAGCAAGGTGCGCCCCGATGTGCCCAGGGGGAGCAACTGCTTGGGCCGGATCGCGCGTGAGATTGGCCAGAAGCGCTCTCCCGCGCCGCCGGCCATCACAACGCCCACCCGGGTACTGCCTCCGCTTGCGCTCAGCAAGCCATCCCCTCCTGCGCTGTCGCTACTGCCCCGAAGATTTCGCCCGTCGGCCCACTCGTTGTAGCCGGAGCAGCTTGCTCCGGCGGCCCCCAGCCCCCCCCGCCGGGCCCATCTTCATCGTTTCGGGGTGTGGCCCCGCCACATGACGGCTACTTTGAAGATTTCGCCCTCCGCCTACCCTTTGTAGCCGGAGCAGCTTGCTCCGGCGGCCCCCAGCTCCCCACCGGGCCCATGTTCATCGTTTCCGGGTGCCCCAACGGAACATGAGGACTGCTCCGAAGATTCGCCCGCAGGCCGACTTGTAGGGCGGGGATGCCCTTCCCCGCCAGCCTTTGCCTTGCGAGGTTGCACTTCGTTTCGCCGGGGGGCACGTCCTTCTTCGGCTTGGGTCAGCTCGGCCTCTTCAGGGGGAGGGGGGCAATGTCAGGGCTCACGACTTCCCCTGCCGAGGTTCGCGATACTCCGCCAGCATTGGCTTCACAGTTTTCTCATAGCACTTTGGGCAGATACTATGGGTGAATCGGACTTCTGAGTGCTCAGTGACGTAGTCTTCGACCTGCTGCCAGTAGTTCTGGTCGTCGCGGATTTTCTTGCAATACGAGCAAATCGGCAGCAGTCCCTGGAGCTGCTTGACCTGTGACAGGGCGTCTTCGAGTTCTCTCACCCGGTCGGCCAAGGCGCTCTGCAGTCGCAGCATGCGCACCCCCACCTGGACACGGGCACGCAATTCCTCCGGGGCAGCGGGCTTGGTGATGTAGTCGTCGGCCCCGGCCTGTAGCCCGGTAACTATGTCTTGTGCGCGGTCCTTGACACTAACCAAGATGATGTAAGCTGGATCGGCATCGGCCCGTTCCCGCATCCGCTGACATACCGCTACGCCATCCATGCCGGGCAGCAACCAGTCCAGGATGGCCAACTGCGGCGGATCTTCGCCCTGAAGCACTCGCCACGCCTCGGTGCCGTCGGAGACGGCGATGACATCGTGTCCCCATTTGACCAAGCTCGCCTCCAGCACGCGGCCGAACACCGGGTCATCTTCGGCGATCAAAACTCTCATTGCATATCCCTCTCCAGGAGTGCCGCGACCTCAGACATGAGGCGTCCCGCCTCTGCCTCCAGCGCCGCGCAGGCTTCTTCGGCCTCGGTGAGGTCCTCATCGCGGCCCATGCTCTCGAGCTTCAGCGCCGCCTCGGAGGCCGCTGTGGCCGAGAGAATGCCCACTGCGCCCTTGAAGCTGTGGGCGGCGCGTGCCAACCCGGTGGCGTCGCGGCAGGCAACGGCATCCCGTATATCGGACAGCCAGCTCGGGCACTTGTGGCGAAACACCGCCATGATCTCGGCAAAAAGGGCCTCGTCCCCATCAACGTTGGCCAGGAGCGCTGCCGGATCAAACACCCCGTTCCGGGCTTGTGCCTCCGCTCGGCCGCTTTCGACTTCGACGACGTCAGACTCCCCCCTCTGGGGGACACCGGCACACACGAGGCTCTCGACGACCTCGTCGAGCTGCTTTGCCTGGATCGGCTTGGGGATGTAGCCATCCATGCCCGCCCCCAGGCAGCGCTCGCGGTCGCCCTTCATGGCGTGTGCGGTAAGGGCGACGATGGGCACGTGTGTGCCGGTCGCCTTTTCCCCCACGCGGATGGTGGCCGTGGCCTCAAAGCCGTCCATCTCCGGCATCTGGACGTCCATCAAGATGATGTCGAAGCGCTCCTTCTCCAGCGCCGCAAGCACCTCGTGGCCGTTGTTGGCCACCGCGACACTGTGTCCCCGCTTCTCCAGCAGCCGGACGGTCAGCTTTTGGTTGACGGGGTTGTCCTCGGCCACCAGGATGTGCAGGCCTCGTCGTTGGCCTTCAGTCACCGACTCCCCGATGGCCGAGCCGCGACGGTCTTCCCGCCATGAAGCCAGGCCAAAGGCCGTCGCGATGGCGTCCAACAGGTCCGATTGCCTGATGGGCTTGGTCAGGCAGGCCACAATGCCCAACTCTCGCCGCTGGGCAGCGCTGGGGTGGGAGCTGACGGAGGTGAGCATCATGATTATCTTCTCGCCGGCACGCTCGGCGCTCTGACTGATCCGCTTGGCCAGAGCGAAACCGTCCATCTCTGGCATGTCGGCGTCCACAAGCGCCAGGGCAAAGGGCTCGCCAGCGTCCCGGGCCCGCTGCATTGCCGCCAGCGCCGATGCTGCGTCGTGCACCACCGTCGGCTTCATCTCCCAGTTGGTGAGCATCTCCGCCAGAATGCGCCCGTTGGTGACGTTGTCGTCCGCCACCAGGACCAGCACGTGTCGCACGGCCGCGGACTGGGTGGCAATGTGCGCCGCCGCTGGCCCTGGCTGCAGCTCGAAGCGCGCGGTGAAGTGGAAGGTGCTGCCCTTGCCGAGCTCACTCTCCACCGAGAGCTGCCCACTCATCAATCCGACCAGTTGCGACGAGATCGCCAGGCCAAGCCCGACGCCGCCGTGTGTGCGCGTCGTGGAGCCATCGGCCTGCGAGAAGGGGTCGAACACTCGCCTCTGCTCTTCGGGCGCAATGCCGACCCCCGTGTCGCTGACGGCGAAGTGCAAACAGGTCTGTGCCGTGCTGCGGGACTGGGTTCGGACGCGGACCACTACCTCCCCGCGGTCGGTGAACCTGACGGCGTTGCCGACGAGATTCACCACGACCTGGCGCAGGCGCCCGGGATCGCCTACCAGGGCGTCCGGGACGTCAGGCGGGATATGACACACCAGCTCCAGCCCCTTCTGGTGCGCACCCAATGCCAGCGTCTTGACAGCGTCGTCCAGGCAGTCGCGCAGGCCGAAGTGGACCGATTCGAGGCTCAGCCTTCCCGCCTCGATCCTGGAGAAGTCCAGGATGTCATTGAGCAGCGCCAGCAGCGAATCGGCCGACGACTTCGCGGCGCCGAGGTATTCCCGCTGCTCAGCGGTGAGCTCCGTATCCAGCGCCAGCTCCGTCATGCCGATGATGGCGTTCATGGGCGTGCGGATCTCGTGGCTCATGTTGGCCAGGAATTGGCTCTTGGCGGCACTGGCCTCGTAGGCCTCGACGGCCAGCCGATTGGCGCGTTCTATGGCCTGCTCGAGCTGCCGGTTGGCCGCGTCAGTTTCGTCCTTGGCTCGCCTGAATGCCTCCTCGGTCCGCTTGCGGTCGGTGATGTCGCGGAAGTACCAGATTCTGCCGTGGTATTTGCCGTTTCGATCCACCAAAGGAGATGAATACCTGCCAAAGACCTTCCTGTCCTTGAACTCCAGCTCGTCCCTGCTCTTTTCCTGTGGGTGAGAGTAGAGGTACATCACTCTGGCAAGGAATGCCTCCGAATCCTTGAGCTGGCCCAAAGCGTACTGGAGCATCTTTTCGTCGTCTTTGCTCTGGAGTATCTCCGCCGGGACGTTCCACATTTCTGCGAAGCGCTTGTTCCAAAGGATCAATTCTCGTTCGCTGCTGACTACGAGAATTCCATCAGTGGATGTCTGCAGTTCTGCTTCCAGGAGAGCGTTGTTGAACAAAAGCTCCTCTTCAGTCCGTTCGCGCTCCTGGATTTCGCTTTCCAGTTCTTCGTTTATCTTCTGCAGGTCAGCGGTGCGGGTGGCCACTGCCTCTTCGAGGTAGCGGCGATGCTGTTGCAGCTTCGCGTCCCGCTCCTGGATCTGGGTCAGCATGTGGTTGAACGCATCTATGAGCATGCCCAGCTCGTCGCGCAACAATGGGGCAGGCCTCTGGGGCAGCTTCGCGCCCGTCCCCACCGCCTCCACGACGCGCCGAAGCTGCCGCAGGGGGCGCGTGATAGACAGCGATAAGCCGATGCCCACAGCGACTGCGAACCCGGCAATGGAAAGCGCCAGCACTGCCATCCAGGCCCGCGTCCGCCGGCTGTGCTCTGCGGCGCTGCGGGCGGCGGCTGCAGCGCACTGCTCGGCTCTGCGGATACAAGTATCAACCGCCGCTATCGCGGCAACAGCCTTCCCACGCATCACGGCGTCGGCCGCTTCGCCGTCCCCCTCTTGCCGGAGATGTGCAGCGCGCGCAAATGCCTCACGAAGGCTACGTGTCTGCGCATGCACGCGCTGCAGATCTGCCCTGCCAGCCTCGGTGGCGCTGAGTGCCAGCAATTGCTCGCGCAGAGCACTTACCTCCTGCGCACGCTCCTGGGCCAAGTGAATGTAGCTTTCCTCCCCCCCCAGCAAGTAATTCTTCTGCGCCCAAACCTCTGTCAGCAGCGCGGCCTTGGTGCGGTGGGCTGCGCACGCCCAGGACTGTTCGTGTGCGGCGTACGCGTGCGCATGCTGAACGCGCCCCAGAGCACTCATCCCTACGCACTCAAGGATGGCGATAAGCAGGCCCACGACTACAAAGCCGCCGATGAGCCGAGCCCCCACGCCCAACTTCCTCAGTCGTGATCGCATTGGCTCCTCACACCGCCGGCCAGCCCTCGCCCCGCACAGACACGTTGCCGGCAGAGCCAGTTCATTTGTGGCTCCCTCCTCATTCCCCGGCAAGCAGGCACAGCGGCCAGTATCGGCGCTGGGCAGCTCTTGCCCTCCGCCCACCCGCGCAAACCTGCAGGCGAGCTTCTCAGAGGCGGTCTGCGCCGTCGCTGGCGACCTCGCCCCAACATCGCCTGATCTTCTCCGCTGTCTCATGGTATCATCGGCGTAATGGGGCCATCACATAACTTAGTCGCCTGACACCGCTGGCCCAGCAGCTCCTCCGCTCGGGCCAGCCGACGCGTGCGGCATAGAGCCCGCATAACAGGCTCCGTGAGAAGGGAAATGGGAGGCTCAAGTTACGGCTGGGGCTCGCATTCGAGGCATGAGGGAGGGCCGGGGCTTATGAGCCGTAGGCGTCGCAGTCCGCGGCGGGGCAGGAATGCCCCGCCTACGCGGGTGGGGGCCGCGGCGCCGGCCTGGCGCTACCGAGCTCCGCGTAGGTCGGGCTTCCGCCTTCGCGGAGGACGTAGCTTCAGCGGAGTCCTCGGCGGAGTCCCTTCTACCCCGAAGATTTCGCCCGTCGGCCCACCCGTTGTAGCCGGAGCAGCTTGCTCCGGCGGCCCCCAGCCCCCCCGCCGGGCCCATCTTCATGGTTTCAGAGTGTGGCCCCGCCACATGACGGCTGCTGCGAAGATTTGGTCGCAGGCCGTATTGTAGGGCAGGGATGCCCTTCCCCGCCAGCCTTTGCCTCAGTAGACAGAGCCCGCGAACCTCAGCGCGGAGATCTTCATCGTTTCCGGGTGACGCCATGCGTCATGACGACAACCCCGACACTTCTACTGCGGACTTATGCTAGTGCGGCGCCTGCCGCCGCT
Organism: Armatimonadota bacterium; assembly: GCA_030601885.1. Taxonomy (GTDB): domain Bacteria; phylum Armatimonadota; class Zipacnadia; order JAUWAU01; family JAUWAU01; genus JAUWAU01. The sequence continues at coordinate 41,030 of JAUWAU010000041.1, forward strand.
GCAGCTCGCCGGTTGCAGTGTCCAGCACCCAGTACTGCATCGGCTCCTGCGCCCACTCCACAAACTGGAAACGACCTGGGCTTGGCGGCAGCTCCCGGTCCGGACGCGGCGGAGACATAACGCGGATCAGTCCGTGTAGAGTCATCTGCAGGCCTTCGGCGCGCGCCATGAACTGCTCCACCTCCTCCCCGCCCCTCTCGAGAAAGAGCGGATCCTCGGCGAGCTGCTCCGCGATGTCCAGCCACGCCCGCACGGCCTGCTGCTGCACACCCATGATCGCTTGCTTGAGCTCTGCCTCAGCCGGCGGCTGGGAGATGCCGGGCCTGGCGGCTATCGCCACCGCCACTGCGGCGAGCCCGAGCGCGGCACAGACGACATGAATCCGGCGATGAACCATGACTGCGCTCCCCTCCTTCTTTTCGTTGGGGCTGCCCAGCGCCCCAACTACGTCGTGCGCTTCGCGCACCAGGCAGGATGTCCGTCATCAGCGCCCGCTTCGCCAGCCCTGGTGGGCCGAACGGCCGCTGTGCTGCTCGAGCCGGGCTCGTGGCCCCACTCCTCCGAGAACGCACTGCTATTTGACATGCCTGTGCCGCGTCGGTGCCGGCGTAGTGGCTGGCAGAGGTCAGCCATCAGCAGCCCGCTGATGGCGCCGAGACGCCCATGGCCTCAAGTAGACCATCCACATCGACGTACTTCTCCACCAATACGTTTGCCAGACGAATCTTCTGTGTCTCCCCGGGCTGGATTTTCGCCACCACGTGGTCTATCCTCGAGGCCGCCGTGAAGGTCCCGTCATCCATGGCGATCACTGGTGCATCGGCCCGTCCGATGATCCGCATGATGTTCTCGTGCGGCAGCACGCCGCCCGTGAGGCACAGGGCGCTCACGCTGAACCGACTCCGCTGCCCAACGACGGCAGAGCTGAGGGCGGCGAGCACCAGGTCATCCCGATCACCCGGCACGATGGCCAGCACGCCCTTGCCGAAATGCTCCATCATGCGGTGCGCCGACGCCGCCCCCACCACGTAACGGCGGATATGAACGCCCAAGTGCGCCTCGCCGCTGATCACCTTCGCCTTGATCTCATCCACGAGCTGTGCCACGGTTATCTCGCTCAGCGATTCCCGCAGAGGCACGGCGCCGAAGAGCCGATGCCCGGTTCGTGCCAATCCCTTCTCCACGTACATGCGCACCTTATCGAGCTTGTCCGGGAGCACTTTGTTCGCGATCGCTCCCAGCACCGGCACGTCGGCGCGGTCGAACAACGCCACGTTGAGGGCGAATTCGTCAATAGGCTTGCCGATGCCACCACCCGCGATGATTATGGCCTTCGCATCGAGCAACCGAGCGACCGAGGCGTTGCTCAGCTCGATAACAGCGCCGACGCCGGCGTGGCCGGTCCCTTCGATCACGACGATGTCCTGCCCACGGCTAACCTCGCCGTATCCGTCGCGAATCTTCTGGGCCAACGCCGTCGAGTCGCCGCCATTGAGGAATTCGGCGGTAAAGCCAGGGGGCACGGTCACCGGACCGGCGGCCGCAGCTCCGGCTCCGGCGCCGTACGTGGCTTCAATGAGGCTCACATCTTCGTCCACGACGACTCCGTCCACCTCCACCGTCCGTTGGCCCACGGGCTTCATGTACCCGACTTTCAACCCCCGCCGGGCGAAGGCGCTGATGAGCCCGAGCGACACCATCGTCTTGCCACTGTGTTGGCCGGTTGCGGCGATGAAAAGGCCCGTTGCCATTCGCTTCACCTGCTCATCTGCCGGTGTCGCCCGCCGTGCGCCCCCGCCCGCACCCGGGACTGCGCCAACGCACCGATCTCGGCGCCTCAGCCTGTTCTGTCGGCCTTGACCAGCGCTCCCGCTCGGACGGCGGCCAGCGCAATGACGTCAACGATCTCCCCTGCCGTGGAGCCCCGGGACAGGTCCATGCCGGGCTTTGCCAGACCCTGAATGAGCGGCCCATAGGCTTTCCCGCCGGTGAAGCGCTGCACCAGCTTATAGGCGATATTGCCCGCGTCCAGGTCGGGAAAGACGAGCACGTTCGCCCGGCCCTCCAGCGGGCTGTCCGGACATTTCTTCGCGGCCACCTCGGGTATCAGAGCCGCGTCTCCCTGCAGCTCGCCGTCGATGAATATGTTCCACGCCTTCTCTCTGGCGATCTCCGTTGCCTTGACCACCTTGTCCACCTTCGGATGCACCGCACTTCCCTTCGTGGAGAACGACAGCATGGCCACCCGGGGGGTGCATTCCAGGTACAGACGCGCGCTCTCGGCGCTGCTGATGGCGATGTCGGCGAGCTGCTCGGCAGTCGGATCGGGCATCACGCCGCAGTCGGCGAAGATGATGTTGCCCTTTTCCCCGAACTCCTCTTGCCCCGTCACCATTACGAAGCAGCTCGAGGCGGTGGAGATGCCCGGTGCGGTCTTCACGATCTGGAGCAGCGGCCGGAGTACGTCTGCCGTGGTATTGACTGCCCCCGCCACCGAGCCGTCCGCCTCGTCGCACTTCAGCATCAGGGCGGAGCAGTACAGCGGCTGCGCCGCGAGCTCCCAGGCCCCCTCCTCTGTCACGCCCTTCTCTTTACGCAGTTCGTAGAGCCGTTCGGCGTGGATATCGAGCTGCTTCGGGTCGTCGGGGGCCACGATCTGCGCCCCACACAGTTCTATGCCCAGCCCTACGGCTCTCCTGCGGACGTCGTCGGGCTGCCCAATGAGGATGATGCGGGCGAGCTGTCGCTTCATGGCATCGGCTGCGGCCCGAAGGGTGCGCTCGTCCTCGGACTCGGGAAGCACAATCGTCTTCTGGAGCGCCCGTGCCCGTTCGTGTATTCGTTCTGCGATATCGGCCATGGATGTCTTTGCCTCCGTGCGGAGCACTCCCGGGGGTTAGTCCGCCGCGGGCGGGGCCTGCCGCCGCTGGTCTGTCTTGCCGGTTCGACAAGCCGGAGAGCCTGCCCTTCGTGTGGCCCCCCGCGCTGGCGCCGGGGCAGGGAGCGGCGCTGCATATCGCGAACAGGATCGCGGGAGCCCCATCGCTGCACCTCTCGGTGCGATAGATGCCCTGGTGCGGCCTCTGGACCGGGTACAATCGAGTCAGAGAAGCTGTGCCGACCTACTGCACCCATGCAGCGGTCAGACAAGGTCGGCCCCCATATATGAAGCAGGAGGCCCTGCGTATGTCCGTTAACCAGCCGACGCTGTGGCTGCGGATTGTGGCTCTCGGAGGCGTCGCCCTCTGCCTGACCATAGCAGCGTGCAGACGGCAGCCGAGCACGAACCTCGTAGGGCGGGCGGCTCCCGACTTCACGCTCAATGATCTGGACGGCAACGAGGTCAAGCTCTCGACGCTGCGCGGGAAGCCCGTGCTCATCGACTTCGGAGCGAGCTGGTGCATGCCGTGCGCGATGGCAGCACCGCACCTCCAGGCGCTCCACGAGAAGTATGAGCGCGAGGGGCTACGGGTGATCGGCATCAGCCTCGACGAGAGGCCAGACGATGCACGGGCGTTCGTGAGGCAGCATAGGATCACGTTTCCCATGCTCTGGGCCGATCCGAACAGCCAGAGCGTCCAGGAACTCGCCGAGGCGATCAATCTCGGGCCAATCCCTCGGACGCTGCTGATCGACAGCAAGGGGGTCGTGCGAGCCGACCTCACTGGCCTTCACCCTCCCGAGGACCTGGCACGGGAGCTGACCAAGGTGGGCATCAACACGGGGGCGTAAGCTGCGAACGCTGTTTCCGCTTTGCCTGTTTCGCGGCCCTCGGCTCGCCTTCGACCAACCTCGCGATGCGGCGCAGGGCCTCCGCGATGTTCTCGCGGGAGTTGCAGTACGTGAGGCGCAGGAAGCCCTCGCCGTTGGCTCCGAAGTACACGCCGGGCACCGTTGAGACCTCGGCCTGGTGCAGGATGCGCCGGGCCAGCTCCTCCGAGGGCACGTCCAGCTCGCGGATATTGCAGAAGACATAGAACGCGCCGAGCGGCGGCCTGCAGGAGAAGCCCGGGATGTCGTTGAGGCCCGCCACGAGCCCATCGCGCCGAGCCTGAAACTCCACCCGCATGGCCTCGACGCAGTCCTGCGGCCCGGTGATGGCCGCCAGCGCCGCCTCCTGGGCCATGGCATTGCAGCACGTGGCCGTGTAGTAGTGCACCTTGTGGATCTGCTCCATGATCCGCCGCGGGGCCGCGGTGTACCCAATGCGCCAGCCGGTCATGGCGTACACCTTGCTCAGCGCATTGGCCGTCACCGTCCGCTCCCACATCCCCGGCAGCGTCGCGAAGCTGACGTGCTCGGCACCGTCGTAGATCAACTTCTCGTACAGCTCGTCGGACAGCGCGTACAGGTGGTGCTTCTGGGTCAATTCGGCGATCCCGGCGAGATTCTCCCGCGTCATCACACCGCCCGTGGGATTGTGGGGCGAGTTGAGCAGCAGCAGCTTCGACCGGGGCGTGATGCGCTCCGCGATGGCCGCTGCGGTGAGATTGAAGCCGTCCTCCTCGCGCACCGGCACCGGCACGGCCCGCGCACCGATGGTGGCGATGATGCCGAGGAACTCCGGCCAGGCCGGATCGCTGATCAGCACCTCCTCGCCCGGCCCCACCAGAGTCGCCATGGCGGCAAAGGCGGCGCCCATCCCGCCCTGCGTTACGCAGATCTCGTCGGCCGCGCGGTACTCGAGGCCATTCTCCCGCCGGAGCTTCTCGGCGATTGCCTCGCGCAGCTCCATCGTCCCGGGCTTGTCGGTATAGTGCGTTTTGCCCTCGCGGATCGCCCGAATGCCGGCCTCCCGAATGTGCTCCGGCGTGTCGAAGTCCGAGTCGCCTATCTCGAGACGGATGCACTCGGGCATGGTGAGAGCGATGTCAGTCATCCGCTTGATGCCCGCGACCGGGGCTTCGAGAATCCGGGCGCTGAGTGGTCTCATATCTCCCTCTTACATGTGGCACCGGTTGCTCGTGCCTGTCTGACTCGTGCTACGTAGCGAGCTACTTCGCAGAGTAGCAAGCGGCATCCCGTACGGGATCAACCGGTGCGTCCGCGGGCTCTTTCTGTTCTCTTCGCCGCTGCCGTACTGACCACTGACCACTAACCACCGACCACTGCCTCATAATGGCCTGTATGCATCCGGCTGCGCCGTGCCGATGACGTCGTCTTCGAGGAACTGCTTCCAGGTGGCGTGGGTCCAGCGGGCGCTCGCCTCGACCAGCACCCTGTTGGCCTCCTCGAGGTCGCCTCTCGCTCGGGCGGCCAGGGCCTCGCGGAGGAGCTTCGCCGCTTCACTAAGCAGCTTCGCTGCTTCCGGTTTTGTGAACGTGCCTGCCTTGAGCGCCTCTGCGATGATTGAGCCCTCGTAGCGCATCGTGCCGTGGGTGAGATTCTCGAGGTACGGGTTGAGCGCCGCCCACGGCGAATCCATGTATGCTAAGAAGCGCTCCTCGTCCGCCATCGGCCGGCGCCCCTCGGTAGCGTCTTGGACCGCCGCCGCCCCGAGCCGCTCCCCCAGCTCCCGCGCCTCCCCCCGAGCGCGCTCGAAGTAGGCCGCATGCGCCGCCAGCCCGCCCACATACCGCATGCCGAACCCAAAGACCCACTTGCAGATATTCGCCCGCGCCAGCCGGTGCATTCCCTGGTTGCCGGCGCAGGAGATGGAGGCGAACGGCATGCCGCTCAGCCGTCCGCTCCACAGGAACGGGTAGCACCGCTCGATGAACAGATGGCAGGTGGCGCTGGGGCCCCAGTTGTGCACCGGATCGGCGATGAGCAGCCCATTCGCCGTCGCCAGACGCGCGGACAGCTCTCCCTTACCGCCGCGGCCGAAGGCATCGTCCTGCACGCAGGTGTGGTCAGGGCTGCGGATGCAGGCGAAGCAGCTCCGGCACGGCCCGAAAGCATGGTCGTCCAGGTCAACGCGCTCGGCCTCGACGCCGTCGCACGCCGCCATGCCCTCAAGCGCCGCCTCAAGCAGCGTCGCCGTGTAGCCGCTTCGCCGCCCGCTGCACAGACACGCGATGACCTTGGCCATAGGCCTTTCCTCATCAGGTCGCTCGGCCGTTTTCCGTGGCCCTTGCCGGCCGTCCACTAACCACTGGCCACTGACCACTGACCACTGCCTTCCTCACGGTTGTCCCATACACCGCGGCATGTACACGCCGCTGAGCGCCTCCTTGGCCATTTGGACGTGCTCCATGCCGCCCTCGCGGACGAACACGAGATGCCCGGGCATCAGGGCGTCGATCTCGACCTCGGCCAGCCGGAAGATGCTCTCACGATACGCGTTGATGTCCGAGCCAGGGCAGTTGAGCATGCCGATGAGGCCCCTGAAGAGCACCGTGTCACCGCTGAACAGCACCCGCCTGCCCGCGAGGCCGTCGAAGAGGTAGCACACGCTCGCGATGCTGTGGCCGGGGAGGACGAGACACGTCACCTCGACGTCGCCAATCCGCAGCGTGTCTCCATCGGCAGCGATTCCCGTCGGCGTGAAGTGCGGATACACGTAATCCTCCGGGTAGCAGCCCGAGTGCTTCGCCAGTATTAGCCCCAGCTCTTCGTCGCTCCCCTCGCCCATGAGCTTCGCCTCGGACTCAGAGCACACGAGTTCCGCTGCTGTCGCCTCCGCCAATCCCTTACATCCGCCGGCATGGTCCGAGTGCGCGTGCGTGACGAGGACATGGCCGATGCTGGACGGGTCGTATCCGGCGTCACCGATGTTGCGCAGGAGTCGCTCGTTGTCGAGCCCCACGCCGGCATCCACCAGGCACACCTCGCCGCCGCAGTCCACGAGGTACACGTGGCAGTCGTTGGCGTGCGAGATGCCGAACTGCCCGCTGCCGACCAGATGAAGCCCTTCGAAGATCCTCACGGACCGCTCCTCTTGCCAATTCCGTGTGGCACTGGTTGCTTGCAACCAGTGGCTTATTGCCCCCACGGAACACGGGTAGCAAGCTACCCGTGCCACACCTGCCGCTGCCGGTACAACCCATCGAGGATTCTCATCACATGTTCATTGGCCGACACGCTGTGTGGCACTGGTTGCTTGCAACCAGTGGACCATTGCTGACGGTTCGCTTCTGCCTCCAGCCCAACCTTCGCAGGCGGCTTGACAGAGGGCTTCGCGGCGCCCATATATCTCTCATGCAAACGGACAAGTCGGATAACCTCCTCACCTCAGAGTGGCAATTCACCTCGCCGCGGGCGGAGATCGAGCCAACACACGGCCTCGATGACGGTGTCATGCGCGACGGCTCTCCGTCGCTGTCCGCCTGGGGCGACGGCAGCGACGCCTGCTTCGGCCGGTGGCATCAGGTCGTCGAGGGCATCCGCCCCGCCGGCACGTACCGCTTCAGCGTGCATCTACGCACCGAGAACATCGAGCATCTGTGGGAGAACGTCCTCGTACGCCTGCACTGGGGCGACGATGAGGGCCGCGAGGTGGGGAAGACCTACATTCACCAGCACGAGCAGCACGGGCAATGGCGCCACATCACTGGCATCCGCCGCGCCCCGGCGGGAGCGGCCGTCCTCGAGGTGCAGCTCTTCTTCCGCTGGAGCGCCGAGGGGCGGGTCTGGTGGGCCGATCCGTCATTGACCGAGGCGCCGCCCATCGAGCCGCGCCCCGTCACGCTCGCCACGGTGCGTTTCAACCCCACGCCCCCGACCACGCCCGAGAGCAACCTCGACGCCTTCGGCCGACTGGTGGACCAGGCCGCCTCGAGGCCCGCGGACATCGTCTGCCTGCCCGAGTACATCACATCCATCGGTGGGGTTCCGCTCGAGACCGCGGCGGCTCCCATTCCGGGGCCGCACACGGAGGCGCTCGGCGAGATCGCCCGGCGCAATCACATATACATCGTCGCCGCCATGCCCGAGCGCGACGGGCGGGCCATCTACAACACCGCCGTGCTCATCGACCGCGCCGGCGCCCTTGTCGGCACGTACCGCAAGACGCACCTCGCCTTCAACGAGGCCCTCGCCGGCGTGCGCCAGGGCAACGGGCCCTATCGAGTGTTCGACACCGACTTCGGCCGCATTGGCATCGCCATCTGCTACGACAATCTGTTCACCGAGGTCGTCCGCTGCCTGGCGCTCGACGGCGCCGAGGTCGTCCTGCTGCCCTTCTGGGACGACGCGCGCGACGGCGACCACTGCTACCGCGTCACGGCCCGGGCGCGCTGCATTGACAACGGCATCTACCTGGTCACCGCCGCCTACGACGGCCCGAGCCTGATCATCGACCCCCTCGGCCACATCCTCGCCGACAGCCGCTCCGAGGACGGCGTCTTCACGGCCGAGATCGACCTCTCGACGGCGCCGAAGACGTGTCCGTGGCTGAACAGCAACTGTGGGGGGACGTGGAGGACGAGGTTGGCGGTGGAGCGGAGGCCGGGGGCGTATGGGCGGGTTCACACGGACTAAGCGCTTCTTCGGAACGGCGCGCCCCGGTGGGTCGCGCATGCAAAGGGCGGGCGGCCCACGGAGTGGTGGCCCGACAACGGTGCTGCATGCCCGGGTTGCACCGTGCCTCGTCTGTGGCCCGCCGGGCACGAGTAGGCGACGAGCATGCAGGCAAGGATGCCTGCGGTCCCAGGGAGGGCAGGCTTCCAGCCTGCACCTAGTTGGCAGGCGCCGGGCTCTCCCCGTGACCGCAGGACACAGAGGGGTGGCGAGAGAACTGATGATGCGGTGATGTGCATGGAGCCGACATACTCCAGGGCTATCGCTGAGGCACCGGTGGTGCTCAGGAGGCGACAAGCATGCAGGCAAGGATGCCTGCGGTCCCAGGGAGCGCAGGCCCCTGTCTGAAGCGGGGTCCCGTACGGGACTGCCAGCCTGCGGACTTGATCCGCGAGTCACATTCTCCGCTAAGGCCCCGCTTTGGCACTCGGTTCAGCCACGATCGCTTGTGCGAAGTTCCTGCCCTGTCCGGAGACCTCTATGCGTCCTCCGACCTCTGCAAGACTGAACATGATCCGCGTCTTGCCGACAGTCACGGTCACTTCTTCGCCCTCCACCTGCGCAGCCGCCTGCTCGACGGAGTCCGTATCGGCATCGGTCGCGGTCAGGACGTGCAGGAAGTGGTCCACAGAGGCCGGGCCGGACGGCGATACTTCAATACGACATTCCGGCGCGGGCTCCCTCTCGCGCTGAGGCGGGTAGGTGTTGCCGTGGTAGCTATACCGATCCGGCCCTCTGGCGAGGTTCACTTGTGGGTCGCGTGGCAGCAGCGTCTGAATGAACAAGCGCCCCTTGCCATTGGTCACTACGAGATTCGGGGGAGCGCCGGTAGGCGTCTTCATCGTCTGGAGTAGCCACGTTTTCTTGAAGCCGGGATCCGTAGACTTCACCCGGTCAAAGATCACAAACGTGCCGGGGCGGGCGAAGACGATCTGCCGCGTGAAGTACTCCAGTTTCTCGGGGGAATACGCGCGCGTACAGTCGCCGGCTACATACACGTAGCTGCCCTGATCCTCGAAAGCGAGGATATCCGCGATGTCGTAGAGCTCGCGCCCCTCGTGCCATGCGGCCGGGTCCGCGACGGCGCCGTTGTGATGCGGCCAGGAGTGCGCCTGTCCACCATCGTTGCCGGAGACCGGGCCGGCGCGTATCCGCGACCACGTCTCGGCAGGATCGTAGATCAGCATCGTGTTATGGGCGATGGTGCGCAGGTGGTAGTTCACGTCATGGTTCGAGCCGAAGGAGTCGTAATGCCCGCCGTCACCAGCCAGTTCCTCGTACTTGTAGATCAGGAAATGCCCTACATCCAGGTGTTGATGCGCGGTGAATCGGTCCCCGCATTTGAAGAAGAAGAACGTGGCGTCTTCATCCCAGGAGCTCCGCGCGTAGACGTAACCGGCTCCGGGGCTGATGTGTGAGAGCTTGAAGCTGCTCAGATCGCCTTTCCTGACGGTCGTGTCGCGCCAGAGGAAGTCCTTGTATGCGTAGACCCCGACGCTTGAGCGCGGCGTGGTCTCGTTGAACGTATGCACCATCTGGTGGCTCGGATCGTCACGGAGATAGTTGACCAGAATGCGCCGAGCCGAGAGCGCTTTGTCGCGTTCGCCACCGAAGGTGCGGCCCCCGCCGTCGCCCATCGGCATAGGCCGGCGGGAGTTGTATTGGCGGATGCCCGGATAGGCTTCGAACATGCTGACGACTGCACGGTTCCTGAAGAACTTCGGCGCCATAGCATAATAGTCCGCGCCTTCGCAGTACCGCGCAGCCTCACAGAAGAACAGCCATTCGTACAACCAGTAGTTGACGTAATACCCCTCGGCCCAGCCGCCGCCGTCACCGGCCAGATCGAGTGCGGGCGCCGCGCGCGTACGCCAGTCGGCTTCCAGCCCTCTGAGGATCTCCGGAGCCCGGTCGTTCTCGTAATAGGTCGCGTAGCAGGCCAGGCCGATGCCCCAGTGCTTGTAGCTGTACCAGGCGTTGTGGAAGACGTGCGTCTCGGAGCGCACGTTGGCGTCCACGGTCTCGTTCATGTACTCGTGGAAGCGCGCGCGCTCATCAGCGGTCCACGACTCGTGGCACAGGTCGTAGACGATGGCGCAGAGCGCCAGGTCGGAGCCGAACCGGACGTGCCCCTTCTTGATGGGACCGTTGACGTACTTCATGGCCATGTCCACGGCGCGCCGGCCGAGCTCCTCATCCCGTTCTATCGCACACACCAGGGCCATCGAGATCATCTTCGCATGGTCGTCCGCCTCGCGTTCACGGGCCACTGCCGCCATGCGCTGATATGCCTCCCGGCGCTCCCCGGCCAGCCTCTGCAGACGATCCCGTGAGCCGAGCAGCCGAGGATGTTGCTTCGGAATGGGGCGTTCGTCGGGCTCGGCGGCGGAGCAGGCGACCCCGCTCAACCAGCAAAGGAGCAACGCGCTGCCAAGTGCTACTGCCCAACCGCAAGAGCTACTGGTCATGGTCATCCCTCCACGTGGCCAGCTCGTGTGCGTTCTTGGTCGATGCCCGGGCGCCACGGCTCCGCAGGCAAGCTGCCTGCGCCACACTTCGGCCCGCTAACCACTAACGACTGACCACTGATAACTAATCTGAACGTACTTCGCCGGGATGTCTGGGAACTCTTTCTGCAGATAATCCACCATCGCCATCATCCCCGGGTACTCCGCCACGCCGTGATGCACGATGAGCAGCGGCACGCCCAGGTCGGCGGCCCAGTGCCCGCCCTGCGTCCAGCTCATGCCGTCGTCGGTGGCGAGGATGACGTCCGGGTTCAGCTCCTGCATCGCCGGGAAGCGAGTGATGGCTCCCGTGCCGACGGCCATGCGGCTGACCTGCGTGTTCGGGTCCCCAAAGACCGCGACCGACTCCTGCCCCAGCTCCCGGACGCGCTCAAAAACGGACTCGGCAAGTTGCTTCACGGTGACGTCGCCGACGAGGCAGATCTTGTAGAAGCTCTCCAGCGGTCGGGGCTCCGTCTCGAAGCCGAGCCATGCGGCCCAGGCGTCGGGGATGCCGAAGTCGGGCATGCGGTCCCAGGTGTCGTGGCAGCGCATCGCCACCATGCCGAGCTCGTCCAGCAGTTTTCGCTTCTCGTCCGCCATGCGCTGCACCGATTCGTCGTCCAGGCGGTCGTAGAAGATCCCCTCGTGGCTGATGAAGAGGTTGAGGCCCTCGTCAGCCGCGCGCCGGATGGCCTCGTTGGTGGCAATCCAGCCGGTGGCGATCCCCTTCACCTCGGTCGCCGGATCGCCGTGAAGGATCCGGTCAACCGTCCGTTCCCAGTTCACCCACGTCCCGACGCTCTGGAAGTGCTCGAGGACGTCTTTGACTTGCATTGTGTGTGCCTCCTATGCGGCCCTCGTCGGTGCACCTTAACCCTTGGCGCGTCCTGCCGGGGCCGGGCCGAGTTCGTCCTCAAGCATCTCCCGCATCTTCGACACCCGGTTCGGATCATTTTCAGCGAGGTTGATTAGTTCCTTGGGATCCTCGGCAAGATCGTACAACTGGTCCACATCCCCCGGCCGTTCGATGAACTTGTAGCGCCCGTCGAACACCATGCGAGAGCGCGCCAGCTCGCTCAACTGATAGTCCCGCTGCTTCTGACTCTCCCCGCGCAGAAGCGGCATCAGCGAGCCCCCGGTCATCTCTCCCAGCGGCTCGGCCTTCGCCAGTGCCAGCGCCGTCGGCGCCAGGTCGAACAGCTCCACCAGCGCGTCGCTGTCGCCACGGGCCGTTATCCCCGGTCCGCAGACTATCAGGGGTATCCTCACGGACGCCTCGTAGTACACGCTCTTGTGGAACATGCCGTGGTCGCCCATCATCTCCCCGTGGTCGGCGCAGTACATGATGACCGTGTTCTCCAGCATCCCGCGGCGCTCCAGGACCTCGACGAATCGGCCGATGTGATGATCGTTGAGGGTCACCATGCCGCTGTACTTGCGCATGGTCTCGGCGAGCGCCTCAGGCGTCAGGCCTCTGCTTTCCTTCTCCTGTCGCTTCCGGTGGAACCGCGGCTTGCCGTCCATCGGGTCCTGGATGGCTGCCGGCATCTTCGCGCCGCGGTACATGTCCCCGTACTCCTTGGGCGGGTCCCAGGGATTGTGCGGGCCGACGAAGCTGACGAAGTAGTGCCACGGCGACTCGTCGCTCACGTTCTCGAGGAACTCGGCGGCAATGCGACCGATGAAGTCGTCGTGAAAGGCGTGCAGCGGCAGCGCCGAGTCGGCGGCATAACACGCCGGATGCCGGCCCCGCTCACCATAGTCGTTGACGAACGTCTCGAAGAGCCCGTTGTCCGTCAGATAGTGCTGGTACGGGCAGACGGGCTCGCCCCAGTCGCGTGCCGCGCTCTGTTTGCCCTCCGTCTCCGTCGGGTCGGTGAAGCCGAGGTGGTACATCAGGGGGCGGTCGCCGTTCCTGCCCTCCCAGTGGTCTCGCTTGTGTAGGTCGGTCTTGCCCACGCAGCCGATGCGGTACCCGGCCAACCGGAGAGCCTGATAGTACGTGGGCACATTGTACGGATACAGGTCATTATTGCCCAGGACACCGACGTCGCTGCACCGTAGGCCGCTGGCAAGAGCCGCGCGGCTGGGAGCGCAAACCGGAGAATTGCAGACGGCATTGGTGAATCGGACGCCTCGCGCCGCGAGAGCATCGAGGTTGGGCGTCTTCACCCACTCGGCACCCACGCAGCCCATCCAGTCGGCCCGGTGCTGGTCCGACATGATCATCAGGATGTTGGGTCCTTTGCCTCGAATCGGCTCGACGGAGTTGCGCAACGGCTTGGTGCCTGGCATCGTGCGCCCGGCTCCTTTCTCTGATCCCTGGGGCGTTTGCGCGAAGCTTCCGATAAGCGACGAGCCCGCAAGCGCTCCCCCACACAGCCCCAGCAACTGCCGACGGTCCATCCGTAGACCCTCTTTTCGCAACGGCTTCCTCACGTCACACACCTCCCTCATCGCGCGTCCCGCCCGCCATCGTCTTGCCCGGCCATTTCGCCGTCCATGGGCCTTTCACTTGCCCGTGAATGAGATCATCCCATCCGTGTGGCACGGGTTGACGAGCAACCCGTGCCACACGCTCGGCGTTGACCTCCCCACGGCCTTCCTGTATCATGCGCTGCACCGATGACACTGCCACGTAACGACTTCCGCAGGCTGCGCATGGCGCTCATGCGCGAGGGAGTGCCCGATCGGACGCCGCTCATCGAGCTGTCCGTTGACCGCGCGGTGCAATCCGCCTTCATGGGCAAGCCTATCAAGTCGCCGGCCGACGAGGCCGCCTTCTGGCAGGCTGCGGGCTACGACTACGCGCCCGTCGCCGTCGGCCTCGTGCGTGTCGGCGAGGTCTACTCAGGCGAAGGGACGCGAACTGAGCGCAGCCGCTACAGCGTCTACACTAATGATGAAGTCGAGATGACGTGGGCGGCAGAGGGGCGCGGGGTCATCACAAGTTGCGAGGAGCTCGAGACCTTCCCGTGGCCCCACGGGGACGATCTGGACCTGACACCCATCACCGAGATGCGTCACCGCCTTCCCGACAGCATGGGGCTCATATGCATCATTGGCAAGATCTTCACTCCCACCTGGATGCTGATGGGCTTCGCTGCATTCGCCGAGGCATCCATCCAGGCCCCCGAGTTCATGGCGGCCGTCTTCCGCAGGGTCGGCGAGATCCAATTCCGCTGCTGCGAGCGGGCGATGCAGATCGAAGGCGTCACCGGGATGTGGATGTCGGACGACGTCGCCTACACTGAGGGCCTTCTCGTGCGCCCCGAGATCTACCGCGAGCACCTGTGGCCCTGGTACAAGCGCATGGGCGAGATCTGCCGCCGGAGGGGCATTCCGTTCCTCTACCACTCCGACGGCGACCTCACCGAGGTGCTCGACGACATCATCGACTGCGGCTTCAATGCCCTGCATCCGGTTGAGCCGAAGGCGATGGACATCCGCGCTCTGAAGCAGCGCGTGGGCGACAAGCTGTGTCTGCTGGGCAACGTCGAGGTGGATCGCCTCGCCCGCGGCACGCCCGATGAGATCCGTGAGCTCGTGCGGGCCAACGTCCGCGACCTCGCCCACGACGGCGGCTACTGCGTCGGGTCGAGCAATTCGGTGACGAATTACGTGCAGCTCGAGAACTATAAAGCAATGCTCGAAGAGGCCGGCGCGCTCTAGTGCCTGCTTCCGTAGGACCGCGTTGGAATTGTCGGGCTGGAAAGCCCGACCTACGCGGGGATGCGGGCCGCGAGCGGCGCACTGAAGGCCGCAGCCGCGTAGGCGGGCCATTCTTGGCCCGCTGCCTTTGACACGCGAACTTACCGAACGAACCGCTAGTCCTGGGG
>JAUWAU010000088.1 GCA_030601885.1 Armatimonadota bacterium
GCTGTTTTGTTCGTTGGCCGAGTACGACCCTTTGACGCTGAAAGATTTCGTGGTTCGCGGGTTGCCAGGGGGAGGGGACGTGGCGTGGGAGAAGGGTGAGGCTATTCACACGCGAGGCGAGCTTACGTCAATTTTGGCCAATGTGCTCTGCATCTGTGAGGAAGACACGCACCTCGTGACGATGCTCCATGATCGCCACGTTTACAAGTTGCTTTGGTGGAATCCTGACGACGAGGAGTGGGATGAAACGGTGGCGGAGGAGATCGAGGCGGGATGGCCGGGCGGTGTGGCTCTTACCTGGCATGGGGCGCCGAAGGTGACGGGCGGCCTCGATACATGGTACATAGACCTGAGGGTACAGATGGGATCGCCTTCGGTGGTCGAGGTGCGCGTGACGGACTGGAGGGGAGTATAGTGGGGCGCTTTGCCGAGGCAGTCATCGCCCTCCGGGAGGAGGCCGATCGGGCGGATACAGCGACGGCGCTCCGGCGCGTCGGGCGTAACACATACGTCGTTTCATACCGCGGCCAGGAGTATACGCTCCCGTCAACCATCGCGGAACGGATTCGCGACGGCCAAACAGTGGGCGTGCTTGTGCGGCGCGGAGAACCTTTGAGCATCCTGGGGCCTCGGGGTGTTCGGTCGGGAGTGAGCTGAGTGGATAAACCTGTGCGACCAGAGCCGGAAGACCCGTTGAAAGTGGTTATGCAGCGGCAACTTCGTGAGGCGGCGGAGTTCAGGAGCATGACCGATCGGGAGCTGAAGTCGCTCGCTGAGTGCGGGTCACGGGAGTATTATCTGCAGTGTGTCGTGGGCATTCCGACCTTCGGAATGGTCTCGACGGAGTTCACGCAGGATATTGCAAACATGGCGTCGCCCATCAACTTCACAAACCATGTGCTCTACGTCAAGGGGAAGCCAGTGGCCGCGGCGCGGAACGAAATCGCGATGTATGCCATTAAGCAGGGAGCGAAATACGTGTATTTTCGGGATGATGACGTGCTGACGCCGCACAATTCCCTGCTACAGCTCGCAGCTCTCATTGAGACGGTGCCTTTTGAGCGGCACTATGTGGTGGATGGTGAGCAAAAGAGCACGATGGTGAGTTGCGACATCGTTGCTGGTATGTACTGGAGCAAGCAACAGCCGCCATTTCCACTGATCTTCCGCGACCCTGGTGGCGGGAGCTTTTGGGAGTGGGAGATCGGCGAGGTCGTGCAGTGCGTGGCGGTGGGGATGGGGCTCACGTTGATAAAGACGGCAGTGTTCGAGGCGCTTGACCCGCCCTGGTTTGAGACGATCAGGGAACAGACCGAGGCAGGCGGCAAGGTGGGCATGACTGAGGACTTTTACTTCTGCCTCAAGGCGGTGCGGGCGGGCTTTCAGGTGTGGTGCGACACCGGGCTCCAGGCGGCGCATCAGGCGGCCAAGGAGCAGGCGATATACGGACTTGATGGGCAGTTTCGGCTCCCCTCTCGCATTGACATGCGGACGGGCGCGGTCAATTACTGGCCGGGGCTCGAACGGCGGAAGGATATTCTCCGTCAGAAGCGAGGCTTCGGGCGACGTGCGGGCTACGTTCCGGACATGGAGCTGGTGCGGCGGGCGCTTGAGGACTACGAACAGGGGAGTGACGATCATGGCTGTTAGTGCAGCCGATATCAAGTTTCACCATTGTGCGAATAGGCCCGCTGGTACAGAGGAGACGGCGGACAGCTATGGGGGCAGCTCTGTGACTGACGAGCTGGACACCGCCGTAGTGCTCCACAATCTCTTCGATAGTATCAGTGGGCAGCAGGCGCAGGACGGATACGTAGACCACAGGAAGTTCTTCGTGCGGAATGCCAACGCGGCCGATGTGCTCAGTAATGCACTTCTGTGGTGCAGCATCGCTCTGGTGCAGAGTGCGAACGAGACGTGGTACTTCGAGCTGTTCACCGTGGCGAGTGACCTGGCGAATGTGCTATCCGATGTATCAGACCTTGACAACAGCGACTTTGATATGAGCTTCAACGCGGCACAAACGGATACGGACGCGCTCGACCTCGGGAGCATTGCCACCACTACCGCCGTGGCGATATGGATTCGCCGGGTGATCGGCGCCGGTTGTGGGAGCGCGCCGAATGAGGGTACGGTCGTGCGTGTGCGCGGCGAGACGGCATAGGTGATACGACATGAGTGCTTTCACGAGCAAGGCCTCCGGCGACTGGTCGGCGGAGGGCGCTACAACGTGGAATGAAGCTAACTACCCGGGGAAATTGGCTGCGGGCGACACGGTGAC